>NZ_LZSX01000110.1 GCF_001665835.1 Mycobacterium colombiense | reverse complement strand
GCGGCGTTGTATGCGGCGCGGGCGCAGTTGGCGCCGGTGGTGTTTGAGGGGACGTCGTTTGGTGGGGCGTTGATGACGACCACCGAGGTGGAGAATTTCCCGGGGTTTCGGGACGGGATCACGGGTCCGGAGTTGATGGATCAGATGCGTGAGCAGGCGTTGCGGTTCGGGGCGGATCTGCGGACGGAAGACGTCGAATCGGTCTCGTTGCAGGGGCCGGTCAAGTCGGTGACCACCGCCGAGGGTGAGACGGTGCGGGCGCGGTCGGTGATCTTGGCGATGGGTGCGGCCGCGCGGTATTTGGGGGTGCCCGGTGAGCAGGAGTTGTTGGGCCGCGGCGTGAGCTCGTGTGCGACCTGTGATGGGTTCTTTTTCAAGGACCAGGACATCGCGGTGATCGGGGGTGGGGACTCGGCGATGGAGGAGGCCACGTTTTTGACCCGGTTTGCCCGCAGTGTGACGTTGGTGCACCGCCGTGAGGAGTTTCGGGCCTCGCGGATCATGGTGGAGCGCGCCCGGGCCAACGACAAGATCACCATCGTGACCAACAAGGCGGTCGAGGCGGTCGAGGGTGAGCAGACGGTGACGGGGTTGCGGCTGCGTGACACGGTCACCGGTGAGGTGTCCACGTTGGCGGTGAGCGGGGTGTTCGTGGCGATCGGGCATGACCCGCGCTCGGAGTTGGTGCGCGACGTTGTGCAGACCGACCCCGACGGCTATGTGCTGGTGCAGGGCCGCACCACGGCCACCTCGATTGATGGGGTGTTCGCCTCCGGGGACCTGGTGGACCGCACCTACCGCCAGGCC
>NZ_LZSX01000109.1 GCF_001665835.1 Mycobacterium colombiense | reverse complement strand
GTGTGGGTGCACTCGGACGCCAAGGTCGGCAAGGACGCGGGCGAGCTGGCCGGCGGTGAGCCGATCGGCCTGAAAGCCACCAACGACGCCGACGCGCTGATCGCGCTCAAGCCCGACTGTGTCATCTATGCGGCCAGCGGCCCGGAGCGGGACGCGCTGGCCATCCCGGACTACGCCACGCTGCTCGAAGCCGGGATCAACGTCGTGACCACCAGCACCACGCGAATGGTCAACCCGCACGCCTACGAGCCCGCGGAGTGGCGCGACCAGCTGGTCGCCGCGGCCAAGCAGGGCCAGGTGTCGCTGTACGCCTCCGGGATCGAGCCGGGCTTCGCCGCCGACTATCTGCCGCTGGTGCTGTCCACGCAGTCGTCGTCCATCGACAAGATTCACGCGTGGGAGATCGGCCTGTACGACGACTACGGTGTGCCCGACATCATGAGTGACGCGCTGGGTTTCGGACGTCCGCTCGACTACCAGCCGTGGATCGGCTTTGCGGGTGCGATCGCCGGGGAATGGCAGGGCCAGATCCGGTTGATCGGCGACGCGTTGGGGGTCGAAGTCCAGGAAGTCCGCGAGTTCTTCGACCGCGCGGTCACCAATCGGACGCTGGATGTCGCGATGGGCACCGTCGAGGCGGGAACCTGCGGCGCGCTGCGCATGCGGGCCACCGGGATCGTCGACGGCCGCGAAGCGATCATCATCGAACACGTCACCCGGCTGGCACACGACGTCGCCCCGGACTGGCCGGAAGGAATCGGCGATCTGTCCTACCGCGTCCAGATCAGCGGCGATCCGGACATCGACTGCACGCTGGCCGCGACGCTGAAGGATCCCGCGAAGGCCGGCATCGGCGGGATGACCTCCGGGGCGGGCGCCATGGTCGCCACCGCGATGCGCGTCGTCAACGCCGTGCCGTATGTCGTTGCCGCGCAGCCGGGATTGCTGAGTTCGGTGGACCTTCCGTTGACCATCCCACAAAATGCGTTTGTCGGCGGGTAGGTCGCGCCGGTTACTCTGCGGGCGTGACTCCCAATCCACTGGAGGAATTGACGCTGCAGCAACTGCGGGTTCGCACCAGCATGAAATGGAATGCGCACCCCGCCGACGTCCTGCCGCTGTGGGTCGCCGAGATGGACGTCAACCTGGCACCGACGGTGGCCGAAGCGCTACGGAAGGCCATCGACAACGGCGACACGGGATATCCCTGCGGGACCGCGCTGGCTGAAGCGGTCAGCCAATTCGCGGCGCGGCGCTGGCAATGGCACGACCTGGAGATCGGCCGCACCGCGCTGGTTCCCGACGTCATGCTCGGTGTCGTCGAGGTGTTGCGCCTGCTCACCGATCGCGGTGACGCCGTCGTAGTCAACCCTCCGGTGTATGCGCCGTTCTACGCATTCGTCGCGCACGACGGACGCCGCGTCATCGAGGCGCCCCTCGCCGACGGACGAATTGACTTGAACGCCTTGGAGAATGCGTTCGTTCGGGCTCGCGCAGGGGCCGGCAGGGACGCGAAGGTCGCCTATCTGCTGTGCAATCCGCACAACCCGACAGGATCGGTGCACACCACCGATGAACTCGGTGCGGTCGCCGAGCTCGCACGGCGGTTCGGCGTGCGGGTGGTGTCGGACGAGATTCACGCCCCCGTCATTCTGCCGGGGTCGCGGTTCACTCCCTTCCTCGCCGTCCCGGGCGCCGAGAACGCCTTCGCCCTGATCTCCGCGTCGAAGGCCTGGAATCTGTCCGGCTTGAAAGCCGCGCTGGCCATCGCCGGACCCGAGGCCGCCGCCGACCTGAACCGGATGCCGGAGGAGGTCAGTCACGGACCCAGTCACCTGGGTGTCATCGCCCATGCCGAGGCGTTTCGGAGCGGCAGCGACTGGCTCGACGCGACCCTGCAGGGCCTGGACGAGAACCGGACACTGCTGGGCGAGTTGCTCGCCGAGCACCTTCCCGGCGTGAAATACCAATGGCCGCAAGGCACTTACCTGGCATGGCTGGATTGCCGGGAGCTCGGCTTCGACGAAGAAGCCGCCGATGGCCTTGCGGTGGTCGCCGATCTGGCCGGGCCGGCCCGCTGGTTCCTCGATCACGCGCGGGTGGCGCTCAGCTCCGGCCACGTGTTCGGCACCGGCGGAACCGGGCACGTGCGATTGAACTTCGCCACCTCGCGAGCCATCCTGACCGAGGCGGTTTCGCGAATGGGACGGGCCCTGGGCGACACCCCATAGTGGACCGGGGTCGCGCCACAGGGGTTTTCGGCTATGCGGAGACTTCCTCGGCGCCCCGGCCCAGGTTGCGGAACCCCTGGGCGGGCTCCTTCATACCGAGTGTGAAGGGCAGGCTGTCGAGTTCGAACCTGGTCGTCGCACCGAGCCGGCGGAAAAAGCTGCGCCGCGGCGCCGCGACGGGAACCTGCCCCGCCGCAAGGTCGATGTAGTGCGTCGACGTTTCTCCGATGCCGTCGAAGACGTGCACCAACGGCATGCAAAGCTCGCGCATAGGCTCGTCGAGGCAAGCCGCGACGGGATCGGTCATCAGCACGTATTCGGCGACCGGCACCATGTTTTTCAGCATTCGGTGCACCAGAATGACATCGAAGCCGGCCAGCTCGACGTGGCGCTTCACCTTCTGATCCGCCACCTCGCCTACATGCACGACGAACTTGAGCGACAGCTTCTCCAGCTGTTCGCAACTCGCGCACTGACAGGCGATGTCATTCTTCATCAGCTCACGCCGCTCCAGGAACGACGTGCGCATCCGTGACAGGCGGTCGCACACCACCTCTTTGGCGTGGCTGTCCGGTGCCCAGAAGAACGCGGCGTCACCCTCGAGTTTGGCTAGCTTCAAACCCTTGCCCGCGTTGATGACCGACTCCAACAGGCCTGCAACCGTCAGCTGGGCGTGGGCAAGGTGCGTCCGGTTCCACTGCATGTAATGCGTGTACCCGCCGATGTCGGCTATGAGCAGAACCGCGCGCCGAATTGCCATGAACAGGCCAGTTTAGTGGCCTTTGGGGCCCAGCTCAATGAATCTGCTACTAGACGAATTCGCGCCGGCGCGAGAGGCTAGCAGAGGTGCCGGTTCACCGGAGGAGCTGATATGCATGTGCTGCGAACCCCGGACTCCCGATTCGAAAACCTGGAGGACTACCCGTTCGTTGCGCATTACCTTGACGTAACCGCGAGCGACACCCGGCCGCTTCGCATGCACTACCTCGACGAGGGCACGATCGAAGGGCCGCCGATCGTTCTGCTGCACGGCGAGCCGACGTGGAGCTACCTCTACCGCACGATGATTCCGCCCCTGACCGACGCCGGGAACCGCGTGCTCGCGCCCGATCTGATCGGTTTCGGCCGTTCGGACAAGCCCAGCCGGGTCGAGGATTACACCTACCAGCGCCACGTGGAGTGGGTGATCTCGTGGTTCGAGCATCTCAACCTCAGGGACGTCACGCTGTTCGTGCAGGACTGGGGATCGCTGATCGGGCTGCGCATCGCCGCCGAGCAGCCCGAACGCGTCGGGCGGCTGGTCGTGGCCAACGGTTTCCTCCCCACGGCGCAACGGCGCACCCCGCCGGCCTTCTACGCTTGGCGCGCTTTCGCGCACTACTCCCCCGTCCTGCCCGCCGGCCGCATCGTCAGCGCCGGGACCGTTCGCCGCGTGCCGTCGAAAGTCCGGGCCGGCTACAACGCGCCCTTCCCCGACAAGACCTATCAGGCCGGGGCCCGCGCGTTTCCTCAGCTGGTACCCACCTCACCCACCGATCCGGCGATTCCGGCCAACAGGAAAGCATGGGACGCCCTCGGCCGCTGGGAAAAGCCGTTCCTCGCCATCTTCGGGGCCCGCGATCCGATCCTCGGGAAGGCGGACAGCGCCCTGATCAAGCACATCCCCGGCGCCGCGGGCCAGCCGCACGCCCGCATCAAGGCCAGCCACTTCATTCAGGAGGACCGCGGGCTTGAACTGGCCGAGCGCATCCAGTCGTGGCAGCAGGCCTGGCTCTGAGCCGGTTCCGCATATGCAGAACGCCACCCTCTGGGTCGTCGAACAGTCGGGATTGAAGTGTGCTGTGCCCCAATTACTTCGGCAACGGCTGCAATCGGCCCTGCACAACCAGTCCGTTCACGACGATGTCCATCAGACGGTCCGCGCTACGTGCCGCATCGCCTAAAGCCTCGGCCGCGACCACCACGCCGTTGGCCAGATGCAGCACATCGTCGACGGTGATGTCAGCGTTGACCGATCCAACCGTTTGGGCGCGGGAGAGCAAGCGCTGACCCGCCTGCCGAATCAGTCGATGCGAGTCCTCGTACCGACCGACGCTTGGCAACTCCACCAGCGCGGCCACCAACCCACGGGTTGCTGCCGCATGCGAGACCAGCTCGCGAAGCCAGGCGACCAGGGCAGTGGGACCGTCCGCAGTCTCGGCCAGCTCTTCGGCGCGATCGCAGAGGGTGACGACCCGGTCGTGAAACGTTGCCTGCAAAAGCGCTGCGCGACTGGGGAAATGGCGATACAAGGTCGCCGATCCCACTACTGCCCTGCGCGCGATCTCCTCAAGGGAGGCATCGGCTCCCGATTCACTGATCACAGCGCTGGCCGCACTCAGGATCTTTTCGCGATTGCGCCGGGCATCAGCCCGCGTGTGTTGCTCATCCCGCGAGGGTGACCGACGCGGCATCTGCACGCTCCTTGCAAAAACGGGGTTGCCCCCCGTATCTTAGCGGGAGATAAACGGAGGGCCACCCCGTTTCAATGCTTCGAAAGTCGGATATGGAGGTCATCAGTGCGCATCGGCATTGCCATCGGCGAGGTTCGGGGACCGACGACGGTTCACGGCATAGTCGAACAGGTTCGGGAGGCCGCAGAGGCGGGCTTTCCCGTCGCATGGTCGAGTCAGGCACTGGGGATCGATGCGCTGACCAGTGTGGCGCTGGCTGGCGTCGCGGTGGACAGCATCGAGCTAGGAACCGCGGTTGTACCGGTGCCACAGCGCCACCCCCTCGTTCTGGCCAGCCAGGCACTGACGGTTCAAGACGCCATTTCGGGCCGGCTGACCTTGGGAATCGGGGCGGGGATCGGCGCGATGATCACCGGGATGTTTGGGATGCCAACCGACCGACCTGTGGCGCGCATGCGTGAATATCTCGGCCTGCTGAACGAACTGCTCCATGGACAACCCGTCAACCATCGGGGTTTCGTCACCGCCGCCGGCGCGGTCGATCTTCCCGGCGTAACCGCCCCGCCCGTGCTGCTCGCAGCCTTGGGGCCGGCCATGCTGCGGGTAGCCGGTGAACTCAGCGAGGGCACGGTGACATGGATGACCGGCCCACGGACCCTGTCCGCCCATGTCGTGCCCACCATCACGACAGCCGCCGCCCGGGCGGGCCGCCCTGCACCGCGAATCGTGGCCGGCCTACCAGTGTGGGCGACCGACGACGTCGACGAGGCGCGTAGCGCTATAAGCCGGCAATTCGCAGTCGCCGCGCAAGTCCCCGAATATCGCAGCACCCTGGCCCGTGAAGGGTTGAATAATCCGGCGGACGTGGCCATCGTCGGCGACGACACCGAGGTCGAGCGCGGACTTCGTCGCCTGCAGGATGCAGGGGTTACCGACTTCATGGCGGTGCCCTGCGGTAGCGACAGCGAACAACAGCGCACCATCAGACTGCTCGCTATGCTCGCGCGGTCATCGAGCGCGTTTCGGAGCACCGCAGCGACAGAAACCCGAAAGAACTGTATCGGTCGATGATTATCTTGTAGCATGACGGTCTGGGCGGTAGCCACGCTTGCCGTAATGCCCTGCGGCGCAAACACTCATGCACTCGAGGAGCCGTCGTCAGCCAATGAGTGAAAACCGCTCCGGCATCGCCGAACTCGACGAACGAATCCCGTTTCTGCTCGCCCAACTCGGCGCTCACGTCAGCAGCGATTTCCAGCGTCGCCTTGCGCCGATGGGGGCAGACCCTCGCACGTACGCGGTTCTGTTGGCATTGGCCAGTGCCGACGGCCAATCCCAGCGTCAGCTTTCCGAACGTCTCGGCATCCACCGCAACGCCATGGTCGTGGTCATCGACCAGCTTGAGCAGCGGGGGCTCGCCAACCGGCGACCGCGCCCCGAGGACCGGCGCGCGGTCGCCGTCACGCTGACCGCCAAGGCCCGCCGACTGCTGCCTGCGCTGCATGAGCAAGGCCGTGAGCTCGAAAACGAGATAGCCGCGCCCTTGTCATCGAAAGAACGCGCTGAGCTGCGCCGCCTTCTCCAGCGCGTCGCCGCGCGAGCAGGCCTCATCCCCGGAGTTCACCCCGAATTGGCGTGATCGCCGCGCCCCAACCCAAGCCGCGGCCATAACCGGACGCGTCACGACAATCTGGCACCAAGCATGATTGTCATCTATCATGATGATCACTAGTCGTGATTAAATTAGGAGCAAGCGATGAAGTCGATCATCTTCGGCGCCAACGGACCCACGGGAAGGCTTGCCGTCGCACGCGCGCTAAAAGCCGGCCACTCTGTGGTTGCCGTCACGCGTCGGCCACGCGAATTCCCTATTCTCCACGCACAATTGACGGTTGTGGGGGCCGATGTCCGCAATGACGCCGCCGTCCTCGAGGCTGTTGCGGGAGCCGATGCTGTGGTCTCGGTGCTTGGTGTGCCGTTCACCGGCCGGCGAGTTGAAACCTATTCGGCCGGAGCGACCAACATCGTCAAAGCCATGCGTGCGTCGGGAACGCGCCGACTCATCGTCGTGAGCTCCACGTCGGTACGTCCCACACGGCGCCTTCACGCGCCGCTCCTGTTGCGGCTGGTTGAACCCGTGATCAGCAGAACGATCGGCAGGACGGTCTACGACGACATGCGACGCATGGAAGCCATCGTGCGCGGCAGTGGCCTCGATTGGACCATCGTCCGGCCCTCCGGTCTCTTCGACCTGCCCGAACCGACCGATTACCTCAGCGGGCCCGTCGATCCGGTGGGCGCGTTCACCGCACGCATCGACTTGGCCGACTATCTGGTTTCCCTGGTGGCTGACTCGGCCTCCGTCGGCCGCATTGTGATCGTCTCCACCACCGACTCCACCCCCACCCTGTGGCAGATGGTGCGCCGAGAGGCCCTGTCCACCAAAGACTCTGGTCCGGCATTGGTACCCGGGTCACTCGGACGAATTCCCTGAGGAGGGCACCGTGCACACCGCATATTTGGTCGTGACGTTCATCGCGATCGCCTTCGATGGATTCTCGGGTATCGCGGCGCTGGTTCACTTCGCGCCGATTCTGCCCGGGATGGAGAGCGCGGGCGTGCCCGTCTCGTGGTTGAGGTTTCCCATCGGCACCTTGAAAACGTTGGGAACCATGGGACTAATTGTCGGCCTGTGGATTCCCGCTGTGGGCATCGCCGCTGCGGCGGGGCTGGTCGTCTTCTTCGTGTGCGCCGTGTACACCCACGTGCTGGCCCACGACATCAGCGGTCAGATGATGTTCGGCGGATTTCTCCTGGCGCTGAACTGCGCCGCCCTGGGTGTGACACTCGCGGCACACCCAGGGGTGATCTGACGTGGGAACCGCGGCAGCCCCGACCGCACGCGCAGCGCTAGTGTCGGCACGGGTCAGCACCGCGTTGATGGTGGTGCTCGCGCTGGTGCAGGCGACGTTGGCGGGCAATTTTCTGGGCGGCCAATACGACGCGCTGATGCTGCACGCGCTTGGAGCGCGAGCGATCACCATCACCTCTGCGGTGCAAGTCGTTATCCTCGCCTGGGTCTGGCGGGTCGGCGGTCCGCCGGGTGCCTTGGTAGGGGCCGTCGTGCAGACGTTGTTACTCGTCGCCGAATTCGCCGCGGGTGAATTGCGGTTGGCAGCCTTACACATTCCGCTCGGCGTGCTGCTCGTCGTCGGGATTGTCCAACTGGCGACCATGATCTGGCGTACCCCGCTGCCGGACCGGTACACCGTCGAGAGCGAGGCGGGGCCGTGAAGCGGCGCGCCCTGCTCCGAGCCGGCCTTCTCACCGCAGGACTCGGCATCGCGGGTGCCGGATGGCCCGCGGCGCAAATGGCGCTGGGCTCCGCCGAGCCGGGCAAGCTGCTGCGCAGCCAGGTGCCGCTGCCGCCGCACTACCACGCGCGGCTACCGATACCAGACCAGTTGGCGCCCATCGCCAGCGACACCACCAGCGACTATTACGCGGTCACCCAGCGCGCCGCCGACTTGGCGATACTGCCCGGCCTGACGACGGCCGCATGGACGTATGGAGGGACATTTCCGGGGCCGACCATCGTCTCTCGGTCGGGTCGGCGGGCAGTGATCCGCCACCACAACGCCTTAGCCGTTCCGGTCGCCGTGCACCTTCACGGTGGTCACACCCCACCCGACAGTGACGGTTACCCGCTCGACCTCATTGAGCCCCGAGCCACCGCCCATGCCATGACTCACGACGACGGTATGCGCTCGGGCATGTCACGTAACTCCGTTGTCGGACAACGCGAATACGTGTACCCGATGCAGCAACGCGCGGCGACACTGTGGTATCACGACCATCGCATGAGCTACACCGGCCAGGCCGTCTGGCGAGGGCTCGCGGGATTTCACATCGTCCACGACGACGAAGAGCGTGGCCTCCCATTGCCGAACGGTCATCGCGACATTCCGCTGATGATCACCGATCGATCGTTTGCGGCTGACGGCTCGTTCCAATACCCGCTCACCGACGGCGGCGATGTCGCCGCCCCCTACATGAACGGTGTGCTCGGCGACGTGGTGCTCGTCAACGGTGCGCCATGGCCGGTGCTGGACACCGATCCCGCGCGCTATCGATTCCGGGTGCTCAACGCCTCCAACGCCCGCCGCTACCGACTGCAGCTTGATCCGCCGCCGCCTGGGGGCTCGGCATTCACCCAAATCGGCAGTGACGGCGGTCTTCTGCCCAGCCCGCTCACTTATGACGCGATTGATATCGCACCCGCCGAACGCTTCGACCTCGTCGTCGACTTCTCCCGTTATCGTCCGGGCACCCGGGTACAGCTCGTCAACACCCTTGGCGCACAGGCCAGTGCGCGAGTCATGCGCTTCGATGTCGTCGGCACCGACCGATCAGACGAATCCACCATTCCGCAACGCCTCAGCGAAACCTTCGTCCCCCTGGACCGCAACGGGGCCACGACCACCCGCACCTTTCTGTTCGGACAAGGCCGAGCGGGTGTGTGGATGATCAACAACAAGCCCTACCGGCCCGGCGTTCCGCTCGCGACACCGCGCGTTGGTGACGTCGAAATCTGGCGCTTCATCACCGACATCCGCCACCCGATCCATGTCCATCTCAACCACTTTCAAGTCTTGTCGCGCGACAACAGACCGCCCGGGCCCTTCGATCACGGTTGGAAAGACACCATCGATGTTGCACCGGCCGAAGCGGTGGAAGTGATCGTGCGGTTCACCGACTATAAGGGAACGTATTTGGTCCACTGTCATAACCTCGAGCACGAGGACATGGCGATGATGGCCGACTTCGTCACGGTCTGACTGGGTGCCACGCCGCGCATCGCGCGCGCATCATCCCCCAAACCGCTGACGCATCAATGCGATTCCCTCGACGTAGACTGAGCGCACCGCCTCAGCGGCATCGGATTCGCTGGCGCCGTGGGGAATGAAGGAGCCTGCCCAGGTCAACGCGCACCTGTTCTCACCGAGCGGATTCAACGTAATTGTTGCTCGATAGTCGGCCACCGGAAACGGTCCGGTGGCGATCATGGAATACCGTGTTCGCCATCGCCTCTCGTCGATCTCGTCGAGGCGTTCGATCATGTGCTCCCCGCCGACCGTGACAGTGCGCAGCATACCGACTCCCGCGCCGCGGGTCCTGACTGTGCCGTCACGCGAGGCGACGAGCATCTCGACGAATCTCCCGAAATCGGTGACTAGGCTCCACACCTGCTGCGCCGACGCGCCAAGTTCGCAGTATTGGCGGACTTCGGTCATGATCGCGCCCCGCGGCCTGTCGCGATCCCGGCAGGATCCCGGGATAGCCCGTCGTGCAGGATCTCGTGGAGCGGGGTCGGAGTCAGGCCGAACGTGTGGGCAGTTTCCGAGGAATCCATCACGAACGGCTCCCGCAGCTGATACTGCATCTCAGGCAATTCGCGGATCACTTTGGAGCCCAAGGCCGCCGAGGCCAGCAACCAACCCGGCATGCGGCGCAACCTGGGAGCGCCGACTCGCGCGCAGTTGGCCAGTACCGTCGCCAACTCCCGCGGCGACACCGCGGGGTTGGTGGGGACGTGCCACGGTCGTCCCCAACTACGCTCGTCGGCGCCGACAGTGATCAGGGTGCGTGCGGCATCGACGGTGCCGGTCCAGCTGTGCGGTGCATCGAGGTCGGCGGGAAACAGTGCGACCCTGCCGGCAAGCACCTTCGGCGTGACCATGATCGTGAACACCGACATGGCGCCGCGGCCGATGAAATCGCTGGCGCGGACTTCCGTTACGCGAACCCGGCCGGCATCATGGGCGGCCTTCGCCTGCGTCCAGACGTGTGCGCGCAGTTCGCCCTTGACCGAGTTCGGTTTCAGCGGAAGGTGCTCGGTGATCGGGCCTGCCACGGGGCCGTAGGCGTACAGGTTGCCCAACATGACGTAGTCGGCGCCGGCCGCGATCGCGCCGTCGAGAATGCCGGAAGCAAGAGCGGGGAGCTGGGTGCGCCACAGGTGATACGGCGGGGCAGCGCAGTTGTACACGGTGTCGGCGCCGGCGAGCACATCCACGAGGTCGCCGGTTTTCGACGCATCAACCGCGATGCACCGAATCCGCGGATGGCTCGGACCGCTGCCGCGGCGGGTGACCAGCCGTACCTCATGACCAGCATCGGCGAGCAGCTCAGCGGTCGCTATACCCGCACCCCCTGCTCCGACAACAACTTTCACGGACACTTCTCCTTTGGGCGGCAAAGCCTCCTTCGAGGCGTCAAAGCCCCACTATTCGGGCGACCGGCTACACTGCGCTAGTGGCATAAAAGCCATAGTTGGGGAGGTTCTGGCCATACATCACATTGCGGTGGTCGCCGTCCCGCCGGTCGGGGCGTTCGAGCTGTCCATCCCGGACTTGCTGTTCGGCGGCGTGCAGGTCGGCGGGCGCGACGCCTACGCGGTCCGTACCTGCACACCGGTGCCCGGACCGGTGGCCACGCGAGGTGGGTTCGACGTAATCGTCACCGACTCTTTGGAGCCGATCGGCGTCGCCGATACCGTTCTCGTTACCGGAACCGGCGCGCGCGACGACGTCGCACCCGAGCTGGTGTCGGCGTTACAGGATGCCGCAAGTCGCGGTGCGCGAATCGCGTCGATCTGCACCGGCGCGTTCGTCCTGGCGGCGGCGGGCTTGCTGGACGGGCGGTGCGCGACGACCCACTGGCGCTACGCCGCGGAGTTGGCGCAATGCTATCCACGCGTGCAAGTCCGGCCCGAAGTGCTGTTCGTCGAAGACGGGTCGGTCGTCACCTCGGCGGGACTGGCCGCCGGAATCGACCTGTGCCTTCACCTCATCCGCACCGATCACGGTGCGGCAGTTGCCAATACCGTCGCCCGCCTGGCCGTGGTCGCCCCGGTGCGCGCCGGCGGACAAGCGCAGTTCGTCAGCGCGGCCGTCCCCGCGACTACCCCCACCGGCTTGAGTCAGACGCGCGCCTGGGCGCTGACGAAAATTCAGGACAAGCTCACGCTCGCCGATCTGGCCGGGCACGCCAACGTCAGTATTCGTACGCTCAATCGACGCTTCCGAAAGGAAACCGGCGTCAGCCCTCTGCAATGGCTCCTGCAACTGCGGATCGACCGCGCGCGGGAACTGCTGGAGACCACAGATCTGCCGGTCAGGGTCATCGCGCATCGCAGCGGGCTTGGCTCCGTGGACTCACTGCGCGACCATTTCATTCACAAGACCGGTCTGACCCCGAGCGCCTATCGCGCGGCGTTCACGCACTCCCCCAAGCAAACTGACAAGCTCACGTCGCCAAAGTGACCGACTGGGCGCATATCACAGCGCCGACGGTCAGCGCGTAACCGCGAGTACGGCTTCCGCCAGTTCGGGCCTGCAGACCACGAGATCGGGCAGCTTCGGATCGGGTTGGTTGTACGCCAGCGTGGACCCGTCAATGCGAGAGGTGTGCAGCCCGGCGGCCCGTGCTACGGCCACCGGCGCGGCGGAGTCCCATTCGAACTGGCCGCCGGCGTGCACGTACACATCGGACAACCCTTGAACGATCGAGGCGACCTTGGCGCCGGCCGAACCCATTTCTACCAGGACTCCGTCCAGCGCATCGCGCACGCTCAATGCGACGGCGGGTGGACGGGTGCGCGACACCACGATGCGCGGCTTGCCCGGCGCGACAGGAGGCGAATCCATGTCCGGAGTCGCCAACGTGATGCCCTGGGCCGGTAGCGCCACGGCGCCGGCGACCAGCTCGCCGGCCTCCCAGAGTGCGACGTGCACCGCCCAGTCGTCGCGTCCCAGCTCGGAGAATTCCCGCGTGCCGTCCAGCGGATCGACGATCCAGACGCGGTCCGAGCGCAACCGCACCGGGTCGTCGGCGCCCTCTTCGGACAGCACCGCATCACCGGGCCGCTCGGCGGCAAGCGCCTCCATCAAGAAATCGTGGGATCGCTTGTCCCCCGCGGCTTTCCGGTCACCCGCTTCCGCGTCGGCGAACTCTTCCCGAACCCCGAGCAATAGCCGACCGGCCTCGGTGGCCAACCGCGCGGCCAGATCATGGTCATTCATCGGCAGCTCCACGGAATCCTCAATATGTTGGTAGCGATGACCAACTTTACCCTGTCATGTCAGTCGGCGGGCACCGCCCCGGCGGAAACATTTCACCCGTAATCTGGTGACCGTGAGCGGCAACGCCAACGTCCCATTATCGAGGCGGCTGCGGCACACCTCGCGGGGGCGATTGATCGGGGCCGGCATTGTCGTGGCGGTGGTGCTGGTCGGGGTCCTCACCGTGGTGGGCGTGCAGCTGACCCGCAGCCAGCAGAGCGCGACGGCACCCAGCACCCAGCCGACGCCGTCAGCGCCGGAGAGCTTCGCCATCCCGGGCTGCTACAACCCGTCCGTCCCGCCGGTTTCGCGGCCGAAGCGGCTCAACGTGTTGGGCTGCGCCAGCGTGGCCGTTGCGCTGCAGGACATGTCGTGGAGTTCCTGGGGACCGCAAGGCGCCGACGGGACGGGCACTGCACTGTTCAAGCTGTGTGACCCGAATTGTGCGGCGGGATCTCAGCTGACCGAACCGGTGGTCGTGCACGCGTGGAATCCGCAGCAGCCGCGGCGCGAGGCCATCTGCCAGGTCGGCCTGGAGATTTTCGCCGACATGATTCTGGCCTTCCCCAAGGGCACTCCGCCACCGAACGTGCAGAAGATGAACACTCAATACAACGGAGCGCCGGCAGTGCACTTCGCCAATTACTCGAGCGGCGATACGCGCGGCACGGAATTCATCGGCTACACATTCTGCAACTAGCCGGTGCGAACTACGTTGCGGTGGCTCATACTTGATGGCGGCGACCCGCCCTGAACCGGCTGGCGGCGACCCGCCGCTGACCTCGCGATCGCCGCTAGACCTCGATGACGACAGCGCCACCCTGGCCGCCGCCGGCACACATCGCGGCGACGCCGATGCCGCCGCCGCGGCGGGCGAGCTCGTAGACCAACGTGGTCACCATGCGCGCACCCGAGGCCGCGATCGGGTGACCGAGGCTGCAGCCGCTGCCGGAGAAGTTCACCTTCTCCTCGTCGATGCCGTATTCGCGGCACGCCGCGATCGGGACGGACGCGAACGCCTCGTTGATCTCCCACAGCGCCACGTCGCTGGGCGACAGACCGGCCCGCTGCAGCACCTTCCCGATGACCTTGACGGCACCGAGGCCACAATCGCGGGCCGGTACGCCCGCGGCGGCCCACGCCTTGACGGTGCCCATCACGTTGAGCTTGTTGGCCGCGGCGTAGTCGCGATCGACCAGGGCCACGCCGGCGGCGGCGTCGTTGGTGCCACTGCTGTTACCCGCCGTGATCGAGAAGCCCTCGATTTCGGGGTGCAGCACCTTGAGGCCGGCGAGCTTCTCGACGGTGGTGTCGCGACGCGGATGCTCGTCCACCGCGAACTCGGTGACCGAGCCGTCGAACTGGGTGATCTTCAGCGGCAAAATTTCGTCGACGAACTTGCCGGCGTCCTGGGCCGCAACGGCGCGCTGATGCGAGCGGGCCGCCCAGGCGTCCATCTCCTCGCGGGTGATCCCGACCGCCTGCGCGGTGTTCCAGCCCACCGTGATGGACATGTCCTTGGCGGGCGCGTCCGGCGTCTCCACGTGCGTCGGCGGCATCCAGCGCTCCTCGAACTTCAGCTCGGGGCCGGGGATCCGCCAGTTCGTCAATGGCGTCATCGACAGCGACTGCACGCCGCCCGCGATGAGCACGCGCTCCATGCCGGAGCCGATCTGCGCCGCGGCGTTGCCGATGGCCGTGAGGCTGCCCGCGCAGTGCCGGTTGACCGACTGTCCGGGAACGTGCTCGAGGCCCGTCGCAGTCGCTGCGTAACGCGCGAGATCTCCACCGCCGTAATGCGATTCGGCGAAGATGATGTCGTCGATGTCGGCGGGGTCGACGCCCGACCTGCGGACCACCTCGGGCAGCACGGCGGTGATCAGGGTCTCGGGCGGCGTGTTGACCAGCGTGCCCTTGAACGAACGGCCGATCGCGGTCCGGGCGGCTCCGACGATGACGGGTGTTCCCATGTTCTCAACCTCGTTGTTGTGGGCGGTCAGACGCCGCGAATCGTATCAAATACTGTATAGGCAATAGTAATGGTCTAAATTCAGTAGGCCGGACTGCTGTGACGACGCTAACAATTAAGCGGTTCGGGTAAACACGGAGGCCAACGGGTTGAAGACCAAAGGTGCGCTGGTCTGGAAACTGAACGCGCCATGGTCGGTCGACGAGATCGAAATCGGCGACCCCCGCCGCGGCGAGGTGACCGTCCAGCTCGAAACGGCCGGGTTGTGCCACTCCGACCACCATTTGATGACGGGCGACTTCCCCATCCCGAGCTATCCGGTGCTGGGCGGTCACGAAGGCGCCGGCATCATCACCGAGATCGGCGAGGACATCGAACACCTGGCCGTCGGCGATCACGTCGTCATGTCCTTCATCCCGTCCTGCGGGAAATGCACACCGTGCCAGACGGGACTGCGCAACCTGTGCGATCTCGGCATGGGCCTGCTGTCGGGTCAATCCGTCTCCGACGGATCGTTTCGCGTCACCGCGCAGGGCCGCGACGTCATCCCGATGTCGCTGCTGGGCACCTTCGCGCCGTACGTGGTGGTGCACCACACCTCGGTGGTCAAGATCGACCCGTCGATCCCGTTCGACGTGGCCTGCCTGGTGGGCTGCGGGGTGACCACCGGCTACGGCTCGGCGGTGCGCAGCGCAGCGGTCTCACCGGGTGAGGACGTCGCGGTCATCGGCATCGGCGGCGTCGGCGTCGCCGCCCTGCAGGGCGCCCGCATCGCGGGGGCCCGGCGCATATTCGCCGTCGATCCCTATGAATGGAAGCGTGAGCAGGCGCTCAAGTTCGGCGCCACAGCGTCTTTCGCGGACGTGGGCAGCGCCGCGGCCGGCATCGCCGAGGCGACGCGAGGCTTCATGTGCCACAAGGTGATCGTCACCGTGGGCCACGTGGAGGGCAAAGACGTCGAGTCGTGGATGGGGCTGACGGCCAAGGGCGGGATTTGCTGCCTCACCGGCATGGCCAGCGTCCTGGCCAATGAGGTGACCCTCAACCTCGCTGGACTCTCGCTGTTACAGAAGAGCTTGCAGGGCAGCATTTTTGGTGGCGGCAACCCCCAGCACGACATCCCGGCGATTCTCGAGCTGTACAAGCTGGGGCAGCTCAACCTCGATGACATGGTCACGCGCGAATACACCCTCGAGCAGATCAACGACGGCTATCGCGACATGCTCGAGGGCCGCAACATTCGCGGCATCATCCGCTATACCGACGCCGACCGCACGTAACTCGTTCTTGGCACGCGAGCACAATGGGTCGATGACCAGCACACCCCTCGTCCAGCGTGACGCGCAGAGCACCGCATACCGTGTCGCGGCGATGCTCATCGGCATCGGCACGGTGCACTTCCTGGCGCCAAAACCGTTCGACCAGATCGTGCCCGCCGAGCTTCCCGGCACTCCACGCTTCTACACCTACGCGTCGGGGGTCGTCGAGATCGCGACCGGGGCACTGCTGGTGCCGCGTGCCACCCGTCGACTGGCCGCCCTGGCTGCCGTCGCGCTGTTCGTGGGCGTCTTTCCCGCCAACGTCAACATGTGCCGGTTGTGGTGGGGCAAGCCGTGGCCGATGCGCCTCATCGCCCTGGCCCGGCTGCCGCTGCAGGTTCCCATGATCACCACTGCGCTCAAGATCCGGCGCAACAGCTGACGTTCGTCGGAGCGACGACGACGCAAACCGGTTGCACCACAAGCACAATTCCGAGCCAGGCGCATAGGAGGTCTTGGTGAGCAGCACCGCCATCGCCGCAGGGCTCGCGATGGCGGCCGCGCTGATGGTCGGCGCCGGCGACGTCGTCCAGCAGCGATCCGCTCAACAGGTCACCGAAAAGCCGGTCGGCACCTTCACCCTGTTCCGCCGGCTGCTGCGCGACCGGCAATGGTGGACCGGCAGTCTGGTGGCCGGCGCCGGGTTCGGGTTCCAGGCCGCGGCCCTGGGCCTGGGCTCGGTGGTGCTGGTGCAGGCGCTGCTGGTGACGTCGTTGCTGTTCGCATTGCTCATCAACGCGAGGGTGAGCCACCGCAGAATCACACGCCGGCAAGGCATTTGGGCTACCTTGCTCGCGGTCGCGGTCGCGGTGGTGGTGACGGTCGGCGATCCCCAGCAGGGGACCCCACGCGGGTCGGTGCAGACATGGACCATCGTGGCGTTGGTCATGGGGCCCGCGCTGGTCCTGTGCGTGATCGGCGCGCGGATGTTCCCCGGATCGGTCGGAGCGCTGTTGCTGGGCCTGATGTCCGGCTCGCTATGGGGCCTGTTTTCGGTGCTGACCAAAGGCGTGGTGGATCAACTCGACCACGGTATCGCGGCGTTGTTGCGCGCACCCGAGTCGTATGTGTGGGTGGTGCTGGCGATCGCCGCCACCGCCTGGGAGCAGTCGGCGTTTCGGGCCGGCCCGCTCACCGCGTCGCTGCCGGCGGTCACCGTCGCCGAGCCCATCGTCGGCTCGGTGCTCGGTGTCACCGTGCTGGGAGAGACGCTGCAGACCAACGACTTCGGCTGGGTGGCCTTGGCCATGTCGGTGGGTCTGATGGCGGCGGCGACGGTGGCGCTGGCCCACAGCCAGGCCAGCTATGCTCCAACCTCTGAGGAAAAACCTTCTCCCGCAACGGAGACGGCCTGAGGTCAACCCAGCCGCGAGCCGACGCGGTGCGCGGTGCCGTCGGGATCGACGTAGACGAATTCGCGCAAACCGTACGGTGTGTCCTGCGGGGCGACGAGGCGACCGTCGAGGTTTTCCAGCGCCGCCCACTCCGCATACAGGGCGTCGGCATCACTGACGTAGAAGTACACGCTGGCGGCCGTGCGCAGCGGGTCGTGCTCGGCCCATTCGGTGAGGTGGATCGACACCTGTCCGCGATCGGCGAATCCGTACCGTTCGGGTCCTTCATATGCGTGGGCGTCGAAGCCGAGCCGGCGATACCGGCTTAGTGCAACGTCCAAGTCCCGAACCGGGACGATCGGGGATACCGAGGTGAAGTCGACTGCGGACACACAGCGAACATAACGGTTAATTCCGATCTCGCTCACGATAGGCGGTGCCGTCGTATGCTCCATGCGCATGAAGAGCCAGCTGACCGCGACAGTTGTCGTTGCTGCCGCAATACTGGTCGCCGGGTGCGGCGGTGACAACAAGGGCGGCACCGCTTCGTCGTCGACCACCACGACGGCGTCGTCGAAGACTCCCCTGGCGCAGGCTGCGTTGCCCGATCTGATGCTCTCGCCGAACGACGTCGACACCGTGCTGGGTGCCACGGGAACGTCGAGCGATCCACCGATCACCAAGTTGTTGGAAGACCCGTTCAAGCGCGAGGACTACACATTCCCCGCTGAATGCCGGTACACGGTGCACGCGGCGTTGGCGTCCGTGTACGCCGACAGCGGGAGCACTGCGGTTTACGGCTATCACGACGAGGCACCGGCGCCCGCGAGTGCGGATCAACTGGAAAGCCCTGAGGTATATCAGGTCGTGGTGCTGTTCGGGTCCCCCGAGCAGGCGAGCGCATTCTTCACGACGTCGGCCCAGCGCTGGCCCGCCTGCGCCAACCGCCAGGACACCGTCCCCGCCGCCGACGGCAAACCGGAGCTGCAGTGGAAGGTGGGCCAGGTTTCCAACGCCAACGGAGTTTTGAGCGTTCCCGTGACCCTGACCGTCGTCGGAAACGGCGCAAGCGTGACGGTGCCCTGCCAACGGGCGCTGACCGTCCGCAACAACGTCGTCATCGACATCGACGCGTGCCGCAAGGACGTCGGGGACCTCGGCGTCAGCATCGCCGACCAGATCGCCGGAAAAGTCGACAAGCAATAGTCACCGGGGTGAGCCGAGCCCAATAGCTTTCTGCCGTTTACCTATTGGCTGTAGTCGTCCGTGGCGGCGAAAGCGTATGCTCTGGCCGCCGAGACGGTCCAACGATCGATTTCAAGCCGGACATGGCGCCGCGACGCTTACGTCGGGTACTTTGTCCGCGGGTTCGGTCGTACCGCCTTGAGGAGGGAAAATGGCCCTATCGGAGAAGGCGTCCAAGCGGCGCGCCGGGCAACAGGTCATCCATCTCTCGCAGTTGTTGCGCGCCCCGGTGTTGGCCCGCGCCGGAGAAACCGTGGGGCGCGTCGAGGACGTGATCGTGCGGCTGCGCGGCGCCGAAGAGTATCCGCTGGTGGCCGGGATCGTGGCCGGGGTCGGCGGACGCCGGGTTTTCATCGGTGACAAGACCATCGACGAGTTCTCCGCGGACCGAGTTCTGTTGACCAAGAACAAGGTTGACCTTCGCGGGTTCGAACGCCGCGAGGGCGAGGTGCTGTTGCGCACCGATGTGCTGGGCCACCGATTGATTGACGTGGCGACCGTCGAGCTGGTGCGCGCCTACGACGTCGAGCTGGAGCAGACCGGCGAGGGCTGGATGGTCACCCGCTTGGATACCCGCCGTCCACCACGATTGTTCGGGCTGATCAAGCATTCGGGCGGCCACGCGTCTCGCGATTGGAAGGCGTTCGAGCCGCTGATCGGCCACGCGCGCTCCGACGCCGTCCGGCGTCTGTCGGATCGGTTCGGTGACCTCAAGGCCGCCGAGATCGCCGATCTTCTCGAGGAAGCGGACAAGGCCGAGGGCGGCGAGATCCTCGATCGGGTGCACAGCGACCCGGAGTTGGAAGCCGACGTCTTCGAAGAGTTGGATCCGGAAAAAGCCAGCCGGCTGCTCGACGACATGCCGGACATCGAGGTCGCCGCGCTATTGGGCCGGATGCGCGCCGACGATGCCGCCGACGCGATCGCCGACCTGCGCCAGTCACGGCGCCGCCGTGTGCTCGAGCTGATGCCCGCCCCGCAACGCACCAAGGTCATCACCTTGATGGGCTTCAACCCCGAAAGTGCCGGCGGGCTGATGAATGTCGACTCCGTGACGTGTTCGGCCACCGCCACCGCGAGCGAGGCGTTGGCGTTGATTGGCGCCTCGCGCAGCATCCAGCCGGAGGCGCTGATCAAAGTACACGTGCTCGACGAGGACAAGCGTCTTGACGGCGTCGTTTCAGTGATCACCCTGTTGCAGGTCGATCCCGCTGAAAAACTCGGAGCCCTAATGGATTCCGACCCGGTGCGGGTGAACGCCGTCGCGGACCTGACCGATATCGCGCTGCTGATGGCCGATTTCAATCTCTACTCCATCCCCGTCGTCGACGAGCAGGACCGCCTACTCGGGGTGGTGACCGTCGACGACGTGCTGGAGGCCACCATTCCCGAAGACTGGCGCCGCCGCGAGCCCGCGCCGCGCCCGATCCGCGAAATCGCCGCCGACGACCGTGACACACCGCCCACGGGAGGTTCCCCGCAGTGAGTTCGGGCGGCGAGAACACCACCCAGGCCGACGCGCAGGGCGTCGACGTGCAACGCTCCGAGCCGACACCACCGCGGCGCACCGCGGTGCTGGACAGCGCGCATCTGGGTGATATCGAGGGCGCGTTCGGCCGCATCAGCGTCGGGGAAACCGAGCATGCCCGGACCTGGCGGACGCGGCTGCTGACCCTGCTCGCGATCGTCGGACCCGGCATCATCGTGATGGTCGGCGACAACGACGCGGGCGGGGTGGCCACCTACGCCCAAGCCGGCCAGAACTACGGCTATTCGCTGCTGTGGGTGTTGCTGCTGCTGATCCCGGTGCTCATCGTCAACCAGGAAATGGTGGTTCGGCTCGGCGCGGTCACCGGCGTCGGGCACGCCCGGCTGATCAACGAACGTTTCGGCCGTGGCTGGGGCTGGTTTTCGGTGGGCGATCTGTTTTTGCTCAACTTCTTGACGATCGTCACCGAGTTCATCGGCATCAGCCTGGCCGCCGAATACATCGGCATCTCCAAATACGTGGCGGTACCGATCTCGGCGGTGGCGTTGGTGGCGATCATGGCCAGCGGCAGCTTCCGCCGCTGGGAGCGGGCCATGTTCATTTTCATCGCCGTCACGCTGCTGCAGATCCCGATGCTGCTGATGTCACATCCGCAGTGGGTGGACGCGGCGAAGTCGTTTGTGGTGCCCAGCGTTTCGGGCGGCATCAGTTCGGACGCGGTGCTGCTGATCATCGCGATCGTCGGCACCACCGTGGCGCCGTGGCAGCTGTTTTTCCAGCAGTCCAACGTCGTCGACAAGCGCATCACCCCCCGGTTCATGGGCTATGAACGCGCGGATACCGTGCTGGGCGCCTTCGTGGTGGTGGTCGGCGCCGCCGCGCTGATGATGACCGGTGAGTGGGCGGCGCGCTCCACCAACACCATTGGCGGCTTCACCGACGCCGGGGCCACGGCGCATCTGCTGGGCGCGCACCGCCCGATACTCGGCTCGATCTTTGCCATCGTGCTGATGGACGCCTCGATCATCGGAGCCGCCGCGGTGACCCTGGCCACCAGTTACGCCTTCGGAGACGTGTTCGGCCTCAAGCATTCGCTGCACCGTGGCTTCTCCGACGCCAAGCAGTTCTACCTGTCCTACACCGCAATGGTGGCGCTGGCCGCGGTCATCGTGCTGATTCCGGGTGCCCCGCTGGGGTTGATCACCACCGCCGTGCAGGCCCTCGCCGGTCTCCTGCTGCCCAGCGCCAGCGTGTTTCTGCTGCTGCTGTGCAACGACCGAGAGGTGTTGGGGCCGTGGGTAAATCGGTCCTGGCTCAATTGGGTCGCCGGGCTGATCGTGGGCGTCCTGCTGCTGCTATCCGGAATCTTGATGGCTACCACGCTGTTTCCCGACCTCAACGTCGTCGCGGTCGCGGGCTACCTGACGCTGGGGCTGGTCATTCTCGCGGCGGCCGCGGCGCCGATGCTGCGCTGGGTGGCTCGCCGGCAGCCGTCGCGGCCCCAGCCTCAACTTCCGGGGCGCGGCGTCGACCGCAACACCTGGCGCATGCCACCGCTGGCACTGCTCGAGCCGGTCACCTGGTCACCCGGAACGCGGCTCGCGATGATCGCGCTGCGCGCCTATTTGGTGGTCGGGGCGTTGCTGTTGGTGGTCAAGGCCATTCAGCTCAGCCGCTGACCGCCTGTATCCGGCGGGCCACCTCGCCGTACCGCTCGAAGCGGTCCTGATCGGCGACCGAGTTGTACATCACCAACCGCGTCGCCGTTCCCGCGTACTTCGCGGTCAGCGCGTCGGCCAGCCCGTCCCAGGTCGACTCGGTGGCGAAGACCGCGATGTGATCGTCGCTGACCTGGGCCGCCATCCCGGCGTAGTCTCCGGCCTTCTGCCTCTCCCGGATCCGGGCGGTCGTGCCCTCGAAACCCGCCTCGTCCCAGATGAATGCATAGTTGGGTGTGCTCCCGTAGAAAGCCATGCTGGCGCGCACCACCTCGCGCTGCCGGTCGCGCTCTTCATCGGTGTCGCCGACGATTGTCATGACGGGCACGATGATCGCGATGTCCGACGGTGAACGGCCCGCTTTGGCCGCCCCTTCGGCGACCGTCGGCAGCACGTGCCGGGCCAGGTAGCCCGGTTCGCCGATCGGGTGGACGTGAACACCGTCGGCCACCTCGCCCGCCATCCGCAGCATCCACGGATTGACCGCTGCGATATCGACTTTGGGGTCTACAGCGTCGATGGGCCCCGGGCTCCACTGCGGGGTGATGAAGTCGAGATCGTAGAAGTCGCCGTGGTGGTCGAGCGTCCCGGAGCGAAACGCCGCGAAGCACGCCTTCACGGCCAGCAGGTAGTCGCGCAGCCGCGGCCCGGGCCGCTCGAAGGCCGTGCCGTAGCGCCGCACCACGTGGGTGCGCACCTGGGTGCCCAGGCCCAGCCGGAACTTACCCTTGGTGGCCTCCTGCAGTTCCCACGCCGCGGCGGCGGTCACGAACGGACTGCGCGGAAATGCGACAGCGACGCCCGTCGACAATTCGAGATCCGGCGCGGCCTGCGACGCCACGGCGGCATTCAGGTATGCGGTGCGGCCCGTCTCGGTGAACAACAAACCGGAGAACCCGGCGGATTGGGTCCGGCGGGCGAGGTCACCGATTTGGCCGAGCGGCTGGGGAATCGTCATCGCATCGACATGCATGGTGGGAGCGTACGTCGAGCCCCTGCGTCGACTGCGCGCTATCCCACGAAAAGGCAAGGGACCTTACCGTCCAAAGGTGTCTACCAATCGGCCGCGAAACGATCACTGAGTGAACAGTATCGGGGCGCTCGGCGTACAGACGCTAACTTCTCGTGCACTCGAAAGGCTTTCGGCAAGAGGGTGTTTCGAGTTGCACTTGTCGAGTAGCGTAAGCACGTCGCCGGGTTCGGTGTCAATTTGAACGCGCTCGAGCGGGGTCTTGGAGGACTGTGATCCAGCTATACGACGTGAGTGTGCGTTACGAGGCCACGACCGCGTTGCACCCGTTGACACTCGGATTCCCAGCGGGCAGCTTCACCGTCCTGCTTGGCCCGTCAGGGGCGGGCAAGTCGACTCTGCTGCGATGCATGAACCATTTGGTGGTCCCGACCAGCGGCTTCATTGAGGTAGCGGGTATCGGCCCGCTTGACAGCAGCTCGAGGGTCCGTGTGCACCGGCGACGTACCGGCATGATTTTTCAACAACATCAATTGATCGGTCGTCACACCGCCTTGCACAATGCCCTGCTCGGGTGCGTGGCATCAACCAGTGTCCTGCATGGATTTTGGCGGATAAACGACACTGAGACATACCGTGCGCTGGCGGCTCTCGATCGCGTCGGACTGTTATCAAAAGCCATGGTCCGCGCGGATCGACTCAGCGGCGGCGAGCAACAGCGGGTCGGGATCGCCCGGGCGCTGACCCAGCAACCCGACATTGTCCTCGCCGACGAGCCGGTGGCCAGCCTCGACCCGGAAACCGCGATCAGCGTCTTGAGCATGCTCCGCGAAATCTGCCGACAGGATGGCATCACCGCCGTGGTCAGTCTGCACCAGGTCGAGCTGGCCCGACGCTTTGCCGATCGCATAGTCGGGCTGTCAGCCGGCCGCGTGATCGCCGACGCACCGCCTAACCAAATCAACTCCGCCCAGATCGACCGGATTTATCACCGCGCTGACAGCTCCCCGACAGTCCCGACCGCAAAGGAATCCTGATGAAGGCCGCGCGCATCTTGGTAATCGCACTGTTGGCGATCGTTCTCGCCGGTTGTGGGAGCTCCCATAGCCAGACGGCGCCTAACCCGTCATTACTGCGAGTTGCATTGCTGCCCGACGAAAATGCCAACACAGTCATCCAGAACAACCAGCCGTTGAAGAATTACCTGCAATCGAAACTCGGTAAGCAGATCGAGTTGGTGGTCACCACGGATTACTCGTCGATGATCGAGGCGATGCGGCATGGACGGCTGGAGCTGGCCTACTTCGGCCCCTTGTCTTATGTGCTGGCACGATCGAAAGACTCCAGCATCGAACCCTTTGCCGCCGTCGTCGAGCAGCGCGGTGGACCGCCCGTCTATCACGCGCTGGTGATCGGCAATGTCAACCAGGGCATAAACACAATTGCCGACATCAAGGGTAAAACGATGGCCTACGGGGACCCGGCGAGCACCTCGAGCCACCTCATTCCGAAATCGATGCTGGCAGACCAGGGTTTGCGGGCCGGTCAGAACTATCAGGAGCAGTTCGTGGGCGCTCACGACGCGGTCGCTTTAGCGGTGCAGAACGGCAATGCCGCAGGCGGTGGTATCAGCAAACCGATCTTTGAGACCTTGGTGCAAAAGGGCACGATCGATGCGGCCAAGGTGAGGGTCGTCGCCGAGTCGAAGCCATACCCGAACTATCCCTGGACGATGCGAAGCGATCTGGACCCGACGCTCAAGGCCTCCGTCACGAATGCCTTTTTGACCCTTCAGGATCCGGTGGTGCTCAAGCCATTCAAGGCGGTCGCATTTGCGCCAGTGACCGACGCGGACTACGACGTGGTCCGTCAGCTGAGCACACAGCTGGGCATTGACCTTTCTTCGCTCAGCCGATGACGGTCGCAGCGCGACGCGTTCGGCTGAACCCGGAGGCCTTGAACGCCGATTACGCGGCCATCGTGCGCCTCGAGCAACGCCGACGTGTCCGTTTCATCTTGGTTGTTGTCGCGGTCGCTGTGGTCGTGCTCGGTTGCTGCGCCTATGTCGGACTTTTGGACGCTCGCCGGCTCGGCGACGGGGTTCCGGCCCTGTTTTCGCTGATCGGTGAGATGTGGCCGCCGGACTTCAGCCGCGCCGGATCCTGGGTCGCGCCACTCCTGGACACCGTGGCGATGAGCGTCGCGGGAACCTTCATCGCGATCGTCCTGTCGTTTCCGCTTGGACTCGCCGCCGCGCGCAATACAACGCCGCACCCAGTGGTGTACCACGTCGCCAGAACGATTCTGAACGGTCTTCGCGCGGTACCTGAACTCATCATGGGGATCGTATTCGTAGCCGCCGTCGGATTCGGGGCCTTGCCCGGGGTACTGGCGCTCGGACTCCACTCGGTAGGCATGGTGGGCAAGTTCTATGCCGAAGCCATCGAACAGGTCAGCCCGGCCCCGGTTGAAGCCGCACGCGCGGTGGGCGCGCGACCCGCCCAGGTGATCGCGCACGGGTTTCTGCCGCAAGTGCTGCCGCAATTGGCTGGCGTGTCAATCTATCGCTGGGAGTATAACTTTCGGGCCTCGACCGTGCTCGGGCTGGTTGGCGCCGGCGGCATCGGCTTCCAACTCATGGCCGCTTTGCGGGTACTGGAGTACCGGCAGGTTTGCGCCATCATGCTGGTCATCTTGGGAACGGTCACAATCGTGGATGGTCTGAGCGGCTGGATGAGAAGCCGATTCGCATGAATTCGATTCACCCACAGCCGTTTCGGGTCGTCATCACCCATCGGGTTCAGGCGGACGTGCTTGACCTGTTGGGGCAGTCGTGCGAGGTGTCCGCGAACCAAACACCGAACAGCCTCACCCGAACCGAGTTGCTCAGCAGATGCCGCAATGCCGATGCGCTGATGGTGTTCATGCCCGACCACATCGACGCGGAGTTGCTACAGCACAGTCCTCGGCTGCGGATAGTGGCCGGGGCGCTCAAGGGCTACGACAACATCGATCTCGACGCGTGCACGGCACGTGGCATCTGGGTCAGCTATGTCGAAGACCTGCTCACCGGGCCGACTGCCGATCTCGCCGTCGGCCTGTTGATCGCGCTGGACCGCCACTTTCTCGCCGGCGACAGCGTCGTCCGGTCGGGTCAACATCGCGGCTGGCGACCCGAACTTTATGGTGGCGGCCTGGCCGGCAGGCAGGTCGGAATCGTGGGCATGGGCGCCGTCGGACGCGCGGTAGCGGATCGACTGCGCGCATTCGACACACGACTGCTGTATACCGATCCGAAGCCGCTATCAGTCGCGGACGAGAAAAAGCTCAGCGTGCGAGCGGTTACGTTCGAGAACCTGGTGGCGGACAGTACCGCCGTGGTGGTCACGGCGCCGCTCACCGACCACACCCGCCACCTCATCGGACCGGCGGCACTGGCGCGGCTTCCCCAAGGGGCGCTGTTGGTCAACGTCGGCCGCGGGTCAGTGGTCGACGAAGATGCCGTCGCTCGTTCATTGGTGGCAGGTCACCTGGGCGGCTATGCCGCCGACGTCTTCGCTTTTGAGGACTGTTCAGATCGAGATCGTCCGCGAGACATTCCTGCCGATCTGCTCGCGCACGACCGCACCGTGTTCACTCCCCACCTGGGTTCGGCCGTCCGCGAGGTGCGCCGCCTAATCGAACTCGCCGCGGCGCGAAGCATTCTCGATGTTCGCGACGGCAAGCGACCCGCCATTGCGGCGAACGTCATCGCAGCGTCAGGGACTGGCGGCGCTGACCACCAAAATCGATCCGAGCTTTTCGACAAAGACTTCTGACGCGACTTTCACCGTTTGGTTGGCCGGTGGCTCACCGGCGCGGTGAAGCCTTCGGTGTCATCGAAGAACGCCCATCGCCCGTCGTCGTTGACCTCCATGCGCCAACCCAGCTCGGTATTGCCGCCAACGGAGTTGACGAACCAGGCGTACGCGGCCTCCGCGTTGGCAAAATTCTTCGTCGCGACGACCCGGCCATGTGGGTCGATAACGCGAAACTCAGGCATGGGATATAAGTATCCCTGCCAGCGAGTTTTCAATCCCGAAAATGGCCCATTTGCGGGTAAACGCCGGGTTACACCGTGCGAGCTAACCGGTCGGCGAGTATCTCGGCAAACCTTGCCGGATCGTCGAGCGCGCCGCCTTCGGCAAGAAGTGCTGTGCCGTAGAGCAATTCCGCGGTCTCCGCGACCGAGGGGTCGTCGCTGCGGTCCTGGTGGGCTCGGCGCAGGCCGGTGACGAGCGGGTGGTTGGGGTTGAGTTCGAGGATCCGCTTGCCCACCGGAATGTCCTGCCCGGAAGCGCGGTACATGCGCGCGAGCGCCGGTGTGATCCCGAAGGCGTCGGTGATCAGGCAGGCCGGCGAGTCCGTCAGGCGGGTTGACAGCCGGACCTCCTTGACGTGGTCGGTCAAGGTGTACTTCAGCCAGGCGAGCAGGTCGGCGAATTCCTTCTGCTGCTCCTCACGCTCGGCCTCGCTCTCGTCGCCGTCCGCGCTGAGGTCCACCTCGCCTTTGGCGATGGACTGCAGCGGCTTGCCGTCGAACTCCGTCACCGTGCCCACCCAGACCTCGTCGACCGGATCGGTGAGCAGGAGCACCTCATAGCCCTTGGCCTTGAACGCCTCGAGGTGCGGCGACTTCAGGATCTGCTGACGCGACTCCCCCGTGGCGTAGAAGATCTGCGTCTGGCCCTCCTTCATCCGCTCGACGTACTGGGCGAGCGTGGTGGCCTCCTCCTCGCTGTGCGTCGAGGCGAAGGAGGAGATCTGCAGCAGCGTCTCCTGGTTGTCGAAGTCCGACAGCAGGCCTTCCTTGACGACCCGGCCGAATTGGGTCCAGAAGGTGCGGTAGTCCTCCGGGCGCTCGGACTGCAGATCCTTGATCGTGGCGAGCACCTTCTTGGTCAACCGCCGCCGGATGGCCTTGATCTGCCGATCCTGTTGCAGGATCTCGCGCGACACGTTGAGCGACATGTCCTGCGCGTCAACGACGCCCTTGACGAAGCGCAGGTATTCCGGCATGAGCTCGTCGCAGTCGCCCATGATGAACACGCGCTTGACGTACAGCTGGATCCCGGTCTGGCCGTCCCGGTTGAACAGGTCGAACGGCGCGTGCGACGGGATGAACAGCAGCGCCTGGTACTCGAAGGTGCCCTCCGCCCGCATCGCGATGACCTCGAGCGGGTCGTCCCAGGCGTGCCCGATGTGCTTGTAGAACTCCTTGTACTCCTCCTCGGAGACCTCTTCTTTGGGCCTGGCCCACAGGGCCTTCATCGAGTTGAGCGTCTCGGTCTCGATAGTGACGGTCTCCTCGCCGCCCTCCTCGGTGGCGGGGGTGCGACGTTCGACCTCCATCCGGATGGGCCAGGCGATGAAGTCGGAGTACCTCTTGACCAGGCTCCTGATCTTGAACTCCGCGGTGTAGTCGTGCAGCTCGTCCTCGGCGTCCTCGGGCTTGAGGTGCAGGACGACCGACGTCCCCTGCGGGGCGTCGTCGACCGATTCGATGGTGTAGGTGCCCTCGCCGCTCGATTCCCACTTGGTCGCGTCGCTCTCGCCGGCCTTGCGAGTGAGCAGTTCGACCTTGTCGGCGACCATGAAGCTGGAATAGAAACCGATACCGAACTGACCGATGAGTTCCTGGGAGGCGGCGGCGTTCTGCGCCTCTCGTAGTTGCTTGCGCAGCTCGGCGGTGCCGGACTTGGCCAGCGTGCCGATCAGATCGATCACTTCGGCTCGGGTCATCCCGATGCCGTTGTCGCGGATGGTCAGGACGCGCGCATGCTTGTCCACGTCGATCTCGATGTGCAGGTCGGAGGTGTCGACGTCGAGGTCCTTGTTGCGGAACGCCTCCAGCCGCAGCTTGTCCAAGGCGTCGGAAGCATTGGAGATCAGCTCCCGCAGGAACGAGTCCTTGTTGGAGTAGACGGAGTGGACCATCAGATCCAGCAGTTGCCGAGCCTCTGCCTGAAACTCCAACTGCTCGACGTGCGCGCTCATGAGATTCCCTTCGACAGCATGACGTTTCAAATTTACCGAGCCGCCGATCACTGGTGTCCGGTGGACCCGTCCTCTTCGCGGGCGACCGGCTCTAGGCTGAACGCATGTCTGTTGCTCAACGCGAACGTGCCGCCCTTGTGGAAACCATGCGCGGCGTCGGGCCGGACGCGCCCACCCTGTGCGAGGGATGGAAGACCCGGGACCTGGCCGCCCACCTGGTGATCCGCGAGTACCGCCCCGATGCGGCGCCCGGCATCCTGATCCCCTTCCTCGCGTCTCACACCGAGAAGGTGCAGAACCAGGTGGCCGAGCAGAACGACTGGGACGAGCTGGTCGGCAAGCTCGCCGCCGGCCCGCCGGTCTACTCGCCGTTCAAATTGCTCGACCCGGTGGCCAATGTTGCCGAGATGTTCATCCACCACGAGGACGTCCGCCGCGCGCAGCCGAGCTGGCAGCCGCGCTCCCTGGAGCCCGCCCTGGGCAAGATGCTGCGGCGCACCCTGCCGTTGATGGCCCGGCTCACCCTCGCGAAGGTGCCCGGCCGGGTGGCGTTGCGTACCTCTGAGGGCAAGACGGTGCTCACCGCCGGTCAGGGGCCGGCGGTGACGGTCACCGGGGCGCCCGAGGAGTTACTGCTGTTCGCCGTGGGGCGACAGGCGCAGGTCGAATTCGACGGTGATGCCGCGGCGGTGCAGGCCGTCCGCGACGCGCCCAAGGGGCTGTAGGGGCCGGCGCTGTTGGCACCATGCTGACGTCGTGAAACGTGCTAGCGCATGCGCTATCGAGTCCCTGCTTACCCGAATGCCTGCCGCAGGTCCTTTTTGATCACCTTGCCGAATTGGTTGCGCGGCAGCGTGTCGACGACCACCAGGTGCTCGGGGTGCTTGTATCGGCTGAGCCCTCGTGATTGACAGTGTCGCACAAGGGATTCCAATGACAGACCGTCGTCCGTCGCGGGTACCACGACGGCGCAGACGCGTTCGCCGGTGCGCGGGTCGGGAATCCCGATGACGGCGACATCGGCCACGGCGGGATGGGTGGCGAGCGCATTCTCGATTTCGAGGGCCGAGATGTTTTCGGCATTGCGGATGATCGCGTCCTTGGTGCGGCCGGTGACGCGGACATTGCCATTGGCATCGATCAGGCCCAGATCGCCTGTGCGCAACCAGCCGTCGCCGTCGAACGCGTCGGCGTCAAGCGTCGGGTCGGCGTAGCCCAGGAAGCACTGGGGTCCCTTGAGCCGCAGCTCCCCTTCTTGTCCGGCGCCCAGCTCGACGCCGTGGCTGTCGACCGCGCGGACCTGGACCCCCGGTACCGGCGGCCCAACGGTATGGTCGAGCACCTCGGGCGCTGCGGTCAGTGGGGGCGAAGTCGCGCACGGAAACTCGGTCATCCCCCAGGCGTTGGCGATTCCGGCCAGGCCGAAGGTCTCGCGGACCTGGCGCCCCAGTTCGGCGGTGACGGGTGCGCCTCCGGCCAGGCAGCCCCGGACCGAGGGAAACAGCGGCCGATCACCCTGGGCGCGTTGGGCTTCGAGAAAGGCGACGAAGAATGGGGTCGCGGTGCCCAGGAAGGTCGGATTGTGCGCGGCGATGGCCCACGGCGTGGTGGCCGGGTCGAAGGCCTCGAACAGGGCCAACCGCATACCGGTCAGCAACGCGGTGGCCAGCATCGCGGCCCCGCCGATATGCGCGATCGGGAAGGCGATCGGATCCACGTCGCTGCTGTTGGCCCCCACCATGCCCACCACTCCCGCCGAGCCGGCGATGACGGACGTGTCGGTATGACGGATCCCCTTGGGGGCCGCCGTGGTTCCCGAGGAGTAGTAGATCCAGCGAGCGTCGGCGGCGGATGCCGGTGGCGCGGGGAGGGCCTCGGCGGCGCCGGCGCCGGGCAGCCGCAGCCGGCCGGCGGTTGGCGGCGTTGCCAGGTCGAGGGTGATGACCTCGAAGCCCCTGCCCGCCGATAATCCCCGAGCCAGCCCACCGTGATCGAATCCGCGCCAAAGCTCCGGGGCCACAAAGAATTCGGTGTCCAGCTGGCCGGTGATGAAGCCGACCTCGCTTTCCCGCAGTATCGGGATGATGGGGTTCTGCACCGCACCGAGTCGCGTCAGTGCGGCCATCACCACCATGGTTTCCAGCGTGGTGGGCAGCTGCCAGGACACGACGGTTCCCGGGCCAATGCCACGTTCGGCCAGGGCGGCGGCGGTCGCGCACGCGGCATCGTGCAGCTGACGCGCGGTCAGGCTGCGCCCGTACTCGTCGGCGAGAAGCGGCCGGCTCGATCCCCGCTGCGCCGCATCGGCAATCAATGCCCAGAACGTCACCGTGCCTACCCTTCCGCCCTCACCCGGCTGACGGATCGGTGGAGGGCGGTCGAAATCCCGAGTGCGCGATCGCGACGGACACGCCGGTGCCGATCGGCCCCTTCGCGTCCACCAGGACCGCCGAGCCGCTGGCCACCCCGTCGTGACTGTGATGCGTCAGCGAGGCGAGCCCGATATGGTCGCCCTCGGGCAGCCGGCTGAGCGTGAGCGTGTAGTCGACATTGATGAACTGCAGGGAGTTGGTGCCCCAGTTGGCAATCGAGGCCGTGATATCACCGGCCATCGCCACTCGGGTGAAGGCGGTGAGCGGTTCGTCGTCGATCAACGGGCGCGTCTCGTGTATCCACGTGTATTTCGGGCCATCGGTCTGGGGCCAGTCGGGATCGGGGTTCTGCACATCGGCGCCCCAGCCGTAGGTTCGCATGAACAGCGTCGAGTAGGCCTCGTCCAGCGGGATCGGGGGCATCTGCACCGGCGGTGACCAGACGTGGCCCTCGGGCTGCGCGCCGCGCCGCAGAAACAGCGCGCTCGCCTGCGCCACCGGGGCGTCGTCTTGGATGATCACGGTCTCGACCAGCCGCAACCGGCGCCGGTCCTGTCGGACCTGCGTGTGCACCTCGAGCGGCGCCAACGCCGTTGGCCGGGGCAGATCGACGGTCAACCGCGCCGGTTGCAGTTGCGGGTCCTGAACCGCCTCCTCGACCGCCCACGCCAAGAGTCCGCCGACGACATGGCCGCTGAGCGATGGACCCCATCCGCCGCGCGCGATTTTGGTTGGCACGAAGTATTTTTCGTCGCGCTCAAAGTACGGCACCGATTCTGCCCATTGAGCTTCTTCCGGCACGATATTGGGCTCGGCCACTGCATGACCCTCCGCGTGATGGGATTCGCGGGCTCTGCTGAGGACCGCAACTGTCGATGTTACAGTTGCGCTTCCAGTCGCCGGACGTCAGCCGAGTGCGGCGCCCACCAGATGACCGATCGCGTACGTGACCGCCAACGCAAGACTGCCACCAATGGCGTTGCGCAGCATTGCGCGGCCCTTCGGCGCTCCGCCCAAACCGGCGGAGACCGCACCGGTGATCACCAGCGCGATCAGTACCGCCGCGACGGTGACCGGGACCCGCCACGTCGTGGGCGGAGCCAGGATCGCGATCAACGGCAACAGGGCACCAATCGCGAACGAGAGCGCCGACGAGGATGCCGCCTGCCAGGGGTTCGTCAGCTCGTCGGGGTTGATGCCGAGTTCGACCTCGGCGTGGGCGAGCAGCGGATTGTGGTCGGTGAGTTCCTCGGCCACGGTACGCGCGGTCGCCGGCGTCAGGCCCTTCGCCTCGTACAGCACGGCGAGCTCATCCAGTTCCGCGATGGGATCATCACGCAGTTCGCGACGCTCCTGGCTCAACAGCGCCTTCTCGGTGTCGCGCTGGGTGCTCACGGAGACGTATTCACCCAGCGCCATCGACACCGCTCCGGCGACCAGTCCGGCGCTGCCGGCGGTCAATATGGGGGCGCGTTCGGCGGTGGCCGCCGCGACCCCCACGACGATGCCCGCGGTGGAGACGATCCCGTCATTGGCGCCCAGGACGGCCGCGCGCAGCCAATTCAGCTTCGACGACACCGAACCGACGTGGGGTTCGTGCGGATGTGACGCACTCGGCACGGGCGCAACCATATAGAGGAAAACCCTGGCCGACTAGCCAACATAGCCTTCCCAAACCGGCCCGCACGCCGGCAGAAAAACGCCTCGATCCGCGGCCAAAACGCCTGGTGCCGGGGGGTGCGGCAGCCGCTGCGCCCCCGCGGTGATGTGTGGCACACCACCGTTGGGTGGAGTGCCTGGCCAAAAGCTCTGCATGGGCGAGTCACAGCTAGTCCATAGGAAGGCTATTTAGCGTCGGGGGTGTAAAGGGGGGTGTTCCAAGGAACTTCCTTGCAAAAATCCCTAGTGGATAGGTGAAGCATCATGAAGTTGAAGCAACTTGTCGGAGGGGTGACCATCGCCGGCGCGCTCAGCGCTGCGGCCCTGGGAATGGGCGCCGGGCTTGCCAACGCTGCTCCCGGGGCGCCACAGCCTCCGGGTAATCATGGCGGGCCGGCGGCGCCTGGCGGTGGCCACGCGCCCACCGGTCCCAACGATCCTGGCGGTCCCGGTGGCCCGGGTGGTCCCGGCGGCCCCGGTGATCACCCCGGCGGCCCCGGTGGCCCTGGCGGACCGCCGCCCGGTGGACCCGGTCACCCGGGCGGCCCCGGCGGGCCTGGTGATCACCCCGGCGGCCCCGGTGGCCCGGGCGGACCCGGCGACCATCCCGGCGGCCCAGGTGGCCCGGGCGGACCCGGCGACCACCCCGGCGGGCCTGGTGGCCCTGGCAATCACCCCGGTGCTCCCGGCGGATTCGGTGGACCGGATCCTCACCCCGGTGGCCCATGGCATGGAGACGGCCAGCGCGGCTACTTCCATGGCGCACCGTGGGGCGACGGACCCGGACCGTGGGGCGCAGGCGAGCCGCCGCGGCCGGCATGGGATCGACCGCTTCCCCCGCCCGGTGGGCGCTGGGACTACGGCCCGATCAACTACTGGGGCTACCAGGAAACCCCAATCTGGGATCCCGGTTTCAACCAGTGGGGCTTCTGGCTCTTCGGAGTGTGGATCCCGCTGTGATCGATAGCTGACAAGACGCCCGCTTCGCCGATTGGCGAAGCGGGCGTTGTCGGTTGTATGGCTTTGGCGCCGAGCGGTTTTCACGCCCGACACGGCGCTCAGCTTTTCGTGCCGACAGTCAACAGGTCGGGCACGAGCGCCGTCCACACCGGTCGCGGGACCCGGTGTTGATCGGTGATCACGAACCCGGCGTTTTCGAACAGCGTCCGCATCTCGGGCGCGGATGCGTTGTGTTGCGGCTTCCACCGAGAGCCCGCGGCGGACTGCAGCCGCGGTTGCCGCGTACTCAGCGCCGAAACGGCCACCAGGCCGCCGGGCGCCAGCACACGATGGAATTCACGCAATGCCGCCGGCTGGTCGAAGAAGTGGAAGGCCGAAGTCGTCACAACGGCATCGAGGGCGCCGTCGTCAAACGGAAGCTGCTCGGCCGGGCCACGCAGCCACTGCACCCGATTCGACCTGGCACGAGCCTGACCGAGCATGCCGTCGGACATGTCGACGCCATAGATCTCGTCGGGCTGCAGTTCACGCTGGATCCGGTCGCTCAAAATGCCGGTACCGCAGGCGATATCGGCGATCTTGCGCGCGCCGTGGTTGCGCAGCTGGGCTATCACCTCGTTGTGCGGAGGCCGGTACACCCACTGTTGCAGGAAGGGCAGATCGTATGCCGGCGCCAGGAAGCTCCATATCCGCGTAACGGCCTCGTTGAGCCCCCGCCGCTGCGGTGCCGTCATTTACTCAGCACCGAGCTGTAGTAGATGGTGTCGGCCACCGACACCGAGTCGTTGGTCTGCCGGATCGCATCGAGACCGGAGTCGGCCAACAGCTCAGTCATCCGAATGCCGTCCGACTGCCATCCCAGGTTGTCCAGATAGGCGGCGACGTCATTGCGCTCGCCCTGATAGCCGAGCTCGCCGAATTCCAGGTCGAAGCCATGCTCACGCCATTTCGCGGTGGCCCGTTGCATCATCTCCTGGGCTTTCTCCGTGTCTGCCTCGGACATATCTGGAATAGCTTCGCACGCCAGCCGGCTGCCGTCAGCGCTGAGTGCGGTGATGTTGTCCAGCAGGCGATCTTGCGCCTCCGGCGGCAGGTACCCGAAGAGGCCCTCCGCGATCCATGCCGTGGGCTGGCTCTTGTCAAAGCCGGCCTCTGTCAACGCCTTTGGCCAGTCATTGCGCAGGTCGACGGCGACCGTGCGCAGCTCGGCCTGGGGTGCGGCGCCCAGCTGGGCCAGCGCGGCGGCCTTGAATTCGATCACCTGCGGCTGGTCGATCTCGAACACGGTCGTGTCGGCCGGCCACGCCAACCGGTAGGCCCGCGCGTCGAGGCCCGATGCCAGAATCACGGCCTGCCGGATCCCGGCCTGCGTCGCGGCGTGGAAGAACGAGTCGAAGAATCGGGTCCGGGCGGCCATCGCGGCGGGCATGTGTTCGAGCTTCCAGCCCGATTCGTGGTCGTCGACGTCGGCGGCCACCAGGTCGCCGGAGACCCAGCGAGTGAAGAAGTCCACCCCGACGGCACGAACCAGCGGCTCGGCGAAGCGGTCTTCGATCAGCGGGTTGTCGGCGTTGGTCGCGATGGCTCGTGCGGCTGCGACCATCGTCGCGGTCGCGCCCACACTGGTCGCCAAATCCCAGGTGTCGTTGTCTGTGCGTGGCATGCGGCTGTTGTCCCCCTCGGAATCACCAGGTTACTTAGCCGGTATAACGACTGGCGGGCACGTGGAGTTCCCGCGCCCCGCCGTTCAGCCAGTTCGCCAGTCCGAGCGTCGCGTTGCGAGCAAGAATCACTTCGATGCGAACTTGATGTTCTTGGTGCGTCACTGCCCCGCTGTCGGCGCGGCTTGAACGCTAGTCAGCTCGCTCAGGCCGCTTATCCTGAGGACGGGCATCAGGATCGGGTGGGCGACGATCTCGATATGGTCGGCGTGGCTGGCGAGGACGCTGATCGCGGCGCTGTCCAGGTACTCCACGGCGCTGAGGTCAACGAGCAACGTCTCGTCGCCGCCGGTGGCCTCGGTCGCGGCGCTGGCCAACGCCAGATTGAACGCATCGATATTGCTCAGGTCGATTTCCCCCGCGACGACCAGCACGAACTTCCCGCCGCTGCCGCGCGCGGTGTCGAGCGTGAGCGGGGTGGTCATCAGGTGATCCTCGTGGATAGGTGCACTGTGGTTCCGTCGGTGTCGGGCCGGATGTCGACATCGTGCATCAGACTTCGCATCAGCGGAATCCCGCGGCCGCGATCCGGGTGGGAAGACCGTTGCGGAGCCTTCCACGTGCCCGTGTCGGTGATGGTCAACTGGACCTCGTCACCGAGTGCGACCGCTCCCAGGCGAATCGTGCCCTGCGGCCTATGACGGTGACCGTGCTCGATGGCGTTGGCGACGGCTTCCCCGGCGGCAACGAGCACGTTCAAGGTTTGGTCGGCGTCCAACCGGGCCCGGGTCAGCCAGTTGCGCAAGGCAGTGCGGGCGGGCGCAAGTTGACCGATGTCGGCGGGAAACTTCAGCTCTAACGGGGCCGGGTGGCGGTAGAGCAGCAGCACGACGTCGTCCTGGTACCCGCCGAAAGGCGCGACGCGGGACATGACCTGATTGGCCAGATCCTCCAGGGTCAATGCGCGCGAATCCTGGGCGACGCCGGCGACACGGGAGATGCCGTGATCCAGCGGAACCCGGCGGCGTTCGACCAGACCGTCGGTGTAGAGCACCAGCGTCGAACGCGCCGGGATGGTCACACGGGCCTCCGGTCGAATCCAGTTGCCCCGTATCCCCAACGCGATGGTGTGACCCTCGTCGAGTATCTGGGTGCTGCCGTCACCGTGCACCAGGATGGGCGGCGGATGACCGGCGCTGGAGTAGACCAGTTCACCGGTCTCAGGGGTGAGCACCGCGCAGACCGCGGTGGTGCACTGCGCACCGGGCAGCCGTGCAGCGAAGCGGTCCATCCCCGCGAGCGCTGCACCAGGACTTGGGTTTTCGAACAGCAGAGCGCGACAGGCGCTACGCACCTGGCCCATCACGGTGGCGGCGGCGAGGCCGTGACCGACGCAGTCACCGACGATCAACGCGATGCGCCCGTCATCCAGATCGACGATGTCGTACCAGTCACCGCCCACCTGGAGGGGCCGCGTCGCGGCCTGGTAGCGCACCGCGAACCCGTGGGGCAGATCCGCGGGCCCCAGGATGGCGTGCTGTAGGGCCAGCGCGGTCTCGCGCTGCTGATCGACCTGGTGCACCCGCTGCAAACCCTGGCCGAGGCGGCCGGCCAGCACGGTGAGCAAGGTCTGGTCCTCGAGGGTGAACGGGCGCTGCGCCGTCAGATCCATCCAGACCACGAGCACGCCCTCGGGATGCTGCAGCGCAATGCCCGCCGTTCCGGGTTGCGTCGCACTGGGGGTCAGCAGCTCGCCGTCGCGCAATGATCTGAGCGCCAGCTGGATGTCCGATGGCAGGTCGTCCCACTGCGCGGGTTCGCCGACAGACACCACCTGCGGTGCACCGAAGGTGGTGTCCAGGGAGGACGACGTCTGCCTCGGGAAGGTGACGGCCAGGACGCGGCGTGCCCGCCAGAGCCGGCGCAGTTCCTCCGCGGCGGCTTTCACCGCGTCATCGACGGTGTCGGCTTCGGCGAGTTCCTGGTTGAGCGCGTGTTCGCGGCCCGCCGCCAACGCCAGGGCGATCGCCGCGTGCCGGGCGAAGTCGCTGACCAGTTCGAGGTAGTCGCTGCCGAACACCGGCTGGTGCGGGTCGCGCGCGACGGCGATGACGCCGAGCACCGCGTCGTCCGCGATCAGCGGCATGACGATCGCCGAACGTTCACCGACATCGGTGAAGCCCTCGATCGGGTATTGGAAGGAATCGGTGATCAGCGGCAGCCCGCGCCGGGCCACGCCACCGGTGGTCGAGCCGTCCATCGGAACCTGTCGGCCGATCACCTCCGAGGAGTACCGGCCCGCGGTCGCGGCCACGACCAGGGCGTCGACTTGGTCGACGGGCAAATCGGCCTCCCGGGGAACCAGCAGAATGGCCTGCTCGGCGCCGGCCAGCTCCAGCGCCCGGTTCACGATGAGCTGCAACGGCCCTGTCTGCGGATCGCCGGACAGCAGCGCGGTGGTGATCTCGCGGCTGGCCTTCGTCCATTTCGCCGATTCGCGCTCGCGCTCGAAGAGTCGGGCGTTGTCGATGGCGGCGGCCGCGGCCGTGGCCATGGCGCGCACGGCACCTTCCTGCGAGTTGGAGAAGACACGGTCCGGCCGGTCGTCGGCCAGGTACAGGCTGCCGAAGTTGGCCGCCCGCACGGTGATCGGGATGCCGAGGAGCGCATGCATCGGCGGGTCGTGTCCGGGCAACACGCGGGTCGCGGGATGGGAATTCAGATCGTCGACGCGCAGGCCATCGCCGACCGGAAGATCGCCGAGCCGCCGTGCAGTCTCAGCGTCGATCCCCGCGTACACGAAAGAAACGAGGGTGCCGTCGGCTGCGTGGATGCCGAGGGCCGCGTAGCGGGCACCGGTCAGCTCCATCGCGGCTTTGAGGACACGTTGCAGCGTGACCTCCAGGTCCAGATCGGAGCCGATCTCGACGATGACCCGCACCAGTTGTTCCATCTGGTCACGCGCCGCCACCAGCTCATCGAGCTGGTCATGCATCCGGCTCACCAGTTCGCGCCGGCCCTGCCAGGTGAAGGCGGAGTCACTCCGGCCGCTGTCCATAGGTACCAACCGTAAACGGTCGGATGAACACGGATGTTCGGTATCTGGACGAGCCCAGCACGACAAGGCCTTGCTAGCGCACCAATCGGTGAGGACCGGCGCAGTAGCTGGTAGACATCCATCGAGGTCACGGGAGGTTGGGGCCGGACAACGAACTGCAGGCAGCGTGGCTTTACCCGATCTTGACCGAGTATTGAATTGTCCCGCCGAAGATAGCTGACATGAGTACGCTTTCACCGGTGGAACTGGGGGTTTTGGGACCTCTCCAGGTCCGGCAAGACGGAGCGTTCGTCGTCATACCGGGCGCGAAACCGCGCGCCATCCTCACGATGCTCGGGCTGCACTGCGGGTCCGTCGTGCCGGCCGACACCCTCGTCGAGCTGCTCTGGGGCCAAGACCCGCCACGCACCGCCGCCAAAGCCCTGCAGACCCACATCTCTTCGCTGCGTCGCACGCTCGGCGACGGCTTTGTCTTGACCCAGGGGGCGGGCTGGATCCTCGCCGAGAGCGAGGTTGACGCGTCGCGCTACAAATCGGCGGCTCGACTCGGACGCGACGCCGCCGCCGCTGGAGACACGAGCCAGGCACTGGCCCGCTTCGAGGAGGCCCTTGCCCTGTGGCGCGGGATCCCCGAACTGCCCGATGGCCGACGCGGAACGTCCGAGAAGACGCGATGGATCGAGGGCCACGCCGCGCTGGTCGAGGACCGCGCGGACGCGCTGCTGGCAACGGGCCGCGCCGCGGAGGTCATCGGTGACCTCGAGGCCGCGGTGGCCGACGCCCCGCTGCGGGAGCGGCGATGGGGCCAGCTGATGCTCGCCCTGTACCGCGCCGGCCGGCAAGGTGATGCCCTCGGCGCTTATCAACGAGCCCGGTCGCTGCTTGCCGACGACCTGGGGGTCGATCCGGGGCCGGCACTTCGCCGGCTCGAGGCAGCGATCGTCGCACAGGACGCCTCACTGGATATCGCTGTGGCACAACACGCTTCGTCGGTGACGCGCGCCGTGACTTTTCTGCTCACCGACATCGAGGGGTCGACGGCCGCGTGGGAGGCCGACCCCGATGCCATGGCGGTCGCGCTCGCGCGCCACGATGAGTTGGTCGAACAGGTCGTCACGTCACGTGGCGGTCGGCTGATCAAGACGCGCGGCGAGGGTGACGCGACATTTTCGGTCTTCGATCGTCCTTCGGCGGGCGCCGCGGCCGCAATTGAGTTGCAGGACGCGATCACTCACGAGCCGTGGCCATCGCGGCACCCCATCCGTGTCCGCATGGCGCTGCATACCGGCGAGGTCGAGCTTCGCGACGGGGACTACTTCGGCCGGGCCGTCAACCGCGTTGCGCGCCTGCGGTCCCTGGCCGAAGGCGGCCAAATCCTGTGCTCCGGTGCGACCGCCGAGCTCGTCATCGACTCGCTGGCCGACGACGTCATGCTGACCGACCTCGGGATGCGTCAACTGAAGAACCTCGCGCGGCCCGAGCATGTTTTCGAGCTGCGACTGGAAATAGGTGCCGAACAATCGGAAGCGCAGGCGCCCGGGGCGCCGATGGAGCGGCCCAACTTTCCCGCGGTGTTGGTGGGCCCCGGGCCGTTCGTGGGACGTGGACGCGAACTCGAAGGGCTGCTTTCGGCGTGGCAGACCGCGCTTGCCGGAGGTGTGCCCACCGTACTGATCGCGGGCGAACCCGGAGTCGGCAAGACACGACTGGCCGGTGAGTGGTCGCAACAGGCCTACGCGCAAGGAGCGGTCGTGTTGTACGGGCGTTGCGACGAGGATCTCGGAGCGCCCTATCAGCCGTTCGCCGAAGCGCTACGTTCGCTGGCACCGTGTGTGGGCGCAGACCGGCTGCGAGGGCTGCGCGGCGTCGAAGCGTTGCTGGCGCTTGTGCCCGGGCTGGCGGATGTCCTGCCCGATCTCACTTCCCCGGCTCACGCCGACCCCGACACCGAGCGTTACGCACTCTTCGACGCCGTCGTCGCGCTGCTGCAAACCGCGTCGAAGAGCGCGCCTGTCGTTCTCGTCCTCGATGATCTGCACTGGGCAGCCAAACCGACCCTGCTCCTGTTGCGGCACCTGCTGCGCTTCGGGGATCACGCCCGTGTGCAAATAATCGGCACGTACCGCAGCACCGACCTCGACCGCTCCCACCCCCTCGCGGCGATGCTCGCCGACCTGCACCGCGACGGGACAGCCAACCGGCTTACCCTCGGGGGACTCGACGAGGAGGACGTGACGGCCTACGTCGCGGAGGCCGGTTACGACGACGAGGAACTCGCTCACGCACTGGCATCGGTCACGGGCGGTAACCCCTTCTTCCTGATCGAGGCCCTGCGCCATGTCGACGAGAGCGGCGGGGTGTGGGACCAGAGCACCCTGCCCCAGGGGGTACGGGAAGCGGTGAGCCGCAGGCTTTCTCGGCTTCCGGCCGAGATCAACAAAGCCCTTGCCGCGGCCGCGGTCGTCGGAAGCCGGTTCGCCCTGGAACTGGTCGAGCAGGTGGTCGGAAGCGACCTTGTCGACGCGTTCGACGAAGCACGCCAAGCCGGCATCGTGATCGAAGAGCCCGGCGGGTACTACCGGTTCAACCACGCCCTCGTCCGACAGTCACTGCTGGCCGAGCTGGCGTCCATGCGGCGCATGCGATTGCACCAGCGCATCGCCGCGACCCTCGAGACGCTGCCCGGCGCCGAGGACGAGCTGCTGGCCGAGTTGGCTCATCACTATTTCGAATGTGCTTGGGCGGGAAACGCGGCCAAGGCGGTCTTCTACTGCCGGCGCGCCGCCGACCAGGCGATGGCACGACTGGCCTACGAGGGTGCCGCCGACCTTTACCACCACGCCCTGCACGCGCTCGAGGAGATCGACGACGAGCTGCCCGACCGCGACGAGCAGACCGCCGAGCTGTTGATCGCCCGCTGCGAGGCCTTGTTGGCCGCGGGAGACGTGGCGTCTGCGGCGGGTGCGGTATCTAAATTGCAAGTGGCGACGGTTGATTCGGCCCGGCTCGCGGCATGGGCGACATGCTTCGACGGCCAACTCTCGATGTTGGTACACCCCGAGCGCCTCGACGAGGTCGAAGCCGCGTTGGGCGCGGCGGCGGCCAAACTCGCCGAACTGGACGACGCCGCCGGAGAAGCCAAGGCGCACACCGTCCGCGCGGCCTGCCTCAATCGTCTCGGACGAATCGGTGACTGCGAGGTCGCGCTGGACGACGCGCTGACCGCAGCGCGGCGGGCGCGGGAACACCGCCGGGTGAACGCGGTTTTGGCGGGTGCGCCGCTCGCGGCGCTGTGGGGCCCGAACCCGGTTCCGCGCGCCGGCGGGCGGTGCCTCGATGTGGTTCGGCTGCTGCGGATCACCACCGACTCCCCCGCCGTCGAGGCCACTTCGACCCGATGCCAGGCCGTGTTGGAGGCCTTTCGCGGGCGCGCCGCGGCAGCCCGGCGGATGATCGACTCGGCCCGGCGCACGGTCACCGAGCTCGGCCTGCGCCATGCGCTGCTCGAGGTCGAGCAGTTCGCCGGCATCGTCGAACTCATCGTCGATGACCCGGCAGCCGCTGAGCCGCATCTGCGTAAGGCCTACAACGGCTTTCGTCGGATGGGCCTGGACGCCGACACCGCAGAGACCGCCGCGCTGCTGGGGCGGGGGTGTCTTGCGCTCGATCGAGATGACGAGGCCGGTGAATTGTGCTCGGAGAGTGAGCGTCTCGCCGGGCACGCACTGAAGCCATCGATTGCGTGGCGGACGCTTCGGGCGCATCTGCTGGCGCGGAACAACGATTACGAGGGAGCCCGGCTGGTCGCCTCCGAGGCAGTCGCCTTGGCCGAGCGCACCGACGCCCTGGTCGATCACGGCGACGCATGCCTGACGCTGGCAACGGTGCTGGGCGCCGCCGGCGACGTGGCCGGGGCTCGAGCCGCCGCCGAGCAAGCGGTCGACCTGTATGAGCGCAAAGGCGCTGCGGCGCTTGCGGAGATGGCACGGGGAATCCTTGGCAAGCGGGACCTCGGCACCATTCCGATTCCACCCGAGGTGCCAAGGGTCGAGTTCGACAACGCGTGCGTGCGAGCGGGTGAACGTGTAGCGGCCGCTATAAACCGGGAGGCTTGGGACGAATTCGAGCAGCTGTTCGCGCCAAATGGGTTCATCGAGAGCCGCCGCAAGATTGTCGGCTTCGGACAGGTCGACGTCTCACCGGGCGAGTTCCCAGGTGTGAACAGGCGCATTCTGGAGAAAGTCCCTATGCGGGTCACCCAAATGGCTATCGCCGTGCGAGGCGAGCGTCTAGCGCTGGCTCGATTGATGATAGGCGCGGCCGACGTCAGCCCTGGGGCACCGCAGGACGAATTCCTCCTGCTTTATGGGATCGATGAAGATGGCCAGGTTGCCCTGCAGGTGTGGTTCGACATCGACGACATCGATACGGCGATCGCCGAGCTCGATGCGGCCCAGGCACGGCTCGAAGAACTGCATCCGCGAGCGCCGCTCGAAAATACAGCGACACGGGTATACGAGCGCCTGCATGCGTATTTCGCGGCCCGCGACTGGGACGCGATAACCGAGCTACTCACCGACGACTACTACGGCGACGATCGTCGTTCGGTGGTTGGTGCCGGGATACGACGCGGCCCAGATGCTGCGATCCAAGACTACCGGTCGGCCGCCGCCATCGAAGTGACGGACGCGAGATCAGATACCGTTGCAACCCGTGGAGCGCGCCTGGCCCTCACTCGTGCCCGCTACTCGCGAAGCCGCAAGGAATCAGAAGCGTTCCGCGTCGATTTCCTACAATTGGTCGAACTCGACACAGACGAGCGGATCGCGGCGATGGCCGCTTTCGATCTCGACGACTTCGACGCCGCCACCGCCGAACTCGACGCCCGGTACCTCGCCGGCGAAGCGGCGCCGTATGCGGAAACGTGGAAAGCTGTTGCGGAAAGTTACGCCGCGCTCAACCGACACGAACCACCTTTGACCAGTCCGGACTGCATCAACGTCGACCACCGACGGGAAACAGCGTTCGGACCTGGCGACGTGACCGCATACATCCACGCCGGGTGGGACTCCAAGCAAGAGATCAACATCTATGTCGAGCAAGTGCATCGGCTCAGCGACATCGGAACGGCCATTACTTACGCGGCGCATGAGGTTTCCCAAGAGGGCTTGACGGCCGAGTGGCGCGGGATCGCGCTATTCGCGGTCCAGGACGGCTGGATAAACCGTACCGAGGTCTTCGACGAGACCGAAATCGACTCCGCGATTGCACGATTCGAACAGCTCAGCCGACCGACACTCAAGCTGGAAAACACGGCTAGTCAAGTGGCCGAGCGCTTTCTAGCGCGCTTCACGGCGCACGACTGGGATGCATTGGCGAAAATGCTGGCCGAAGACTTCTCCACCGAGGATCGACGTCGAGTGGTGGGCGTGGAAGCGCGGCATGGTCGAGACGCCGAGATCGCGAGCATGCGGGTCGTTGCCGACCTCGGAGGCACCAACATGACGTCGACCGTCGTTGCAACGCGTGGCGCACGCCTCATTCTCACCCGCCTGAGGTATGCGGATTGGGATCAAGCGCCCGGTGCCTTCCACACCGATGTTCTTGACGTTATTGAAATCGATTCCAACGAGCGTCTCTTGACGCGGATAGTTTTCGACCCCGACGACTTCGACGCCGCCGTAGCCGAACTCGACGCCCGCTACCTCGCCGGCGAAGCGACGGCCTATGCGCGCACGTGGTCGGCAATCACGCGGAGCTGCGCATCGCTCAATCGACGCGAACCTCTTCCGACAACGCCGGATTGGGCGAACATTGATCACCGGCGAGGGATATCAATTGCGCCCGGTGAAATGCCCGAGTGGCTGGGTGCCGCGCGAAATCGCCCGTCCGATCTGAGAATCTTCATCGAGTCGGTGCATCGCTTGAACGACCGCGGCGCGGTCGTCACCCACCTGGCGCATGAGACTTCGCACGACGGTTCCCTCGCCGAATGGCGAGTGATCAACGTCCAAACGGTCCTTGACGACCTGATCGACCGCTTAGAGATGTTCGACGAGAAAGACCTCAACGCCGCGATCGCGAGGTTCGAACAGCTGACGACGGCTCCGGCGCCGAAACTGGAAAATGCGGCAAGCCGGCAGTACGAGCGATTCAAGGCGTGCTATGCAGCTCACGACATGCAGGCAGCAGCCGAGATGTTCGCCGACAGCATTTGCACCGAAGATCGTCGCCGGGTAGTCAATGCCGGCCTGCGGCAGGGCAAAGATGCTGTAATCGCCGAGATCTCGGCTATGGCCGATCTCGATATCGACCTGGCAACAGACGTGATTGCGACTCGTGGAGAGACCTTGGTCCTCAGTCGAGTCCAAATCTCGGGCCCGGACCGAGGACCCGATCGGTTTTACGTAATCGGTTTCGATGTCGTAGAACTCGACGCCGACGGCCGCGCCGTCGCGCGCATCGTGTTCGATTTGGACGACATTGACGCGGCTTTCAACGAACTCGATGCCCGCTACATCGCAGGCGAAGCGGCCGCTTATGCAGATACGTGGTCGGTGGTAGCCGGCGTGCACGCGATGTTCAACCGGCATGAATTTCCCCCGGCGGACTGGGTGACGGTCGACCATCGACGAGGCACACCATTCACTACCAGCGACATGACTTCAGCAATACATACCCTTTTCGATCTCACCCCGGACTTCAAAGTCCATATCGAAACCGTGCACCAACTCAACAGATTTGGAGGGGTGATCACCAACTATGCACACGGGTCCTCGCCAGACGGCCTGGGAGTCGAATGGCGCATGGTGATGCTTCTGATCGCCGATGGCGACCGACTGACCCGTTGCGAGGTGTTTGATGAGACAGACCCGGACGCCGCTGTCGCGCGATTGAAGGAACTCAGCCGGCCGGCATCGCGGATAGAGAACAAGGCGAGCCAAGCGGTCGAGCAATTCTTGGCGCACTTTGCGGCCCATGACTGGGATGCCATGGCAGACCTCATCGATGGGGAGTTTCGCTCAGACGACCGCCGCCGAGGCGTAAACGCCGGAACCCGGCGCGGTCGAGATATCGAGATGTCGAATTGGCGAGCCACCGCCGAGGTTTGGAAGTCTGATGTGCGGGCGACCGTCGTTGCGACCCGCGGAGACAACCTTGTGCTCTTCCGCTTCACTTTCGCAAGCCAAGGTTCGCTGCCCGCAGCATTCGAAGCTACGGCGCTTTCCGTCGTGCAGGTCAACGACGACAACCGGTGTGCGTCTGTGGTCGTTTTCGACCCAGACGACATCGAGAGCGCCTTCGAGGAACTCGAAACGCGGTATCTCGCAGGGGAAGCTGCCGCCCATCGGCATACGTGGTCGACTCTGTTGCGAGATTTCACTGCGTTCAACGAGCACAAGCTTCCCTTGACGACGCCAGACTGGGTAAATCTTGACCACCGGCGAGGGCGAGCGTTTTCGCCGGGCGAACTGATTCCATACATCCACGCCACATGGCAGCTAGCGCCGCATGCCAAGATCTACGTGTATGCGGTGCATCGGCTTAGCGGTCACGGAGCGGTCGTCACCCAGTCAACACATGGGACGTCGCCGGACGGCTTCGACGCCGAGTGGCTCGAGGTGAGCCTTCTGACGGTGGACGGGGACCTGATCAACCGTTGTGAAGTCTTTGATGAAGTAGACCTCGACGCCGCGATCGCGAGGTTCGAGAAACTGCAACCGCGCTGGCGGCGGGTTGAGAACGCGGCAAGCCGAGTGCTCGAGCGGGTCTTCACGTACTTCGCGGCCCGCGACTGGATCTCCTTGGCGGAGCTAGTTACCGAAGACTTTTGCGCCGAGGATCGCCGTCCAGTAGTGAATGCCGGAATCCGACACGGTCGGAATGCCGAAGTCGCGGACATGCGGGCGATCGCCGACGTCGGTGTCGCGCACATGACGGTGACCGTGATGGCAACGCGCGGTGAGCACCTGACCCTCGGTCGTCTCCTTCTCCCGGTCGGAGATCAAGCGCCCGAGTCATTCCGCAGCGAGGCGCTCGGCGTGGTCGAGATCAACGCTGACAACCGGGCCGCCTCTCGCACCCTGTTCGGCGTCGACGACATTGACGCCGCCTTCGCCGAACTTGACGCGCGCTACCTCGCAGGTGAGGCGGCCCCGCACACGCGCGTGTGGTCGCTCATGATGCAGACCTACGCCACGCTCAACCGGCATGAGATTCCCGCAACTGCACCCGACTTCGACAACATCGACCACCGGCGCGGGATAACATTCGAGCCGGGCGAGATCGTCCCGTACGTCCAAGCCACGTGGAACGACGCGCCGGATCTCAAAATGTTTATCGAGACGGTGCATCGACTGACAAACACCGGATGCGTGATCACACATACCGCCTGCGGGTCCTCCCAAGAGGGCTTCGATGCGGAGTGGCAGGAGACCGTCCTCTTCACATTCGAAGGCGATCTGATCAAACGTTGCGAGATGTTCGACGAGACAGACGTCGATGCCGCGATCGCGAGGTTCGAGGAACTGCAGTCCCAGCCGCTTCAACTCGAGAATGCCGCGAGCCGGGCGGAACACCAACTCTTTGCGCACTCGGCGGCCGGGGATTGGGCGGCAGTAGCCGAGATGCTTACCCGCAACAGTTATGTCGACGATCGCCGTCGCGTGGTGAACGTGGGGTTCTGGGACGGTCGCGACGCCGTGATAGCGAACATGCGCGCCCTGGAAGAGGGCCTCGCGCACGTTACATTGACGGTCATCGCGACGCGCGGGGAGCGGCTCGCCCTCATTCGTATCCGCTCTTTCAACCCCGACGTACGGCGCGGGGAATTCGTCGTCGAGATGCTGGGAATCGCAGAGACCCACTCCGACGGGCGGATTGGGGCCCACGTCTTTTTCGAGTCCGACGACGTCGACGCCGCCTTTGAGGAACTCGAAACCCGGTACCTCTCCGGCGAAGCGGCCGCGCACTCCTGCACGTGGTCTGCCATCGTAGAGAGCTACGCCGCGCTCAACCGCGGCCAGCTTCCGCCGACCACAACAGCCTTCGTCGACATCGATCATCGACGTGGGGCGGCGATGGCTCCGGGCGAGCTGATCAAATTCCTCCGGAGCGCGTTGGATCAGACCCCCGACCTGGCCATCCGTATCGCGGCGGTGCATCGGCTGGGCCCGCGAGGCGCGGTCGTCACTCACGCTGCGACTGGGGCGTCGCCCGAGGGTTTCGAAGCGGAGTGGCGAGAGGTCAGCATCCTGACAGCTGACGGCGACAAGCTCGACCGCTGCGAGGTCTTCGACGAGACAGACCTCGATGCCGCGCTCGCGAGGTTCGACGAGCTCAATCGGTCGGCTCCCCAACTCGAGAACGCCGCCACTGCGGCTTTGGCGCGGGCATTCGACGCGTTCAATCGTTCTGACTTGGACGGCTTCCTTGCAACGCTCGATGCGGATGGGCGAATGGAGGATCGTCGAAAAGGCTTGCGCGCCTATCACGACGAGCCGGCCCGGCGAGAAAATGCCCGGGCGATGTTCGACACACCCCCCTCCAGCTGGCGAGTGGAGCTGGAACCCATCGCGATCAGGAATTCTCGCTTTGCGCTGGCGCGCCTGCGTTGGCGCGACATCAATGAACCCGACCAGCCGGTCACGGTCGAACTCCTCGCGGTGGTGGAAGTCGATGACGACGGCCTCATCCACCACACCGTGAGCCTCGACCCCGAGGACATCAACGGGGCGTTCGCGGCGCTGACGGAACGCTGGATCGCGTCCGGCGACGTCGTCCACACCGAAGTCGTCGAGGTCATGCAGCGGCTGACAGAGGCCGTCAACAATCACGACTGGGATGCCTTTACCAGGGTCACCGCCGGTGCCACGCACGTCAATCACCGGCAGCTTGGCAAGCGGGACACCCAAACGATGGCCGACCACATGTCATCGATGCGAACGCTGGTGTCACTCGCACCCGACTACAGGGTCGAATCCACCGAGTTCCTCCGACTCTCGGCTCGAGGCGCTGTGGGTCATGCAGTCACCAGAGGAACGACCACCGATGGCGCAGCGATCGAAATCCCGCTCATTCAACTGATTCTCGTCGAGGGTGATCGCGTCGCACACATCGAGGACTTCGATCCCGATCGGCTCGACCTCGCCCTGGCGCGGTTCGACGAGCGCGACGGCGAAGACCAGTCAAAGTGACGGCGCCACAACCCCAACCACTCTATCTGCTGGCGGACAGCCAGATGCTGTTCTGGAAGCGTGACGATCGGCTGCTCCTCGAAACCGCGCTCGATGAATCGCCTCGGAACGAGCCACTGGGCGCGGCGTACATCGGTGCATCCAACGGGGACCGGCCCGAGTTCTATGAGATCTTCGAAGCGGCGATGGATGCTGTGAGGATCACCCATCGCCGGATGATCGGTTCGTCGTTCGGCCCGGACGACCGCGCATTCCTGGAGCGTGCCCGGTTGATCGTCCTGGCGGGCGGCGACGTGCGTCTCGGCTGGAATACGTTCGAAAAAACCGGCATGAAGGACGTGATCCTGGACCGGCACGCCAAAGGGGCTGTCCTGGTGGGTATTTCGGCTGGCGCGGTCCAGCTCGGACGCTACGGAGTCGTCGAATCACCGGATACCGAAGGGACGGAGTTGCTCGACATGTTCGATCTGATCCCCCTGGTTATCGACGCGCACGATGAGCGAGCCGAGTGGGGGCGGCTCTCGCGGGCGATTCAGACGCTCAAGGGAACGACCACCGGGCTGGGCATCCCCTCTGGCGGAGGCGTGATCGCGCAGCCGGACGGCACCGTCGAGCCCTTGCGCCGTCCCGTGCACGAATTCCGCTACCAGGGTGCCGGTGTCACGCGTTCAGTTTTGCCCGCCGACGTTCGGCCAGGATACGAAAGCCCTTGACGGCGACCTGAACCGCCTGCAATCGTTCGGCGAGACCATGACGCACGCCTTCGACCCAGCCGGACCCGACGGCCACCCACGGATCGTCGCCGACCTGCTGCGGCCCGATGCCTACGACCCGCCGGCCGACGACGTCCGTCTGCACGAGACGCACAGCTCGTGGGTCTTGCTCGCCGGCGCCTATGCCTACAAGCTCAAGAAGCCTGTGAACCTCGGTTTCCTCGACTTCACCAGCATCGAGCGGCGTCGCGCGGACTGTGAAGAGGAGCTGCGACTCAATCGGCGGTTCAGCCCAGAGATGTATCTGGGAATCGTCGAAGTCACCGAGCAGGATGGCCGTTACCGGATAGGCGGCGAAACCGGGTCGGGCGAACCGGCCGTGTGGATGCGGCGTCTGCCTGAAGAGGGCATGCTGCCGGCCAAGCTCGCGCGCCGCGACGTCGACATGCGTCTCGCGCGACGAATCGGCCGTACGCTGGCCAAGCTGCACAGCCGGGCCGAAACCGGTCCCGACATCGATGCGTACGGCACCCCTTCAAGCGTCATCGCGAATTGGCGGGAGAACTTCGACCAGATGGGTCCCTTCGTCGGTCGAACCATTTCGAGCGATGTCAACGAGGACATCCGAACCTACGTCGACGAGTTCCTGCAGGAACAGGCATCGTTGCTTGAGCGGCGCGTGGCTGAAGGGCACGTGCGGGACGGCCACGGTGACCTGCACGCCGCCAGCATCTGCATCGAAAACGGCCAGATCCTGCTGTTCGACAGCTTGCAGTTCGCACCGCGCTATCGGTGCGCCGACCTGGCCTCGGAAGTCGCTTTTCTGGCAATGGATTTCGAGTACCACGGTCGCACGGACCTGGCATGGGGGTTCGTCGATTCCTACGTGCGCGCCAGCGGTGACGGCGGACTGGTCAGCCTGCTCGACTTCTATACCTGCTACCGGGCGTACGTGCGCGGCAAGGTCCGCAGCCTGCGTCTAGCACAGACCGAACAGGCATCCGCTGGTGAAGCGCGTCAGCTCATCGCCGAATCGCGAGCGTATTTCGATTTGGCGTGGGCGCACGCGGGTGGTCTACCCCCTCGACCGATGGTGGTCACCATGGGCCTGCCCGCAAGCGGCAAGACCACCCTGGCGCGCGCGCTCGCCGGGCGACTAGGACTGGTGCACCTCTCGTCAGACGTGGCGCGCAAGAGAATGGCGGGCATCGAGCCGACCCGGCGCGGTAATGATGAATTCGGCTCGGGGCTCTACGATCCGGCCATGACGCGGAGCACGTATGCCGCGCTGCGTCGCGACGCCGCCCGCTGGTTACGCCGGGGCCGCGGCGTGGTCGTCGATGCGACATTCGGCAATCCGCGCGAGCGGTCCCAGCTGCAGCAACTGGCGCACCGGCTCGGAGCCGACCTTCACGTCGTGCTGTGCGAGGCAGACGACGCCACCCTGATAGCACGACTCGAGCGGCGAGCCACCGAGCAAGGTGTTGTCTCGGATGCGCGGGTCGAGCTGTGGCCCGAGCTGCGGGCCGCGTTCACCCCTCCCGATGAGCAGCCGTCCCTTCTGCGGGTCGACGCTACGCGGGATATGGAGGCAACCGTCGGGCAGACGCTGACGCTGCTGCGTGCCGCCTACCGCTGACGCTGGTGGTCCGCCACCAAATGATTTGCGCGCCTTTTTGTTTGGTCGATCTCGCCGGTCACCGGGTAGACGTGCTGCCTCGCCGCCGCGGGGTGCGGTGCGCTTCCAGAACGTCGCCGTTGGCCAGGCTCTGCGCCTGAGCGGCCAGCGTCGATGCCCTGTTGGCGTAGGCGATGGCGTCGCTGTCGTTGCTGGTCTCGACGCCGTGTGCGGCCGCCAAGTGCCGTTTCGCGTCGTCGAGCCGCGCCTGGGCCTCGGAGCCGATGTTGGAGCGATACCTGGCGGCATAGTCGGAGATTTGGCGCACTCTGGCGTCCGCTGTGGACAACGCCTGCTGCACCGGATGATCGCCCCCGCCGATGTCCAGTTGTCCACCACTGCGGGCGGCACGCCGGCGGCGGCGTGCACGCAGCAGCACCAGTAGCAATGCAACGACGAGCACGACCACGATGACGCCGATAGCGATCAGCGGCCAGATCCGCTTCGATGAGCTCGCCGGCTTTGCTGAGCTTGTCGATTTGTCCAACCCGTCTGCCGCGGCGACGGCGGCACCGCCCCAATTCTTCGCGCCCAGCACCGGTTCAATCTGGTTGGTTTGCAAGCTGTTCAGCTCGGCCGGCGTCAGGCCCTGCACCTGTGGCGGCACGTTGAACGCGTACGACTTGGTGTTCGTGGCCACGGCCAGCAGCGCGTCGTGGTCGCCCAACCCGCTGGCACTTCGGGTTCGGTCGGCCCAGTTGTCGGGTTTGAACCTGTTGAAGTTGTCGACGTAGACCACCCACAGTTGGATGTGGCGGTCGCGGTTGAGTCGGTCGATGGCAGCGCTGACCGCCGCCCGGTCGGACGCCGTCAGAACCCCGGTGCTGTCAGTGATGTGATCGGTGAGCTTGGACGGCGGTTGCGCCCCGGCGGGACATGCCCACAGCAGACCCGCCGTGAGAATTGCCAGGACTACGCCGAACAGGCGAAAAACCCGCATATGGGTAATCTAGCCGCCAATTCATGCTGGCGCGGGCTGGGTTCAAACCCGCGGCCAACAAATCGTCGGTCCGGTGTCATCACCCCGGTGACCAGCACAATCCGCCCGCATCGGACGCCCCGCGTGACCTCCACACGTACTGGACACCCTATGGTTAAGCGCGTAACCTCTGTCGCGCTACGACAGCATTTCCCGCGAGTGAAGGGCCATGACGAACATTGAGTAACACCATTGCGGTCTTCAACCCATCCAACGAGGAGCAGATCGCGGAGGTCCCCGATTCGGACCAGGCGGCCGTCGACGCGGCGGTGGCCCGGGCACGCGAGACCTTCGAGTCGGGCGTGTGGCGCAAGGCGCCCGCGTCGCACCGCGCCAACGTCCTCTTCCGCGCCGCACGCATTATCGAGGAACGCACCGAGGAACTCGCGGCGCTCGAAGCCCAAGACAACGGCATGAACACGACGGCCGCGCGTCACATCATCCCGGTGTCGGTGGACATGCTGAAGTACTACGCAGGCTGGGTCGGCAAGATCCACGGCGAGTCGGCCAACCTCGTCTCCGACGGTCTGCTCGGCACCTGGGAGACCTACCACACCTTCACCCAGCTCGAGCCGGTCGGCGTCGTCGGCCTCATAATCCCTTGGAACGGGCCGTTTTTCGTCGCGATGCTCAAGGTCGCGCCCGCACTCGCGGCGGGGTGCAGCGCGGTCCTCAAACCCGCCGAAGAGACGCCGCTCACCGCACTGAAGCTCGAGGAGATCTTCCGCGAGGCGGGTCTGCCCGACGGCGTGCTGAACGTCATCACCGGCTACGGCGAGACGACGGGTGCCGCACTCACCGCGCATCCGGACGTCGACAAGATCTCATTCACCGGATCGACGGAGGTCGGGCGGCTGATCGTGAAGGCGGCCGCGGGCAATCTCAAGCGGCTGACGCTGGAGCTCGGCGGTAAGTCGCCGCTGATCATGTTCGACGACGCGAACCTCGATAAGGCCATCATGGGGGCCGGCATGGGTCTGCTCGCCGGCTCGGGGCAGAACTGCTCGTGTACCTCGCGCATGTACGTCCAGCGCGGCATCTACGACCAGGTGGTCGAGGGCCTCGCCGGGTTCGCGCAGATGCTGCCGATGGGCGGTAGCGATGACCCCGATTCGGTGCTGGGTCCGCTGATCAGCGAGAAGCAGCGCAAGCGCGTGGAAGGCATCGTGAACGAGGGCGTGGCCGGCGGCGCGCAGGTGATCACCGGCGGCAAGCCGATGGACCGCAAGGGGTATTTCTACGAGGCGACGATCGTCACCAACACCACGCCGGACATGCGGCTCATCAAAGAGGAGATCTTCGGCCCGGTCGGCTGTGTGATCCCGTTCGACGACGAGGACGAGGTGATCGCCGCGGCGAACGACACACACTACGGGTTGGCCGGCTCGATCTGGACCGAGAACCTCTCCCGCGCCCATCGTGTGGTGAATGAGCTTCGTGCGGGCCAGATTTGGGTGAACTCCTCGCTGGCGGCCGACCCGTCGATGCCGATCAGCGGGCACAAGCAGTCGGGGTGGGGCGGCGAGCGGGGCCGCAAGGGCATCGAGGCCTACTTCAACACCAAGGCCGTCTACATCGGGCTGTGAGCTATTTGGCGCGCAGCCGCTCAACGAAATGATCGGGCCGAGTAAAAGACTGGGCTATGCCCGCGTTCGCTGGCATGGTTGCGAGTTGTGCGGGTGTGGCTGAGTGGTTAGGCAGCGGCCTGCAAAGCCGTACACACGGGTTCAAATCCCGTCACTCGCTCCAAGGCAGACCGAGGTGGAGCGCCGCTACGAATCGTCCATGGCGTCGAGGTAGAACCATCGGCCGGCGCGGCGCTCGAAGCGGCTGCGCTCATGCAGGCTGCCTGCGCGACCCGCGGACTCGTATCGGGCCGTGAATTCCACTTCCCCGGACTCGTCGCCCGGCCCACCCGCCAGGGTGTCGATCACCTGTAAGCCGGTCCAGGTGATGCCCGGGTCGACGGTCACGTCGGCCGGGCGGGTGCGCGGATGCCACGTGCGGAACAGGTAGTCAGCGTCACCGTAGGCGAATGCCGAGTACCGCGACCGCATCAATTCCTCGGCCGTCCGGGCCTGTAACTCGCCCTCGTGCAGCGGCCCGCAACAGGCGCGATAGCCGTTATCGCTGCCGCAGGGGCATGGTCCGTTCATACCGACAGCCTGACAGAGCGCTACGGGGACGCGGCGTCCTGCAGCACCTGTTGCAGCTTGTCGAGCGGATCGCCTCCGGAGGGATCAAGCCGGCGCGGTGGGATCTCCGACTCTTATACACATCTCCGAGCCCACGAGACTGCA
>NZ_LZSX01000108.1 GCF_001665835.1 Mycobacterium colombiense | reverse complement strand
CCCGCTGCGATACATACGTGTTCCCGGGACCCCGTGCGGGCCGCCAAAAGGATTGGCCACGAACCGTTCCGCGGTCAATCCGGCACGGCCCACATAGCCTTGCGCCACCGCGGGCCCGCTCAGATACAGCTCACCGACCACCCCGGGCGGGGCCGGGTTCAGCCGCGCATCCAGCACCAGCGCACATACCCCCGCAATCGGGGCGCCGATGCGTACCGGCTGCCCCGCCACCAGCGGCGCGCAGGTAACCCAGATAGTGGTCTCGCTTGGCCCATAGCCGTTGAACATCGCCCGACCCGGCGCCCAGGCAGCCACTACCTCGTCCAGGCAGGCCTCCCCCACAGCGATCAGCGTGTCCAGCGCGTCCAGGCGGGCCCGATCCAGCGACGACAACACCGTCGGGGTCAGAATCGCCGCGCTGACACGCTGGTCCTGCATCAAAGCGGTCAACGCCTCCCCGGCATACACCCCCGCCGGGGCCACCACCAACGCCGCCCCCGATGCCGCCGCCAACAAGAACTCACCGACCGAGGCATCGAACGTGGGCGCGGCCACCATCAGCACCCGGGCGTCCGCGCCCAACCCGAACATCGCGCGTTGGGCCGCCGCCCACCCCAGCAGACCGGCGTGGCTGACCGCCACACCCTTGGGCACACCGGTGGACCCGGACGTGAAGATCACATACGCGCCGTCGTCGGTCCCCGCTGGCGCCAGCCGCTCGGCGTCGGTGATCGGATCCACCGGGTACCCGGTCAGATCCAAATCATCGATGCGCAGCACCGGGCGTGCCCCGGCGACCGTGTCAGCGCTGCACGTCAACACACACACCGCGCCCACCGCGTCGAGCACCGCCGCGGTCCGCTCCACCGGATGGGTCGGATCCACCGGCACATACACGCCACCGGCCTTGAGCACCGCCCACCAGGCCACGACCAACTCCACACACCGACCCATCGCCACGCCCACCGCGCGCTCCGGCCCCACCCCCGTCTCGATCAACGCCCGCGCCAACCGCGTCGACCATTGATCAAGCTCGCCATACGACACCGCCCGGCCACTGCCGACGACGGCCACCGCGTCCGGGTCGGCGGCCACCGCCGCCGCCAACAACGCCGGCGCCGGCCCCACCGGGGCGGTCACCCCGGCACCCGACCAGCCCGACAGCACCAGATCACGCTCACCGCGATCCAGCAGCGACACCTCGCCCACCGCGACCGAGGCATCGGCCACGACCGCCTCGATGACCCGGCCAAACCAGCCGACCAACCGCTCGATGCTGGACCGGTCATAGAGATCCGTGGCATACATCATCAGCCCGGCGGCCATCGGCGCGCCGGCGTCCTCGCTGGGCACCTCGCTCAGCTCGATGTCCAGGTCGAACTTGGCGGTGCGGGTAAACACCGCCAACTGCTCGACGCTGACCCCCTCCAGCGTCATCTCGGGGCGCGCGTTGTTCTGGAACACCAAGAGCACCTGAAACAGCGGATGATGCGACGCCGAGCGCACCGGGTTGAGCTGCTCGACCAGCAGCTCGAACGGCACATCCTGGTTGCCGTAGGCATCCAGCGCCTGCTGGCGCACCTGCTCGAGCACCTCGCTGAACCGCTGCGCGGAACTCACCCCTACCCGCAACACCCAGGTGTTGACGAAAAACCCGACCAGCTCATCGAGCGCCGCATCCATCCGACCGGCGATCGGCGCGCCCGCAGGTGCCCAGTTATCGCGGCGATGAGGTGGAGCTCCGCATCGACTCGCGGACCTGGGCGGGGGTCAAGGCGTTGGCGGCGGCGCATAACGCGACGGTCTCGATGGTGTTGCAGGCGGCCATGGCAGTGGTGTTGCACCGGGTGGGAGCCGGCGAGGACGTGGTGATGGGCGCGCCGATCGCCGGTCGGATGGATGCGGCGCTCGATGAGCTGGTCGGGTTTTTCGTCAACACCTGGGTGTTGCGGGTAGGGGTGAGTTCCGCGCAGCGGTTCAGCGAGGTGCTCGAGCAGGTGCGCCAGCAGGCGCTGGATGCCTACGGCAACCAGGATGTGCCGTTCGAGCTGCTGGTCGAGCAGCTCAACCCGGTGCGCTCGGCGTCGCATCATCCGCTGTTT
>NZ_LZSX01000107.1 GCF_001665835.1 Mycobacterium colombiense | reverse complement strand
TCGCCGCACACGACACCTACGCCGACGACGGCGCCATGATCGACAAGGGCGTCGCCTTCGCCTCCAGCCACCTCGGTTCGGGCGGGCCCGGCGCACAGTCGGTCGCGTCGCCGCACGGCGCCTTCGGGGAGTAACGGTCCGACGGGCACTCCCGGCTACTCCCCGATGAACCCTTTGTTGCGCATCAGGGCGTCGGCCAGAAATCCGTCGTGCGGAATGTGCGGTGCATGGAACCACGTCGGATGGTGCCCGCAGTAGACATTGCCGACGGTCGGTTCGGCGACCAGATCGTCGATCAGCGTCTCGTCGCCGGTGATCGCGGTGACGACGAGCGAATGCCGCAACGGTGCAATGCCGGCCTCGAACCCGGCCCCGCGCGACCAGGCCGACACCCACACACACGGGAAGGGCAGCTCGAGGTTGAGTTTGTCCGCGTCGGGCTCGGCCAGCAGATGTACGGCCGGGCGCAGCGCGGCGTAGCCGTCGCCGAGATCGGCGACCACCTGATCGGCGCCGAGCAGCGGGGTTGATCCGGCGGCCTTGGCCGCCAGCAAGTTCGCCAGGGCGCGCGCCTTCTCGACGGGCTGGGTGGGCAGGATCGCCCGCTCGTCGTCGGTGGGCAGTGGCTCGATGGCCGCCAATCGCTCGGCGATCGCCCGGGCCAAAGCAGTGGCATCGCCCTCGTAGAGCACCGCGGTGGTGTTGACGCACGCCATGCCCCCGTGGTCGGCGATCGAGTCGACGATGACGTCCAGATAGTCATGCCAGTCCCGGTCGGCGGTGATCACGATCTTGGTGCGGCCCGGTCCGTTCACGATCACCGTCGGATCGCCGGCATACTTGTCGACCACCTCCTGGCCCCCGTACACCATCGCGAGATCGGCGGACCGGATTATTTCGTCCGCACCGGCATGGTCGGTGGGCAGATAGGCGGCGTCCTCGGCGCGAAACCCGGCCTGCCGCAACGCGCACACCAGTCGATGCGCCGTCAGCGGCTCGCGCCGCGACGGGCGCACCGCGACCCGGTAGCCCAGCGCCAGCGCCTGGGGCCAGAGCCCGTGGACACCGGGGCCGTTCCCGGCCGCGTGCACGGCGAACACCTCCCCGCGCCGCACCCACAGCGCGCCACCCGCGCGGGTGCGCTCCTCGCGCCAGTCCAGCGTCGCCCCCGCCGGCTGGGCCGGCCGCACCGCATCGAACGCGCCGGCGACCGCGTCGGCCACACCGCGCGCCCCGGCGCGGGTGATCGCGATCGGCATGCCCGAGATCGCGCCGGCCAACACCACATACGTCTCGAAATCCAGTCCGGCGATCACGCCGTTTCCAAAGATGTCGGCGGCCCGGGACAGCGCGGCCGCGCGCCGGGCGACCGGAAGTGGTGCGGCGTTGCGCTGCGCGCGCAGCGTGCGCGAAACGTAGAGCGGCGGAACCAGGCTCAGCTCGGCGACCGCGGTGCCGGCGGTGGTGGTGATCACCTCGCGTTTACGGGTCCGGTATTCGCCGTCCGGGCCGAGCGCGTCGAGCGCTACCAAACCGGTTGCGGTGACCACGTTTTCACCCACCACGCTCAGTACACACCCTCGATGACGGCCTCACCCTCGAAAGTGGAGACCGGCCGCACCTCGCTGACTGAATCGCTGAGTTCACCCGCCGGCCCGGGCATCCTGATCGCCAGGTCGCGCTCCAGGTTGTTCGGTATGAACATGCCCTTGCTGATGTGGTTCATCACCACCTGGCCTTGCTGCCCGTAGGGAACCCGTTGCCCAGTATCGGGATCGATCACCCAGAACACCACGTACGGGGTGCGCGGGTCGAAGACGAATGTATCGCCGTCGACGGTCCGGGTGACCGCCTGTGACAGCACCATGGTGCTGCCGAACGCCATCGTGATCGTCGTCGCCGGGAAGATGCCGCGCAGCAGATCAAGCGTGTCGGCGTCCACGTGCGCCCCGCTGAGCAGCAGGTAGCGGACCTTGGCGTTGACCAGGTCGACCACCCGGTCGTCGCGGGCGATCGCCTCCAGCAGCGGCGGCGTGGTGTGCAGGTTCGCGACATCCTGCGTCTGCAACACGAAGACCGCCTGCTCGACGACATGGTCGACGTAGGCCGCCACTTCGGCAGCGGCGCCGCGGGCGGCGACCCTTTTCACCCAGCGGGGATCGATGTCGATCGCGTGGAAAACCGCGCCGAGCCGGTGCGACACCAGCCGGGAGAAGTAGCCGACGCCATGCGGTCCGCTCGGCATCAGGCAGAGAAAGCCCTGGCTCCGCCGGAAGCCGCCGGTGGCGAAGTCCTCGGTTTGCCACTCGACGACCTGCGCGACCCAATCGGGCAGCTGCACAGTGCGTTTCGGGGCGCCGGTGGTTCCGCCGGATTCGAATACCTGGGGCACCGGTGGCGTCGATCCCTGGGCCGCGTAACCGCGGGGAATGAGATCTTCCACTGGGACACTGCGCAATTCATTGACCAGGTTGGGAAAGAGCCGCAGATCGGCATGGGTGTTGACGTCGGTCAACGGGTTGAAGTCCAGCGCGTGGGCGGTCCGCAGCCAGAACGGCGAACCGGTGTCGTCGCCGAAGTGCCAGGCGATCGCCGCGCGCAAATAGGCCTCGGCATCCTCGACGGGTGCCGCGCGTGGGACGTCCAACAACGAGAAATCGACTTCGGCCATGTCCTCGATCCTGTCCCATCGCGGACCGCTACGCCAACGACGCCGGGCCTCCACTCACGTCGTCGTATCGCATTAACGCCTTATTTCACAAGGAGTTTCATCGGCGTGCACGTGGTGTTCAGCGTCATGGCGGTTCACGGAGGTAGCCGTCGGTGGCCTAACTGCCGAGTAGGGCGGTGATCGCCTCGTTGAATCGGGGATAGATGTCGTCATAGGTGCCGTCACGCTCGGCGTACCGGAACATCTTGACGCGCTCCACCACGATCTCCTTGGCGTCCGGCTGCGTCTGCAGCAGCGTCATCGTCTCGGTGATGTAGTCCTCCAGCGGCATCGCCCGGGGGTCGAATCCCCGCTCGCCCTGCAGCGCTGTCTGCACGTGCGGCGGAATGATCTCGATCACCTGCACCGAGGTGTCGCGCAGCTGGAACCGCAGCGATTCGGTGTAGGAGTGCAGCGCCGCCTTGGCGGCGCAGTAGGTCGGGGTGAGCGCGCTGGGCATGAAGGCCAAACCGGACGTGACGTTGAGGATCGTGGCGTGCGGCTTGCGCAGCAGCGCCGGCAGCAGGGCCGAGGTCAGCCGGAGCGGGCCCAGCAGATTGATCGCGATGCTCTGTTCGGCCAGCCCGACGTTGCTGCCGGTCAGGTCCTCGACCCGCTGAATCCCGGCGTTGTTCACCACCACGTTGAGGTCCGGGTAGTGGTCGGTCAGCTGGGTGGCGAATCGCCGGATGTCGGCGGGGTCGCCCTGATCGAGCGACAGGGTCTGCATGCCCGGGTTGGCCTCGGCCACGGCCCGCAGATGGTCGGTGCGCCGGGCGGCGATGATCACCTGGTTGCCCAAGCGGTGGAAAGATTCGGCCAGGCCGCGGCCGATGCCGCTGCCGCCACCGGTGACCAGAACGGTATTGCCGGTCATCTGCATCGCGGTTCTCCTTCGGGTCGCCCTGCCGTCAGCTCGCTCGACCGGCCCTTTCGGCCGACAGAGCGGAATGCCCCAATGCGGAGCCGGCTAACCACGATGCCCTATGCGCCCGCGCGGTGTCACGACCAACGCGGCTGCCGAAGAACCCGTCAGGCGGCCGGGCGGTTGTGCAGCGGCCGCGGGTCGACGCCGGCGCGCTGCCACGCCGCGGCCGCCCAGCTCGTGTAGAGCACCCGTACCGGCAGCCGGTTGAGCAGCGGGTTGAGCGCCCGGATGGCCGCCGCGACGCGCTGAAAACGCTTCTCCTTCTTGGCATCCCACTGCAGCTGGCACACCTCGCGCATCTGCGGTGGCAGGGTCCCGACCACGACCAGCCGGGTGTAGGCGTTCAGCGGCGCCGACAGGATCTTCCACACCGGCTCGGGAATCCGGCGCGGTCCGGGGATGCCCTTGCGGATGTAGCCGGTGCCGTACAGCACGGTCTTGTGCGGGACGAACCGGTCGAGCATCTCGTCCCAGTAGGCCAGGAAGTCGTCGTAGGTCTGCGGTTGTCCGCGGTCGCTGACGCCGTACAGGCTGTACCAGAGCTTGCCCTCGTTGAAGATCTGTTCCTTCTCCGCGCGCGACAGCCGGCGGATGAACGTGTCGGTGTTGTAGATGACCTGGTCGACGAAGCTGGCGTGCGCCCAGTAGAACAGCTCCGGATTCAGGGCGTGGTATCTCGAGCCGTCGCTGATGGTGCCCTTGATCATCCTGTGGAAATCGCGCACCTTGCGGCCCCACTCGTGAGGCTCGTCGGAGTAGACGGTGTTCATCAGGGGCGGGGCGGTCCGCTTGGCCCGGCCCAGCGTGTCGCTGAAGATGACGGAGTGGTCCAGCACGCCCTGGGCAAGCTGCTCGATGCAGTTCTCCACCCCGGCTGTGCGCTGGAATCCGAAGAGCTGAGTCCGGTTGTCCCCGTAAAACTTCCAGATCAACGAATCCGGACCCAGCCGCGGCGCGGCGTCGGCGACCTGGTCGTCGACGGGCATGGGCATCGCCTCGCGAACGCCGGTGTCGAACCGCGACCCCGCGGTCAACTCGTCATTCTGGGCGGTCATGCCCACCTCCTCGTCGCGCCGGGCGCGGCGTGCGTCCCGCCAGACGTTGTGAACTAATGAAACAAAGCCGTATCTTTGTTCAGAGCCTAGCAATCGCTCGCTGCCGTTGCACATCGCGGGGCGGATCCCGAGCGCTCCGAGAAAGTCGGCAGTGACCCGCCGAGGAATTGATACGATGCCGCCAATCATGCAGTCCGAACCGGGCTCTGCCAGCGCCGATGCACTCACCGATCTCGATCGCACGATCTTGGACACCGCCCGCAGCGTGTTCGAGACCTACGGCGTGCGCCGCGCCAACATCGACGACGTCGCCGCCCGGGCCGGGGTCAGCCGCAGCACGATCTACCGTCGGTTCCCGACCAAAGAGAACCTGTTCGCCCACGTGGTGCGGCGCGAGGCCGGGCTCTTCTTCGGCACCCTGGACCGTGCGACAACGGACTGCGACCCGCAACAGGCGGTGATCGAGGCGTTCGCGCTCGGGGTGCGCCTGGTGCAGGACTCGCCGTTGTATTCGCGGATCGCCGAGAGCGAACCCGAGCTGTTCGGCATGTTCTCCCGGTCGCAGGCCTTCCCGATTCGCCAGTTCGCCGACGGCATCGCCCACACCCTGCGGCGGTGCGGCGCCGACCTGGCCGAGCCCGACCTGGACAACATCGCCGACATCCTGCTGCGCGTCGCCCTCGGCATCATCGTCTTTCCCACCGACCGGCTCGACACCTCTGACCCGGCCGCGGTGCGCGAGTACGCCGCACGCTATCTGGTTCCGATCATCAGCCGCGGGCAGCGCCGTTAACGGGCCTCGAATTGTCGGCACCCTGCACTAGCCTTGAGCCGTGGCTGGGAGTTCTGCGGCTCCGCGGACCCGGTACGCCAGTTGCGGCGAAATCGACATCGCCTATCAGGTCTTCGGCGATGGGCCGATGGACCTGCTCATGCTGCCGGGCCCGCTGATCCCGATCGACTGCGTCGACCTCGAGCCCTCGATGTACCGCTTCCATCGTCGGCTCGCCTCGTTCTGCCGGGTGATCCGCTTCGATCAGCGCGGCATCGGCCTGTCGTCCCGGGTTCCCTCGCTCGACATGCTCGGCCCGGAATCGTGGGCACAGGATGCGATCGCTGTCATGAACGCGGTCGGTTGCGAGCGAGCCACCGTCTTCGCCCCGGGTTTCACCACGCTGGCCGGTGTGGTTCTCGCCGCCGACCACTCCGATCGAGTGAACAGCCTTGTCATCGCCAACGGCGCCGCGCGCACGCTGCGGGGCCCCGACTACCCCATCGGCGCTGAGCTCGACGCCGCCGATCGATTCACGTCGATCGGGATGGAGCCGGACGCCGTCGAGCAGGGTTTCGACATGCTCGGCATCATCGCGCCCTCCGTGACGGATGACGCCGCGTTCCGCTCGTGGTGGGACATGGCCGGTAACCGGGCCGCGTCACCCAGCATGGCCCGTGCGTTCATCAACAAGGTCAGGGAGGGCGATGTCCGCGACCGGCTGCCCCGCGTCACCGTGCCGACGCTGATCCTGCATCGCGACAACCCCGGCTTCAGCCCGGTCGAGCACGCGCACTACCTCGCCGAGCACATCGCGGGATCGCATCTCGTGCAACTGCCCGGCGAGGACGCCCTGTACTGGGTCGGCGACACCGCACCCATGCTCGACGAGATCGAAGAGTTCATCACCGGGGTGCGTGGCGGCTCTGACGCCGAGCGGTTGCTCACCACGATCGTGTTCACCGACATCGTCGGCTCCACCGAGCGCGCCGCGGCGCTGGGTGACCACCGCTGGCGCGACCTGCTGGACAACCACGACAGGATCGTGCGGCACGAACTGCAGCGCTTCGGCGGCCGCGAAGTCAACACGGCCGGAGACGGATTCGTCGCAACGTTCAGCAGCCCAAGCGCGGCGATCGCCTGCGCCGACGCCATCGTGGACGACGTTCACGTGCTGGGCATCGAGGTGCGGGTCGGCATTCACGCCGGCGAAGTCGAGGTGCGCGGCGCGGACGTCGCGGGGATGGCCGTACACATCGGCGCGCGGGTGGCGGCGCTCGCCGGGCCCAGCGAGGTGCTGGTGTCGTCCACGCTGCGCGACATCGTCACCGGGTCGCGGCACAGGTTCGGCGACCGCGGCGAGACCGCGCTCAAGGGCGTGCCCGGTTACTGGCGGCTGTACGCCCTGGTCCGCGAGCACGCCGTCGTCCGCCGGTAACCCGGCAGACAATTCGCAGCGGTCGAAGCGTCGTGGGCCCTCGGCGTAGGCTGCGGACGGGACTCACCGGAGCCGAGGCTTGACGGGCTTTCCATTCGATTTCTGGCGTCTGGCTTGGCATTTGATCGAAGGAGTACGCATGACCGACGTGCACATCTCGCTGCCTCCCGCGCTTCGGCGAGCGCTGGACCTGCTCATCGACCCGCCGGCCGATCCCGACGTGAGCCGGGGTTACCTCGACCTGCTCGGCACCGGCGCGGCCCAGGACGGCGCCGTCGAGAAGAACACCGGCCCGATCCAGGCGGCGTGGGCGTCACCGATCGGCTCGATGCTCTACGACAACGCCCAAGCGATTTCCCGGCGCTGGATCGGCGCGTGGCAACTGCCGCTGGAGTGGTTGGACGTTCCGCAGGGCGGCATCGCGCTGGACGTCGGCTCCGGCCCGGGCAACGTCACCGCGTCGCTGGCTCGTGCCGCCGGCCCAGAGGGGCTGGGCCTCGGCGTCGATATCTCCGAGCCGATGCTTGCCCGCGCCGTGCGCAACGAGGCCGGGCCGCAGGTCGGCTTCATCAAGGCCGACGCACAACGACTTCCGCTGCGCGACGGCACTATTGACGTCGCGGTGTCGACCGCGGTGCTGCAATTGGTGCCGGATCCGGCGGCCGCCCTCGCCGAGATCGCCCGCGTGCTGCGGCCGGGCGGCAGGCTGGCCGTCATGGTCCCGACCGCCGGGCGGCTGGCCCGGTATTGGCAGCTGCTGCCGAATGTCGGGGCGCACGCGTTCGGCGACGATGAAATCGGCGATGTCTTGGAGGACAACGGTTTTGCCAGCGTGCGAGTGAAGAACCTCGGCACGTTCCAGTGGGTGCGCGCCAAGAAGGGCTGACCGTCGCCCTGGCGCCCGGGCCTTACTCCGGCGCCTGCGCGAGCAGGGCGAGCCGGTCCATCGACTCGCGCAACATGTCGGCCGTCGTCGCCCGCGCCCGCTCGAGGCGGGTGGCGTCGGCCAGCTCCGTCCAGTCGTAGGTGTGGGTCACCGTGGTGAGCTCGGCGTTGACCGGGCTGAGCTCCCAGCGCCACAGGTGGCCCGGCGGCTGCTTGTTGGGTTCGGCTGGGCGCCAAGCGATCTTGCTGCCCTCGACGAACTCGGTGACGTGGTTCTCCCGCACCGCACCGTTGGTCAGCGTGGTCTTGAAGACGTCGCCGACCCGATGAACGCGCTGGCCGGCGGCGGCCGACGCCAGGTTGTTGTTGCCGTCCCAGCTCGGCTGGCGCGACGGGTCGGCGATCAGTTCGAAAATCCGGGCGGCGTTGGCCGACATCACGCGGGTGGCGCTCACGACGCGATCGAGTTCGGTATCGGACATGGTGCTATCCAAACACGCCGGGCCGGTCGATGCGCCGGTGACTTTGGGCCGGGCCGACCAAGTGAGCCACCGCAACGGCCTGCTTGACCCACCGTCACACCACGCAATTCTGCCTTCGGACAGACCTTCGAGCCTCCAGCCGTTCATCCCATCCGGGGTAGCGCCTCGATCGGTCCGGACAACGCCGCCTTGACGTAGCGGGTGTCGTCGTCGGCCAGCACCTCGGTGTCATCCGCCTCGATGCCGTCGACGATCGCGCGCGCCACCTGGCGCGGGTCGTTCTTCGGTGCGTCGAAGCCGGAGGTCATCTCGGTGTCGGTGAAGCTGAGGTGCGCGGCGACCACCAGGGTGCCCTGCTTCTCGAGCTCGATACGCAGCGAATTCGTCGTCGACCACAGCGCGGCCTTGGAGTCGCCGTAGCCGCCGGATCCCGGCATCCACGACAGGATCGAGGCGATGTCGACCAGTGCCCCACCGCCGTTGTCGGCCAGGATCGGGGCGAACGCCTTGGCCACGCGCAGCGCGCCGAAGTAGTTCGTCTCGAAGACCGCCCGGACCTCATCGATGTCGCTGGTGAGCAAGCTGCCGGCGCCGAGCACACCGGCGTTGTTGATGACGATGTCGGCGTCCGATGCCCTGGCCGCCAGCGCGGCAACCGAATCCGGTTCGGTGACCTCCAATTCGACGCTCACCACGCGCGGGTCCGGACTGGGCTGCGGCGCCCGGGCAGTGGCGTAGACCTTGGCGGCGCCGCGTTCCAACAACTCCGCCACGATGGCCTTGCCGAGCCCGCGTTGTCCACCGGTGACCACCACCGTCGACCCCTTGACGTTGACCATGATCTCGCTCCTTTGACGTAGGCAAAACTACTATGCCTACGTCACGCTAATTGACCGGTCCGACATAGTCAACTATTGTTTGTATATGTCATCCTCGTGGGTTGCGTCACAGCGATACGGGTGCGCCGCGGCACCCGGCGGCCTGGGCCTGGTCCAGGACTTCCTGAACACGAGGGCCGTCGAAGGGTACGGGCCGGACCTGTTGGCCGACCCGAAGCTCGCCCGTGACTGGGCGGCCACCGTGGTGCGAGCGTGGTCGGCCGCACGCGGCGCGGACCTGCAGCCACCGGAGCTGGGTGACGCGGACCTGGTCAGGCTTCGCGCCGTGCGTGCCACCGTCGAGCGGCTGGTGGACGGCGAACCCCCGAGCGGGCGCGGTCCTGGCGGCGTTGCGGCATCCTTCGCGCTGGCCGAGTCCGGTGAGGTGCGGCTGGACCCCGCCGGCAGCGGCTGGCGCTGGCTGGCGTCGGCGCTGTGGGGCGAGATCCTGTTGAGCCAGCACGCCGGCACCTGGCGGCGGATCAAGCGCTGCCACAACCACCGGTGCGGGTCGACGTTCTACGATCGCTCGAAAAACAACAGCGGGGTCTGGCACGACGTCAAAACGTGCGGCAACGCCGTCAATCTGCGGGCCTCCCGGGCCCGGCGGCGCGAACGCGACCGGGCGGCGGCGTCAGGCGTTCCGCCAGAGCAGGCGGTACCGGTAGTAAAGTCCCCGTCGGATGCGGGCCCCCGGTAAAACGTCTTCGGCCGCCTGCCGGATCTCGCCCAGGCTTTCGCGGGGATCGGCGACGGCCACGCCGATGTTGCGGGTTTCCCGGTGCAGCCTCGACCCGGCGCGCACCGCCGGTAAACACAGACCGGCCCACACCCAGTCGGCGACGCTCTTGTTGGCGGACAGTCCAACCACCGCCAATTCCCCTGCCGGGCGCAGCATTTGGCGTGCTTTACCCAGTGCGTCGCGCAGCGGCAGATGATGCAGGCTGGCGACGAAGGTGATCAGATCGAATGAACGCTCGGCCTGCTCGAGATCCTCGAAGGGCCGCAGTTCCGCCGAGGCGTTATCGAGCGCCTGCAGTCGCTGCGAGGCGCGCCGCACCGATGTGGGGTCGGCGTCGATCCCCACGACGATGCGTGACACCGCGGCTAGCCGCGCCGCCAGCAGTCCGTCCCCGCAGCCGACGTCCAGCACGTCGCCGCGCTGCCGGGAGGCGAGGTCGACCAGCCACGGGTGATAGGCGGTGTTGTGGTTCCAGTAGTCGTCGTGCTTCGCGTAGTCATCCACCGTCGACCCAGTCTGCCCGACCGGGCGCTCAGCAGCGTTCGACGCCTTTGGGCATCAGGCGCGGGCCCGGGTCCACCGGTCGCCGCCCGGTTCGGAGCACCGCGTGCACTACATCGAAGGCGCGTGCCTTCAGTGGCGCGACCACGTCGAAAGTGGCGGGAGCCTGGCTGACCCAGGTCGGGAGTGTTGCCACAATGTGTCCTTTGTTCTTTCGGCATGTGCGCCGACTCATTCAATTGCACCGCAGCCGTTTTACGAGGGCGCCGCGCCGCGGTAAACGCCACGAAAAGCCATCTGTGGTGTAGGGCACATCCGTGACGCAACGAAAGGCGCGCAACGGTGCGCCTAGTGAAAACCCTTGAACCTGCGCAGATAACCGGGCAATCGGTGTGCGGGTAAGGCCTTCGGCCAGTCATCGGGGCGGAAATACGCGTCGGTACCGCCGTCAACGAATACTACACTGCCGCAGAGAAAATCGGCGGCGTCCGACAGCATGAAGCACATCCAGTCGGCCATGTGCCCTGCGTCACCGAAGCCGCCCACCGGGACGGGGAACGACCGGACGGCCTTCGCCTGCCTCGGGTCCGACAACTGCTCCTGCAGAAGCGGTGTCATGATCGCGCCAGGTGACAGCGCGTTCAGGCGCACGCCCGAGCCGGCCCACTCCGGACGCACCGCGTGTCGTCGCACCCAACGACTGACCGCGATCTTGGACGCCCCGTACATCATGGTCGGCGCGGCAGGACCCAATAGCCGCACCGCTCGCACCGCCTTGCCGGCATCGTGGGCAAGCAGCGCTTTAACCGCACGGCGCGGCACCGCCGGTATGGTGGTCGTCGAATTACTGCCGACGACAACGACTTTCGCGCGTTCGGCGGCGGCCAGCGCGGCACGCCACGCGGCCAGCAATTCGACGACCCCGAAGTAATTGACCGCAGCGATCTGGCGGACGCGGTCGCGGCCGGGACTCGGACCTAGCCCCGCCGCCAGGACGGCACCGTCGAGTCTGTTGCCCGAAAGCTCCAGGACGCGGTCGGCCGCCGCGCTGCGCCCATCGGGCGTCGACAAGTCGGCGACCACATCGGCGTCCTTGATGTCGACACCGATGACGCTGTGCCCGTTGTCCCGAAGACGCCGGGTCGTCTCGCGGCCCATCCCGGAAGCCGACCCGGTAATGGCATAGGTCCCCATTGACTCCTCCGTTCTCAGGGCAGTATGCCCGGGCAACCGGCCGCTCCGACGGGCGCGGCCCACCCAGTGGTCGCACTGTTAAGTTGCCAGGATGCATGCCCAGACGCCCTGCATCGATGTCAGCCAGCTCGAGTCGGTTTACGCGCCGCTGGCCGAATCGGTCCGCCGGCTCCTCGACATCAGCATCCGCACCGAAGCCGGGCCGACGGCCGTCGCGGCCGCGATAGCCAGAATCGACAGTGCGGCAGACGAATTGAGCGATGAGCTGCTACCAGGGCCGTTCGGCGTGCACCGCACCCCCGACGGCCAGACCATTGCGTGGGGCAACGCCGTGGTGGGTCTGCGGAACCCGGTGGCGCCGCCGCTGGTCATCCATCACGATCCCGACGGCCTGGTGTGGTCGGAGTTCGTACTGGGCGCCGCCTACGAAGGCCCGCCGGACACCGTTCACGGCGGGGTGTGCGCCCTGGTGCTCGATCATGTGCTCGGCGCGACGGCCCACCAGCCCGACAAGCCCGCGTACACCGGCACCCTGACCCTGCGGTACCGGCGTCGCACGCCGCTGGGCCGGCGACTGCGGGCGGAGGCTCGCGTCGAGCGCGTCGACGGGGTCAAGATCTTCGCGGTCGGCCACCTGGCCGACGAGGACGGCGTCACCGTGGAGGCCGAGGGCGTTTTCATCCAGCCCAAGGACACGCGGGCATGACCGTCGGCGCCCGGCGGGCGCGTCAGTTCGCCGCCGCGGCCTTCTCGACGTCGAGCAGCTGCTCGCCGCGTCGTTCCTCGTCGTAGGCGTTGCGTCCGCCCCGCAGCCCGAACAGTCGCTTCGAGACCAGGAGGTAGATCACCGCGGCGACGTTGATGGTGAATGTCACCGCCCGGGTCATCGTGATGCCCTTGGCCAGGTCGTGGATCTCGAGCGGCAGGAAGACCGAGGTGGCGATCACCGCGAAGTATTCGCCCCAGCGCTTCAGCAGCCACAGACCCACCCCTTCGACGACCTCGATCAGGGCGTAGCCGGCCAGCATCAGGGTCAGCAGGGCCAGGGTGGACGGCTTGGTCGCCAGCGCCTTCTCCAGTTCGTGCACGATGGTCATCTGATCGACCTTGAAGCCGGCGGTGCGAAAGATCGGCAGGTCGCGATCGAGGGTGGCCTGGATCGCGCCGCGCGCCCCGCGGAACTTCCACACCGCGTAGGCCGCAAGCGCAATCACCACCGCCCGGAACAGGCGTTCCACCGCCAGGATGCGGATGATGATGGCCTGACGTAACGCCTTGCCGCGCATGATCATCGGCGCGTCCTCGGCGCTGCCGCGTCCGTGCGGCTCGCCGACGGTGAATTCGCCGCACCGCAAGCAGCGCCACACCTCGCCCAGCCCGGTGTTGCCGCTCAGCCGGTCGGCGAGGGACTTGTCGTCGGGCGCGTAGGTGACGTGGCCGGCAACGGCGCAGGTGACCAGCTCCCACCGGTTGTGGCGGCGTCCTTTCCCCATGGCCGGATCATTCACGGCGGGCGGTCGGCCACGCAAGGGGGCGCGCACGTTGTGCGTCAGAAGCGCGGCCGGCTGCGCGCGCATCGGGCGGTGGGAAGCACCGACCCGAGGAGTCCGGTGAGCTCGACGACTCCGATGTCGTCGATCCGCGCCACCGCGGCGACGATGTCGTCACGCAGCGGCTCGTCACAGAAGGGTTCGGCAAGCCAGTCGAACTTGTCCACGACACGTTCCCAGGACATCGGACGGGTGGGTGATCCCTCGTAATCCGACTGCTCGCGGCTGAACGCTCGCCCGTCGTTAGCGATCACGTGCACGCGCGCCGCCGTGCGTTGCGGATAGCCGGCGGTCAGATCGTCGGCCGGCTTGACCTCCACGCACGTCAACAGATCCTGAACGTCGGTGCGCAGAACACGTTCGTTCTCAAGCTGTTCGGGGCCGACGCCGCCGTCGAGCAGGGCGACCGCGGTCAGGTACTTGAGGTTGTAGTCGGCCTGCTCCTTGGTGATCGGATGTTCTTTGTCGCCATACGCGCCCCCACCGGCGAAGTCGTACGCCCCCTGGAAGACCTCGAGGACCACACGCGCGACATCCGCACCGCGCAAACCGTTCTCGGTCCGAAGAGCCAGAACCGCGTCGATCACGACCTGGCCGTGGATGAGTGAGCAGTACTGCTTCAGGTAGGTCCGCTCGACGCAGTGCAGGCTCTTGTCGCCGGTGTGCAGATCGATGGGCTGATCGAACAGCTGCACCAATCCGTGTGGGCCCTCGAACAGCGACTTGGGCCCGGTGACGCCGCGCGCGGCCAGCATCGTCGTGTACACGGCGCGCATGCCGGTGATCGCCGGTGAGATGCCCTTCCAGTTCGACACCGGTTCGGCATGGACCGTCGCCAACGACACGTTGTCGGCCGCCGCGGCCGCGATGGCGTTGGCGGTCTGTTCGACGCTCAGTCCCAACAGCTTCGCGCTGCCCGCCGCAACCGACATCGACAGCTGCAGCGCGTGGTTGAGCCCGCGCGCCATCACGGGAACCTGTGCGCTGAAACGGCATTGGATCTCGTAGGCGACCGCCAGCGCCAGCAGGAAGTCGGCCCCGCCGGCGCCGGTGTGCTCGGCCACGGCCAGCACGGCGCCGAGGTTGTCGGCGGGATGGCAGAGTCCGCCCACGGTCAGATAGGTGTCGAGCAGATCGGGATAGCGCACCAGCACCGCGTTGAAGAACGCGCCCTGGTCCACCGACGCCCGCCCGCCGCCGACCAGGGTGGTCGTGGGGGCGCCGCCGAACTGGGCGGTGTGGTCACGGATCGTCGGGATGAGTTCCCCGTCCAGCGAACCGACGGCGCACGCGAGGCTGTCGAGCACGTTGCGTTTCAACAGTGCGCGCGGCTGCCCGGTCAGATCCGCCTGCCTGGCGCCGACGACGAATTCGGCCAGTTCGTCCACAACGTAGTTATGTGCCACCACTTTTCGCCTCCCAGGCGAGGCTACCCCGAGGGGCGGGCCCAGTCGTGTGTGCGATGCGCTACACGGTGGTATCGATCGAGCCCGGCTGCGGCGTCGATCCGCCGAGTGCGGACGTCTCGTCGGTCAGGTGTTTTCCGATGTCGCGGATCTGTCGCGCGCTCAGCGCGCACAGCGGATGCACGGCCACCATCAGGGCAACGCGTCCCCGTTCGTCGAAAACCGGAGCGGCGATGGTCACCACGGGCTGCTTGCGCCGGCCCGGGTTGTCGTCGGAAAGAAAGCCGATGGTGGTGAACTCGACCAGCAGCTGGTCCATGATGTGGCGCACCGGAGTCGGCATCTCCCTGCTGTCCAAAGTGCCGACCACCTGCACCGCCTGCGCGAGCGCCGGCGTCGTCCAGTCGACGTCGAATCCCCGTTCGCGCGTGTGCGCCAGCACCTGTTGCAGGCGTTGGGCGCGGTCGGCATTGTCACCGGCACCCCGCCGGACCCACTCGCGTTGTTCCTCCTCGGTGTCCCAGGCCGCCATCGCCACGCCGAACGGCGGCGCGTACGGGATGCGATCACCCGGTATGCCCGACGGCTGCGTGGCCGGTTCGCCCTCAAAGGCGGTGACCACCAAGGAATCACCGAACTTCTCGACCACCGAACAGGCGTAGCCGACTTCCCGGGAGAGCCGCAGGGCCGCGGACCGCGCCGCATGCGCGAGCGGTCGGGCGGTGTCCGTACGGGCGGCCACCACGGCGAGCGCGGGACCGAGCGCGAACGTCTTCGCGACCGGATCGCGACTGGCCCACCCGCGGTCGCACAGCGTCTTCAGGATCGCGTGCGCGGTCGCCTGGGTGAGACCCAGCTCGCGCACCACGTCGGAGAAGCGCAGCCGCGCGTTTCCGGACCGCGCCAGCAGCTCGACGACATCGAGCACGCGGGCGGTCGGCGCTGACGTCGAACCGCGAATCGCTTGACTCCTTTACGGCGGCGTTTTTACAGTTATGCGAACATTCGAGATCCTATATCGATTATTCGAGAAAGTTAACGCATTGCGCGCTGTGGTGTTACGAGACGGTCGGTTACAGGTCCGCGAGACGCCGGACCCCGAACCCGGGCCCGGTGAGTTGTTGCTGCGCACGTTGAGCACCGCGATCTGCGCGTCCGACGTGCATTTCATGGACCATCCCGAGCTCGCCATCGACGACCCGACCGGCCGCTCGCTGTACGACACCGACCGCGACATCGTGCTCGGCCATGAATTCGTGGGCGAGGTCGTCGGACATGGGCCGGGCTGCACCGACCAGTTCGCCGTCGGTACGCGCGTGACGGCCATGCCGGTGCGCCTGGTCGACGGCGGTGCCGGCGGAATGCGCATCATCGGTCAGCATCCCGAGGCGCAGGGCAGTTTTGCTGAGCTACTGGTGGTTTCGGAGGTGGCGGCCAAGCCCGCCCCCGGCGAGGTGTCCAGCGACGCCGTGGCATTGACCGACGCGTTCGCCGTCGGCGAGTTCTACGTGCGCTCGGCGCAGCTGCAGCACGGCGAGATCCCCATCGTCATCGGTGCGGGAGCGATCGGGCTCTCGGCCGTCGCGGCCCTGGCCGGCCGCGGCATCGAACCGATCGTCGTCTCCGACTACAAGGCGGACCGGCGGCAGCTGGCCGGTGACCGCTTCGGCGCGCACGTGCTGGTCGACCCGGGCGAGAAGTCCCCGTTCGAAGCGTTCAACGAGGTGCGCGCGCAACGCGGATTGCCCGGGCCGGCAGTCGTATTCGAATGCGTGGGGGCGTCCGGGCTGATCCAGAAGTTGGTCGAATCCGCCGAAATGGGCACCCGCATCTACTGCGCGGGCGGCTGGTACACCGGCGACACCCTCGACATCACCACCGCCACCCGCCAAGGCGTGACGATTCAGTTCGGTGGCGGTCCACACCCGCAGGACTGGTACGGCACACTGGACGCCATCGCGGCGGGTCGGCTGGACCCGTTGCCGAGCGTCGGCAAGATCATCGGCCTCGACGAGGTGCCCGAGGCCCTCGATCAGGCCCGCAGGTCCGACGGCCCGCCCCGGATCGTCGTCCGTCCGAATGGAGACCTCTCGTGAGCGAACGCGATGACCGCCAAGACATCTCCGAACTGCTGGTGCGCTATGCCACGGGGATCGACCGGCGCGACTGGCCGCTGTTTCGCACCGTCTTCACCGACGACTGCCAGCTGGACTACGGCGAGATCGGCACCTGGAATGGCGTCGACGCAGCCGCCGACTTCATGGAGCAGGTGCACGCCCTGGCGGGACACACGCTGCACCGCCTGACCAACCAGGCCGTCACCCTCGACGGCGACAAAGCCACGGCACGCACCTACATCGACGGCCTGATCATGGCTGGCGACAACAACTCTGGTGTCAACGCGATCGGGTTCTACGACGACGACATCGTGCGCACGCCGGCAGGGTGGCGCATCGCCCGCCGGCGCTACACGCAGGTTCGCATCACGACGGTCGGAGGCGGGTAGATGACATTCGCGACGAAATACGGGCCCTGGGCGTTGGTGGCCGGCGCCTCCGACGGTGTGGGTGCGGCGTTCGCCGAAGGGCTCGCCGAGCGCGGCGTCAACGTGGTACTTCTGGCCCGCCGGCAAGCGGTACTCGACCGCGTCGCGGCCGACATCGAGGCCAAGACGTCGGCGCAAACCCGCACGCTCGCAATCGATCTCGCTCAGCCGGGCGCCGCCGCGGCGGTGGCCGCGGCAACCGGCGACCTGGAGATCGGCACGCTCGTGTACTGCGCCGGTGCCGACCCGAATTTCGAGCCCTTCCTTGCCAATCCGATCGAAGCGGCCGAGGCGATGGTGCAGCGCAACTGCATGGTGCCCATGCAGTTGTGTCACCACTACGCACCCGCGATGGTGCAGCGCGGCAGCGGCGGCATCGTCATCTTCGGTTCGGGGGCCGGGCTGGCCGGCGGGCCGAACATGGTCGCCTACGGCGCATCGAAGGCGTTCGACATGGTCTTCGCCGAGGCGCTGTGGGCCGAATTGCACGACAAGGGCGTCGACGTTTTGGGCCTCATCCTGGGCAAGACCAACACACCGGCATTGCGCGAACTCGAATACACCCGCGGCCTGATCGGATCCCCCGACGAGGTGCCCCCGGACGCGGCCGCCGTGTCCGACGTCATCGCCGAGGCGTTCGAGAACCTCGGCAACGGACCCACCCTGATGGTGGGCGACACCATGCGCGCCGCGGCGCAGCTGCTGGCATCGCTGAGCCGTAATCAGGCCGTTGAGCTGTTCGCCCAGGCTGCCGCCGCGGCCATGGGCCCGGATGCGTAGCGGGAACCGGCGGGAACTTCGGGCGTTCGCTGCGCGTCGTATTGGATGCCGGAGAGGTTTGCCAAAGTTCCAAATCAGGTCAGCCTAACTTTTGCATCCGCAGTGCCCTGGGCAGCAAATATGGGCGCGGATACATCGCCCCTTTCGCCGCCCCGTTGCGTTGCTGACCCCCACCGCCGCGGGTACCTTGGGTAACCGGTTCACCACGGCACCCGAGCCCACGTAGCCGCCCGATCGCCACCCGCCGCAAAGGATGACGATGCTCGCCATAGACAGGCCCGCAGCCACCGTCTCGACGACGGCGCGCTGGCGGCGCCGCACCCTGGCCCGCTCCGGATTGATCACCGGCGCCTTCGTCGTCCCGGCCGTGGTCGTCCGCGTCGCGGGCCTGCACACCGGCGCGGTGCTGGCCCTGCTGATCTTCGGGGCGGCGGTGGTGGCAGCCAGCTTCCTGCTGGCATGGGCGGCCGAGGCCGCGCAGGTCGACGTCTCCGGCGGGCTGGCCACGGCGCTGCTCGCCCTGATCGCGGTGCTGCCCGAATACGCCGTCGACCTCTATTACGCCTACGTGTCCGGCCACAACGCTGACTACACGCAGTACGCCGCCGCCAACATGACCGGGTCCAACCGATTGTTGATGGGTCTGGGCTGGCCCGTGGTGGTGCTGGTGAGCATCCTGGTCGCGCGCAAGTCGGGCTCGGAAAAGACCACCGGTTTGACGCTGGAGCCAGCAAACCGCGTCGAACTCGGATTCCTGTTGATCGCCGGCGTCCTCGCGTTTGTGATCCCGGCGAGCGGGCAGATCCACTTCGGGCTGGGGCTGGCGTTGCTGGCCTGGTTCGGGTTCTACCTCTACAAGATCAGCCACGGCGACGTCGAAGAGCCCGACCTGATCGGCACCGCGGCCGCGCTGGGCGACCTGCCCGACCGCCGCCGGCGTGTCGCCGTGGTCGGCCTGTTCCTGCTGTCCGGCGGGGTGATCCTGCTGTGCGCCAAGCCCTTTGCCGACAATCTGGTCGCCGCGGGCACCGAACTCGGCATCAACCGCTTCCTGCTGGTGCAGTGGCTTGCCCCGCTGGCCTCCGAAGCACCCGAATTCATCATCGCGACCATCTTCGCCACTCGCGGCAAGGGCACGGCGGCCATCGCCACGCTGATCTCCTCGAAGGTCAACCAGTGGACCCTGCTGATCGGGTCTTTGCCCATCGCCCACCTGCTGGGCGGCGGCGGGTTGTCCCTGCACCTCGACTCCCGGCAGGTGGAGGAGGTGCTGCTGACCGCGACCCAGACGATGATGGGGGTGGCGCTGATCCTGGCGCTGCGGTTCCATCGGGCCGCCGCGTGCACACTGCTCGGGCTGTTCGTGGTCCAGTTCCCGATCTTCTCCACACAGGGGCGGCTGCTGCTCTGTGGCGTCTACATCGCGGTGGCCGTCGTCGCGCTGATCATCAACCGCCGCCAGATAGTCGCCACCGTCAGGGCGCCGTTCTTCGGCACGGCCATCCGGCACAGCGGTCACCCGCACCACGAACCGCAAGGTTCCGCCCACCCGCAGTAGGCCTCCGTCGCGCCGAGGACCGCCCCGCGCCCGGGTTCGACAGCACCCTGCGTATACGGTCCAGGTATGAATCGAGTGGCGGTGATCACAGGCGGCGCGGGCGGCATGGGCCTGGCCACGGCGAAAATCGTCGGCCGCGACCACACACTGGTGCTGTGCGACGTCAGGCAGGACCGGCTGGCGGCCGCGGCCACCACCCTGCAAGACCTCGGGATCGCCGCGACGGCCGTCGACTACGACGTCACCGACCGGCGCGCCGTGGCAGACCTGCTCGGCACCGCCAACAGCCTCGGCACGGTCGTGTCCGTCATCCACACCGCCGGGGTCAGCCCGAGCATGGGTGCCGCCGACTATGTCATGCGGACCAATGCCGTCGGCACCGTCAACGTCAACGAGGAGCTCTTCACAGTCGCCGACGAGGGCGCCGTGATCGTCAACGTGGCATCGATGGCAGCGCACATGCTGCCCGCGGAAATCATTCCGACAGAACACTTTCCGCAGGCGTTGGACGACGAGGACACCTTCATGGACGCCATGCTGGCGGCGTGCGATATTGCTCCCGAGGATGCCCGATCCGGTCTCGCCTACGCCGTGAGCAAGAGCTTTGTGAAGTGGTACAGCCAGTCGCAGGCGGAACGCTTCAACGCCCGCGGATTGCGCATCGTCTCGGTGTCACCGGGGTCCATCGACACCGAGATGGGCAGGCTCGAGGAGCAGGCCGGGGCCGGCGCGATGGTTGCCAACGCCGCCGTCCCGCGGTGGGGCAAGCCGGAGGAGATGGCCGAGCTGCTCGCCTTCTGCGCCAGCGACAAGGCCGGATACCTCACCGGCACCGATATCCTCAACGACGGCGGGGTGATCGCCTCGATGACCGAACGGGCCAGGGTGGCCGCCGGCGGCTAGACGAGGTAGTACATATCACGCTGACGTAAATACCTGCCGCGCTGACTATGCTTGTTAAATGCCGCAACGGGCGTTGCGTGATCGCCTGATCGACGTCGAGGTTCCCAGCGAGGATCTGGCCCGCGGCCGGACGCTGCGCAAGACCGTCCCCCGGCGGTCCCTCGCGCAGTTGACACCATCCACCCGAACAGCGACCGAAATTCTCGTCACCCAAAACGCCGAGCGGCTAAACGAACTCGTCCCGCTCCGGTTTGCCCGCATGCTCGCCGACCCGTTTTCCTTCTACCGAGGTTCGGCCGCGGTCATGGCCGCCGACCTCGCCGCAAGCCCGTCCAGCGGGATCGAAGTCATGTGCTGCGGCGATGCGCACGTTTCGAATTTCGGCCTGTACGCCGCCCCTCATCGCTCGATCGTCTTCGACCTGAACGACTTCGATGAGGCCGCCGTCGCACCCGCGGAATGGGACGTGAAACGTCTGATCACCAGCGCGATCATCGGTGGCCGTCACGCTGGATATCCGGGCAAGGCCATCCGCCGCTGTGTCGAACAGGCGTTGGCGGGCTATCAAACCAGCCTCGAGGCGATGCTCGAGGAGATGAATGTTCTGGACCGCTACTACCTACGGGTGGAACCCGAGCAGTACACCGGAAAGGTGTCCAAGGGCCTGCAGGCGGCGATCCAGCGGACGATCTCCCGGGCGCGCACGCGAACGTCAGAGCGAGTCTTCAAGCAGATCATGGAAATTGGCGTGGACGGGACCCCTCGTCTGCGCGAGGCACCTCCCATCCTGCAACACGTCGAAGAGGACATCGAAGCCCCCCTGATCGAGTCGGTTCAGGAATATCTGGCCGCGGTCCCGGCCGACGTGGCGTTGTTACTATCGCACTTTCGCGTCACCGACATCGCGCTGCGGGTTGTCGGCGTCGGCAGCGTCGGCACCAGGTGCTACCTGGTCATCCTGGTCGGCCCCAACGGAACACCGCTGATCATGCAGATCAAAGAGGCCACTCGATCGGTGCTCGACGAATACGGCGGTTGGCCGCAGCCGGACACCCTCACCGCAGCGGTCGACGCCAAGGGACAAGGCGTGCGCGTAATTGACGGTCAGCTGATCTTGCAGGCGATGTCGGATGTGTTCCTGGGGACGACCCGCAAAGACGGTCGCGACTACTACGTCCGCCAGTTCCACGACATGAAAGGCAGCATCGACACCGAAGGCATGTCGGCCTCGATCTTCTCCGAATACGTCCTTGCCTGTGCGGTGCTGCTGGCTCGAGCTCACGCGCAGAGTGCGAACGCGTCAATCCTGCGGGGATATGTCGGCACCAGTAGCGCGGTGCACGACGCGGTGGCCGATTGGTCGTATGCCTACGCCGACAAATCACTTGACGACTTTCACCAGTTGCGCGCCGCGGCAGCGGCCGGCGATATCGAGGTCGCCGACGATCCCGCGCGCTGAAGGGCCGCTCGATTGTGGCTCCGCCAGATGAATGAGCGGTTGATGAATGGGTCCGACCTAGCTGCCGGCCAATTGGTCCGCGGTGTTACTGGTTTCAGTGCCGGTTAGCGTCGTCCGTCCGTTCGGCGTCCCGACGTCGTGCAGCCAATCTCGTCGGCGCACCCGCCAGGTCCGGCGCGCGTACTCCAGCTCGGTATACGGCCATTGGGTGACGATCCGGCCGGACGGCGATCGGAAGTAGCTGTCGCACTGCGTCCAGATGGTGCGCTCCAGGTCCGCGGAAAGTGCGTCGTTGTAGCGCTTTTCGGCCTCGGGACGCACGTCGAGGTATCCGCCGCGGCGCGCCAGCCGGCTTACCGCGCTCGCGACCAGCCGCGCCCCGGCCTCGAGGATGTAGACGATGGAGTTGCCGCCCTGATTGGTGTTGGGGCCGTAGAGCATGAAGAAGTTCGGGAATCCGCTCACCGCCACCCCCAGGTAGGCGCACGGGTCGTCGCCCCAGTGCTCGTGCAGCTTGCGTCCACCGACGCCGACCACGTCGATGCCGGACAGGTAGCGAGACGTCTCGAAACCGGTGGCCAGCACGATCGCGTCGACGTCGACGTCCGCGCCCGATGCGGTGATCACCGATGTCGGGCCGATGCGCGCGATGGGGTCGGTGATCAGCTCGACGTTGTCGCGCTGCAAGGCCCGGTAATAGTCGTCGCCCAGCAGCACCCGCTTACAGCGGAACGGATAGTCCGGCGTCAGCGCCCGCCGCAACGATTCGTCAGCCACGGTACGGCCCAGGAACGACGCCGCGATCTGCGTGCGCGCCGTCACCACGGGGTCATCGGCGAAGGTCGCGGTGTTGTCGTGCTGAAACTTCCAGATCTGCCAGCGCGCGCGGCGCACCGCCAGGGCGCTGCGTTTGAAGCGGGCCAATTCCGTTGCGCTGTATGGCCGGTCGTCCTTGGGCACCATCCACGGCGGGGTGCGCTGGAAGACCGTAACGTGCCCGGCGCTCTTCGCCAACTCGGGCACCAGCTGCACCCCGCTGGCGCCGGTGCCGATCACCGCGACGGACCGGCCGGCCAGATCGAGGTCGTGATCCCATTGTGCGGTGTGCAGCACCGGGCCGGCGAAGTCGCTCAGCCCGTCGATATCGGGGAGCTTGGCGGAACCGAACAGGCCGACCGCACACACGACGACGTCGGCGGACAATGTGGCCGGCTGCCCGTCGCGCTCCAGCTCGCAATGCCACGCGCCCGCATGCGGGTCCCAGCGCACGCGCCGCACCATGGTGTCGAGCAGCAGATGGCGGTGCAGGTCGAAGTCGTCGGCCACCGATTCCAGGTAGGCCAGTATTTCGGGCTGCCGCGCGTAGGTGCGGCTCCAGGATGTGTTGGGGGCAAAGGAAAACGAGTACAAATGGCTCTGGATATCGCAGGCGGCGCCGGGATAGGTGTTGCGGCGCCAGGTGCCGCCGACGCCGTCGGCGCCCTCGATGATCACCAGGTCGTCGATGCCGGCGCGGCGCAATGCGACGCCCGCGCCCAGCCCGCCGAAGCCGGCGCCGATGATGGCCACCTTCGGCCCGCGCCGGCGCCGGGTCGCCGCCCGCATCCGCCCAATGGCGTAGAGCGCCTGGGCCTTTCGACTCGTCACGGCCCGTCCCCGGCGCGGCGGACCAGTAGGCCTTTCAGATCGCCGTCGGCTCGCCACTGCTGCAGGATGTCGGCGTACTCGGTGGGCGCGCCGAAGAAGAAGCTGCCCTGTCGAGTCTTGGCGTCGGCCTTGCCTTCCCGGTTGTAATAGCCGGGCGTACACGTCTTGGCGCGCTCAGCGCTCGCGACCGAGCGGGCCACCACCGTGTCGACCCAGCCGGCTTCGGCGTCGGGTGCGGCCTCGATTTCGGTGACGCCGCCGACGAGTGCGGTCGCGATGATCCAGGCGACGTGACCGGCCTGCACGTCGAGCAGGTACGGAAAGTTCACCGTCAGGCCGGCCTGGGCGATGCTTTCGATGAAGCAGTTCGGGAATTTGGTCGTGCACAGGCCTTGGAAGGTGCGCACACCGTCGTCCCAGTGTTCGGTCAGCGTCACGCCATCACGACCGATCAACTCGAATCCGGTGCGGCGACAGTAATCGGTGCCCACCTCGAAACCCGTTGCGAAAATGAGGCAGTCGAGTTCGTAGGTCACGCCGTCGACCACCACGCCGGCTTCGGTGATCCGCTGCACCCCGCGGCCCCGGGTGTCCACCAGGGTGACGTTGTCCCGGTTGAACGTCTGCAGATACTCGTCGTGGAAGCAGGGACGTTTGCAGAAGTACCCGTACCACGGTTTGAGTGCCTCGGCGGTGGCGGAATCGGTGACGATCGAGGCGACGCGCGCCCGGATCTCGTCCATCTTGGCGAAGTCGGCGAGTTCGATGTCGCGGCCGCGGTGTTCGGGATCGGCGAGGCCGTCTGCGTCCTGACGCATGACCGGGAGCTTGCGGGTGATGCTCGTCCAGGCATCGGCGACCAGGTCATGGTCGGCTTGGCCTCCGGCGGTGAGGATCTGAAAATTCTGTATCCGCTCGCGCTGCCAGCCGGGCTGTAAAGCGTTGGCCCACTCCGGATCCGTGGCGCGGTTGGCCCGCACGTCAACCGACGACGGGGTGCGCTGAAAGACGTAGAGCCGCTGGGCGGCAGCGGCGAGGTGCGGTACACACTGGATCGCCGTGGCACCGGTGCCGATGATGCCGACGCGCTTGTCGGCCAGATGCTGCAGCTGCGCGCCGGTGTAGGCGTAGTCCCACCGGCTGGTGTGGAAGGCATGCCCGCGGAAAGCGCCGAGTCCGTCGATGCCGGGCAGCTTCGGTTTGGCCTGATACCCGTTGGCCATGGACACGAACCGGGCCCGCATCTCGTCGCCTCGGTCGGTGCGGATGATCCAGCGCGATGTAGCCGAGTCCCAACGGATCTCCCGCACATCGGTCTGCAGGCAGGCGTCGCGGTAGAGGTCGTAGTGCTCGGCGATCCGCCTGCAATGCGCGAAGATCTCCGGGCCCTTCGCATACTTCTCGGTTGGGGTGTAGTCCAGCTCCTCGAGCAGCGGCATGTACACATACGACTCGACGTCACAAGCGATTCCGGGATAGCGATTCCAGTACCAGGTGCCGCCCACGTCGGCCGCCCGGTCGATCAGCCGCACGCTTTCGACGCCGAGCTGACGTAGCCGCGCCCCGGTCAACAGCCCGCCGAACCCGGCGCCGACGATGGCCACGTCCACCTCATCGGTGAGTGGCTCGCGGGCGTGGTCCCCGTTGGCCCACGGGTCGTCGGCGAACCGGGCGAACGGGCCGGCCATCTCGACGTACTGGGCGATGCCGTCCGCGCGGATGCGGCGCGCGCGTTCTTCGGCGTACTTGCGGCGCAGCGCGTCGACGTCAAGCGCCTGGCCAACGGTCTCGGTCACGGCTGGGGTTCCTCTCCGTGGCCTCGACCCTATAATCAATGGCTTGATTGTATCAAGGGCGCAGCCCGCGCAAAACGACTGAAGAGTGCCGGCCCGAAAGCGTTGCGCGACACCATGACTCAGATCCTCCGGATGCCGACACGGCGGCTACTGAGGGGCGCGCTCTTGAGCCACGGCCGCCAGTGACTCGCCCAACGTCCACAACGCCACCCCGAGCAAGACGAGATCCTTGAGCAGAAACTGGCCCGGCAGCGCCGAGAGAACCGGAACGCCGTGGGCGTACGTCATGACCACGCCCGGGGTGGTGAAGAGAAAACTCAGCGTGCCCAAAAACAGCACCACCGCCAGCGCGCTGCCCGCAGCCGAGACCCGCGGCCAAAGCGGGCGTACCGCAATGAGAAGGGCGGCAACGATTTCCATCGTTCCGAGTGCATACGCGACGAAGGTGACGCTGAATACATCGTAGACCCAGCTCATCAGCGGGCTGTGCTGAATCAGCACCCGGGCCTCCATTTTCACGTACTTGCCGAATCCGATCCACACCAGAACAAGCACCAGGCCGTAACGGCTGACGAGTTGGCCCCACCGGGTCAGCGTCGGCGCCGCGGCCGGCGCCAGGGTTTGATCGATCATCGGGCGAAGTCCCTTCAGCTCAATGCGAGTGCGTCCACCCAACCCACGATTCAGGCCGCGTTCGCGTTCACTTCCGCAACCGCTCGAGGCCCGCGACGATGAGCCGCAACCCGAAAGCGAATTCGTCGGCCAACGGGACGGGCAGGTCGTCGGCGACGGTGACCGTCGCGGGAAAGCGGGACGGATCGAGTCGGTGAAACGCGGCGGAGAGTTCGGCGTCTCGTTCCCCGTCGCCCGCCGCCGTGCCGGACAGCTGTATCGCAAAGCCCAGGATGTAGCGGGCCAGCGTCGCGTACGCGTGGGCCGCCACCGACGGTGGAAAGCCGTTGTCGAGCAGGACGGCCAGGCAGCGCTCGCGGTTGGCCAACGCGTTCGGCCCCATCGGGGTGTATTCGATCAACAGGGGCGCGACATTGCCGTGCCGGCTCAGCGCATCAAACATGTGCTGCGCGAACGAGATACAGGCATCTTGCCACGGCAATGCGGCGAGTTCTTTCGCGTCGAGGTCGATCTCTCCGAGGATGTGGTCGATCACCAGGGACACCAGTTGAGACCGATTGGAGAAGTGACGGTACAGCGTGGCCGTCCCCGACTCGAGGCGCTGCGCCAGCGAGCGCATCGACAGTGCCTCGGGCCCCTGTTCGTCGACGAGGCCGACGGCCGCGGCCAGGATGCGGTCCACCGGCAGGGCCGGGCGGCCGCGGGAACGGCGCTGCGGCCGGTTGGTGTCGCTCACATCCCTCACCGTGGCGCTCCTGCCGCTTGACACACGCCTACATTACGGAGACACTGTATCCATAAATATCGGATCGATCAACCACCTTGACAGCAAGGAACATTCGCCATGCTCCTCCCCCTGGCGGCAGAGCCCTTCACCGCTCCCACCGACCGCGACATGCTGCCCTCCGAACGACGCGAGTTCGTGCGCACACATCGCACCTGCGTGTTCGGCTACCGCCGCCGCAACGACGGCCCGGCGATGTCGATCGTGTACTACATCCCCACCGACACCGGCGAATTGCTGGTCTCCACCATGGCCGGCCGCGGCAAGGCCCGCATCGTCGAACGCGATCCCAAGGTGAGCCTGTGCGTCCTCGACGAGCGCTGGCCGTTCGCCTATCTGCAGGTCTACGCCGACGCCACCATCGACCAAGACCGGGATCTGGCGGTCGAGGTGATGATGGCGGTGGGCGGCCGGATGTCCGGCCAACCACTCGGCGACGAGGCCCGCCCGCACATCCGCGACATGTGCGAACGCGAGAACCGCGTCGTCATCCGCTGCCGGCCCTACTCCACCTTTGCAACGCCGCCACGCCATCTGCACCGCAACGACCAGGTCGACGAACTCAGCCACTGGGTTTCCGGCGTGATGCCTTGGGACGCAGCGGATCCGACGGCGGGCTGATCACCCCGCGTAGCGATCGCGCAGGTTGCTCAGCGTCGCTTCGATGCCCGTCGCGTTCGCCTTCGCGAAGCCCATCCGCTCGTAGTAGTTCAGCTTGTTCTTGAGCGCACCGGCATCGCGGTAGTCAAACGTCTCGGTGACCTGGGTCTGCGTCGGCGACAGCTTCTCGAATTCCCACCGCCAGCGGTGACCCAACGGGTGGCGCCATTCGATGAGTTCGTTTTGTGTCAGCGCGGTGATCGTGCTGGTGATCCGGTAGGGAAGCCCGAACATCTTCATGTGCGTCGAAAACTTCGAGCCCTCGACCAGTTGTGCCGGCACGGTGATGTTGTCGCGCACCGTGCCCGATCCGTCCAGCTCGTGGTGACGGCGTGGATCGGCGACCAAGGCAAACAGCTCCGCGGCCGGGGCGGCCACCTCGACCCTGCGGCTCACCTGGCGAGGCCCCCGGTCGACGACAGTGACGGTCATGATGTCTCCTTCCGCTACAGGCAGCCTAATCCGGGCGGCGGATCGCACCTGCGGCAATAGGCCGCTCCGCCCAGCAGGCAGAATGGTGTGGTCAAGACTGCCCGGGGATCGAGAAGGAGCGGCATGCCCACCAGCGAATATCAGGTGAGCGGAATGAGCTGCGGCCACTGCGAGGCCGCGGTCCGTAGCGAGGTGGCCCAGATCCCGGGCATCGACGACGTGACGGTCAGCGCAGCCACGGGCAAGCTCGTCGTCACCAGTGCACAGCCCATCGACGCGGACGCCGTTCTCGGCGCGGTCGACGAGGCCGGCTATGAGGCCGTCTTGGTCGCATGAGCACGCCCCCACGGCAGCTCGACGAGGGCGTCCTCCCCGATCACCCCGCATCAACTCTGATCGAGCTCCACGTCACCGGGATGACCTGCGCCTCCTGCGCGGCCCGGATCGAGAAGAAACTGAACAAGCTCGACGGCGTCGCCGCCACCGTCAACTACGCCACCGAAAAGGCCGCCGTGACGGCTCCCGCCGGTTACGACGCGCGGATTCTCATCGGCGAGATCGAAAAGGCCGGTTACAGCGCCGCCCTACCGCAGCGCGCGCCGGAGCCCGCCTGGGACGAGACGACGCCGGATGACCCCGAACTGACCTCGCTGCGCCGGCGGCTGGTCACCGCGATCGTGCTGGCCGGCCCGGTCATCGCCATGGCCATGCTTCCCGCCCTGCAATTCCCCCGCTGGCACTGGCTCTCGCTGGCCCTGACCACACCGGTCGTCGTGTGGTGCGGCCGGCCGTTCCACGCGGCGGCCTGGACCAATCTCAGACACGGCGTGGCCACCATGGACACCCTGGTCTCGCTCGGCACCCTGGCGGCGTTTCTGTGGTCCGTCTACGCCCTGTTGCTCGGGACGGCGGGGCAGCCGGGCATGCAGCACGACTTCGAGCTGACCGTCGGGCGCGACGGCGCCCCGTGCCACGTCTATTTCGAGGTCGCCGCAGGCGTGACCCTGTTCGTCCTCGCCGGTCGCTATTTCGAAAGGCGGTCCAAGCGGACGGCCGGCGCCGCGCTGCGCACGCTGCTGACGCTGGGCGCCAAGGACGTCGCGGTGCTGCGCGAAGGCGGCGAGACCCGCGTCCCGATCGAACGGCTCGCGCTCGGCGACCAGTTCGTCGTGCGCCCCGGCGAACGGATCGCCGCCGACGGGATCGTCGTGGCGGGTTCCTCGGCCGTGGACGCCTCCATGCTGACCGGCGAGTCCGTCCCGGTCGAGGTCGGCGAGGGTGACGCCGTCGCCGGGGCCACCGTCAACGCGGGCGGTCGGCTCGTCGTCCGGGCCACCGGGGTCGGAGACGACACCCAGCTCGCGCAGATGGCCAGGCTCGTCGAGCGGGCCCAATCCGGCAAGGCCCGGGTACAGCGCCTCGCCGACCGCGTGTCGGGGGTGTTCGTGCCCGTGGTCATGGCGCTGGCGGTGGCGACCCTGGCCGGCTGGCTCGCGGCGGGCTTCTCGCTCACCACCGCCCTGACGGCCGCCGTCGCGGTGCTCATCATCGCCTGCCCCTGCGCCCTGGGGCTGGCGACCCCGACCGCCCTGCTGGTCGGCACCGGGCGCGCCGCTCAGCTCGGCGTGCTCATCAACGGGCCCGAGGTGCTGGAGTCGACCCGCAACGTCGACACGATCGTGCTCGACAAGACCGGCACCGTCACCACCGGCAAGATGACCCTGGTCGACGCGATCGCCGCGACCGGGACCGACCGCGCCACGCTGTTGCGCTACGCCGGCGCCCTGGAAGACGCGTCCGAGCATCCGGTCGCGCGGGCCATCGCCCGGGGCGCCACGGCGCAAGTCGGGGCGCTCCCGGCACCCGCCGACTTCACCGGGGTCAGCGGCAAGGGTGTGCGGGGCACCGTCGAGGGTCGCGCCGTCGTCATCGGGCGCGAGAGCCTGCTGACCGAATGCGGAATCCGCCTCGACGCGACCCTGTCGGCGGCCAAAGCCCGCGCCGAGAGCGAGGGCAAGACCGCCGTCGCCGTCGGCTGGGACGGCCTGGCCCAAGGCATCCTGGTGGTCGCCGACACCGTCAAACCGTCCAGCGCCGAGGCGGTGCGGCAGTTCACCGGGCTGGGCCTGACCCCGGTGTTGTTGACCGGCGACAACCCCACCGTCGCCGCCCACATCGCGGGCGAACTCGGCATCGCGCAGGTCATCGCCGACGCGACGCCCGCCGACAAGGTCGCCGCCGTCAAACGCCTGCAATCCGAGGGCAAGGTGGTCGCCATGGTCGGTGACGGCATCAACGACGCCGCGGCGTTGGCCGCCGCCGACCTGGGCCTGGCCATGGGCACCGGCACCGACGTCGCGATCCAGGCCGCCGACCTCACGGTGATCCGCGGCGACCTGCGTGCCGCCGTCGACGCGATCCAGCTGTCCCGGCGAACCCTGGCCACCATCAAGACCAACCTGCTGTGGGCCTTCGGATACAACCTGGCCGCGATCCCCCTGGCCGCGCTCGGCATGCTCAACCCGATGTTCGCCGGCGCCGCGATGGCGGCCTCCAGCCTGCTGGTCGTCGGCAACAGCCTGCGGCTGCGCTCGTTCACCAGCGTCATCGACGAGGCATGAGCGGTGGGTCCCGGTCCGCGCGCATCTGGTCGGCCCACACGCAGAAACGGTCGGCTGACGGGCCACGTTGGTATGGGATAGTTGGTCCGGCCGCCGCCTTCGGTGACCCCGACCGGCCCTTCGATACCCACCTCACCCGCGCGCAGCGATCGATCTAGCAAAGGTCACGACCGTTGGAGCAGTTCTTCGGACAACTGTCCCTGCTGCACGGCTGGTTTCCCCCCGCCGTGCAGGGCCTCGCGCTGCTCGTGGTGCTCGTCGCGATTCAATGGCGCACGGGGAGCTGGCTCAAGCGGGTGCTGCCGGTGGCGCTGATCGCGGCCGTCGCGGTGACGCTGCTGGCCCGGTGGTACATCACCTCGCTCGGGGTGGCCGGGGACCCGGCACCGACGACGCTGTGGCTCTGGATCGCGATGAGCGGCCTGGCCGCCGCGGTCTTCCTGGTGGGGTGGCGAGGGATCCGCTGGTGGCGGCGCGGGGTGGCGGTGCTGGCGATACCGCTGTGTGTTCTTTGCGCGGGCATGGCGCTGAACGGCTGGGTGGGCTACTTTCCCACCGCACTCGCCGCGTGGAATCAGCTGACGTCCGTGCCGCTGCCCGACCAGATCGACCGGCTGCGGGTGACCGAGATGCAGGTCGCCGGCACCAAGCCGACCAAGGGCGTGGTGGTGCCGGTGGACATCGACGACAATGCCCCCTCTGGCTCGCACTTCGCCCACCGCCGAGAATTGGTCTACCTGCCTCCCGCATGGTTCAACACCAATCCGCCACCTCGGCTGCCGGCGGTCATGATGATCAGCTCCGCCTTCAACACCCCGGCCGACTGGCTGGGCCCCGGCGGCGCGTTCACCGCCATCGACAACTTCGCGGCCGCACACCACGGCTTCTCCCCGGTGCTGGTGTTCGTCGATCCGACCGGTTCCTTCGACAACGACACCGAGTGCGTCAACGGCACCCGCGGCAACGCCGCCGACCATCTGACCAAGGACATCGAGCCCTTCATGGTGTCGAACTTCGGCGTCAGCGCCGACCGGGCGAACTGGGGCGTCGCGGGGTGGTCGATGGGCGGGACCTGCGCCGTGACCCTGGCCGTCATGCACCCCGAGCTGTTCAGCGCGTTCGTGGACATCGCGGGTGACCGCGGACCCAACGGCGGCTCCAAGGATCAAACGGTCGCCCGGTTGTTCGGCGGCAATCACGACGCCTGGGCGGCCTTCGACCCGGTCACCGTCATGACGAAGCACGGTCACTACGACGGCCTGTCGGGTTGGTTCGACGTGCCAGGCTCAGACGGCGCGCACAACGTCGCGCAGGAAGGCAATCCGGCCCTGATCGCGTCCAGCAGCGATCCCGCCGCCAACCCCGAGGGTCAGGACGTCGCGGCGAACTCGCTGTGCGCCGTCGGCGCCGCCAACGGCATCGCCTGCGCGGTGGTCACCCAGCCCGGCAAACACGACTGGCCGTTCGCCGCCGAGGCGTTTGCCACGGCGCTACCCTGGCTGGCCTCGACGCTCGGCACCCCCGCTACCGAACCGGTGCAACTGCCGCAACGGGCCATCGGCGAACCGCGTTAATTCCCGCTGGTCGGCTCGCGTTCACCGGCGATAACGGGGGTCGGAGAGAATTCACAGCTGACCCTCCCGTAACGCAGCCGACATATGGCCGCAGCGAATGGTACGGTTCGCTGCTGTGGCCTCGATGTTTTGCACCAGCGGCGGTTCCCACGCGGACCCGCCTGTTGCGCAGCTCGCCACGATAAATGCGCGAATCATCGGGCTGAATTCGCCATTTCCGTTATCACGTGATCATTTGTTCGACGCCCTCACTTGTCAGCCATGAATCGTCGTCAGTTCCTCGGATCGCTCGCCGCGTCGGTCGTCGCCGGCGTAGGCGCTGCGCGGCTCATCGTCGATCCGCAGCCACGCACGTTCGCCCAAACCCCGGCGGCCGACATACCGACCTCCGGCCCGACCGCCCCGCAGGCCCTGCTGCCGCCCCCGCCACCGAGCGCCCGCATCCCACTGCCCGGCGGCGGTGCGCTGATGAAGATCCCCGGCGAGGGCGATCTGCTCGCGCTGACCGTCGACGACGGCGTCAACAGCGAGGTGGTGCGGGCCTACACGCAGTTCGCCAAGGACACCGACATCCGGTTGACCTATTTCGTCAACGGGATCTACGACTCGTGGACCGAGAACCTGGACATGCTGCGGCCACTGGTGGACAGCGGGCAGATTCAGCTCGGCAACCACACCTGGTCACACCCGGACCTGACCAAGCTGACGAAAGAGCAAGTCGCCGAACAGCTCTCACGCAATGATGCGTTTCTGAGGAACACCTACGGGATCGGCGCGAAACCATACTGGCGGCCGCCGTACGGAAAGCGTAACGCCGCCGTCGACGCCGTGGCGGGCGATTTCGGTTACAAGGTCCCGACTTTGTGGTCGGGATCGCTGTCGGACTCGACGTTGATCACCGAGGAGTACATCGTGCAGATGGCCGATCAGTACTTCACACCGCAGTCCATCGTGATCGGGCACCTCAATCATCTGCCCGTGACGCATGTCTATCCGCAACTCGTCGACATCATCCGCGACCGGAACCTTCGCACCGTCACGCTCAACGACGTGTTCCTCAAGACGCCGTAACGGGCGGCTAGTCAACCGGTTTCGGCCTCACTGGCGAGCAACGCCGTCAAGGTCTCGCGCAACTCCCCCAACCGTCGCTCGCCCAGCACCTCGGTCCATCGCCGCTCCAAAGCCTGTGCGTTGGAACGCATTACCTGCAGCGCCCGGCGGCCCCGCGCGGTCAGCTCGATGACGCGGGCACGCGCGTCCACCGGGTCGGGTCCTCGGGTGACGTAGCCATGTCGCTCCAGGGCCGCTATCGCCTGGGCCACCGCCTGCCGACTCACCCTGAGGCGATCGGCCAGATCGGATGCGTGCAATCCGCCCGCCGCCAGCGGCACCAGGGCGACCGATTGCGCGGGGCGGATCCCGTCCAGGCCGGCCGCGGCGAACGCCGCGCGCAAGTGCGGCGCCCCGGCGGCGGCGACCAGGTTCACCAGCGCCGGCACGGTGGGCTCCCACCCGGAACCCGGTTCCTGTGCCATGTCGCCAGTCTGCCACTCGGGGACCGATTGACAAGTTACTTGTCAAAACCGGGCATCGGTGCCACGCTGTGCTCATGCGATGGGGATGGATCCGGGTGGCGAGCGTCTGCCTGCCACCCGTTCTGGTTGTCGTGCTCGCCGGATGCCTCGGTGGCGGTCATGCGCTGGGAACCCCCGGCCCGCAATCGATCCCGGTGGGGCAATCCACGCAGAGCATCTCCTCGGGCGGAGCGAACAGGACCTTCCACCTCTATCGGCCCCAGGGGCTCACCGAGGCCGTGCCGGTGGTGGTGATGCTGCACGGCGGCTTCGGCAACGGCACGCAGGCCGAGCGTTCCTACCACTGGGACGCCGAGGCGGACAACGGACACTTCCTGGTCGCCTACCCGGACGGCCTCAACCGGGCCTGGAACGCCGGCACCTGCTGCGGCGAGCCCGGACACCTCAACACCGACGACGTCGGATTCATCACCGCCATGGTCGGTGCCATCGAGCAGGAGATCCCCATCGATCGCGCGCGGGTCTATGTCACCGGCATGTCGAACGGCGCCATGATGGCGCTTCGCCTGGGCTGCCAGTCCGATACGTTCGCGGCGATCGCGCCGGTGGGCGGCACCCTGCTGACCGACTGCTCTGCGGCACGGCCGGCATCGGTGTTGCAGATCCACGGCACCGCCGACGACCGCGTGCCGTACAACGGCGGCGCCGGAAAGGCGTTCGCGTTCAACGGATCCCCGCGCGTCGACGGCCCGTCGGTGGAATCCGTCAACGCCACCTGGCGCGCCATCGACGGATGCGGGGCGCCGAGCTCGGCCACCGCCGGCGACGTGACCACGCAGACGGCGGGCTGCGCCGACGGGCGCACCGTGCAGCTGATCTCGGTGGCGGGCGCCGGCCATCAATGGCCCGGCGGTGAGCCGAGCCCCCTGGCGGACAAGGTCGCCGGGATTCCGGCGCCGTCGACGGCGCTGGACGCCACGGACACCATCTGGCAATTCTTCAGCCAGAAACATCGGTAGCGAAAACCAATCTCTAAAAGATTAGAGATTGCCCTTCCGCTGTGACCCGTTGATTGTTACCGTTCCGTAATGCGTCGGGCCGGGGGAGTTTTCGCAGCACTGCTGATAATTGTTTCCGCATTCTTAGGAGTCGGAAATGCGCGGGCCGACGGCGGGGACGAGCCGCAGTACGCGGACTTCTATCTTCCCCCGGATCCCCTTCCGCCCGGCCAGCCCGGCGACCTGATCCGCACCGAGCCGTCGCGGCTGGTGCTGGAGCCCTCCGGCCAGCTGGGGGCGATCATGGCCACCGGGACCCGGATCATGTACCGCAGCACCGATACCCGGGGCAACCCGATCGCGGTCACCGGCACCTACTTCGAGCCCTATAACGACTGGCCCGGCGGCGGGCCTCGGCCGTTGATCAGTTACGCACCCGGCACCCAGGGCCAGGGCAACCAGTGCGCCCCGTCGCGAATGTTCAACCAAGGCATCCACTATTCGGGTGGCTGGGACATCATGTTCAACTACGAGGAGCTGTTCGTCGCCACCATGGTTGCCCGTGGCTTCGCCATCGTGATGACCGATTACCAGGGCCTGGGCACCCCGTCGATGCACACCTATGTGGGCCGGGTGGCCGAGGGCCAGGCCGTGCTCGATGCGGCCCGCGCCGCCATGCGGCTGCCCGGAACGTCGTTGGATCCGCATGGGCCGGTGGCCTTTTGGGGCTACTCACAGGGTGGTGGCGCCTCGGCGTCGGCCGCCGAACTCGCCTCGCAATATGCCCCCGACCTTCATATCGTGGGCACTTACGCCGGGGCGCCGCCCGCCGACCTCAAGGAGCTGTTCCCTTACGCCGACGGCAGCGTCCTGGTCGGTGTCGTCGGGTACGCGCTCAACAGCGTGATGGCCGCCTACCCGGAGTTCGCCGACACCATCCGCGCCAAGATGACACCGCGCGGCCTGGCGATGCTGGAGTCGGTGTCGCGCCAGTGTGTGGGACAGACCCTGCTGGACTTCATGTTTCGTCACCTACAGCCTTACTTCACCGAAGACATCTACAAATTGGTCAACGAGGAGCCGTTCAACACCCTGTTCGACGCGCAGCGGATCGGGCGCTTCAAACCCAATGCGCCGGTGATGATCGACAGCAACCGGTACGACCCGCTGGTGCCGTGGACCGCGGCCAATCAGCTGGGCCGCGACTGGTGCGGCCAGGGCGCCGACGTGGAATTCCGCACCAACGAAGAGCCGCCCTTCCTCAACAAGCTGATCATCAACCACGCGCTGCCGATGCTGGTCGACGGCGAACCCGCCATGCAATGGATCGCCGCCCGCTTCAACGGCGAGCCCACCGCACCGAACTGCGGCCAGTTCTAAACTGGGTGCATCGCTGCACGTAGAAAGCACAACGCGGCGGAGCGGCGCCGCCAGCTCGCCGACGCCGCGATCGGATTGCTGGGCGGCAACGGGGTGCACGGCGTCAGTCACCCGAAAGTCGACGACCACGCCGGCGTGCCGGCCGGCACCACGTCGTTCTACTTTCGGACCCGCAAGGCGCTGATGCATGCCATGGCGACGCGGCTGGCCGAACTCGACCTCGCCGACTTCTCGATGATGGCCGAACTCGCCGAGGATCACGCCACGCAGTTCACCGGCACCGCGGGCCTGGCCCGCATCGTCATGTACGTCAACAGCGAACCCTGGTTGACCCGCGCCAAGGCGCGCTACGAACTCGCGCTGCTCGCCGGCCGGGACGCGGAGCTGGCCGCGGCCCTCAGCGACTCCGCAGACCGGCTCTACGCCCTGGCGCGCAACGTCGTCACCCAGTGGCATCCCGCCGACAGCGCGCCGGATCCGGCATTGGTCGACGACCAGGCGATCGCCACGCTCGCGTTCATCAACGGCATCATGCTGACCTTCGTCGCGGGCCAGCCGGCCGTCGACGATCCCGAGCATCTGGACCGGCTGATCCAAGGTGTCATCGCGGGCGTCGCTCATGTTCGCGGTGGGTGACGGACCGTTTGTTTGGCTCGGTTTCGCCTCGAGCTATCGAAGGACCGCTCGCGCTCGTGCAAGCTCGGGAAGCCGACTGTCTTTCGGGATCTTCCCGACGGCATCAACAAGGTGCCTTCGCGCCGGCTCCCCACGCAGGTCGAAATCGTCGAGGCTCGCGCGGATTTCAAAGAGCCGCGCACCTTGGCGGCGAGCGACCTCCCGGGCGGCGGCGAGGTCGTCGGCGCGCGCGTTCGACTCCGTGTGGGTCTGCGCCCGGGCCCGCAGCAGTTCGGCGTCGTAGAAACGCACGCCGGTGTCAGCTGCGAATTGGAGCGCAGTATCGAGACGGGCACGGGCCTGGTTCACCTGCTCGCCGGCGATCAAAAGCCGTCCCAGAATGCACCAATAAAACGGCCTATACGTGCTGGCTCCCAGCGCCTGCCAGACCTCGATCACCTGCGTCATCGCCTCGATGTGTGGACCCAGCGAGGTGGGGTCGGGATTGCGCGTAGCGATAGCGGCCTGCCCGTCGACCATCGCTTTTTCGGTGGCGCCGAGCAGCTGCCAATACAGATGGTCGAGCCCGTACCTGTCTGCGGTGTCTGCTATTTCGCGGACCAGTTCGCGAGCGCGATCGTACTGGGCGGTCTCCGCGCAGATCCAGATATCCATGTCGATGGCGTAGAGATGGTTGTAGGGCCTTTGTGGATAACCGAGCTGGCTCGCGCGGTCGACGGCGCGCTTGAGTTGCACCTCGGCGCCGGCGAGATCCCCTTGCACCAGGCGGTGCCAGGCCAGGTGTTCGTGCGCCAGGGCCACCGGGTCGTGCGGGACGAACCAGATGGCCTGGATCCGCTCCTCGTATTCCTCAGCTAAACCCGTTGCCTGCTCGAAATATGCGCTCGCGGTGTCGAATTCGCCGCGCAGCCAGGCCACGACGCCCGCCGAGCCGGCAAGTGCGGGCCGGAACCATTCTCGCCCGTGCTCGGTGGCCGCCACTGCGACCTGTAACAGCGAATCAACCCGGCGCAGGTCCGAACGCCAAAGGTAGTAGGCGCCCACGGCGGGCAGCGTCGCAAACAGCTCGTCGTCGCGCAGATCGGTACCCGCAAGCTGCAGGCATCGCTCGAAGTCTGAAGCGGCAACCGGGCTTTGGGCCCCTTCTGCGGTGGCAGTGAGGTAGCCGCGTTCCAGCCGCGGGGCGATCTCGCGGTGATCGCGGTCCGGGCCGGGCGGGCATTGCTCAACTTGAGTGAGGGCGAGGGTCAGGTAGGTGCGGGCTTCGGCCAGGGCGCCGCGGCGACGTGCTGCGGCCGTAGCCCGTTGGTAGGCCGACGCGGCATCCGCGTGCCGGCCGCCCTGCTCGTAATGAGAGGCAACCAGTGGCCAGTCGGGGTCACCAGTCATCGTGTTGACCAAGGCGTCGGCGACCTTCGCATGCAGTTTGCGCCGCACGCTCGGGGGAGCGAGTTCGTCCGCGACCTCGCGAAGCAGCTCATGGCGGAATCGGCAGCCGGCGTTTCCGGTGCGCTCGAACACGCCCGTATCCACGAGGCGGTCGATGACTTCGTCGACCTGTTGCTCGTCGAGGTCCACCACGGTGATCAACAGCGATCGGTCGATATGGCGACCGATGACCGCGGCGGCCTCGACCACCGGCACCACGTTGTTGCCGGCGCGCAGCTGTGCGAAAAGCGGTTCGTACAACGCGTCGGGCACATGAGTGCCGTCCGATGGCGCCAGATGCAGCCCTGCCACTACCTGCTCGATGTAGAAGGGCACCCCGTCACAACGGCGTCGCACCTCCGCGCGTTCTTCGGCGCTTGCAGTCGGGTCTAGCGCGACGATGAGCTCATCGGCCTCTTCGTCCGTCAACGGCGGTAGGTTGAATTGTTCTACCTGCCAATGGTTCGGCAGCGACTTTTCGTCGCGACTGGTTATCACAACAAGCAGCCGGCCCTCGCCGGTGTCCAGCATGGCCTCGATCACTTCCAGGGTCGGTAGATCAAACCACTGCACGTCCTCGGCGACGAGTAGCGCCGGCGCATCACTCAGGCAACCCGTCAGGTACGAGCGCACCGCCGAGCCGATCAACTGTTCCAGCCTGCGGCCCTCAGCCTCGAGCGGCTCGTAGCCGTGTTCGGCTCCGACTCCCAGAACCGGTGCAAGTGCCGGCACCGCGGTATCCGGATCTAGACCGCGCGCAACTATTTCGGCTCGCAGCAGACGCAGCCGCTCCACCGGATCGGTTACGCGAGTTATGCCACACAGTCGCTCCAGCAGGACGCGGATCGGGTGCAAGCCCACCTGGGTGTGGAAGGGCGATCCGGCCAGCTCCAGAATTACCGCGCCCGACGGCTTGACCAGGCCGGCGGCTTCGGCCACTAGCCGGCTCTTGCCGACGCCCGGTTCGCCGCAGAAGAACAGCACGGGAGTTTTGAGCGCGCCGGCTCGTGCGCGCCGCCAGTGTGTGTTCAGCTTCGCCAGCTCGCGATCACGGCCCACCAAAGGTCCATGGACGCGCGCCGGTCGCTCAACACGTTCGCTGTCGACGCGGTGGTGAGCGATCAACCCCGGCACACCCTTGACCGGGGCGGCGGGTTGCTCTTCGAGCTCGAAGTCGTTGCGCACCAATGCCGCAACCGGATTGGAAACCACCACAGAGTTCGGTGCTGCAAGTCCCGACAGGCGGGCGGCCAAGTTCGCCGCCAACCCGTACACATCGTCCTGTGCGGTGTCCAGGTACACCAGCCCGCGGTGCACCCCGACGCGCACCGCGATGTCGATCCCGAACCGGCGGTCGGTCTGCTCGCTGAGCCGGGCTACCGCTCGGGCGATGTCCAGTCCTGCGTGCACCGCCCGTTTGACGTCGTTCTCATGCGCCGTCGGGTAACCGAACACCGCCAGCAATCCGTCGCCTTTGGTGGAGCCGATGTGGCCCTCATACTCCTCAACCGTGCGCGAAACGATATCCCGGTAGCCTCCGACCACCAGACGATAAGTCTCCGGCTCCACGCGGGTCGACAACACGGTTGAATCGACAACATCGGCGAACAGAATCGTGAGCCGCCGGATCTCCCCTCCCACACCGGGCGCGGCCGACAGCAAGTCCTCGGCGTCGGCATTCGCATGGTCGATGGCAAGTACCTGACCGGCCAAGGCCGTCGCCGTCGTGTTGTCACCACGATTGATTGCAGACACGGCGCGATCGACCAGCTCGTCGATTGATGCGCCAAGCTCGCTATGGGTACTTTCGCTCTCCGCCGGCACGGCCCGGCCGTCCGTCACGTGGAATATCGTCCCACCATCCACGCCTACGCAGCCTGATATTCAGAAGGTCAGCAAACCGCCTGCGGCCGTCACCGAGCGGCGAACATCGCGCCGATGAGCCGGTGCAGCACCTGACCGACTTCTCGACGGGTCCGTTGCGGGTCCTCGGCGGTGGCGATCACCATGGCCGCCTCGTCGAGCGCGCCGATCAGCACGTGCGCCAACGGCCGCACCGGCTGCTCGGCCAGTTCGCCGGCCCGGATGGCCTCGGTGAGCATCTGTTCGGTCATGCCGAGGCTGTATCGCTGTGCGACATCACGGAATTCGGCCCAGCCCAGCACGCTCGGCGCATCCAACAGGATCAGCTGGCGCACTTCGGGGTCGCCGGAGACGTCGAGCCACGCGTCGACCGCGGCGCGGACCGCCTCCGTGGGTGTGGTGGCTCCGGATTCGGCCACCACGACGGCCATTCGCGCCATCACATCCTGCTCGACGACCTCGATTACCTCACGGAATAACGCTGCCTTGTCGGCGAATTGGTGATACATCGCGCCGCGGGTGACCCCGGCGGCGGTGGCGATCTCCGGCGTCCCCACGTCGGCGTAGCCCCGCAGACCCCACAACTTGCGGGCAGCCGCGATCAGCGCGTCGCGGGTCGCCGCGGAGCGCTCTTCCTGGGTCCGTCTCTTGCTTTCCATACAATCTGTTGGTAACTTACGAACAGGCAGCCTGTTTGTAAGTGTATCTCTGAAGTAGGAGTTTGCTATGTCGACGATCGACATTAGTGCCGGAACCATCCATTACGAAGCAACCGGACCCGAGGACGGCAGGCCGGTGGTCTTCGTGCACGGATACATGATGGGAGGGCAATTGTGGCGCCAGGTCAGTGCGCGCCTGGCCGCCCGCGGTCTGCGCTGCATCGCGCCGACCTGGCCGTTGGGCGCGCATCCGGAGCCGCTGCGGCGCGGCGCCGACCAGACCATCACCGGTGTTGCCGGCATGGTCGCCGAGGTGCTCGCCGCGCTCGACCTACGGGACGTGGTTCTGGTCGGCAACGACACCGGCGGTGTCGTGACTCAGCTGGTGGCCGTGCATCATCGCGAGCGGCTGGGCGCGCTGGTGCTCACGAGTTGCGATGCGTTCGAACACTTTCCGCCGCCGATCCTCAAGCCCGTCATTCTGGCGGCGAAGTCCAAGACGACGTTCCGGATCGTGGCGCAGGCCATGCGGGTGGCGGCCGTGCGCAAGCGCGCGTTCGACGGCCTGGCGCATCGCAACATCGACGAGCTCACCGAGGCCTGGGTGCGCCCAGCGCTGTCGCTGCCGGCGGTCGCCGAAGACCTGCGGCAGTTCACCCTTTCGATGCGCACCGAGGTGACGACGACGGTGGCGGCCCGGCTGTACGACTTCGACAAGCCGACGCTCATCGCGTGGTCGGCCGACGACGTGTTCTTCGAGCAGGAAGACGGGGCGCGGCTGGCCGCGACCATTCCCAACGCCCGACTCGAAGTCATCGCGGGGGCCAGGACCTTTTCCATGGTCGATCAGCCCGACCGGCTCGCCGATCTGCTCTCGACGATCGCGGTGCGCGCCTGACCCGCTGATGCCGCCGCGGCGGAAGCCTCCGCTCGCGGTAGCGTCTTGGCCATGTCAGACGCGACGTCTCCCCTGCTCGGCACGCGAATCCTGGTCACCGGCGGCGCCACCGGTATCGGCGCGGCCGCCGTTGCCGTCCTGACGGAGGCGGGGGCCAGGGTCGCCGCGACCTATCACCAGACGCCACCGCCGGACGGCCTGACGGCCGAGTGGTTGCAGTGCGACGTGCGCCAGGCCGACGCCGTCTCGGCGATGGTCGGCGAGGCGGCGCAGCGCCTCGGTGGACTCGACGTGCTGGTGAACGCCGCCGGGCTGTGGCAGGCGGGAATCCCCGGCTACATCGGCGCCGACGACATCTCATTCCTGTTGGACACCAACGTCAAGGCGACCATCCTCACCAACCAGGCCGCCTACGCGGTGATGAAGGACCAAGACCCCAAGGGCGGTCGCATCATCAACTTCGGGTCATCCGAAGCCGTGATGGGCAGCCCGATCTCGGCCGTCTACGCCGCGACCAAGGGCGCGGTGCAGGCATGGACGCGGTCGGCCGCCAAGGCCTGGGCCTCCGACAACATCACCGTCAACGCCCTTGCGCCCGCGGTGCAGACGGCGGGCGCCGACCGGCTCCGCGATTTCCTCGGTCCCGACGCCACGGCCCTGATCGACCAGCAGATGCAGATGATGATCCCACTCGGCGGCACGCTGGGTGAGCCCGCCCGCGACGTCGGCCCGATGCTGGTATTCCTGGCCGGCCCCGGCTCCGGCTTCATCACCGGCCAACTGCTGGCCGTGGACGGCGGCCTGATGATGGTGGGCGGTTAGGCGGCCGATGAGCGACGGCTTCGATTGCCAACGGTATTGAGCGGCATCAGCTTTGGTCATGGGCTTTCGGCGCAGCAGGCTGACCGCGGCGGCGCCGCCGGCCGGAGACGCCCATCGACCGCGATTGTGCGACTTCGCGGCGATATTCGCGCGCTCGATTCCTGAGCAGGATCAGCGATCTGTGCAACTCAAAGAGCATGAGGCAATGATGGCCGTTGAATGCGAACGGAACGGCTATACACGCGGTCCGCGATCGGGAATCCTGGGCGAAATGGGCATGAAAATTTTTACAACGCGAGGTGGTGCAGGGCATGCGTCCGCCGGCCCCGCCGGCCGCTGCGGGTTGGCGGCGCCGAGTCACCCGCTACGATAAGACGGACCGTCTCGTCTCGTAGTACGGGCAGAGTGAAGGTAGATTCGACCGATGGCTGACGACACGATTCAGGCGCTGCTGCGCAAGCGTCTGTCCGATCCCGGGGTTGCGGTGAAATATCGTGACGTGCAATGGACTTGGCGTCAGTATCTGACGGGCGCCACGGCGCGGGCCGCCGCGCTGCTGGCCGCCGCCGATCCACAGCGCCCGATGCACATCGGTGCCCTGCTGGGAAACACCCCCGAGATGGTCAGCCAGATGGCGGCGGCCGGCCTCGGCGGCTACGTCCTGTGCGGACTGAACACCACCCGGCGCGGTGAGGCGCTGGCCGCCGACGTCCGGCGCGCGGACTGCCAGTTCGTGGTCACCGACGCCGAACACCGGCCGCTGCTGGACGGCCTGGACCTCGGCGACACGCAGATCCTCGACTCCTCCACACCGCAATGGGGCGAGTTCGTCGACGCCGCCGGTGAACTGAAGCCACACCGCGAGGTCACCGCGATGGACGCCTTCATGATGATCTTCACCTCGGGGACGAGCGGAAATCCCAAGGCGGTGCAGGTATCACACCTCATGGCGACGTTCGCCGGGCTCAATCTGGTCCAGCGCTTCGCCCTCACCGAGCAGGACACCTGCTACGTCTCGATGCCGCTGTTTCACTCGAACGCGGTCGTCGCCGGATGGGCGCCCGCGGTGTGCTCCGGTGCCGCCATCGTGCCGGCGAAGTTCTCGGCGAGCAGCTTCCTCGACGACATCCGCCGCCACGACGCCACCTACATGAACTACGTCGGCAAGCCGCTCGCCTACATCCTCGCCACCGCCGAACGCGACGACGACGCCGACAATCCCCTGCGGGTGGCCTTCGGTAACGAGGCCAACGACAAGGACATCGACGAATTCGCCCGCCGCTTCGGTGTGCAGGTCGAGGACGGCTTCGGCTCCACCGAGAACGCCATCATCGTGATCCGCGAAGAAGGCACTCCCAAGGGCTCGATCGGCAAAGGCATGGACGGGATCGCGATCTACAACAGCGACACCGTCACCGAGTGTGCCGTCGCCCGGTTCGACGCCGACGGGGCGCTCGCCAACGCCGACGAAGCGATCGGCGAGTTGGTCAACACGGCCGGTTCGGGTTTCTTCACCGGCTACTACAACGACCCGGACGCGAACGCCGAACGCATGCGCCACGGCATGTACTGGTCCGGGGACCTGGCGTACCGCGACGCCGACGGCTGGATCTACCTGGCCGGGCGTACCGCGGACTGGATGCGGGTGGACGGCGAGAACCTGGCCGCGGCGCCGGTCGAGCGGATTCTGTTGCGCCACAGCGCGATCAGCCGGATCGCCGTCTATGCCGTCGCGGACGGTCACGTCGGTGATCAGGTAATGGCCGCGATCGTCCTCAACGACGGCCGCACCCTTGCGCCCGCCGAATTCGAAGCGTTCCTGGACGCGCAGCCCGACCTGTCCCCCAAAGCCCGTCCGCGCTACGTCCGCATCGCGGCAGATCTGCCCAGCACCGCCACGCACAAGGTGCTCAAGCGCCAGTTGATCGCTCAGGGAACGGCCGTCGGGCCGGGAGAGGTGCTCTGGGAGCGCGAACCACGGGGCACCGCCTACACGGTCAGTGGCGATCGCATGGGCGGCGAAGCCGGGCGCAGCGGGTCGCCACCATCGGCTAGCCCGGGCTCCTCGGTGCCCGGCGCCGGATCTGCCCCTTCGACCGTCGCACCCGTCTGACCGGGTCTCGGGTTGTGCCGGCGGCGATTTCGTCGCGCAGTTGGGAGATGTTGGAGATCTCCGCGTACAGCCCGCGGATCGCGTAGTCCAACACCGCAAACGAGTAGCGCTGCTCGGGGTCCTCGGTGATGCCGAGCTCGACCGACCGCTGCCGCGACCACAGCGCCTCGTCCAGCCGGGCCCGGGTCGCCTCCAGATGCCGGTCCAACGTGTCGAGGACGGGTTCGGGGTCCTGCCCCCGGGCCAGCCAGGTTTTGAGGATGACGGGGTGCTTGATGACCACCTGATCCTGGCCCGGGAAGTGCTGGACCCAGCGGCGCAGAGCGTCGAGGCCGGCATCGGTGGTCTCGTACAAGGTGATGGCGCGCTTGCCGGATTGCGCGCCGGTCTCGCTGACCATGCCCCGCTGCAGCAGGCGGGCCAGTTCGCGCCGCACGTGACTGACCGACGGGGACCAATAGAAGTGCCCGACCGACAGTTCCGCGCGCATCTTGATCTCACCGGCGGTGAGTTGCTCGTCGTTGGCCGCCAGCACCCCCAGCACCAGGTAGGCGGTGACCGGCAGGCCATTGGCGGTCCTGGGACTCACGAGCTGTCCGTCTCCGCGCCGGTGAAGTACGGCAGCGTCACGTCGTGCCCGGTGGCGTGGAACTGCACGCGCACCCGCAAGCCGACGTCCAGGTCGTCCGGCGGTACGCCGACGACGTTGGTCAGCATCTGGTAACCCTCGTCCAGGGTGATGATGGCCGGCGCGTAGGGCGGCTCGAATTCCGCTGTGACCGGCCGATATACGACGGTCCAGCTGTAGATCTCGCCGCGGCCGCCGCCTCGCTGCCAGCTGAGGTTGTCCGAAAGGCATTGGCGGCAATGTTCTGTCGGGGGAAAGTTCGCCGATCCGCAAGCCGCGCAACGCTGGTAGCGCAGCTCGTGGGACCGGCAGCCCTCCCAGAACGGCCCGCTGAGGTGGCTGCTCGCGTGTGGGACGGGCCCGGTCTGGGGCCGCAGTGGATCGGAGGTCATCGTGGTTCGTCTCCCAGGATCAGCACCGTCGTGAACAGGGCCCCAGCTCCCCCGTTGCTGCACAACGCGACATGCGCGTCGGGGACCTGAAGATCGCCGGCCCGTCCGCGTAGCTGTTGCACCGCGCGGACGGCCCGCTGCATCATCTGCGGATTGGCACCCGCATGGCTGAACGACATGGTTCCCCCGTCGGTGGTGATCGGATGGCTGCCGTCGATGGCGATGTGGCCGTCGGCCACGAACGGGCCGCCCTCGCCGTCACCGCAGAAGCCGAAAGCCTCGAGCTGACGGATGATTTCGAACGAGAAGGGGTCGTAGAGTTCCAGCACGTCGACGTCCTCGCGGCGCAGACCGGCGTGGTTGAACGCGCAGTCGGCGGCGCGCCGGCCCACCACACCGTTGACGTGATCCCCGCGCCGCCCGGCAAGGTCGTACGCGGGCGGATGCTGGTAGGACGGGCCGTGGAAGTCCGCGCCGCTGCCCAGCACGTAGATGGGTTGGCCCGCAACGTCGACGGCATCGATGTTTGCCACGACCAGCGCACACCCTCCCTCGGAGGTGGTGGCGCAGTCCAGCAGATGGAATGGGTCGGCAATGGGCCGGGACGCGGTGATGTCCTCCGGGGCGAACGGCCCACGGTCGTAGTAGACGGCTTCGGGATTGCGCGAGCCGTTGTTCCGGATGGTCGCCGCCACCAACGAAAGTTGTTCGCGCGTCGTGCCATAGACATGCATGTGACGCCGCGCGATGAGCGCGAACTCGGCGGTGGTGAACATGCCCCAGGGGGCCACGAATTCGTTCTCGGGCCGGGTCCACGGCGCGGTGGCCTCGTGGTCGCGATACTCGCCGGCCTGGGCCGCGACCAGCACCACCACGTCGGCCATACCGTGCTCGATGGCGGTGACCGCCTCGGTGATCATGCCGACCCCGAACGCCAGGCCCTGCCAGGCCGGCCCGATACGCAGGTCGTAGATCAACGAGGTCGAGTCCGGGCTCGCGCTGATGCCGTCGACGTCGTCGAGGGTCAGGCCGGCGTCGTCGAGCGCGCCCAGGATCGCTTTGATCGCCAGGCCGCGCGAGGTTTCACCGTCCAGGCGGCGCCCCTGCCGGGTGTTGTGCACCCCGACGATCGCCGTGGTGCGCATTGCCGCCATCACTGACAGTCCATTCCGTTGCAGCCCTTCAGTTTTCGTCTGCGACGACACCCAGGTAGGTGCCGCGCACTTCGCATCGCCGCCCGTCGCGGGTGATGGTGCCGATGGTCGTGGCGTGTGTGTCGGCGTTCTCGGAGTAAGCTGCCGAACCCGATTCCACGACCTCGATGCGCACATCCACCGGCCGTGCCGTCTGCGGGTCGGTGATCTCGACAACCATCGCGACGGCGTGCTCGTCGTCGTCCCATTCGACGCTGGTGATGCGGTGCCGCGCGGTCAGCTCCATCACCACCGAGTCCTGGCGCACCAGGAAACGCACCGGTGCACACAGCTCGCCGGCGCGGGGCGGCACGCAGAGGCTGACCGCCACGTCACAGGCCCGCCGGCCGAGCGCTGATGGTTCCCGATTGCCGCAGCGCGGCCAGGTCGTCCCGGCTGTGCCCCAGCACGTCGGTCAGCACCTCATCGGTGTGCTGGCCGTACAGCGGCGGCACCCGCCGGATCCAGCGCCGCGGCTTGCCGAGGAACGCGAAAGGCATTCCGGTGCATAGGAATGTGCCTGCGACGGGGTGGTCGACCGTCTCCCAGAAGCCGCGGGCCCGCAGCTGCGGATCGGTCAGCAGCGCCGCGGCCGGGGTGACGCGCGCCGCGGCCACACCGGCGGTGCGCAATGCCTCGACGGCCTCGGTCACCGATTGCCCCGCGGCCCAGGCGGCGACGAGTTTGTCGATGTCGTCGGCCCCCTCGGCCCAGCCGGATTCGTCCAGGCCCGGCTGGCCGAGGAGGCCGGCCAGCGACGAGCGGGCGGCGGCGTCCGTCGCGGCCAGCGCGACCCACTCGTCGTCACCGCGGCAGCGGTAGACCCCCTGGGGACAGGCACCCTGCCCGCGATTTCCATTGCGGCGCATCACGATTCCATTGCGCGAATACTCGACCAGCATTTCGGCCGCCACGTTCAGCGCGGCCTCGACCATGGTGCACTCCACCTGCATTCCGGTGCCCCGGCGGTCGCGGATCACCAGCGCCGCGACCGCGGCGAAGGCGGCGTGCAGGCCGGCGATCGGGTCGCACACACCGCGCGGGATCACCGGTGGGCCGTCGGCGTGTCCGGTCATCCACGCCATGCCGGTCGCCTGTTCCATGGTCTGCGCGAAGCCGACCCGATCGCGCCACGGGCCGTCGAGGCCGAACGCGGGCATCCGGACCATGATCGCCCGCGGGTTGGCCGCGCGCACCGCGTCGAACTCCAGGCCGAAGTTCGCCATCACCCGGGGTGAGAAGTTCTCGACGACGAGATCGCTTGCGGCGACGAGTTCAAGGGCGAGCTTTCGTCCGGCGTCGGTGCCGAGTTCGATGCTGACGCAGCGCTTGTTGTTGTTGCTGCACAAGAACACCGGGCCCCATTCCCACCATTGGTCCCAGTCGGGTGGGCGGCCGGCGGAGAACCGCATGCCGTCGGGGCGACGCACGCCCTCGACCTTGATCACGTCGGCGCCCAGGGCGCCCAGCAGTTGGGTGGCGACCGGCCCGGCCCAGAAAGCGGTGAAGTCGGTGACGCGGACGTCGGACAACGGCAGCGCGGTGCCGTCGCCGCCGCGCGGCGACTCGGGGCGCGCGGGCCACCGCACATGCCCGGCATCGGCGCCGAGTTGCGGCGGTTCTGCGGGCGCCGCGGTCGTTATCGCCTCGCTGCGATATGGCACCCGCGGGGACAGCACCCCGGCCGGCGAGTCGACGAAGACGCCGCGTTCCACGAAGTGGTCGATCTTGGGCAGCATCTCGGGAGTCGCGATGGGGGCGACCGGAATCCGGAATGCCACCGCGAGATCGACGATCTCCTGGGTGGTTCGGCTCCCGGTCCATTCGGTGACCATGCCCAGGAACTCGTCGCGGCGCTCGACGCGGCCGGCGAACGAAGCCAGTTCGGCGTCGTCGACCAGGTCGGCGCGCTCGATCATCACCAGGAAGTCCTGGAACTGCTGTGCGGTGATGGTGCAGAAGCCGACCAAACCGTCGGCCGTCGGAACAATCGAGGGCAGCTCCAGGCTGCGTTCGTGCAGCAGCGAATCGGCGCCCAACACGCTAGCCGACATCGCGGACAGGCCGCCCATGGCGATCGCCATCGCCTCGTACGTCGAGACGTCGATGACCTCGCCGCGGCCGCTGCGGCCGGCGTGCCTGGTCGAAGCCGCGGCGACCGCCGCGGCGAAGGTGCCCGCCAGCCACTCGCCGAGCCGCCCGCCGGCCTGCACCGGCTCGTCGTCCGGCCAGCCGCGGCCGGCGATCGATCCGCACAACGCCTGCAGGATGAATTCGTTGGCGGCGACCTGGTTTTCGACGTAGGGCCCGGTGGTGCCGAAGGGTGTGATGGCCACGACCACGGCCGACGCGGCGGTGTGCGCGTTGATGGCGTCCAGTGTCCAGCCGTCGGTGAGGTCGGTGAGCACGAGGTCGGCGCCGGCCAGCAGCGAGGTGACCTCGGCCTGGCCGTGATTGACCACCGACTTCTTACCCGCGGCCAGGTAGCCGAACAGCGCCCCGGGCGGTCCGCCGGCCGACCAGCCGCGCAGCGAATCACCCTGTGGTGATTCGACTTTCACTACGTCGGCGCCGGCGTCGACGAACATCTTGCCGCAGTAGGACGCCGCCAGGCCGTTGCACAGCTCCAGCACACGCCAGTCCGCGAGCGGCGGCTCGGCTGCCACGCTCAGTTGCCCAGGGTGGTGGCGCGCCCGGCGATGCCGGACACCTCAACCGTCACGGGCGCCTGCGCCGAGGCCTGCGCCTGCGCCTGCAGCGCGAACTGCGTCATCCTCGTCCACGCGTCCCGGTCACGCTGGCTGGCCTGGCGGCCGACATGGGTGACCACGTCGACGTCGGTGGCCTGCGCGCGCAGGTAGCCGGCCCGCGCATGCTCCTTCGGGATGTACTGGAAAGGGTCGAATGAGTATGCGGCCATGGCATTTTGGTGGGTGATCTTGTTGATGACCGCGTCGTCGAGGTGGCCCATGGTGGCGACGATGTCCTCGGGCGCGAAGGGCCAGTTGCTGTCGGAGTGCGGGAAGTCGGACTCCCAGCACAGCATGTCCTCGTTGAACCAATTCATGTTCTGCACACCGACTTTGTCGCTGATGAAGCAGGTGTAGAAGTGCCGCTTGAACACGTCGGTCGGCCCGTCGTATCCGGGCGGGAACGACGCCAGCGTCCAACCCGAGTGCCGGTTGTACACGTGCTCGGCCCGCCAGAGGAAGTACGGGATCCAGCCGACGTCGCCTTCGGTCAGCGAGAACTTCAGCTGCGGGAAGTCCGCCCAGAACTGCGCCCAGATCAGCTCGGTGAAGGTGAACATGCTCATCATCGACGAGGCGGTCATCTGCACACTGGGCGGCGCGTCCGTGGACACCTGCGGCGAGCGCGAGGCGGAGCCCACGTGGGTGCACAGCACCGTGTTGCTTTCGCAGACGGCCTCGAACAGCGGGTACCAGTACTTGGTGTGAATGCTGGGCATTTGCAACGCCTCTGGGTTCTCCGAGAATGTGACGGCGTGACAGCCCTTGTCGGCGAGCCGTTTGACCTCCTTGGCGGCCTCGGCCACGTCGAACAGCGGCAGGATGCCGCACGGGATGAATCGGCCCGGATAGGCCCCGCACCATTCGTCGACGTGCCAGTCGTTGTAGGCCTTGATCATCACCAGGTTCGTGTCGCGGTCGGGACCCTGGTTGAGGACCTGGCCGGAGAACCCGGTGAAGTTCGGGAAGTTCAACCCTGCCAGCTGTCCGCCGGCGTTCATGTCCCGCACCCGCTCGTCGACGTTGAAGCAGCCCGGCCGCATCTCGTCGTAGCGTGAGGCGTCGATGTTGTACATCTCGCGGGGCTTTCCCGCGACGGCGTTCAGTCCCATGTTGCGTCCACGGATGTCGCCGTAGTACCACTGCTGGATGCCGTCGGGTTCGATGACCACCCGCGGGGCGCGATCCTTGTAGGTGGCGGGAACGTGCGCGTCGAACATGTCGGCCGGCTCGGCGATGTGGTCGTCCACGCTGATCAGGATCAGATCGTCCTTATTCATGCCGCGCTCCTCGGTCGATAGATAGTGACTAGTAGATAATGGCGTGAGTCACAGTGTCAACCGGCACCGCCGCGCGTGGATGACGACGAATCCGGCTTTAATGCGCGATGTGGCAACGGCGCTGCCGCCTTCCCCGTCAGGGACGGATCGTTTCCACCGAGTGCGGTATCAGGGACTATTAGTCCGGCGCCTGGCGCTGCCTGCAACCGCCCTGAATGGGATGGCGCGATGCCAATCGGCGGCCCGTGCCACCATGGGGCATGACCGGGCCCAGAAGGTAACGGAAGTTGAGCACCAATAGAGCTGCGCGTCCGACTACCGCCGACGTGGCCCGACTGGCCGGCGTGTCCACCGCCACGGTCAGTTATGTGCTCAACAACGCGCGGGGCCGCCGCATCTCCCCGGAAACCCGCGACGCGGTCTACCGCGCGGCCAAACTGCTCGGCTACCGGCCCAACCTTGCCGCCCGCAACCTCGCGCGCGGCAAAAGCGGAGTGGTGCTCTACGTGGTGCCGCACGTGGCCGTCGGCGAAATGCCGATGCAGGCCGGCAGCCGGATGACCACCGCGCTGGCCCGCGAGGGTTTTCTTCAGGTGCAGATCTTCGAGACCGACGACGACCAGCACGTGGTCGACGCGATCGAGAATCTGGATCCCGTCGCGGTCACCAGCCTGTTCCCGCTGAACGCGGCCGCCCGGCAAGCGGTGACGAACGCGGGCATCCCCCATATCGAGATCGGCACACTGCCCGCGCTCAAAGACCCGCATCTGTCCGTCGGCGAGATGCGGGTCGATCACCTGGTCGAGCGCGGCCATCGCCGGATCGCGTTCGCCTACACCGGGATTGCCCGATGGCGCCCGCTGGGCGACTACTGGTTCGAGGGTGTTTCGCGGGCGGCACAGTTGCGCGGCCTTCCCGACGTGCGAGTCGACGAGGTCACCCTGGACAACGCCGCCGACGTGGTCACCGGCTGGGTGGGCGCCGGGGTGACCGCGGTGTGCGCGCAAAGCGACGAGATCGCCTGCCTCGTCCTCTACGGCATTCATCAAGCGCGGCTGCGCTGTCCGGGCGACCTGGCCGTGATGGGCGTCGACGCCAGCCCGATGGGCATGGTGAGCACGCCGCCGTTGACCACCGTGCAATTCGACCCCTGCGCGGTCGCTGACGCTGCGCTCGCCGCGGTCTTCGAGCGGCTGGGGCACCCCGCCCCACCGTCTCCCGAGCTGACCGACATCGCCCACCTGGTGGTGCGGTCGTCGACCTAGGCGGGCTCGTAACGCAGCAGCGTGACCTCGTGTTCGGGGTAGTCGCAGAACACCGGCTTCACCCGCATTCCGACTTTCAGGCGGGCCGGGTCGACATTGACCATCTCGGTGGAAAACCTTGGGCCCTCGTCCCATTCGACGATAGCGAGCAGCTGGGGCACGGCGTCGGCGAAATGCGGACTGACCGGCCGGTGGGCCACCGTGTACGAGTACAGGGTGCCCATCCCCGAGATTTCGCGCCATTCCAGGTCGTCGGCCAGGGTGCGCGGCGCGCGTACCCGCGGGTAGAACACGTAGGCCTGCAGTGACGGCGAGTACTGGATGACGATGCGATGCTGCGCCAGCGCATCCCAAAACGGCGCGCTGGTAGGCGTTTTGACGGGCATCGGTCGTTCGAAGTTCATCAGTCAGTCCCCTTGCAGAATCAGGGTGGTCTGCTCGGACAGGATGCCGCCGTTGCCGGACACGAAGGCCCGGTTGCAGTCGGCGATCTGCGCGGCGCCCGCGCGGCCCATGATCTGGCGGGCGGCGTCGCAGACGTGGTGCATTCCGCCGGCCAAACCCGCTTGGCCGAAACCCAATTGCCCGCCGGCCGTGTTCAGGGGGAAGTCGCCGCGGAAGGTCAGGTCATGGTTGGCGACGAATTCCATGCCCTTGCCCTTCTCGCAGAAGCCGGCGTCCTCCAGCGAGAGCAGCACGGTGATGGTGTAGCAGTCATAGATCGAGACCATGTCCATCTGGTCACGACTCAGATCGGTCATGGCGAACGCGGTGTCGGCCGCGGCGGCGATCGGGGTGTTGAGCAGATCCTCGGCGTACGTCGGAGTCTTGAACGGCACATGCTCGCCGAATCCCTTTACCCACACCGGACGATTGCGCGACCGCTTGGCAACGTCCGCGCTGGCGACGACGACCGCCGCTCCCCCGACGCAGGGCATGACGATCTCCAGCATGTGCAGCGGGTCGGCGATCACCGGGCTGGCCAGCACGTCATCGACCGTGAGCGGCTTGTCCTTCCAGATCGCGCCGTCGGTGTGGTTGGCGTTGACCCGGGTGTCGACGACAAGCTTGGCCATGGCCCGCTCGTCGTAGCCGTACACCGCCGCGTAACGCTGGGCCACCTGGCCATAGGGGCCGTTCTGGCCCAGGTTGCCGTAGGGAATTTCGAATTCAGCTTGCGGAGAGCCGTATTGGTTGCTCGACGAACCGAAGTACAACGCGTCGCCCAGCGATCTGGGCTTCTTCGGCGACATCGGGGTGATGTAGCGGGCGGGCAGCGCACACAGCACCGCGTCGCAGATGCCGAGTTCGACGGCAGCGGCGGCCCGCCACACCATGGCGGCGGCGCTGGCGCCGCCGAGGTCGACGTGCTCGGCGAATCGCGCTCCCACGCCCAGGTATTCGGCGATCGTGGAGGGCACGAAGATCTCCGACTCGGCCAGGTGCGACGCGACGATCCCGTTGACGACGTCGAAGGGCAGGCCCGCATCGTCCAGTGCGGCGGCGCCGAGTTCGGCCCACTGTTCGATGGCGAACGGCGCGGGTGACGCCTTGGTCATGCGTTCCGGCGGCAGTTCGACGTATCCGACGATCGCGGCTTCTCCGCGTAATCCCATGCTGTGTCCTTATTTCCGGGGTAGGCCGAGAATCATCTGCGCGATGATGTTCAGCTGGATCTCCCTCGTCCCGCCGCCGATCAGCTCGGCCGGCAGATGCAGATAGGGTTCCACGACCGCGGCGTCGGGGTCGTCGACCATTGCGACCTGCCCGGTCAACTGCAGCGTGGCCTGGAAGGTCCTGCGCAGCAGCACATTCATCGCGACCTTGGCGATGCTCGACGCCGGACCCGACGCCTGCCCGTCGAGCAGCCGGATGGTTTCGCGCACGCCGAGCGCCCTGATGGCGTTGGTGTAGGCGTCGAGCTCGCCGAGCTCACGCAGGGCGTCGTCACGGTCGGGTCCGGGTTGAGCGGCGAGCCGGCGCAACGCGATGGCCCGGTCGAACTTGACGTATCCGCTGATCGCGGAACGCTCTTCGGCCATCGTCGCGATCGCCAGGCTCCAACCGTCGCCTGCGCCGCCCAGCAGCATCTCGTCGGGAATGAAGACGTCGTTGAGGAACACCTCGTTGAAGTGGGCCTGCCCGGTCGCCGTCTTGATCGGCTGGATTTCGATCCCGGGCGACCGCATGTCGAGGATGAAGTACCCGATGCCGCGGTGCTTGCTGGCCTCGGGGTCGGTGCGGGCCAGCAGCGCACCCAGGTCGGCGTACTGCGCCAACGACGTCCAGATCTTGTGGCCGTTGATCCGCCAGCCGCCGTCGACCTTGGTCGCGCGGGTGGTCAGCGACGCGAGGTCGGAGCCGGCGCCCGGCTCGCTGAACAGCTGACACCAATGAATCTCGCCGCGTTGGGTCGGCGGAATCAGCTTCTCCTGCAAGTCTTTGGGTGCGGCGGCCATTACCGAGGGCAGGATCCACTCGGCGATGTTCAGCGATGGCCGAACCAGCCCGGGCCGCTTGGCGAACTCCTCGTCGATGATGAGCTGTTTCAACGGGTCCGCCCCGACGCCCCAGGGTTCCGGCCAGTGCGGCGCCATGAGACCGGCGTCGGCGATCAACGTGCGTTGCGGCCCGGAAGCCTGGTCCGCGTAGTCGCCGTGCGGTGCGGGTTTGTCGTTGCGCAACTGCAGGGCCGCATCCAGCGTCTCGGCGACCCAGGAACGAAATTCCGATTCCGCGTCGCCGAGATTCACCGCCATGTCGCGTGTCTGCGTGCACGCGAGTTCGCCCAGCCGCCGCGCCCAGCGATTCGCCGGACCTATCGATCCCGCGAGGCTGATGGCCCGCCGCCAGTACAGGTGCACGTCGTGTTCCCAGGTGAAGCCGATCGCGCCGAGCATCGTCAGGGCGTCGAGCACCAGGTCGGGGATCGGCGAGACCGCGATGGTCGCCGCCCCGGCCGCCGCGAGGCGGTGCTGGTCGAGCGATTCGTCGACGGCGCGGACCGCGTCCCAGGCCGCCGCGGTGGCCAGTTCGCTGTTGACCAACAGCATGGCGGCGTTGTGCTGCAACGCCTGGAAAGTTCCGATCACCCTGCCGAACTGTTCTCGGATGCGTAAGTGCGCGGTGACCGCCTGGACGCACCACTGCGCGATGCCGGCCATCGTGCTGGCCACCAGACCCACGGCGACGCACCGCGCGCGGTCGGGGTCGATGCCGCTGAGGACCTCCGATTCCGTCGCGCGGTAGTCGTCGAGCCGTAGGACCCCGGCGTCGGCGACGAGGTCGGTGCCGGTTACGGGTTCGACTGTGGCCGCGGGGTTTTCGGGGTCCACCAGTAGCCAGACGACGTCGCCGTCACCGCTATGGGCGCCGAGCAGGATCGTGCGCGCCGCACGCACTCCCTGGGTGACCTGCGAGGCGCCGGTGACCAGCCACCGCCCGCCGTCGAAGCGCGCGGAAAGGTTGTCGTCGGGAAGCACGGTCGCCGCGGTGGCGCCGGACGCCAGGTCACGCAGGAATGCCTCTGCGGGTGGCGTCGGTTCGGCGAGCAGCGCGACGGCTCCGGCGGTCACCGTCGGCAGCAGCGGTCCGGGAAGCAGCGATTTGCCCGCAGCTTCCAGGACGCAGGCGGCGTCGATCGGCCCTCCGCCCTGGCCACCGAGGTCTTCGGGCAGATGCACCGCGTGAAAACCGTTGGCGACCAGTGCATCCCACCAGCCGGGTATGCGACCGGCCGCGAGGTCGTCGAAGCCCTCCCGCGTCGCGGCAATGGGAGCGTTGCGGGCGGCGAACTGCGCCACGGCGTCGCTGAGCTCCTGCTGCTCCGGACTCAATCCCAGGGTCACGGGGACGGCCGAGAGATAACTGGCGTGGGCCGCACGGACTGCTATCCTTTCGCCTCTGATGGCGGCGACCCGCTGCTCCCGGCCGTTGCCGCACTTGCGATCGCCGCGTACAAGACGGACCGTCTCGTCTTGTGGAAGACTACCGGCGCGAGTCAGGATATGTAAAGCGCGCCCGATCCCCGGCGAGCGGCTTTTCGATCTGAGTTCGCAGAAGCGAGGACCACCAGATGCCAACCGATCTGAGCGGGGTGAACGCGCCGGCGGGCTCGCCCAGGAGGCGCAGCGAGAAGTCCCGCACCGCGATCGTCACCGCGACGCGCGAACTGCTGCTCGAGCGCGGGTTCGACGGGCTGACCATCGAGGCGGTCGCCGCGCGTGCCGGGGTGGGCAAGCAGACCATCTACCGGTGGTGGCCCACCCGCCCCGCGCTGGTCGCCGATGTGATGCTCGAAGACGCCGACAAACTGCTGGCGTCGGTCAACCACACCGGCAACCTCAGCGCCGACCTGGTCGGCTGGGTGGGCAAGCTGTTCGCCAGCCTGACGACGCCGCGGGGTTCGGCCATGCTGCGCACGCTGACCGTCGCCTGCATGGAACATGAGGACACCGCCGTCAAACTGCGCGCCGGATTCAGTGCACCGCTGCACGACACTGTGCGGGCCCGGCTGCTGGCCGACGGCATCAACGAGGCCACCGCCGAATCGGCGGCGGACGCGATCGTCGGCGGGGTGGTGTACCCCATCCTGTCTGGCGCACAGCCCTATTCGCGCCGGCGGGCCGAACGGACCACCCGGCTGATCGTGGCAACCCTTGCGAGTGAGTGATCTCTAGCTCTGGCCCACCGACTGAACAGCTGCGCTGACGCCGGTCGCGTCGAACACCGCTGCGGCGCTTGGGGTCTGCGAGCGGTAGGCTCGCCGAGAGGCGACGGGAGCGGCGATGGACGATTGCCTGAAGCTCACCACCTATTTGGCCGAGCGTAGGCGGACCGGGGACAGCTTTGTCTCGGATGTCCTGCTCGGCTTGTACGCACAGCACCGCACCGCGTGCGGCGTCCTGCTGCGCGGCATCGGCGGGTTCGGCACCGGTCACTACCTGCGCACCGACGAGTCCCTGACGTTGTCGGAGGACCCGCCGGTGGCGATCATCGCGGTCGACACGCGAGCGAAGATCGAGGCCCTGCTCGACCCGGTGCTGTCGGTCAAGCAGCGCGGTCTGGTCACCCTGGAGCGCGCTCGGCTGCTCCACGAGCACATCGGAACGCCACAGCTGCCCGAGGATCTGCGCGATGCGGTCAAGCTGACGATCTACGTCGGCCGCAAGCAACGCGTCAACGGCTCACCCGCCTACATCGCGCTGTGCGATCTGATGCACCGGCGCGGCCTCTCCGGCGCCACGGTGCTGCTCGGGGTGGACGGCGTCGCGCATGGAGAACGCCGGCGCGCCAACTTCTTTGGGCGCAACGCCGACGTCCCGATGATGATCGTCGTCGTCGGATCCGGTGAGCGGATCGGTCGCGTGCTCCCGGAGCTCGGCGAACTGCTACGCAGGCCCCTGTTCACCGTCGAGCGGGTTCGGGTGTGCAAGCGCGACGGCCAGTTCCTGGAGCGGCCGGACGCCCTGCCCGGCGTCGACGAGCGCGGCTTGCCGCTGTTCCAGCAGCTGACCATCTACACCTCCGAGTCGGCCCACCACGGCGGTGTGCCGATCCACCGCGCGATCGCTCAGCGGCTGCGCCAGGCCAAGACCGCCGACGGCGCGACCGTGTTGCGCGGCGTCTGGGGTTTTCACGGCGACCACCCGCCCCACGGTGACGGCTTGTTCTCGCTGACCCGCCGGGTCCCCGTGGTCACCATCGTGATCGACACCCCGGCCAACATCGCCGAATCCTTCGCCATCATCGACGAATTGACCCAAGACGAGGGCCTGGTAACTAGCGAAATGGTGCCCGCTCTGGTGTCCGACGAAGGCGACGACGACGCCGGGCCGCCGCGCATGGCCCAGCACCGTTACTAGGTCATCCGGCGACGGAGGCGTCGTAGATCGACTGGATCGCCTTGTCCAAGGTGGCGTTGAACTGCTCGTCGGACTGGTCGGCGGTCAGGCCCTCGGTCAGCGCCCGGCTGAAGCTGGCGATCAACCCGGTGTTCTTCGCCAGCAGGTCGTTGGCCTCCTCGCGGGAGTAGCCGCCGGAAAGGGCGACCACCCGCATCACCTTCGGGTGCTCGATCAGGGGACGGTAGAAGTTGACCTCGGTGGGCAGGCTCAGCTTGAGCATGACGCGCTGGCCCTCGGGGACGGCGTCGAGCTGCTTGGTGATCTCGTCGCGCAGGATGCCCTCGGCCTCGGCCTTGTCCGAAATCGAGATGGTGACCTCGGGCTCGATGATGGGCACCAGGCCGTGCGAGAGCACCTGGTGGCCCAGCTCGAACTGCTGGGCGACGACGGCCGCGATGCCCTTGGGGTTGGCGCCGCCGATCACCGACCGCTCCTTGGTGCCGAAGACGCCCAGGCCGGCGGCCCGGTCCAGCAGCTCGTCGAGGCCGGGGATGGGCTTCATCAGCTGAACGTCGTCGGACGCGTCGGCCAGGCCCTTGTCGATCTTGAGGATCGGCACGACGCCCTTGGTCTCCCACAGATAGGTGGTCGACGGCTTGCCCGCGATCTCGCGGTCCATGGTCTGCTCGAACAGGATCGCCGCCAGCACGCGGTCGCCGGTGAACGCCGGGGACGTGATGATCCGCGAGCGCATCTGATGAATGAGGTCGAACATCTCCTTCTCGGAGGAGTACGCGTTGTCCTCGATGCCGTAGAGGCGCAGCGCCTTGGGCGTCGAACCGCCGCTCTGGTCGAGGGCCGCGATGAATCCCTTGCCCGACGTCATCCGTTCCGCTTGCTGCTGGTTCGACATTGAACTCTCCCAGTTCCTCGTGGCCCTCACGGGCACCGCACGCCCGGCCCGTGCCCGCGCGCTCAAGTCTGAATCGTGCCGATCATATTCGGCCACTACGAGGCCCAGCAGGCAGGTCGTCGACTGCGATCTTGGTCTCAGCCCCGGTCTGGCCGCCCGGCGCCGGCCTTGCTGCGCCACAGCGCCATGCGATCCAGCAGCCGGTCACGCAAGACGAGCGTGTGGAAGAGTACCGCCGTCATATGGGCGGTAAACGCGAGGAAGAGCAGGAGCGCGAAGGCGTTGTGGCACTCCCGGAGCACCGCGAAGATGTCGATGTTGTGCGGCGCGATGCCGGGCAGCGCGAGCGGCCCGACAAGGGTGATCGGGAACCGCGCAGCCGACAGCATGGCCCACCCGGTCAGGGGCTGCGCCAGCAGCAGTCCGTAGAGCAGGTACTCCGACCACGTCGCGATGCGGCGCTCGGCTCTGCTCATGGTGGCCAGGAACGCCGGCGGCCGGTGCGTGAGCCGGTTCGCCAGCCGGACCACGGCGAAGGCGAGGATCAGCAGGCCCAGGGGCCGATGGATGGCCAGCAACAGCGGGTAGTAGCTCAGCGCGGCGACCATGGTCACGCCGATCAGCAGCTGAGCGATGACCATCGGCGCCATCAGCCAGTGCAGGACGCGTGACGGCAGGGTGAACCGCGCCGCGACGGGTCCCGGCGTCATTGCAGGACCGCTTCGACGTCGACCGCGCTGGGCGCTTTGGGTTCCTCGGCGCGACGGGTGAATGAACGGGCGTACACCGCCGACCGCGCCGCGAGCAACGGGTCGTCGGAGGCCGCGATGCCGTCGGGCAGCACCAGGGGATCGAAGTTGATGTCGCGCGCGTTGCCGGCCCCCTCCGTCTGGACCGCGGAGATGGTGATGGTGCCGGCGTCGATCGTCCGCCGCCCCGCCGGCCAGGGTTTGGTGGCGTCGTGGGTCGGATCGCCCGGCTCGCCGACGGTGAGCACCAGCCGCCAGCTCACTGGCGTGTGCGCCAGCGTGCGGATCACTGCGTCGAAGAGGTAGTCCTTGGCCGCCGGCGTCGGTCGTGAGGCCGCGAGGTCGGGCCCTTGCTGTGGAATCGCAGACCAGCGCACCGGCACCGTCGCACCGGCACCATTGGTGAACTGGAAGGCGTTCAGCCCGTGGAACGCGCTGTCGGCGAATCCCGCGCTCGGCGGTGCCTGCTTGATGATGCGCATGGCCGCGGCGGTCTCGGGATGGCGCTGCAGGAACGCCGCCATCTGCTGCGGGTCGGGCTTGCCCGTGCCCGGCATCGGCTTGGATGCGAGCAATCTGTCGTAGAACCCCTGGGGTGTGCTGTCCGGAAAGACCGGGATGTTGATCATCGCGGTGCGCCACTGCCGGCCGTCGGGCCCGTCGAACAGCAGCCCCAGCCCGCGCACGGTGTCGAGCTTGTCGGGCTGGTCGGGCAGCCCACCGGACAGCGAGAACCGGCCGATCAGCGCAACGCTGCCGCGCCGGAAGACCGCGGCCCGGCAGATCGCCGCGGCCGCCCCACTGCTGACGAACGTTCCGGTGGCGCTCAGGCCCTTGGCATGGTTTCGCCGGAAGCCGTCATGGCGGCCGTAGACGTGCTCGAAGCGATCCGTGAACCGGGGCGGGGTCAGCGCGCCGGGGCGCAGCCAGCCGCCGGCGTAGGCGAAGCCGCCCACGTCAACCGCGGCCACTCCGGCTACCGCTCCCATGCCCAGGAGCGCGCGTCGCCGATTCAGCGCCCCGAATTGCGGCGGCGGGGGCGCGGGCTCCGCGGGGTCGTCAGGTCGCTCGTCACCGTGATGTCCGACGCCGCGATCACCGGGTTCCACGGCCCACCGCCCTTCCCGTTTGTGCAGGCCACGCCGTGCGGGCTGAAAACGAAACCGGTGGAAGCAATTCACCCACGGGCCGATGCCCCGTGCAACTTCTACGCCGGCCGTCACGCACATCCGGAGTACGTCGCGGCGCCCGAAATCGTTCAGCGTTTTGAGCGTGGTACGCGGCGTGTCCTACCATTGGCTAAACACTTGTAGCTGTATCTGCACTCAGTAGTGCCGATCGACGGGGTGCGTCTCCTCCGTAGGCAAGCGTGTTTCCCGAGGGGTTGAATCAACAGCCCCCGGTATGACAGTTGCTATTTTCGTAAGCTAGCGGTGTCCCACACGGGACCGAATGTGAGTGAAAGACCATGGGCGAACAATCCGGCGACATCGTCGATCCAACCGCTTTTGAAGTGGGCAAACACCAGGTAGATCAGGCCGTCGTGCTGACCGTCTCCGGCGAAGTCGACATGCTCAGCTCGCCGCTGTTGGCCGATGCCATTCAGACCGCGCTGGCCACCAAGCCCGCGGCGCTGATCGTTGATCTGTCCAAGGTCGGTTTCCTGGCCTCGGCCGGGATGACCGTCCTGGTGACCGCTCAGTCGGAGGTTGAGCCGCCGACGCAGTTCGCTGTGGTAGCCAACGGCTCGGCCACCAGCCGGCCGATCAAACTCATGGGAATCGACAGCGTGCTCTCGCTCTACAGCAGCCTCGACGGTGCGCTGAGCGGTATTGCTGGTGAGTGAGCGTCGACTGGGTGAGGACGCAACTGGGGACGATGGGACGCTCTGATCAGCCGCAGAACGTGTCGAACATCGATGATCGGTCCCGCTTCGTGCGGACGCGAGTGGCCGCCGACGCGCGCAGCGCTGCGCGGACCCGAGCCGAGTTCGGGGTGTGGCTCGGACGGCATTTCTCGCTGGACGACGACCGCTTCAACGACCTGCTGCTGGCGGTGAACGAGGCGATCGCCAATGCCGCGGAATTCGCCTACGACGACGCCGCGGGGCGCGGGACGGTCGACGTGCGAGCGGCCTACGACGGCGATTCGGACACCCTGGCGGTGATCGTCGACGACCGCGGCCGGTGGCGGCCGAAGAAGCCGGTCCAGTACCGGCAGCAGGTGCGCGGCCGCGGCATCCCGCTGATGGAGGCGCTGGCCGACGACGTCGCCATCGACCGCACGGCGCAGGGCACCCGCGTCACGCTGACCTGGAGCGGCCTGACGGGCCCCGGCTATATCGCCTGATCAACCCGACTGCGCCAGCACCTGCTGGATGCGTTGTTCGCGCGGCAGCACCGGACCGTCGTCGAGGGATTCGTCGATTCCCAGTTCGGTGAGCCCGGCACCGGTCAGCAGCGAGGTGCCGTAGGCGGCCAGCACGAGTTTTTGATCGTCGCTGTGGCCGTCCTCGACCAGCATCGCCCCGATGAGACAGACGACAGCCATCTTGAAGGCGTTGAACGCCCGGTACCAGGGCCGGTTCGTGACCGTGATGCCGCTGGCCGACTCGTAATGCGCGGGCAGCCGATCGACCGGGGTCTTGTCCTGGGTGAAGGCGGACATATCCATCGCCGTCCAGTTGGGGTAGCGGCGGTAGCCCTGCCCGCCGAGCAGCAATTCGAAGATGCCCCAACCGATCTCGCCGTCACGCTCGAACCGGCCCGGACAACAGATCCCAATGCCGGCCGTCGGCGAGGCTGACCTTCACGTAGCCCAGCCCGCTGGCGGTGTTCGGGTTATTGCCGTAGCCGCTCGCCAGCAGCATGGTGCCGTCCGGCGACGCCGCGAAGAAGTAGCACCGATCCGACCACGTCGGGTCGGAATTGTGCACCTGGTCGAACGTCGTCGGAAGCTGGTGGGTGAAGGATTCGTCCGCGGCGGAGTACCCCATCGATCGGCCTTTCTTACTATTAAAGTCTGTGTGCTGCAATATGATTCAATAGCGAGGCAGACCGCGCCGGATTCTGCTCGCGTCAGATAACAAAGCAGCGCAACGCATCCCGTAATATCGCCGCCATGGAACCGAGCCGGCGGTGGGGCGACGACCGCGCGATCCTCGACGACGCGGAGGCCCGCAGCCGAATCCTGGACGCCGCGGGCCGCTGCATCGTCCGGCGCGGCAACACCCAGTTCCGGATGGGCGAGGTGGCCGACGAGGCGGGGGTGTCACGGTCGACGGTGTACCGGTACTTCCCCGCCCGCGACGATGTCCTGCTGGGCCTGATGCTGACGCGTGTGGACAGCGCGATCTCCGAGTTGGTGCGCTCGCTGCCCACCCCCGACGACCCGGTTCGATCGCTGCCCGAGATGGTGCTGGCCCGGGTGGAGTCGGTGGACGGCAACGCGCTGAACGAAGCGTTGTTCGCCGCCGAGAGCACCGCGGTGGCCTCGGCGCTCGAGAAGGGTTCGGAACCCATCGTGGAGCTGCTGATGCGGCATTACGAACCGCTACTGGACCGGTGGAAGGCGACGGGGTTGCTCTACCCCGACGTCGATTTCCGGTCGATCGTCCAGTGGTTGCACACCACGACCCTGTTTTTACTGGCGCCGTCGTGGCGATATCGCCCCGCCGCGGACAAACGAGAATTCGTCGAGCAGTTCGTGGTGAGGGCCCTGGTGCCACAGATCAGACAATAATCGTATATTGTCTGATGTCCAGACGTTCAATTGATTTTGCCCGGCGCCACCGGTGTTAAAGCAGAGCACCGCGGCCGGCCGGCAAATCGGGATGGATGGACATGAAAAACCCTGTGGCACAAGCGTTCTCTATCGTCGAGCTGGCCGCTCACCTGGGCCGCGGCGCGGGCCGGGTGGCCACCGATGCGGTGGTGGGCGGCCGGTTCGGCCTACCGCGGACCGTCGAAGACATCGACCCGGCGGTCCTGTCCCGGGTCATGGGAACCACCGTTCGGTCAATCCGCGTCCTGAGCAGGGACGCGGGCACGTCCTCGCGCGGCCGGCTGGTCCTGACCGGCAAGAACGTCCCCGAATCGGTGTTCGTCAAGGTCGCGGCGCAGACCGCCGCCACCCGGCTGATGGGCGAGCTCGGACGCCTCGGACAAACCGAGGTGCGGTTCTATCGTGAGCTCGCGCCGCAGGTCATCGGCGTCCCCTATTGCTACGGCACGGCGTTCGACGCCTCTACCGGCCGCTACCTGCTGGTCCTGGAGGACCTGCCGGCCGAGTCGTGCGAATTCCCGGACACCCTGCACCCGCTGTCGGCCGACCAGGCCAGCCTGATCATCGAGCTGCTGGCCGAGCTGCACGCCACCTTCTGGGACCGGCTGCCGCGCCACGGACGCGGCCCGATGGGCTGGCTGTACACCCCGTCCGGCGACGTCACGTCGCTGTTGACCGGTTCGCTGATGCACGCCTCGATCAAGCGGCTCGCCGAGCGCGCTTCTTCTGTCGACGTCCCCGTCGACGCTGGCCGCTTCATCGCGGACAACTACCGCGCCGTCGCCGCACTCATCGACACTCCCCCGCACACCGTCATGCACGGTGACGCCCACCCGGGGAACATGTACTTCCACGGCGGCAAGGCCGGGCTGCTGGACTGGCAGGCGGTGCGCCGGGGACACCCCTCCCGCGAACTGGCCTACACGCTGATCACCAGCCTGACCCCGGAGGACCGGCGGGCCAACCAGCGCGAACTCCTCGACGACTACCGGCGGGCGCTGGTCGCTTCCGGCGGACCCGACCTGGACCGCGACGACCTGTGGCTGCGATTCCGCCAGGGCGCGCTATACGCCTATGTCGCCCCGCTGATCACCACCGGGATGGGCGGGATGCAGGTCGAAGACATCGCGATGGAAGGCCTGCGCCGCGGCGTCGCGGCGCTCGACGATCTGGAAACCGTCGCCGCCCTGGAAAGCTCCCTGTAAGCCCGACCCAATTCGGCTGAGGCTATTGCCTTCGTCGCGCCAAGAGTTACGCTACCTACCGTAGCGAAATGCTGCGCGCCTTCCGGCTCAGCCCTCCAGAGACAGCCCACGGCGGCGAAGAGGAGCCTCATGTTCGACCTAAAGATCATCGGTGGAACCGTCGTCGACGGCACGGGCGCGGAACGCTACCCCGCCGACATCGGCATCAAGGACGGCAAAATTGTCGACGTCGTGCGGCGCAGTGTCGACGGCCCCGCGATGAGCGGCGCGGCGGCCGAAACCATCGATGCCACAGGGCATGTGGTGGCCCCCGGCTTCGTCGACATCCACACCCACTACGACGGCCAGGTCAGCTGGGACAGCCTGCTGGAGCCGTCCAGCGGCCATGGCGTGACCACGATCGTGACCGGCAACTGCGGCGTCGGATTCGCGCCCGTGCGGCCGGGCAGCGAGCAGTGGCTGATCGAACTGATGGAGGGCGTCGAAGACATTCCCGGCACCGCGCTGACCGAAGGCATCACCTGGGGCTGGGAGACCTACCCCGAGTACCTCGACGCGGTCGGCAAACAGAAGTTCTCCGTCGACGTGGGCAGTCAGGTCGCGCACGGCGCCGTCCGCGCCTACGCGATGGGCGAGCGGGGAGCGCGGAACCAGCCGGCCACCCCCGAGGACATCGAGGCGATGGGCCGGCTGGTTCGTGAGGCGATCGAGGCCGGGGCGCTCGGCTTCTCCACGTCGCGCACGATGGGCCACCGCGCGATGGACGGCGAACCGGTCCCCGGTACCTTCGCGGCCGAAGAAGAACTGTTCGGCCTCGGCCGCGCCATGGCGGCCGGCGGTCAGGCGGTGTTCGAGCTGGCGCCGCAAGGGGCCGCCGGCGAGGACATCATCGGGCCCAAAAAGGAACTGGACTGGATGCGGCGGCTGAGCGCCGAGATCGACCGGCCGGTGTCCTTCGCGCTGATCCAGGTGGACGCCGATCCGAAACTGTGGCGCGAGATGCTGGACCTGTCGGCGGACGCGCACGCCGCGGGCGCCCGCCTGTACCCGCAGATCGCGGCGCGGCCGTTCGGCATGATGATCGGGTTCCAAGGCCATCACGGATTCAGCCACCGTCCCACCTACCGCCGGCTGAAGGCCGAGTGTGGCCGCGGCGAGCTCGCGCAGCGGCTGGCCGACCCCGCGGTGAAAGCCGCAATCCTGTCCGAGGACGACCTGCCGCCCGACCCCGCCTTGTTGTTCGACGGGATGTTCGCCCTGGTGCAGCATTCGCTCCACAGGCTGTATGCGCTCGGCAATCCGCCCGACTACGAGCCGACCCCCGACCGCACCGTCGCGGCCATCGCGAAGGCCCGCGGCGAGGACCCGCTGTCCACGCTGTACGACCTCATGCTGGAGTCCAACGCGACCAACATGTTGATGCTGCCGTTGTTCAACTACGCCGACGGCAACCACGACGCGATCCGCGAGATGATGCTGCACCCGGCGGGCGTGCTCGGACTCTCCGACGGCGGCGCCCACTGCGGAATGATCTGTGACGCGTCCTACCCGACGTTCCTGCTCACCCACTGGGCGCGGGACCGGCACCGGGGCGAGAAGCTGTCGCTGGAGTACGTGATCCGCAAGCAATCCCGCGACACCGCTCACCTGTTCGGGCTCACCGACCGCGGCACCATCGAGCCCGGCAAGAAGGCCGACATCAACGTCATAGACATGGACGCCCTGACCCTGCACCCGGCGGCGATGGCGTTCGACCTGCCCGCAGGTGGGAACCGAATCCTGCAGGGCGCCAGCGGTTATGCCGCGACCATCGTCAGCGGAACGGTGACCCGCCGCAAAGACGTCGACACCGGCGCCCGCCCCGGACGCCTGGTCCGCGGAGCGCGCTGAGAACTCCCCCGATGGCAACGGCGGCCGGCAATCCGGCGCGGACCCGCGACGAGGATGCCATCGGCATCCCGCCGGACAACCCGACGCTGGTGCCCGCCGAGCGCTATTACTGCCCCGCCTTCGCCGCACTCGAAACGCAGCGGATGTGGCCGCGGGTGTGGCAACTGGCCTGCGTGGTCGACCACGTCGCCGCACCCGGCGACTACTTCGAATACCGCTGCGGCCCTTTCGGTGTGCTGATCGTCCGGGACGACGACGGGGCACTCCGCGCATTCCAGAACGTCTGCCGGCACCGCGGCAATTCACTGTGCACCGGATCCGGCACGGGCCTGCGCGAACTCAAGTGCGGCTATCACGGGTGGACCTGGGACCTGGCCGGGGCGCTCAAACGGGTGCCCAACCGCAAGGGCTTCGGCTCGCTGCGAATGTCCGACTTTCCGCTGATATCGGCTCGCGTCGACACCTGGGCCGGGCTCGTCTTCGTCAACCTCGACCCGGGCGCGGTGTCGTTGACCGAATACCTGGAGGCGGTGCCCGACGACATCGCCTGGTGTCACCTGGAGGATTTCCGCTGCTACGCCACGCTCACCGTCGAGGTCGACGCCAACTGGAAGACAATCGCGGACGGATACAGCGAGACCTACCACATCCAGACCCTGCATCCCGAACTGCTGCGCTGCGTCGACGACATCCATGCGCCGCAGCGGATTTGGGGCCACACCGGGAAATCGGATCAGCCCTACGGCGTGCAAAGCCCACGCTTCGACGGCACACTCAGCGACGAAGAGGTCTGGAACGCCTACGTCTACACACAGGGAGCGCTGATGGGCGCGGCCGAGGGCACGCCCTTCCCCGCCGACGAACGCCGGCCCGGCCAGACGGTTGCCGACCTGATCGCCGACCGAACCCGGGCCTTCGCCGCGAGCCGCAATGTGGATCTCAATTGGGCTGATACCGATCGGATGACCCGATTGCACCAGTACAACGTGTTTCCCAACATGACGCTTTTGACCAACGCCGACCACCTGACCGTCATGTGCTCGCGACCCGCCCCCGATCCCTCCCCCGACAAGGGCGAGCTGATCATGTTCTTGATGACGCGAATGCCGCCGGGTGCGCCGCGTACCAAGCCGACGGACGTCCGCATGGCCGCCGATGCGGCCGAGCCCGGCTCGGGACCAGGCATTGTGCTCACCCAGGACATCGCGGTGCTTCCCGGGTTGCAGCGCGGGATGCATCAACCCGGCTTCACACACATGGTGCTGTCCAGCGAGGAACGACGCGTGATCAACATGCATCGCAACCTGGAGCGCTACCTCGAGTTGCCAACGTCCCAGCAAATGAGCGGTGGTGTGCCGAAATGATATGTCGCAACATAGTTCGTGTTCACCGCGCAAAAGTGGCGCCGAGCGATTTACAATCCCGCTTGTGATGACCCCGTCTTACCCCTGGGGGGACGATCGAGGGCAACTTGCGCGGCGGCTTCGGCTGCCATATGAAACGCTCCGCCGACGGCGGGCGCTACGTCTGTGCCACAGTTTCGAACGGGTGGGTGTTCGAACGGCACCGGAACGGTTGCGGCAAATGCTGGAGGGCGCGCCGCTGGCCGCCCACGAATTGATGAACGTGAACTTCGCGTTGATCGCGATCCGGCTCGACCGCGAATTGCGTGCCGCGCGCTACAAGCGGCTCAGGCAGCGCGGCACCCGCTCGCTGATGTTGGCCGGCCTGATCATGGTGGTGCTGAACTTCCTGGTGTGCATGGCCTACCTGCTGCTGAACCTGACGGAGCAGTCGGCGCCCCTGTAGGTCGTCAGCGCGGCGCGACGATGCCGTTGTCGTACGCGTAGACGATCGCGGCGGCGCGGTCGCGCAGATCGAGCTTCCCGAAGATCCGCCCGATGTGGCTCTTGACCGTGACGCCCGAGATGCACAGTTGATCGGCGATCTCCGTATTCGACATGCCCTGGCCGATCAGCGTCAGCACATCGAGCTCGCGGGTGGTCAGCTCGCCGATCGCGGTGCCGCGCGGCCCGGGAGCGGCCTTGCGGTACGTGGTGAGCACGCGCGAGGTCACCGCGGGATCGAGATAGCTGTCGCCCCTGGCGACCGCCCGGACCGCGCGGATCAGCTCCTCGGCCGAAGAGTCCTTGAGCACGAAGCCGGCCGCACCGGCGCGCAGTGCTCCCGACAACAGCTCCTCCTCGTTGAAGGTAGTCAGCGCGAGCACCGGCGGCCGGCCGCCCAGCCTGCGCGTCGCCTCGATGCCGTCGACGCGGCGCATCCGCAGATCCATCACGACGACGTCGGGCCGGTGCTCGGCCACCGCCGCGGACACCTCGTCACCGTCGGCGCATTCCGCGACGACGACGAACCCGTCCTTGCGGCGCAGGATCCGGCGCAGGCCCGACCGCACCAGGTCCTGATCGTCGACGAGGAGCACGGTGATCTCGTGCGTCGCTGGGATATTTGGGATCATGCCTTGCACCACCATGGGCGCCAGGCCGTATCGCCCTCCTGCAGTGGGATTTCGGCGCACACCGACCAGCCGTCGCGGGTCGGGCCGACGTCGATGGCCCCGCCGAGCAGCTCGACGCGCTGGCGCATGCCGCGCAGGCCACGTCCTTCGGCCGATTGCGCGGCCATCACTGCCGCGGGAAGTAGGTTGGTGATGGCCAGCCGCGCCGATACCGGCGAAATATCCAACACCACACCGGCTTTCGACTCCGGCGCATGCTTGGCGATGTTGGCCAGTGACTCCTGGGTGATGCGGTACAGCGCGAGGCCGACCGCGGCCGATACGTGATCGGTGGGGCCCTCGACGCACAGGCCGACGGCCAGACCGGCCCGCTGGAAACCCTCGACCAGTGCTGCGATGTCGTCGATGCCGGGTTCGGGCGTGGTCTGCGCGGTCTTGGTGGGCCAGTTGTCGAGCAGCCCGACGGTGCGTCGGATGTCGGCCATCGCCTGCCGGCCCAGCCGCTCGGCCTGCTCCAGCGCCTCGACCGCATCGTCGACGTCGCGATCCTGCTGCAGCGCCCGGCGCGCGCCGGTCACGTGCAGCAGGGTGATGCTCAGCGAATGGGCGATGACGTCGTGCACTTCACGGGCGATGCGCCGCCGCTCGTCGGCGGCGGCGTGTTCGGCCAACATGTCCTGCGCCTCAATCTGTTCGGCCAGCAACAGCCGCTGGGTGCGCATCAGGTAACCAAGCAGCCAGCCCACCGCTATGAAACCCAGATACAGCACCACCATGTCGAGGCGGTGCAGCGCGGACGCGCCGAGCAACAGCGCCGCCGCCGACACCGTTGCAAGGAGGCCGCCCAACACCGAGGCCAATGTCGCGACGACCAAGACCATCAGGACCAACAACGCCGGCGCGAAATCGGCGTGAATGGGCGTCGACGTACCAAACAGAGTCAGCGCGGAGGACACCAGCCAGGTCGCCCATAACGGCCCCGGAGCCATCTTCATGTTGAAGACGAAGAACGCCAACGAGGGCGACAGGGCTATGGCGAATGCCGTCAGCGCCACGGGGAGGTCGGCGACGGGCCGCTGCAGCGTCCCGATCACGCCACCGAGCACGAGGGCGACATCGACAGAGATCAGCGCCGCCCAGGTGATACCGACGGGAATCAGCTCGCTGCGTCGGCGAAGCTGTTCCCGCAGGTAATTCACTGCGGCGCGCAACATCGTCCAATCCTAGAAGAGCGCGGCGCTTCGTCACATCCTTCCGCGGTCGGTGCCCGTCTCCGCCCGTGGTAGGAGGCAAAGACTGCACTTCGGCACGACGCGCGGTGGGTGGCTGCTCTCCTAACGTCGAGTCATGACATGGACACTGCTGCACGACCGCATGGCCTTCATGGCCCAGGTGATCAAAGCCGCCGAGACGGACCCCGAGGCGGCACTTGCGTTGATCGGCAAGTCATCCGAGGTGTCCGAACTCTTCGGCGACGAGGAGGGCCTGATGCTTTCGCTCGGCCAGCGATGGATCACGATGCTGGTGGCCAAGCTGGATCAGGCGGCTCATGAGGGCGCGTCGGCCGAACAGGTGCGCGCCGATCTCGCGGCCGCCGAGCCCGGGTTGCACGCGCTGGTGAAGATCGGCACCCGCCGGTCGTTGCGCGTGCGCTCGCTCACGCGCGGTGAGCACGTGGCCGTGGGCCTGTTCGGCGGGCCCACCAGCGCTCGGCAGACCGTTGCATGACAGGCTGGGCAGCCTTGCGCGCCTGACCGGCCGGTACGCGCTCCTCATCGTCGGCCTGTGGGTGGTGGTGGCGGGCATCGCGAATGTGGCTGTCCCGCAGCTGGAGCGGGTCGTGGACTCCCACGCCCGGTCCTTCATGCCTCCCGGCGCGCCCAGCGCGGTAGCCGCGACACAGGCCGCCCAGTTGTTCAACCAGACGCCCAGCAACAACTTCGTTTACGTTGTGCTGGAACGTGATCAGCGGCTGACACCGCAGGATCGCCGGTTCTACGATGGGCTGACGACAGCGTTCGGTTCGGATCGGCGTCACGTCTACGCGGTGACCGACCTGTGGTCGCAGCCGGCCACGGCCGCCGGTGCGCAGAGTTCGGACGGCAAGGCGGTCAGCGTGATGGTGCGGCTGGCCGGCATGCTCGGCACCGCCCAGGCGCGCGACTCGGTGAATGCCGTGCGCGGAACCGTCCAGAAACTCTCACCGCCGTCGGGCCTGCAGGTCCATGTCACCGGTCCCGGCGCCACCATCGTCGACGAATTCTCGGCGATAGACCGCCAGATGCTCGGCATCACCGCCGCCACCATCGGTCTCATCCTGCTGCTGTTGCTGGCTGTCTACCGATCGCCGATTGCGGCTGCGATCCCGCTGATCTCGGTCGGGCTCGCCCTGGCCCTGGCGCGCGCCGTCGTCGCCGCCCTCGGTCAAGCCAACGTGGTTGAGGTGTCGCTGTTTTCGGTGGCGCTGATGGCGGCCATGACACTCGGGGCCGGCACCGACTACGCGATCTTCCTGGTCGGCCGCTACCACGAGGGCCGGCGCCGCGGCGTCGAGCCGGCCCAGGCGCTGACCCAGGCCTATCGGTCGATCGCGCCCGTGGTCATCGGATCGGCGTTGACGGTATCGGTGGCGCTGGCGTGTCTGGTGTTCGCGAAGGTCGGCTCATTCCGCAGCGCCGGGTTGCCGTGCGCCATCGGCATTCTGGCGACCATGGTGGCCGCGCTGACCCTGACGCCCGCGCTCATGAGCTTGGCAATACGCCGCGGATATCTGGAACCACGGCCGTCCACGACCGCGCGTCGCTGGCGCCGTGTCGGCACGGCCGTCGCACGCTGGCCCGGGCCGGTCCTGGTCGCCGCGCTGGCGTTGACCCTGCTGGTCGCGCTGCCGTTGGTCAGCATGCGGGTCGGCTTCAACGAACCCGCCGCCACGCCGTCGTCCACCGACTCCAACCGTGGCTATGCCAGCGCCGACCGCCATTTCGCGGTCAACGCTCTGCTGCCCGATGTCGTCGCCGTCCAGGCCGACCACGACCTGCGCAACCCGGCCGGCCTGATCGCCATCGAGCGCATCACCCGCCACATCATGGCCGTGCCGGGTGTGCGGGCGGTGCAGTCCGCCAGCCGGCCCGACGGCAAGGTGCCCGAACAGGCGACGTTGAGCTACCAGGCCGGTGTGCTCGGCCGCCAATTCGGCGACACCATGGATTCGCTGACCCAGCGCCTCAAGCGGGTCTCCGAGCTGGACAGCGCGCTGGCACAAACCCAGCTTGCTGTCGACGGGTTGGGCAACGGATTGCGTGGTGGCAGTGCAGGATTAGCGGACATGTCCGGCGCCGCGGAAGACATGCGGGCCGGGATGGACGGGCTGCAGCGCAACGTCACGACGGTGTCGGGTTACCTCGACCCGTTGCGCGACTTCGTCGGGCGAACCCCCGACTGCGCCACCAACCCGATCTGCTCGACCGTGGACCGCGTGCTGCAGCCCGTCGACAGCCTGGTGCAGACGTCCACCCGCCTGGGTTCGGGCGCTGCGAAGCTCACCAGCGGGTCGAGCACGGCCGCCACCGCGATGGCAACCCTGCCGCAGAGTGTCACGTCGATGAAAGATGCGCTGGGGCAAGCGCGTTCGGCCACACATGACCTGCTGAGCCTCTCCGACACGCTCGGGCCGCAAATGCGTCAGTTGACCGATTACATGAATGAGATCGCGACGCAGTTTCAGGGCAGCGCCGCGGCGGACTTCTACATGCCGCAGCGCGCGTTGACCGACCCGCGGTACACCACCGCGCTTAGCCACCTGATCTCCGAGAACGGTCGCGCCGTTTACCTATTGGTCTACGGCGATGGTTCGGAGTGGGGTGCCGACGGCGCAAAGCGGGCGGACCAGGTGCGCGCCGCCATCAAGGAGGCCACCAAGGAGGGCACCCTGACCCCGACCGAGGTCGACCTTGCAGGGGTGGGCCCGGTGACCGCCGATCTGCAGCGCTTTGTCGCGAACGACACCGAGCTGTTGGTGGGTGCCGCGCTGGTTCTCATCTTCCTGATCGTCACCGCCATGTTGCGTAGCCCGGTCGCGGGATTGGTCGTCGTCGGGACCGTCGTCACCTCCTACGCGTCGGCCATCGGTGCCAGCGTGCTGATTTGGCAGCACCTGCTTCATCACGACCTGCACTGGGCCGTGGCGCCGATCGCCTTCATCGCGCTGATCGCCGTCGGCGCCGACTACAACCTGCTGCTGGCGTTGCGCATCAAACAAGAAGCGGCGGCGGGTCTGAAGACCGGCATCATCCGGGCATTCGGCGCAACCGGCGGGGTGGTCACCGTTGCCGGCGTCATCTTCGGTCTGACCATGCTGGCGCTGCTCAGTAGCAGCGTGCTCAGCATCGCCCAGATCGGCACCACGATCGCGGTCGGGTTGCTGCTGGACACCCTGGTGGTACGGGCCTTCATCGTGCCGTCCATCGTGGCGCTGTTGGGCCGATGGTTCTGGTGGCCGAGCCCACTCCCCCGCCGTGTCGTCACGCCGACGGTGAAGACACCCGAGCCGCACCTGGTTACTGCTGGGGCGGTATGACCGACGACGGCAGCCCCACCAGCACGCCTTCGACGTCGCCGTCGACGCTGACCAGCAGGCCACGCCCCGGCGGCAGCGTCTGGGCCCGGACGTTTCGGTTGATCCGGTTCTGTGGATCGTTATCCATATACAGCTGAGCCACTTTCGCGGAGTTCTGGAACCGCATCCACGGATCCATCTGCAGCGTCGCCCAGTTCGCGCTGTTGCGGGTGGTGAAGACGTGCAAGCCGATCTGCCGCGCACGCTCCATCAGCTTCCACAGCGCCGCGCCCACCGGCGGCTTGGGCGGATAGCTCTGGTCGGGGCGCAGGTCCTGGACGTCGTCGATGAGCACGAAGTGTCGCGGGCCCTGCCACGGCTTGAGCGCGCGTAACTCCTCCTGGCTCAGGCCTTTCGGTGGCAGCCGCGGCAGCAAAACCTGTTGCGCGAGTGCGGTGATCACCTCGTCGATCTCGTCCTGGTCGTAGGCGTAGGCGCTTACGTAGCCGGGCCCGTGCAGATCCCGTAGACCGTGCGGCGCGGTCTTGGGGTCGATCAGCGTCAGCTGCGCCTCTTCGGGGCTGAACCGGTTCATGATCGCCTCGCCAATGGCGACCAGCGACATGGTTTTTCCACAGCCCTGCCGCCCCAAGATCATCAACCCGGGACTCTCGCGCAGCTTGATGGGGACGGGCCCCAGTTCGTGCCGCTCGCCGATGGCGAAGCTGATCGAGAGGTCGTCGCCGCTGGGGTGCGCGGCCTCGTAGTCCAGGATCGCCTTCAGCGCCACCCGCTGCGGCAGTCGCTGCAGGGTGGCGTGCTTGGTCACACCGGCGACGTCCGCGATGCGGGCGCCGACGTCGACGATGCTGACAATCGCGCCGGTGATGGGGTCGGTCAGCGCCGGCGCACCCACCCGCAGCTCGTGCAGGCTGTCGGTCAGACCGAAGCCGGGCCGGTTCAGCGTCCGCCGGGCCGCGTCGCGCGATTCGAGCGACGAGTGGCCCATCTGACTCTCGCTGGGATCGGCCAACCGCAATTGGATTCGCGCCGTGGCGTTTTGCAACAGGCTCTGCCGCTGCCCGTGAATCCAGCCGCCGGCGCTGCACATCACGTGCACCCCGTATTCAGGGCCGCGGCTGCTCAACGAGATGATGCGGTCACCGAGCACGGTGTCTTTCGAGTACAGGTCGTCGTAGTCATCGACCACCACGAAGACGTCGCCGAACGGGTCGTTGGCGTCGGTGCCGCCGAGGCCGTCGCTGCCCGGCGCGAACCGGCGTTCGCGGAAGCCGTCGAGGTCGATCTTGAGGCGCCGGAACGAATCCTCGCGGGCATCGATCAAGGCGTCCATGCTGCTCAGGATTCGCTCGATGCCCTCGGCGTCCTTCGGCGACACGATGTCGGTGACGTGGGGCAGCGAGGCGGCCTGGGCGAGGGTCGCCCCGCCGATGCAGAAGAACGTCACCCGCGACGGGGTGTACATCGCTGCCGCCGAACACATCAGCGTCATCAGCGTGGTCGTCTTGCCCTTTTGCTTGGCGCCCACCACGATCACGTTGCTGCGCAACGCATCCACCGCATGCACGATCTGCTTCGATTCCTCGGGGATGTCCATCACGCCCACCGGGAACATCAGACCCGGGTTCCGCCCGTAGTCGACATGCCATGGCTTGCCCCGGTATCCCGCGACCAGAGCGTCGATGGACTCGGGCTCCTCCAGCGGCTCCAGCCAGGGACGGCGCGGTGACCGGTGCGGCACCTCGTGCAACGACTCCCGCAGCACGTCGACGACCTTCTTCCGCTTGTAACCGTCGTCGTAGTACAGGAATTCGTCGGGTTCGGCATCGACGGCGGCGGCGACCTCCAATGCCGTGGCATCCGACGCGTCCAGCGGCTGGTACTGCCAGTTGTACAACCGCGGCTTGGTCAACGTCATGTCGACGGTGGTGGCGACCTCTTTGGTCTTCGGCACCACGAACGGGGCGGAGAGGTAGAAGCAGCGGAACGGCTCGAGGTCACGCGGCCCCACCTTGAGCAGACCGAAACCGTTTTCCTTCGACGGCAGGTGGTAGGCGGCGTCCGAACCGATCACTTCGCGGCTGTCGTCACCGGACTCGGCGCGCAGCGCGATGCGAAAGGCGATGTTGGACTTGACCTTTTGCAGCGAGGACAGGTCCAGCCGCTGCCCGCCCAGCATGAAGAAGACGTTGGCGCCGCGGCCTTCCTGGCCGATGTGGATGATGAGGTTGATCCACTTCTCGTGGTTGGCGAACAGTTCCAGGTACTCGTCGACGATGACGAGCAGCACCGGCACCGGTGGCAGATCGCGCCCGGCGAGCCGGATCTCCTCGTAGTCGTTGGCGTCACGGGCGCCCACCGAGGTGAACAGCTCGTAGCGCTGCTTGATCTCACCGTCGATGACCCTGCGCATCCGCTCGGCCAGGTGTCGTTCGTCTTTGCCGAGGTTCGACAGCGCGGCAACTACGTGCGGGATGCCCAGGATGTCCTGTGCCGCCGACTCGAACTTCATGTCGACGAAGATGACGTTGAACGTCTCCGGGGAGTGCGTCAGCGCGATGCCATAGACCAACGACAGGAAGAACTCCGACTTGCCCGAGCCACTGGTACCGATGACGACGGAGTGGAACCCGAAGCCGCCGAAGTCCTTGGCGCGGATGGTGATGTTCTGCAGCTCGCCGTTGGGTTTGGCGCCGACCGGGACCTCGCACCAGCGCTCGTCACCGCGGCCGCGACGTTCGGCCCACAGCCGGTCGACATCCAGGTCGCGGGGATCGTTGATGCCCAGGGCGCGCAGCAATTCGGTTGCGCCGCTGACCGAGTCGGCGATCTCGCTGCGGCTGGTCGGTGACCAGCGGGCCATCGCCCGCGCGTAGCGATACGCGCGGTGCACGGAGAGCTGGTCGGCGTGCGCGAAGAACTTGTTGCGGACCCGCAGCAGTGGTGCCGGGCGGTCGTCTTCGCCGTCGGCATCGGAGCCGTTGCGGTGCAGGACGACGTCGCCGTTGACCGAGCCGTTGGGTGAGCTGTGGCGTTCGCTGAGGTCGAACACCTGGTCGGCGGCAAAGCCCACGCCGGTGCCGATCCGGGAGGCGATGCGCAGCAAGGTGATTCCCGCCTTGCCGACCTGGCCGACGACGCTCTCCCAGGCGTCGGGGCTGCCCGTGTTGTCATCGATGATCACCAGGTGCGGGCCCAGATCGACCGTGTCCGCGCCGGTTTCCAGGGTCGAGCCCATCGCGGTGGGGCTGGCCGCGGCCAGCGGTGTCCAGGCGCCGCGCTTGCCCTTCATGTGCAACTCGGCGCCGAGGGTCTCTTCGAGTTCCTCGGGCGTGGCGAAGACCAGGCGCCGAAAACCGCAGGCGTCGAACAGTTCGTCGTGCAGGTTGTGCGGCAGCCACACGATCCACGACCACACCTCGGGGTTGCGGGTCACCACCATCAGCTTGACGTCGCGCGGGTTGTGGAAGACCGCCAGGGAGCACAGCACCGAGCGCATCAGCGACCGCAGCCGGTCCAGGTCCTCGCCGACAAAGCTGAAGCCGGGCGCAGAGCGCAGGTTGACCACCTTGGCGATGTCGCGAATCTTGCGCTGCTCCAAGATGAAATCGCGCAGCGCCTGCCCGGTGACGGGTTCGAGCTCCTCGTCGGAGGCGATGTCGGGCCAGGTCACCGACAGCACCGAGTCGGGTGCGTGCTGCACGCCGGTGCCGAGCCGCACCTCCAGGAAGTCCGCGTCGCCGCGCCCGCGTTCCCACATCCGCGGGCCACCGATGATGGCCCCGAGCCCGCGGGGGTCGGCGTGCACGGAGTTCTGCCATTCGCGCTGCGCGCACACGGCGGTCTGGATCTCGTCGCGGTTGCCGTCGAGATCACGCAGGTAGCGGCGACGGCCCTTTTCCATTTCGCCCCAAGTGATCTTGCGGGCTCGGCCGAATCGGCCGGAGAAGGCCAGCATGCTGAAGGCGCCGATGCCCATGAGGGGGAAGAAGCCGGTGGTCAGGCTGCGCACGCCGGAGACGTAGAGCATGACGATGGTGCCGATGAGCGCGACGATCAGCGCCGGCACACCGATCATCACCCAGATGTTGCGCGGCTCGCGTTCCGGCAGCGCGATCGGCGCGCTCGGTGCTACCCGAACCGGTTTCGGCGGCTCGATCTTGATGCGGTTGATGGGGAACGCTTTCTTGGACATTCTCTAGCCTCCCGGCTTCGCCGATGTCGTCACCACAGCCACCTTGCCGAGCGCCGGGACGGTGTCCCGCGCCAAAAGCGCTGCCTCCCTTGACAGTGCTGGGCCCGCGGCGAAAGTCCGCAGCAGCGGCCAGGGCGCCTGCACCGCCGATCCCGGGTCGAGCCCGAGCGCGCGCAACGTCGTGTCGTCGTTGGTGATACCGAACCGCACCCCATTGTCGGAAACCCAGAACAACGATTCCCGCGAGTCGGAGGTCACCACGCCGCTGGTCGACGTCACGAAGTTCGCCGCGCCCGGCAAGACGAGCACCTGGTTGGCGACCACCGACGCCGGGTCGCGGTCGTCGCGCACCAGGTGCACGATGCGGTTGTCCATGTACGACGGCGTGGGAAGTCCGCGCCCGTTGTAGACCACGACGCGCGCCTGCGGATCCGTCGCCCCCTTCTCCCACCCGACGCAGGTGGTCGGATCGGCCGCGGTGTCAATGAAATTGAGCCGCTTGGTTGGGTAGTAGTCCACCGCGAGCGAGGACACCTCGGGGATGTTGACCAGCACGTCGGGTGTCACCACCCGGGGCGCCGTCGAGCCGTAGGAGTTGGCGCTGCGCAACAGGTCCGCGACGAAGCTGGTGACCTTTTGGACGCCGTCGGGTAACAGCACGTAGAACTGCTTGCCGCCGCTGGCGGTCTGGGCCTGCAACACCGCGCCGACCTGTGAGCCCGACACCCAGGTCGACGGCGTGCCCGCCAGGGGCACCACCGGGATGCCGAGCGGTTCGGTCGCGGGCAGCGCATCGTAGAGGGCCCGCGAAATCTCCACCGGCAGTGTGACTCCCGGGTCCAGGCCCAGGCTCAGCGTGATCGCCCTGTTCGTCGGATCGATCTGTGAGCGTTTGCCGCCCCAGATCACGAAGGTGTTGCCCTCGAACGTGACCAGCACCCCGGCGTCGTCGCTCAGCGGTGTGGCGCGGTCGAAGCCGTCGAGCACGCCGGCGATCGAGGTCACCACCGGCCGTTCGGGGCTGCGCGGCCGTCCCGCCGTGTCGCAGACCGCCCACGCCGACGTCGCACCCCGGTGGACCGGCATCGCCGCCGGCGCGCCCGGGATGCCGACCAGCGGCCCGGTCGGATACTTCGCTATCTCAGCGGGTTTCACCCATGTCGGCTGATTCGCCGTGCCGGTCGCCAGCCGCGCCGACGTCAAATTCAGCACCGGGTAGAGCCGGCCGTCGATCCTGGCGTAGAGTGCCCCGGAATCGCGGTCGCCGATGATTGCCGAATCACCCACGATGCCAGTCGGTTTCAGTACGTTCAGCAGCAGCATCCAACCCGAGGCGATGGCGACCAGGAGTATCGACAACACCAGCGCTGCGGTCTGCTTGCGGTCGTCGTGCTTCATGCGCACCGAGAAGCGGGTGGTCGCCGCGCGCAGACGACGGTTGTAGAACAGGTGCCCAGAGTTCTGGTCGCGGTTAGACAAACTCAGCGGCATGCTCAGTACCCCTTGGGTGCTCGGTGAGGATCGGCCTGCTGAATCCGATCGGCTAGGTTCGACGCGTCGATGGCCACCCCGTAGCGGCCCATCGCATAGTTGATGAACGCGCACGCCTGGGCCACCAGATTGTGAATGTCGCGCGAGGTCCCCGGCTGGTGGTACGCCGCGAACGTCGGCGCGATGAATTGCCAGGCGCCCTTGCTCGGTGTGCCCCGCGCCGCGTTGGAATCCCAATCGTTGACCGCGCTTGCGTTGTAGTTGGACTCGCGGCGGGCCACCAGGTCCATGCCGCGTTCCCAGCGGGCGCGCGCCGCCGGGTCGTGAATGCCCTTGATGTCCAGGGCTTTACGGATGGCAGCCAGTACTGCCGGGCGCCCGCTGGGCTGGTTGCCGTGCATCGACCGCCCTCGTAGGTAGTGCAAGCGTCGGAGCCTGCGCGCGAGAAGCCTTGCCCGGCGGCGCGATCCGGCGACATGCCGGTGTTGGGCCCGCAGCCGGGCCGCCATGCGGGCGGCCGCCTCCCGTCGGCCCAGCGGCGTATCGACGGCCGGTGTCGTGTCGGTCAAGGCGGCGTCCAGCACGGTCCCCGTCGCCGTGCGGCCAGATGTGTGCTCGGCCCGCGCCGCGGTGATGATCTGTCCCAGCGCCCGGTCCGAATGGGCCAGCCGGCTTAGCTGGTTTATCGAGGCGCCCGACATTCCTGCAGCTGTGCCGGGCAGCCCGTCCGCGCGGTGCGTTATCGCCTCAGCGTGCGCCTGCGTCCGGGCCGGCGCGTCACCCACGCCGTCGCCGGCGGTGGCTTCCCTGAACATATTGTGGGCACGAGTCAGCGCCGCGACCGCTTGCATTTTCAGGGGATCGGTCACCGGCTTCCCCGCCCTGATCCATTTGTGCGCCCTGGCGGCGCCGCATCCTTGCCGGACACTTCGCGCTAGTACTCCCACACCCTCCGTTGCAGACGTGCCAATAGCATGCACGCATCGACAGTTCTGCTGTCAATAACGGACAACCCAATTTGACCCGCGCATTTGGGATCGGCCCGGCCGCGATTACGTAGCGACAATACTGGCGGGCGAACCGCACGGCCACTCACGGTTCTGCGGGCTGGGTATGGTGCTATTCTTTCGGCTCGTCCTCGGACGGCATGATCACGATCCGGCGGTTAGGCCTATTGGTGACCACGGTCGGCTTGGCCTCCCCGGATTTGTTGCCCGGAGCGCTCGGCGGAATGGTCAAGCGGCCCTTGATCGGTTGGCCGTTGGGCACACCCGGGGCCATCACCCGCTTCTCGACCGGGCTGTCCTTCTTGCCGCCTTCGCCGCCGTGGCCCATCGCGCCCGGCGGCATCATCGGCATACCGGTCATGCCGGATTGCCCGGGCATAGCCGGCATCCCACCCGTCGGCGGCATCATCGGCGCCTTGGCGCCCGCGGGCGTCGTCGGCGGGGACGACGTGGGCACGGGCGGCGGCCCCAGCGAGCTGGCCGGGGTCGTGCCGCCGCCGAGGCCCGCACCACCGCCGCCGGAGCCGGCGCCCAGTCCGGAGCCGCCGCCGCTGCCGACGCTGTCGACCAGGTGCGCGTCGCTGGCGAGCCCGGCGCCATGAGCGCCGCCCTGCACCGCGCTCATCAGCGGCTGAAGGGCGCTCTGACCGGCCTGCATCGCCTGCTGTGGAAGCTGCGTCATCGGCCCCATGACTCCACCGATCGCGCCGCCGAGCGCGCCGGTAACGCTCTGCAGCATCTGCTGGATCATCTGCATGTCCTGCTGCCCGTTGGCCTCGTTGGCCGGGAACTTCGCCGCGGCGTCGGCGGCGTGTGCGCGCCGGTCAGCGTCTGCCGCAGCGGCGTCTGCTGCGTCTTTGGGGACGCCAGCGTTGCCGGCTCCGGTTAGTGCGCCGCCACCGGCGTCCACAGCCGACGCGCCGGGTGGGTGAGGGGGGGTCGCCACCGGAAATGGCGCTTCTGGCATGTTATTCGCGCCGACGTAAGTCGGAATATTAGCTTCGACTCCACCGCCCACGATCTCTCACCTCTACCCCTGTTGCATAGACTCAAGCATGTAGACCGGCAACGCCGATCGCCTGCACTGCACATTTTGTCACAACAGGTTGAATGCGGTAGTCACCCAAGACTGCGGAACCGCGCTACGAAGTCATCCGGTGGCTTCCTACGTCAAACCACGCGAGGTGATAGTTCGCGAGGTATTCGTGTCCGTCAATCAGCGCCTCGATAGCCGCTAAAAGCATCCAATCTCCGACAGCCGCTAGGTCGTGGTTGGGATAGGCAGTCAGCACGGAGTGCTGAATTTCCGCGACGCACTCGCGCAACAGCTCGGATTCGCTCTCGAGGATGCCCGTCTTTCTCACAGCAGGTGCCGCGACCGCCTGCGCGATCCGGGGTAGCCCGTCCCGGCGGCGCACCGCATCAACCAGGGTGGGCCCGAGTTCCTCGACTTGAGGCGTGGCTGAGCGGGCACGCCGATCGCCGCTCAGTGCGGGTTCATCGGGACCTGGCTCACCGACATACGTGTTGGCGTGATGCGCAGCCGCGACTGTGATGGCGCCGAGCAAATCCACGATGTTGGCGTCATGGCGGCGTGCCGTCGGCTCAAGCAGGCTCACGTGGGCGGGCAACCGGACGTGCGGCGGAATCCACCCGCCCGCGAGGTCGGTGACCAGCAGCGTCGTAGTGCCGTCGTCGCGCAATCCCGCGGCCCACGACAGCCGCGGCTCCTGACGGGCCACCGCATCGACAAGCCGCTGTAACCGCTGTTGTTCGGCCGTCCTGGCGGACACCGTGCCGGCGGTCGCGCCTGCTGCCGCGGACGCTGCCGATGCACCGGCCATGGTCGATGGTCCCGCGCCCGCTTGGCCCGCCGCCGCACCGGACGCCGTCCGCTCCACCGGTGAAACAAGCGGCCCACCCGCGGATGGGGATGATGCTGGCGAAGAAACTACCGGCGCACCCGACACGGGACCGGCCGGCGCAGAAGGGACGGATGGGGGCGCCACCACCGGCGGACGGAGGTCAGAACCATAGGCGGGCAACGACCCCGAGGGAATCGACGAACCGCCACCGAGCGTCGGTGAGGGCGACGACCATGAGCCACCGGTCATTACCGGCGTAACTGAAGCGCCTCCGCCGGTAGTCATTGGCGCGGGGGACCCCGCCGGGGGCGCGTCAACCGGAGCGCCTGTCGGGATGAATGCTCCCGCGCTGGGTACGGTCGGCGTCCCTGCTGGTGCCGCCTGCGGAGTTTGGGGCCCCCCGGCCTCCATCGCTTGTAGCGGCCCCGCCGTAAACGCTTGCCCCCCAGGACCCGTCGCCTGCCCGGTCGCCAAACCGGACGTGAAAGCTTGCCCTAAGCCGGGCTGGCCACCTTGACCTAGACCGACCGGTGAAATCGGCGTTCCGCCGCCGTGTACGCCAGGCATCCCTGGCGATACGGTTCCGCCACCGCCGGGCATTTGGACACCAGCAGGCGATAATGGGGTACTCGCCCCCGGGATACTGCCGCCGCGCACACCCTCCCCACCGATTGGTGCTGGAGGCGGCCCACCTGACCCCCCGCCGGGTGGCACACCTCCACCACCACGTATCCCACCACCCGCCGCGGCTGGCGGCGCCTGGCCCGGCGACCCAGCAGGTGGCGGAACTCCTCCGTCACCACGCACCCCGCTACCGCCAGCTACCGAATTCAAGTCACGCTCACTAATCGGCGCCGGCGGCTTGGCATCGCCAACATCGAACCCGTTCGCTTGCGCCCAACTCCGGGCGTTGCCGCCTACGCCTTCAGCATCGAGGATTTTTTGCGTGGCCGTCATCAGCTTGTCGAGCGCGTCCCGGCTCGCATTCGCGGCATCGGCATTGCAGCGTGCCTGGACTGCCTGTATTTCGGCTAATTGCTCTGGGGGTGGCTTTTTAGAGGCGAGGATTTCATCGATCTCTTTGTTGCCCGTATTTGCGATGTCAGACAGTCGACTTCGCAGGTAGTCGATTGCGTCAGCGCCCGAGTTGAAGGCTGACGTCTTTGTCTGATACTTCTCCGCGAGGTCCAGATGGAGCTTTTCACCCGTCTGGAACCGGTCTATCAGATCGTCTGCCGTATGCCCCTGGTTATGCGCTGCCAATAACGTCCATTGCGTGCGTAACGTCTGTGAATAAAGCTGCTGCTCCCCACATGCTTGGCTCCACTGTTGTGCGCCAGCACGTAGAGCCGCCGATGATGCTGGCCACCACGGCCCAATCAGCGCCGCCGTCCAAGTGCCGGGTGGAAGATCAATCCCCACCGCACACCCTTTTCATGGCAGAGTCCTTCGCGATCGCATTGTCAAGCGCAGCCCGATATTGAGCGTCTGTGGCTACCCCACAGCTGCCCTTCGCCGTGAGAGTTCGGTACGCCATCGCCAGTGCTCCTGCCGCATCGCGGCGTTCAGCTGCTAAAGCCGGGTTGGCTGCTCCCATCTCGAGCAGGCTGGCGCCGTTGGTTGTGGCGATGCGCGCCAGCGCTTTGTCAGAGCCAGCCGTTGGGCGTGAACGGGATATTGGGCGCGGGAAATGCGGTGACGACCAGCCCCCAGCGTGCTGCGGGGTAGACGGCGCTTCACGATGGCCCGAAGGGGAGTATCCCACCATACGTCCTCCTTTGGTCCGGAAGTTACTGCGGCAGCTTGCAAGCTTGTAAAGGCGCCTTTGTCTCCTCCAGTAGTGGAGCAGCCAACCGGACAGCAGGCAATTCACCGCGCGCCGCTTCTCCCTCATCTGAAAGTCACTGGATCCCACAAATCGACGACAGGCGCCGCAAAAATTTACCGCCACTGCATATCTGCTCATCACGCCTGGCAGATTGATCGTCAGGGTCGCTTCGGCGAAGCACTGGGCATTACCCGGCAGAACTCACCCGCCCCCACATACCTTCTTCATTGCAGCGTCCTTCGCGTTGATGTCGTCGAGTGCGGCTTGAAACTGCGCATCGGTCGCAACGTCCCTATTTCCCATAGCCGTCCCCTTGCGATAGGACGCCGCTAACGCGCGCGCGGGGTCGCGATATGTTGCCCCAAGGGCTGGATTGGTCGCCGCGTCCTCAAGCATGGCCGCAGCGTTTGTCAGTGCGATCCGGCCTAGCGCGACCTCGTGGCCATTCGTGTCAGCTTGCACTGCTTGCGCGCCTAGTTTGTAGGTATCGCAGAATTGCCGTTCAGCTCCGGATATCTCCGCGGCACTGTAGGTCGGCGCAGTGGATGTCGTTGTTGGCTTCGTAGCTGTCGGTCGAGTCAGGGCCACAATCAGTGCCGCGATCGCCAGGACCGTAGCTGTTCCAGCCAAGAGCGCCGTCGGCCATGTCCGTGGACGAGCTTGTGGCTGGGTGGGAAACACGGGTGACCATTGCGTTGGGCTTGGCGGCGGGCCGGTGGTCGGCCCCTCCCCCGGAGGCAAGTCCCCCACCATACGTCCTCCTTATAGTTGCAGGCGCTTACGAGACCGTCTCCCGAAGACTTCGCTCCAATAGTTGAACAGCTAACCGAGCGGTGAGCAATCACCGCGGCCCTGTGGCTGGAATGTCACCCAATGCCGCAGACCTTTTTCACCTCAGCATCCTTTGTGTTGACTTCGTCGGACGCTGAACGCCAAGAAGGATCATCACGTGCCTGCACCAGGCTGGCCGTTGCCTGAGCATGGCTATAGGCCGCAGCTAATGCGAGCGCAGCAGCTCGATCGCCAGACGAGAGCCCAGGAGAAGTACTCACTGCCTGTTCAAGCATTAGTGCCGCGTTCACAGTAGCGATGCCCGCAAAAGCGGGATTGTCGCCGTTTGTGTCGATCTGGACCGCATGTGCCGCGAGCTTGTAAGCGTCACACAACTTTTGGTGCGCCGCAGACACTTGGGCGGCGGAGTAGGTAGGCGTTGCCGTGGTAGGCGCCGGACTCGAACCCGACGACCGCGACGTCGCCGCAACCAGCGCAACGACGGCTACGACCGTCGCGACCAAAGCCAGAACCATCGCGCCCAGAGCGATCGCCGGCCACATCCGTGACGGTCGCGCCTGCGGCGCGGGATAGCCTGACGCCCACTGCCCTACCGGCGGACCAGCATGCGGTCCCGCACCCGGATGTGAAGGCGGGTCCTCCGTCACGAGCATTTCTTAGACGTTCTGAGCTGAAGGACCGGAACTCGGTCGCAGCGCCTGCATTTCCGTGGCGTTGCTCTTGTCCATGTTGGTGAACCCGTTGGCTGCGATGTGCGCTTTGGTGCCGACCCCCGTGAGCGTCTCGCTGTGGCCCTGAAGGGTTTTCACGTGCTGGCCGTGTGCGGCGGCGACGGCACTGTGAAAGGCGTCGGCCGCGGCGAAATCGCCGAACATCCCCGACGCCACCGTTCCGCCCGCCAACTGGTCCGCCCCGTCCTGGGCGTGTCCACCAGCGCGGTGTGACTGGTTGCCCCCGGAATGCAAGAGCTCCGTATCGACGAACATCTGCACTCCTTCCGGGTCTCAAGCGATGAGGCTCCCTAGCGCCACATAGTCCCTTTGATCAGGCTAAATGCCGGTTCGCGCGTGGTCAATTCACCACCTCCGGCGCGGCTGACCCGCGCCTAAAACGCGTGATCATTGGTGACCGATCGCGCCGGCCGGTCCCATTCCGGATCGACGGCGACAGGCATCTGGATCCCGACGTGCGGCAACGACACCGTCCCCAAGGGGGTCTGCACCTGCAGGGGAATGGCGAGTCGCGCCGGGGCTCGGTCGGGCGCCAGCATGCCCTCGCCGGCCAGACGATCGCCGTGCCCGGTGACGATTTCGGTGATGTTGTGCAGCGCTTCGCTGCCCACGTCGTAGTAATGCGAATGGTCGGTGAACCACGGCATGACGCTGTGCGAGCCGGCGACTTCGGCGCGAAACCGCACCGCCCCGAAACCCGCGTGAGCCGGATCCGTGCCCAACCCGGCCAACGGACCCAGCGGTTGATCCAGCGTCGCGTTCAGCCCGTTGGGCAGGCCGGCGCCCGACTCCCCGATCCAGCTGATCGCATCTGTCGATGCGGCACCCACGTACAACCTGCCGTCGTCGAGATGGAAGTCCGCCGCCCTGCGCGCTAAATCGGTTCCCGGGCAACCGGTTAGCACGGCGTCGTTGGCACGCATGCCGCTGTGGGCGAAAGCGTCGGCCACGGTAGTGGAACCGTAGGAGTGCCCGAGAACGGTGACATGCCTGGGGGTCGACGCATCATGGGTGGCGGCGAGGCCGTTGACGTCGGCGGCCAGCAGCGCTCCCGCCTGCCGGGCCCGCCATGGGGTGCCGACCTGTTCCAGGTTCGATGGGTCGGTGACGGCCTGCTGCCACTGTGTCTCGAATTCGGGTGCGTCATAACCCATCCAGGCCAACACCGCGGTGGCATTCTGGGGGTCGGCTCTCGCAGCCTGCTGGTAGAGGGTGATCGCATCGTCCGTCCCGTCAGACATCCATCCACCCCGCACGCTGCTGTTGGTTCCCGGGACGATCACCGCCGTATTGCGGGCTCTGTCCGGGTTGCCGATCGCGATGGCCGCCCGGCCCTTGCCGTTGAACGCCAGCGGGTCATATGCCCACAGCATGATCGGCAGCCCGTCAGGCATTTCGTCGCGCTCGAGGAAGTCGTTGGTTTTCACCGCGTTCTGGTATCGGGTGATGTCGGTGGCGCACAGGCCGTAGTCGCCGGGATGGGTGAACACGTCCGTGTCCCGGTTGTTGAGCGCGCTATCTCGGAGCGCTGAGGGAACCAGCCCGCGCTGACGGGCAACGTCTTCGACCCTGCGCAAGTCGTCGTTCATCGCCGCCTGGTTGACCGAGTCGCGCGCGTCGGCCGGTATGCCGTTGAGATTGCCCAGCTCGTACGGGTGTTGATCGATCAGCAGCTGCTTTTGATTGGCGCTCAACGAATCCCACCATTGCATTACTCGTCCAGGATCACTGACCGGTAGTGGGATCGATAACTCGTCGACGCCTTGAATCTCCGCCGGGTCCGCCCCGTCCGCACGCAGTGTCGACAAGGTAGCCGCAAGCACAGCCGAATATCGATCGCGAACCTGACCGAGCGCCAGCACGATTGCCCCCACTTCGGCAACGGCATCCTTACGCAGATCCTCGGCACCACAACCATCGTCGTCGGCGCGGGCCGCACAAATCTCGTCGTCTATATCCTCGAGGTCGTATTCCAGTGCGGCGAGGTACCACGCGGAGGTTCGTTGGGCCTCAGCCAGTGCGGCGGCGATGTTTTCCAAATCGATTGCGATGCCCGGCAATTGCGCGGCCTGCAGCCCCAACGACCGGGTCACCCGCTGCACCTCGTCGGCGTCGTTGATCGGATGCTCGCCGTTGCGGTGATTCCACGCAGCCTCGAAGCGGCGACGGGCCGCGTCGAAGGCGATCACCGCCTCGGCGGTGCTCACCCCGGCGTCACGGAAAGCCTTGGCCAGAACGGAGATCTGCGCGGGGCGACCGGCCTGCAGACTGGTATCGATTGACCACGGATCCCCACCGGCCTCGGCGACGAGGAACGGGATGCTTAGGTAGCGCAGTTGCATCGCGACCGCAGCAAGTCGCGCGTTGGGTCACTAGGCCGTCGCTATAAGGTACTCGCGCCGTCGGCGAGACCGTCACCGTCGGTGTCGGTCAGCCGAACGTTCCACTTACCGTCGCCATCGGTGTCGACGTAACCGGTCACGCCGTTTTCGTCAGAGCGCAGCACCCGGTCGGCCAGCCCGTTGCCATCGGTGTCGACCAAGCGGGCGTCGGCGCTCCCGTGGCCATCGAAGTCGACCATCGGGCCGCCGGTGTGCTCGACACCGTCGAGTCCGAACCAGCGCAGTTGGCCACCCCGATCCATGGCCACCGCCCACGTCCCGGATCCGTCATCGGTGAAGTACGCCTCGGGGGTGCCGTCGTTGTCGAGGTCCAGCACGGCGTGATCGACGAGGCCGTCGCCGTCGAGATCGGCGAGGGCGTCGTCACGCAATCCATCGTGATCGAAATCCAGCCCGATCGATTCGAAGCGCCCGTCGTGGTCCAAGTCGAGGTCGGGTTGTCCATGCCAAATTGCGGCCGCCCCGTTATCGCCAGATAAGCAGTAGTCCATGCGTATTCGGACGCGCGGTTACGGCTAGTCGTTCCCCCGAGACTTCCACCACGCCAACAACTCTGCGGTCGCCTCTTCGCTGTCCAGCGGACCGCGCTCCAGCCGAAGCTCTTTCAAGAACCGCCATGCCTCGCCGACTTGGGGTCCGGCCGGGATGCCGAGCAGCTCCATGATCTGGTTGCCGTCCAAGTCGGGGCGCACCCGCGCCAGATCTTCCTGGGCGGCCAACTCGGCGATGCGTGCCTCGAGCCGGTCATAGGCGGCCTGTAGGCGTGCGGCCCGGCGCTTGTTACGGGTCGTGCAGTCGGCTCGCACCAGCTTGTGCAGCCGCGGCAGCAGCGGGCCGGCATCGGTGACGTAGCGGCGCACCGCGGAGTCGGTCCACTTGCCATCGCCGTAGCCGTGGAACCGCAGGTGCAGATACACCAGCTGCGAGATGTCCTCGACCATCTGCTTGGAATACTTCAACGCCCGCAACCGCTTTCGGACCATCTTGGCGCCGACGACCTCATGGTGGTGAAAACTCACGCCGCCGTTGGCTTCGTGGCGCCGCGTGGCGGGCTTGCCGATATCGTGCAGCAGCGCGGCCCACCGCAGCACCAGGTCCGGGCCGTCGTCCTCCAAGGCGATCGCCTGGCGCAGCACGGTCAGCGAGTGTTGGTAGACGTCCTTGTGTTGGTGGTGTTCGTCGATGGCCATCTGCATGCCGCCGACCTCAGGCAGCACCACCTCACCCATGCCGGTCTGCACCAGCAGATCGATGCCGGCCGTCGGGTCGTCGCCGAGCACCAGTTTGTCCAGCTCGGTGGCCACCCGTTCGGCGCTGATCCGCGACAGCTGCGGGGCCATCCGGTCGATCGCCTCGCGCACCCGCGGCGCGACACCGAAGCCGAGCTGCGCCGCGAACCGCGCCGCGCGCAGCATCCGCAACGGGTCGTCGCCGAAGGACACCTCCGGCGCGGCGGGGGTGTCCAGGATCCGCGCGCGCAGGGCCGCCAAACCGCCTAGCGGATCGAGGAATTCGCCCGGACCCTCAGGCGTGATGCGCACGGCCATCGCGTTGGCCGTGAAGTCGCGGCGCACCAGATCGTCTTCGAGGCGATCGCCGAAGCGCACCTCGGGATTCCGCGACACCTGGTCGTAGGTGTCGGCACGAAAGGTGGTGATCTCTAGGCGATGGTCACCCTTGCCGACGCCGACGGTGCCGAATTCGATCCCGGTGTCCCACAGGTTGTCGGCCCACCCCCGCAGGATTTGTTGCACCTGCTCGGGGCGTGCGTCGGTGGTGAAATCCAGGTCGGGACTCAACCTGCCCAACAACGCATCCCGCACCGAGCCCCCGACAAGGTAGAGCTCGTGGCCCGCGGCGTCGAACGCGGAGCCGAGCTCGGCCAGCATGGGCGCATGCCGATTCAGGGCGACCGCGGCGGCGGTCAGCATGTCGGCATCCTGGGCGGCGTCTGGCACGTTCGATCAGCCTAGTCGGCCGTGGGCGAAAAGCCCCTGTGAGGAGGCTCGCACGTCATCAAAGGTGAATTGACCGGGTGCGGAGCGTCAGTAGCGTTACGTGCGACAAGAAGGGTGAACGGCGGGACGGTGCGGTGCATCTCCGGTACATAAGCAAGGGCGCACTGATCATGTTCGCGGGTGGGGACCCGTGGAGGATCAATCGCACGTTGCAGAGCGGCCGGCCGACCCAGATCTCGAACCTCGCGACAGCGTTTCATGATGCCGGACGATCTACGGGAGAAGCGGAAGCCGCATTCAACCTGGCGCGGAGTCGCTTCGAAAAGGCTTGGACACACGAGAATGGCGAGAATCCAATCAACGACTCGGCCGAGGTTCGACGAGCCACCACCTCGCTCGGGGTACAAGCAGTTCAACTGCCCAGAATCGGTGCCGACCTGGAGAACGTCGCGGCCGCATTGGCCGAGGCCCAGCGATCCGGACGGGGCGAGATTTCGACGCTCGAAGGCGCGCTCCAGGGTCTCGACGACCAAATTGGGGAGGCCGTCGAGCTGGAGAAAAGCCCAGAGTTAACGGCTTCGGAGAGGCAGCTGCTGGACCACTACATCGACGGACTCGAGAAGCATGCGATCGATGACACCAAGGCATCGCTGAACAACCTCACGCGAATCCGTGATCAATATTCTCGGCAGCTGCACGCTTCAATGGCCAATCTGCGTAAGCAGGACGGATACGACCCGCCAATCCAGGCATTTGACGGCGATGTTCCGGAATCACCCTCGCAGGACCAACGTCGTCACAACCAGATCGAGGCCTTTAAGCAGGTCTTCGGCCGCGAACCGGCCTCGGCCGCCGACTGGGAGACTGCCGCCGCCCTAGATCCGCAGACCTACGACCCCAAGTTCAACGGCGCCAAATCGGAGATTCGAGTGGTGAGGATCCGCCCGGTGCCCGGGCAGGGAGTGGTCCGTGTCTCGCAGTGGATCGAGCAGCGGGATGTGACCAGCTTTCCGCCGTGGAAGCGAGACCTTGGGAACAACCGGGGACCCAATCCCAATTTCGACCCGGAAGACACCAAGGTCACCACATACATCGACTACGAAAATGGCATCGTCGTGTTACGGCAGAATCCTTCCGTCGAGGAGAATTCCACCGGCGGGCCAGGCCAGGTGAAGGTCGGTATACCCAGAGGCAGCGTGACGCAACTTCCCGATGGATCGGTTCGGATCAAATACGACGCGGGCAATCCTTTCGCGCCACAAGTCACGGGAGATCCCTCCGGGCCATTTGCGGGCCATACAGTAACGGTCAACGGCGACCTCGTTTTCACGCCCGGAGCAGGAGGTGTGCAAGTTAACGGAACGCGCACTGACTACCCCTCCTTGGAGGTGTACCAGGACTTGCCAAACGGCAGCACCCGGACAGTATTGATTGACCCCGCTCAATCCGGCCGGTCGTGGGGACCGGCTTTCAACTTGCCCGGCCACCACGACGTCGGCCCCCTCGGCGGCAAGGCGTTCGCTCCGTTCGACACAGGTGGGTGGAGCACGAAATACGATGTGCCGGCTCCCTTGCCCGCGACCGACGTTGGCCCGGTTACCGACATCCCTTCCGTCCCGCCCTTGCCCACCGGCGCTGCGGTCCCAGCATGACCGCGATGAACTGAAAGCGACCAGAGATGCCGTCTTTCCTTCGAGTTCGCGACTTGGACGCAGGCGCGTGGCGCACGGCGACGTTGTCCGCACCCTTTGTCGTACAGATCGTCCTGGGGTTATTGCTCGCCACGATGTGGGTGTTAGGCAAGGGGCCGTTCACGACCGAACGCGGACATACCGAACGCAGTTGGATGCTCGTCGCGGCCGTTATCACCACACTGGTATCTCTTGCCCTCGCAGGGGTCCTGGTGCAGTCATCGTCGCCGCGCAATCGCGGTCTTGCGCTCAGCATTGCGGGATCTTCCGCGACGGTACTAATCGGTGGGATTGTTTACGCTTACTTGGTATTGCGCTGAAAGGTCTTGTGATGGCCAATGAATCGGTAATCCCGGTATCGAAATCGCGCTATGGGCCGGTCACTTTCGGGGTAGCGGTACTACATGTTTTCATCGTCGAGTTCACCACGTGGCTCTTCATGCCGTACTCGATCGTCTTTGTACTTCCCGTCGTCCTGATCTACATGGCGATCGCAGCCCTGGTTATGCAGGCCTCCGGAACGACGGGCCAGATTGGGCGCGGAATGCTCATCGGCAGCCTGTCCGGACCACTCTCACTGCTCATCTTCGGTGCGGTGTGGGCTATCGCTCACGCGATCGGCCCGATCTGACGAGAGGCCTTCCGTCGCGTCCTCCCGCACTCACCCGCGGCGAGCATCTCCGGGAGAACATGCCGTGCCAGCTACTATCGCTTGGGTGTCGGACGGCGAACAAGGCAAACCACGTCGGCGCCGGGGGCGTCGCCGCGGCCGTGGCACCCCAACTTCGCCCGAGAACCAAACCGCCGGTCAAGTGACCGGTGACTCGACGGCCACCAAGTCGCGCCGATCCCGGGCGTCTCGGCGCGGGCCGGATCAGCTGCGCACCGTCCACGAAACCTCGGCCGGGGGGCTGGTCATCGATGGGCTCGATGGACCGCGCGAATCTCAGGTCGCCGCGTTGATCGGACGCATCGACCGGCGCGGACGGATGCTGTGGTCGCTGCCCAAAGGGCACATCGAACTCGGTGAGACCGCCGAGCAGACCGCTATAAGAGAAGTGGCCGAAGAGACCGGTATCCGGGGCAGCGTGCTGGCCGCGCTGGGCCGCATCGACTACTGGTTCGTCACCGACGGCCGCCGCGTGCACAAGACCGTGCACCACTATCTAATGCGCTTCTCTGGCGGAGAGCTGTCCGACGAGGATCTCGAAGTCGCCGAGGTGGCCTGGGTGCCGATGGGCGAACTGCCGTCCCGGCTGGCCTACGCCGACGAGCGCCGCCTGGCCCGGGTGGCCGACGAGCTGATCGACAAGCTGCAGAGCGACGGTCCGGCCTCGCTTCCGCCACTGCCGCCCAGCTCGCCGCGGCGCCGGCCGCAGACCCATTCGCGGACTCGGCGTTCGGACAAACCGGCCGCGGGCCGGAAGAACGGCCACGGACCGGGGCCGTGACAGCTCCGCGTCTGCGTTGGGCCGGCTTGATGCGTATCGCCGCCGTGCTCGCCATCGTGGCCGGACTCGCGGTGCTCACCGGGCCGGTAATGCCAGGTGCGGCTGCGGGCGAGCCCGGGGTGACGCCGTTTGTCCGGGTCCGCATCGATCAAGTCACCCCGGATGTGGTCACCACGAGCAGTCCGCCCGTCGTGACCGTCAGCGGCATGGTGACCAACATCGGCGACCGTCCGGTCCGCGACGTCATGGTCCGGCTCGAGCACGCCGGCGCGGTCACGGCCTCCGCGGGGTTGCGCACCACCTTGGACGGCGACACCGATGGGTATCAGGCGGCCGCGGATTTCCTCACGGTCGCGCCCGAACTGCAGCGCGGGCAAGAGGTGGGTTTCACCCTGTCGGCCCCGCTGCGCGCGTTGACCAAGCCGTCGCTGGGCGTGGAGAAGCCCGGCATCTATCCCGTCCTGGTCAACGTGAACGGCACGCCCGACTACGGCGCGCCCGCCCGGCTGGACAACGCGCGCTTCCTGCTGCCCGTGGTGGGGGTACCACCCGACCGCGCCGACGATGTGGGCTCGGCCGTCGCGCCCGACACCTCTAAACCGGTGTTGATGACCATGCTGTGGCCGCTGGCCGATCGGCCCAGGCTGGCTCCGGGCGTGCCGGGGGGCACCATCCCGGTGCGGCTGGTTGACGACGACCTGGCCACCTCGTTGGCCAGCGGCGGCCGGCTCGACATCCTGCTGGCCTCTGCCGAAGTCGCCACCAGTCACGACGTCGACCCCGACGGCGCCGTCGGCCGCGCGTTGTGTCTGGCGATCGACCCGGATCTGCTGGTCACCGTCAACGCGATGACCGCCGGCTATGTCGTGTCCAACTCTCCCGACGGCCCGGCGCAGCTCCCCGGCACCCCCACCCATCCGGGCGGCGGGCAGGCCGCCGCGACCGAATGGCTGAACCGCCTGCGTGCCCTCGCGCACCGGACCTGCGTGGCCCCGCTCCCCTACGCGCAGGCCGACCTGGATGCCGTGCAGCGCGTCAACGATCCCGGCCTGAGCGCCATCGCCACCACGAGCGGCAACAGCATCATCGACAAGATCCTGGACGTCGCCTCGATCCGCGGCGCCACGCTGGTGCCCGACGGCCCGCTGACCAGCCGCGCGCTCAAGCTGCTCAGCGCCAACGACAACACCGTCGCGATCGCCGCCACCGACCTGTCGGCCGCCGAGGCGGAGGGCTCCTCGGAGACCGCGGTCGACACCGCACCCCGGCGGTTGTCCCCGCAGGTGGTGGCCGCGCCGTTCGACCCCGCCGTGGGCGCCGCGCTGGCCGGAGCGGGAACCGCCCCCGAGGTGCCGACATACCTGGACTCGTCTTTGACGGTTCGGCTCGGACACGATTCGGTGACCGCGCGCCGCCAGGACGCCCTGGGCTCGATCTTCTGGCACGCGCTGCGCCGCGACGACCCGCGCACCCAGATCCTGGTGCCGCCGACGACGTGGAACCTGCAGGCCGACGACGCCCAGGTCATCCTGACCGCGCTGACCACCACCATCCGGTCCGGTCTGGCGGTACCGCGCCCGCTGCCGGCGGTGATCGCGGAGGCCAACCAGGCTGTGCAAGCCCACCCCGAACCCCCGCAGGAGGTCGGCACCCACACGTCCGCGCGCGGCCAGTTCAGCGACGACGTCACCGCCGGCATCGCCGGGCAGGTCGGTCGGCTGTGGGGCTTGACGTCGTCGTTGATGACCGACGATCGCACCGGGCTGACCGGTGTCCAGTACACCGCGCCGCTGCGCGAGGACATGCTGCGCGCGCTGAGCCAGTCCGAACCCCCAGACACCCGCAACGGGTTGGCTGAGCAGCGCCTGGCGTTGGTCGGTAAGACGGTCAACGACCTGTTCGGCGCGGTCACGATCGTCAACCCGGGCGGCTCCTACACCCTGGCCACCGAGCACAGCCCGCTACCGCTGGCACTGCACAACGGGCTGGCGGTCCCGATCCGGGTGCGGCTGCATGTCGACGCGCCGCCGGGCATGAACGTCACCGACGTCGGTCAGATCGAACTGCCGCCGGGTTACCTGCCGCTGCGCATTCCGATCGAAGTGAACTTCACCCAGCGCGTCGCCGTCGACGTCACCCTGCGGACCGCGGACGGTCTGCGGCTGGGCGAACCGGTGCGGCTGTCGGTGCATTCCAATGCCTACGGCAAGGTCCTGTTCGCGATCACGCTGTCGGCGGCGGCGGTACTTGTCCTGCTGGCCGGCCGCCGGCTGTGGCACCGCTTCCGCGGCCAGCCCGACCGCGCCGACCTGGACCGCCCCGACCCACCCGATGCCCGGCACGCCGCTGCAGCCGGCCAGGCGGGCGACGAGGCCGACCAGCCGGTCGAACACGAGCACCGAGTATGACCCCCGCCTATCGGCAGGCCCAACCACACCACCGCCTGCCCGAGCCGCCGCGCCATTCCCGGATGTCGGGCTCACCGCCGACCGGTCCGCTGCCGCCCGTTGCCGCCGAGATCGATCGTCGGCGCCCCGAGCTGTCCGACGCGGCGCTGGTGTCGCGGTCGTGGGGGATGGCCTTCGCCACGTTGATCAGCCGGCTCACCGGCTTCGCCCGGGTGGTGCTGCTCGCCGCGATCCTGGGCGCCGCGCTGTCCAGCGCGTTCTCGGTGGCCAACCAGCTGCCCAACCTGGTCGCGGCCCTGGTGCTGGAGGCGACGTTCACCGCGATCTTCGTGCCGGTGCTCGCGCGCGCCGAGCAGAGCGATCCCGACGGCGGCGCGGCGTTCGTGCGGCGGCTGGTCACGTTGACGACGGCGCTGCTGGTCTTCGCCACTGTGCTGTCAGTGGTGGCCGCCCCGCTGCTGGTGCGACTGATGCTGGGCCGCGACCCGCAAGTCAACGAGCCGCTGACCATCGCGTTCGCCTACCTTTTGCTCCCCCAGGTCCTCGCCTACGGCCTGACGTCGGTGTTCATGGCAATCCTGAACAACCGCAACATATTTGGGCCCGCGGCGTGGGCGCCGGTCCTCAACAACGTTGTCGCGCTGGTCACCCTCGGGGTCTACGCGCTGGTGCCCGGCGAGCTCTCGGTCGATCCCGTGCGGATGGGCAACGCCAAGCTGCTGGTGCTCGCCGTCGGCACCACGCTGGGCGTGTTCGCCCAAACCGGGCTGCTGCTGGTGGCGCTGCGACGCCAGCACGTCGACCTGCGACCCCTGTGGGGAATCGACCAGCGGCTCAAGCGCTTCGGCACCATGGCCGCAGCGATGGTGCTCTATGTGCTGATCAGCCAGCTCGGCCTGGTGGTCGGCAACCAGATCGCCAGCACCGCGGCGGCATCCGGCCCCGCGATCTACAACTACACCTGGCTGGTCCTGATGCTGCCGTTCGGCATGATCGGCGTGACGGTGCTGACCGTGGTGATGCCGCGGCTGAGCCGCAACGCCGCCGCCGACGACACCAAGGCCGTGCTCGGCGACCTGTCGCTGGCCACCCGGCTGACGTTGATCACGCTGATACCGATCGTTGCGTTCATGACCGTCGGCGGCCCCGCGATGGGCAGCGCGCTGTTCGCCTACGGCCATTTCGGAAACGTCGATGCCGGATACCTGGGCGCCGCGATCACCCTGTCGGCCTTCACGCTGATCCCCTACGGGCTGGTGCTGCTGCAGCTGCGGGTGTTCTACGCGCGCGAACAGCCGTGGACGCCGATCGTCATCATCCTCGTCATCACCGCCGTCAAGATCCTGGGCTCGGTGCTGGCGCCGCACCTCACCGACGACCCCAAGCTGGTGGCCGGTTTCCTGGGGCTGGCCAACGGCGTCGGCTTCCTGGCCGGCGCCGTCATCGGCTACATCCTGCTGCGACGCACCCTGCTGCCGGCCGGCGGCCACCTGATCGGAGTCGGCGAAGTCCGCACCATCCTGGTGACGCTCACCGCGTCGATGCTGGCCGGGTTGATCGCCCACGTGATCGACCGGCTGTTCGGACTGGACAGGCTCACCGAGCACGGCGGCGCCGGTTCCCTGCTTCGCCTGTTGGTGCTGGGGCTGATCATGCTGCCGATCACGGCCACCGTCATGCTGCGCGCAGACGTCCCGGAGGCGCGGGCGGCGCTGGACGCCCTCCGGTACCGCATCACGGGCCGCGGACCGCGCCCCCGCAAACCGACTGCCAAGGATCGATCGTCTCACCGGCGCCCGGTCACGTACCCTGAGCAGAGGAATTCGTCCCCGCCTGGGGTAAATGCGGTCCAGGAGCCGATCCGGCGCAGGCCTCCGGAGCGGGCAAACCGAGCCCGGCTAGTGGAAGGACCGGAGGTGACCGACCGCCCGATGGAGAGCGCAACCCCCAGCGCTGGGCCTGGCGCAGGCTCAGGTACTCCGCTGCCGCGGCCGGTCGCCGACGACTTCCAGCCCGACATCCCAGCCGACGAGCCCAAGCGGCCTGCCCCGCGCCCGTCCGACCAGGCCTATGGCGATATCCGCGGCGACGCCCGGCGCGCACCGACCCCGTTCGAAGCGCCGCGCGAACGTCCGTCAGATTCCGCGGCAGAAGACGTGCACCTGGTCCCCGGCGCCCGCATCGCCGGGGGCCGCTACCGCCTGCTGGTGTTCCACGGCGGTGCCCCGCCTCTGCAGTTCTGGCAGGCGCTGGACACCGCGCTGGACCGGCAGGTGGCGCTGACCTTCGTCGACCCGGACGGCGCCCTGCCCGACGAGGTCCTGCAGGAGATCTTGTCGCGTACCCTGCGGCTCAGCCGCATTGACAAACCCGGTATCGCCCGCGTGCTCGACGTGGTGCACACCGGCTCCGGCGGCCTGGTCGTGTCCGAGTGGATTCGGGGTGGCTCTCTGCAGGAGGTGGCCGACACCGCACCCTCACCGGTGGGCGCGGTGCGGGCCATGCAGTCGCTGGCGGCCGCCGCGGACGCGGCCCACCGCGCCGGCGTCTCCCTGTCGATCGACCACCCCAGCCGGGTGCGCGTCAGCATCGAGGGCGATGTGGTGCTGGCCTACCCGGCGACCATGCCCGACGCCAACCCGCAGGACGACATCCGCGGCATCGGCGCCGCGCTCTACGCCTTGCTGGTCAACCGGTGGCCCATCCTGGAGACCGGGGTGCGCAGCGGGCTCGCGGCGGCCGAGCGCGACTCGTCGGGCAACCCCGTCGAACCCATGTCCCTCGACCGCGACATCCCCTTCCAGATCTCCGCGGTTGCCGTCCGCGCGGTCCAGGAGGACGGCGGAATACGCAGCGCCTCAACGCTTTTGAACCTGCTCCAGCAGGCCACCGCGGTCGCCGACCGCACCGAGGTCCTCGGCCCGATCGACGATTCGCCCTCACCGTCGATGGCTCTGATCTCACCCGGTCAGGAGCAGGCGACCTTCGCACGCCGACGGCGCAACGTGCTCATCGGTGTCGGCGCCGGCCTTGCCGTCATCGTGGTCGCCCTGCTGGTGCTGGCGTCCATCGTCAGCAAGATCTTCGGCAACGTCGGCGGTGGCCTCAACAAGGACGAGCTCGGGCTGAACGGCCCCTCGTCGTCGTCCTCCGCGCCGGCGCCGGCGCCCGCCCCGTCGGCAGCCGCGGGCAGCATCGTCAAACCCACCAAGGCGACGGCCTTCTCGCCCGACGGCGACGCCGACAACGCGGGCACGGCCGGGCAGGCGATCGACGGCGATCCCACGACGGCCTGGGCGACCGAGGTCTACACCGACGCCGTCCCCTTCCCCAGTTTCAAGCAGGGCGAGGGGCTGATCTTGCAGCTACCGAGTCCGACCGTGATCGGCCAGGTCAGCATCGACACTCCCAGCAACGGAACCAAGGTCGAGATCCGCGCGGCCTCCTCGTCGTCGCCGTCCAGCCTCAACGACACCACGGTGCTGGCGCCTGCCTTCACGCTCAAGCCCGGCCACAACGTGATCCCGGTCAAGGCCGGCTCTCCGACGTCGAATCTACTGGTGTGGATCTCGACGCTGGGCTCCACCAACGGCAAGAGCCAGGCGGGACTTTCGGAGATCACGGTCCAGGCCGCGTCCTGATCCGCGGGCATTCCACACACTCACACAAGCCGTTGCGAGTGAAGTGCCGCGCCATACGCAATTGGTTAATGTCCGGCCGTGGGCTTCGGGAGAAACGCCAAGCAGGAGCGCAGCGACGCCGAGCTGCTGGCAGCCCATGTGGCCGGCGACCGGTACGCCTTCAGCGAGCTCTTCCTCCGTCACCAGCGGCACCTGCACCGGCTCGCCCGGCTGACCACCCGCACCCCCGAGGACGCGGAAGACGCGCTACAGGACGCCATGTTGTCCGCGCATCGGGGCGCCGGCGCATTTCGGCATGACGCCGCCGTCGGCAGCTGGCTGCACCGCATCGTCGTCAACGCCTGCCTGGACCGGCTCCGCCGCACCAAAGCGCACCCGACCGTGCCGCTGGAAGACATCTATCCGGTGGCCGATCGCACGGCCCAGGTCGAGACCACGATGGCGGTGCAACGCGCCTTGATGCGGCTCCCGGTCGAGCAGCGGGCCGCGGTGGTGGCGGTCGACATGCAGGGTTATTCGGTGGCCGACACCGCCCGCCTGCTCGGTGTCGCCGAAGGCACGATCAAGAGCCGCTGCGCTCGCGGCCGGGTGCGGCTCGCCGAACTGCTGGGCTACCTCAACACCGGCGCGCATGCCCTGCCCGACGCCACCGCCGGCCACGCCTGACCTCTTCAACGGCCAGCCGCCCCGGCCATCGGCGCGTGCATGACGGACACTGGGTCCGATGAACGCAGCGGACAACGACGCGGCGGATGACCGCAGCGCGGAATCAGACCCACCGCTGACCGTCGAACTGCTCGCCGACCTGCAGGCCGGCATCCTCGACGACGACGCCGCCGCCCGCGTCCGCAACCAAGTCCGCGCCGACCCGCACGCCGC
>NZ_LZSX01000106.1 GCF_001665835.1 Mycobacterium colombiense | reverse complement strand
ACGTCGAGCCGCAGGTGGCCTTCTTCGGCGACAACATCCCGCTGCTGCTGAAAGGCCTTACCCGGGTGGGCAATCAGGGCGCCTACGGCAACGCCTACGTGTGCGACGTGAACTTCATGGGGTTCTTCCCCGGACTCAACGATGTGGTGCCGATCATCATCAACGCCGCCACGCCGGGCAACCGGGCCTGGCACACCCCGCGCTGCAGGAGCACGGTCGATGGCTGACGCATGGGTACGGCATTGGCTTTCGCGAATGACCAAGCGTCCGCTGGAAAGCTACAACAAGACCTGGCTCGGCTTCATCGCCGTCGCGGTGGTCGCGGTGGTGATCGGCGTCATGCTGCTGGTGCATGCGATCGGCGCCGGCTATCGGCATTACACCGCGGAGTTCCTGCAGGCGGCCTCGCTGCGGGCCGCTAACCCGATCGTGGTCGCGGGCATCCCGGTGGGCAACGTGACGAGCATGAAACTCGTCGGCGACCATGTCGAGGCGGGCTTGAAGGTCCGCGACGACATCAAGCTGGGCAAGGACTCCCGGGCTCAGATCCGGGTCACCACCATCCTGGGTTCGCGCTACCTCGCGCTGGAACCCAACGGGCCGGCGCGTCTGCCCGACAACACCTTCGACCTGGCGCACACCGAGGTGCCCTACGACCTGCAGGCCGCGTTGCAGGATGCCACCACGACTTTCGAGCAGGTCGACTCCGACAGGTTCGCGCAGTCGCTGGCGGTGCTGGGCAAGCAGCTCGAGGGCCTGCCCGCCGTTGTGCCGCAGGCGATCACGAACATCAACACGTTGTCGTCGATCATCGCGGTACGGCGCGACCAGTTGGGACAGCTGCTCCGCAGCACCGAGCAGGTGACGAACACGCTGCGGCGCCAGCAGGCCGGCATCGGCGCCCTGGTCGACCAGGGGCAAGACCTGCTGGGCCAATTCGTCGCGCGGCGCGCCGTCTTCCACGCGATGATGCAGTCCCTGTCCAGCCTCGTCGACACCATGAACCAGGTGGTGGTCAACGACCGGTCGGGCCTGGACGCGCTGATCAAAGACATGCGCGACTTCACCAACCTGATGTCCCAACACGACGACCTGCTGCACAGCATGCTGCAGACCAGCCCAATCTTCTTCCGCGAGGCCGCCAACCTCACCGGTGATGGCAATGCGATCAACTTCAACGCCCCCAATGTCCCGCTGATCGACTCGTGGATGTGTGCAATCAGCGGCCGCGCCAAGCAGTTCGGCATGATCCAGTACTTCAAGGACTGCAAGTGAGGGGGCTGGGCGCCAGGGTGCTGGCCATCGTCGCCGCGATCGCGGTCATCGCCGCGGCGATCGGAATCGGTTGGCGGTTCCTGGGTTCCGACGAGGACACGATCACGGTGACCGCCCAATTCGACAGCGCCTCAGGCCTCTACGAGGGCAACGAGGTGGCGGTGCTGGGCATGCCGGTGGGCAAGATCACCAAGATCAACGCCAAGGGCGGCTACGTCGAGGTCGAGTTCACCATCGACCGTCACGTCAAAGTGCCCGCCACCGCGCAGGCCGTCACGGTGTCGACGTCCATCCTCACCGACCGGCAGATCGAGCTCACGCCGCCTTATCACGGCGGGCCAACCCTGGAGAACCACGACACCATCGGCTTGCCCCGGACCAAGACGCCCGTCGAATTCAGCAGTGTCCTCAACGTTTTGGACAAGGTGACCAAGTCGCTGGAGGGTGACCGCCACGGCGGCGGGCCGATCGCCGACGTGCTCAATGGCGGCACCGAGGTGGTCAACGGGAACGGCGAAAAGATCAAGGCGGCCCTCGGCGAGCTGTCCCAGGCGCTGCGGCTGTCCAGCGACGGCGGCGCGGCCACCCGCGAACAGATCACCACAATCGTCAAAAACATCAGCACGCTGTTCGACGCGGTGGCCGCCAATGACACGAAACTGCGGGAATTCGCTTCCACCATCCACCAAGTCAGCCAGATCATGGCCGACGAGGACCTCGGTAGCGGCAGCACCGGACACAAGCTTGACCAGCTGATCCAGCGGGCCGGCGACCTGCTCGACGAAAATCGGGACAACGTCAAACAGGCCGTCCTGCACGGCAATGACACGCTGAAGACGGTGACCGACCAGCGACGCGACCTGGCCGAGCTGCTGGACCTGGCTCCCCTGGTGGCCGATAACGCGTACAACATGATCGACCGGGCGAACGGCAGCGTGCGGGCCCGCTTCCTCACGGATCGGTTGCTCTTCGACAGCCAGTACACCAAAGAGATCTGCAACCTGATGGGCCTCCGGCAATTGGGCTGCAGCACTGGGACCATCCAGGACTTCGGTCCCGATTTCGGTTTGACGTATGTGCTCGACGGGATGGCCGCCATGGGGCAGAAATGATGGCCACGGGCGCGCGGGGCATGCTGACGGCGGTGGCTGCGGCGATGGTCACCGCGGGATGCGCCACGAACGGCCTTGCCAGCCTGCCCCTTCCGGCGCCGGGGCTGGGCTCGGGCGGGTATTCGCTCAACGCGGTGTTCTCCAACGCACTCAACCTACCGATGAACGCCAAGGTCAAGCTCGCCGGCGCCGACGTCGGGCAGCTCGAATCGATGGTCGCGCGCAACTACACCGCGGTTACCCGGCTGCGCATCCGGGACGGCGTGCAACTGCCGCGGGGCAGCACCGCCGAATTACGTACCGCGACACCGCTGGGCGACGTGTTCGTCGCGCTGAAGCCACCCGCCGACGATCCCGCGGACACGCCGCTGCTGCGCAACGGCGACACCATCGGCCTGGATTCGACCGCGGCCGCCGCGACCGTCGAGTCGGTGCTGAGCTCGGCGGCGATTCTGGTGAACGGCGGGGCGGTTCGCAATTTCACCAACATCATCAACGGTTTCGGTAAGGCGACCGGCGACCAGGGTCAGGCGTTCGGCGACATGATCCGCAAGTCCAACGAGCTGCTCGGGACGCTGGATGCCCGGTCCGATCAGATCTCGCGCGCGTTGACCCAATTGTCGCGCCTGGCCGATCAACTCGATGCCAAGAACCAGGCCATCGGCGACCTGATGGCGGCCGCCAGCCCCGCTACTTCGGCCCTGGCCGACAACACCGGTCAGCTTTCCAACCTGGCCGTGCAGGTGGGTGACACCTCCCGGTTGCTTGCCAGGTTCCCGTCGATCGGCGGTACCGACACCAGCGGCCGCAGCATGATCCGCGACCTGAACACGATCGCCGGCGCCGCCAACGATGTTGCCATGAGCCCCGATACCAGCTGGCTGTCGATCAACCGGCTGATCCCCGCGCTGGTCAAATCGACTGCCGGGAACTCGATTTCGGTGAACGTGGGCGTGGACAAGATCATGCTCGGGTCGCTCCCCGACATCGGGTTCCCCGGTGACATCGGCCTGCACGGACCGCACCACTACAACGTGAACCTGCTCGTGGGCACCCTCAAATACACGCTGTGGCGGCTGCAGGAACGCATCGTCGGCCGGGGGCCGAACTCGCCACAGGTTCCGGTCGTCCCGGACCCGAACATCCCGGGCCAGATCGACGTCGCCCCCGGGCCACCGCCGGCACCACCCCGGTCGCCGCCACCGCCGGGGCCGCAACCATGATGCGCGCCGTCGCCAACTTCGCCAATATCGTTGTCCGCGCGGTGCGCACGGGCCACCGGCAACAGGTCTGGCTGTCGGTGGCCGGCCTGGTGCTCATCCTGGTGGTGGCGACCGCCTACCTGCTCATCGGCGCATTGCGGGTGAAGCCCTTCGCCTCGTCCTACCGGGTCACCGTGCAGCTGGCGGAATCCGGTGGCCTGCTGCCCAATCAGGACGTCGCGCTGCGCGGAGTGCGCATCGGCCGGGTCGAGTCGCTGCAGATCACCGACAACGGGGTGAACGCCGTCGCCAGCATCACGTCGAAGGTGCGGATCCCGGCGAACAGCGTCGTGCACGTGTCGGCGCTCTCGCCGGCCGGCGAGCAGTACATCAACTTCGAAGCCGCGTCCGACGCCGGCCCGTATCTGCACGACGGCAGCCTGATCGCCCTGGACCACACCACCGTCCCGGTCAGCTTGGCGCAGTTACTCGGCGACGCCGACGGGCTGCTGGCCCAGGTGGACCCGCACAAGATCGAGTTGATCAAGAAGGAATTGAGCCTGAGCAAGGAGGGCCCGGCGAAGCTGACCGCCATCGTCGACGGTGGAACGTTCCTGCTTTCGACGCTCGATTCGGTGCTGCCCCAGACCACCAGCATCATCAAGACCAGCCGGGTCGTGCTCACCCTGGCCAGCGACAAGAACAGCGGGTTGGGCGCCACCGCAACCGAACTCAACCAGACGCTGACCGGCGTGGCCAGAATGCAGGCCGGCTACCGCCGGTTGACTCAGCAGACGCCGCGCACCCTGTCGGCGGTCGACAATCTGTTCGCGGACAATTCCGACACCATGGTGCAGCTGCTGGGCAGCATGGCCACCATGTCGCAGCTGTTCTATCTGCGGGTCCCGGCGCTCAACGCGCTCTTCCCCGACTACCGCGGATCCGTACTGGACGCGGTGACGAGCGCCTTTCACGACGGCGGTGTGTGGGCCACCGCCGACCTCTACCCCCGTTACGTGTGCGACTACGGGACACCCGCGCACGCCCCCTCCGCCGCCGACTACTACGAGCCGTTCATGTACACCTACTGCCGCGACGACGACCCGGCGGTCTCGATCCGCGGCGCCAAGAACGCGCCACGACCGGGAGGCGACGACACCGCCGGCCCACCGCCGGGCGCGAACCTGGGGCAGCGAACCGATCCGACCCCGCGGGGCCGCTACACCATTCCCACCCCCTACGGCGGTCCGCAGCTGCCGATCGAACCGCCGCACTGAGCATTGAACCCATCGACCTTTAGGAGATGATCGTGGTCGTGACTACCAAGAAGAACCCGAAAGCCGTCGCGGAATCCGACGCCGACACCGACGCGGAATCGGGAGCCGAAACACCCGACGTCGCAGGCGAAGACGCCGAGGCGAAGCGCGCCGACGACGCGGTCGACGACACGGCCGACGACGAGGGTGACGAGCTGGGCGACGACGACAAAGGCGACGACGAAGGCAACGACAAAGGCAACGACAAAGGCGACGACGAAGATGAAGACGGCGGCGCGCTGCTCAAACGCAAGCGCCCGGAGACCGAGCGCGCCAAGCGGCCCTGGCGCCGGTATCTGCGCCGCAGCGTGCTGCCGGCGTTACTCATTGCCGCACTTGCCGTTTCGGGGCTCCTCGGGTGGCGACAGTGGCAGGACCATCAGTTGAAGGTGGCGGGTGAACAGGCCCAGCAGGCGGCCATCGCCTATGCGCAGGTGCTCACGAGCATCGACTCGAACAAAGTCGACGAAAACTTCAAGCAGGTGCTCGACGGCGCGACCGGCGAATTCAAGGACATGTACACCCAATCCAGCGTCAAGCTCCGGCAGTTGCTGATCGACAACAAGGCGACCGCGCACGGAGTGGTGGTCGACTCGGCCGTTCAGTCCGAGTCCACCGACAGGGTCGTCGTGCTGCTCTTCATCGACCAGACCGTCACCAACACGGCCGCACCCGACCCCCGCGTCGACCGCAGCAGGATCAAGATGACCATGGAGAAGGTCGACGGTCGCTGGCGGGCGAGCAAAGTCCAACTCCTCTGAGCCGAGCGGACCCTTTGATGCTCAAGAGACTGTCGGCGGCGCTCGTAATGGCCGCGGCCGCAACGATTCCCAGCACCGCCACCACGCACGCGTCGGCGCCGTCATTCTGCGGCGAGCTCGGCGGCGACTGGGACGGCCAGTACTGCCACACCACGGTGACGTCGGAACGCAACGCCGTGCGCGACATCAAGGTCGCCGTGCCCGACGGCCTCGTCGACAATCCGACCACCGGCCCGGTGATCCGGGACTACCTGCACACGCTGGTCAACAACTGGCGAAACGCCAACGGCAGCATGGCCGCCGACAGCTACGGCGAGGAGAATTTCGAGGTCTTTCGGCACGGCAACCTGCTCAGCGCGGTGTTCCACGAGGACTATCATGCCGACGGGCCCAAACCCAACAACGCCTACCGGACCTTCACCTTCGACATGGCGGCCGGCAGGCGGGTGCAGCTGGCCGACCTGACGACGTCGAACCCGCTGACCGCCATTCCCCCACTGGCCCAACCGTTTATCGAAACCGCGCTGAACCAGGCGCCGCCGCCGCACGACCCGGGAACCTACCCGTTCATCGTCGACCGGTGGACCCCCGACAGGGTCTACTCGGGCGCGTACAAGGCGTGGGCGCTGACGCCCGACGAGTTGATCATCTACATGCCTGACTATCCGGTGGGCCACGACGAGCCGATCAACTTCTCCACTGGCCTGCCGCAGTGGTTCATGGACGGCGGCACCGTGCAGGCGCACATCCCGCTGTCAGCGCTGAGCCCGGTGATGCGCATCTGACAGTTAGCCGCGTGCCCGCCCGGCGCGCCAGATCAGCCTGAACCATCCCGGGCCCAATGCCGCCTTCAGGGCGCAGACATCATCGGGTCGATCAGCGTGGTGGACCGAGAATAACGTTCCCGAACTTTTGCGATGCTTCGACGAGACTCTCCGTCGTGATCTCGAACCCGTCTGGGCGCGGCGCCGACTTATCACGACCCGCACCGCGGAACATGCCTTCAATTCCTGCCGGCGTATTAATCATCAGCAGATCAGCCGTACGAGACGTAATGCGGTAAGCGTGGGGAATACCCTTGGGTAAGTAGACGATTCCGCCCTCTGACAACTCCATTTCCTGGTCGTCGCACCAGACCAGGGCGGTGCCCTTGATCAGCATGAACACCTCATCCTCGCGCGTGTGCTTGTGATAAGGCGGCGCTTCGCCTTGGCTGACGTCGAAGCGTCCGATCATCAACTGGCCGTTCGTAGCCCGGCCGTCGAGCAGTATCGCCAGTGTGCCGCCATCGAGCCATTCCAGCTGTTGTTGCTGCTCGGGTTGCGCGAGATACGCCATGCTCATCCGTGTCTCTTTTCGTGTTCGAGGTCGTCGCGCTTTGAGTCTGCCCTGTCGGCGACGATGATGCGCGGTGCAACAGAAGTACCGGGCTTCGCGGTGAAGCAGGTGATGCAGCAGCGGGGGCATAACCGCAGTGCCCGCCTCCGAGCGACAATGCCGGGGTTGCCGCTAAGAGGCGGGCAACGAACGTGGTCTCCTCGCAGCAGAGCCCTCGTCATGCATGACCGGGCGACGCACGTGGGGCTCAGTCCTCCGGGTTGTAGCCGAGGTTGGGGGCGAGCCAGCGCTCGGCTTCGGCCAGGGTCCAGCCCTTGCGCTTCGCGTAGTCGGCGACCTGGTCCTGGGCCATCCGGCCGACCACGAAGTACTGCGACTGCGGGTGGGAGAAATACCAGCCGCTGACGGCGGCACCTGGCCACATAGCCATCGACTCGGTCAGCTCGATGCCGGTCCGCTTCTTGACGTCCATCAACTTCCAGAGCGTCGCCTTTTCGGTGTGCTCCGGGCAGGCCGGGTAGCCGGGGGCTGGGCGGATTCCCCGGTACTTCTCATCGATGAGTGCCTCGTTGTCCAGCTGCTCGTCCGGCTGGAATCCCCAGAACTCCTTGCGGACCCTTTGGTGCATCCGTTCAGCAAAGGCCTCGGCCAGGCGGTCGGCGATCGACTCCAGCAGGATCGCGCTGTAGTCGTCGAGGGCCGCCTTGAACTCCGCAATCTTCTCCTGGCTGCCGAGCCCCGCGGTGACGGCGAAGGCGCCGACGTAGTCGGCCAGACCCGTGTCCTTGGGTGCGATGTAGTCGCCCAGCGACCGGTTCGGGATGCCCTCCCGGTGCTCGCCCTGCTGGCGCAGGTTGTGCAACGTGGTCAGCACCTCGCTGCGGGTGTCGTCCGTGTACACCTCGATGTCTTCAATACCCGCGCCGACCGCGTTCGCCGGGAAGAACCCGATCACGCCGTTGGCGGTCAGCCACTTCTCCTTGATCAGGGTGTCGAGCATCTCCTGGGCGTCGTCGTACAGCTTGCGGGCGGCCTCGCCCGAGGCCGGGTTGTTGAGGATGTCGGGGAACCTGCCCTTCATCTCCCAGGCATTGAAGAACGGCTGCCAGTCGATGAACTCGCGCAACTCGGCGAGGTCGTAGTCAAGAAATTCCCGTACGCCGAGGCCCTGGGCGGGCACCGGCGGCGTGTAGCCGTCCCACTCGATCGGAGTCCGGTTGGCGCGGGCCTTCTCCAGCGTCACCGTCGGCCGCTCGTTCTTCTGGGCGTGCCGTTCGCGCAGGGATGCGTAGTCCTTCTCGGTGGCCTCCAGCAGCGCTGGACGTTGCTTGTCGTCGAGGAGCGCCGCAGCGACCGGCACCGAGCGGGAAGCGTCCTTGACCCAGACCACCGGACCACTGCGACGCGGCGAAATCTTCACGGCCGTGTGGGCGCGCGAGGTGGTCGCGCCACCGATCAGCAGCGGGATCTCCAGGCCCTCGCGTTCCATCTCCGCGGCGAAGTTGGACATCTCGTCCAACGACGGCGTGATCAGGCCGGAAAGCCCGATGATGTCGGCGTCGTGCTCCTTGGCCGCGTCCAGGATCTTCTGGGCGGGCACCATCACCCCGAGGTCGATCACTTCGAAGTTGTTGCACTGCAGGACAACCCCGACGATGTTCTTGCCGATGTCGTGGACGTCGCCCTTCACCGTCGCCATCACGATCGTGCCGTTGGTGTCCTTACCGGCAGCCGCGCCGGACTCTTCTTTCTCCGCCTCGATGTAGGGCAGCAGGTACGCGACGGCCTTCTTCATCACCCGGGCCGACTTCACCACCTGGGGCAGGAACATCTTGCCCGAGCCGAAGAGGTCACCGACGACGTTCATGCCGTCCATCAGCGGACCCTCGATCACCTCGATCGGGCGACCGCCCGCGGCGGCGATCTCGGCCCGCAGTTCCTCGGTGTCGGCGTCGACGTGCGCGTCGATCCCCTTGACCAGAGCGTGCGTGATCCGCTCGCGGACCGGGAGGTTGCGCCACTCGGCCGCCTTCGGATCCTCGCTCTTGTCCGACTTGTTGAACCGTTCCGCGATCTCCAGGAGCCTCTCGGCCGCATCCTCGCGGCGGTTCAGGACGACGTCCTCGATGCGCTCGCGCAGTTCGGGGTCGATCGAGTCGTAGGGCACCAGCGCACCGGCGTTGACGATGCCCATGTCCAGGCCGGCCTTGATGGCGTGGAACAGGAACACCGCGTGGATCGCCTCGCGCACGGGGTTGTTGCCCCGGAATGAGAACGAGACGTTGGAGATGCCGCCGGAGAGGTGCACCCCGGGCAGGTTCTCCTTGATCCAGGCGCAGGCCTCGATGAAGTCGATCCCGTAGGTCGCGTGCTCCTCGATGCCGGTCGCCAGGGCGAAGCAGTTCGGGTCGAAGATGATGTCCTCGGGCGGGAAGCCGACCTCTTCGGTCAAGATCCGGTAGGCGCGCCCGCAGATCTCCTTCCGGCGCTCCAGGTTGTCGGCCTGGCCCTGCTCGTCGAAGGCCATCACGACGACCGCGGTGCCGTACTTGCGGCACAGCCGCGCCTCGCGGATGAACTTCTCCTCGCCCTCCTTCATGGAGATCGAGTTGACGATCGGCTTGCCCTGCACGTTCTTCAGGCCGGCCTCGATGACCTCCCACTTGGAGGAGTCGATCATCACGGGGACGCGGCTGATGTCCGGTTCAGCCGCGACCAGCTTGGTGAACCGGTCCATCGCGGCGACGCCGTCGATCATGCCCTCGTCCATGTTGATGTCGATGACCTGCGCACCGACCTCGACCTGCTGCAGGGCGACCGACAGCGCGGTGTCGTAGTCCTCGGCCTTGATCAGGTTGCGGAACCGGGCGGAGCCGGTGATGTTGGTGCGCTCACCGATGTTCACGAACAGGGAGTCGTCGGTGATGTTGAGCGGCTCCAGGCCCGACAGCCGGGTGGCCACCGGGATCTGCGGCACCTCGCGCGGCGGCTTGCCCTCTACGACCTTGGCGATTGCGGCGATGTGCGGCGGCGCGGTTCCGCAGCAACCACCGACGAGGTTGACCAGGCCCGCCTCGGCGAAGTCGGCGATGTAGCCGGCCTGACGCTCCGGAGTCTCGTCGTACTCGCCAAAGGCGTTGGGCAGGCCGGCGTTCGGGTAGCAGGAGACGAAGGTGTCCGCGATCCGCGACATCTCGGCGATGTAGGGCCTCATCTCCGGCGCGCCCAGGGCGCAGTTGAGGCCCACCGCGATCGGCTTCGCGTGCCTGATCGCGTTCCAGAATGCTTCGGTGACCTGACCGGACAACGTCCGTCCGGAGGCATCGGTGATGGTGCCCGAGATGATCAACGGCCAGCGGCGTCCGCGCTCCTCGAACAGCGTCTCGACGGCGAACACCGCCGCCTTGGCGTTCAGCGAGTCGAAGATCGTCTCGATGATGAGGAGGTCGACACCACCGTCGACCAGGCCGTTGGCGGCTTCGAGGTAGGCGGCGACCAGCTGGTCGTAGGAGACGTTGCGGGCCCCGGGGTCGTTGACGTCCGGCGAGATCGACGCGGTGCGGGTCGTCGGCCCGATTGCGCCGGCGACGTAGCGGGGCTTCTCCGGGGTGCTGAATTCGTCGGCCGCCTTGCGGGCCAGGGCGGCGCCTGCGTAGTTCAGTTCGTAGCTCAAATCCGCCATGTCGTAGTCGGAGAGCGAGATCGCATTCGCGTTGAATGTGTTGGTCTCCAGGATGTCGGCGCCCGCCTCGAGATACTCGCGGTGGATACCCTCGATGATCTGCGGCTGCGTCAGGCTGAGCAGGTCGTTGTTGCCCTGAAGAGCGGTCGGCCATTCCGTGAACCGATCGCCGCGGTAGCCGGCCTCGTCCGGCCGGTCCCGCTGGATCGCGGTGCCCATGGCGCCGTCGATCACCACGATCCGCTGGCGCAGAGCTGCCGTCAGTTCGTCGGTGCAGTCGGGGCGGATGTTCGGCGCAAAGGTGTTCGGCCCAGAGGTGTTCGGCCCAGTGGCGTTCACGTGAATTCCTTCCGTAGCGGAAGGCGTCCTTGACTCTGCCGAGCGTGGCGGATACCGGCGGAGACCCGTATCCGTTGCAACGCCTCTCGGCCAGAAAAGTCTACGTCGTCACCCGATCGACGTCTGGACGCCCAACTCATCGCCGCTATCGACAGCTCGTGGAGTTTGTCGGCGACGTGATAGTTACCAAGGTTAACGAAATCGCAGCAGAACCTATTTCATCGATGCCGGTTTCGCAGCGGTGTTCGTTAGCGGCAGTCACGCCATAAGAATAGTCGTCCTATGCAAAGTCCCCGGTCGAGCGTCAATCGGCCGAGAATCCACGGCCACCGCGCCCCGAACATCGGGCCGCGAGGCCGTACGCTAATTCTGTGACCCCGCCCGACGGCCCCCCCTTTGGCGAAGCCGCATTGCCCGAACTGCACCACACCGTCGTCGTGGCTGCGTTCGAGGGCTGGAACGACGCCGGCGACGCCGCCAGCGACGCGCTCGAACACCTCGAGGCCATCTGGGAAGCCGACCCGATCTTGGAGATCGACGACGAGGCGTACTACGACTACCAGGTGAATCGTCCGGTGATCCGGCAGGTGGACGGGGTGACCCGCGAACTGGTGTGGCCGGCGATGCGGATCTCGCACTGCCGGCCCCCGGGCAGCGACCGCGATGTCGTGTTGATGCACGGGGTGGAACCCAACATGCGTTGGCGCACCTTCTGCGCCGAGCTGGTGGCCATCGCCGACAAGCTCAACGTGGACACTGTGGTGATCCTGGGCGCGCTGCTGGCCGACACCCCACACACCCGGCCCGTCCCGGTGTCGGGCGCGGCCTACTCCCCCGAATCGGCGAAACGCTTCGGCCTCGAGGAAAGCCGCTACGAGGGCCCGACCGGCATCGCCGGGGTGTTTCAGGACTCCTGCGTGGCCGCCGGGATCCCGGCGGTGACGTTCTGGGCGGCGGTGCCGCACTACGTGTCGCAGCCGCCGAACCCGAAGGCGACGGTGGCCCTGCTGCGCCGCGTCGAGGACGTCCTCGACATCGAGGTGCCGCTGGCCGACCTGCCGACGGACGCCGAGGACTGGGAGCAGGCGGTCACCGAGATGACCGCCGAGGACGAGGACCTCGCCGAGTACGTGCTGTCGCTCGAGCAACGCGGCGACGCCGAGGTCGACATGAACGACGCCCTGGGCAAGATCGACGGCGACGCGCTGGCCGCCGAGTTCGAGCGCTATCTGCGCCGCCGTCGCCCCGGCTTCGGGCGCTAGTGGCGATCGCGAGCGCGGCGCAGCCGGGCGAAGCGGGTCGCCACCATCGAAACTGACGCTCGCAGTCCCCGAATTTGCCGTCGGCCGACCGAGTACGGAAGCATCGCTTCGCGACCTACCGATTGGACGTTTCATGGCCGCGTTGCCTGGTGATGGCAACCCAAATCCCATAGCCGGCCCAAATCCTGTAGCTGGCGAAGTCGGCGAAGACGCCGGCTATCGCAAGGGACTCAAGCCCCGGCAGGTGCAGATGATCGGCATCGGCGGCGCGATAGGCTCCGGATTGTTCCTGGGCGCGGGCGGCCGGCTGGCCAAGGCGGGACCCGGGATGTTTCTGGTCTACGCCGTGTGCGGCGTTTTCGTGTTCCTGATCCTGCGAGCGCTGGGCGAGTTGGTCTTGCACCGCCCGTCGTCGGGCTCGTTCGTGTCGTATTCGCGGGAGTTCTTCGGCGAGAAGGCCGCCTACGCCATCGGCTGGATGTACTTTCTGGGCTGGTCGATGACGGCCATCGTCGACACCACCGCGATCGCCACCTACCTGCGGCGGTGGACGGCGTTCGAATCGATCCCCCAGTGGGTGCTGGCGCTGCTCGCCCTCATCGTCGTGCTATCGATGAACCTGATCTCGGTGGAGTGGTTTGGTGAGCTGGAATTCTGGGCTGCGCTGGTCAAGGTTCTGGCGCTGGTCGCCTTCCTGGTGGTCGGGATCGTCTTCCTGGCGGGGCGGTTTCGCATCGACGGTCACAGCACCGGGCTCAGTCTGTGGACCGATCACGGCGGACTGTTTCCATCCGGCGTGCTGGCCGTCCTGCTGACCACCTCGGGCGTGGTATTCGCCTATGCCGCCATCGAATTGGTGGGCACGGCCGCCGGCGAGACTCCCGAGCCGGAGAAGGTCATGCCCCGCGCTATCAATTCGGTGATCGCGCGCATCGCGATCTTTTACGTCGGGTCGGTGGCGCTGCTGGCGTTGTTGCTGCCCTACGCGTCCTACAAGGCCACCGAAAGTCCTTTCGTCACTTTCTTTTCCAAGATCGGCTTCCACGGCGCCGGGGACCTGATGAACATCGTGGTGCTCACCGCCGCCCTGTCGAGCTTGAATGCGGGACTGTATTCCACCGGCCGGATCATGCACTCGATGGCGTCCAGCGGCAGCGGACCCCGGTTCGCGACTCGGATGTCCAAGAACGGGGTGCCCTTCGTCGGCATCGCGATGGCCGCCGCCATCTGTCTGCTCGGCATCGCCCTGAATGCCGTCAACCCCGGCGAAGCCTTCGAGATCGTGCTCAACATCGTTGCGCCGGGCATCATCGCGACCTGGGCGACCATCGTGCTGTGTCAGCTGCGCTTCTACCGGCTGGCCAAGGCCGGGCTCGTCGAACGGCCGCGGTTCCGGATGCCGTGGGCCCCGTACTCGGGGTACCTCACCCTGGCGTTCCTGGCCGCCGTCCTGGTCATGATGGCGTTCGACAAGGAGACCGGCACCTGGACCATCGCGACGGTGGTGTTCGTCATCCCAGCGCTGAGCGCCGGGTGGTTCCTGGTGCGCAACCGGGTGGCTGCCGTCGCGTCGCAGCGCGCGGCCAAGACCGGCTAGGACGCACCGAGGTCGTTGTTGTAGGCGCTGGTGGAGCGGCCCAGCGCGGCGACCTGGGCGTCCAGCTGAGGCAACAGCTCGGCGGTCGATTTGTGCAGCGGCATCTCGCCCACCGGGCTGGACAGCACCGGCTTGACCCAACGGAACAGCGCCACCCAACGCGGGCAGTAGACGCGGGTGCGCCGGCGCTCGATGCCCTTGACGAAAGCGGCCGCGCACTTGTCGACGGTCGTCGTCTTGTTCAGCGGCCACGGGAAGCTGGCCAGCAACTGGTTGAACGCCGGCAGGTCGGACTGGGTGTCACGGACCAGCGCGGTGTTGATCCACGACATGTGCGCCGAGCCGACGGTGACGCCCTGGTGGGCCACCTCCAGCCGCAGCGCGTTGGCCAGCAGCTCGACGCCCGCCTTGGAGGCGTTGTACGGCGCCAGCCCGGGGCAGGCGGTGTACGCGGCCAACGACGAGACGATGAGCACGTAGCCGCGGCGCTCGATCAGCGCGGGCAGCGTGGCACGCACGGTGTGGAAGACGCCGAGCACATTGATGTCGAGCACCCGCTTGAAGGCGTCTGGATCCACTTGCAGCACTGAGCCGTAACTGGCAATGCCGGCGTTGGCCACCACCACGTCGATGCCGCCGAATCGCTCGACGGCGAGGGCGGCGGCGGACTCCATCGCCGACAAGTCGCGCACGTCGGCGACGACCGTCAGCACCCGTTCCTCGCCGAGTTCGGCGGCGAGCGCCTTGAGGTCCGCCTCGTTGAGATCGGTCAGCACAAGCTTGGCACCCCTGGTGCTCAGCCGGCGAGCGGTCTCCGCCCCGATCCCCCGGGCACCGCCGGTGATGAAAACGACTTGGTCCTGCAGCGATGTCATGATCGCCAACGTACCGTGCGGGCACGTGAGCGCCGGGTCGTGCCACTCTTCGGCGGTTGAATCAGCAGGCGGAGGATTGTCCGTGGACGCCAGCGGTGTAACGCGAAATTAACAGTTCCGAAAATACCAACATTTCACCCGGCGCTCTTCGTTCAATTCCGCGCGGTGGTCGAGTAGGCATGCGTTTTCTCGTCTTACTCTCCGGCAGCAGTGACGTGCCGGCTTGATTGGCGCCGAGTGAAATTATTCGATACCACCACCCTACCTTGACGCGCGGACTACTCTATTTTGCTCGCGTCGTCCCCGGTAGCAGCAAGCGCGACCATAGGCTCCGGGCATGACACGTAATCGCGCATGTCACACGGCGACGCCAGATGGCAGTCGACGGCTTGGCTCCACCGCCAGCGACGTTGGTAGACGTTTGCGGCGCAAGGCCGATTGTTACCAAAACAAAGTCGCACCCGATCATGTGGACTAAGCCACCGACGCACAGCGACATCGCCAATTCAGCTATTACCAGCTGGCCACAAAAACACGCGTCATTGCGTGCGCCGAAGCGATCGCGAGCCACAGGTGCGCGACCGGGATCAACCGGCTTCGGTCTGGTCAGTTGCAGTTTTTAAAGGGAGGGATAATGCATAGAAAATCAAATCCACCAGATTTGCCAATATGGAAGTTTGTGGCACATACCAGCTTGGGTGATCTTGACACCTATCTCTGGCACCGTCAGGGCACCAACCTGTTCTGCTGGCGTCCAGTGGGAAAGCCTTGGGGTGCAACGAAAAAGAACGACGACGCAGATTGACGGACGTAATCGTTCGCCCGTCGAAAGACTAAGAAAAACAGCGGAATCGAAGCCGTTTCAGCAGCCCAGGTAGACCACAGCAGGGACTTCTGCTCTCCTCGATTAGACGAGCTGGAGAACCCCCTGAGTATCAATCCCTTCCCGCGTTGCGTGTCTGGACTATACCGGACAGAACTGGCAGTTGTTGAGGCACACGGCTATTGCGGCACCGCGGTCGAATTCGTCGACGAGATCCCGCGGACGGCGGCGACAACGGTCAAAACGCCTAAGCGTTCAAACGGGCGAACTGGCCTTGCCGGTACTGCTCGACGCACGTCGCCCGCCGAACCTTGCCACTTGTGGTGATCGGTATCGAACCCGGCGTCACCACAACTAGATCCGCGACGCCCACGCCGTGCGAGTTGGAGACCGCCGAGGTGACTTTGCGCTGGACGACGGCGAGCTTGTCCGCCCCGTCTTGGTGGGACGCACCGTGGTTCTTGATTTCGATGATGACGACAAGTTTTTCCGTGCCCCCATGCGGAACCGCTATCGCTGCGCACCTACCCCGGGTGATCTCCTGAACCGTCGCTTCGATGTCGTCGGGTGAGTGGTTACGCCCGTAGACGATCAAAAGATCCTTGATGCGGCCGATGATGAACAGCTCGCCTTCAGAGAAGAATCCCGAGTCCCCAGTTCGCAGCCAAGGCGCTTCGGGTGCGCCGGCCGACGGAGCGACGAGCCGATCGCCGAACATGCGTTCGGTCTCTTGGGGCTTTTGCCAGTAACCCATGGCGACGTTGTCACCGTGCACCCAGATCTCACCGACGGTTCCCTGCGGGCACTCAATTCTGGTGTCGGGATCAACGACACGAATCATCGGTGATCGCGGCACCCCGTAGCTGACCAACGGTGTGCCGGCTGCGCTCTCGCATTGCTCCGCGGTACCGGTGGCCAGCTTCTCGGATTCGAAGTGGACGATTTTGGGCGGTTGCGCCGGTGTGCGGGTCAACGCGTACACCGTTGCCTCTGCGAGGCCATAGCCCGGCCGTATCGCGCTGTCTGGCAAATTGAAGCGCGCGAACCGGTCGGTGAAGCGCCGCATCGTCGCGGGATGCACCCGTTCGCTACCGCTGAAGATGAAGAGCACGTCCCCCAGATCCAGTCCGGCCATGTCCTCGTCTGATGTCTTGCGTGCCGCCAATTCGAAGGCGAAGTTCGGCGCCGCCGAAAGTGCGTGACTTTCCTTGGCCAGCAATTGCATCCATCGGGCGGGTCGCTGTAGGAACGACACCGGACTCGTCAGCACAGCGCGGAGTCCAGCCAGAATCGGTGCGCACACTCCCAGTACCAAACCCATATCGTGGTAAAACGGCAGCCACGACACAACGGTCGTGTCCGGTGAAGCGACGCCTCCGTACTCCACCCAAAAGTCGGCCATGACCTGCCTGAAATTGGCCAGCAGGTTTCGGTGCGAGACCATGACCCCGGCCGGCTGGCGGGTCGACCCGGACGTGTACTGCAAATACGCCAGGTCGGGGCGATTCTCGTTCCCGGCGCCGGATCCGGTCCGGGCGTCCAGGTCCAGCAAGTCAACCTCCACGACCGACGGAACGCGTCCGCCAGATTCCGACTTGACGTACCCGGCAACTGTTCCCGCGGCAGGGGACGTGGTGAGAACGACAGTCGGCGACGCGTCGCGCAGCACCGAACTGACGCGCTCATCGCTGACGCCACCCAGCGGTACCGAAAGCGGAACCGCGATCTGCCCCGCCTGTAACGCGCCGAGAAACGCCACGATGTAATCGAGCCCCTGCGGTGCCATGATGACGGCGCGGTCACCCGTTGACCCGCAATGCTGGAGTTCCCGTGCAACGTTCAACGTTCGCCGATACAGCTGCGACCACGTCAGGTTTTCGGCAATCCCGGTCCAATCCCGCTCGTAATCAATAAAGGTGAACGCCGTGTCGTTGGGCGCCAAGCTGGCGCGTTCACACAGCAGATCCAAAATGGACGTCTCAACCATAATCACTCCATGCCGGTTCGGCCGGGGGTCCAAAAGGGTTTGGTGCGTATCTGACGCCGGTCCCAGCCACGCTCGGTGATCAATACTTTGCGCAAGGTTTGTATGGTGCGGGCCTCGCCGGCGAGGTAGGCGATGCCAGCATGGTCGGGCAGCGGAAGGCTACGCAGGGCGTCGGCGAGCACAGCAGAGTTCGCGGCTGAGGCGTCACCGCGCTCGACCCGGGTCAGGGGTCGGGCCAGGGGAAGGTGGTCGGCGGCGGTCGCGGCCTCGATCACCCCGTAAACCTCGGCGCTTGGGGGCATAGATCGAAGCATCGCGGCGAACGCGACCGACGCGGTTTCCTCGCCGACGAAGACGTGGTAGGGCGCGTCGTGGCGGATGACGAGATTGCCCTGGGGCCGGGCCATTTGGGCGTCATCGCCGATGGAGGTGGCCGTCGCCCAGCGCCTGGCGGATGTCGCCTCCTTGGGGTCACCATCGTGGTCGAACATCACGATGTCGAGTGTGCCGAGGTCGGGATCGGCGTTGTAGATGGAATACGTGCGTAGCACCGGGTATGAGTGCAGCCTTGACCAAGATTCACGCAGACTCTCGACCTTCAGCCGCACCTGCTGACCCGGCGTCCAGGTCAGTCCCTGCAGTCGCGGGCCACTGAACCGGATGCGGCGCATTCTTGGTGCCAGCCTTTTGATCTCGCTGACAGTTGCCGAGAGAAAGACCGCGTCGCGCAGCGTGCTGATGAGCGGTAAAGCGCCGGTGAGTGTGGCCACGAAGAACTCCAAAAAGTCGGCGGTGGTCGAAGGTGGGTGCTGATCTGCTCAGTAGTTGTTGCAGGTGCTGAAGACGCGCAAGACGAGTCCGAACTGCTGGTCAGACCCTGGCTGGCTCGCCAGCATCTGGGCCATCCGCTGGCGTTGACCCGGCGGCGAGGCGAGGAATTGACGCAAGAAGGACACACTCTCCGGCGAAGAGTTGAATTGTGCGGCGGCTTGGGGATCTGCCGCCTGCAGCGCCGATTGCACCTGGTCGTAGTTGCAGGTTGTATTGACAAATGGGCTCAGATCCCGATCGGCGGACGCCAGCCCGGCGCCCGCGGACAATGACAATGCCAGGCCGCAAGCCCCGACAGCCAACCTAGTCAACGATAGTGTGGTCATTTTTCGATACCTCCTGAATGGGTGTGAACTCGAGGTGCAATTCCTTGAGGCGCCTGAACAGTAGGGTGCTGTCCCATTTGAGCCGACGAGCGCCCGCCGGGCCGTGCTTGGCGTCGGAAAGCCGAATGTCGGCCATCCGGTTGAGGATTCGTTCCAAACTCACGCGTACTTCGGCGCGTGCAATCGGGGCGCCGGGACAAGTGTGAATACCGCGGCCGAATGCCATGTGGTGGAATATGTTCGGGCGGTCGAGGCGGAATTCGTTGGGCTCGTCGAACCGTCGTGGATCGCGGTTTGCCGCACCATTCATCACCAGAATGCTGGTACCGGCTTGCACATCGATGTCGCCGATCCGGGTGGTGCGACGCGCCATGCGGAAATTCGATTTGATCGGGCTTTCGATGCGCAGCATCTCCTCGATGAAGGCGGGGATCTTCGAATTGTCCTCGCGCAGTAGCTGTTGCAAGTCAGGTCGCTCGGCCAGCGTTAGCATCGAGAGACTCAGCAGGTCGATCGTCGTGCCGTGGCCGGCGGCGAACATGAACGTGGCAACGCGGGCAACATCAATCGCCTCGGGTGTCGTGCCATCGGGAAACTTTGCCAGCGCCAGCTCGGTGAGGACGTCGTCGCGCGGATTGCGCCGCCGTTCCTCGATGTACTCGACGAACCACTCCTCTTTCACGCCAACGAAACCACTGCGATCACCTTCGAGCCTGCTGGCTATCGCAGCGCGGCGGAATCGCTCACGGTCGGCCTCGGGCACGTCCAAAAGGTCGGTGATCGCGTCGAGCGTGAACGGAAAATTGTAGTCAATGACGATCTCGCACTTGCCATTCGCGACGAAGCGGTTGAGTTGCTCGTCGGCAAGGCGCCACAGGAAGTCCTCGTTGTTCTTGAGCTGCTTCGGCGTGAACAACCGGCTCAACAGCGAGCGGTGCGCGGTGTGCGTCGGAGGATCGAACGTGATGAAATAGTCGCCGAACGTAACCCTCTTACGGTGCCGCTCGATCACATCCGAGATGTCATCGCAGTCGGTTTTGGTCGGAATCCCCGACCATGGTCCGCTGACTATATTGCATACCGACAAGTCCTGGTCGGAGTCGCGTTGCACCGCGAGGGCCTCGTCGTACCCCGACACCATCACCACGCCGTGCGCCGGCTCACGCCATACCGGGCAACGACGGATCGCGTCGTAGTAGTCGTAGGGGTCATCGACGAGCGACTTCTCGGTGAAGAAGTCGAGGTTCTCGGGTCGGCTCCCTTCGCCTGGCGCGCCGCCTCCGAAACCAGGGCACGCGCCACTGCGCCGTCCGGAAGCGGACTTTCCTGTGATCATGTAGTCAGATGTCATGATTTCCTTCCTGCCTCAAGCGGCATCGGCGGGCGCCAGCTTTTCGCACAGCAGATCCGCCAAACCGCGAATGGTGCCAATGGTGGCGATGTCGGCGGGGTTCACGCGGATGCCCGTTTCGGTCTGGATGCGGGTAAGTAGCTCGAGGCCACCCAGCGAGTCGAGGCCGTACTCGGAGAGCGGACGATCGGGATCGACGTTGCGACGCAGGATCAGGCTGACCTGGTCGGAGATCAGACGCCGCAGCCGGGTAGGCCACTCGTCCGGGGCCAGCTCCTCGAGTTCGGCACGCAGTTTGCTTGTGCCCGTTGAGCTTTGCCCGTGGTTGCGGAACGCTTCGGCGAAGGGACTGCGCTGGGCGAAAGCGGTCAACCACGGTGTGCCCGTTATCGGCGCGTACCCGGTGCAGGCGCGGTCGTGGCGCAGCAGCGCTTCGAACGCATACGCGCCTTCGTCGGGAGCTATAGCAACGTCGGCGCCGTCGGCCAAGGCGGTGCCGCGTCCTATCCGCGCCCAGGCACCCCATGCGATCGCGGTGGCCGGCAGACCCCGAGCTCGGCGCCAGCGGGTGAAGGCGTCCAGCCAGCTGTTGGCCGCGGCGTAGGCACCCTGCCCGGGCGACCCCACCAGCGCGGCGGCCGAGGAGAACGAGCAGAACCAGTCCAACGGCTGCTCAGTGGTGGCGGTGTGCAAATTCCATGCACCGTAAACCTTTGGCGCCCAGTCATGCTCGATGAGCTCGGCGGTGATATTGGTCAGTGTGGCGTCCTCGATCACCGCCGCCAGGTGTAGCACACCGCGCACCGGAAGACCGGTGGCGGTCGCCGTGGCCACCAACCGCTGAGCCGTACCGGCCTCGGCTATGTCGCCGCACTCCACCACGACGTCGGCACCGATCTCGCGGATGCGCTCGATCAGCTCCAGCGCCTTCTGATTTGGTTGCGAGCGCGAGGACAGCACGATACGCCCGCAGCCGGCCCCCGAACCAGGAGAAGCCATCTTCTCGGCCAAGAACAGCCCCAGGCCTCCCAGCCCGCCGGTGATGATGTAGGCGCCGTCGTTGCGGAAGACCCCGACCTGCGCCGGCGGCACCATCACGCGGCTGCGGCCGGCGTGCGGGACATCGAGCACGAGTTTGCCGGTGTGCTGGGCGCCGCTCATCACCCGAATTGCGGTGGCAGCGTCGGCAAGCGGGTAGTGCGTGCTTTCCGTCATCGGCAACGAACCGTCCGCGGTGAGTTGGTACACCGTGTTCAGCAAGTCTCGCAGCCTGTCCGGGTGGCTGAATGACATCAACGCCAGGTCGAGGGCGTAGAACGTCAGATTGCGCCGGAACGGGAAGAGCCCCAATCGGGTGTCGCCGTAGATGTCGCGTTTGCCGATCTCGACGAATCGTCCACCGAACGCCAGCAATTCGACGCCCGCACGCTGGGCGGCGCCGATGACGGAGTTGAGCACGATGTCCACGCCATAGCCGTCGGTGTCGCGGCGTATCAGGTCGGCGAACTCCACGCTTCGCGAGTCGTAAACGTGCTCAATACCCATGTCGCGCAATAATTGTCGACGCTGCTCGCTGCCGGCGGTGGCGAAGATCTCGGCTTCCGCGGCCCGCGCGATCGCGATTGCCGCCTGTCCGACCCCACCGGTCGCGGAGTGGATCAGCACCCGGTCACCCGCCTTGATTCGAGCCAGCTCATGCAGGCCGTAATAGGCGGTGGCGTGCGCGGTAGTGACCGCCGCCGCCTGATCATCGGCCAGCCCGGCCGGCAGCGTGACAGCCAGGCGCGCGTCGCAGGTGAGGAAGGTACCCCAACAACCGTTGGCGCTCAGGCCCCCGACATGGTCACCCACCTTGTGGTCGGTCACGTCTGGTCCGACCGCTGTCACGACGCCCGCGAAGTCGGTGCCCAGCTGAGGCAGGTGCCCCTCGAAAGCGGGGTAACGGCCGAACGCGACGAGCACGTCGGCGAAGTTGATGCTGGACGCGCGGACCGCGACCTCGATCTGTCCCGGCCCCGGTGGAACGCGGTCGCAGGCAACGAGTTCGAGTGACTCCAGATCACCGGGCGTACGGATCTGCAGACGCATCCCGTCGCACTCGTGGTCGGCGACGGCGGTTTGCCGCTCCTCGGGGAGCAGTGGAGCGGGGCACAACCGCGCGTTGTACCACGCGCCATTTCGCCAGGCGGTCTCGTCCTCGTCCGGCCCGGCGAGCAGTTGCCGTGCCAGCTGTTCGGCGTCGGTGGATTCGTCCACGTCGATCTGGCCGATGCCCAGATGCGGTTGCTCCATGCCGATTACCCGGACCAGGCCCCGCAGCCCGGCCTGCTCGAGGTTGGGCACGTCGTTGGACACCACGGTCTGGGCGTTGCGGGTCACGACATACAAGCGCGGCGATTCGCCGGGAAGGTTCGCCAACTCGCGGGCAATGCGCACCAGATGTTGCACATAGTCCCGGCCCAGAAGCGCACAGTGCTCGTCAGCGTCGCCGTTTTTCGGTCCGGTGAGGATCACCGCACCGGTGAATCCACCGCCGCGCAAATGGTTTCCAAGCTGTTCCACGTTTGACGTGTGGTCGGCCTGCTGCGGCCAGGACATCGTAGTGCTGTGCACCCCAAGGTGTTTCAGGGCGTCGGCCAACGTGCTGGCCAGCACATCCGCGGTGGTGGTAGTGCCGATCAACAGCCAGCTTCCGGCGTCAGTGTGGTCCGGCTCGGGCAATTCTCGTTGCCGCCATTCGATCGTCAACAGCCGCTCAGCCAGCACCCGATCTTTATTGCCGCCCTCGGACGCGCTGGTGCCCACTCGCAGCCCCTGCACGGTCAGCAGGACTGCCCCATGCTCGTCGAGCACGTCGACGTCGGCCTCGACCCCGGAGGTATCGGCTTTGATCACCCGCGTGTAGCAGTAGTGGGCGTTGCGGGCGGCGCTGTAGGAGCGGAGTCGACGGATACCCAACACCAACCCCAGCGCACCTTCGCCCAGTGCCTGGACGTCCGGATGAGCTTCGACGGACTGGAAACAGGCATCCAACAGCGCAGGGTGCACGCCGTAAGCGGCTTGCTGCGAGCGGATTTGGCGCGGTAGCGCCACCTCGGCCAGGACGGTGCCGGTCGCCTCCTCGCCGATGTGGACATCACCCAGACCGGCGAACGCGGGACCGTACTGAACACCGCGTTGGTCCATGCGCTTGCGCACCTCCTCGCCGTCATCGCAACTCGGATGCGCGGCGAGTAGCGCGGACACGTCGTACGCGGGTGGCTGCTCATCCTCCGCGGCACGGAGGACTGCGGCAGCATGCCGCGTCTGTTCGCCGACCCGATTTGACTCAACGGTGAAGTCGACGAGGCCCGGCGATGACAGCGACGCCGAGGCGCCGATCGTGGTCTGCTCATCCAGCAGGAGCGCCTGCTCGAAGCGGATGTCGCGAACCTCAGCCGTCTCGCCCAGCACGGTACGCGCGGCCGCCAGCGCCATTTCGCAGTAAGCGGCTCCCGGAAGCACAACCACATTGCGGATCTGGTGGTCGGCGAGCCAGGGCTGGGCGGCGGTGCCGACCTCGGCCTGCCACAAGTGGCGCTCGGGCTCCTCCTGCAAGTGCACGTGCGAGCCCAGCAGCGGATGTACTGAAACGGTGCAACCACCATGTGTCGGGGATTCCGGACCGCCGCCGCTCAACCACAGCCGACGGTGCGTCCAGGTCGGCAGCGGCGCGTCCACCAGCCGCCCAGTCGGGCAGAGCACGGAGAAATCGACCGCGGCGCCCGCACTGTGCAGATCCGCCACAAACCCACGCAACCCGTAGGGAAGCGCTTGTTCCCGGCGCATACCGGCCAGAGCGGCCATCGGCATCTCGCGACTGCGGGCGGTCTGCTCGAGAGCGCGGATGAGCAGCGGGTGTGGCGCCAGCTCGGCAAAGACCCGGTAGCCGTCCTCCAACGCGGCCTGCACGGCCGTGGCGAACCGCACCATGCGGCGCATGTTGTTCGCCCAGTAGCGGGCGTCGCACACTGGCTGCTCGCGCGGGTCGAACAGGGTCGCCGAGTAGAAGGGAACTTCCGGTGTCATCGGGCTGATCTCGGCGAGTGCCTCGGTCAGCTCGTCCATGATCGGATCGACTTGAGGCGAATGAAAGGCGACATCGGTGGGGACCTCGCGGGCCATCACATCACGCTGCTCCCAGGCCGCGACCAGCTCGCGAACCGTTTGCGCGGCGCCGGCAATCACCGTGGACTGCGGCGAGGCCACCACCGCCACCACGACGTCGTTGATACCGCGTGCCGTCAGCTCCGAAATCACTTGCTGCGCAGGCAATTCCACCGATGCCGTGGCACCGGTACCGGCAACGCGGAACATCAGCCGCGAGCGGCGGCAGATAACACGCAGCCCGTCTTCCAGCGATAGTGCACCCGCGACAACAGCCGCGGCGGCCTCGCCGAGGGAGTGCCCGATGACCGCGCCCGGGCGGACGCCGTGGGATCTCATGGTGGCCGCCAGCGCGACCTGCATGGTGAACAGTGTCGGCTGGATCCGGTCTTGACCGGTCACGATCTGCGGCGCCGATATCGCCTCGGTCACTGAAAACCCGGACTCGTGGGCGATCACGGGCTCGGCCTGCGCGACGGTGGCGGCAAACACCGGTTCGGTCGCCATCAGGTCTGCGCCCATCGCCGCCCATTGCGAACCCTGCCCGGAGAACACCCATACCGGTCCAAGGTCGTCCTGTCCGACCGCGGCCGGATACGGAGTATCGCCGTCGGCAACCTCGCGCAAAGCCGCTGCGAGCTCGGGCCGGTTGCCGGCAACGACGGCGGTGCGTACCGGGCGGTGCGCGCGCCGACGCGCCAGGGTATAGGCCAGATCAGGCAACGCGAGATCGTCGTGTGCCCGCAGCCAGTCGGCCAGCCGGCCGGCGGTGCGGCGCAGTTCGTCGGCCGAGGTGGACGACAACGGGAACAGTAGCGGCGCCGACGGTTCCGCTGAGTTAGGTTCGGGCACAATGGTTTCGAGAGCCCGTTCGGGTGCTTGTTCCACGATGGCGTGCACGTTGGTTCCGGACAGCCCGTACGACGAGACCGCCGCCCGCCGTGGATGGTGCCCGTTGGTGACCCACGGTGTAGCCTCTTGCGGCACAAACAGTTTCGTATCGATCTTGGCAAGGTCATCGGGTAGCCGGGTGAAGTGCAGATTCCGGGGGACCACACCGTGCTGCAGCGCGAGGATCGCCTTCATCATCCCGAGCGCTCCGGAGGCCGCCTGCGCATGGCCGAAGTTGGTCTTCACCGACGCCAGGGCGCAAGGGCCGTCGATGCCGTAGACGTTGGCCAGGCTGGCGTATTCGATCGGGTCACCCACCGGGGTGCCGGGCCCGTGGGCCTCGACCATGCCGACCGTGCGGGCGTCCACACTCGCGGCGGCCAACGCCGCCTGATACACCGCGGTCTGCGCGGTCTTGGACGGTGTCGCGATGTTCACGGTATGACCGTCCTGGTTGGCGGCCGTCCCGCGCACCACAGCCAGAATCCGATCACCATCTCGTAGGGCGTCGGACAGCCGCTTGAGTAGCAGCATGACGCTGCCCTCACCGCCCACGAACCCGTCGGCCGCGACGTCAAAGGCGTGGCAGCGTCCGGTCGGGGACAGCATGCCCTCGGCGGACCCCGCGGCGAATTTCCGCGGGTCCAACGCCAGCGTGACGCCGCCGGCCAGGGCGAGGTCGCTTTCGCCCTCGTGCAGGCTGCGGCACGCCAGGTGTATCGCGGTCAGCCCGGAAGAACATGCGGTGTCCACCGTCAATGCGGGACCGTGGACCCCCAGGGCATAGGCGATGCGCCCGGAAGCCAGGCTGAAGTTGCTGCCGGAAAATCCGTACGCCCCCTCCACGGAGTGCGCATCGGCGGCCAGCAATTGGTAGTCGCCATGCGTCAATCCCATGAACACACCAGTCAGCGAGTCGGCGATTCGCTCCCGCGTGAGACCGGCATGTTCCATGGCCTCCCATGAGGTCTCCAAAAGCAACCGGTGTTGCGGATCCATCGCGGTCGCTTCCCGCTCGTTGATTCCGAAGAACTCGGGATCGAAGCCGGCGACGTCGTCGATGAAGGCGCCCCACCTGGATACCGACCGACCCGGCACACCCGGCTCGGGGTCGTAGTATTCGTCGGCGTCCCAGCGGTCGGGCGGAATTTCGGTGACCAGGTCGTCGCCGCGCAACAACGCCTCCCACAACTGCTCCGGGGAGTCGATGGCTCCGGGTAGCCGGCAAGCCATCCCGATCACGGCAACAGGAGTGACAGGTGTGGTGCCGATCCTGAGCGGAGAATCGGTCGAAGACGGGCGCTGCATAACGTCGTCGATCTGGTGTGTGGTCACTTCGCCTCCTCAGAGCAACGACTAAGTAGCTTGTCGTTTGCGCGCACGCATTCAGCTTTCAATAGGACTTTGAGTTGTTGGCCATACAGGGTGAGCGATTCGGTGCTCATCATTTCTTCATGCACACAGTCGATCGGGTAGCTGTTGATGTCGCCAGTGACATAGGGTCGCCAACGTTGCAGAAGATGCGAACTGTGATCACCCTCATCCCGCACAGCGGTGAATATGCTTATGTCCCCATCGAAGACACCGGGTTCGTGGGCTCGATACAACGCTCCGTTGCTGTTGATGTTTTGGACACCCAAATCCAGAAGCTGTTTGTAGCGAGGGAATTCGGCAATTCCTCGTGCGAGAAGTAGTTCTTCTACCCGCTGATAGGTAAGCGGCTCATCCTGTTCGGGAACATCGATACGGCAGAACCGCAGGACGTCTTCTAGGACGTCCTCCTCGCCTACGTTCGGCAGAGTGCCGCTGTCGTCCATACTGGGTTGAGCATCGAGAAGGACAAGGCGCGCGACTATGTGTCCGCGTCGCTGAAGCTCGATGGCAATTTCATGGGCGACGGCACCTCCGAAAGACCACCCAAGAAGGCTGTAGGGCCCGGTCGGACAGATCCGTTGAATCCTGTCGGCATAGTTCTTCGCCATATCGCGAATTGACGGGGGCTTGGCCTCGCCATTTTGCGGGGTTTGTTGAATTCCAATGATCGGGCAGTCCAGGTAATTACCGAGAGCCTGGTAGGGCCAACTCACCCCACCCGCGGGATGGATGCAGAACAGCGGAATACCGGTGCCCTGCTTGAGGAACTCAACAGGGACTACTTCCACTTCGCTGGCATCCTGGCCCAACTGCTGACTCAAGCCCCTAACGGACGGCGCGCGGAATAACGTCCGCACCGCAAGGTTTGCGTCGAGGCTGGTGTTGATCGCCGCGATCAGGCGCATCGCCAACAGGGAATCCCCACCCAAGTCGAAGAAGGAGTCGTCGACTCCGACCCGCTCGAGCCCGAGGACCTGGGCGTAGATGCCGGCCAGGATCTCCTCGGTGAGGGTGGCCGGGGCGCGGTAGCCGTCGGCCTTGGCGTATCCGGGTGCCGGCAGAGTGCGGGTATCGAGTTTGCCGTTGGGGGTCAACGGCAACGTGTCAAGCGCCACTACTGCCGCCGGCACCATGTAGGCCGGTAGCCGCTGGGCCAGTGCGGTGCGGAGCTCGGCCGGGTCGACGGTCCCGGTGACATAGCCGATCAGGCGTTTGTCGCCGGGGCGGTCCTCGCGAGCAATAACCACCGCCTGCTCCACCCCATCGAGGGCGGCCAGCGCCGCGCGGATCTCGCCGAGCTCGATGCGATAGCCGCGGATCTTGACCTGCTCATCGGCACGCCCCAGATACCGCAGCTGCCCATCGGCTCCCCAACACACCAGATCCCCGGTGCGATACATGCGTGTTCCCGGCGCTCCGGCGCCGGCGAACGGGCAGGCCACAAAGCGCGATGCGGTCAAACCCGCCCGCTGCCAGTAGCCGCCTGCCACGCCGGCCCCGGCGACGTACAACTCGCCGACCACGCCGGCGGCCACTGGCCGTAACCAGCTGTCCAGCACAAACATTGCCGCTCCCGGTACCGGCGACCCGATCGGCACCACACCCGGCTCGGCCACCAGCGGCGCACTGACCGCCGCATACACCGTGGCCTCGGTCGGCCCATAGGCATTGAGCATCACTCGATCCGGCGCCCAGCGATCCACCAGTTCGGCCGGGCAAGCCTCGCCGGCCACCACCAAGGTGACCGATTCCAAACCGTCCGGTGACAGCATCCCCGCCGCGGACGGGGTCTGACTCAGCACACTGACTTCTTCGGCAACCAGCAAAGCGTGGAAGTCTTCCGGCGAACGCGCCACCGATTCGGGCACCACCACCAGCCGCCCGCCGTGCAACAGCGCGCCGAAGACCTCCCACACCGAGACATCGAAGCTGTGGGAGTGCCACTGCGACCACACCTGGCCCGGTCCCGGTGGAAGGTCTGCGTGCAGGGTTGCCACCAGCTGACTGATGTTGCGGTGGGCGACTGCCACCCCCTTGGGAACACCGGTGGTGCCCGAGGTGTAGATCAGGTAGGCGATATCGTCGGGATCCGGCGCCGGCAATCGCGTGCACGGATACGTGTGGATGCGCGGGTCGTCGACGTCGATGACCAGCACCCCATGCCCGTCCAGCCGCCCGGCCAACTCGGAAGTGGTGAGCGCGGCGATCGGTGCGGCGTCGGCAAGCATGAACCCGATCCGGGCCACTGGGAGCGCGGGGTCGATCGGCACATACGCCGCCCCGGTCTTGAGTACCGCCATCATCGCCACGATCGCCTCGGCCGACCGCGAAAACAGCAGTGCCACAGTCTGTCCCGGACCCACTGCCTGGCCGGCCAATAGATGCGCCAACCGATTCGACGCCTCATCGAGCTCGCGGTAGGTCATCGAACGGGCTTCGAAGGTCACCGCCACCGCATCCGGTGTCCGGGCCACCTGCTCGACGAACAGCGCTGGAATCGACGCCGGCGCGCTGGCCGGCGCGGTCAACACCGCCCGGTTTCCGACCTCATCCAGCCGGGCATGCTCACCCGCATCCAACACATCCACCGACGACAGTCGCCGGGTGGGATCGGCGGTGACCGCCATCAACAGCCGCTGCAACCGCGCGATCAGTGCCTCGATGCTGGCCGCGTCGAACACATCGGTGCGAAACTCGACCGCCCCGCCGATCCCGGCGGGCTCGCCGGCTTGGTTCCAGCGTTCGCCCAATGTGAATGTCAGGTCCATGCGGGCGGTGTGGGTGTCCGCGGACAGCGGCGTGACCTGTAGATCACCTAAGGCCAACGCGGCGGCGTTGTTCTCCGCCCGGAAGAAGTTCTGCCAGGCCAACGAGACCTGCACCAGCGGGTGATGGGCCAACGACCGGGTCGGGTTGAGCCGCTCCACCAGTACTTCGAAGGGCACGTCCTGGTGCTCGAAGGCGGCCAGGCTGCGCGCTCGCACCTGAGCCAGCAGCTCAACGACCGTGGGATCGTCGGCCATCTCCACCCGCAACACCAGGGTGTTGATGAAAACCCCCACCACCTCATCCAGCACAGGGTCACGGCGCCCGGCGATCGGGAACCCCACCGCCACATCAGGACTGGCGCTGATCTTGGCCAGCAACACCGCCAGTGCGGCCTGGATCACCATGAAGCTGGTCGCGTTGTGCTCGCGGGCCATCCGCGCGATCTGCTGCTGCAACTCCGCCGACCACTCCACGGCCACACTGGCCCCGCGGTAATCGGCCACCGGCGGATAGGGCCGGTCGGTGGGCAACGCCAGCCGCTCGGGCAACCCGGCCAGCTCCTGCTCCCAGTAGGCAAGCTGCGCGGCGATGCGGCTGTCGGCATCGGCCAGATCGCCAAGGTGCGTGCGCTGCCACAGCGTGTAATCCACGTACTGCACCGCTAAGGGCGCCCACCCCGGGGCCTGCCCGGCACACCGGCTGGCATAGGCCACCCCCAGATCAGCCACCAGCCGGGTGATCGACCAGCCGTCGGCGGCGATATGGTGCACCACCGCCACCAGCACATGCTCGTCATTGGCGACGCGGAAAAGCCTTGCCCGCAACGGGATCTCGGTCGCCAAATCAAACGAGTGATGCACCACGGCGCCGATGGCCTCACCCAGCCGGCTTTCCGGCCAGCCGGTGGCATCCACAACCTGCCAATCGAGATCGACGCCCTCGGCAGGCATAACCACCTGCTGGGGTATGCCCTCAGGCGCCGCGAACACGGTCCGCAGGCTCTCCTGACGGGCCACCACATCGGCCAGCGCCGCCCCCAACGCCTCGGCATCAAGGCGCCCGCTCAGCCGCAACGCTGCCGGGATGTTGTAGATCGGCGACGGCCCCTGCAACTGGTCCAGGAACCACAACCGCTGTTGGGCAAACGACAACGGCACTACCGCCGGCCGCTCCACAGCCACCAACGGCTCCAGCCCGGCCCCGCCTTCTCCGATACGCGGCGCTAGCCTGGCCACCGTGGGCGCATCGAATAAGGTGCGCACCGCAAGGTGAGCATTCAGGGTGCTGTTGATTGCGGCGATTACCCGCATTGCGGATAGTGAGTCTCCGCCCAGGTCGAAGAAGGAGTCGTCGACTCCGACCCGGTCGAGGCCCAGTATTTGGGCGTAGATGCCGGCCAGGGTCTCTTCGGTGGGGGTGGCCGGGGCGCGGTAGTGGTCGCCCTCGGTGTATTCGGGTGCGGGCAGGGCGCGGGTGTCGAGTTTGCCGTTGACGGTCAGCGGCAGCGTGTCGATCACCACTACTGCGGCCGGGACCATGTAGGCCGGTAGCCGCTGGGCCAGTCGGGTGCGGATCTGGGTCGGGTCGGCGGTGCCGGTGATGTAGCCGATCAGGCGTTTGTCGCCGGGGCGGTCCTCGCGGGCGATCACCGCGGCCTGCTCGACTCCGTCCAGGGCGGCCAGCGCCGCGCGGATTTCGCCGAGTTCGATGCGATAGCCGCGGATCTTGACCTGTTCGTCGGCGCGGCCCAGGTACTGCAGCTGTCCATCGGGTCCCCAACACACTAGGTCCCCGGTGCGATACATCCGCGCCCCGGACCCCCCAGACGGGCAGGCCACAAACCGTGATGCGGTCAGCCCGGCGCGGCGCACATAGCCGAACCCGACTCCGGTGCCGGCCACATACAACTCCCCGACCACCCCGGCCGGCACCGGTTGCAGCCACCGATCCAGCACGAAGAACGCCGCACCGGCTACCGGTGCACCGATCGGCACCGCATCCACGCCCGCTGTCAGCGGCGCGCTCAACGCCACCCACATGGTGGTTTCGGTCGGGCCGTATTCGTTGATCATCACCCGCCCCGGCGCCCACCGCTCGACCAGCTCGGCCGGGCAGGCCTCACCCCCCACGAGCAGGGTCACCGACTCCAGCCCGTGTGGCGGCAATGTGCCCACCGCCGAGGGGGTTTGGCATAAGACGCTGACCTGTTCGCTGATCAGCAGGGCGTGCAAGTCCTCGGGTGCGGCCGCCACCGACTCGGGCACCACCACCAGTCGCCCACCGTGCAGCAGGGCGCCATAGATCTCCCAGCCCGAGATGTCAAAGCTATAGGAGTGCCACTGCGACCACACCTGTGCCGGCCCGGCCAGATCCGGATCCAGAGACCCCAGCAGCTCGGTGACGTTGTGATGAGTGATGGCAACACCTTTGGGCACCCCGGTCGTGCCCGAGGTGTAAATCACGTAAGCAAGATCCTCGGGCGCCGGCCCCGGCAATCCCGTGCACGGATACGTCTGGATGCGCGGGTCGTTGACGTCGATGACCGCCACCTCATGCCCGTCGAGCCGCCCGGCCAGGTCCGCGTTGGTGATTGCGGCGATCGGTGCGGCATCGCCGAGCACGAACCCGATCCGGGTCGCTGGATGCGCGGGATCAATCGGCAGATAGGCCGCCCCGGTCTTGAGCACCGCCAACATCGACACGACCGCCTCGGCGCAACGGGAAAACAGCAGTGCCACAGTCTGTCCCGGCCCCGCCCCCTGACCGGCCAACAGATGCGCCAACCGACTCGACACCTCATCGAGCTCGCGATACGTCATCGAGCGGGCTTCGAAGGTCACCGCCACCGCATCCGGTGTCTGGGCCACCTGCTCGGCGAACACGGCTGGAATCGACGCCGCGGTTGACACGGTCCGGGTCAATGCCGCCCGATTGCCGATCTCATCCAACCGGGCTTGCTCACCCGCACCCAGCACATCCACCGACGACAACAACCGGGTGGAGTCTGCGGTGAGCGCCATCAACACCTGCTGCAACCGTGCGATGAGCGTTTCGATGCTTTCGGTGTCGAACACGTCGGTACGGAACTCCACCGATCCGCCGATCCCGGCGGGCTCGCCGGCCTGGCTCCAGCGTTCGCCCAACGTGAATGTCAGGTCCATGCGGGCGACCTGGGTGTCCGCGGACAGCGGCGTGACCTGCAGATCACCCAACGCCAGCCCGGCGGGGGCGCCGTCGTCTCGGGCGAAGTTCTGCCAGGCCAATACCACCTGCACCAGCGGATGATGGGCCAACGACCGGGTCGGGTTGAGCCGCTCCACCAGCACCTCGAAGGGCACATCCTGGTGCTCATAGGCAGCCAGACTGCGGCCCCGCACCTGGCCCAGCAGCTCGGCCACGGTGGGATTCCCGGTCAGATCGACCCGCAGCACCAACGTGTTGACGAAAAAGCCCACCAGCTCATCGAGTGCGGGATCATCACGCCCGGCGATCGCGAACCCCACCGCCACATCGGGACTGGCGCTGAGCTTGGACAACAGCACCGCCAGGGCGGCCTGGATCACCATGAAGCTGGTCGTGTTGTGCTCACGGGCCAGCTGCGCAACCCGCTGGTGTAGCTCGGCCGGCCAATCCACGATCACACTGGCCCCGCGGTAATCGGCCACCGGCGGATAGGGCCGATCGGTGGGCAACGCCAGCCGCTCGGGCATCCCGCCCAGTTGGTGTTCCCAATACGCCAGCTGCGCAGCGATCGGGCTCTCGGCATCGGCCACCTCGCCCAACTGGGCTCGCTGCCACAGCGTGTAATCGGCATACTGCACCGCCAACGGCGCCCACCCGGGGGCGCGCCCCGCACACCGGCTGGCAAAGGCCACGCCCAGATCAGCCACCAGCGGCGACATCGACACGCCGTCGGCGGCGATATGATGCATCACGGCCACCAGCACGTGCTCGTCCTCGGCGACGCGGAAAAGCCTTGCCCGCAACGGAATCTCGCTCGCCAGATCAAACGAGTGATGCACTGCCGCGCCGATGGCCTCACCCAGTCGGCTTTCCGGCCAGTCGGTGGCATCGACGACCTGCCAACCGAAGTCGGCCCGCTCGGCCGGGATCACCAGCTGCTGGGGTATCCCCTCGACCGCCGGGAACACGGTGCGCAGGCTCTCCTGGCGGGCCACCACATCGGCCAGCGCCGCCCCCAACGCCTCGGCATCTAGCCGTCCGCTGAGCCGCAAGGCCGCCGCCATGTTGTAGATCGGTGAAGGGCCGAGCAACTGGTCGATAAACCACAACCGCTGCTGGGCAAACGACAACGGCACCACCGCCGGCCGCTCCACGGCCACCAACGGCTCGCGCCGACCCCCATCAGCACCAACGCGCAGCGCCAACTGGGCCACTGTGGGAGCCTCGAACACGGTGCGCACCGAAAGGTCGGCATCCAGACCCATCTCGACCTTGGCGATCAGACGCATCGCCAATAGCGAGTCCCCACCCAAGTCGAAGAAGGACTCGTCGACACCGACCCGCTCGAGTCCCAGCACCTCGGCGAACATGCCGGCCAAAATCTCCTCGACCGGGCCGGCCGCAGCGCGATAACCGGCATGCTGATACCCCGGTGCCGGCAGCGCGCGGGTGTCGAGTTTGCCGTTGGGGGTCAGCGGCAGCACGTCCAACACGACCACCGCGGCCGGCACCATGTAGTCCGGTAGCCGCTCAGCCAGCTGCATGCGGAGCTCGGCCGGGTCTCCGGTCCCGGTGACGTAACCGACCAGGCGCTTGTCGCCCGGGCGGTCCTCGCGGGCGATCACCACCGCCTGCTCCACCCCGTGCAACTCGGCCAACGCCGCGCGCACTTCCCCGAGCTCGATGCGATAGCCCCGGATCTTGACCTGCTCATCAGCACGGCCCACATACCGCAGCTGCCCGTCGGCACCCCAACGCACCAAATCCCCTGTGCGATACATCCGTTGGCCCGGCGCTCCCGCGTCGGACTCCGCGAAGGGGCAGGCCACGAACCGCGACCCGGTCAGCCCGGCCCGGCCCACATAGCCGACCCCGACCCCGCGACCGGCCACATACAACTCCCCGACCACCCCGGCGGGTACGGGCCGCAACCACTCGTCGAGGACGAACAGCGCCGCCCCCGAAACCGGCGAGCCGACCGGCGGTGTTCCAAATCCCGGTGTCAGCGGCGCGCTGATCGCCACACACATCGTGGTCTCGGTCGGGCCATAGGCATTGACCATCACCCGCCCCGGCGCCCACCGATCCACCACCTCGGCCGGACAGGCCTCACCGACCACCGCCAACGCCACCGACTCCAACCCCTCAACCGGCAACGCCGCCACCGCCGATGGAGTCTGCGTCAACACACTGACCTGCTCAGCAACCAACACCCGATGCAAGTCCTGCGGTGAACCCGTCACCGACTCCGACACCACCACCAGGCGCCCACCACGCAACAACGCACCAAAGATCTCCCACACCGACACGTCGAACGCCAACGAATGACACAGCGCCCACACCCCCGCGCCCGGCAGCCCGGCATCCAACGACCCCAACAGCTGCGTCACGTTGCGGTGAGTAATCGCAACACCTTTGGGCACCCCGGTAGTACCCGAGGTGTAAATCAAATAGGCGACATCCTCAGGATCCGGC
>NZ_LZSX01000105.1 GCF_001665835.1 Mycobacterium colombiense | reverse complement strand
GTTGGTGGCGGTGGAGCGGCCGGCGGTGGTGCCGTTGTCGTTTGCCCAGCAGCGGTTGTGGTTTATCGACCAGTTGCAGGGGCCGTCACCGGTTTACAACATGGCGGTGGCGTTGCGGCTGAGCGGGCGGCTGGATGCAGAGGCGTTGGGTGCGGCGCTGGCCGATGTGGTGGGCCGCCACGAGAGCCTGCGCACCCTGTTCGTCGCCCCCGACGGGATCGCCCGGCAGTTGGTGGTGTCCCCAGAGCTAGCCGACTTGGGCTGGCAGATCATCGATGCCACCGGCTGGTCGACAACACAGCTGGATGAGGCGATCGACACCGCGACGCGTCACCCGTTTGACTTAGCCACCGAAATCCCGTTGCGGGCAACACTTTTCCGTGTCGCCGATGACGAGCATGTGCTGGTGGCCGCGGTGCACCATATCGCCGCTGATGGCCTGTCGATCGCCCCGCTGGTGGCTGATCTGGGTGTGGCCTTTGCCAGCCGGTGTGCGGGGCAAGCCCCCGATTGGGCGCCGTTGCCGGTGCAGTATGCCGATTACACGCTGTGGCAGCGCGCGCAGTTCGGTGATCTCGAGGACAGTGACAGCCGCATCGGCGCACAGCTGGCCTATTGGGAGCAGGCGCTGGCCGGGATGCCCGAGCGGCTGGCGTTGCCCACCGATCGGCCCTACCCGCCGGTGATCGATCAGCGCGGCGCCAGCGTGGCGGTGGAGTGGCCGGCCGAGCTGCAGCAGCGGGTGCGCAGTGTGGCCCGTGAGCACAACGCGACCAGCTTCATGGTGATGCAGGCCGCCCTGGCGGTGTTGCTCGCCAAGCTCAGCGC
>NZ_LZSX01000104.1 GCF_001665835.1 Mycobacterium colombiense | reverse complement strand
GTCATCAACGCCCCACCAAACGACGTCCCCTCAAACACCACCGGCGCCAACTGCGCCCGCGCCGCATACAACGCCGCGGTATACCCAGCAGGACCCGAACCAATAACGATCACGTCATGCACTGTGTCGGCGGTCATGAAAACCTTTCAAGCGATTCGTCTCTGGATTTGTGTAAACGCCAGCGTAGATACGGCTGTTCCCGGGTGTGGCGTAGCCATGGGACCACATTAGGGCCGGGGGACCTGGGTATTGGCCAGTAGTCCGGTATCGGCTGCGCTGCAGTTCGGCGATACCGCGAACACGGCCAGGATGTGCGGGCTGTCGCCGGGTATCACCAGAACGATTCCGGGGCGGGCGTTGATCTCGACCGGGCGCGCCCCCAGGACCTGGGTGGACGCGGGATAGCCGAGACCGGTGAGGCAGGAGGCGCGCCGCGCCGGGTCGTTGAGTGTGCCGTAGTCGGGGCGGCGGTCGAGCAGGCTGAGTATTTCGTTCCGCGAAAGCGGGATCTCCATGGGAGGCGTCGACACCGTGATGTGCTCGACATCGCCGGGGGTGTCCGGGGCGGGTTCTTATACACATC
>NZ_LZSX01000103.1 GCF_001665835.1 Mycobacterium colombiense | reverse complement strand
GCCCCGTGGACCTTCGGTGGGCCACCCCAGCAACGTCCCTCCAGCAACCGCGTCTGGTGGATCCTCGGCACGGTCGTCGTCATCGGCCTATTGGCCCTCGCGGGTGGCATCGCGACCTTTGCCGCACACCAGCTTTCCGGCGTGAAGTCGATCATCGCCACGCCGCCGACCATCTCCAAACCGTTTAGCCCACCGAGCATTTCGACGAATCCCGGCCCGTCCACCTCGCGCAGGAGGTCACCCTCGCCGTCGACCTCACCCGCTGCACCGCCGGGCACCGAGCTCAGCGTCGCCGGCATCAACGAAAACCGGACCATCGCCTGCAACGACAACATCGTCAGCGTCAGTGGGGTTTCCAACACGGTGACGATCACCGGGCATTGCACCAGCCTGTCGGTGTCCGGCGTGCAGAATTCGATCACCGTCGAGGCCGTCGACAGCATCGAGGCCTCCGGCTTCAACAACAAGGTCATCTACCACTCCGGCGCGCCGAAGATCAGCAACTCCGGCGGCTCGAACGTGGTGCAGCAGGGCTGAGCCGAAAACGGCTGCTATGCAGGCTCTTCGGCGTCGTGGTCCAGGACGCTGACCGCGATGCCATAGGGCAGGAAACGCACCCTGCGTTTGGGGTCGACGTTCTCCTTGTTCGCCCGCAGTGCGTCGAGTTCGGTCGCATAGACCTGTTCGACGCGCGCGCCGCCGCTGGCGTCAACCGTGTAGATGGCCCACACACCCTCACCCGCCTCGCCGGCGGTTTCCGGAGCACCGCGCGGGCGTCGCGACAGGTCTTCGAAAACGGCGGACCAGCCCGCCCGGCCACCGGGAGCGGCCACGAACTTGCTGACCCGCTCGAACACGTCGCGCAGCCCTTCGCTGCCCTCTCGGATCATTCGATCGAACTCGTCGGGGTCGAATCCGAATCCACTGTGCTCGCCCACGCGACCTCCTTGGCGCTCGTGCCCTAACTGCCAGTGTGCGCTCAGTCGGCAGCGTTTGCCACGTGCTTACTGACCGGGCGGCGGCGGCGGGTTGATCGGAATCGGCACCGTGACGAATGGGAAGTGCAGGTACATCGTCACCGGTGGCTGACGGGGCAGCTGCGGTGCGGCCGGCGGAGGCGCAGGCGCCGGTGCGGCCGGCGGGGGTACGGGTGCCGCGGCCGGCGGGGGCGCCGCCTCTTGGACCGGTGGGGGCGCCTCTCGGACGGGCGGCGCCGTGTACTGCGGTGCCTGCCGGGTCGGGGCGCGATAGACCGGGGCCGCGGGCGGCTGCGTGACCGGGGTCTTCGGAGCGGGCTGCTGCACCGGCGACGGCGCGGGGGCAGGGGCGGCCACCTCCGACGGGCTGGGCGCGGGTGCGGGCGACGGCGCGGGGCTCGGAGCCGGCAGCTGCGCCTCCGGCGGGTTGCTCGGCGGTGGCGCCTGCGGCGGGTTGCTCGGCGGCGGCGCCGGCAGCTGGACTCTCGGCGTGGCGACGCTGACACCCGAATTGTGCCGACCGTCGGACCCCGGGCGATCCGACGTCAACGTCACCAGCACCACCCCGCCTACCGCGGCGACGATGGCGGCCAGGGCGCTACCGGCCAGCAGCATGGACCAGGGCCGGCGCGGGGGCTTCTCGTCCTCGTCCGGGACGGCGCTGTACGCCCGGGCGTCGGTGCCGAAGTCGGCGTCGTCCCAGACGTCCAGGTAGGTCGGGCTGATCGCGGGCGGGCTCAGCTCTCCGGTGCCCGGGTCCAGCGCGTAGGCCAGAGCCGCCGTCGACGACGCGAACAGCGGGGCGTTCGCCGACGCCAGCGCCGCCCCGCGGGCCAGAGCCATGTCCGGCTCCTCGGGCCCGGTGACCGGGAGTGAGGTTGCCGCCTCGAGCGTGGACTTCAGCGCCACGATGTCGGTTCCGCAGCCGATCAGGAACACACCGTCGGCCCGGGACCCGCGCGCGTCCAGACCGGCGACCATCGTCGCCAGTTCCGCGGCCAGGCCTCCCGCGCGACCGTCGCCGGTCTGGCGCCGGTGCAGGTCGACGATGGAGCCATCGGCGACGTCGACCACGGCCAGCGTCGCGTTCGCGGGCTCGACGAACAACATCGCGAGGCGCTCGTAGCCGAGCGCGTAGCCCACGGTCTGTGCCAGCGCGGCCGCGGCGAGCAACGGTGCGACCAACATCACGCCGCCGAGATCGTGGGCTGCGATCGCCTCCCGTAGCGCGCCGACGCCGGCGGGATCACTCCAGGTGACCCCGGTCGAGGCCAACGCGTGACCGCCCTCTAACACGCCTTCGCGGCTGCCGATGATCGCGTCGATCACCTGATCGACCGCGGCGGCGGCCGAATTCCCTCCGGCCCTAACCGCGAACTCTTCTTGTTCGACGGTCACGCCGTCAGCATTTTGGCCTTCGATCGCTACCAGGCGGACTGTCCTGGGAGCCATCGACACCCCAAGCACGATGTCCACGTAACGCCTCCAAGGTCTTTTTCAACGCCCTTCGCGAGGGCATGACGGGATGAACCCGACGGAACTTGGTGACTTAAACGTTACGCGCGTGCGGCTAGGCGCGCAGGAGGTGTGCGTACGCAGGAACGACGCTAATAACCCGGCCCGAGGAACGGATTCTGCGAGTTCCCCGGATACTGCGGATACTGATTCCCCGGATACTGATTTCCCGGATACTGCTGATATTGCGGGTATTGCGGAGTCGCAGGGGCCTGCTGCTGGGGAACCGGCACCGGAATCGGTATCGGCAGCAGCGGAACGCGGATCCACTCCGTCGTCATCGGCACCGTCGTGCTGGTGGTGGTCGGCGGCGGTGGCGGTGGCGGTGGCGTGGTGGTTTCCATCGGTGGCGGCGGAACCGTTGTGGTGATCGTCGGTTGCGGCGGCGCGGTAGTCGGCGGCGCCGTGCGCCTCGGGGTGTAGACGGGCGCGGGCGGCACGGTGGTGATCACCACCGGCGGCGGCGGCGGCGCCGGCGACGGCGGGGGGGGGGGCGGCGGGGCCGGGCGGGGGATGGGTTGCGCGCTTGGCGGCGGGGGCGGCGGTACCGCGGTGGGCGGTGGCGGTGCCGCCGGACGCGGCGCCACGGAGTTGGCCGGCGGCGCCGGCAGCGGCGCGACGGAGGGCGGTGGCGGGGCCGGACGGTTTTCAATCCCGGTCAGCGTGTAGGCCACCCCGCCGATCGCTGTCATGGCGATCACGGCCGACATGCCGATGACCAACTGGGAGAACCGGAGGCGCAGCAGGCGGGGCCGGCGTTCCCGCGGCGGTTCGATGACGTTGAGCCGCATGGACCAGCCGGCCGGACCGTCCTCGTCGTAGGTTTCGCCGCCGAAGCGCATCCGCAGATCGCCGGGGTATTCGGTCTGCGACCAAGCCAATTCGCGATCGGTCAATGCCTCGTCGTCGATCACCAAAACATCGCCGGCGCCCAGGTCGACGACATCACCGCTCGCGTCGGCCGAAGCGAGCAGCCCTATCGACGTCCGGGTGCGCAGATCCAGCTCGCCGCCGCGCGAGGCCAGGATCAGCGCCCCGCTGGCCGCGGCCAGGGCCGGTTGCGACGGCGTCAGGATCGGCGTGCGGCCGTGCATCGAAAGCCGTTCGGTGACAAGAGGAATGCGTGCGCCTCCCCCGACCGTGACCACCGCGGCAAGATCCGACCAGCTCTTGCGGTAATGCACCAGCATGTCGTCGAAGGCGTAGATGAAACCGGTCAGCCGGTCCTGGATCAGGTCTTCGAGGCCGTCCTGCGTCAATGTCAGGCTGCAACTGCGCCCGCCCAGCACCGCGGTGATGTCGGTGGCCATCTCGGTCGAAAGCCGCTCCTTGGCCGTGCGGCATTGCTCCCTGAGTTCGATGAGCTGTCCGACGCCGGCAGTGCTGGCCGGGTCGAGGCCGCTGCCATGACCCAACTCGTCGAAGGCACGCAGCTGCAACTCCTGGTCGATCTCGTCGCCGGACAACGCCGCGTAACGCAATGTGGGGCTGATGAGTTCAAAGTCCCCCGCGACATTGACCAAGGTGGCCGACGTGCCGCTGCCGCCGAAGTCGAGCAACCCCACCACGCCCTCGTCGGGCAGACCGAGCTCGGACTTCACCGCGGTCAGCGACGCGATCGCGTCCGAGATCAGCCGCGGCGCCATACCGCTTCGCACGAAGCCCAGATGTGTTCGCAGGGCGTCCCGCAACGCCTGTACCGTCGCGGGTTTCCAATGCGCCGGCACGGCGATGGAAATTTCCGAGCACGCCGCATCCGCACCGGCGGCAAGCACCATCGCGTCCAGCGCCTCCACCGTCAGCAGCTCCGGATCGTGCGCGGAACCGTCGGGTGACACCAGCGCGACGGAATCACCGATGCGCTCGATAAAGCCCTTCATCGGTACGCCAGGCTCGGCTAGGTACGGGTTCTCTTCGGGTGCACCGATTTTCGGGGCACAGTGCGGATAAAGGGTGAGCACGGACCGGCGGCTAACCGGTGGGCTTCCATTACGCGCAGCGACCAGGTTCGTGGTCCCGATCGACAACCCGAGTGGGTCGTACATAGAGCGAAAACCTCGTCTATAGGGGTCGATGGCCAGCGTTAACGATAGCCGCGGACACGCGGAAAGCCGATGCTTCGCAATGTCATTGGTATCCGCTCGATGCGCTTGCGTCACCGAAGCGGTACCGAAAACCCCTTGACAAAAAGCGTTGTGTTACAACACCGTCAGCGGCAGCGAACGCCTGGGTTCGAACTGAAATGTCGCTCCCCCGCTGACTCTGACCACCGAAACCTCTGGCAGTTCCTCGGTCGGAGTGTCGGTTTCGACCAGTTCGGCCGTCCAGTCGGCGGCCGTACCGCTAACTCGAACCTCGATGCGCGGTTCCACCGCGGTGGCGATCGCCTGGAGCGGCTGCACGGATTCCGGCGAGCACAGCGAGATCCAGGATTTGTCGTCATGCGCCGGCGACGGGTGGACGTGCAGCCGGTTCGATTCCGTCTCGGCCACAACGTAGCCCGCGGGGTTGAGCAGCGGGTGCAACTCCAGGACGCGCAGCACGCCTTCGGTGCCGCCCGGAAGCTTCAGTGCGCGGTGAATGCGCTCGGCGGCCAAGCCCGCGATGCCGATCAGGCCACGGGTGCACACGCCGACCGCCTCGTCGTCGTTGGCGGCACGCGCCCGCACCGCGATCGCGAACGACAGGTACAGCAGGTGCATCTGCAGGCACACCTCGTCGGCCATCCGGACCAGCGCCGAATGGGAGAAGGCGGCGAAGTCGAAGTCGGACAGCAACGGCCCGGAGTAATCCGCCTCTCCCTCGTCGGAGGGGTCGATGGGGTCGAGTTCCCATGTCGCAGCCCGGGTTTGACTCACGATGTCCAGGGCCGGGATGCTCTGCGCCTCGGGGTAGGACTCGTCGATGATGACGGTCCACGCGCAGTGCGGATGCCGGTCCGCGGGCGTCCGCGGCGGGCGATGAATGGGGCGCACCTGGGCGCGCGGGTTGGTCGCAATCGCGGTGGCGTCGAAGGTCGGGTCCTCGATGGTGTGGCACATGCCGAATACGTACTGCTCGCCCATCGGCTCGACATCGAGCAGGGCGCCGCAGTGGTCGAGGTGGAATTCGCCGTGCCAGCGGTCGTGCACCGTGTACCGGAAATCCATGAATTGCGGTGGGGCACCGATGTCGAGCTGCAGACCCTTGAAGATCGTCAGCACGTCGTTGCCCTCATAGTTCAGCGCCTTCTGCATGCGCCGGGTGTAGATCGGGCTGGCGCCCGCCCACTCCTCGATGGCGATCTGCACCATCTCGTCGCGGCCGAATGAGGAGATGCACCAAGCCATCCCGGACCGGTCGATCAGCTGCCCGATCAGCAGCAGTTCGGGAACCAGGACGACGAGTTCGTCACGGGACAATTGCGCGTATCGCGAGGGGCTGCTCACGCCCCAAAAATAGACTCGACTATGTTATAAAGTCAATAATGTCCATCGTCGCTGGCCAGACCCCCGATCGCCCGGTTGGCCCCACCCGGCGAACCACCGCGCCACGCAAGCGCGGCGATGACACCCGGGCGAAGATCATCGATGAGACGGTCCGCTGCATCGTGGAGGAGGGATTCTCCACCGCCACCGCCAAGCACGTGGCCGAACGCGCCGGCGTGACCTGGGGGGTCATCCAGTACCACTTCGGGGATCGCAACGGCCTGCTGATGGCCGTGGTGGACGACGGGGTGGCCCGGCTGGTGGACAGCCTGTCGTCGGCCGACGTCAGCGAGCTGCCGCTGCGCGAACGGATCGAGGTCGTCGTCGACACCGCCTGGAGCTGCTACAGCAGCCCGACGTCGATGGCCGCCTTCGAAATCCTGCGGGAGACCCGCGGCGGCCCGGACCCGTCGTCGCGGCGCCACCTGCTCGACATGAACTCCGCGGTCGGCCAGCTGGGGCGACTGATCACCACCGATCCCGCGCATGCCGGTGTGGCCGAGGTCATTTGGGCCACGCTGCGCGGTGTGGTACTGGCGCAGATGGTGACCGGCACCGCCATCGATTGGAGCCTGGAACGACGTGCCCTCGTCGACATGGTCACCCGTGTGCTGCAATGACCTGATGACCCTCGACGATCTCGCCGATATCGAAGCGATCAAGCAAGTCAAATACCGGTATCTGCGCGCGCTGGACACCAAGCATTGGGACGACTTCACCGACACCCTGGCCGAGGACATCAAGGCCGACTACGGGCCGTCGATCGGCAACGAGCTGCACTTCACCAACCGGGCCGACCTGGTGGAGTACATGCGGACATCGCTGCCCGCGAACGTCATCACCGAGCACCGCGTCACGCATCCGGACATCACCGTCGACGGCGACACCGCAACGGGCAGTTGGTATCTGCAGGACCGGGTGATGGTCGCCGACTTCAACTTCATGTTGATCGGCGCGGCCTTCTACCGCGACACCTACCGTCGCACCGATGCCGGCTGGAAGATCAGCGGCACCGGATACGACCGAACCTACGACGCCACAATGTCTTTGGAGGGCCTGAACTTCACCCTCAAACCCGGCCGCGCCATCGCCGCCAACTGACGGCTACTTGGTGATGGCGATGACCGCGCCGGGCCGCAGCCATTTCATGATCGACACCAGCTGAGCGTCGTCGACCGCCACGCAGCCCTCGGTGGGTTTCCCGTCGGTGGTGTGGAAGAAGAACGCGGCTCCCCCACCCGGAGTCTTGTTCTTGTTGACGCCCATCACGACGGCGTGCTTGTACTGCGGGATCTGCAGGTTCTCGCTGTCGCCGGTGTTGAACGGGCACTGCGCCTTCTGGCACACCTGCATGGAGTTGAACGTGGGACTGTGGTCGTCGCCGCTCCACCAGTAGTTGGCACCGGAAACCTGGGTGTACGGCAGCCCGGTACCGGGATTCGGCGCCGTCCCGAACGCGGAATCAAGGCTGTACACGCCCATCGGGGTGGCCGGAACGCCGCTCTTGGCCTGCGGCGCCATGCCCGCCGAACCGACGTGGGTGGGAATGTTGGACCGCAGCGACTGCCAGCCGGTGCCGCTGCGCTGGAAGATCTCCATGGTCGCGTTGGAACCGCCGGTGCTCACCACCGAAACCACCTGGGTCGCATTGCCAACCGCGTTCGCGAACCAGGGAGCGCCGGCGGCGGCACTGATCGGCGCCAGCACCACCGAGGCGAAAATTACGCATGCCGCGGCGCACAGTGAAGTGAGCAGTCGGTGCATGCACTCCATCGTCAAACGTCCACATCCTCAGGGTCAAGTAAAGCTTTAGCCCCAGTTAGGTCACCGCGCCGTGACCAAATGTCCACTGGGACAGCGTTGTTATGGCGCGGTGGCGGTTTCTGACGCGCGCCGCGGGCTGGCGGATGGCCCGACCGAGGGACGAAAAATCAAGAGACACAACAGGAAATACAGGTATCCCAGCGACCAGCCGGCCAGCACGTCGGACGGGTAGTGCACGTTCAGCGCCACCCGGGAGACGCCGACCGCCAGCAGCGACACCGTCACCACCGCGGCCGCGATGCGGCGGATCAACCGGTTCATCATCGGAAAGAGAAAGCACAACACGGCGAGCAGGGCCGCCATCGCCTCCAGCGCATGCCCGGACGGGAACGAGGTGGACGGCGCGGCGACCAGCATGGTCGCCGGACGCGGCCGGTTGACCAGGGCCTTGGCCGCGGCGGTCGCGAATTCGTTGAGCGGCCCGCACGCCAGGACCAGCACCAGCGCGGCCCGCAGATTGCGCATCACCAGGGCCAACACCGTCATCGCAAGGCCCAGCGCGGACATCGGAACCGGGCCCAGCGCATACGACACACCTTCCCAAAACCGCAGCCACAGCGGGTGTTTGAGCGCGACGTCGCGGGCCGCGTTCAGCAACGACCAATCCATCCGGTACAACCAGGTCCAGTGCCGGCAATAGCCCGCCCACATCACCGCGTACACGGCGGCAGCCAACACCGCGAACCACACGGCCACCGCCGTCCTGGGGCGAGTCATAACCAACCGATACCAGCAGCGTCGCCGGTGACACCGTGCGGCCCGCCCCACGGGGCCGCTCGCGCGGTCATACTGTCGATATGGCCGTCTTCGTCCGTAGGTTGTTCGGCATCGGCAAGCTGCCCGACGAGCTGCACGCGCAGCTCGAGTCGGAGGGCCTCACCTACCTCGCCGACTACGTCGCCGTGACCCGGCGATTCAGCGGCACCATCCCCGGCGTGCGGCTGCCGCACAGCGTGGCCAGCTACACCGGCTCGCTGGTCTTCACCTCGGAGCGGGTGCTGGCGACGCTGTCGATGCTGCCCCGGCTGGCCGGCCCGACCGTCAACGTGCGGTGGAATTCGCCGCAGACCGGCGCGGCGCAGGTGGAGATCTCGTCGACCGGACTCCAGGTCGACGTCGACGTGTCCCGGGTCGACGAGAAGTTCAGCGGCGAGCTGTCGCTGCACTACAAGGTCGCCATTCCCGACGATGTGCTCAGCGGCCTGCCCCGGCGGTCGCTGGCGTTCGACATGCCGCCGGACTACGTGTTCCGCGCGGTCGGGGTTACCTATAGTCCCTGATCGTGATGCGCGGCCAGGGCGGCTGCCGCAGCACCGCGAGGCTGCCGATCACCGCGGCCAGCAGGCCGGTGATCACCCCGATCAGCGCGATGCGGCCCGCGTCCACCGCCGGCGTCCAGGAGGCCTGCCCGTCGCGGATGGCGAACACCCCCAGCGGTTTGGTGACCACGATGACGGTGGTGCCGTCCGGGGTCTGATAGGGCTCGCCGTAGTCGCGGCCGGCGGCGGCATCGATGCCCAGCTGATCGAATACATCGGAAGGCTTCACTGAAATCCGCTCCCTTCCCGGGGGTTCACCAGGTGCTCAGGCCTTTGGCAGGCTCCACGCTAACGCGGATTTCCTACGATGGCTGACGTGACCGGTGAGGCATTCAACCCACAAGAGCGGCGGGCCGTTTATCGCGTCATCTACGAACGCCGTGACATGCGCCGATTCGTTCCCGGCGCCGTGGTGGACGAGGCCGTACTGGCGCGCCTGCTGCAGGCCGCGCACGCGGCGCCCAGCGTCGGGTTGATGCAACCGTGGCGCTTCATCCGCATCACCGACGACGTGCTGCGGCGGCGCATTCACGCCTTGGTCGACGAGGAACGCCCGCGTACCGCGGAAGCCCTGGGCGAGCGGGCCGACGAGTTCCTGGCGCTCAAGGTCGAGGGCATCCTCGAGTGTGCGGAGCTGTTCGTGGTGGCGCTGGGCGACGGCCGCGACGCGCACGTGTTCGGCCGGCGGACTCTCCCGCACATGGACCTGGCGTCGGTGTCCTGCGCGATCCAGAACCTGTGGCTGGCGGCCCGGTCTGAGGGCCTCGGCATGGGCTGGGTGTCACTGTTCGACCCGCAACGGCTGGCTGCGCTGCTGGAGATGCCGAACGGCGCCGAACCGGTCGCCATCCTGTGCCTGGGGCCGGTGCCCGAATTCCCCGACCGCCCGGCACTGGAACTGGACGGGTGGGCGGTCGCGCGACCGTTGTCGGAGTTCGTCTGCGAGAACCGATGGGGTCAACTGCCGGCGCCCTGACGCGTCGGCACTCAGGAAGCACCGAGGGAAGTTGCGGTAACGTCGCCGGTCGCAAGGCAATGTGAGAGGTGACGCCATTGACGCCGGGCGACATAGCGGACCAAAAACGGAAAACGGGCCACAAAGACAACGTGCTGATCGTGCACTGGCACGACCTGGGCCGCTATCTCGGCGCCTACGGCCACACCGACGTGTCGAGCCCGCGTCTGGACCGCCTTGCGGCCGAGGGCATCCTGTTCACCCGGGCGCACTCCACAGCGCCGCTGTGCTCGCCGTCCCGCGGATCGCTGTTCACCGGCCGCTACCCGCAGAACAACGGCCTCATCGGCCTGGCCCACCACGGCTGGGAATACCGTGACGGAATCCGCACCCTGCCTCAGCTATTGTCCGAATCGGGCTGGTATTCAGCGCTTTTCGGCATGCAGCACGAGACCTCCTACCCGAAGCGGTTGGGCTTCGACGAGTTCGACGTGTCGAACTCCTACTGCGACTACGTGGCCGAGAGGGCCGACGAGTGGCTGCGGCAAAGCGCCGACGGCCTTGTCGGACAGCCGTTTTTGTTGACTGCCGGCTTTTTCGAGACGCACCGGCCCTATCCGCGGGACCGCTACACGCCGGCCGACAGCGCCGAGGTGGACCTGCCCGCTTACCTGCCCGACACCCCCGAGGTGCGCGGCGACCTCGCCGACTTCTACGGGGCCATCAGCACAGCCGACGCCGCGGTGGGGCGGCTGCTGGACGCGCTGGCCGACACCGGTCTGGACGCCGACACCTGGGTGGTGTTCTTCACCGATCACGGCCCGGCGTTCCCGCGGGCGAAATCCACGCTGTATGACGCCGGCACCGGCATCGGGTTGATCATTCGGCCGCCCACCAACCGGACCGTGACTCCCCGCGTCTACGACGAGCTGTTCAGCGCGGTCGACCTGGTCCCGACGTTGTTGGGGCTGTTGGGAATTGACACCCCGGTCGATGTCGACGGTGTCTCGCACGCACCCGTTCTGCTGGAACCGGATCCCCCGACCGCGCCAGTGCGCGATCACGTCTACACCATGAAGACCTACCACGACTCGTTCGATCCGATCCGCGCGATTCGCACCAAGGACTACAGCTACATCGAGAACTACGTGCCCCGGCCGCTGCTGGATCTGCCGCTGGACATCGAGGAAAGCCCGTCCGGGCTGGCCGTCGCACCGTTCGTCAAGTCGCCGCGGCCCGAACGTGAACTCTACGATCTGCGCGCCGACCCCACCGAGACCACCAACCTGCTGGCCGAAGACGGGGCCGATGCGGACGAGGTCGCGGCCAACCTTGCTGTGCGACTGCATGATTGGCGTCAGCGCACCGGCGACGTCATCCCGTCGGAGTTCGCCGGTACCCGCATCTCCGCGCGGTACACCGAAACGTATCTGCAGATCCATCGGGCCAAGCCGACCCCCCGCTCGGCCATCGCCGCCGACCGCGGCATCGAAGAAGGCAAGCCCACGCAGCGCTAGTGGCGATCGCGAGCGCGGCGGAGCCGGGTGAAGCGGGTCGCCACCATCAGGCCTAGTGGCGATCGCGAGCGCGGCGGAGCCGGGCGAAGCGGGTCGCCTAGTTGCCCTCAGATTGACGTAAAGTCGTCACCGCACCGGCAACCGCGATTCCGGTTAGGCTCATCGGGTGCCCGGTGCCGCGACATCGTATCTGGTACTCGCCACCCAGCGCAGCGGCAGCACGCTGCTGGTGGAGTCGCTGCGCGCGACCGGAATCGCCGGAAACCCAGGGGAATTCTTCGAATACCTACCGGACACCGGGATGCCGCCGCAGCCGCGGGAATGGTTCGCCGGCGTCGAGGACGAGTCGATCCTGCGACTGCTCGATCCGCTGCATCCCGGGACGCCGGAGGACGCGTCGCCGATCGCCTGGCGCGAGCGCATCCGGAGCGCGGGCCGCACGCCCAACGGCGTGTGGGGCGGCAAGCTCATGTGGAACCAGACTCCGCTTCTGGCCCGGCGCGCGGCCGCGCTGCCGGACCGCTCGGGAACCGGCCTGCGCTCGGCGATCCGCGATGTGATCGGCGACGAGCCGCTGTACGTCCACGTCTACCGGCCGGATGTGGTGTCCCAGGCGGTGTCGTTCTGGCGGGCGGCGCAGACTCAGGTCTGGCAGGGTCACGCCGACCCCCAACGCGACTCGCAGGCCTGCTATCACGCCGCGGCGATCGGGCACGTCGTCGAAAACCTGCGATGTCAGGAAAACAGCTGGCGCGCCTGGTTTGCCGAGGAAGACATCACGCCCATCGATATCGCGTATCCGGTGTTGTGGCGCAACCTGTCGGCAACCGTGGCCACCGTCCTCGAAGCGCTGGGCCTGGATGCCGATGCGGCGCCACCGCCGACGCTGCAACGGCAGGCCAACCATCGCTCCGACGAGTGGGTCGAGCGCTACCGCCGGGAGGCGCCGCTGCTGGGGCTACCCAGCTGAGCGGCTCGCGCCCCCCACCTCGGCGACGACGAACACCCGGCGGAACGGGAAGATCGTCGTGCCATCGGACCGGGGCGGGTAGGCGTCCAGCAGCAGCGGGATCAACTCCTCGCGGAACTGCTCCCACGTCTCGTCGTCCAGCCGTTCGCGCACCGGGACCAGCGCCGTGCCGGTGATCCATTCCAGCACCGGATGCTCGCCGGTCAGCTGGTGCAGATAGGTGGTCTCCCAGACGTCGACCTTGCATCCCGCGTCGAGCAGCAGGTTGGCGTAGTGCGCCGGCGGCTGAACCACCGCACCGACCCGAAATGGTATGTCGCGCAGTAACTTTGCGTACGGCTCCCGGCGGGCCAGCGCCCGCACCGCGGCGTAGGACGGCGACTCGAAGTTTCCCGGCATCTGGACGCCGATCCACGATCCGGACGCGAGTTGCCCCGCCCACCGGAGCAGCAGGTCGGCATGCTCGGGCACCCAGTGCAGGGCCGCGTTGCTGACCACCACGTCGGTGTCGGGCTTGGGCTTCCAATCGCGAAGGTCCCCGATGACGGCGTCGATGCCGCGCTCCTTGGCCGCGGCCACCATCTCCGGCGAGCTGTCCATCGCCTCGACCACCGCGTCCGGCCAGCGCCGGGCCAGATATTTCGTCAGGTGGCCGGGGCCGCAACCGAGATCGACGACGCGACGGGCCCGCTCGGCACCCACCCGCGACAACAGGTCGTAGAAGGGGCGGCCGCGATGGTCGGCGAAGGCCAGGTAGACGTCCGGATCCCACATGTCGAATCCTCCCGATCCTCGCGCCGCCGCTAGCGGGCAGATAGCAAACCTATAACTCCCATGGTGCGCCGACGCGGCCCGAACGGTCCCGGGATAACGCCGCGACGACCGGAACCGGTCGAAACGCCCGGGAGACGCCTGCTCGCCGGGCTACCATCGGCGTTCGTGGCGTCCGACTCAGATCCGATCGACCCGCCCATCCCCGTTCCGGACGTCCCCGGCGCCGATCTACCGGCCGGCGCCGGCGGATTACCCCCCACTCGGCGTTGTCGCCCCGCCAGCGAATGGTAGTCGAGGCATCGGCCCTCGGCGATCTGGCCCTGCGGACCTGGGTGGCCTCGCTGCTCGCCACCACGGTGGCGCCGTTCGTGGTCGCCGGCACGCTGCGGCAATCCGATTCCGCCACCGAGCGCGGCAACCTCGACTTCTACGCGGAGTTGGGGGCGGCGAAGGATCCGACGCGGTCCTTCCCGCCGCCCACCGAGTTGCCCCGGGTGACGTCGCGGCGGGCCAGCCCGCTGGCGGAGTGGATCGCGCACGGCACGGTCGACAACATCGCGTTTCCCAGCAGCTTCACCGCCATCAATCCCGCCATGCGCACGCGGTGGGGTGCCTGGGGATCCAACAACACCGTGCGCGCGCAGCACTGGCGCCACGACGACGGGCCCCGTCCCACGCTGTGCGTGATCCATGGCTTCATGGGATCGTCGTACCTGGCCAACGGGCGGTTCTTTTCGTTGCCCTGGTACTACCGGGCCGGCTACGACGTGCTGATGTACACCTTGCCCTTTCACGGCAAGCGGGCCGAAAAGTACTCGCCCTTCAGCGGTTTCGGCTACTTCGCCGGAGGGCTCAGCGGTTTCGCCGAGGCCATGGCCCAGGCCGTGCACGACTTCCGTTCCATCATCGACTATTTGCGTCACACCGGGGTCGACCGCATCGCGCTCACCGGCATCTCGCTGGGCGGTTACACCTCGGCGCTGGTGGCCTCGGCCGAAGATCGGCTGGAGGCCGTGATCCCCAACTGCCCGGTGGTCACCCCGTCGACGTTGTTCGACGAATGGTTCCCGGCCAACAAGCTGGTCCGGCTGGGCCTGCGCCTCTCCGACATCAGCCATGACGACTTGGCGGCCGGGCTGGCGTACCACTGCCCGCTGAACTACCGGCCGCTGGTGCCCCGGGACCGCCGGATGATCATCACCGGGCTCGGCGACCGGATGGCGCCGCCCGACCATGCCGTCAAGCTATGGCAACACTGGGATCGCTGTGCGCTGCACTGGTTTCCGGGTAGTCACGTGATGCACGTGAGCCAGCTGGACTACCTGCGCCGGATGACCGCGTTCCTCCAGGAGGTCATGTTCTGACCACCTCAACGGTGTCGGCGCTCTCGGCGCCGCCACCGGTTCCGCCGCGCGGAGCCCGGTGGGCCGCGCCGGTCTGGGTGGGCCAGTGCAGTTGCGAGAGCAGGTTCTCCGGCGCGGCGGTGTGTCCGTCTAACCGATACGTGGACAACAGGTCCAGTGCGGTCAAGGCGGGCAGGTGGTTTCCGCGTTGCGGGGTCAGCCCGTCCAGCGGCGCCTTGCCGTCCGGGGCGGTCTCGGTCTGGAACGCACAGGCCACCGCGACGGTGGGCCGGCTTTTGTCACCGGCAAGCTCGAGCGCGGTGCAGGTTTCGCGCGCGGTATACGCCCGGATCGCCTCCAACGTCTCGGGCAGCGCATCGTCCACCTGAATCCGGTATGCCGCAAGGTAATCCGAGGCACCACGCTGTACTCCCCGCCACCTCTCGCGGGGGTTGGACGTCAGCAGCCGGGGAACGTCGTCAGCCGCGACGGTGGTGGCTTCCCAACCGATCTCTCGCAGATGATCGGCCAGCCGGCGGCCCGCGACCTGAGCGGTCTGGTGCAACGGGATTCGCGGCGAGCGGGCCTGCAGCGCCGCCAGATTGTCGGGCGCCGATACGGTGAGCCCGATCCAGGTCTCGCGGCGTGACGGGTCGGCGGCGTTGTCGCGACTGGTGATTCGGATCTTGTCCGCCCGGATGCCGTAGCGGTCCAGGTAGCTCGCGATCAGCGGGAGCGGCAGCACGTCGGCGTCGTCCTCCGGTGCGCCGAGGCGAATCAGGGCGGTCGCCGCCGCGTCAGAGGTGGTCGCGGGGACGGCGTTGCCGCGTCCGATCATCGCCAGGCGGCGGCGCAGGATGGTGGTCAAATGCAGACCGCCCCACCAGCCGAACAACACGATCACGACGGCGGCCGCGATGCCCAGCAGCCAGTAGTCGCGCTGCGTTCGCCACGGATAGGCCATCACCGCGGGCACAATGGCCAGCAGCGCCAACGTGATTCGACCGCTCCCGGGAGTCGGTATCCGATGCATGCTCACGGGGTGGAGTCCTTTCGTCGGCGTGCGGCGATTGCGGTGACGGCGCCGGCCAGCGCGACCAGCACGGCCAGTGCGGCGGTGCCGGCCACCGCGACGGTGCGCGGTTTGGTGTCCTTGGGAGCCGGGGCCGGCGGCACGGCCACCGGCTTCACCGATGCCGCGCCGGGTTGGTTACCGGCGGGGAGTTGCCAGGTCAGGGCCGCCACCGGATCCACGCTGCCGGTGCCGACCACGTTCGATGGGTCGCGGGCGCCGTTGTGTGCGGTTGCGGTGATGCGGTGCAGCACCGCGGTGGCGTTCAGGTCGGGATACTTGCTGCGGACCAGCGCCGCGACACCGGCCACATAGCCGGCGGCGTAGCCGGTTCCGCTGAGGGCGGCGAGTTGCTGGTGTTCGTCGGGCAGGCCGTTGGCCAGCCCGCCGGCGTCGGCGTTGCCGATCGACACGATGCGTTCGCCGGGCGCCGCGACTCCCACCCACGGTCCCGACACGGTGAATTTGGACGGCTGGCCGTCCGGAGTCAGCGACGCCGCCGACAACACGTACGGCTGCCACCACGACGGGATGGACACCGACGTGACGCCGGCCCAGTTTCGTGGATCGTTCGGGCGGCTCAGGTCGGTGAGCGGATTGGACTCACACGAGGTTCCGCCGCCGCCCGCTCCGGTCGGCCCGCTGTCCCCGGCGCCGGCCACGATCACCGCGTCCTTGTCCACCGCCGCGTACCGAACGGCGGCGCCGAGGGCGGCCTGGTCGACGGGCCGGTCCACGGGCATGCAGGTGGCCGAGCCGATGTCGATCACCCGGGCACCGAGGTCGGCGGCGTGCACGATCGCCCGGGCCAGCGTCGATACCTCGGCCGACACGCGCGCCATCATCGGATCGCCGCCCGGCGTCCGCGGCGAGAACTTGGCCGACGCCGTCCTGATCGACACCACCCGCGCCGCCGGCGCCACGCCGGAGAACCCGTCGTCGGGCGAGGGCTGGCCGGCGATGACCCCGGCCAGCAGCGTTCCGTGCCCGTCGCAGTCGGTCAGCCCGTCGGTGGTCTCGACGAAATCACCGCCCGGTTCGACGTTGGGCAGCCGCGGACCCGGCCGCACCCCGGTGTCGAGCACCGCCACCAGTTGGCCCTCACCGCGTGAGAATTGCCATGCCGCCGGCAGATTCAGCATCGACTGGCTGGGCGTGATGGCGCCCGGGTCGCTGCCGGGAACGACGCCGGACGTGCTGCAGGGTCCGCGCTGCTCCATCGGCTGCCCGGGCCCCGGCGACCCGCTGGGCGGTGCCGCGGCGGGGTCGACCGTCGGCGGGCTGATCGCGGATGCCGGCGGACTCGTCCACGTCGCGGCGGCGGGCAGCAAAGCCAATACCGCCGCGCAGCAGGCTGATGCCGGCCGAATCATCGATTGAGCACCCAGCTGAACAGGCCGATCACGAACGCCATGACGGGGATCAGCGAAGCGTCGAGTCCGGTCGCGGCGAAGCCCACCAGCCGGCGAACCGGCAGCGAATAGCTCTCCGGCGCAGCGATACCCGGGTTCAGCGCCACCACGATCCACACCGCCACGAGCACCAGCAGCACCAGCACCGCGCCCAGGGCGGCGGCGTAGCGTCCGGTCGAGGTGTAGAGCACCAGCAGCACGCCGGCGGCCAGGAAGGGCTGGGCGAGCAGCCACGCCTTGCACGCGGCCGAGTCCCACACGCGGGCGCGCAGCACGGAGGTCGCAGCGGTGGCCGCCACCACGTACCAGCCCGCACCGCTGAGCGCCTCGGGCCGCAGCGCGATCGCGACCGACCCCAGGACGCTGAGTAGCACCGCGGCGGCGATGAATCCGCTCTGATGCGCGTCGCTGATCCGGACCCGGCGCGGCAGGTCTTCGAGAACCTGCAGTGACGGCGCCGACGGGGTGGGGTCCCCGGGCGCCGGGATGACCGGCAACGGGAAGCGCGCCCACAGTGCGGACAGTTGGGCCGCCTCGATGGTGACGAGCAGCGCCGCCACGATCAGCCCGCATCCGATGGCGATCGGCTTGAGGTGCCAGAGCAATTCGGCGCCGGCGGCCAGCAGCACCCCGGCCCCCACCACCGCGGTCGCGGTGAAGAAGCCGGCGATGCGTTCACGTTCGGCGCTGGGCGCCATCAATGCGATGAGCGACCACGCGGTGACACCGGCCGCGGCCAGCGTCAACTGGGCGGGGCCGAATCTGCCCGGCACGGCCAGCGCGAGTGCGGCGGCGACGGGCGCCAGCGCGGCGATCGAGAGCGCCATTCCGGTGCGCGCCGAGCGCGCGGTGACCAGCAGGCCGACGATCGCGGTCAACGCCGCGACCGCGCTGACGGCGACCAGTCCCAGCAGCGCGCCGGTGGCCACCCGGTAGGTGACCGCCAGCCCGGTGGCCAGGAACGCCACCGCGATTGCCGCGGCCAGGGCGGCACGCTGAATATGCGTTGTGCCCCAAGGCCTGAGCCGGGAGGTCGAGAAAATCATGGCCGCGTCGGCGATGTCCTCGACGATGCCGGGCGCGGCCGGACCGACCGGCACCGCTTGCAGCGCCAGCAGGTCGCCGTCGACGACTCCGACCGTGTCCAGGCTGGCGTCCAGGCTGAACGGCGCGCCACCGATGGGGGCCAGACTCAGCTGGGTTGCCGCGCCGATCTCGGCGGCCCCGCGCCCGGCGGCACCGTCTTCCGAGTCACCGTTGGTCGCGGCGGGGACCACCAGACGCTGGACGGCGGGCAGGATTTCGCGCAGCGGCAGCTCCGCGGGCAAGGCCATTTCCGTCAACCTGCTGTCCGCGAGGATTGCCACGCGGACGATCGGCATGACGGTTCCGGACGTCACCGGACCCTCGAAACGTGTTGTGGCCGTTGCTCGAACATCGTGCTCTCTTCTCTTTTTCTATGAATGTTGGATGGAAAAATCTCGGGCTAACCGGTGTTCGGAGAACCATCCGGCGTCTGGCAGTAGGGCGGTCAGTTGTTCAATCGCGACGGCGATCGCGAATGGTGTACCGGGCGCGAAGGTCGAAACCCACTCGCCGTCGAAGGCGCGGGACGGACTGACCAGCACCCGCCCCTCGCGTGCGTCAACGATGCTCATCCCCACCTCGCTGGTGGAGTGCCGGCCGTCGCGGTGGCAGCCGGCGACGATCTCGACGTAGCTGCGCGGTCCGTTGAACACCGATTCCACCACCCTTCGTGCCGATTGTGGAATACCCAGGTAGTCAAGGACTTCGACGAGCGGAGCGCCCGAACGCAGTCGTTCGTCGGCTCGGGCACCGACCCGCGTCGGCAGGCTGAACTCGTCGAACCGGGCGGGTGGGCGCTGCGCCAGGCCGACGGTGAGCACCGGCACCAGCGCACGCGGATCGTCGATGTCCATGGCGGTGAACGTGATCAGCTGGGCGCTGCGCAACGCGACGACGGTCAGCGACGGCTTGCCGGCCACACCGGTGCGCTGCGCGACGACGCCGCGCAGCAACTCGGCGCCGCCGCCCTCACCGGTGTCCTTGGCGGGACCGACATAACGCAGGTCCAGCCACCGCTGGGGAAAACACACCACCTTGATCCACTCGGCGACCGCGGGGTTGACGAGTCCGCCTTCTGAGACCAGACCCAGTTCGGTCAGCTCAGCCTTCTGACGGTCGAGGAACGCGTTGCGTTCCGCGGCATCACGATAGGGCGAGGTGATGGCCAATACCCAGGGAAAGCTCCCCGCCCCAATCGTTTCCGCGATGAACCAAGCGTGATCGACCGTCAGTTCGACGGCGTTGGGTGATGCGTTCATTCAGCTGAGAACTAACCGCCCCATTTGGCGGCTTCGGCCTGGTCGCGCGCCAGCATCGACATGGTGTTCGCCTCGTGGGTGCTCGCCATCGACTGGTAGGCGCGCACCAGGCTTTCCATCGCCTGGTTCCACTGGGCCTGCCACACCTGGTAGGTCATACCGGTGTCACCCTGCCAGGCGTTGGACAGCGTGGCCTGCTCGCTGGCGATATCGGAACCGAGCCCCTGCATGGTGCCGGCGTAGCCGGACATGTCGGCGGCGTGGCTCAGCATCGCCGGGTAGTTGTACATGATCTGCGACATGACAAGTCCTTTCGCGGTTGCTAGCGGTGTGATCAGAACGCGGTGTAGCCGGATGCGGCGGCGGCGTCCGCGGCCACGTAGGTCCCGGCGGCGTCCCCGAGGTTGGCCTGGGCGATGTCGAGCAGGGTGTTGACCCGCGCGGCGACCTCGACGAACCGTGCGTGCGCGGCCTGGAAGGCGGCCGAGGACTCGCCCTGGTGGAACGCCTGCGCCGACATCGCTTCCTGCTCGGCCTGGCTGATCGTGCTGCGCATCAAGGCCGCCTTGGCGCTGAAGGCCGACTGTGCGGCCACCAACTGCGGAATGTGAGCGTCCAACATACTCATGTTGATTCCTTTCTGTTGCGTCCGTTGGGGTTTCGGTAATTCACGTTCATCTGACTGAGCGCCTTACCCCCCTTTCCCCGGCTCGGTTGAGCCCGTTCCGTTACCGGCCTCGTGCTCCCACGTCCCGGGCACCATTGGCATGCGCGGGCCGCCGCCGAAGTCGTCGTCAGCCAGCTTGGTCAATCCGGCCGCATGAAATGCCTTCTGCCGCTGCGTGGTTCCGGCGAACCCCAGCGCCCCGGCGCCCTGGGCGGACGCGGCGGCCGCGGCCAGCTCCTCCTCGTCGCCGAAGTCGGGCGGCACACCGAAATCGGAGTCCATGTCCGCGAACTCGTCGGCGTGGTCGTGCAGCGCGGCCCGCCGGCGGCGCCGGGCCCGGGACTCGGCCCGGCTCGCCGCTGCGGCGCCGGCCGCCGGGATGGTCGCCGCGGGAGCCTTGGCCCCGCCGCGGCCACCCAGCGTGGGTCCGACGCCGGCGTCCGGGTCACCGCCCATGGCGATCAGATAGGCGAAGTTGCCGGCCGCGGCCGCCGGCGCCGGCGCGGCGGGCGCACCGGAACCCGCGGCGACCGTGGTGGCCGGGGCCCCGGCCGGAGTCGCCACCGTCGGGGCCAGCGCGACCGCCGGCAGCATGGACGGCGGCTTGTTCGATGTCAGTACGGGGGCCACGACCGCGGGGGCGGCATCCGGCGCGGCCTCGACGGGCGTGGTGAGCAGGGAGCTGAGCCCGATGCCCAGCAGCAGCGGGATCAGGAGCGGTGCGGTGAGGATCGCGCCCCAGGTCGGCCACCCGACCGCGTTGAAAAACACTTGGTAGGCGACGAAGAACAGCAGCGGTCCGTTGGCGGCCAGGAACGCAGGCAGATTCGAGAAGAAGTTCTGCATCATCTGCTGGATGTTCTGGAAGAAGTCCTGGAAGAACTTGGACAGCTGCTGGATGAAGTTCTGCCACCAATCCCCGGTGCTGTTCTGCGTGGCGTTGGACGCGAGGCTGTTGGCTTGGCCGCCGGGATTCACGATGGTAGGCGCCGCCATGGTGCGCGGCGCCGCGGCCAGGGCCGAGCCCGACACGGCCTGGTAGGTGCCCATGGTGGTGGCGGCCTGGACCCACATCCGCGCGTAGTCGGCCTCGTTGACCGCGATCGGAATGGTATTGATGCCAAAGAAATTCGTCCCCACCAACACCCCGTGCACGGTGTGATTGGTGGCCAGTTCCACCAGCGTCGGCATGGCCGCCAGTGCGGCCGTATAGGCGGTCGCCGCGACCTCCTGCTGCGCGGCGGCACCCGCGCTGTCGACACTGGCCTGCTGCAGCCACGCCAGGTACGGCAGGTGGGCCGCCACGTACTGCTCGGCGCTCGGCCCCTCCCAGGCCCCGGCCTGGGCCTCCCCCAACAGCCCACTGAGTTCGGCTGCCGCCGAGGCGTATTGGGTGCTCAACGAGGTCCACGCGCCGGCGGCCGCCAACAGCGGCCCCGGGCCCGGACCGGCGCTGAGCAACGCCGAATGCACCTCGGGTGGCGAAGCCATCCAGATGGGTCCGAAGGGGGATGTCATCGTCAGGCGCCCGCGATTCCGAACGTCGCCGCGGCCGCGGTGTCACCCGCGAGATAGCTTGCGCCGGCCTGTCCGACGCCGACGCCGGCGCGGCCAAGCTCTTCGACGCCCTGGGCGGCCACGGCGGAGTGCTCCTGGCCCTGGGCGCTGAATCCGACCGCCGTTTGCAGCGATACCGGATCGACCGCCGGCGGCACCACCGCGGTGATCGCCGGAGCCGCCGCCGCATGCGCGGCCGCCAGCCGTGCCGTCAGGGCCTCCACCGCCGCGCTGGTCGCGGCCAGACCTTCGGGAACCACTCGTAAGGTCATGGTTACTCCTTTCCTGGTCCTTCTCTTCGGACTTGGATAAACATCAGTGGGCGAAACCGTCTGTAGCGCCCTCTATCACGGACTCCCCGACCAACGGGTTGACCAACTGCACGTACGTCGGAGCGTCGCTGTCGCCCAGCAGGATCGCCCGCCCGGCAGGCAACCGGCCGAACCGCTGACCGCGGATCTTGCCGCTGTCCTGCGGGTTACCCGCGAGCATCAACGTGGTCGCCTGCAGGTCGTTGAACCGGCGCAGCAGCGGGTTGGTCATCAACGCGTGCCCCGAGCCGGTGGCACGTGCCGTGACGATCACCCGCAGGCCCAAATCGGCCGCCTGCGAGAGCAATCCGATCAGCGCGGTCCACGGCCGCTGCCCCACGTAGGGGCCGCTCATCGCCGGCGAATCCGGTATCTGGTCGACGTCGTCGATGATCAGATAGTGGGTGTGGCCCGCGTAGCGCCAGTGGGCCAGCTCGCCGGGTGACAATCCGGCCGGTGGCCGACGCGATTCGATGAGGTTGGCCAGCCCCAGCATCGCCGGGATGATGCGGTCGATGTTGGCGGTGTACTCATTGTCGGCGAACAGCGGCTCGTCGACGAGGTGCAGCCGCCGGTCCAGCACCGTGAAGGCCACCTGGTCGGGCGTGGAGTGCTCCCGCACCGTGCGAATGAGATGGCGCAGCAGCGTGGTCTTCCCGGACTTGCTGTCGCCGAACACCATCAGCAGCGGGTTCTCGGCGAAGTTGACCACCACCGGCGCGAGGTCCTCCTCGCGCTGGCCGATGACAACCTGCTCCGGCCCGCGATACAGCGACCCGACCGCTTCCGGCACCAGGTTGGTCGGCAGCAGCCGCACCGGCGGCGCGGTGACGCCGGGGTAGCGCGCATTGAGCGCCGCGACCTGGTCCAGCTCGGGGGCGGCGAACAGGAAATGCTCTGCGGCCATGGTCAATCCGCGTCCCGGCTGGTCGTGCGGCACCGCCTCGGCGGGGCGGCGCAGGGCGCCGACCACCCGCACGTTGCTGTCCCGGGGGTCGTGCAGCTTGAGCTCGAGCCGCAATCCGAGGCCGTCGCGCATGGCCAGCGGAACCTCGAGCCAGCTGGGGGTGGTGATGACGACGTGAATGCCGTACGCGAGACCGATGTTGACCAGCTCGCTGACCCTGGCCAGCAACGGGTTTCGAGTGTTGAACTGGTCGGTGTTGTCCCGGCCGAACGCATACAGGTTGTCGATGACCAGGAACACCTCGCCGAACCCGTCGTCGGGGGCCGCACCGTGCTTGTCCCGGAACGCCTCTCGGCGCTGCCGCGACAGCAGGAGTTGCTCGAGTTCGCCGAAGGTGCGCCGGATGCGTTCGGGCTCCAGCGCCGAGGCCACGCTGCCGACGTGCGCCAGGTCTTCGAGCGCGCGCAGCTTGCCGCCACCGTAGTCCAGGCAGTAGAAGGTGACCTCGCGCGGCGAGTGCAGGTTGGCCGCCGACAGGATGAACGTCTGCAGCGCGGTCGACTTGCCAGATTTCGGGCCACCGTGGATGACCATGTTTCCGGCCGACGAGGCGGCGTCGAACACCAGCGGATCGCGGCGCATCTCGAACGGCTTGTCGATCTCGCCGAGCGGCCACTGCCACTGCCGGGGCGGCACGCCGGCGCGGGCCAGCATGGCGGTCAACGGGATCGGCTCGTCCAGCGGCGGCAGCCAGAGCCGCGGCGCCCGCGGCCCGTAGCCTGCCAGCTGGTCGCCGATGGTGGCGATCAGCTTGCGCGGCGGCCCGGTGAATTCGTCTTCCTCGGGGGCGGTGATCACGGTGTCCTGATCCGGTTCGACGCGCCCGGCCGTGAACAGCTTCGGCTCCGGGATAGACGGCACGACAAAGGATTTGGTCTTCTGCGGCGGATCGTAGATGCCGTCGACATAGGTGCTGCGGAACTTGATCGGCGTCGCACCCGGGGCGGGCACCAAGAAGCCCACGCCCTTGTGCTCCTTGCCGGACTCGATGTGGTAGGCGTCCTCCACACCGATGATCTGGCGGGAAACGCTGGGGCTGGCCACCTTCAAGCCGATGCGGTAGGAGGTGTTCTTGTCGATGTCCTTGATCTTGCCGACGTCCAGCGTCTGCGACGCGAACAGGATGTGGATGCGGAACGACCGGCCTTTACGCGCAACGTAATCGAACAGCTCCGCGTATTCGGGGTGGTCGGCCAGCATCAGGGTGAACTCGTCGGCCACCACGAACAGCGTCGGAATCGGCGCCAGGTCGTGTCCGGCGGCGATCGCGGCCTCGTACTCCACCACCGAGTTGAACGCGCTGCCCTGGACCTGGCGGCCCGCTTCCCGCAGCAGCGTCTCCCGACGAGCCACCTCGCCGCGCAGCGTGTCGGCGAAGCGGTCGGCCAGCGACTTCTTCTCGGCCATGTTGGAGATGACGGCGACGACTTGCGGGAAGTGACGGAAGCTGTCGGCGCCGGCCTCTCCCTTGAAGTCGGCGTAGATGACGATCAACCGATCGGCCGAATGAGTCGTCAACAGCGACAACAGGATCGACATCAGGGTCTGGGACTTACCCGAACCCGTCATACCGATCATCAGCCCGTGCGGGCCCATGCCGCCCTCGGCTTCGTCCTTCAGGTCGAACATCAGTGGCTCACCGGTCGCGGTGACGCCGATCGGTATACGCAGCTCGTCCTCGCGGCGGCGCGGCGCCCACAGCGTCGGCACGTCCAGTTGAGAGGCATCCGAAATGCCCAGCATCGTGGTGAACGTGGCACCGCGGGTGGCCGCGGAGCGCAGCCCGGTGTGGGTCGGGTTGGAGTCCCAACGTGCCAACTGGCGCGCCAGATGCGCGGCCTCGTCGGCGCCGAATTGGTCGGCGTTGTCGATGTAGGGCTGCCAGCCACCGGTCTGCCAGCGCTCGATGGCGACCGCTCGGCTGCCCTCGCCGTCCCGCCCGGAGACGCGCAGGATCGGCTTTTCCGGATCCGAATACTGCTCGCGGTTCGGCACCGTGGTGCTGCGCTGCACGACGGTGACACCCGCCCGGCCCAGCGCCAGTGTCGACGCGTTGAGGTCGTAGTCGGGGTCGTCGATGACGATCAGCAGGTGACGCAGCGCATCGGGGGGCTCGCCGGTGAACGCCGGACGGTCGACGAGCGCCGAACCCAGCCCGGCGACCAGGTCGTCGACGTTGGTCGACATGTTGCGGGCCGGCCCGACCCCGTCGAGCTCACCCGGAACGTCGATGTGCGGCAACCACTTCAGCCAGGACCAGTCCGGGCTCTCCAGATTCGGGGTGACCAGCGCGACCCCGAGCACGGTGGGGTCGTGCCAGGTCACCGCCTGAGCGACCCAGGCGCGCAGCGCCGCCCGCGCCTCGTCCTCCGCACCCAGCACGGTGATCCGGGAAACCTTGGTCAGGTCGATCCCGGTCGGCACGTCGCGCACGGTGCGGTGGGTGTCGAGCAGGCTGCGTAATGCACTGTGCGACACCGGCTCCAGGTCGATTTCGTCCGCGGTGTCGTTGACCCGCAGGGTAGTGGCCAGTGGCACGTGATGCCGACCGGCCCGCAGCACCAGGAAGTCGGGGTCGTGCGGGTCACGCTCCCACTGGCGGCGCGATCCCGGCATGGTCGCCAGCGCGGACGGCTCCGGGTGGGACCACTGCGCCGCGGCGCGCTGCGCGGTGGCCTGGGTGCGGATGTTGTCCCGGACCACCGACAGGTAGCGCAGGTAGTCGGCGCGTTCGGCGTCGACCTCCTCGGTGCGTGTCTTGTTGTCGTTGCCGCGATACATGGCGGTCGCGGCGAGCAACAGCACGAACGGGAAGAACAGCGTCTGCGGAGAGATCAGCCGCATCCCGGTGGCGAACAGGGCGACGATCATGCCGACGATCAGGATCACCAGCACGTAGGGCATCGCGCGACGCAGGAACGACGGCGGAATTACCCGGGGCAACTCGGGTGGCGCCTCGATGGCGATGGTGCCCTTGCGGGTCACCGGCGGCGCCAGGCGGCGGCGCGTTTCGAAGATCAGTCGGCTCATCGGGGGGCTCCCTCGGCAGATGCCACACGACCGGGCTTCTGATCGGGCGTCAACCCGTCATGAGCCAGCAGCGCGTCGGCGCGCGATAACGTCGGACCATTCGCGAACAGCGACAGCACCGACCACGGAACGGGGACCGGAGATCCGTTAAGACCAAGGGCCTCAACCGTTTTGCCGTGTCCGGCGGCGGAGTGCTCCGACTCGTTGTCGATGCCGTAGCGGACACCGGTGTCAGAGACCCAGAACAACGACCCGGTGCCCGGCGAGTCCGGGCCGCCCCCGACGGTCTGGGTGAAGTAGCCGGTGCCAGGCGCCAGAGCGACGCGGGTGGCCGTCGTCGCGGCGCCGCCGCCCACCAGGTCGACGGTGCGGATCGATTCGGCGATCGGCAGCGCGGAGCCCGACATCAGGTGCAGCGAGCTGGTCGCTGCCCCGGCGGGCTTGCTCCAATAGGCGCACGCGACAGGCGATTTGGCCGCGTCGACCACGCTGACCTGCTGATCCGGATACCGCGCGGTGTCCAGCATCCGCGACACGGGCAGCTTGGCCACCGCGTCGGCACCCAGCCGCGGCGGTTGGTCCAGCCCATAGGAATTGGTGTTGCGCAGGATCGCGGCCAGCACCGGTGAGATCTGCTGCAGACCGTCGGGCATCACGGCGTAGTAGCGCGGTGCACCCGAGGAACTCTGCTCCAGGGCGTAGGAGACCACCACCGCGCCGATCGGGCCGGGCACGCTGAACGGGGCCGGGGCACCGGCGTTCGGGATGCCGGGCGCCGTCAATGGCGGCCCCTCCGGGATCGCGTTGAACAGGCCCAGCGCGATGGGCCGGGGCGCGGGCACCTCGGAGTTGTTCCGCCCCAAGCCAAGCGCGTTCGTGATCGCGTGGTCGGTCAGGTTGATCTGCGAACGCCTGCCGTCCCACAGCAGCCAGGTGCTGCCGTCCCGGTCGACGAGGATCGCCTGCTGCGACGCGAGCGACGCCGCGCGTGCACCGCTGCTATCCGGCTGGCCCGCGATCACCGTGACGCCGGTGCTGTGGGCGGCGTGCCCACCCTGGGCCGGCTCGCTGACGGCGTCGCACACGGTCCAATTCGCGTCGTGCGAGGGGTTTTGCACCATGCGCTCCGGCGCACCCGGGATGCCGATCAGGTTGCCGCGCGGAAAGCGGTCCAGCTCACTGCTTTTCACCATGGTGGGATCGACAGCGTGGCCGGTGATCAGCCGGGCGGAGGTCAGGTTGAGCACCGGGTGCAGGTCGTCACCGACACGGACGTACAGCGCGGCGGTCGAGCGGTCGGCCAGCACGGCGTTGGTACCCACCGTGCCGCTGGGCCGGATCAGCGAGAACACAAAACAACCTGCCAGACCGGTGACCAGCAGGACCACGCCCATGGCCACCGCGCGCGACTGCGTGCGCAGCGGGTCGACCAGCATCCTGGTGTCGTGCAAGGCGATACCGGAGGCGATCCGGCGCATCACGAACCGCCAGCCGGTCACCTGGTGGCGGGTGACGAAACCGCGCCGGTACTCGACCTGGTCGGGGTTGTCGTTGACCGGCGTGCGAGAGGTGAACGAACGGCGTTCGTCGGGCTCGTTGTTGGGGGTCATGCCGGCACCGACAGGCCGAGGCCTTGCAGCAGGGGCTCCACCGAATTGCGGACGTCCTCAGCGGTGATGGTGACCAGCTCCTCATCGGTGAACTCGCCGGTTTGAGCGTGCTCGGAGTGATCCAATCGGAATTCGCGTTCCTCTTCGGACTTTTCGACCACGTTACGAACGAATCGGCCGTTACCGGCGATATCGAGGCCTCGGCGTTCCACCCCGGCTGCATCCGCTTTTGACACTTCGGCCAGATGCGAAAACAACGCCTCGAGATCATCGAGCGCGGACTCGTCGAATGCGCTGTCGCGCTTGGCGGCCATGAAGTTCGCGATCTCGATCAGCTCAGGCGACTTGTACGACGGGAAGTCGATGCTGCGGGTGAACCGCGACCGCAGACCCTGGTTCGTGTCGAGGAACCGATCCAGGTCCGCGCGGTATCCCGCGACGATCACCACAAGCCGATCTCGGTCGTTCTCCATCCTGGCCAGCAGAGTGTCGATGGCCACCAGGCCGAAGTCGTTCTTGGCACCGGTCGCCACCAGCGAATAGGCCTCGTCGAGGAACAACACGCCGTCAAGTGCGCTGTCGATGATCGCGTTGGTCTTGGCCTCGGTCTCACCGATGTGCTGGCCGATCAGGTCGGCCCGGTGCACCTCCTTGATGTTTTCCCGCTTCAAAAGGCCGAGGCCGCAATAGATTTTGGCGACCACCCGCGCGATGGTGGTCTTTCCGGTCCCGGGTGGGCCGGTGAATACCAGGTGGTGGGTACGCTGAGCCACCTCGAGCCCGCGCTGCTTACGCACCAGCTCCATGGCGACCGCGCTCTTGAGTCGGGCCACCTGGTCTTTGACTTTGTCCAAGCCGATGAATTCGTCGAGCTCACGTTCGGCCTCTGCCAGCAGTATGCGCTTGCGCTCCTGGGCTTCTGGGTCGACGAAATCGCCGGGACCGGGCTCCGTTTCCGGATCCCACGGGTCGGTGCGGGCCTCGATGCGGCCGGCGGTCGTGGTAACAATCCCAAAACTGGTGTCGGACAACGCGTGTTCGACCTGTTCGTTTTCGGGATGGGCGGCGTACAGATCCTGCAGAACTTCGCTTGCCGAGTCCTCGTCGACGTGCGCACGCAAAACGAGCGCTTTGGCCAGGGTGCCGTCGAGCTCTGCCACCGCGACGGGACCCTCGGGTTCCTCGAGATAGGACAACGCCGGGGCAAACATGCCGAGGCGGGCGAGCGCGATGCCCAGCGTGATTTTGGCCGCGTGCGAGAACGCGGCGTCGAGATCTTGGTCGTTGACGACCGTGGTCAGCAGCTTGACGACGTCCGACCAGCGCTCGGCACGGTAATTGATGACGACGGCCACCCAGCGCGCCTCGCGCCAGTTCGGGCGGCTCGCGGTGAGGCGACCAACGATTTCGTCGGCCTCAGCAAATCGTCCGCCCGCCGCCAGGCCCGCAGCGTAGGCGAGGTGAAATTCATCGGTGCTGGAAGCGTGAAACTGCAGATACAGCCCGGAGTCGTAGCGGAAGCCCACCGTGCCGGGCGTCAGCTCCACCTGTCGCTGCAACACGCCGGACGTGGCCGCGGTGCGCGAAACAGCCTCCAGCACCCGAAAGGACGTGTCGCCCGCAGCGGCCAGCCCCGTCCAGGCATCGCATTGGTCATGAGCGAGCCGGGTCAGCGCGGTGAAACCGGAGCGAGCTGCGGTCAGATCGGCCGGGCGCTGACGCTGGTAGACCGCAATGCCGAGCGCGCGGCAACAGGTGGCGAACCGGCTGACGATATCGCCGTCAACCCTGGCATCGACCCGAGTATTAACCGGCTGGGCAGTCAGCATGCCGACATCACCGCGTTCCACGGCCGCTGGTTCTCATATACATAGCCTCCCCTAACCTAACCCGCCTGAAGTTAGCATTGCATAAGCTAACTGTCGAGCCGTTCAAGCCCTTCCGGCTCACCACAGTTCTGCCCTTCTTTTACCGCTGATGAGGGTTTTTTGGTAGCAATTCGCCGCACTTTCGGCATACTCGCAGCCGTGGACCCGACAGACTCACAGCGAGACGTTACCTTACTGACAATCATTGTCATTATCAATACTGCGCGGGGTTGCACCAAGGCACGTTGGCCGACCCCGCCGCCGCGCCCGCGTCGAACCCTCGGGGTAGGCCCATCCAACGCCGGCCTGGCCATGGCAGCGACTCCTCACCAGTGGATTGAGCTTGACGACCGCCTGGAGAATTGGCCGGCGGAACTAACAACGCAGCCACTAGTCGGCTGACGGGCCAGAAAAGTTCCCGCTAATCGGACTCCCAGTTGCCCGGCAACATGGGCAGCGAGGGCCCATTGCCGTACTCGTCACCGGCAAGCGTCGTCAACCCCGTCGCCTCCGCGGTGTCTTGCCGCGCCGTTCCGGCGAAGCCCAGCGGCCCCGCGCCCTGATCCGATGCCACCGACGAGCCCGGATCGGGTATCGGCCCATCGTCCGGTTCCAAATCCGCGTACTCGTAGCCGTGGTAGTGATCCTTCATCGTCGCCCGACGTTGCCGCCGCGCCCGCTGTCTGTCGGACAACGATGCCGCGGCCGGCGCGGCCGCGGCATCGGACCGCGGCTCGGACGCTTTGCGCTGAGCGCCGCTGCCCAGGCCGGCGCCGGTCCCGATGCCGGGGCCACCGACCAAATAGGGAAAGGCGACGGCCTCGCCGCCGGTCACTGGCGGCGGCGGCGCTGCGGGCGCAGGGGCCGAGGCCGGGGCGGGCGCCGGAGCGGGAGTCGAGACGGGGGACGGCGCCGGTGCGGCGACCGGAGCAGCGCTCACGACCGGAGCGCTGCTGACGGCCGGCGCACTGGGCGCCTGCGGCATCGGTGCGGGCACAGCGGCGGGTGCCGGAATTGGGGCTGGCTGGATCCCTGCCAGCAGACTCAAGCCCGCGATGCCTCCCGCAAATCCACCGGGCACGATGAGCGGAATGGCCGCGAGCTGGGGGAACGCCTGAAGGGCCTCCCCGAGATGGGTGAACTCGTCTGCAATGAGTCCGGCGGGCCCGAAGATGTCATCTAGTAAATCCTCCATTGCGTCGGCCGGGTCCTCGGGAAATTCCGCCAAATCTTTTCCTATAGTCTGGAAAATCTCGAGGAAGCGGTTTACCCACCAGCTCAGCTGGTATGGATTGCCGCCGTCATTGTCGACGATGCCGGTATCGTCGCTGTCTTCGCCGCTGCTGTCGGTGGCGTTCACGATCGGTGGCGCCGGATCGGTCGGCGGTGCTGCCGCCACCGCGGCCGTGGAGACCGCTTGATAGGTGGACATAGTGGTGGCCGCCTGGACCCACATCCGCGCATAGTCGGCCTCGTTGACGGCAATGGGGATGGTGTTGATTCCGAAGAAGTTCGTCGCCATCAGTGCTGCGTGTGTGGCGTGGTTGCCGGCCAGTTCCGGCAAGGTCGGCATTGCGGCCAATGCCGTGGTGTAGGCCGTGGCCGCGGTCTCCTGCTCGGCGGCCACGGCCGCGCTCTTTGCGCTGGCGCGCACCAACCAGGCCAGGTAGGGCAGGTGCGCGGCCACGTACCGCTCGGCACTGGGCCCCTCCCACGCCCCGGCCTGCGCCGCGGCCAACGTCGCACTCAGTTCGTCGGCGGCCGAGACATAGGTCTCGCTCAACGAACTCCACGATGCGGCCGAGGCCAATAAGCCGGCTGGCCCCGGTCCGCTGCTCAGCAGCGTGGAATGTATCTCCGGCGGCAACGCCATCCATACCGGTGCTGTCATGCAGGCGCGCCCGTTACCACAATCGCCCAAACGACCGATCCGTGCGAACAAACGCATGGCGCCATGGCCAAGACTCCTCGCCGGGCTTACTCCAACGAACGCCTGGGCTGTGTGACGGCGTACGGGTTAGCCCGGTAGTAGTCGGGCAGCGGTAAGCGAAAGTTCCGGCCCGCGGCCAACTCATGGAAAACTCATGAAAAACCGGCCATGATCAGCGATGGCGGCGGTCTTCTGAGCCCTCAGGCTCGAACGGCGCTCACCAGCGTGTTTCGCGCGATCATCGGGCCGGCTTCGGTATCTGGGCCGGGCAGTGGGCGGCCGACCTGTCGAAGATAATCGGCCAGTGGCGTGCCGACCGCGCTCCAGCCGCGGTTGCCGAACCATTCGGTGGCGGGCGCGATCTGCTCGTTGTAGACGAGCTGGAAAAAGACCCGCTGGTCGCCCTGCGCGGTGGCGGCGCGTTCTTCGGCCACAGCGGCCTCGAACTCCTCGGGTTTCATCGGGGCACCGTCCTCGACAGCGACGTGGCTGCCGTGGCCGGCGAGGCCGTCGATACCGGTGAACAGCTGCTCCTGGGCGGTCGCCGGGAGGTAGATCAACAGGCCCTCGGCGATCCAGGCGGACGGCTTGACCGGATCAAAACCGCTGTCCCGCAATGCTTGTGGCCAGTCCTCACGCAGGTCGACGGCGACCTCACGGCGCTCGGCGCGCGGTTGGGCGCCGGCGCCCGCGAGGACCTCACGCTTGAAATCGAGCACCTGCGGCTGGTCCAGCTCGAAGATGGTCGTCGCGGCCGGCCAGTCCAAACGGTAGGCACGCGAATCCAACCCCGCCGCCAGGACGACCACCTGCCGCACGCCCGCGGCCGCCGCGCGCTGGAAGTATTCGTCGAAGTACTTGGTGCGGGCGCCCTGGAAGTTGACGAAATGCTCGCCGAAGTCGGCGGTCTTCAGTTGGTGGTCGGGGTCCTTGCCGTCAAGGACGTCCGCCGCAGAACCGCCAACGGCGCGGCAGAAAATCTCCGCATAGGGATCCACGGCCAGCGGGTCGGGCTTTTGCGCCTCCAACGCCCGGGCTGTTGCTACGAACAACGCCGTCGAACCCACACTCGTTGTGATGTCCCAGGTATCGCCTTCGCTTCGCACCCGACCCACACTACGCCGTCGGTCCGACGCGCCTTTTGCGATGGCGCGCAACGGTAATGGCGTACTTTGCCACGGCTGCAAGCCGTCCGGCCCGGCCGTCCGTCATACTGGGATGTCGTTAAGGCGGGACGGCCGCCGGCCCATCATGACGACATTTGCTGAGGAGTAGCCATAGAACCGTCGCTCGCGTGGTTGCTTCAACCCCTTGAGGTAGAGACCTTTCTCAACGAGATTTGGGGGGCAACGCACTACCACGTCAAGCACTGCCGCGCGGGGTACTTCGATAGCCTGCTGCGGTCGCCGTCGGCGATTGACGAACTCTTGGAGCTCTTTCGCAGGGACCCGTCGACGGTGCACCTGCTGAGGGGGGAAGACAGGAAGTCAGGCTCCGACAGCTACCGGCTTGCTGACGGCAGCCTCAACCTTGTCCGCGTGCGCAACGACTTTGCCGATGGCTACACGATCATTTTGGGCGGCGTCGAGCGCTACGTGCGCGCGGTTGCGTCGTTGGCCCACTCCATCGAGGCCGAGCTGAACTACCCGATACAGGTCAACGCCTACATCACCCCGCCCGAAACACAGGGGCTCATTCCCCATTACGACGACCACGACGTGTTCTTCTTGCAGGTCCATGGATCCAAGATTTGGCATTTGTACGACGGCCCCGACGTCCCACCGCGCGAGCTGCAACCCGAAAAGAACAAGGCTGTTGTCATCGACGGCCTCCCGTTGCGAGCCGACTTGCGCCTCGAAGTCGGCGACGTGCTGTACCTGCCGCGTGGCCAAGTTCATGCGGCCGAGACGAATTCAGAGCCATCCGCTCATCTGACCGTCGGATTCCACCCACCCACCATGCTCACGCTTGCCATGGCGGCGCTTTCCGCGCTGCGATTCCACGACGACCGTCTGAACGCCTATCTGCCGCCGCGGCACCTCGACGACCCTGATGTGCAGGCGACGCTCGGCGACCTCCTACGTGACGCTGTCAAAGCGGTTGGGGACCCGAGCGCCGTCGCGAGAGGTCTCGACGTACTGGCGGATCGCCTGGTCCGCCGCGGCCGAATCCCACCACTCGGGCCGGCCTCAAACGCCGCCCGAATCGACGGAGAAACACTGGTGCGGAAGTACCAACCGCTCTATTCTCGCGTGCGGGCCGTTGACGGCGGTGTTGCGCTGCGGTTTGCGGGTTTGTCGGTGCGCGCGGGGGCGGATCACGCAGCCGCGATGCTGTTCATCTCCGCAAGCTCCATGCCGTTTCGGGTTGGCGATTTGCCTGGGCTCACCGCGCAGCAGCAGGTGGAACTCGCCCGATCCTTGATCGTGAGCGGATTCTTGGTTCCGGTCTCGGACTGATTCGACCTGTCGATGGAGCTCGCCGATCTCGCCCGCTGGACGCCGGTCCGGCTCGAGCCGGCGGGCATGCTACTGGGCCCTTCCCTCTCCCATCCTCGTCGAATTCCGCACGCAGGCCGTCATCATCTAGCCAATTTTTTGAGAACGATTATCATTTCTATGTGATCGCATACGCTCAGCGGCGCAAGTCTCCCCACCGGTGTTGTTCTCGCTTTCGGATAGGTCTGCCGGCATATGCGATGTCGCCGCCACGCCCAGCACCGGCGAGGAAGGCCGGCCCGTAACGCACGGTCCCGGACACCCGTTTAGCGACCAGAACGAAGTCGTGGTCACCATCACGGCGCACTGACCGGCGGGAGCCATGGGAACAGACGGTAAAGGAGCGCAGACATGCCCGCGCCACCCGCAGGACGACGTCGAAGCACCATAAAACGCCAAGCTGTTCTCGACGTGCTGAGCAGCGGCAACAATTTCCGCAGCGCGCAACACCTCTATTTCGAGGTCCGCCAGCAGCGAGCTACCCGGATCGCACTGACCACCGTTTACCGCATACTGCACGCCCTGGCCGAGGAGCGCATCGCCGAAACACAGCGCGCCGAGGACGGCGAGATTCTCTACCGACTGCGCACCGGGTCCGAGCACCGCCACTACCTCTTATGCCGGCGTTGCGGCGATGCGGTCGCGTTCACCCCGACCGCCCTGGAAAAGCACACTACGGAGCTCACCACCCAACACCACTACGCCGATGTCTCTCATTACATCGACCTCTATGGGACCTGCCCCCGATGTCGTGACGCTTGAACGGACAGGTCGCGCCGCCATGCGCATCGCAAGACGGCTCGGCTTCCGCCCTGGAGCGGCAGCACCTATGCTAATGAAAATCGTTGTCGCTTTATCGGCCATCCGAACGGGAGCCCCATGTGACTGCCCGCAAGCGTCGTCATGCCACGGTGAGGGTTATCGCCGTCGTGTCGACCGTCGCCGTGGCGTTAGCCGGATGTGGTTCCCATTCGCGACCGTCCTCGGGGTCGTCGACGAAGGTGAACGTGGTGGCCGCTGAGAATTTCTGGGGCGACATCGCCAAGCAAATCGGTGGCGACCACGTGAACGTGACATCGGTGATCACCGATCCGAATGCCGACCCGCACCTCTACGAGTCGGACGCGAGAACCGCTGCCGCGGTGAGCGACGCGCAGCTCGTCATCGTCAACGGCCTGGGTTACGACGATTTCATGGGAAAGATGCTGTCCGCCTCGCCCAACCCGGACCGCAAAGTGCTCACTGCGGCCGACGTGATGCAGATTTCGGGGACCAACGCCAACCCGCACATCTGGTATGACATCGCCAAGGTTCCCCAGGTGGGCTCGGCGATCGCCGCTCAGCTCGGCGCGCTCGACCCGGCCGACGCCCGGATCTTTACAGGCAACGCGAAGGCGTTCAGTGACAGCCTGGCACCCATTAACGCCGCGATCGCGAATATCAGAACGAAGTACGCCGGCGCGCCGGTCGGCTACACCGAGCGGGTGCCGGGCTACGTCCTGGACGCCGCCGGCTTGAAGTTGGCCACGCCCGCCTCGTTCGCCCAAGCCATCGAGGACGGCAACGACCCCAGCCCCGCCGACAATTCGGCGATAGACATCGCGGTGAAGAATAAGGCGATCAAGGTCCTGTTGTACAACGCCCAGGCCACCAGTCCGGCTACCGACTCGCTGAAGGCCCTCGCCCAGCAAAGTGGACTGACGATCGTCGGGGTTACCGAAACGCTGCCCACTACCGACGCGAACTTTCAAGCCTGGCAACTGCGGCAGATCAACGAGCTCACCAGCGCGTTAGGAAAGTAGCCAAACATGACGATCTCGGCCGACCCCAAATCCACCGACCCGACCGTCGAGCTGTCCGCCGCCGGGCTGGCTTACGGCTCGCGGTCGCTGTGGCAGAACGTCGACCTCGCGGTGGCACCCGGCGAGTTCGTCGCCGTGCTGGGCCCCAACGGCTCGGGCAAAACGTCGCTGGTCAAGGTCCTGCTCGGATTGACCGCCCTGTCGTCGGGATCGGCACGGGTGTGCGGCGCCCCGCCGCGTCGCGGCAATCACACGATCGGCTACGTCCCGCAACAGCGGGGCTTCGAACACGATCTGCCAGTCAGGGGCAGCGATCTGGTGCGGCTCGGGGTCGACGGCCACCGCTGGGGAATCGGGTTGCCCAGCCTGGGGCGCCGTCGCCGGGTCGAAACGGCAGTCGATGCTGTCGGGGCGTCCTGCTTCGCCGACGCCCCGATCGGGCGGTGCTCGGGAGGAGAGCAGCAACGCCTGCGAATCGCCCAGGCCCTGGCTGGGAACCCGAAGCTGTTGCTGTGCGACGAGCCACTGCTGTCGCTGGACATCAGATACCAGGCTGAGGTGGTTGACACACTCGACCGGCAACGCCGCGCCTCCGACATTGCGGTGCTGTTCGTGACTCACGAGATCAACCCGATCCTGGGGGTCGTCGACCGGGTGCTCTACCTGGTGGGCACCCGCTGGGCGATCGGCGCGCCCGAGGAGGTGCTGACCAGCGCCAGGCTCTCGGAGTTGTACCAAACCACCGTCGACGTGCTGCACGTGCAGGGGCGGATCATCATCGTCGGCGCACCGGAGGCAGTGCGGACCGCGGACGACCATGCCAACCAAGAAGACAAGGTGGTGGCGCGGTGACGCTGTGGGATTATCTGCACGTCACGTTCGTCCAGAACGCCCTCATCGCGGCCACCCTGGTGGCGGTGACCGCGGGCCTGATCGGCCCGTTCGTGATCATCCGCGACCTCGCGTTCGCGGTGCACGGCACCGCCGAGCTCGCGTTCACCGGCGCCGCGGCCGGCCTGCTCGTCGCCAAGAATCCCGTGTTGGGAGCGCTGCTCGGTTCGGTCGTCGTCGCCACCGCCATCGGGCTGCTAGGCGACCGTCCGCGCGAGCGAAACTCCGCGATCGGGGTGATCCTGGCCTTCGGGCTGGGTGTGGGCGTGTACCTGCTTTCGCTGTATACGGGCTTCGCCACGGCCGCCACGAACATATTGTTCGGTCAACTCTTCGGCGTCAGCCCCAGCCAGATCGCTCTGCTCATCGTCGTGGCAACCGCCGTGCTCGCCACGATGACACTGCTGTACCGCCCGCTGCTCTTCGCCTCCGTCGATCCCGACGTCGCACTCGCGCGCGGGGTTCCGACCCGGCTGGTGGGGTTGCTGTTCGTCTACCTGCTCGCGCTGACCGTCACCGAAGCCGCTCAGATCGTCGGCACGCTGCTGGTCCTTAGCCTGGCGATTACGCCCGCAGCCGCGGCCACCCGGCTCACCGCGCGCACCCCGGTGCTGATCGCATTGTCGATCGGATTTGCGTTGATCGCCGCCGACGGCGGGCTGCTGCTGGGCCTGCTTCGACCCAACGTCAAAGCCAGCGTTTTCATCAGCGGCATCAGCTTCGCGATCTACGCAGTCGTGCGGCTGGCCAGTCCAGGTTTGCGCCAGTCCATCTCCGGCAGCCGTGCGGCCAAGTGGGTGTCGTCCGGCTCTCGTGAGATGGCGAACAAATAGCGAGACAGCGTCGAAAGGACCCCGATTGGCCCTGTCCCCCGTCCTGGCCGCGAATCCTGCACAACGCATCGTGCGGTGGCGGTGGTGGCCAACAGCTCGCGACTGATCCGCTACCGACTGAACTGACTCCCGGCTCGAGCACTGTTCGTTGCCGGGGTCGTTCAGTTACGGTGTAGCACCGGCCGGGCGGGCGTTGCGCTCGCTGATAGCGCCGGAGATCAAGTAAATCGCTGCCGCGGTGCTCATGATGGTGAAGGTGGCGGGCGCCGCTGGAACGGCGTAGGCGGCGGTGACGCCGATCCAAATCGCGACCGCGGCCAGGAACGCGGACAGCCAGAACCCGTGCCAGGGTCGGGCCGTCAGGCGTGCGGCAGCGGCCGCGGGCGCGGCGAGCAGGCCGAGTACGACAAGCGCGCCGATGATCTGGGTGGCCTCGGCAACCGTGACCCCGACAATGACCAGGAAAAGCGTGCTCAGCGACCGGGTCGGCACACCGGCAGCCTGGGCGACGGCTGGATCGATGCTTGCGAACAGCAGCGGACGCGCGATCGCGATCAGCATGACGCCTAATCCGGCGGCGACGGCCAGCGCCAGGGTCCTCGCCTGGTCATTGATCCCAAATATGCTGCCGAACAGCACATTAACGTTGGCTGTTCCGTTGTTGCCGCTGCCGTGGGTGGCGTAGTAAGTCAAGAACAGCGCGCCCAACCCCAGTATCCAGGAGAAAAACGAGCCGAGCACGACGTCGTCGGCGCCGCGACGGCTGATCACACCCAGCGCGACTCCGGCGGCGATGGTGGCGGCGAACAATCCGATGCGGGGGTCCAGCCCGGCCACCAACGCCGCCATGGCTCCGGTATAGGCGATGTGTCCTTGAGCGTCGCCGGCGAATACCTGGCCGCGCAACACGAGGAAGTAGCCGACCAGCCCGCACACCACCGCCACCGCGGTCCCGGCCACCAGCGCGTGGGCGATAAAAGGGTGACCCAGCATGTTCGCCAACCCCGTCAGTGGCCCCGACGCGCTGAGGTGCGCGTCGATGATCGTCACGCCGCCACTGCGGGGCGAGCCGGAGGGTGCCGTCGGTCGATCCGCTGAAGGCTCCGCTCGACGCCCCCTCGGTAGCCGACGGCCAACAAATAGGTGCCGTACGCGAAACTGCTCACCCAGAAGCCGATCGGATACGGCGAATAGAACGCGCAGCCGATGCCTAACCAGGTCACGGAGACCGCTATGAAGACCGAGAGCGCAATGCCCAACGCGGGACGGGCGGTGAAGTGAAAAGCGGCCGCGGGTGGGGCCACCAGCAGCGCGAAGACCAACAGGCTGCCGGTGATCTGGCTGGCGCCGGCAGCGGCGGCGCCGAGCACCAAGAGGAACACCCCGGCGACGAGTCGGGTCGGGACGCCGTTGGCGGCGGCGGCATCGGGGTCGATTGAGGCCCACAGCAGTCGGCGCCCAATCGCGGCCAGCACAACCAGGCACACCAGTGCGGCGATGAGCAGTACGCCAACCTGCTGGGAGCTAACCCCCGCGATGGTGCCGAACAGCAGATTGGTCAATCCCGACAGGAATCCGTGATAGAGGCTGACGAACAGGAAGCCGGTCGCCAATGCGAACGCTTGAATCGTGCCGATCCCGGCGGATTCGTCGCCGGATCCGGTCAGGCGGCCCGCCTGGTTCGACGCGGGCAGCAGCGCAATCGCCGCCGCGGCGCCTATACAGGCCGCGAAGTAGCCGTAGCCGGTAGCCGTGCCGAGCCAGGCCGCTGCGGCGGCGCCAGGGAAGCCGACGATGGCCAGGGTGTGCCCGGCGAAGCTTTCCTTGCGCAGCACCATCACCCAGCCGACAACGCCGGCGAGAACGGCGACGACGGTACCGGCGCGCAGCGCGGTGACCATGAAAGGGTAGGCGCACATCTGCTGCACGTCGGTGATCAGATTCCAGGTCAGCTGCGGATTCATCCAAGCGTCCCAGCGGTTTGCGCCGGAAGAGCGTCGGGTTGGCCGACGACGAACAGGCGCCCGGCGTGGTCATGGAGCACGTCGATCGGGATGCCGTAGAGCGCGCTGAGCTGATCGGCAGTGATTACCTCCTCGGGCGCTCCAATCACGGCCGACCCGCGGGCGATGTAAATGACTCGATCCAGGTAGGGCAGGATCGGATTCACGTCGTGGGCCACCATCACAACGGCGACTCGGTCGCGGCGGCAGATGCTGCTCACCAGCGCACTGATCCCGGCCTGGCTCGGTACGTCGAGGCTGTCGAGCGGCTCATCGAGTAAAAGCAGTTCCGGTCGGCGGATCAGGGACTGCGCGATCAGCAGCCGCTGCTGTTCGCCCCCGGAGCAGCTGCCGATCGGGCGGCGGGCATATCCGGCGGCGCCGACCACCTCGATCGCGTGCGCGAGCCGTCGTCGCCGTTCCGCGAACCTTCGCGGCCTCAGCACACGGGTCAGCCACGGTACCGGCGTTCCCCAGCGCGCGCCGTCCAACCCCAGGGACACCACGTCGATGCCGCGGATGCGCATGCTGGCATCGAACGCGCGTCGTTGCGGCAGATACCCGATCCGGTTGTTGTTTCGGCCGGGGCGCGCACCCAGCACCTCAACCACGCCGTGCGATGGTGTCAGCCCCAATAGCACCTTGAGCAGCGTCGACTTTCCGCAGCCGTTGGGTCCGAGCACGGCAACGAATTCACCGGCGGCGATGTCAAGGGATACCTCTGACCACACGGTCGTCCCGCCCACCACGGCCGAGGCGCCGCGCATCCCGACCACGATCCCGTCGTTCACCGGGGCTGGGACAGCCTGGCTGCGGTGGCCGGGGACGGCGCCGGTCATCTACTTTCCGGTCGCCGTGTGCAGAGCGACGGCCAGGCTAGACAACTGCGCGGATTGCCAATCCTGAAACGACGCGTTTGCCGGCGACAGGGTCTCGGTCACAGTCGTGATTGGTATGCCTTGCTTTTTGGCCGCGTCGGCCTGGGTCTGCACATCTGGGGTGTTGTTTTGGCTGTTGAACACGTAAACCTTGATCGCCTTGGTGGAGATCTGG
>NZ_LZSX01000102.1 GCF_001665835.1 Mycobacterium colombiense | reverse complement strand
GTCGTAGACCTCTTGGGACTGGATGGCCAGGGCCTGCTCTCGATTGGCCTCGAGCGCCTCGGCCCACAGGTCCAGCGTCCTGGCGTAGTGCAGCTGCAGCGACTGGACCCGGGTCAACTCGAAGCCCACCGTGACCCCGTACTCGCCGACGGTCTGGGGCGTCGGCAGCCACCCGCCGGGGAAAATCTCGGCCAGGATGAACTGCGAGAACTGGACGATCTCGTGGGTCAGCGTCATGCCCTTGGCCCGGGCATCCTTGAACGAGGGCCGAACGATGGTGTGCAGCAACATCACTCCGCCGGGCGGCAGCGCGTTGTAGGCCATCTTGAAGAAGCGCCCATAGCGCTGGCGCCCGAAGTGCTCGAACGCGCCGATCGACACGATGCGGTCCACCGGCTCGTGGAATTTCTCCCAGCCTTCCAGCAGCACCCGCCTGGTGCGGGCGGTGTCCATCTGGTCAAAGGACTTCTGCACGTGTTCGGCCTGGTTCTCCGACAGCGTCAGCCCGACGACGTTGACGTCGTATTTCTCGATGGCGCGCCGCAGGGTGGCTCCCCAGCCACAACCGATGTCCAGCAGCGTCATCCCGGGCTCGAGCTTCAGCTTTCCCA
>NZ_LZSX01000101.1 GCF_001665835.1 Mycobacterium colombiense | reverse complement strand
CCCGGTGCGATACATACGTGTTCCCGGGACCCCGTGCGGGCCGCCAAAAGGATTGGCCACGAACCGTTCCGCGGTCAGCTCCATCCGGCCGATATAGCCGTGTGCGACCGCCGGCCCGCTCAGATACAACTCGCCCACCACCCCGGGCGGGGCCGGGTTCAGGCGCGCATCCAGCACCAGCGCGCACGCCCCCGCGATCGGGGCGCCGATGCGTACCGGCTGCCCCGCCACCAGCGGCGCATGGGTAACCCAGATGGTGGCCTCGCTGGGCCCATAGGCGTTGAACATCGACCGACCCGGCGCCCAGGCGGAAACCGCTTCACCCGGGCAGGCCTCCCCGCCGGTCATCAGCGTGCGAAGTCCGCCGAGCCGGGCCCGATCCAGCGACGACAACACCGTCGGAGTCAACAACGCCACGTTGACCCGCTGGTCGTGCATCAAAGCGGTCAACGCTTCCCCGGCATACGCGTCCGGCGGCGCCACGACCAACGCCGCCCCCGGCGCCACCGCCAACAACCATTCAAAGAGCGACGCATCAAAGGTCGGCGCGGCCACCATCAGCACCCGCGCATCCGCGCCCAACCCGAACATCGCCCGTTGCGCGGCGGCCACCCCCAGCAGACCGGCGTGGCTGACCGCTACCCCCTTGGGCATACCGGTGGACCCGGACGTGAAGATCACATAGGCGGTGTTATCTACCCCCAATGGCGCCAACCGCTCGGCATCGGTGATCGGATCCGCGCAGTGCCCGGACACATCCAGACCATCGATGCGTAGCACCGGGCGCGCGCCGGCGACCGTGTCGGCGCTGCACGTCAACACGCACACGGCGTCCACCGCGTCGAGCACCGCCACTATGCGCTCCACCGGGTGGGTCGGATCTACCGGCACATACACTCCACCGGCCTTGAGCACCGCCCACCAGGCCACGACCAACTCCACAGACCGATCCATCGCCACGCCCACGGCGCGCTCCGGGCCCACCCCCGCCTCGATCAACATGCGCGCCAACCGCGTCGACCATTGATCAAGCTCGCGGTACGAGAACTCCCGGCCGCCGTCGATGACCGCCACCGCGTCGGCATCGGCGGCCACCGCCGCGGCCAACAATTGCGGCGCCAGCCCCACCGGCGCGGTCACTCCCGCACCCGACCAGCCCGACAGCACCAGATCACGCTCAGTGCGATCCAGCAGCGACACCCCACCCACCGTCACCGAGGGGTCGGCCACGACCGCCTCGATCACCCGGCCAAACCAGGTGACCATCCGCTCGATGCTGGCCCGGTCATACAGATCGGTGGCATACGTCAACACGCCTGCGGCCATCGGCGTCCCCGCATCCTCCCCGGGCACCTCGCTGAGTTGGATATCGATGTCGAATTTGGCGGTACGGGTGCCCACCATCAGCGGCTCGACGCTGACCCCCTCCAGCGCGATCTCGGGGCGCGCATTGTTCTGGAACACCAAGAGCACCTGAAACAGCGGA
>NZ_LZSX01000100.1 GCF_001665835.1 Mycobacterium colombiense | reverse complement strand
GCGGGATGCAGCTGCACGCCGCGGCCGGTGGGCCTGCCAGTGCACCCATTTATGCCTCGATCGACGACGACCCCTCCTACGAGCAGTACAAGAGCCAGGTGGCGCCCTACCTGCGTTCCTGGGAGTCGGTGATCGGTCATCAGCGCACAGGCGTGTACGCCAATTCGAAAACCATCGACTGGGCGCTACACGACGGATTGGGCTCCTACTTCTGGCAGCACAACTGGGGCTCGCCCAAGGGATATGCCCACCCGGCGGCCAACTTGCACCAGGTTGAAATCGACAAACGCAGCGTCGGAGGGGTCGGCGTCGACATCAACGAGATCCTCAAGCCCCAATTCGGCCAGTGGGCCTAGGGCCCGCTGCCGTCGCCCTGCCCCGTCGGGGCGCGGACTCTTAGAAATTCCAGCAAACACTCGTTCGCTCATTCTCCGGTGGCCCGCCGGCGGGCGTTCGTCTTCCGATGCCGCCCGCGGCACCGTGACGGCACTCCACGACCCAAAAAATTTATATAACGATTCGATAACAAGACTGCCTTGATCTGCGCAGTTATAGCTACTCGACCGTAACCACCTTCATGCAGCGGGTTTGGTAATCGGGTTCGCGCCGCCGATGAAAGCGGGTGTTACCCAGGACACGGTTACCGATGCGTAGAACTCATCAGTAACCGATCAGCACGCGAAACGAAGGTCGATCCTTATGACACTCTTAGTACAGCCGATGGAGTCCGTCGCGCCGCTCAGCACCAGCCGGGCGGTCCGCCGACAACACACCGGCCAGCCGTTTTCCCGGCTGTGATTCGACGCCGAAGCACGCCGCATCGACAGAACCCCGCCCGGCGGTGGTGACCGCCAGACGAACGAGACCTAAAGACGTATACAGGGGAGCAGACAAGGTGACGATCCACGAGCACGACCGGGTGTCCGCTGACCGCGACGGCCAAGGCAAGGCCCCACACGCCGGGGACACCCACGCCCTCGTCGACCGCCTGACGGCCGGCGAGCCCTACGCCGTGGCATTCGGCGGCCAGGGCAGCGCCTGGCTGGAGACCCTCGAAGAACTGGTGTCGTCGGCCGGCATCGAGTCCGACCTGGCAACGCTGGTCGGTGAGGTCAACCTGCTCCTCGAGCCGGTGGCCAAAGAGCTCGTCGTGGTGCGTCCGATCGGCTTCGAGCCGCTGTCGTGGGTGCGTGCGCTGGCGGCGGAGGATCCGGTCCCCTCGGACAAGCACCTGACCTCGGCCGCGGTGTCGATCCCGGGTGTGCTGCTCACCCAGATCGCGGCCGTGCGGGCGCTGGCTCGCCAAGGCATGGACCTGAAGGCGACGCCCCCGGTGGCCGTCGCGGGACACTCCCAGGGTGTGCTCGCCGTCGAGGCGCTGAAGGCCGGGGGCGCCCGCGACGCCGAGCTGCTGGCTCTGGCCCAGCTGATCGGCGCGGCCGGGACCCTGGTGGCCCGCCGGCGCGGCATCTCAGTGCTCGGCGACCGCCCGCCGATGGTGTCCGTCACCAACGCCGATCCCGAACGCATCGGCCGGCTGCTCGACGAGTTCGCGCAGGACGTGCGCACCGTGCTGCCGCCCGTGTTGTCCATCCGCAACGGCCGCCGTTCGGTCGTCATCACCGGCACCCCGGAACAGCTGTCCCGCTTCGAGCTCTACTGCCAGCAGATCTCCGAGAAGGAAGAAGCCGACCGGAAGAACAAGCTGCGCGGCGGCGACGGCTTCTCGCCGGTCTTCGACCCGGTGCAGGTCGAGGTGGGCTTCCACACCCCCCGCCTCGCCGACGGCATCGACGTCGTCGGCAGCTGGGCCGAGAAGGTCGGCCTGGACGTCGAGCTGGCCCGGCAATTGACCGAGTCCATCCTGGTGCGCCCGGTCGACTGGGTCGAGGAGATCACCCGGGTCAACGACGCCGGCGCCCGCTGGATTCTTGACCTGGGCCCCGGCGACATCCTGACCCGGCTGACCGCGCCGGTGATCCGCGGCCTCGGTGTGGGCATCGTGCCCGCGGCGACCCGCGGCGGCCAGCGCAACCTCTTCACCGTCGGCGCTGTCCCCGAGGTGGCGCGGGCCTGGTCCAGCTACGCCCCGACGCTGGTTCGTCTGCCCGACGGCAGGGTCAAGCTCTCGACGAAGTTCACCCGGCTGACGGGGCGCTCGCCGATCCTGTTGGCCGGCATGACCCCGACCACCGTCGACGCCCACATCGTGGCCGCCGCGGCCAACGCCGGGCACTGGGCCGAGCTGGCCGGCGGCGGGCAGGTCACCGAGGAGATCTTCGCCGACCGTATCGAGCAGCTGGCCGGGCTGCTCGAGGACGGCCGGACCTACCAGTTCAACGCGCTGTTCCTGGACCCGTATCTGTGGAAGCTGCAGGTGGGCGGCAAGCGGCTGGTGCAGAAGGCGCGTCAGTCCGGCGCGGCCATCGACGGTCTGGTGGTGAGCGCCGGCATCCCGGATCTGGAGGAGGCCGTCGAGCTGATCGAGGAGCTGGGCGAGGTCGGCATCAGCCACGTCGTCTTCAAGCCCGGCACCGTCGAGCAGATCCGCTCGGTCATCCGCATCGCGACCGAGGTGTCCGCCAAGCCGGTGATCGCGCACATCGAGGGTGGACGCGCCGGCGGCCACCACTCATGGGAAGACCTCGACGACCTGCTGCTGGCGACCTACTCCGAATTGCGGTCGCGCTCCAATATCACCGTCTGCGTCGGCGGCGGCATCGGCACGCCTGAGCGCGCGGCCGAATACCTGTCCGGACGCTGGGCGCAGGCGTACGGCTTCCCGCTGATGCCGATCGACGGCATCCTGGTCGGCACCGCGGCGATGGCGGCCAAGGAGTCCACCACGTCGCCGGCGGTCAAGCGGATGCTGGTCGAAACCCAGGGCACCGATCATTGGATCGGCGCCGGAAAAGCCTCGGGCGGAATGGCTTCCAGCCGCAGCCAGCTCGGTGCGGACATCCATGAGATCGACAACAGCGCGTCGCGGTGCGGACGGCTTCTCGACGAGGTCGCCGGTGACGCGGACGCCGTCGCGGAGCGTCGCGACGAGATCATCGCGGCGATGGCCAACACCGCCAAGCCGTACTTCGGCGACGCCGGTGAGATGACCTACCTGCAGTGGTTGCAGCGCTACGTCGAATTGTCCATCGGGGACGGCGATTCCACCGCCGACACCGCTTCGCCGGGCAGCCCGTGGCTGGCCGACACCTGGCGCGACCGTTTCGAGCAGATGCTGCAGCGGGCCGAAGCCCGTTTGCATGCACAGGATTTCGGTCCCATCGAGACGCTGTTCGACGGCTCCACCGCCGACGGTGCGCGGCTGCTGGAAAATCCTGCCGAGGCCATCGCCACCCTGCTGGCGCACTACCCCGACGCCGAACGAGTGCAGCTGCACCCGGCCGACGTCCCGTTCTTCGTCACGCTGTGCAAGCTGCTGGGCAAGCCGGTCAACTTCGTGCCGGTGATCGACAAGGACGTGCGGCGCTGGTGGCGCAGCGATTCGCTGTGGCAGGCGCACGACGCCCGCTACGACGCCGATCAGGTGTGCATCATTCCGGGTACCGCCGCCGTCGCGGGCATCACCCGGATGGACGAGCCCGTCGGTGAACTGCTGGACCGCTTCGAGCAGGCGGCCATCGACCAGGCGCTCGCCGCCGGAGCGGAGCCCAAGGCCGTCACGTCACGCCGGACGGGCCGCGCGGACGTCACCGGCCCGCTGGCCGTTGTGCTGGATGCCCCCGATGTCCAATGGGCCGGCCGCACCGCGACGAACCCGGTCCACCGCATCGCCGATCCCTCCGACTGGCTGGTGCACCCAGGCTCTGAAGGACCCGAGAGCCGCCGCGCCACGCACTCGTCCACCGGCGCGCGGCTTCAGGTCGACGGCGACCGCGTGGTGCTCAGCGTTCCGGTGTCGGGCACGTGGATCGACATCCCATTCACGTTGCCGCCCAACACCGTTGACGGTGCCACCCCGGTGGTCTCCACCGAGGACGCCGCCACGGCCATGCGCGCGGTGCTGGCCATCGCGGCCGGCGTCGACGGGCCGGAGTTCCTGCCCGCGGTCACCGACGGAACGGCCACGGTCTCGGTGGACTGGGACCCCGAGCGGGTCGCCGACCACACCGGGGTCACGGCCACCTTCGGAGAACCCTTGGCGCCCAGCCTCACCACGGTGCCGGACGCGCTCGTCGGACCGTGCTGGCCCGCCGTCTTCTCGGCGATCGGCTCGGCCGTCACCGACGCCGGCGTCCCGGTCGTCGAGGGCCTGCTCAGCCTGGTGCATCTGGATCACGCCGCCCACATGGTGGGCAAGCTGCCGACGATCCAGTCGCAATTGACAATCACCGCAACGGCTTCGGTGGCCATCGACACCGACATGGGCCGCGTCGTCCCGGTCTCGGTCGCCATCACCGGCACCGACGGTCGGACGATCGCCACCCTCGATGAGCGTTTCGCCATCCTGGGCCGCACCGGGGTCGCCGAACTGATCGACCCGACGCACGCCGGCGGCGCGGTCTCGAAGAACGCGACCGACACCCCGCGCCGGCGCCGCCGCGACGTCACCATTTCGGCGCCGGTCGACATGCGTCCGTTCGCGGTGGTCTCCGGTGACCACAACCCCATCCACACCGACCGGGCCGCCGCGCTGCTGGCCGGCCTGGAATCGCCCATCGTGCACGGCATGTGGCTCTCTGCCGCCGCCCAGCACGCGGTGACCGCCACCGATGGTCAGGCCCGCCCGCCGGCGCGGCTGATCGGCTGGACCGCGCGCTTCCTGGGCATGGTGCGTCCCGGTGACGAGGTCGCGTTCCGCGTCGACCGGGTCGGAATCGACCAGGGCGCCGAGGTTTTGGAGGTCACTGCCCGGATCGGATCCGATCTGGTGATGTCGGCGACGGCACGCCTGGCCGCCCCGCACACCGTCTACGCGTTCCCCGGCCAGGGCATCCAGCACAAGGGCATGGGCATGGACGTCCGGGCCCGGTCCAAGGCCGCCCGCAAGGTGTGGGACAAAGCGGACAAGTTCACCCGCGACACCCTGGGCTTCTCGGTCCTGCACGTGGTGCGCGACAACCCGACCAGCATCATCGCCAGCGGTGTGCACTACAACCATCCCGAGGGCGTGCTGTACCTGACCCAGTTCACCCAGGTCGCGATGGCCACGGTTGCCGCGGCGCAGGTCGCCGAGATGCGCGAGCAGGGCGCCTTCGTCGAGGACGCGATCGCCTGCGGCCACTCCGTCGGCGAGTACACCGCGCTGGCCTGCGTGACCGGCATCTATGAGCTGGAAGCCTTGCTGGAGACGGTGTTTCACCGCGGATCGAAGATGCACGACATCGTTCCGCGCGACGAGCTGGGCCGGTCCAACTACCGGCTGGCGGCCATTCGGCCGTCGCAGATCGACCTGCCCGACGACGAGGTGCCGGCGTTCGTCGCCGATATTGCGGCGAAGACCGGTGAGTTCGTTGAGATCGTCAACTTCAACCTGCGCGGGTCGCAGTACGCGATCGCCGGCACGGTGCGCGGCCTGGAGGCGCTCGAGGAAGAGGTGGAGCGGCGCCGTGAGATCACCGGTGGCAAGCGCTCCTTCATCCTGGTGCCCGGTATCGACGTGCCGTTCCACTCCCGCGTGCTACGGGTCGGGGTGGCGGAGTTCCGCCGTTCCCTCGACCGGGTCATGCCGCGCGACAAGGATCCCGACGTCATCATCGGGCGCTACATCCCCAACCTGGTGCCGCGTCCGTTCACCCTGGACCGCGACTTCATTCAGGAGATCCGCGATCTGGTGCCAGCCGAGCCGCTCGACCCGATCCTGGCCGACTACGACACCTGGCTTGCCGAGCGCCGCATCGAGATGGCCCGCATCGTCCTGATCGAGCTGCTGGCATGGCAATTCGCCAGCCCGGTGCGCTGGATCGAAACCCAGGACCTGCTGTTCACCGAAGAGGCCGCCGGCGGCCTGGGGGTGGAGCGGTTCGTCGAGATCGGTGTGAAGTCCGCACCGACCGTCGCGGGCCTGGCCACCAACACCCTGAAGCTGCCCGAATATGCGCACAGCACAGTGGAAGTGCTCAACGCCGAGCGCGACGCGGCGGTGCTGTTCGCCACCGACACCGACCCCGAGCCGGAGCTCGAGGACGAGCCGGAGGCGCCCACCGACAGTGCGTCGGCACCGGAGTCGGCCGCGGCCGTTCCGGCGGCCCCCGCCGCCGCGCCGACCGCGCCGTCGGGTGCGGCCCGACCGGACGACATCGGGTTCGACGCCGCCGATGCCACGCTGGCGCTGATCGCGCTGTCGGCCAAGATGCGCATCGACCAGATCGAGGAGCTGGACTCCATCGAATCCATCACCGACGGTGCGTCGTCGCGGCGCAACCAGCTGCTGGTGGACCTGGGTTCGGAGCTGAACCTGGGCGCCATCGACGGCGCCGCCGAAGCCGACCTGGCCGGGCTGCGCGCGCAGGTCACCAAATTGGCGCGCACCTACAAGCCTTACGGCCCAGTGCTTTCCGACGCGATCAACGACCAGCTGCGCACGGTGCTGGGGCCATCGGGTAAGCGGCCCGGGGCCATCGCCGAGCGGGTCAAGAAGACGTGGGAGCTGGGCGAGGGCTGGGCCAAGCACGTCACGGTCGAGGTCGCGCTGGGCACCCGCGAGGGGACCAGTGTCCGTGGCGGTGCCATCGGCCACCTGCACGAGGGTGCACTGGCCGACGCCGCTGCCGTCGACAAGGCGATCGATGCCGCGGTGGCTTCCGTCGCCGCGCGTCGCGGCATCGCGGTGGCGCTGCCGTCTTCGGGCGGTGGCGGCGGCGGTGCGACCATCGATGCCGCCGCGCTGAGCGAATTCACCGACCAGATCACCGGCCGCGACGGCGTGCTGGCATCGGCGGCGCGCCTGGTGCTCAACCAGCTGGGCCTGGACGACCCGGTCAGCGCTTCGCCCGCGGCCACCGATGCCGAGCTCATCGACCTGGTGACCACCGAACTCGGCGCCGACTGGCCACGGCTGGTGGCACCGGTGTTCGAGCCGAAGAAGGCCGTGCTGTTCGACGATCGGTGGGCCAGCGCCCGCGAAGACCTGGTCAAGCTCTGGCTGGCCGACGAGGGCGACATCGACGCCCGCTGGGTGGACCTGTCCGAAAGGTTCGAGGGCGCAGGCCATGTCGTGGCCACCCAGGCCACCTGGTGGCAGGGCAAGGCCCTGTCCGCGGGCCGGCAGATTCACGCATCGCTGTACGGGCGGATCGCGGCCGGCGCCGAGAACCCGGACCCGGGCCGCTACAGCCACGAAGTTGCGGTGGTGACGGGCGCCTCCAAGGGCTCGATCGCCGCATCGGTCGTCGGGCGGCTACTCGACGGCGGTGCCACCGTCATCGCCACTACGTCCAAGCTCGACGACGAGCGGTTGGCTTTCTACCGCGGGCTCTACCGCGACCACGCCCGGTTCGGCGCGGCGCTGTGGGTGGTCGCGGCCAACATGGCGTCTTACTCCGACATCGACGCACTGGCCGAGTGGGTGGGCACCGAGCAGTCCGAAAGCCTTGGGCCGCAATCGATTCACATCAAGGACGCGCAGACCCCGACGCTGCTGTTCCCGTTCGCCGCACCGCGGGTCGCGGGCGACCTGTCCGAGGCCGGCTCGCGCTCCGAGATGGAGATGAAGGTGCTGCTGTGGGCCGTGCAGCGGCTGATCGGCGGACTGTCGAAGATCGGCGCCGAGCGCGACATCGCATCGCGGCTGCATGTGGTGCTGCCCGGCTCGCCGAACCGCGGAATGTTCGGCGGTGACGGCGCTTACGGTGAGGCCAAGTCGGCGCTGGACGCCCTGGTGAGCCGCTGGCACGCCGAGTCGTCGTGGGCGGCCCGGGTCAGCCTGGCGCACGCGCTGATCGGCTGGACCCGCGGCACCGGGCTGATGGGCCACAACGACGCCATCGTCGACGCGGTTGAAGAGGCAGGCGTCACCACCTACTCGACCGACGAGATGGCGGCAATGTTGCTGTCCCTCTGCGACATCGAGTCCAAGGTGGCCGCGGCCGGTGCGCCGATCAAGGCGGACCTGACCGGCGGGCTGGGCGAGGCCAAGCTCGACATGGCCGAGCTGGCCGCCAAGGCACGCGAGCAGGCCACCTCGGGTGAGGAGGCCTCCGACGAGGCCGGCACCGAGGGCACCATTGCCGCGCTGCCGTCCCCGCCGCGCGGCTTCACCCCGGCGCCGCCGCCGACATGGGCGGACCTCGACGTCGACCCGGCCGATCTGGTGGTCATCGTCGGAGGCGCGGAACTCGGCCCCTACGGCTCGTCGCGGACCCGCTTCGAGATGGAGGTCGACAACGAACTGTCGGCGGCCGGCGTCCTGGAGCTGGCCTGGACCACCGGCCTGATCCGCTGGGAGGACGACCCCCAACCCGGTTGGTACGACACGCAATCCGGTGATCTGGTCGACGAGTCCGAGCTGGTCGAGCGCTACCACGACACCGTCGTCGAGCGCTGCGGCATCCGCGAGTTCGTCGACGACGGCGCGATCGACCCCGATCACGCGTCGCCGCTGCTGGTGTCGGTGTTCCTGGACAAGGACTTCGCGTTCGTGGTGTCCTCGGAGGCCGACGCGCGCGCCTTCGTCGAGTTCGATCCGGAACACACGATCATCCGGCCGGTGCCCGACTCCAGCGACTGGCAGGTCACCCGCAAGGCGGGCACCGAGATTCGGGTGCCGCGGAAGACCAAGCTGTCGCGGACCGTCGGCGCGCAGATCCCGACCGGGTTCGACCCGACCGTGTTCGGCATCAGCCAGGACATGGCCAGCTCGACCGACCGGGTGGCGCTGTGGAACATCGTCGCGACCGTCGACGCGTTCCTGTCTTCGGGATTCACCCCGGCTGAATTGATGCGGTGGGTGCACCCGGGCCTGGTGGCCAGCACGCAGGGCACCGGCATGGGCGGCATGACGTCGATGCAGACGATGTATCACGGCAACCTGCTCGGCCGGAACAAGCCCAATGACATCCTGCAGGAAGTTCTGCCGAACGTCGTTGCCGCGCACGTCATTCAGAGCTACGTCGGCAGCTACGGCGCGATGATCCACCCGGTGGGCGCGTGCGCGACCGCGGCGGTGTCGGTCGAGGAGGGCGTCGACAAGATCCGTCTCGGCAAGGCCGAGCTGGTGGTCGCCGGCGGGTTCGACGACCTGACGCTGGAAGCCATCATCGGCTTCGGTGACATGGCGGCCACCGCAGACACTTCCATGATGCGCGGCCGCGGCATCCACGACTCGAAGTTCTCCCGGCCCAACGATCGGCGCCGGCTCGGGTTCCTCGAGGCGCAGGGCGGCGGCACCATCCTGCTGGCGCGCGGCGACCTCGCGCTGAAGATGGGTCTGCCGGTGCTGGCGGTGGTGGCCTACGCGCAGTCGTTCGCCGACGGCGTGCACACGTCGATCCCGGCGCCGGGGCTGGGCGCGCTGGGCGCCGGTCGTGGCGGCAAGGATTCGGCGCTGGCGCGGTCGCTGGGCAGGCTCGGTGTGGGCGCCGACGACGTCGCCGTGATTTCCAAGCACGACACGTCGACCCTGGCCAACGATCCCAACGAGACCGAACTGCATGAGCGGCTCGCCGATTCGCTCGGCCGCTCCGAGGGCGCGCCGCTGTTCGTAGTGTCGCAGAAGAGCCTCACCGGGCACGCCAAGGGCGGCGCGGCGGTCTTCCAGATGATGGGGCTGTGCCAGATCCTGCGCGACGGGGTGATCCCGCCGAACCGCAGCCTGGATTGCGTCGACGACGAGCTGGCCGGCTCGGCCCACTTCGTGTGGGTGCGCGAGACCCTGCGGCTCGGGGAGAAGTTCCCGCTCAAGGCGGGCTTGGTGACCAGCCTTGGGTTCGGCCACGTTTCGGGGCTGGTGGCGCTGGTGCACCCGCAGGCGTTCGTCGCAGCGCTCGACCCGCAGCAGCGCGCGGACTACCAGCGGCGCGCGGATGCGCGCCTGCTGGCCGGTCAGCGGCGGCTGGCGTCGGCGATCGCCGGTGGCGCGCCGATGTACGAGCGGCCGCCGAATCGTCGCTTCGACCATGACGGGTCGGAGAAGCGTCAGGAGGCGGCGATGCTGCTGAACCCGGATTCGCGGCTGGGCGACGGCGAGGCCTACCAGGTCTCTGCCGGATGACGTCGGTCCGTTAGCCTGGCGACCCATGGGGATTGTCGGTGTGGGGATCGATCTCGTCTCCATCCCTGATTTCGCCGAGCAGGTCGACCAGCCGGGCACCGTCTTCTCCGAGACGTTCACGCCGGGGGAGCGCCGCGATGCGTCGGACAAGAGTTCGTCGGCGGCGCGTCACCTGGCGGCCCGGTGGGCCGCCAAGGAGGCCGTGATCAAGGCGTGGTCGGGATCGCGGTTCGCCCAGCGGCCGGTGCTGCCGGAGGACATCCACCGCGACATCGAGGTGGTCACCGACATGTGGGGGCGTCCGCGGGTCCGGCTGAGCGGCGACATCGCCAAACACCTGGCCGACGTGATCATTCACGTCTCGCTGACGCACGAGGGCGATACCGCCGCCGCGGTGGCGATCCTGGAGACGACCGCCGACTAGCCTCGATCCCATGAGCGATCTGGTTGAGCGCGTCCGCGAGCTGCTGCCGTCGGTTCGCCGCGATCTGGAAGACCTGGTGCGCATCGAATCGGTGTGGGCCGATCCCGGCCGCCGCGACGAGGTACACCGCAGCGCGCGGGCCGTCGCGGATTTGTTGTCGCAGGCCGGTTTCGGCGACATACGGATCGTCAGCGAAGGGGGAGCGCCGGCCGTCATCGCCCGCCACCCGGCGCCCCCCGGCGCGCCGACCGTGCTGCTGTACGCCCACCACGACGTCCAGCCCGAGGGCGACCGCAGCCAATGGGCGTCGCCGCCCTTCGAACCGACCGAGCGCGACGGCCGGCTCTACGGGCGCGGCAGCGCCGACGACAAGGCTGGCATCGCAACGCATTTGGCGGCGTTTCGGGCGCACGCCGGGCGGCCGCCGGTGGGCGTGACGGTGTTCGTCGAGGGCGAAGAGGAATCCGGGTCGCCGTCCCTGGGCCGGCTGCTGGCCGCGCACCGCGATGCGCTGGCCGCCGACGTGATCGTCATCGCCGACTCGGACAACTGGAGCACCGACATCCCGGCGCTGACGGTCACGCTGCGCGGCCTGGTCGACTGCGTCGTCGAAGTCGCCACGCTCGACCACGGCCTGCACTCCGGCATCTGGGGCGGGGTGGTGCCCGACGCGCTGAGCGTGCTGGTGCGGCTGTTGGCCAGCCTGCACGACGACGACGGAAACGTGGCCGTCGCCGGTCTGCACGAAAGCACCGCCGCCGCAGTCGATTACCCGCCCGAGCGGGTGCGTGCCGACTCCGGACTGCTGGACGGGGTGTCCGAAATCGGGTCGGGTTCCGCGCCGCAGCGGCTGTGGGCCAAACCCGCGATCACCGTGATCGGCATCGACACCACACCCATCGACAAGGCGTCCAACACGTTGATCCCGCGGGCCCGCGCCAAGATCAGCATGCGCGTCGCGCCCGGCGGCGACGCGGCCGCACACCTGGACGCATTGACCGCGCATCTGCAACAGCATGCGCCGTGGGGAGCGCAGGTCAGCGTCACCCGCGGCGACGTCGGCGAGCCCTACGCCATCGACGCCACCGGCAGCGTCTACGACGCCGCCCGCCAGGCATTCCGTCAGGGGTGGGGCGTCGACCCGATCGACATGGGCATGGGCGGGTCGATTCCGTTCATCGCCGAATTCGCCGAGGCCTTCCCGCAGGCGAAGATCCTCGTCACCGGCGTGGAGGACCCCGCAACGCAGGCCCACAGCATCAACGAGAGCCTGCACCTCGGGGTGCTGGAACGCGCGGCGATCGCCGAGGCGCTGCTGCTGGCCAACCTGGGCTGAGGGGAAACTCGACCGCCAGAATGCTTAACGAGACCGATGGTCTCGTCGCATACTGCTTCTGTAGGCAGCCACTCGTCCGCAGGAGACGCCACCGTGAGCACGGAAAACACCCTGGCCGGAGACGCCGGCAAGACCAACCGTTACCACTTTGATCGCCACACCCCGGAGTACCGCGAGCGGTTCACCGTCATCACCGAGGAGATGCACGCCAGGTGCCCGGTGGCGTGGACCGACACCTACGACGGGCACTGGGTAGCCGCGGGCAACCGGGAGGTCTTCGAGCTCGCCCGATGCCCACACGTGTCCAACGACCACGACGTCACCGGTGAAGGCACCGGCTACAAAGGCATCACGATTCCCACGCTGCCGCAGGGCACCGGCGTCCGCGGCGGCATGCTCGAGATGGACGAACCCGAGCACTCCGCCTATCGCAGCATCCTCAACCCCTACCTGTCGCCCGCGGCCGTCAAGCGCTGGAAGCCGTTTGTCGACGAGATCGTGCGGGCGAGCATCGACGAGAAAATCGAAGCCGGGCGGATCGACTTCGTCGACGATCTCGCGAATGTCGTGCCCGCCGTCCTGACACTGGCGATGATGGGCGTTCCGCTGAAGAAGTGGCAGCTCTATTGCGAGCCGGCCCACGCCAACGTCTACACCCCCGCCGATTCCCCGGACGCCCCAAGGGTTTTGGAGCAGACGATGGCGATGGGAGCGGACCTGTTCAACCACCTCCTCGAAATCCGAGAGAACCCGCGCCCCGGCATTGTGGACGCGTTGGCGAGACTGAAGATCGACGGCGAACCCGCCCCCGACGCCGAACTGCTCGGAATGCTCGGCTTGATCATCGGCGGAGGTTTCGACACGACGACGGCGCTGACCGCGCACGCGCTCGAATGGCTGGGCGAAAATCCCGAACAGCGCGAACTGCTCAGGCGCGAATCGGAAACGCTGCTCGACTCGGCGACCGAAGAATTCCTGCGTTACTTCACGCCCGCACCCGGCGACGGTCGCACGATCGCCGCCGATCTCGAAATAGCGGGCACGCGGTTCAAGGAGGGCGATCGCCTGTGGCTGTCCTGGGCGATGGCCAACCGCGACCCCTCAGTGTTTCCCGAGCCGAACCGACTAGATCTGAGCCGAAAGAACAACCGGCACTTCAGCTTCGGGCTCGGCGTTCACCGCTGCATCGGCTCCAACGTCGCGCGGGTCGTGTTCAAGTCGATGCTCACGGCGGTGCTCGACCGGATGCCCGACTACCGCTGCGACCCCGAGGGCACCGTGCACTATCCGACGATCGGCGTGATCCAGGGCATGCAGCACCTGCCGGCCACCTTCACGCCCGGCGGCCGGCTTGGACCGGGGATCGACGAGACGCTGGAGAAGCTGCAACGGGTCTGCGACGAGCAGGGGGTCGCGCGGCCCATCACCGAGTACAACCAGCCAGCCGTCATCGGCGACTGACTAGACGTCCAAGTCGCGGCGGAGCTTGGCGACGTGGCCGGTCGCCTTCACGTTGTACTGCGCGACGGCGATCTTGCCCTTCTCGTCGACCACGAACGTCGAGCGGATGACGCCGGTGACCGTCTTGCCGTACATCTGCTTTTCGCCGTAGGCGCCATAGGCGCTCAGGACCTTGCGCTCGGGGTCGGACAGCAGCGGGAACGTCAGCTTCTCGGCGTCGCGGAACTTGGCGAGCTTCTCCGGCTTGTCGGGGGAGATCCCGATGACGTCCAGGCCGGCGCCATTGAGCTCGGCCAGGCTGTCCCGAAAGTCGCACGCCTGCTTGGTGCAGCCCGGCGTCGACGCGGCCGGGTAGAAGTACACGACGACGCGACGTCCCTTGTAGTCGGCCAGGGATACCAAGTTGGCGTCGGCGTCGGGCAGGCTGAAGGAGGGCGCTTTGTCGCCCGGTGCAAGCCGCGTGGTCTCGGTCAAGGTGGGTCCCTTTCTGTTCACCGGAGCGTCGGGGTTACCGCCAGCTGATCTAGGGTAGTTCGGGCAGGTGCATGAGCCGGATAGTGGGCGACTTGGAGGACACAGTGGCGGACCGGGACCCCGAAGCCATCAAGCAGGACATCGACGTCGCCCGTGACCAGCTGGCGGCCACCGTCGACTCGCTTGCCGAGCGGGCCAACCCCCGGCGCCTCGCCGACGACATCAAGATCCGGGTGATTCGATTCGTGCGCAAGCCCGTGGTGCTCGCGTCGCTGGCCGGCGTCGGGGCGCTCGTCGTGGTGGTGACGGTGCGCCGCGTCAGGAATCGGTGACGCGGCCGGCCTGGACGTACACCGGAATGTCGTCGGCCCAGGGCTGGTTGGTGGCGATGTCGTCGACGTCGCAGTAGCAGCGTTCGAATTCGCCCGTCGCCGCGTCGACCAGCCGGTATTCCTGCAATCCGTTCGGCGCGGGAGCCCACGGCGCCGCGCGTATCGGTATTTCGGCTACTCCCAGCAGGGCGGGTCGTTCTCGGCCATATAGGCCTCCCATGCGGCGCGCCGCATGGTCCGGGTGTGCAGGTCCTGGCAGATCGCTTGCGCCTCGGCGGCGGTGGTTGCCCGGCCCAGGTCGTGGTGCACAAAGCCGTCATCTACGCGCTCGGCGCGGAAGCCGCCCGTCGAGACCGCGTGGACTCGATACTCGCTGCGGTCGTCGATGTTGGCATGGAAGTGGCCCTCGTAGGGGTCGACCCACTTCAGCTCAGTTTTCACAAGTCCCCTTTGAAAAACCCCGTCGCACAGATGGTAGGGCTGGCGGGGTTACTGGGGAAAGGATTTCTCGGAGATTGTTACCCAACGGGCGAACCCCCATCGAGGCGGAGAAGCCCCCAAATAAATATTTGGTGGGCTGGTGCGCCGTCAGGGTTTCGAACCCCGGACCCGCTGATTAAGAGTCAGCTGCTCTACCAACTGAGCTAACGGCGCTTGTGGTCGGCCGAGACCGCGTAGGCGACAATAACAGGCGTTGCGCCACGGAGTGAAATCCCGACCTCGTTCCAGGATAGCGGCCCCGGGAGTGGGCACACCGTTAAACGTCCGAGTTCGCCCTGGCCGGCCATCGCCTGGCCGTTGTCGACTTTTCGCCGCGAAATCCCGTGTACTGGTGAAAGACGCTGTCGCGTAACGAATTCCGTTTACAACACCGTGCCGCAGAAGGGTGTCCGGTCGGTGCTGAAGGCCGCGTCCAGCGCGCCCAGCGCTCCCTGGCGCACTTCGGTGATGCGGTTGGCGCGGGCCAGCTGGGAAGCCCGATGCGCCCCCATGTAAATGGTGGCCAAGTCGGCCAGCCCGATCTCGATGTCGGGGGACCCGTCGTGGGGCGTGCACTTCCCGGCGCCGCCGCGGATCTGCAACTGGAAGCGCCCTCCCGCGAGCTCGAGCGGGTCTGTGACGTCCAGCACGATGTCGGCATCGGCGCCGTAGGTGCGGGCGCCAAGTGCTTCGGGGACGTCGTTGATGCGCACCCACAGGAAGTCGCTCACGCCCTTGGTTTCAGCCGCGCGCTGGTCGACGAGTTTGAGCGGCAGCGGATCGTCGGGCGGCACATCGATCTCGATGCGATAGAACATCTCCAAGACCAGAAGCGTCTGCAGCAGCTCGGTGTGTGCTTCATCGGTGATGGGGCAGAAGTCTTCGACGACTACGGTGCCCAGCGGCGGGCGGAACGCGTGCTGGTGCGAGCCGACCACCCGGTAGGTCAGGAAGCCGTCAGGGTGAATGGTGTAATGCAGCGCAGATCCGTTGCCGCGCTGGGTCGGTCGGTCGTCCAGAGAGTCGGCCCACCACGCTTCGTCCCGGGATATCGCGCCATTGGTTGCGGCACACCATCTTTCATAGAGCTCGGGCAGGTGCCGTCGCGCCTCGGCGGCGTTGACCTCGCGCGCCCGAATCCGGCGGGGCTTGTCGCGCAACTTCGCGAAACGGCGGTCGATGGCATAGGTGTGGCTGTAACTCGACACGCCGGCGCCGAAACCGTCGTACATCGCGGTCTGCGTCGGGACGCCACACACGATCGGATAGCCGCGGTCCAGCAGTATTCCAAGTCCCTTGGCGCTGAGCTGCGCCCAGAGCCCCTCGCCCTGATGCGTTGACGCAACGGCGATCATCGTCAGCCACGCGACCCGCAGATTGGCACCACCCGGCACGGTGAGCCGCGAGCGGTAGATGATGGACGTTCCCACCAGATTTGGATGCTCCGGATCGGAGACGTCCTCGGCAATGAGAATGTCCTCGAGGCTGACTCGGCGTTTCCACGCCTCGAGGTCTTCGGGACCCACCGGGTCGCCGAATGTCCGGGCCTGATTCTCAAAGACCGCCTGCCAGTCGTCTTCGGTGGGATGCCGGATATTCGTGCCGTCGTCCGTGTCGTCCATTGCACATCCAATCTGGTTGTAGCCCAGGCAAACCGGCACTGCGCACGCCGAATACAAGTACGGTGTGCACTTTTAGATTCGATACCCGAGTGCTCGAGCGTCAAACCTCGATCCGAATATCGGGACGACGTGCCACGAATACGCGCCGATGTGAGCAATTCAACAGCGGGCGGGTCAAATGGCGCGGTTTCGGGTAGGCGATACGCCATGCTGCAAGTAATCACCCGGCTTGCCATCGCCGCGCCGCGCCGCATCATCGCGATCGCGGTGCTGGTGTTTTTGGGCGCCGCGATCTTCGGGCTTCCGGTGGTCAACGGCGTATCCGGCGGGGGTTTTCAGGACCCCACCTCGGAGTCATCGCGGGCGACCGACACCCTGCGGGACAAGTTCAACCAGACCGATCAGCAGATGCTGATCGTGGTGACCGCACCCACCGGCGCCCGGGGTAACCAGGCGCGCCTGGTCGGCACCGAGATCGCCGACCAGCTGAAACGTTCGCCGTGGGTGCTGAACGTCTCGTCGCCGTGGACGTCGCCGCCGGCGGCCGCGGCCCAGCTGATCAGCAAGGACGACAAGTCCGGAATGATCGTGGCCGGCCTCAAGGGCGGGGAGAACGACGCGCAGCGATACGCCAGCGCGCTGACCAAGGACCTGGTGCATGACCGCGACGGCGTCACCGTGCGCGCCGGCGGCATGGCCGTGGCGTATGCGCAGATCAACGACCAGAACCAGCGCGACCTGCTGCTGATGGAGTCCATCGCGATTCCGCTGAGCTTCGCCGTGCTGGTCTGGGTGCTCGGCGGGGTGGTGGCCGCGGCAATGCCGATCGTCTTGGGCACCTTGGCCATCGTGTGCACCATGTCGGTGTTGCGGCTGATCAGCTTCGCCACCGACGTGTCGACGTACGCACTAGACCTCAGCATCGCGATGGGCCTCGCCCTGGCGATCGACTACAACCTGCTGATCATCACCCGCTACCGCGAGGAACTGGCCCGCACCGAGGACCGGAACCGTAACCAGCAGCTGCTGCGGACGATGGCGCGGCATGACGCGCTGTTGCGGACCATGGCCACCGCGGGCAGGACGGTGTTGTTCTCCGCCACCACGGTCGGGTTGTCAATGGCGGTGATGGCGCTGTTCCCGATGTACTTCCTGAAATCTTCCGCCTACACCATCGTGGCCACCGCGGCCATTGTCGCGGTCGCGACCGTGGTCGTCACCCCGGCCGCCATCGTGCTGCTGGGGCCCCGACTGGACACGATGAACGCCCGCCGAGTGCTGCACCGCATCCTGCACGGGCAGCGGCCATTCCGCGATCACGCGCACCAGCCGCTGGTGGCGCAGTTCTGGTACCGCTCGACCAAGTTCGTCCTGCGCCGCGCCATGCCGGCCGGCTTGAGCGTCGTCGCGCTGCTGCTGTTGCTGGGGGTCCCGTTTCTGGGCGTGAAGTGGGGCTTTCCCGACGAGCGCGTGCTTCCTCGATCGGCGTCGGCGCGCCAGGTGGCCGACATGCTGGACCACGATTTCGCCAACGGGCTGGGAACCTCGGTGTCCGTCGTCGTCCCCGACGCCCACGGCGTGACCCCCGGCGACCTGCAGCGCTACGCCGCCGAGCTGTCCCGGGTGTCCGGCGTCTCCGCGGTCACCGCGCCGACCGGGACGTTCGTGGCCGGAAACCGGGCGGGGCCGCCCGCCGCGGCCACCGGCATGGCCAACGGCAGCGCATTCCTCACCGTGGACAGCAGGGCGCCGCTGTATTCGCAGGCCTCCAACACCCAGCTCGACCGACTGCATCAGGTCGGCGGGCCGGCCGGACGGTCGGTGCAGATGACCGGCCTGGCCCAGATCAACCGCGACAGCGTCGATGCGATCACCCAGCGACTGCCGCTCGTGTTCGGGCTGATCGCGCTGATCACCTTCATGCTGCTGTTCTTGCTCACCGGCAGCGCGGTGCTGCCGCTGCAGGCGCTGGTGTGCAACGTGCTGTCACTGACGGCGGCATTCGGGGCGATGGTGTGGATCTTCCAGGACGGCCACCTGGGCGCGCTGGGTACCACGCCCAACGGAACATTGAACGCCAACATCCCAGTGCTGTTGTTCTGCATCGCTTTTGGGCTGGCCATGGATTACGAGGTGTTCCTGGTCTCGCGCATCCACGAGTACTGGCTGGCCTCGCAAGCCGGCCGGGAGACGCCACCGACCGTGGCCGAGGCGCGCGCCGCCACCGACGAGAGCACCGCGCTGGGCATCGCCGGCATCGGCCGGGTGGTCACCACCGCCGCGGTGGTGATGTCGATTTCCTTCGCCGCATTGATCCCCGCGCACGTGTCATTCATGCGAATGCTGGGTCTGGGCCTCACACTCGGTGTGCTCGTCGACGCCACGTTGGTGCGGATGGTCTTGGTGCCGGCCTTCATTCACCTGCTTGGTCGCTGGACGTGGTGGGCGCCGCGGTGGTCGGCGTTGTTGCGGGACCGGTCCGCGACGGGGGAGGGCGAGGCCGTCGCGGTGGGCCGGCGCCGCTGGGCCGCGGACGCGCCCGGGGCGCGCATGGCCAGAAGGTGGTACACCAGAGCCGCGCCCGGCAGAAGTTGATACGGAAACCCTTATGGCTCATGCGAATATCGCCGCACTGCTGGCAGTGAGCTCCGCGCTGTGCGTGGCGAGCGGTGACGTGCTGCAGCAGCGCGCGACGCACTGCATCGCCGACCGCTCGGTAGGCACCGTCGAATTGTTCGCCGGCCTGCTGCGCAATCAGCGGTGGTGGTGGGGCGCACTACTTTTGGTGGCGAGCATCGCGTTGCAGGCCGCGGCGCTGGGCGAGGGCTCGGTGCTGATGGTGCAGGCGCTGTTGACGTCCTCGGTGCTGTTCGCGCTGCCCATCGACGCCTGGTTTTCGCACCGCACCGTGACGGGCGGCGAATGGGTGTGGGCCGCTTTGCTGACGGCCGCGGTGATCGTGGTCGTGGTCGTGGGCAACCCGGAGGCCGGTCATGCGGGCGCCTCGCTGCGAACCTGGGCCGCCGTGGCCGTCGTCCTGGGGCCGCTGCTGGTCGGATGCGCGGTGGCCGGCCGGATCTGGGGTGGTGCGGCGGCCGCGGCGCTGTTCGCCTTCGTGTCGGGGTCGCTGTGGGGCGTCTTCGCGGTGCTCGCCAAGGAGGTCGTCGCCCGGCTGGGCGACGGCGCGGGCGCGGTGATTCGGACCCCGGAGTTGTACGCGTGCATTCTGGTCGCGGTGGGGGGTGTCGCGTGGAGCCAGTCGGCGTTTCGGGCGGGTCCGCTGACCGCGTCGATGCCGACCCTGCAGATGTCGCAGCCCGTGGTGGCGGCGGTGCTCGGCGTCGTCGTGCTCGGCGAGACGCTGAACACGGGTCGTGCCGGGATGATCGCCCTGGTGGCGGCCGCGCTGGCGATGACGGCGGCCATCGTCAAACTCGCGCGCGTCGAGGCCGTCAGCACCCGCGACAGCGTCGAGGCGCAGCTGCGCGATGAGGTCCGCTCGCCGGCCTGATCGGCCCGCGGCGGGGCCGGACCCGGCCCGAATGACGAATTCATTGCGGTGGTGACACCGATCGGCAGCCCCGCCTCGCATACGTCTGGGAGCGTCGGCCAAAGCCATTAGAATGCCTGCAGCTACCTCGCTGGTCAGCGGTGACCAACTGGAGATTCATACGGAAGGTCACTGGATGAAGCATTTGCGGAGACGACGATCGTGGCTGGTAGCCGCGATGGTTCCGATTGCTGTCTTCGCCGCCGCGTGTAATGGCAACCATGCGGCGGCACCGGTGAAAGTCATCTTCGACAAGGGCACCCCGCTGGCCGACCTGCTGGTCCCCAAGCTCACCGCCTCGGTGACCGACGGCGCCGTCGGCGTGACCGTGGATGCGCCCGTCACGGTGATCGTCGCCGACGGCGTGCTCGCGTCGGTCACCATGGTCAACGAGAACGGTAAGTCGATCAGTGGGCAGCTCAGTCCCGACGGGCTGCGCTGGTCGACCACCGAACAACTCGGCTACAACAGGCGCTACACACTGAACGCGAAGGCGACCGGCCTGGGCGGCGCGACCAGCAAGCAGATGACCTTCGAGACCAGTTCACCGGCGCACCTGACCATGCCCTACATCAGCCCGGCCGACGGCGACGTGGTGGGCGTCGGTGAGCCGGTGGCGATCCGCTTCGACGAGAACATCGCGAACCGCGCGGCCGCCCAGAAGGCCATCAACATCACCACCAACCCTCCGGTCGAGGGTGCGTTCTATTGGCTCAACAACCGCGAAGTGCGTTGGCGCCCAGAGCGTTTCTGGAAGTCCGGAACAGCCATCGACGTGGCGGTCAACACCTACGGGGTGGACCTGGGCGACGGGATGTTCGGCGAGGACAACGTCAAGACGCACTTCACCATCGGTGACGAGGTGATCTCGACGGCCGACGACACCACGAAGACGGTGACAGTGCGGGTCAACGGTGATGTCGTCAAGACCATGCCGACGTCGATGGGCAAGGACAGCGCCCCAACGGCCAACGGCGTCTACATCATTGGTGCGCGGTTCAAGCACATCATCATGGATTCCTCGACCTACGGCGTTCCGGTCAACTCGCCCAACGGATATCGCACCGAAGTCGACTGGGCCACCCAGATGTCCTACAGCGGCGTCTTTGTGCACTCCGCGCCGTGGTCGGTGGGCGCCCAGGGCCACACCAATACCAGCCACGGGTGCCTGAACGTGAGTCCGAGCAACGCCGAGTGGTTCTACGACCACAGCAAGAGCGGCGACCTCGTCGAGGTGGTGCACACGGTCGGGCCGACGCTGCCGGGCATCGAGGGGCTGGGCGACTGGAACATCCCCTGGCCGCAGTGGAAAGCGGGCAACGCCAACACCTGACGGCGGTCAGTCGATCTTTTGCCACGTCCCGCAACTGCGCGTCATGAACGCGGCGTCGGTCGGCAAGATCCGGACCACCTGCTGGCCGTCGCCCACGTTGTTGTCGATGACGTCGTTGGTGTTGAAGCTGCGCAGCCTCGCCCAATAGCACCCGGATTTGCCGCCATCGGTGCGATAGGTGCCCGCCGCGATGTCCTTGTTGACGATGTAGGTGCCGTTGTTCTCGATGGATGTCTTCGGCCCCGGCGGGGGTGGCGGGGCGACGGTCTTCGTCACCGTTTTGGTCTCGGCGGGCAGCGTCGACGTGACGGTCGTCGCGGTGTGACTCGACCCGCCGCAGCCCGCGAGGAACAGCGCGACCCCCGCGACAGCCGTTGCCCCCGGGCGCATGCGCCGGGGTCGGGGCGGGGCGGGACGTTGGCTGTTCACTACTTTCCAGTTACGGGTGCGTGCGTTTGCGCGGAGACGGTAGCACCATAAAAGGTCAGGGAGCGGTGATGCTCCCTGACCTGTGGGGTGAGTGACGGGACTCGAACCCGCGACATTCAGGATCACAACCTGACGCTCTACCAACTGAACTACACCCACCACGGCCGCAAGCCGACCCTCGCACGATGACGGTCAACGAGCGGCGACGTCGATACTAGCCGGTTGGCGGCGCGCTGGCCGAATCGTTTGGTCCCGGTGCGTCTTTTCCGCCGTCAAGGGCGGTGGCAACCGCCTCGATTTCGCTGGTAGAGGGCCCCGGCGGCGCGACGAACGCGGTTCGCCGGTAAAACTGCAGCTCGCGGATGGATTCGTGGATATCGGCCAGGGCCCGGTGGGCCAGCCCCTTGACGGGCTGACCGAAGTAAATCCGCGGGTACCAGCGCCGGCACAGCTCTTTGATCGAGCTCACATCGATCATGCGGTAGTGCAGGAACGAGTCCAGGGCGGGCATGTCGCGCACGAGGAAGGCGCGGTCGGTGGCGATGGAGTTGCCGGCCAGCGGCGCCGTCTTGGGCTGCTTGACGTGTTCGCCGATGTAGTCCAGCACCATCGCCTCGGCGGTCGCCAGGTCGACGGTGGATGTCCGCACCTCGTCGGTCAGCCCGGAGCGCGAGTGCATTTCGGTGACCACTTCGCCCATCGCCGCGAGCGCGGCATCGTCGGCATGGATCACCACGTCGACTCCCTCGCCGAGAATGTTCAAATCGGCGTCGGTCACCAGCGCTGCGATCTCAATCAGCTTGTCCGAGCCCAGATCAAGCCCGGTCATCTCACAGTCGATCCACACCAATTCGTCTCGCACAGCGCTCAGACTAGGCCCAACTGACGCCTGCGCCGGACCTCGCCCCCGGATGAGCTGGAGAAGTAGGGTGAGCGTTGTCGAACTGCATGCCGAATCATCGGGGAAGAGGGGCGCAGCACGATGAGCACTGATTCAACGGCCACGGCCGCGACGCGGATCGCCGACGGCTATGCCGTCGACGGTCAGGCACTGGAACTGGGCACGGTCGTCATCGACGGCGCGGCCGATCCGACGGCGCAGATCCGTATCCCGTTGGCCACCATCAACAGGCACGGCCTGGTGGCCGGGGCCACCGGAACGGGCAAAACCAAGACGCTGCAACTGATCGCCGAGCAACTCAGCGCCGCGGGCGTCCCCGTGCTGATGGCCGACGTGAAGGGCGACCTGTCCGGGCTGTCCAGGCCCGGCGAGGGCAACGACAAGACCGCCGCGCGGGCCAAGGACACCGGCGACAACTGGACGCCGACCGGGTTTCCGGCCGAATTCTTGTCGTTGGGCACCAAGGGGATCGGCGTGCCGATACGCGCGACCGTCGACAGCTTCGGCCCCGTTCTGCTGTCAAAAGTGCTGGGGCTCAACGCTACTCAAGAGTCAACGCTGGGGCTGATCTTCCATTGGGCCAAGGATCAGAACCGTCGGCTGGTCACCACCGACGATCTGCGCAGTGCCATCGGCTACCTCACCAGCGACGCGGGCAAGGAAGACCTGAAATCCCTGGGCGGCGTGTCGGCGACGACGGCGGGCGTCATCCTGCGGGCGCTGGTGAACCTCGATGCCGAGGGCGGCGACACCTTCTTCGGCGAACCCAAGCTCGATCCGAACGATCTGCTGCGCGCCAACGACCAAGGCCAGGGCATCATCTCGCTGCTGGAGTTCACCGGTCAGTCCGTGCGTCCCGTCATCTTCTCCACCTTCCTGATGTGGCTGCTCGCCGACCTGTACACCCAGCTGCCCGAGGTCGGCGACATCGACAAACCCAAGCTGGTGTTCTTCTTCGACGAAGCGCACTTGTTGTTCGCCGACGCGTCCAAGGCCTTCCTCGAGCAGGTCGAACAGACCGTCAAGCTGATCCGGTCGAAGGGTGTCGGGGTGTTCTTCTGCACCCAGCTGCCCACGGACATTCCCAATGACATCCTCTCGCAGTTGGGCGCCCGAATTCAGCACGCGCTGCGGGCGTTCACGCCCGACGACCAGAAGGCGCTCAGCAAGACCGTCCGCACCTATCCGAAAACCGATGTGTACGACCTGGAGTCGGCGTTGACGTCGTTGGGAATCGGCGAGGCGGTGGTCACCGTGCTGTCCGAGAGGGGCGCACCGACACCGGTCGCGTGGACCCGAATGCGGGTGCCGCGCTCGCTGATGGCGTCGATCGGCAACGGGGACATCGAGGCCGCGGCGAAAAACAGTCCGCTGCAGGCGAAGTACGGCCAGACGGCTGCCCAGCCCGCGCAGCCCCAGGCCGCCCCGCAGGCACCGCAGGCTCAAACCGCGCCCCAGCCGCCGCAGGCCCAGTCCGGCTACCCGCCCGTCCCGCCGAACGAGCCGGTACCGCCGATGCCGGAGCCTGCGGAGCCGAAGGGCCCGAAGGGGCCCTCCATGTGGGAGGAAGTGCTGCAGAACCCGACGGTGAAAAGCGGGATCAACACCGCGATACGCGAAGCGGTCAAAAGCATCTTCGGCACCGGCCGCGGCAGGCGGAAGTAGCGACTACCCCCCGCCCAGCTTCTTGTAGAACGCGCCGACGATGGGCGCCACGATGGCGCGCGGGCCGTACCCACTGGCCACCGACATGGCCTTCGACGTCAGGCCCGGAACGACGCGCATCTTGTTGCGCGCCAACGCATCCAGCGACACCCGCGCGGTGTGTTCGGTCGAGATCCACAGGAACTCCGGCACCAGCCGCTCGACGATCGAGGCCTCGGTTTCGTCGGGCAGGTCGGTCCGCACCGGGCCGGGCGCCAGCAGCGTCACGTTGACACCGGACCCGCGCAGCTCGCCCCGCAGCGATTCGCTGAAAGTGTTCGCGAACGCCTTGGTGGCCGCGTAGGTGGCGTTGTAGGGGATCGGCGAATTGCCCGCCGCCGAACCGGAAATCAGGATCCCACCGGATCTACGCTCGACCATTCCCGGCAGCACCGCCAACGTAAGGTCATGCACCCCAAGGACATTCAGCTGCAGCTGGGCTTTTTCGCCGGCCGGATCGAGCGTGGCGACCGGGCCGAACGTCGCGGTGCCCGCGTTGGCGCACAGGATCGAGATCGGGCGGGCGGCCAGCTCGTCGCACAGCTTCGCGCGTTCGCCCGGATCGGCCAGATCGGCTGGGCGCACGTCGACGATGACGCCGTACTTGTCGGTCAGCCGGGCGGCCAGACCCTTGAGCAGGTCCTCGCGGCGCGCGGTGACGATCAGGTGGTGTCCGCGTGCGGCGAGTTCGGTGGCCAGCGCTTCACCGATGTTCTGCGAAGCTCCGGTCACAACGGCGCGCGCCTCGGGGCTTGGAGCGGGTAGCGGCATGCGCCAATCGTAGACAGCGGCCGAAATGGCGCCCGCAGCCGATCGCGAGCGCCTATAGAGTGCCGGGAATGAGCCAGCCGGAGTTGCGTCCCGCCAGCCCCGCGCGATCGCGGGTGGTGGCGTGGGCGCTCTGGGACTGCGGCTCGACCGGTCTGAACGCGATCGTGGCGACCTTCGTCTTCGCCGTCTACCTGACCAGCAGCGTCGGGGTGGGGATATCCGGCGCCACCACGCCGGCGAGCTGGTTGGGCCGCGCGGCGGCCGTCGCCGGGCTGACCGTCGCCGTGCTCGCGCCCGCCGTCGGCGTGTGGGTGGAGTCCCCGCAACGCAGGCGGGTGGCGCTGAGTGTGCTGACCGCCACAGCGGTGACGCTGACCTGCCTGATGTTCTTCATCCACGACCGCCCCGGCTACCTCTGGGCCGGCCTGGTGCTGCTCGGGGCGACGGCGGCCTGCGGCGACCTGGCCAGCGTCCCGTACAACGCCATGCTGCGTCAGCTCTCGACGCCGCAGACCGCCGGGCGGATATCCGGATTCGGCTGGGCAGCGGGTTATGCCGGAAGCGTTCTGCTCCTGCTGGTGATCTACACCGGCTTCATCTCCGGATCCGGCAAGGGGCTCGACGCGACACGTGGCCTGTTGCGAGTTCCGTTTCGGGACGGGCTTTATGTCCGCGAGGCGATGTTGGTGGCCGCGATCTGGTTCGCGGTGCTGGCGCTTCCCCTGCTGTTCGTCGCGCACCGGCTGACGGAGTCGTCGGAGGGGTACCAGCCGACGAGCATGCTGGGTGGGTATCGCAAGCTGTGGACCGAGGTCGCCGCGGAATGGCGGCGCGACCGCAACCTGGTGTACTTCCTGTTCGCCAGCGCGCTCTTCCGGGACGGGCTGGCCGCGATCTTCGCGTTCGGCGCGGTGCTCGGCGTCAACGTGTACGGCATCTCACAGGCCGACGTGCTGATCTTCGGGGTGGCGGCCAGCGTGGTCGCCGCGGTGGGCGCGGTGCTGGGTGGGTTCGTCGACCACCGCGTCGGATCGAAGCCCGTCATCGTGGCGTCACTGTTCGCGATCATCGTCCTCGGGCTGACCCTGATGGCGCTGTCCGGGCCGGTGGCCTTCTGGGTGTGCGGACTGCTGTTGTGCATGTTCATCGGGCCGTCGCAGTCGTCGTCGCGCGCCCTGCTGCTGCAGATGGCCAAGCACGGCCGGGAAGGCGTCGCGTTCGGCCTCTACACCATGACCGGGCGGGCGGTGGCGTTCGTGGCGCCGTGGCTGTTCTCGGTGTTCGTCGACGTCTTCGGCGCTGTGCGGGCCGGCCTGGGCGGAATTTCGCTGGTGCTGATCGCCGGACTTCTGGCGATGCTGGCGGTCCGGGTTCCGCTGCGCGCCGCCGCGGTGGCCGAACCCGCGGCCGAGCCGTCCCAGCCGGCTGGAGGTAGCACCTAGCCGCGAGCGTCGCAGATCGTCAGGCCGCCGCCGACGCGCTTGCTGAGCTGAACCCCGTCGACGGTGAGCGTGCAGGTGACGCTGTGGCCGATGTTGACGATCGTGACGTTGGGCGAGTGGTTAGCCGACTTCGACAGACTGACCTCCTTGCTCCACGGCAGCGCGACGTTGAATTCGGTCTGGATGAGGCCCCCGGTATCGATGTACATGATGCTGATCGCGCGGCCCTCACCCGAGACGGTGTAGACGACATCTTGCATCGCGGCCGGCCCGGTCGTCTCGGGCGGCAGCTCGGGGCCGCTGGTCGGCGGTATCGGGGCCGGGATGAGCGACGGCGACCGGTGGGGAGATGTCGTCGTCGTCGTTTCCGGGGTCGTCTCCGGCATCGCCGGCAACGGCGGAACGGCGGTCTGGGTCTTGATCGCGTCGTTCGCCAGCACCAGGGCAATCACCAATGCGACGACCAGCAGGACCGCCGCGCCGGCGCCGAGCCACAACCATCGCGACGACTTCGGGCCGCCGGGCGGCGGGGGAGCCATGCCGGTCGGTAGGTCGCCCGACGGGGGCAGATCCTGCTGCCAGTACGCCGGCAGCCGCTTGGTGGTGTTCGTCTCGTTCGGGGTGGGTCCCCAGGGCGGCGTCGACCCGCCATAGCTTTGCGCGTAGGGCATCTGATCTGCGTACGCGGGATCGGCGGGCGGCGCATACCCCGGTTGCTGTGGCCCCGGCTGCGATGTAGGAAACCGCTCGGTGGGACGTGAATCGTTCATGTCCACCTCATGGCTTGCAGGGTACCTGGGCTCGGTGTTAAAACCCTGAGTCACTTTACGACGGACTGCTCAGGGGCACTGAATTTCCGGCCGCGAGCGCGGCCACCGTCATTGCCCGCATGACGGCGCGCGACCTCGCCGTGCGGACGGTCTTGCTGCGCGAAGTATCGGGGGACTTCATGCTGTGCGGTGTCGAATTCAGCAGACCGAACACGGCGTGTGCGGCCAGCCGGGCATCGGCCTCGGCCAGCTCGGGGTTCAGCTCCCGCAGCACCCCCACCCAGACCTCGACGTATTGGCGCTGGGATTTGCGCACCTGCCTTTCGGCGGCCGCGGGCAGGTACGCGAGGTCGCGATCCTGGATGCGAATCAGGTCGGGCTCGTTGAACACGAAGTCAAGATGGAAGTCGATCAGCCCGTCCAGGGCTGCGGCCGCGTCGGTGCCGTCGGTCTGCACCTGCCGCGCGCCGGCGAGCAGCCGCGTGCTGATGCCCACCAGCAACTCGACCAGCAGCGACTCCTTGTTCGGAAAATGCCGGTAGATGGCTGGACCGCTGACCCCGGCGGCCGCACCGATGTCCTCCAGCCGCACCGCGAGGAACCCGCGCTCGGCGAACAACCGCTCGGCGGCGGACAGCAGTTGTAGCCGGCGGTCGGACTTCAACTGGCTCCGGCGATTTGGGACGTCAGCGGGACCGGCCTGGCCCTCGGAGGCGGACGCTGTCATGACGGACCTCCGTCTGGTCAACTGGCCCTAACGTAGCACGGGTTATTCGCGATTAACTCGCACTTTGCGCCGACTGCGGTCCTCCCTGGACCGGCAACGACGGCAATGGTATTCTCGGCCCTTGAGTTAATGGGCATTAACTCAAAAAGCCCGACCGCACGACGGCAAGGAGGCTGCTGCGGCGATGGACAACGTGGTGACCTCACCCGCCAAGGCCGAGGCGTCGTTCTCAGATGAGCACCGTCGGCTGGTGGGCGAGTTGAACGCCAAGCTTGCGGCGGCGGCGTTGGGCGGAAACGAACGCGCACGGGAACGCCATGTCAGCCGCGGCAAGCTGTTGCCCCGTGAACGGGTGGACCGCCTACTCGACCCGGGCAGCCCGTTTCTGGAGTTCTCCCCACTGGCCGCGGACGGCATGTACGGCGACGAGTCTCCCGGAGCCGGGATCATCACCGGCATCGGCCGCGTGTCGGATCGCGAGTGCGTGATCGTCGCCAACGACGCGACGGTCAAGGGCGGCACCTATTACCCGATGACGGTCAAAAAGCATCTGCGTGCTCAAGAGGTGGCACTGCAGAATCGGCTGCCGTGCATCTACCTGGTGGACTCCGGCGGTGCGTTCCTGCCCCGGCAGGACGAGGTCTTCCCCGACCGCGAGCACTTCGGCCGCATCTTCTACAACCAGGCGACCATGAGCGCCAAGGAGATTCCGCAAGTGGCCGCTGTGCTCGGTTCGTGCACGGCCGGCGGCGCCTATGTGCCCGCGATGAGCGATGAGGCCGTCATCGTGCGCGAGCAGGGCACGATCTTTTTGGGAGGCCCGCCCCTGGTCAAGGCGGCGACCGGGGAGATCGTGTCGGCCGAAGACCTCGGCGGCGGCGACCTGCATTCCCGGGTCTCCGGTGTCACCGACCACCTCGCCGAAGATGACGAGCACGCCCTGCGGATCGTGCGCGCGATCGCGGCCACGTTCGGCCCGCGCGAGCCCAGCCCGTGGGAGGTGCGATCTCCGGTCGCGCCGAGGTGCGACCAGACGGAGCTCTACGACGTGGTGCCGCCCGACCCGCGGGTGCCCTACGACGTGCACGAGGTGATCGTGCGGCTGGTCGACGGCGGCGAATTCAGCGAATTCAAGGCCAATTACGGCAAGACGCTGGTGACCGCATTCGCCCACATTCACGGCCACCCGGTGGGTATCGTGGCCAATAACGGCGTGCTCTTCAGCGAATCCGCTTTGAAGGGCGCGCATTTCATCGAGCTGTGCGACAAGCGCAAGATCCCGCTGCTGTTCTTGCAGAACATCGCCGGCTTCATGGTGGGCCGCGACTACGAGGCCGGTGGCATCGCCAAGCACGGCGCCAAGATGGTCACCGCCGTCGCCTGTGCGCGGGTGCCCAAGCTGACCGTCGTGATCGGTGGATCCTATGGGGCGGGCAACTATTCGATGTGCGGCCGGGCGTATTCGCCGCGCTTCCTGTGGATGTGGCCCAACGCCCGCATCTCGGTGATGGGCGGCGAACAGGCCGCATCGGTGCTGGCCACCGTGCGCGGCGAGCAACTCGCGGGCGCGGGCAAGCCGTGGTCGGCCGACGAGGAAGAGGCGTTCAAGGCGCCCATTCGCGACCAGTACGAAAGTCAGGGCAATCCCTACTACTCCACGGCCCGGCTGTGGGACGACGGGATCATCGACCCCGCCGACACCAGAACCTTTGTCGGGCTGGCTCTTTCGGTGTGCGCCCAAGCACCGCTGGAGCCCGTCTCCTACGGCGTCTTTCGGATGTGAGTGCAGTGTTCGAGACCGTACTGGTGGCCAACCGCGGCGAGATCGCGGTGCGCGTGATCCGGACCCTGCGCCGGCTGGGCATCCGCTCGGTCGCCGTCTACAGCGATCCCGACGACGGCGCGCGGCACGTGCTCGAGGCCGACGAAGCGGTGTGGCTCGGGCCCGCCGCGGCGCGCGAGAGCTACCTGAACATCGACAAGGTCGTCGGGGCGGCCGTGCGCACCGGATCTCAAGCGATCCACCCCGGGTACGGATTCCTCTCCGAGAACGCCGATTTCGCCGCGGCCTGCGAGCGGGCCGGGGTGGTGTTCCTGGGTCCGCCGGCCCAGGCGATCCAGGTGATGGGCGACAAGATCACCGCCAAGAACGCCGTGGCCGCCTTCGACGTCCCCGTGGTGCCCGGTGTCGCCAAGCCCGGGCTGAGGGATGACGAGTTGGTCGCGGCCGCGGACGAGGTCGGATACCCGGTGCTGATCAAGCCGTCGGCAGGCGGCGGCGGCAAGGGCATGCGGTTGGTGGAGGAACCGGGCAAGCTGCGCGAAGCGCTGGTGGGCGCGCGGCGCGAGGCCGCCTCATCGTTCGGCGACGACACCCTCTTCCTGGAGCGATTCGTGTTGCGGCCCAGGCATATCGAGGTTCAGGTGCTCGCCGACACGCACGGCAACATCGTGCACCTCGGCGAGCGCGAGTGCAGCCTGCAGCGCCGTCATCAGAAGGTGATCGAGGAGGCGCCGTCGCCGCTGCTCGACGAGGCGACGCGGGCGCGCATCGGGGCGGCCGCCTGCAACACGGCGCGCAGCGTCGATTACGTCGGTGCGGGCACCGTCGAGTTCATCGTCTCCGCGGACCGGCCCGACGAGTTCTTCTTCATGGAGATGAACACCCGCCTGCAGGTCGAGCATCCGGTCACCGAGGCGGTCACCGGGCTGGACCTGGTCGAGTGGCAGCTGCGGGTGGCCGCCGGCGAGAAGCTCGGGTTCGCCCAGGACGACATCGAATTGCGCGGGCACGCCATCGAGGCCCGGGTGTATGCCGAGGATCCGGCGCGCGGCTTCCTGCCGACCGGTGGGCGGGTGCTGCAGGTGTCCGAGCCGTCCGGTGACGGTGTGCGCGTGGACTCCTCGCTGCTGCCGGGGACGCTGGTCGGCAGCGACTACGACCCGATGCTGAGCAAGGTGATCGCCCACGGGAGCGACCGCGAAGAGGCGCTGGCGAAACTCGACCGGGCACTGAGCCGGACCGCGATCCTGGGCATCCAGACCAACATCGAATTCCTCCGGTTCCTGCTCGCCGACGAGCGGGTGCAGGCCGGCGACCTGGACACCGCGCTGCTGGACGAGCGGCTGGCGGACTTCGCCCCGCTGCCGGCCCCCGATGACGTGCTGGCGGCGGCGGGCCTTTATCGGCAGTCGGCGCTGGCCTTCCGGGCACGCCGCTTCGCGGGCAACCCCTGGGCGGCGCCGACAGGCTGGCGGGTCGGCGGCAGCCCGGCCCCGGTCCGCACCGACATGCGCACCCCATTGCGCAGTGAGACGGTCTCGGTGCGGGGGTTGCCCGACGCCGCCATGGTGCAGGTCGGCGATGGTGAAACATTGTCCGCCGCAGTGCAAGTCGAGTCGACGCTGATGAGCGTGACACTGGACGGGGTGCGCCGTGACTACCGCTGGGCCGAGGCCGACCGGCACCTGTGGATCGCCGACGAGCGAGGAACCTGGCACCTGCGCGAGGCCGAGGAGAACAAGATCCACCGCGCCGCGGGCGCGCAGCGGGCCGAGATCGTCAGCCCGATGCCCGGCAGCGTGATCGCGGTTCAGGCATCCTCGGGCGCCGACGTTTCCGAGGGCGACGTGGTGGTCGTCGTCGAGGCGATGAAAATGGAACATTCGCTTGCCGCACCGGTTTCCGGACAGGTGGAAGTGCTGGTCTCCGTCGGTGACCAGGTGACGGTGGATCAGGTGCTGGCCCGGCTGGCGCCCGAAGAGTCCAGCGCGGCAGCCGATTCGAGTAAGGACGCATCATGACCACATCCATTACCGCGGGGGCCTTACCCAAGGAGTATCAGGATCTTCGCGACACGGTCGCCGAGTTCGCGCGCACCGTGGTCGCTCCGGTGTCGGCCAAACACGATGAGGAGCACAGTTTCCCGTACGAAGTCGTGGCGAAGATGGGTGAGATGGGCCTGTTCGGCCTGCCCTTCCCCGAGGAGTACGGCGGAATGGGCGGCGACTACTTCGCGCTGTCGCTGGCGCTCGAGGAACTCGGCAAGGTCGACCAATCGGTGGCGATCACGCTGGAGGCCGGCGCCAGCCTCGGCGCGATGCCCATCTACCGGTTCGGCACCGAAGAGCAGAAGCAGAAGTGGCTGCCGGACCTGACCGCCGGCCGTGCGCTCGCCGGCTTCGGGCTCACCGAGCCCGGGGCGGGCTCGGACGCCGGGGGAACCCGCACCACGGCCCGGCTCGACAACGGCGACTGGGTGGTCAACGGCAGCAAGCAATTCATCACCAACTCCGGCACCGACATCACCTCGCTGGTCACCGTCACCGCCGTCACCGGTACCGCCGCGAACGGCAAGAAAGAGATCTCCTCGATCATCGTGCCCAGCGGCACACCGGGATTCACCGTCGAACCGGTGTACAGCAAGGTCGGCTGGAACGCGTCGGACACCCACCCGCTGAGCTTCGACGACGTCCGCGTCCCGGAGGAGAACCTGCTGGGTGCCCGCGGGACTGGCTACTCGGGCTTTTTGTCGATCCTGGACGAGGGCCGCATCGCGATGGCCGCACTGGCGACCGGGGCGGCGCAGGGCTGCGTCGACGAAAGCGTCAAGTACGCCAAGGAGCGCCAGGCTTTCGGCCAGCCGATCGGCGCCTACCAGGCGATCAGCTTCAAGATCGCGCGGATGGAGGCGCGTGCCCATGTGGCACGTACCTCCTACTACGATGCGGCGGCAAAGATGTTGGCGGGCAAGCCCTTCAAGAAGGAGGCGGCAATCGCGAAGATGATCGCCTCGGAAGCGGCGATGGACAACGCCCGCGACGCGACCCAGATCCACGGGGGCTACGGCTTCATGAACGAATATCCGGTGGCGCGGCACTACCGCGACAGCAAGATCCTCGAAATCGGCGAAGGGACGACCGAAGTACAGTTGATGCTGATCGCGCGATCGCTGGGACTGTCATGACGGAACAAGTCAGCAAGTCAGTTGTCCAGCGCGGCTTGTGGTTTGAGGAATTCGAAATCGGCACCACCTATCTGCACCGGCCCGGCCGGACGGTCACCGAGGCGGACAACGTCTTGTTCACGACGCTCACCATGAACACCCAGTCGCTGCACCTCGACGCGGCGTGGGCCGCCGAGCAGCCCGGCTTTCGCGGCGAGCGGCTGGTGAACTCCATGTTCACCCTCTCCACGCTGGTCGGGCTGTCGGTGACGCAGCTGACGCTCGGGACCATCGTCGCCAATCTGGGCTTCTCCGAGGTGTCCTTCCCCAAGCCGGTGTTCCACGGCGACACCCTGTACGCGGAGACCGTGTGCACGGGCAAGCGCGAATCGAAGAGCCGGCCCGGCGAAGGCATCGTCGCCCTCGAGCACACGGGGCGCAACCAGCACGGCGACGTGATCGCGCGCGCCGTGCGCACCACGCTGGTGCAGAAGCGCCCGGGCAACGAGGAGACCACGTGAACCTGCAAGCCGCCGGTCCCGGCTGGCTGTTCTGCCCGGCCGACCGTCCCGAACGTTTCGCCAAGGCCGCCGCTGCCGCGGACGTGGTGATCCTCGATCTCGAGGACGGCGTGGCTGAGGCAGACAAGCCCGCGGCGCGCAAGGCGTTGCAGGAGACACCGCTGGACCCCGAGCGCACCGTGGTGCGGATTAACGCGGCCGACACCGCGGAATACCCCCTCGACCTCGAGGCCCTGGCCGGCACCGCGTACACGACCGTTATGCTGTCCAAGACCGAATCGGCCGCGCAGGTGACGGCGCTGGCGCCGCGCGATGTGATCGCGTTGCTGGAGACGCCGCGCGGTGCGGTGTTCGCCACCGAAATCGCGGCGGCCCAGGGCACCGTGGCGCTGATGTGGGGCGCCGAGGACCTGGTCGCCACGCTCGGCGGTAGCTCCAGCCGCAAGGCCGACGGCAGCTACCGCGACGTCGCCCATCACGTCCGGTCGACGGCCCTGCTCACGGCGTCCACCTTCGGTCGGGTTGCGCTCGACGCGGTGCACCTGGACATCCGGGACCTCGACGGCCTGCGCGACGAGGCCGAGGACGCCGTCGCGCTGGGCTTCGCCGGAACGGTGTGTATCCACCCGAGCCAGATCGCGGTGGTGCGCCAGGCGTATCGCCCCAGCGAGGAGCGGCTGGACTGGGCGCGACGGGTCCTGACGGCGGCGCGGTCCGAACGCGGAGTCTTCGCGTTCGAAGGACAGATGGTGGACTCGCCGGTACTCAAGCACGCGCAGATGACGTTGCGCAGGGCGGGTGAGGCCCTCCCCGGGTGAAACCCGGACGGGACACGGGCGGCAAAGCGCGACACGTTGCGTCGTCGCCGCAATCAGCGCGGTCTCTTCTCATTTGAGCGCATAATGGTGAGTACGTCAGTGTCGCGGCGAGCGAAGCCTTTCGTGTAACTGACGATTGATCTCCGCTCGCGGTAGGTCCCGGCTGACCGTGTGCCGGGATCCGCTGTGGCTCACCGGGCCACGCGGCACCCCGGCGAAGGAGGCGGTGTGGCGCAGGTGTCTTCGGTGCCGATGACTGTCGATCTCGAGCCGGTGCAGCTCGTCGCGCCCGATGGCTCACCAACGCCCGAAGATCGCTACAGCCGTGAGCTTCCCGCGGAGACGCTGAGCTGGCTCTACGAGATGATGGTGGTCACCCGCGAGCTGGACGGCGAATTCGTCAACCTCAAGCGGCAGGGGGAGCTGGGCCTGTTCGCCTCGTGCCACGGTCAGGAAGCCGCCCAGGTCGGTGCCGTGGCGTGCCTGCGTAAGACGGACTGGCTGTTTCCCCAATACCGGGAACTCGGAGCGTTTTTGGTGCGCGGCATCCCACCCGGACACGTGGGGGCCGCGTGGCGCGGAACCTGGCATGGCGGCCTGGATTTCACCAAGAAGTGCTGCGCGCCGCTGTCGATTCCGATCGGCACCCAGACCCTGCACGCGGTGGGGGCGGCGATGGCTGCCCAACGCCTGGGCGAGGATTCGGTGACGATGGCGTTCCTCGGCGACGGCGCCACCAGCGTGGGGGACGTGCACGAGGCGCTGAACTTCGCGGCCGTGTTCACCACGCCCTGCGTGTTCTTCGTGCAGAACAACCAATGGGCGATCTCGATGCCGATATCCAAACAGACCGCCGCACCATCGCTGGCGCACAAGGCAATTGGATACGGGATGCCGGGAATCCGGGTGGATGGCAACGATGTGTTGGCCTGCTATGCGGTGACGGCCGAGGCCGCCTCCCGGGCCCGTGCCGGCGGCGGCCCGACGTTGATCGAGGCGGTCACCTACCGCCTGGCCCCGCACACCACGTCCGATGATCCGAGTCGATACCGGACGCAAGAGGAGGTCGACCACTGGTCCGCGCTGGAACCGATCGCGCGGTACCGCAGCTACCTGCAACGGGAGGGCCTGTGGTCGGAACGCTTGGAGGAACGGGTTGCCGCCCGTGCGAAACGGATGCGGGCCGAATTGCGCGACGCGGTGTTCGACGCGCCCGATTTCGACATCGACGAGCTGTTCACGTCGGTGTACGCCGAGATCACCCCGGGACTACAGGCACAGCGCCGGCAGCTGCGGGCCGAACTCGACCGGAGTGATTGAGAGGCGTCCATGACTCAGCTCGCTGATCGCCCGGCCGGCCACGACGAAACACTCACCGCGGCAGCGCAGGACGTCGCGCTCGGCGCGCAGTCGTTGACCATGGTGCAGGCGCTCAACCGCGCCCTGCACGACGCGATGGCCGCCGATGACCGGGTGCTGGTATTCGGCGAGGACGTCTCAGTCGAGGGCGGGGTGTTTCGGGTCACCGAGGGACTGGCCTCGGCGTTCGGCGAGAGCCGCTGCTTCGACACGCCCCTGGCGGAGTCCGCCATCATCGGGATCGCGGTGGGGCTGGCGCTGCGCGGCTTCGTTCCGGTACCCGAGATCCAGTTCGACGGATTTTCCTACCCGGCCTTCGATCAGGTGGTCAGCCACCTGGCGAAGTACCGCACCCGTACCCGCGGCGAAATCAACATGCCGGTGACGGTGCGTATCCCGTCGTTCGGGGGAATCGGTGCCGCCGAACATCATTCGGATTCCACCGAGTCGTACTGGGCCCACACCGCCGGCTTGAAGGTGGTGGTGCCGTCCAGCCCGGCGGACGCGTACTGGCTGCTGCGCCACGCGATCACCTGCCCGGACCCGGTCATGTATTTGGAGCCCAAGCGCCGGTATCAGGGTCGCGGCGTGGTCGACGTCACCCGGCCCGAACCGCCGATCGGGCAGGCGATGGTGCGCCGCCCGGGCACCCACGTGACCGTCGTGACCTACGGCAGCCTGGTCAGCACCGCGGTCGGTGCCGCCGAAGATGCGCAGCGCCAACGTGGTTGGAGCCTGGAGGTCATCGATCTGCGGTCCCTGGTGCCGCTGGATTTCGATACCGTCGCCTCGTCGATCCACCGGACCGGACGCTGCGTGGTGATGCACGAGGGCCCGCGCAGCCTGGGGTATGGAGCGGGATTGGCCGCCCGAATCCAGGAGGAGTTGTTCTACGAGCTGGAGGCCCCGGTGTTGCGCGCGTGCGGGTTTGACACCCCGTATCCGCCGGCGCGGCTGGAGAAGTGGTGGCTGCCGGGTCCCGATCGGCTGCTGGATTGCGTCGAGCGCGTGTTGGCGCAGCCATGAGCGACGAGCGGGTCAAGTCGTTTCGGGTCCCCGACCTCGGCGAGGGACTGGAAGAAGTCACGGTGACCCAATGGCACGTGGCGGTGGGTGACGACGTCGAGCTCAACCAGGTGCTGTGCACGGTGGAGACCGCCAAGGCCGAAGTGGAGATCCCGAGCCCGTACGCCGGGCGGGTCGTCGAAAGGAACGGCGCCGAAGGCGATGTGATCGACGTGGGGGAGGTGCTGCTGCGGATCGACACGGCGCCGCTGGGCGGTGACCTGCCGACGGTCGAAACCGAGGTGCCCACGCTGGTCGGTTATGGTGCCGACTCCGGCATCGACACCAGCCGGCGCACCACCCGCCCACTCGCCGCCCCTCCGGTGCGCAAGCTGGCAAAGGAGCTGATGGTGGACCTCAACAAGGTGCCGCACGGCGCCGGCGCCATCATCACCCGGGAGGACGTGCTGTCGGCGGCTCGCGGGAACGGCAATGGCGCCGATGTCCGGCCGGTCCAGGGTGTGCAGGCCCGGATGGCGGACAAAATGATGCTGTCGCACAAGGAGATTCCCGCGGCCAAGGTCGGTGTCGAGGTCGACTGCACCGAGCTGATCCGGCTGTCCGACCGGTTGCGGCCGGCGGAGGAGACAATTACACCGTTCGTGCTCGTGTTGCGCTTGCTGGTCATCGCGTTGCGCCACAACGAGATGTTGAACTCGACATGGGTCGACTCCCCGCAGAGACCGCAGGTACGCGTCCACCACCGCGTGCACCTGGGCATCGCCACGGCCACCGAACGTGGGCTGCTCGTCCCGGTCATCGCCGACGCCCACGTCAAGACCACCCGCGAATTAGCCGGCTGTGCAGCCGAATTGATCGCCGGTGCACGCGCGGGCCGCCTGGGGCCGGGGGAGTTGCGGGGCTCGACGTTCACCGTGACGAATTTCGGGGCGCTGGGCGCGGACGACGGGGTTCCGGTGATCAATCATCCCGAAGCCGCCATCCTCGGCATGGGTGCGATCAGGCCGCGGGCCGTTGTCCGGGGCGCAGAGATCGTCGCGCGCCCGACGATGTCGTTGACTTGTGTGTTCGACCATCGCATCGCCGACGGTGCCCAGGCCGCCCAATTCGTCTGCGAGCTCAGGGATCTGATCGAGTCGCCCGAAACCGCGCTACTGGATCTGTAGCTTTCGCCTCGGGAGCACGGCGGTACGGGGCGTTGCGCTACCGATCCCGGCCGGGAATGCCTACCGGCGTTGTGCCGCGGCCAAACGCTGTGCGAACTCCGGTGATTGGATGGAATAGGACTGCGGCCCGAGCTCGGCGCGCATCGCGAGCTCGTGTTGCTCGTTGTCCAGCGACCCCGGACTGACGGTGGCGCGCATGGTGGCCTTGGTCGCCAGCACCACTTCCCGCGGAGCCGCCGCCGGGCCGGCGGCCAGCTGCAGGGCAGCGGCGACCGGATCGTCGGCCACGTTCAACGCCAAGCCGTGCCGCACGGCGGTGTCGGCGTCGAAGCGCATGCCGAACAGCAGGGCCGCCCGGGCGACCTGCGGACCGACTGCGCGCTGCAGCATCCACGTCGCACCCCCGCCGGGGTGAAGCCCCAGCTGCTGGAATCGCGCGTCGAACACGGCGGCGGGTCCGGCGATGCGCACGTCGGCCGCCAGCGCCAGATTCAGGCCCGCGCCCACCGCGGCGCCGTTGACCGCGGCGATGGTGGGCAGCCGGCAACTGCCGACGGCCATGAAACCGTCGTAAAGCTGCTGCAGGCCCGTCTCGGCCGCTCCACCGCCGGCGGCGCCGAGGGCGCTGAGATCGGCGCCCGCGCAGAACGCCTTGCCCGCCCCGGTGATCACCACGGCGTGCACGTCGGGGTCGGCTTCGGCCCGCTGGACGGCCTGGCGCAGGTGCCCGGACGACTCGGCCGTTATCGCGTTGCGGCGATCGGGATCGTTGACGGTGATGACCGCGACGCGGCCGGTGACGTTGTAGAGGATGAGTTCGGACTGGGCCATCGGACACCTCCGGCTTCGCGTAATGGCTGTGGATCCGCCCGACCTCACCGGTCCACCGGCGGCAGCGTCGCGGGCGAGGTAAGACTACTTCGCGCCGTCCGAGCGGGGTTGGCCGGTGTGAGCGTGATTAGCGAGGAAAAGGCGCGCATTGCGCACCGGCGCCCCGTCATATTGACCCGCCCGATGGTCGAACACCATTCACGGACGGCTCATGTAGTTACCGGCTGGTAGCGCAAACGCGCAAATCTTTGCGGCCGGTGCGCCGGATATCGGAATCTACAAGTAAAGCTGTGTTTATCGAAACGTTTATCCGCCGCATTTGACATCTTCGGGTAACGACCCGGGTCGACCTGGCAAAACGTGTGGTGGGAAGCGGGCAAACCCGCCAGGCGTCGACGTCGCGGGCCGAGTCGGTTGAGCCGGCGAAATCCGGGGGCTCGGCTACAGCTCCGGTTTCGCTAACTTCTTCGCTAGCTCATCGAGTTCGGCCTGGCGCTCCCGCACGGCACACCCTCGCCGCTCGATGCGCGCTCCTTGCAGAACGGCCCCCGGCAACGCGTCGCTCTGCAGTCTTGTGTTGGCGTAATGGATTGCGGCATCAATCATTTCGATGTACCGCTCCGCATCATGCTCTGCGCAGGAGCCCTCGATGCGCTGGACTTCGTCCCAACAGGGATAGGAAGAATACCGGGCATCGAGTTGTTGCTGAGAGACTTGCGTTCCGAAGTAACACCGCCAGTCGCGGCTCAGCCAACCCCTCGTCTTGACTTCGACTTTGATTCGATTGCCAACACCAGCTATGAACCTCGGCTCCCCGACGCGCACCACCGGCTGCCAGTCATTCGACGCCATATATCGCCAACCCCTCGAAGAGAAGACGCTCTAAGTAATGATCTCCCCGTAAGCGTCATCTGCTCGTTTTGACACGCATGTTCCCACAATGGTTCGACCGCAAACTTCTGACAGTGACTTCGACTTTCTCCGGTTGACCGGACACTATGGAAACTGACCCAAATGCCAATGCGGCGGTTCCGCGTAAGCGCTTTGCGGCCCGTGGCGGCGACCGCGAAACATGGCGATGACCTGCATCACTGGCGCGACGGTGCGCGGGCGCCGGTTCTCGGCTGCCGCATCCGCCACTCGAGTACCGTCCGGTCATCATGGCGTGACTTCACCACCGCGCTAGCGGGTTCGTGAAGTTCGTAGTGGTCGAGTCTGGCGGCCGGCCCAAGGATCCCTCGAGGATCCGCCGAGGCGTGCTCCGCAAGCTCATGTCAGCTCGAAGAGCATCCCACTCGGCATCGACGCTAGGAACACCCCATGCGGACAACGGGGTACTCCGACGACGCGGTCCGAGACCATGGCGTACCGGGCGTACGCACGGACCCGCGGTCAAAGAATTGGATACGCCCCGCTGATGCTGGTCTTGGTCGCGACGGCCGGGCTGATCGGCCTCAGTGTCGGTGTCGCCAGCCTCGACCGATCGCTGGCCGGCCGGCGTTGTTCCGTTCCGGAAGTGACCACGCATGACGCAACCGGCCTCACTTTGTCGTGCAGCCCGGCGTCGTCGGGAAACCGTGAGTTGGTGTGGCAGTATGCTCCGGCGTCGTAGCCTCGATAGGCCAAGTGGCGCAGCGCGTTTCGGTCGGATCGAAAGCGCCTGGGGCATCCAACTGGGCAAGGACGAACGAGCGCCACCGCCCGCCGATTCCTGCGGGCCCGCGGCGCATCTCGGCGTTTGACCCCGGGCACCGGATGGGCGACGCTTGAGCGCATCCCCTTGTGGAGCGAACCAGGAGAAATGCGATGGCGAAGGTGCTGTTCGTGGTCACGGGCGCGAGCTATTGGACCCTGAAGGACGGCACCAGGCATCCGACGGGCTACTGGGCCGAGGAGTTCGCGGCGCCCTACCGCGAGCTCACCGGCGCCGGTCACGAGGTCGTGGTGGCCACGCCGAATGGTGTTGTGCCGCACGTGGATGTGATGAGCCTGCGTCCGTCGATGGCGGGCGGCGAGAAGATCGCCTTGGAGCTGGAGGAGATCCTGAAGTCCGCCGAGGAATTGCGCCGGCCCATCAAACTGGCCGACGCCCGCCTCGAGGACTATGACGCCGTCTATTACCCGGGTGGGCACGGGCCGATGGAGGACCTGTGGCGCGATGCCGACTCCGGCCGACTGCTCATAGCGGCTCTGGCGTCCGGCAAGCCGCTGGCGATCGTGTGCCACGCGCCGGTCGCCATGATGGCTACCCGGCGAAACGGTGTCTCGCCGTTTGCCGGGTACAAGGTCACGGCCTTCACCAATGACGAAGAGGACGGGGTCGGGTTGCGAGAGAAGGCCCCGTGGACCGCGGAGGACGAACTGGTGAAGATGGGCGTCGAGTTCAGCCGCGGCGAGATGTGGAAGCCCTACACGCTCAAGGACCGCAATCTCTTCACCGGCCAGAACCCGGCCTCCGCCGGGCCGTTGGCGCGCGAGTTCATGAAGGAACTCGGTTAGGCGCCCTCAGAGGTGGCCGGCCACGAAAGCGGCGGCCTGACCGGGCATTCCGGACCCTTGGTAGGACAGGTCCGCTGCCGAGAACATTTCGTCGTGCGACGGCAGCGCCAGGGGCCCGCCCGGGGTGCACACCGGATCGCCGGGCGCACACTGGTCGATGGCTTTCGCGCCGTACCACGGGCTGACCACACTCACGGGTGCCCCGAGATACCGGGCCGACGGATTCCCGAACAAGGCCAGCGCCGCGACATGGTCGGCCTCGTCCGCCGTCAGTATCTGAGGATTCAAGCCCGCGATCGAGGCCTGGGCGATCGTGATCAGATCGATCACCATCGCGCCCTGCGAATAGCCGCCGAGCACCAATTTGGTGTTGGGGCAGTTCGCCACCATGGACTGAACGTGAGCGTGGGCGTCGCCGGCGCCGGCCGACGCTGACGGGGCGAAATCCTCGCCGGCGGGGTAGTTGACCGCATACACCCCGAGGGAGCGCTCCCCGATCTGGGAATGCAGCGAGTCGATAAATGCTTGTCCGACCCCGCCGACGCCGGGCGGCTCGGCGGTACCGCGGGCGAACGTCACCTCGACGTCGGGACACGGTGCCGCGGACGCGGAAATCGGTGGGCACAGCAGCGCCGTCCAGGTCGTCACCGCCGCGACGCCCAGCAAACGCGCTAATCGGCGTGCGATCACGCTCCAATGCTGACACATCGAGGCCGGAAAGACACCGCCTGATTCAACGCCCTTCCTTCGCCCGGAGCCTCTGGCCCCGACCGCTTCTCGGCTCAGCCGTTCCGGTTGCTGGGGGTCCAGGTAATTCCGGGTGCCGCCGACACGACGGGAATGCATGGGCCGGGGAATTGATGCCGAAGGTGTCCATGGTTCTCGTCATTGCCGCGAGCCATCATGGGTCGCAACGGTTCTCGATGTCCGGACGATGCCGACGGTGTCGCAATCTGCGCGACGACCACCGGCGGGCAGGGCGTATGGTCTGAAGCTTTCCCCGCTGACTTCTTTGCCAGCCCGACGAAGGTCGTCAGACCTGACGTTCACGCCCTATGCCTATTGGCAAACAGATTTCGTTCTGTTCTCTTTGCAACGAACACAATACTCGTCGTCCTGGTTCTGCGTTTCGTGGATCGAATTGCATTCAGGACACTCTTGAATGTATTTGTGTCGCGGATTCAGACAGGCGGCCATTAACGCCTGTTTTTGCCTGAATATGCTTGTCGAACTTCTATTGGTACCAGACAACATCCCGATTGATTCCCTGCTCAGTAAAGCGCATGCATGGCTGCGGTTTGCAGCTACGCCGCGTGTGCCACTATCAACCACTGTTCCCCAACGCGGCTGGTTAAAACCGCGGCGGACAGATCCCCGAAACTTGCCGCGAGGCCCGCGGGGCGGTCGTAGGCAATCCTTTGCGCGCATCCGCAGAAATGGCGTAGCGGCCTACTCTAGACGGCTCGATCTGGTGCGCCGGAAACTATTGAAGTCCCGCCCCTCGAGCGAAAGGCTCAACCATGACCATCATCGCTACTACCATCGTCCATCCCAACCCGGGGGTCAGCTGGGACGACGTTCAGAAGCAGCTGAAGCGAGCCACCGGGCTTGCCCGCAAACATGGCGCGGAGAATGTCACCGCGCTGGTGAACATGGTCGGAGGTCAGGGCACCAACGCCATCGGCATGATGACAAGCGCCCAAGACTGGGCCACCTACGGCCGGATCCAGCAGAGCCTCAGTACCGACCCGGATTACCAAAGCCTTCTCATCGACGCGGGCCAGATCGCCACCTGGGAGAACTACGTCAGCCAGACGATCGAGGTTTAGTAGCGCAAGTAGTACGTGATCGACGAACCCTCGGCCGACATTTGGCGCCGTTGGTCGTCGATCCACCCAAAGAACGCCTAGGTAGTCGCCAATAGCGACTACCTAGGCGTTCGTTCGGCTCTGTACTGAACATCAGCTCCCTCCAAGCGGGGGTGTCAAGGATCAACCGAAACACTGTCAGGCATCACCCGGAGCCGAAATATCAAGCATCAGCCGACGTCATACAACGAGCCCGGTGCCCCCGGCACGACTCGAACGTGCGACCTAGGGATTAGAAGGCCCTTGCTCTATCCACCTGAGCTACGGAGGCAATGCGCAGGTCAGTCTATCGAACCGCACCCGCCGACCGGATTCCCCGCCGCCACGCGCGCGAAAATCGTTCCCGCGCCACGTTAATCGGTTATCGTCAGGAATCTCGACACACGTACAAAACCGGCCGGCCATCGGCCGTTAACCGCAACGAGGCGTGTGCATAACGTCGAGAGGTGACGTTGCAATGAGCGTGGCCAGTAATCAGTCTTCGCCCTGCGGGTGGGCGGGCGCCCAGGCGGCACGCCTGGCGGCCGAGGCCCGGGACGTCTATCAGCTCGGCAACCTGGTGTTTCGCGGCGGGCCGTTTGCGCTGGGCTGCTTGGCCGGTTGGCTTTTCACCGAGTTTCCGCCCCACGTGGTGACCGGGCACGCGCTGTCGCGGGTCTCGCACCCGTCCGTCGGCCAGGTCGGCAAGACGTTGGCCGCCCAGCGGGCGGACAAGACCCTCACCACGGCCCTGGAGGAGGCCTTCGGCCCCGAGTTTGGTGAGCAGGTGTGTCACCCCGCGGCCGTCGGGGCGCTGTGCGGCCCGCGCGGAGGCCTGTTGGGCCGCCCCGGGCCGCACCGCCGGTACGCCGCGCAGACTTCCGACATCTCCTACGGCCCGAGCGCACGCGACCACCTGCTCGACATCTGGCGACGCGATGACCTGGTCCCCGGGTGCCGGGCGCCGGTGTTGATCCAGGTGCCCGGCGGGGCGTGGACGCTGAACGGCCGCCGCCCGCAGGCCTACACGCTGATGAGCCGAATGGTTCAACTCGGCTGGATCTGCGTCTCGATCGACTACAGCAAGAGCCCGCGCGCCGCCTTCCCCGCGCACCTGATCGACGTGAAAAGGGCGATCGCCTGGGTGCGGGAGAACATCGCCGACTACGGCGGTGACCCCGACTTCATAGCGATCACCGGCGGCTCGGCGGGCGGGCACCTGGCCTCCCTGGCGGCGCTCACCCCGAACGACCCCGCCTTCCAACCGGGCTTCGAAGACGCCGACACCACCGTGCAAGCGGTGGCGCCCTATTACGGTGTCTACGACTTCACCGACTTCGAGAACATGCACCCGCTGATGCTGCCGTTCCTCGAACAGTTCGTGATGAAGGCCCGCTACGCCGACGAGCCCGAGCGCTTCACGGCGGCATCGCCGGTTTCCTACGTCCACGGCGACGCGCCGCCCTTCTTCGTGCTGCACGGCGAGAAGGACGAATTGGTGCCCAGCGGCCAGGCTCGCGTGTTCTGCGCGGCGCTGCGCGCGGCCGGGGCGGCCACGGTGGCCCACGCCGAACTCGGCAACGCGCACCACGCTTTCGATATCACACCGACGGTTCGATCGCGGCTGGCCGCTGACGCCGTCGCCGATTTCCTCGGGGTCGTCTACGGGCGGCGCGTCAGCTCGGTGTTGGATTCGCTGCCCTTGTCGGCCACTTCGGCCAGCTGAGCCCTCGCTCAGGAACCTGCCGCTCCTTTCACCAGCGCGGTAACCCGACTAGCGTTGGGGAGACCTTGGGGTTGGTGGGGTCCAAAGGCAGGAGGCTTGATCGACGGTGACAACGTTGGCGCGTCCAGCTGATGACCATGACTGAGCCCGTCGAGGCGATTGAGTTGTCCGACGCGCTCGGGCCGGTCGACTACCTACTGCACAGGGGAGAGGCGAACCCCCGCACCCGGTCCGGGATCATGGCGCTGGAGCTCTTGGACTGCACGCCGGACTGGGAACAATTCCGCGCCCGATTCGAAAGCGCCTCACGACGCGTGCTGCGGCTGCGGCAAAAGGTCGTCGTGCCGACCCTGCCGACCGCGTCGCCGCGCTGGGTGGTCGACCCCGACTTCAACTTGGATTTTCACGTGCGCCGCGTGCGGGTGTCCGAACCCGGCACGCTGCGTGAGGTATTCGATCTCGCCGAGCTCATCCTGCAGTCGCCGATGGACATCTCGCGGCCGCTGTGGACGGCCACCCTGGTCGAGGGTCTGGCCGACGGCCGGGCCGCGACGCTGCTGCATGTCAGTCACGCCGTCACCGACGGCGTGGGTGGGGTTCAGATGTTCGCCGAGATCTATGACCTCGAGCGCAATCCGCCGGCCAAGCCGACGCCGCCGCTGCCCGTCCCGCAGGACCTGAGCTCCAACGATCTGATGCGCCAGGGCATCAACCACCTGCCCTTCGCCGTCGTCGGCGGTGTCGTGAACGCGCTGTCCGGCGCGGTCTCGGCGGCCGGGCGGGCGGTTCTGGAACCGACCGCCACCGTGTCCGGGATCGTCGGGTATGCCATGTCGGGCATGCGGGTGCTCAACCGGGCCGCCGAGCCGTCGCCGCTGCTGCGGCGGCGCAGCCTGGCCACCCGCAGCGACGCGATCGATATCCCGCTCGCCGACCTGCACAAGGCCGCGAAGGCCGGCGGCGGGTCGATCAACGACGCCTACCTTGCCGGGCTCTGTGGCGCCTTGCGCCGCTACCACCAGGCGTTCGGCGTGCCGGTCAGCACGCTGCCGATGGCGGTGCCGGTCAGCCTGCGGGCCGAAGCGGATACCGCCGGCGGCAACCGGTTCACCGGCGTCAACCTGGCGGCGCCGATCGGGACCGCCGACCCCGTCTCCCGGATGAAGAAGATCCGCGCTCAGATGACGCAGCGCCGCGACGAGCCCGCGATGAACATCATCGGTTCTTTTGCCCCGGTGCTCAGCGTGTTGCCGACCGCGGTGCTGGAAGGGATCACCGGCTCGGTGATCGGCTCCGACGTGCAGGCCAGCAACGTCCCGGTCTTCCCTGGCGACACCTACATCGCCGGTGCAAAAGTCTTGCGGCAGTACGGAATCGGTCCGCTGCCCGGAGTGGCGATGATGGTGGTGCTGATCTCGCGGGGTGGGTGGTGCACCATCACCGTGCGCTACGACAAGGCCTCGGTGCGAAACGAGGCGTTGTTCGCCCAATGCCTGCTAGAGGGTTTCGACGAGATCCTGGCGCTGGCCGGTGACCCGCCACCTCGAGCAGTGCCCGCGTCGTTCGCCGAGCCGGCCGTGTCGACACGATCTGTGGCGGGATCATGAGCGCCTCGAAGGAGCAGGGGGACAACGGCGAAACCTCTGGAGCGGACATGCGGTTGCCCGGCTCGGTGGCCGAGATCATGGCCAGCCCCGCCGGACCGACGATCGGCGCCTTCTTCGACTTGGACGGCACGCTGGTCGCCGGGTTCACCGCGGTCATCCTGACCCAGGAGCGGCTGCTGCGCCGCGACATGGGTGTGGGGGAGCTGCTCGGCATGGTGCAGGCCGGCCTGAGCCACACCCTGGGTCGTATCGAGTTCGAGGACCTCATCGGCAAAGCCGCCGCGGCGCTGACCGGTCGATTGCTCGACGACCTGGAAGAGATCGGCGAGCGACTGTTCGTCCAGCGGATCGAATCCCGGATCTACCCGGAGATGCGCGAGCTGGTGCGGGCCCACATGGCCCGCGGCCACACCGTCGTGCTCAGCTCGTCGGCGCTGACCATCCAGGTCAACCCCGTCGCGCGGTTCCTGGGCATTCCCAACATGCTCACCAACAAGTTCGAGACCACCGAGGACGGCATGCTCACCGGTGGCGTCGAGAAGCCGATCCTGTGGGGCCCGGGCAAAGCCGCTGCGGTACAACGCTTTGCCGCCGAGCACGACATCGATCTCAAGGACAGCTACTTCTACGCCGACGGTGATGAGGACGTCGCTCTGATGTATCTGGTCGGCAATCCGAGGCCGACGAATCCCGAGGGGAAAATGGCCGCGGTGGCCAAGCGCCGCGGTTGGCCGATCCTGAGATTCAGCAGCCGGGGTTCGGTGGGTCTGCGGCGGCAGGTGCGCACCCTTGCCGGACTCGGCTCGATTGTCCCCGTCGGGGCCGGCGCAGTGGCAATGGGTGTGCTGACCGGTAGCCGGCGGCGGGGCGCCAACTTCTTTACTTCCATTTTTTCCCAGACCGTGCTGGCGACCACGGGAGTGCATCTCAATGTCGTCGGGAAAGAGAATCTGACCGCCCAACGTCCGGCCGTTTTCATCTATAACCACCGCAATCAGGTTGACCCGGTCATCGCCGGCGCGCTGGTGAATGACAACTGGGTTGCCGTAGCCAAGAAGGAATTACAAAAGAATCCGATCATGGCCCTGCTCGGCAAAGCGTTGGACGGTGTCTTCATCGACCGAGACGATTCGGCCTCGGCGCTGGAGACGATGCGCACGGTCGAAGAGAGAGCCAAGAACGGACTTTCCATTGTGATGGCGCCGGAAGGTACCCGGCTGGACACCACTGAGGTCGGTCCCTTCAAAAAGGGACCATTTCGTCTCGCGATGGCCGCGGGCATCCCGATCGTCCCGATCGTGATCCGCAACGCCGAGCTCGTCGCCGCCCGGAACTCGACCGTCATCAACCCGGGCACCGTCGACGTCGCGGTCTTTCCGCCGATCTCGGTGCAGGACTGGACGCTTGACACGCTGCCGGAGCGCATCGCCGAGGTGCGTCAGCTGTACCTGGACACGCTCGCCAACTGGCCGGTCGACAAACTGCCCGAGGTCGACCTGCACGCCGAGATGAAGGCCGCAGCCAAGGCGCAGAGCCGGAAAGCCAAAGCGCCGGCCAAGAAGGCACCGGCCAAGAAGGCACCGGCCAAGAAGGCCCCGGCCAAGAAGGCGGCTTCAAAAGCCAAGCCGCCCAAGGCAAACCCCCACGAATCTCAGGCCGCCCTCAAAGACGGGGAGGTGCAACGATCCGTCGCCGAGGCGCCGGCCGTCAACGCCGAGGCGCCCGAATCGCCGCCCCGAGGGCATCCGTGACCGAACCGGCCGCAGATAGCAGCGCGGTCCTTGCGGGACGAGACTCGCTGGTATTGGCGTCGATGGCCTCGCCGGTCGAGATGCAACTGGTGACGGCGTGGATGGATCAACAGCGTGCCGGCCATCCGGGGGCGAACTTCGGCCTGCTTAAACTGCCGGCGCTGGACGCACCGCCGGACGCGCTGACGGCCCTGGCCGAAGAGCTCGAATCCGGAGAAGGCCGTTCGATCGTGCCGGTACGGGTGTTCTGGCTGCCGGAGCCGGACCGCGGCCGGGTGGCCAAGCTGGCCGGGCTGCTGCCAGGCCGGGATCCCTACCACCCCAACCAACGTCAGCAAGAACAGATTGTGCGGACCGCCCCCCAGCGCGCACGGGTGGTGGCCGGTGAAGCGGCCACCGTCTCCGAGCTGCGCCGGCAATGGCGTGACACCACCGTCGGGGAAGACAAGAACGACTTCGCCCAATTCGTGATCCGCCGTGCCATCTTGGCGATGGAACGCGTCGAGTACCGGATCCTCGGACCGCAGTACAAGTCGCCTCGGCTGGTGAAACCGGAGATATTGGCCTCCAACCGGTTTCGCGCGGGACTGGCCAAGATTCCCGGTGCCACCGTCGACGAGGCCGGAAAGATGCTCGACGAACTCTCCACCGGGTGGAGCCGGGCCTCGGTCGACCTCGTCGGGGTTCTCGGCAGGATGCTCAGCCGCGGGTTCGATCCCGAGATCGACTACGACGGCTACCAGGTCGCGGCGATGCGGGTCGGCCTGGAAGCGCACCCGGCGGTGCTGTTGTTCTCGCACCGGTCCTACATCGACGGCGCGGTGGTGCCGGTCGCCATGCAGGAGAACCGATTACCGCCGGTGCACGTGTTCGCCGGCATCAACCTGTCGTTCGGCGCGATGGGCCCGCTGCTGCGGCGCTCCGGTGTCATCTTCATCCGCCGCAACATCGGCAACGACCAGCTCTACAAGTACGTGCTGCGCGAATACGTCGGCTACATTGTCGAAAAGCGGTTCAACCTGAGCTGGTCCATCGAGGGCACCCGGTCGCGCACCGGAAAAATGCTGCCACCCAAGCTGGGTCTGCTGGCCTACGTCGCCGACGCCTACCTGGACGGACGCAGCGAAGACATTCTGCTGCAACCGGTCTCGATCAGCTTCGACCAGCTGCACGAGACCGCCGAGTACGCCGCCTACGCCCGCGGCGGCGAGAAGACGCCCGAGGGCGTCGGCTGGCTGTACAACTTCATCCGCGCGCAGGGCGAGCGCAACTACGGCAAGATCTACGTCCGATTCCCCGAAGCCGTGTCGATGCGCCAGTACCTGGGCGCCGCGCACGGCCCGTTGGCGCAGGATCCGGATGCCAAAAGGCTTGCGCTGCAGAAGATGTCGTTCGAGGTCGCCTGGCGGATCCTGCAGGCGACGCCGGTGACGGCGACGGGTCTGGTGTGCGCGCTGCTGCTGACCACCCGCGGCGCGGCGTTGACGCTCGGTCAGCTGCACCACACCCTGCAGGACTCGCTGGATTACCTGGAACGCAAACAAAACCCGATATCCATCAGCGCGTTGCGGCTGCGCACCCATGACGGGGTTCGCGCGGCGGTCGACGCACTGTCCAACGGGCACCCCATCACCCGGGTCGACGGCGGCCGGGAGCCGGTGTGGCGCATCGCGCCCGACCAGCAGCACGCGGCGGCCTTCTACCGCAACTCGGTGATTCATGCCTTCCTGGAGACCTCGATCGTCGAACTCGCGCTAGCCCACGCCCGGCACACCAAGGGCGACCGCATGGAGGCCTTCTGGACCCAGGCGATGCGGCTTCGCGATCTGTTGAAGTTCGATTTCTATTTCGCCGACTCGGCGACCTTCCGGGACAACATCGCCGAAGAGATGGCGTGGCACAACAATTGGGCAGCCCACGTGTCCGCCGGGGGCGAAGAGATCCACGCGCTGTTGTTCGCCAAGCGTCCGCTGATGGCGAATGCGATGCTGCGGGTGTTCTTCGAGGCCTACGAGATCGTCGCCGACGTGCTGCGTGACGCGCCCGCGGACATCGGACACAAGAAACTGACCGACCTGGCGCTGGGCGTCGGCCGACAGTATGTGGCGCAGACCCGGATCCGCAGCAGCGAATCGGTGTCGACGCTGCTTTTCGCCACCGCGCGCCAGGTCGTCGAGGATCAGAACCTGATCGCGCCGGCCCCGGACTTGGCCGACAGGCGCGGCGCTTTCCTGCAGGAGCTGCGTGACATCCTGCAAGACTTCAACTACGTCGGCCAGATCGCGCGCGATCAGTTCGTGGCCCGCGAGGCCAAGGCGCGTCAGGAGCTTCTGGACGGCCAGACTCTGTAGCCGGCGTGGCCGCCCATACCCTGGACATATGACCGTCGCCCCGCCGGCCGGCAAGGCCCCGGCCGAGGCCGCTACCCAGCGCCGCGCGCTGGTGTGGCCGGTGCTGGTCGGTGTCGCGGTACTGGCGGGCTGCACGGCCGCCGGCATTGGGACGCTTTCGCTGGCCAGCGCGCTGACCGTGACCGGTCTGCCCGACCCGGGCCAGGTGACCACGCTGGGGCTGCCGTACGTGCGCGCCGCGGGTGAGATCGCCGCCGTGCTCGCGGTCGGATCGTTCCTGTTCGCCGCGTTTCTGGTGCCGCCGCAGCGCAGCGGTGTCCTCGACGCCGACGGCTATCGGGCCCTTCGGCTCGGGACGGTGGCCTCGGGGGTGTGGGCGGTGTGCGCCGCACTGCTGGTCCCGCTGACCATCTCCGACGTGTCCGGCCATCCCGTCACCGACATTCCCCCGATGCGGATGTGGTCGTTGGCGGGTCTGATCACCAACGCCTCGGCCTGGCGCTGGACCGCGATCATGGCCGCGGTGATCACGCTGGCGAGCCTGTCGGTGCTGCGCTGGTCGTGGACGCCGGTGCTGGCCGCCGCGTCGGTGATGACGCTGATTCCGCTGGGCTTGACCGGTCATTCGTCGGCCGGCGGTTCGCACGACCTGGCCACCAACGGCCTGCTGATCCACCTGGTCGCCGCCAGCCTGTGGGCCGGTGGCCTGCTCGCCCTGCTGGCCCACGCCCTGCGCGGCGGCGGTCACCTCGGGCTGGCCGCGCGGCGTTTCTCGATGATCGCGCTGTGGTGTTGGGTCGCGATGGCGGTGAGCGGAGTGGTCAACGCCCTGGTGCGCGTGCAGCCGTCCGACCTGTTCGTCACCGACTACGGGCGGCTGGTCACCGCCAAGTTCGTCGCACTGTGCCTGCTGGGCGGGCTTGGCTGGCGCCAGCGGCGCGTGAGTGTGGCTGCGCTGCAAGCGGATCCGACTCCAGCACGCGCACGTGGTGCGCTGCTGCGGCTGACGCTGATCGAGGCCGCCATTTTCGGCCTCACCTTCGGCATCGCCGTCGGGCTGGGCCGCACCCCGCCGCCGCCACCGCCGGCCCGGCTGCCGTCGATTCCCGAAGCCGAGATCGGTTACGACTTCGACGGGCCGCCCACCGTGGCGCGCATCCTGTTCGACTGGCGCTTCGACCTGATCTTCGGCTCCGCCGCCATCGTCTTCGCCGCCCTGTATGTGGCGGCGCTGGTGCGGCTGCGCCGGCGCGGCGACACGTGGCCGCCCGGTCGGACCTTTTCCTGGCTGCTCGGCTGCCTGGTGTTGCTGTTCGTGACGTCGTCGGGCGTCGGGCGCTACATGCCGGCGATGTTCAGCATGCACATGGTGGTCCACATGTGCCTGTCGATGCTGATCCCGATCCTGCTGGTGCTCGGCGCCCCGGTCACCCTGGCGCTGCGGGCGCTGCCCGCGGCCGGCCGTGACGATCCGCCGGGCATGCGGGAATGGCTGTTGGCCGCGCTGCACAGCCGCGTCTCCCGATTCCTCACCAACCCGGTGGTGGCCACCGTCCTGTTCGTCGCCGGGTTCTACGGGCTGTACCTGTCGAACCTCTTCGACACCACCGCGAGCAGCCACGCCGGGCATCTGGCGATGAACCTGCACTTTCTGCTGAGCGGCTACCTGTTCTATTGGGTGGTGATCGGGGTGGACCCGACGCCGCGACCGATACCGCCGCTGGCCAAGGTGGCCGTGGTGTTCGCATCGCTGCCGCTGCACGCCTTCTTCGGGGTGGTGCTGATGGGTACCAAGAAGGTGCTCGCCGCGGATTATTACCGCTCGCTGGGCCTGAGCTGGCACACCGACCTGCTGGGGGATCAGCGACTGGGCGGCGGCATCGCCTGGGCCGCGGGAGAATTCCCGCTGGTGATCGTGATGCTTGCGCTGCTGATCCAGTGGGCGCGCAGCGATCGCCGTACCGCCAAGCGGCTGGACCGGGCCGCCGACCGCGACGATGACGCCGAGCTGGTCGCCTACAACGCGATGCTGGCACAGCTGGCGCAGGGCGAGATGCCCAAGCGGTCCGGCCAGGCCCCGGCCGATCCAGGCTGATCCACAGTCCCGGTTTCTTCCACAGCGACGGCCGATTTCCGGATTGATCCCCACGGCGTTCGTCGGTGGCGCCGCGCCTACTGGTGGCCATCGAGTCATAGCAAGCAATCGAGAAGGGATCACTCAATGTTCGAAACCCCGCTTACCGTGGTCGGCCACATCGTCAACAACCCCGAACGTCGACAGGTCGGCACCCAGGAGGTAATCAAGTTTCGCGTCGCCAGCAATTCCCGGCGGCGCACGGCCGACGGCGGCTGGGAGCCCGGCAATTCGCTCTTCATCAACGTCAATTGCTGGGGCAAGTTGGTCACTGGCGTGGGTGCCGCGTTGGGCAAGGGTGCACCGGTCATCGTGGTGGGCCATGTGTACACCAGCGAGTACGAGGACCGTGACGGCAACCGCCGGTCGTCGCTGGAGATGCGCGCCACCTCTGTCGGGCCCGACGTGTCCCGTGCGATTGTGCGCATCGAGCGGCCGGGCTACACCGGTCCGAGTGCGACCGAGGCCACCACACCGTCAGCGGATGCGTCCGACGCCGCTGGTGAGGACGCTGATGCCGATGGCGTCGAGTCGGCTGACGCCGGCCCGCTGCCGCTGACGGCTTAGCGGCGGGGCTGCCGCTGCCGCGCGATGCCTAGGATGGTCCGCGAGCACTCTGCAAATCAGAAAGGCATAACCGCGGCATGGCTGAGTTCATCTACACGATGAAAAAGGTCCGCAAGGCGCACGGCGACAAGGTGATCCTGGACGACGTCACGTTGAGCTTCTATCCGGGCGCCAAGATCGGTGTCGTCGGCCCCAACGGCGCCGGCAAGTCGAGCGTCTTGCGGATCATGGCGGGCCTGGACAAGCCGAACAACGGTGATGCCTTCCTGGCCAACGACGCGACCGTCGGCATCCTGCTGCAGGAGCCCCCGCTGAACGAGGAGAAGACCGTTCGCGGCAACGTCGAAGAGGGCCTGGGCGAGATCAAGGTCAAGCTCGACCGCTTCAACGAGGTCGCCGAGTTGATGGCCACCGACTACTCCGATGAGCTGATGGAGGAGATGGGCCGGCTGCAGGAGCAGCTGGACCACGCCGACGCGTGGGACCTCGATTCGCAGCTGGAGCAGGCCATGGACGCGCTGCGCTGTCCCCCGCCCGACGAGCCGGTGACCAACCTGTCCGGTGGTGAACGCCGCCGCGTCGCGCTGTGCAAGCTGCTGCTGTCCAAGCCTGACCTGCTGCTGCTCGACGAGCCCACCAACCACCTGGATGCCGAGAGCGTGCAGTGGCTCGAGCAGCACCTCGCTTCCTACGCGGGCGCGATCCTCGCGGTCACCCACGACCGGTACTTCCTGGACAACGTCGCCGAATGGATCCTGGAACTGGACCGCGGCCGCGCCTACCCGTACGAGGGCAACTACTCCACGTATCTGGAGAAGAAGGCCGACCGGATCGCGGTGCAGGGCCGCAAGGACGCCAAGCTGCAGAAGCGGTTGGCCGAGGAGCTGGCGTGGGTGCGCTCCGGCGCCAAGGCGCGTCAGGCCAAGGGAAAGGCGCGGCTGCAGCGCTACGAGGAGATGGCCGCCGAGGCCGAGAAGACGCGCAAGCTCGACTTCGAGGAGATCCAGATTCCGGTCGGCCCGCGGCTGGGCAACGTGGTGGTCGAGGTCGACCATCTGGACAAGGGCTACGACGGCCGCACTCTGATCAAGGACCTGTCCTTCACGTTGCCGCGCAACGGCATCGTCGGCGTCATCGGTCCCAACGGGGTCGGCAAGACCACGCTGTTCAAAACCATCGTCGGGCTCGAGCAGCCGGACAGCGGCACCGTCAAGGTCGGCGAGACGGTCAAGCTCAGCTACGTCGACCAGACCCGCGCCGGGATCGATCCCAAAAAGAATGTGTGGGAAGTCGTGTCCGACGGGCTGGACCACATCGTCGTCGGTCAGACCGAGGTGCCGTCACGGGCTTATGTGTCGGCGTTCGGGTTCAAGGGGCCTGATCAGCAGAAGCCGGCCGGCGTGCTCTCCGGTGGCGAGCGCAACAGGCTCAACCTCGCGCTGACGCTCAAGCAGGGCGGAAACCTCATCCTGCTCGACGAGCCCACCAACGACCTCGACGTCGAGACGCTGAGTTCGCTGGAGAACGCCCTCGATCAATTCCCCGGCTGCGCGGTGGTGATCTCGCACGACCGGTGGTTCCTGGACCGCACCTGCACGCACATCCTGGCCTGGGAGGGTGACGACGACAACGAGGCCAAGTGGTTCTGGTTCGAGGGCAACTTCGGTGCATACGAGGAGAACAAGATCGAACGCCTCGGTGCCGAAGCGGCACGGCCGCACCGAGTGACCCATCGCAAGCTAACGCGCGACTAGTGTCAGCTCTGCCCCGCACCGCCGCGGATCGGGGCCACCGAGCGCACTGACAACCGTCGCCAGTTGGGAGCTATCGGCATGACGATCGATCCCGGAGCCAGACAAGATCTCGAGCCGTGGACGACCTTCACCCGGCAGCAGGACATCCCTGAGTGGATTTCGAGGGCCTACGTAGATAGCTATCGCGGGCCGCATAGCGACGACTCGGCGGGCGCGGAAACCAGGCCCGTCGACCTGACCCTGCCGACGGCGATCGTGACGCCGGCCATGCTGAGCGCGCACTATCGCCTCGGGCTGCACCGGCCCGACGGCGAGAGCCGTGTCGCGGTGTACCCGGCCGAAGATCCCGCGGGCTTCGGGCCCGCCCTGCAGGTCGTCACCGATCACGGCGGCATGCTGATGGATTCCGTCACCGTGCTGCTGCACCGGCTCGGCGTCCCGTACACGGCCATCATGACGCCGGTCTTCGAAGTGCAGCGCAGCCCCGAGGGCGAGCTGCTGCGCGTCGAGGCGAAACCCGAAGGCGCATCGCAGTACGCCGGCGAGGCGTGGATCCACGTGCAGCTGCTGCCGTCGGTCGACAGCAAGGGACTCACCGAGGTCGAGCGGCTGCTGCCCAAGGTGCTGGCCGACGTGCAACAGGTCGCCAGCGACGCCTCGGCCTTGATCGCCGTCCTGAACGATCTGGCCGCGCAGGTCGAGGCCAACGCCGACGACCACTTCTCGGCGCCGGACCGCGACGACGTCGCGGCGCTGCTGCGCTGGCTGGGCAACGGCAACTTCCTCCTGCTCGGCTATCAGCGCTGCCACGTGCACAACGGTCAGGTCTCCGGCGACGGGACACCCGGCCTCGGCGTCCTTCGCACCCGCACCGGCTCGCGCCCCCGGCTCACCGACGACGACAGACTGCTGGTTTTGGCGCAATCCGTGGTGGGCAGCTATCTGCGCTACGGCGCCTACCCGTACGCCATCGCGGTGCGCGAATACGTGGACGGGGCCGTGATCGAGCACCGCTTCGTCGGGCTGTTCACGGTGGCCGCCATGAACGCCGATGTCCTGGAAATCCCGACGATTTCGCGCCGGGTCCGCGAAGCACTGGCGATGGCCGACAGCGACCCGATCCACCCGGGTCAGCTGCTGCTCGACGTCATCCAGACCGTGCCCCGCTCGGAGCTGTTCACGCTCAGCGCCGAACGACTCCTGGCGATGGCCAAAGCGGTAGTGGATCTGGGACCGCAGCGAAACGCGTTGCTGTTCCTGCGTGCCGATCGGCTGCAGTACTTCGTGTCCTGCCTGGTGTATCTGCCCCGCGACCGCTACACCACGGCGGTGCGGCTGCAGATCGAAGACATCCTGGTCCACGAATTCGGCGGCACCCGATTGGAATTCACCGCCCGTGTCAGCGAATCGCCGTGGGCGCTCATGCATTTCATGGTCCGCCTGCCTTCCGATGGCCCCGACGGCGCTCCGGTCGACGTGTCCGAAGACAACCGGCTTCGCATTCAGGCGCTGCTGAGCGAAGCGGCACGAACCTGGGCCGACCGACTCGCCGCCGCGGCGGCCGAGGGCTCTGTGGGCCACACCGACGCCGAGTACTACGCGGCCGCCTTTCCCGAGGTCTACAAGCAGGCCATCACCCCGGCCGACGCCATCGGTCACATCGCGATCATCAATGAGCTGCAAGACAACTCGGTCAAGCTGGTGTTCGCGGAGGCCGACGACGGGTCGGCCCAGCTGACCTGGTTCCTGGGCGGCCGCACCGCCTCGCTGAGCCAGCTACTGCCGATGTTGCAGAGCATGGGCGTGGTGGTGCTCGAGGAGCGGCCGTTCACCGTCACCCGCTCCGACGGGCTGCCGGTGTGGATCTATCAGTTCAAGATCTCACCGCACCCGACCATCCGGCTTGCGTCGACGCAGGAGGAGCGCGACGCGATGGCCGAGCGATTCGCCGACGCGGTGACCGCGATCTGGAACGGCCGGCTCGAGGTCGACCGGTTCAACGAGCTGGTGATGCGCGCCGGCCTTCGATGGCAGCAGGTCGTGCTGTTGCGGGCCTACGCAAAGTACTTGCGGCAGGCCAACTTCCCCTACAGCCAGTCCTATATCGAGTCGGTGCTCAACGAGCATCCCTCGACGGTGCGATCACTCGTCGCGCTCTTCGAGGCGCTGTTCGACCCCGACCCCGATTCAGCGGCGAGCCGGGATGCGCAGGCCGCCGCCGCGGCGGTCGCCGCCGACATCGACGCGCTGGTGAGCCTGGACACCGACCGCATTCTGCGTGCCTTCGCGTCGCTCGTGCAGGCCACGCTGCGGACCAATTACTTTGTGACGGGTGAGGGTTCGGCCCGGGCCCGCAACGTGTTGGCGATCAAGCTGGACGCCCAGCTGGTCGACGAGCTGCCGCTGCCGCGCCCCAAATACGAGATCTTCGTCTACTCGCCCCGGGTGGAGGGCGTGCACCTGAGATTCGGCCCGGTGGCCCGTGGCGGCCTGCGCTGGTCGGACCGTCGCGACGACTTCCGCACCGAAATCCTGGGTCTGGTCAAGGCGCAGGCGGTCAAGAACGCCGTCATCGTGCCGGTGGGCGCCAAGGGCGGGTTCGTCCTCAAGCGGCCACCGCTGCCCACCGGCGACGCCGCCGCCGACCGCGACGCCACCCGCGCCGAGGGCGTCGCCTGCTATCAGCTGTTCATCTCCGGCCTGCTCGACGTCACCGACAACGTCGACCATGCGACCGGAAAGGTCAGCCCGCCACCGGAAGTCATCCGGCGCGACGGCGACGACGCGTACCTGGTGGTGGCGGCGGACAAGGGCACCGCCACCTTCTCCGACATCGCCAACGACGTCGCGAAGTCCTACGGATTCTGGCTGGGTGACGCGTTCGCCTCCGGCGGGTCGGTCGGCTACGACCACAAGGCTATGGGCATCACCGCCAGGGGCGCGTGGGAGGCCGTCAAGCGGCACTTCCGGGAGATGGACATCGACACGCAGACCGAGGACTTCACCGTGGTCGGGATCGGCGACATGAGCGGCGACGTCTTCGGTAACGGCATGCTGCTGAGCAAGCACATCCGGCTGCTGGCCGCCTTCGACCACCGGCACATCTTCTTGGACCCCGACCCCGACGCCGCGCGTTCGTGGGAGGAACGCCAGCGGATGTTCGACCTGCCGCGGTCCAGCTGGGAGGACTATGACACGTCGCTGATCAGTGAGGGCGGCGGCGTGTACAGCCGTGAGCACAAGGCGATTCCGGTCAGCGCCCAGGTTCGCGACGCGCTGGGCATCGAGGGCGACGTAGACGAGCTGACGCCGCCCAACCTGATCAAGGCGATCCTGCAGGCGCCGGTGGATCTGCTGTTCAACGGGGGCATCGGCACCTACATCAAGGCCGAGTCCGAATCCGACGCCGACGTCGGCGACCGCGCCAATGATCCGGTCCGGGTCAACGGAAGCCAGGTGCGCGCCAAGGTGATTGGCGAGGGAGGCAACCTCGGGGTGACCGCGCTGGGGCGCGTCGAGTTCGATTTGGCCGGTGGCCGGATCAACACCGATGCGATGGACAACTCGGCCGGTGTGGACTGCTCGGACCACGAGGTCAACATCAAGATCTTGATCGACTCACTGGTGACCGCCGGGAAGGTCAAGCCGGAGGAGCGCAAACCGCTGCTGGAGTCGATGACCGACGAGGTCGCGCAGCTGGTGCTCACCGACAACGACGACCAGAACGACCTGATCGGCACCAGCCGCGCGAACGCGGCGAGCCTGCTGCCGGTGCATGCCAGGCTGATTCAGTACCTGGTCGACGAGCGCGGCATCCACCGCGACCTGGAAGCGCTGCCGTCGGAGAAAGAGATCGCTCGGCGCGCCGAGGCCGGCATCGGGCTCACCTCACCGGAGATGTGCACCCTGATGGCGCACGTGAAGCTGGGGCTCAAGGAGGAGATGCTCGAGACCGAGCTGACCGAGCAGGACGTGTTCGCCTCCCGGCTGCCCCTGTACTTCCCGAAACCGTTGCGGGAACGGTTCACTCCGGAGATCCGCACGCACCAGCTGCGCCGCGAGATCGTCACCACCATGCTGATCAACGACCTGGTGGACGCCGCCGGGATCAGCTACGCCTTCCGGATCGTCGAGGACGTCGGCGTCCGTTCGGTCGACGCGGTGCGCACCTACGTCGCCACCGACGCCATCTTCGGGGTCGGAGAGACGTGGCGACGCATCCGCTCGGCGAATCTGCCTGTCGCACTGTCGGATCGGCTCACGCTGGACACCCGGCGGCTGATCGACCGCGCCGGACGCTGGCTGCTCAACTACCGCCCGCAGCCGCTGGCGGTCGGCGCCGAGATCAACCGGTTCGCCGCCAAGGTCCAGGCGTTGACGCCGCGCATGTCCGAGTGGCTGCGCGGTGACGACAAGGCCATCGTGGAAAAGGAAGCCGCGGAATTCACCTCCCAGGGTGCACCCGAAGACCTCGCCTATTCGGTGGCCGCCGGGCTGTACCGCTTCAGCCTGCTCGACATCATCGACATCGGTGACATCAACGACATCGACGCCGCCGAGGTCGCCGACACCTACTTCGCGCTGATGGACCGGCTCGGCACCGACGGGCTCTTGACGGCGGTATCCGAACTTCCCCGACGGGACCGCTGGCACTCCTTGGCGCGCTTGGCGATTCGTGACGACATCTATGCTTCGCTGCGGTCGCTGTGCTTCGATGTGCTCGCCGTGGGGGAGCCCGACGAAAGTGGCGAAGAGAAGATCGCCGAGTGGGAACACCTGAGTGCCTCCAGGGTCGAGCGGGCCCGCCGCACTCTCATCGAGATCCAGGAAAGCGGGGACAAAGATCTCGCTACGCTGTCCGTCGCCGCGCGACAAATCCGCCGCATGACCCGAACCAGTGGAAGAGGATCATCAAGTTGAGCGTCGGCTTCGTCGCGCCCGTGCCAGTGCGCTGGTCGGACATCGACATGTATCAGCACGTCAACCACGCCACCATGGTCACGATCCTGGAGGAGGCGCGCGTCCAGTTCCTGCGTGAGGCGTTCGAGGTCGACATCTTGACCATCGGGTTGCTCATCGCCGAGGTCAAGGTGACCTACAAAGGTCAGCTGCGGCTGGTGGATTCGCCGCTGCAGGTGACCATGTGGACCAAGCGGCTGCGGGCGGTCGACTTCACGCTGGGCTACGAGGTGCGTTCGGTCACCGCGGATCCGGAGTCGAAGCCCGCCGTGATCGCCGAGTCGCAATTGGCCGCCGTCCATATCGAGGAGGAGCGGCTGGTGCGCCTCTCACCACAACATCGGGAGTATCTGCAACGGTGGATCAGGTAGCCGACCGAGGACTATGGCTGGGCCCCGAATCCAGGGAAGCCCACCGCGCGGATCTGGCCGCGTTCGTCGATCGCGCGCTGCGGCTCGACGACGCCGCGATCATCCGATTCCGGACTCGATCCCCGGGGCTGCTGACGGCCTGGGTCGCAACGGGTTTCGACGTGCTGGCCAGCAGGGTGGTGACGGGGGAGGTGCGGCCCGACGATCTGTCGGTGGGCGCCGACGCGCTGGCGCGCGGCCTGTCCGCGATGGACGAATCGGGTTACGTCGATCCGGGCTTCGCGATGGATTCGGCGTGGCGGGGTGCGTTGCCGCCGGAATCCGGCTTCACCCACCTTGAGGACATCCCCGCCCGGGTGATGCTCGACCTCGCGCAACGCGGCGCGCAACTTGCCAAGGAGCACAGCAGTTCTCATGGCCCGCCGGTGTCGCTGCTCGACCAGGAGGTCATTCAGGTCAGCGCGCCCGACGTACAGGTCGGGCTGCCCATGCGCTGCGTGTTCGCGTTGACCGCGATGGGGTTTCTGCCGCAGTCACCCGATGCGGTCGGCGCCGACGAGTTGATTCGCGTCCGGATACTGCCGACGTGGTTGCGTCTCGACGCCCGGTTCGGTTCGGTGTATCGCCGCCGCGGCGACCCCGCGCTGCTGCTGGGCTGACGCGGCCGGCCGCGGACGATTTCCCGAACGGATCAGGCTGAGTTTAAAGCGATCGCCGGCCGGGTTCGGTCGCGCAGATCATGGGCCGTAGCGCAGCCACAGCGGCAGCACGGCGTCCAGATGGTCCATGAATTTCTTCAGGCCCACCCGATACTGCCCGTACCCGTATGGGTCTTCGGCGTATTGGGGGAACGCGATGCCCACCCCGAACAGGCCGGGGGCCAGGATTCCGTTGGTGCGGTTGTAGTCCAGCTGCCCCCACTGCGGGGTCTCGGGCAACTTCCGGCGCTCGAAGCCGACGGTGTAGACGACGCGGTCGCACTGCGCCAATTTCTCGGCGAATTCCGGGCTCGACACCCAGCACCTGTCCAGGCGGTCGGGAAGCACCCCGTCGATGTTCTCCCGTGCCCAGACCGCCGCCTGGCCCTTCAGCCCCGTGTCGTCAAACAGGATCCAATCATCCAGGTAGACAGCATATTTCAGTGGACTTTGGTAGAAATTGACGATGCGTTTGACGGGGTGGCGCAGCAGGTTCGGCAGCACGATCATCGACGAGTGCGACGAGCCGAACACGGCGACGGTCGCGCCCTCGAGCGGTTCCCGGGCGAGCTTCTCGGGGTCGAGGGCGACCTGCACCGGGATCTCGTCGAGGCCGGCGTGGCGAAGTTTCTTGGGTTCCGCGCCGACGGCCAGGATCACGTTCGTGGAGAAGATGTCGCGTTGGTCCGTCTGGACCCGCCACTGCCTGTTCTCCAAGAACAGCGCGGTGGCGGTCGCCGTGAGGGCGTCGACCTGCTGACGCAGCTGCTCGGTGATCCACACCAGGGGTTCGGCGACCAGGCCGAGCGCACAGGTCTCTTGAGGATCGATCTCCTTGAGCGGCATGGGTGGTGCCTCGGCGAAGCGAAATGCCTTGGAGCCGTTGAAGTATTCGAGAAAGAGCGCGACGTGGGTGTTGCTCGAGACCGACCGCCACTTCTGGCCGATGTCGCCGGCGGCGAAGGCCGGATCAACCCAGGCGATCCGTTCGGCCGCGACTCCGTGATCCAGCAGCCTTCCCACCGCGGCGATGCCCGCGGGTCCGGCACCGATCACTGTCCACTTGTAGGAAGCCATGCACAACATATAGAGCAGTCCGCGCCGAAATGCTCACGGTGACCGGCGCGGCGCGACCCGGACCGGCTACGCCAGCCAGGCCGCAGAATCCGGTGGCAGTTTGCCCTCCAGCAGCGGCGCGCTGGCCAGGATCAGCTCGCCCGCCGGCAGTGGCGCCGGCGATGCGCCGCTGTTGAGCGCGCAGATCAGCCCACCGGGGCGGCGGAAGATCACCGCATCGCCGGACACATCCAGCCACTCGATGCTGTCGCCGTCGAATTCCACTCGGCGCCTGCGCAATTCGAGTGCCCGCCGAAAGAACGACAGGGTGGAGTCGGGATCTCCGCTCTGCTTCTCGACCGTCAGCGCCGCCCAGTCCTTCGGCATCGGTAACCAGGTGTCGGGTGAGGACGAGAACCCGAACGGGGGCACCTCGCCCGACCACGGCAGCGGCACCCGGCACTTGTCCCGGCCCCGCTCGGTGTGCCCGGACCGTTCCCAGGTCGGGTCCTGCAGCACCTCCTCGGGCAGGTCCAGCACGTCGGGGAGCCCGAGCTCCTCACCGTTGTAGATGAACACCGTGCCCGGCAGGGCGAGCATCGCCATCGCCATGGCCCGGGCCCTGCGCAGCCCGATGTCGCCGCCACCGTAGCGGGTGACCTCGCGGTCCACGTCGTGGTTGGACAGCGTCCAGGTCGGGACGGCGTCATAGATCGCGGTGGCCGCCAGCGAGTTCTCGATGGCGTCACGGATTTCGCCGGCATCGAAGTCGATCTTGGTCAGCCGGAAATTGAAGCCGAGGTGCAGCTCGTCGGCCCGCAGGTACTCGGCCCAGAGCAGGTTGTCCATCACCCACACCTCGCCGATGGTCACCGCCCCCGGATACTCGTCGACGATCTTGCGGATCTTGCGGTGGATGTCGTGCACGGCGGGTTGGTTGAAACGCGGGTCGTCGTCGCTGTGCGACAGCACCTTCGCGTCTTCCTTGGCGTCGGGCAGGCCGGGCGGCTTGGCCATCCCGTGCGCCACGTCGATGCGGAACCCATCCACCCCTCGGTCCAGCCAAAACCGCAGCGACTTCGCGAAGTCATCGAAGACCTCGGGATTCTCCCAGTTCAGGTCCGGCTGCTCGGTGTCGAAGAGATGCAGGTAGTACTGGCCGGGATTGCCGTCGGGCTCGACCACCCGCGTCCAGGCCGAGCCGCCGAAGACCGACGTCCAGTTGTTGGGCGGCAGCGCCCCATCGGGCCCCTTGCCGTCCCGGAAGTGGTAACGCTCCCGGGCTTCGGTGCCCGGACCGGCGGCCAGCGCGGGCTGGAACCAGGGGTGCGCGGAGCTGGTGTGGTTGGGCACCACGTCCATGGTGATCTTGATGCCGCGTTCGTGTGCCGCCGCGATCAGCCGGTCAATGGCCGGCATTCCGCCGAACAGCGGGTCGATGTCCCGCGGGTCGGCGACGTCGTAGCCGTGGTCGGCCATCGGCGAGACGGTGACCGGGCTGAGCCAGATCGCGTCCGCACCCAGCCGCTCCACGTGATCCAGGTGGGCAACGATTCCGTCGATGTCGCCGACGCCGTCGCCGTTGCTGTCGGCGAACGATCGCGGATAGACCTGGTAAAAGACCGCATTCGACCACCATGCTGCGGGGCTCATAGTGCTCCGTTCGGTTGCGAGGTATCTAGAAGGGCGAGTTGACCAGTGAGTCGGCAGCCATTTCCAGGTAGTTGAGCAACTCGCGACGGTGCTCATCGTCGAGCGTCTGCGAATCGATGGACGCGACGGCTGTGTGCATGCACCGCAGCCACGCGTCACGCGCCAGGGGAGTGATCCGGAACGGCACGTGACGCATCCGCAGCCGGGGGTGTCCGCGTCGGTCGGAGTAGGTGCGCGGGCCGCCCCAGTACTGCTCGAGGAACATCCGCAGGCGTTCTTCGGCGCCCTCGAGGTCGTCCAGCGGATACACCTCCCGCAGGATCTCGTCTTCGGGAACCTGGGCGTAAAAACGGGCGACGATCGCGTGGAAAGTCTCGGCGCCGCCGACCGCGTCGTAGAAGGACTCTGCTACCTGATCCATCGCCGTCCATTGTGGTGCATCGCCGCGGCACCGGCCGGAGGCGGCCCGACCCCAGGCCTGCTGTTTACCGGTTGGACACGGCGTTTCACCTGCAATAGGGGTGCGATTGGCGGCGAATCATGGTGGACTGTTCGACGGAGGATCTATGGCGCAGGGCAAGAAACGCCGCAGCCACCGGAGTCAGGTAGGCGCGGCGGGGTTAACCGGACCCACAACCGTGTCGTCGCTGCATAGTGTTGAGATCCATCCGCCCACCCACTCCGAGGGCGCGTCCATCTGGAGTCGCCGGCGGGTCCTGCTGCTGAATTCCACCTACGAGCCGCTGACCGCGCTGCCGATGCGCCGTGCGATCGTGATGGTGATCTGCGGAAAGGCCGACGTGGTCCACCACGATCCGGGCGGCCCCGTCATCCACTCGGCGACCAGCTCGATCGTGGTGCCCTCGGTGATCCAGCTGCGGTCCTACGTCCGCGTCCCGTACCGGGCGCGCGTCCCGATGACCCGCGCCGCGCTGATGCACCGCGACCGGTTCTGCTGCGCCTACTGCGGGGCGAAGGCGGACACCGTCGACCACGTGCTGCCCCGCAGCCGTGGCGGCGACCATTCCTGGGAGAACTGCGTCGCGTGCTGCTCGACCTGCAACCACCGCAAGGGCGACAAGCTGCTCAGCGAGCTCGGCTGGGCGCTGCGCCGCCCGCCGCTGCCGCCGACCGGACAGCACTGGCGGCTGCTGTCGACGGTCAAGGAACTCGATCCGGCCTGGGCCCGATATCTCGGCGAGGGCGCGGCCTGATCGCGAATCTGGTGTCCGGTCGCGCCGGTAGTTCGCTTGGTGGGATACGGTTTGCGTCGTGAGTCCTATGCATGTCCATCTGTTCATCGTCGGAATACCGCTGCTGCTGGTGGTTGTGCTGTCGGTGCTGATCTGGTCCCGCAAGGGACCGCACCCGGCGGCCTACAAGTTGGGCGAGAAGTGGACGCATCCGCCGATCCTGTGGGCCGCCACCGGCGAAGACGTCGGGCACGCCCACGGCGGGCACGGCACGTCGGAATTCTCAGTCGGAGGTGGCGCCAGTGGCACGTGGTGAGGTAGCGACGAAGGAACCCACCGAGCTGCCGCGCGGTTCGGTCATCACCACCAGCGGGCGGATCTCCGGCGTCACCGAGCCCGGCGAGCTGTCGGTGCATTTCCCGTTTTCGACCAAAGACCTGGTCGCCGTGGACGATGCGCTGAAGTTCGGCTCCCGGGCGTCCAAGGCGCGCTTCGCGATCTACCTGGGCGACCTGGGCAGCGACACCGCCGCGCGGGCCCGCGAGATCCTGGCCGACGTGCCGACGCCGGACAACGCGGTGCTGCTGGCCGTCTCACCCGACCAGAAGGTCATTGAGGTGGTCTACGGCACGCAGGTTCGCGGCCGGGGCGCCGAGTCGGCCGCACCGCTGGGTGTGGCCGCTGCGTCGTCGGCGTTCGAGCGGGGCGACCTGGTCGACGGTCTGGTCAGCGCGATCCGCGTGCTGAGCGCCGGGATCTCGCCCGCCTGACCGTTCGGAATCAGCCCTCGTCGGCGTCGAATCGGCGCGCGCGCAACGAACGCTTCACCCCGGCCTGGCCCTCGAGCACCAGGCGTCGCAACGCCGCCGGCACCTCCGGGTCGGACAAGAACCTGTCCGCGGCGGCGACGCCTTCCTCGCTGATGTCCCAGTGCGGATACAGCCCGATCACCACTGTCTGGGCCACCTCGCTGGACCGGCGCGCCCAGACTCCGGAGATCGCCTCGAAATAGCGCGCGGTGAACGGCTTGAGCAACTCGGCCTGTCCGGGCGGGGCGATGCCCCCGATGATCGAGCGCGCGGTGATGTTGGCCAGGGTGTCGTCCTCGACCACCGTCGTCCAGGCCGCCTCCTTGACTCCCAGCTGCGGACGCGCCGTCGCGGCCTGGGCGCCGTGGCGCTTGCCGGCGGCGGTCGGGTCGCGCTGGATCTCGGCATCGATGAACGGCGTCGCGGGCCCGTCGGCGTCGACACTGCCGGCGGTGGCCAGCGCCGTCACGATCCGCCACCGCAGGTCCGTGTCGACTTCGAGGCCGGCCAGCCCCAGCTCGGCGGGGTCGCGGTCCAGCAGGTCCGCCAGCGTTTCGATATGGCCTGCCGACAGCACCGACGAGCACAGCGTGTTGACGAAGGCGAGCTGATGATCCGAGCCGGGCTGCGCGCCCCGCGCCAACTCCAGCAGCCGGTCGGCGAACTGCGGCCAGCCGTGCTCGCGCGCCCAGCCCTGCTCGGCGTACGACGTCAGCGCCGTCTGGGCCTGCAGCAGCAGCCGCTGCGCCACCCCGACCTCGGATTCGGCGTGCACGCCGCCAGTCACCAACGCCACGAAGTCGCGGGCCCGCAGCTCGGCCTCGCGCGTCATCTCCCAGGCGGCCGACCAGACCAGCGAGCGCGGCAGCGGCTCGGCGATGTCGGCGATGCGCTCCAGCGCAGTCCGCAGCGACTCGGCGTCCAGCCGTAACGAGCAATACGTCAGGTCGTCGTCGTTGACCAGCACCAGCTGGCCCCGCGAAACACCGACCAGCGCAGGAACTTCCGTGACGGGACCCTCGACGTCGAGTTCCTCGCGGTGCACCCGCACCAGCTTCCCGGTCCCGTCGTCGTCGTAGATCCCGACCGCCAGCCGGTGCACGCGGGTCTCGCCGGCGCCCGGTGCGGCGCCGCTCTGGGTCACCGCGAACCGGGTGAACTTGCCCTCAGCGCCCGGGCCGTCGACGTCGAATTCCGGGCGCAGCGTGTTCAGCCCGGTCGTCTTCAGCCACTGCTGACCCCAGTCGGACAGGTCACGCCCGGACGCCTGCTCCAGCGCGACGACCAGATCGTCGAACGTGGCGTTGCCGAAGGCGTGGGCGCGGAAGTAATCGCGCAGCCCGGCCAGGAAGTGCTCGAGTCCGACGTAGGCGACCAACTGCTTGAGCACCGAGGCGCCCTTGGCGTAGGTGATGCCGTCGAAGTTCACCTCGACCGCTTCCAGGTCGGGGATGTCGGCGGCAATCGGATGCGTGGACGGTAGCTGATCCTGGCGGTAGGCCCACGACTTCTCGACCGTCGCGAACGTCGTCCATGCCTCGGTGAATTCCGTTGCCTCGCTTTGGCAAAGCACCGAAGCGAAGGTCGCGAACGACTCGTTCAGCCACAGGTCGTCCCACCACGCCATGGTGACCAGGTCGCCGAACCACATGTGCGCCATCTCGTGGAGCACGGTCTCGGCGCGCCGCTCATAGGAAGCCCGGGTGACCTTGCTGCGAAACACGTAGTCTTCGAGGAACGTCACCGCGCCCGCGTTTTCCATTGCGCCGGCGTTGAATTCGGGAACGAACAGCTGATCGTATTTCCCGAACGCGTAGGGCAGGCCAAAGTTCTTGTGGTAGAAGCCGAATCCCTGCTTGGTCTGGGTGAACAGCCGGTCGGCGTCCATGTGTTTGGCCAGCGAGGACCGGCAGAAGATGCCCAGCGGGATCTCGCCGTGCTCGTCGGTGTAGGAGTCGTTCCACTCGGCGTAGGGGCCGGCGATCAAGGCGACCAGATAGGTGCTCATCCGCGGCGTGGTGGCGAAGGTGTGCAGGCCGTCTTTCACCGACACCGTCGCGCCGTTGGAGATCACCTTCCAGTGCGCGGGCGCGATCACCCGCACGTCGAACGTCGCCTTCATGTCGGGCTGGTCGAAGCAGGCGAACATCCGCTTGGCGTCGGCGGTTTCGAACTGCGAGTACAGGTAGGTCTCGTTGTCGACCGGGTCGACGAACCGATGCAGACCCTCGCCGGTGTTGGAGTAGCGGCAGTCCGCGTCGACCACGACGACGTTGCGGTCGGCCAGCCCGCGCAGGGGGATACCGGTGGACTCGTCGTAGCCGGAGACGTCCAGATCGCGCCCGTTGAGCGTGGCGCCGCGGACGGTGTCGGCGGCGATGTCGATGACCGAGTCGGCGCCGGCAAGCGCGTCGAACACCACCGTGGTGATCGAGCGAAAGGTCCGTTCGCCGGGAGCGCCGGAGCCGTCGGTGACATCGAGGTCGATCTGATAGCTGGCGACGGTGATCAGCGAGGCGCGCTCGACGGCTTGTTCGCGGGTGAGATTGGGGAGAGCCACGTGTCCAACTTACGGGTCGGGCAAACCGGGAACAGGATGCAGACGCCTACGGTTGTGCACATCAGACTTTCAACTTCACGAGAGGATGCGCCATGCCTGACACCGCCGCCGCGAAGAACAAGGCCGATTTCTGGTTCGATCCGCTGTGTCCGTGGGCGTGGATCACCTCGCGCTGGATCCTCGAGGTGGAGAAGGTCCGCGACATCGACGTGAACTTCCACGTGATGAGCCTGGCGGTGCTCAACGAAAACCGCGAAGGTCTGCCCGAGGAATACCGCGAACGGATGGTGAAGGCGTTCGGTCCGGTGCGGGTGGCGATCGCCGCCGAGCAGGCCCACGGCGCCGAGGTGCTCGCGCCGCTGTACACCGCGATGGGCACTCGCATTCACAACGAGGGCAACAAAGATCTGGATGACGTGATCAAGCTGGCGCTCGACGACGCGGGCCTGCCGGCTGAGTTGGCGGAGGCCGCGAACAGCGAGGAGTACGACGAGGCGCTGCGCAAGAGCCACCACGCCGGCATGGACGCGGTGGGCGACGACGTGGGCACCCCGACCATCCACGTCAACGATGTGGCGTTCTTCGGGCCGGTGCTCTCCAAGATTCCGCGCGGTGAGGAAGCGGGCAAGTTGTGGGACGCCTCGGTCACCTTCGCGTCCTACCCGCACTTCTTTGAGCTCAAGCGCAGCCGCACCGAGAAGCCCGAATTCGACTAGACCGGTCGGGCGGCGATCCACCGCGATCGCCGCCGCCGGCCCGGCGGGTGGCTGTGTAAGGATTGCGGGCATGCGCGTCTACCTCGGCTCTGACCACGCCGGATTCGAGCTCAAGCTGCAGATCATCGACCACCTCAAAAAATCTGGGCACGAGCCGATCGATTGCGGCGCCTTCAGCTATGACGCCGAGGACGATTACCCGGCCTTCTGCATCGCCGCCGCGACACGCACGGTCGCCGACCCGGACAGCCTGGGCATAGTGCTCGGTGGGTCGGGCAACGGCGAGCAGATCGCCGCCAACAAGGTTCCCGGCGCCCGCTGCGCGCTGGCCTGGAGCGTCGAAACGGCGACGCTGGCCCGCGAGCACAACAATGCCCAACTGATCGGCATCGGCGGCCGCATGCACACCGTGGCCGATGCCCTGGCCATCGTCGACGCCTTCTTGACCGCGCCGTGGTCCAAAGCCGAACGCCACCAACGGCGCATCGACATACTGGCCGAATACGAACGCACCCACCAAGCCCCGCCGGTGCCTGGCGCGGCGGGTTGACGCCGGAAAGGTCTGCGCGTGCCCGAAGGGCATACTCTGCACCGGCTGGCCCGGCTGCACCAACGCCGGTACGCCGGCGCCCCCGTCGCGGTGTCCAGCCCACAGGGCCGCTTCGCCGATTCGGCCGCGGTGGTCGACGGCCGGGTGTTGCAGCGCACCAGCGCATGGGGCAAACACCTGTTCCACCACTATGCCGGCGGTCCGATCGTGCACGTGCATCTGGGGCTGTACGGTGCCTTCACCGAATGGGAGCGTTCCGCCGACGGCCTGATTCCCGAGGCGATCGGGCAGGTGCGGATGCGCATGATCGGCGCCGGCCACGGCACCGACCTGCGCGGGCCGACGGTGTGTGAGGTCATCGACGAGGGCCAGGTCAGCGACGTCCTGGCCAGGCTGGGCCCCGACCCGTTGCGCAGTGACGCCGATCCGTCGTGGGCGTGGAAGCGGATTGCCAAGTCCCGCAGACCAATTGGCGCGCTCCTGATGGATCAGACGGTGATGGCCGGCGTGGGCAACGTCTACCGCAGCGAGTTGCTGTTCCGGCACCGGATCGACCCGTTCCGGCCCGGCCGCGACGTCGGCGAGGACGAGTTCGTGGCGGCCTGGACCGATCTGGTCGCGCTGATGAAGGTCGGATTGCGTCGCGGGAAGATCATCGTGGTGCGGCCCGAACACGACCACGGCGCGCCGTCGTACCGGCCCGATCGGCCCCGCACCTACGTCTACCGGCGGGCCGGCGAGCCCTGCCGGGTGTCCGGCGATCCGATCCGCACGACGGTGCTGGAGGGGCGAAACGTTTTCTGGTGCCCGACCTGCCAGAAATGAGCCGGCCGGGCCCGGCCAAAAACCCCAGCCGGGGGAGGGGACGCGGATTGGCAGGAAACTCTCAGCTCGAAACACTGGCAGCAATTGTTTAGCCAAAGCACCGATGCGGGTAAGAACCCTCCTGTGAAAACTCTTCCACGTTTGGCCGCAACGGCTCTCGCAATCGGCGGGCTGGGATTGGCGGGTTTGGGCGTCGCAACCGAGGCGCAAGCTCATCCCGGCCCCTTCCCGCAATGGTGCCCGGGTGAGTGGTGGGACCCGGGCTGGGGCAACAACTGGGACTGGAACAGCTGCCACGACTGGCACCACGAGGGCTGGGGCCTGTCTCTTATACACATCTCCGAGCCCACGAGACTGCA
>NZ_LZSX01000099.1 GCF_001665835.1 Mycobacterium colombiense | reverse complement strand
CGATCTTGTCGGGATGTCCCTCAGTCACCGACTCACTGGTAAACAGGCGACCCTTTTCGCTCACAATGACAATCCTTCCTAATTAGTTAGTTAACCGAATTATATCGGTTGGCGTCGGCCCGGCCAGCACCTGCCCCCGGTGCCGAGAAGAACTCGACCGTTCTATCCGCTGTCCCCGTGCAGGAACGCGGCAATCGCATCCACGATACGACTGGCCATCAATGTCTTGGAGCCGTGCTGCAGCGCCGACTCGGTACCGTCGGCCGCCAGCAGCCAACCGTCGTTGCTGTCCACCTCGAACGCCCGGCCGTCGCCCACCGCGTTGACGACCAACAGGTCGCAGCCCTTGTTGCGCAGCTTCGCCCGGGCGTGAAACAGCACGTCCCCGTTGGCATCGCCGGTCTCGGCCGCGAATCCCACGATGGCGCGCATGTTGGGCAGCTCGCCGTTGGTCCGCGCCCGCACCGCACCCGCCAGCACGTCGTCGTTGCGGACCAACTCGATCGTCGGCGGCTGGTCTTGCTCCTTCGGGCCCTTTTTGATCTTGGCGGCCGCAACCCGGGCCGGCCGGAAGTCGGCGACGGCGGCGGCCATCACCAGCACGTCCGCCTCGGCCGCGTGCTTGGCGACGGCGTCGCCCAGTTGCTCGGCGGAGCTGACGTGGACCACCTCTACACCGGCGGGGTCGATCAGCCCGGTGGTGTGCCCGGCGATCAGCGTGACCTCGGCGCCGCGCTGGGCGGCCACCCGCGCCACCGCATAGCCCTGCTTGCCGGAGCTGCGGTTGCCGATGAAGCGCACCGGGTCGACCGGTTCACGCGTGCCCCCCGCCGTCACCAGCACCTTGCAGCCGGCGAGGTCGTAGGGCAGCGCGTCCTGGCGTTCCAGCAGCAGATGAGCCAGCGTGGTGATCTCCTCGGCCTCCGGTAGCCGGCCCGAGCCGCTGTCCGTCCCGGTGAGCCGCCCGGCGGCGGGTTCCAGCACCACCGCTCCCCGGCGGCGCAGCGTGGCCACGTTGTCGACGGTGGCCGGGTGCAACCACATCTCGGTGTGCATGGCCGGCGCGAACAGCACCGGACATCGCGCCGTGAGCAGGGTGGCGGTCAGCAGATCGTCGGCCCGGCCGTGTACCGCCCGGGCCAGCAGATCGGCGGTGGCCGGCGCCACCACGACCAGGTCGGCCTGCTTGCCGAGCTGGACGTGCGGCACCTCCGGCACGTCGCTGAAGACGCCGGTGTGCACCGGCTGGCCGGAGAGCGCCTCGAAGGTGGCGGCCCCGACGAAACGCAGCGCGGACTCGGTCGGGATGACGCGGACCGAATGACCGGCCTCGGCGAGCTGACGAACGACGGTGCACGCCTTATAGGCGGCGATACCGCCGGAGACGCCGACGATTACTCTTTTCGCGACCCGATCGCGGTTGTCCACAGCGCGCCCGGCCCGGCCCTGTTACTCGCCCTCGGTGTGCTCGAGGAGGTCGCCGTGGATCTCGCGCATCGCGATCGAAAGCGGCTTTTCCTGCAGCCCCGGCTCGACCAGCGGACCGACGTATTCGAGGATGCCCTCCCCGAGCTGGTTGTAGTAGTCGTTGATCTGGCGGGCCCGCTTGGCGGCGTAGATCACCAGGGCGTACTTGCTCGAGACGCGGTCCAGCAGCTCGTCGATGGGCGGGTTGGTGATGCCCAGCGGGGTGTCGTAGGCGCCCGGTCCCCCGGCGGACGGATCGAACCGGTCGGGGACGGCGGCCAATGCCGCGTCGGACTGCGGAATACTCACTTAGGTCAATCTCCTGGCGGATTGGAGCGGCTCATCGCCGCTGAAAGAAACTTGAAAAATTCGGTGGTCAATCTTGCTGGGAAGTGGTCCTGCTTCTGGACTGGCCAGACGGGTCATGCCGGCCCGGCGCAGTTCCCACCAGCAAGGATACCAATTCGGAGCACGCTGACTCCAATTCAGTGTTCACGACCACCCGGTCGAAGTCATTTTGGGCCGCCATTTCGACGCGGGCGGTCTCCAGACGCCGCTGCATGACCTCCGGCGTTTCGGTGCCGCGGCCGACGAGCCTGGCCCTGAGGTCCTCCCAGCTGGGCGGCGCCAGGAAGACCGCGAGGGCCTCGGGCATCGCCTTCTTGACCGCCCGGGCCCCGGCCAGATCGACCTCGATCAGCACCGGGAATCCGCGGGCCGTGGCGGCCCGGACCGGCTCGGCCAGGGTGCCGGATCGGTGCAGGCCCGAGTGGATTTCGGCCCACTCCAGCAGCGCGCCCTCGTCGATGAGCTGCTGGAAGCGGGCCGGGGTGACGAAGTGGTAATCGACGCCGTCGACCTCGCCGGGCCGCGGCGCCCGCGTCGTGGCCGAGACGCTGAAATGCAGGTCCGGGACCCGCTCACGCAGGCATCGGACCACAGTCGACTTGCCGACCGCGGAGGGACCGGACAGCACGACCACACGTCCGTTACCTGATGGTTCAGGACGTGTCCCGTGCTGGACGTCCGGTCCCCCGCCGGCGCTCACAGGCGCTCCTTGGGCCGGTGCGCCCACGGCTCGGTTAGGAGCCGAACTTTTCCAGCAGGGCCTTGCGCTGACGATCGCCAAGACCCCGCAGACGGCGGGTCGGGGCGATCTCCAGCTCAGTCATGATCTCCTGCGCCTTGACCTTGCCCACCTTGGGCAACGCCTCGAGAAGCGCGGAAACCTTCATCTTGCCCAGGACTTCATCGGTCTCGGCGTCCTTGAGGACCTGGGTCAGGTTGGTGCCGCCACGCTTCAGGCGGTCCTTGAGCTCTGCTCGCGCTCGACGTGCGGCAGCCGCCTTCTCCAACGCGGCCGCGCGCTGCTCGTCGGTCAACTGGGGAAGGGCCACGATTCCTCCGTATCTGATCAATCAATTTCAATCGATCTCATTTTGTCTCGCCGGCACTTCTGCCAGCGCAGACGACCGTACTCAGGCCTTCTGACGAAATCTAACCCGACCCCCTGCTTAAGGGGGCAAAGTCCCAGCATGCACCGGCGTGTAGCCGGCCAAAGCGGTGCTTCCGGCGGGGTTCACAACGGCCGCGCCGAGCGCCGTCCGGGTGTCGGCACAAGCGCCGTTTCGATTCGTCAATAAGCCGTCTACCTGCGGTTTTATCGCCCGGCGACCGCGGCAGGAGTGACGGCCGGGCCGTCCGGAAAGCCGCCGGCCGGCCGCCGTCACGCCCGGTGCGAGGGATCACGGATTTATTTGCGGCGTGTCGCGCGTGTCGCATCGCCGGTCAAACGCCAGGCCAACACCGCTGTTCGGCCCGCGCCCCGGTCCTGACGGCCCCCGCGGGGGCCTCGAGGCGGCCTTGTGGCCCCGAATCCGGGGTGTCCGCGCGCCTCGCCGTCCGCCCAGCTCCCGGGCCCGCGGCGGCCGCCCCGGACAGCCTTCCGCAGGTCACGCGCGGATCGTCCAGCAACCAATGACATCGCCGCCGGGATTCGTCGTCGAATCCGCCGGCCCGGCAGGCTTTCGCGTCGCGGCGACCCCACGTTCGGCGGTAGGCGTCCGAGCGTGCGCCGCGGCCGATCCGGGGTGGACGTGATCAAGGTCAACTCACCTGAACAAATCGTGAACTTTCACCAACCATCAAGCGCCGCAGCGTCGTTCGGCGCCCGGGATCGGCGCCGCACCCGGACGCCGCGGGCGATGACGGCCGCTCGTTTCCGCGATATTCGGGCGATCTACCGAGTCTATTTCCGCACACGCGGACTGAAGCTAGCCTGGGTTCCGTAAGTGCGGGATGATGGCTCCCCCACGCCTCATTTCAGCTAATCGGGGGCACGGAATCCGATACGATCGAGAAGTGTCCAACCTGCGAATTCGCCAGGCAGCTGAGCTGCTTGGAGTCAGCGACGACACCGTGCGGCGCTGGATCAACCAGGGCACACTTGCGGTCAGTCACGACGCCGCCGGCCGCAAGGTGATCGCGAGCGAGGACCTCGCCCACTTCTCCCGCACCAATGCGCCCGCCCCGCCGGCGGACCCGCTCAGCATCGGCAGCTCGGCCCGCAACCGGTTCGTCGGGCTGGTCACCTCGGTGGTCAGCGACAAGGTGATGACCCAGGTGGAGATGCAGTGCGGCCCGTTCACCGTGGTGTCGCTGATGAGCACCGAGGCCGCCGACGAACTGCAGCTGCGCCCCGGCAGCGTCGCGGTGGCCGTCGTCAAGGCCACCACCGTCATCGTCGAAACCGCGCGGCCCAGCACCGCGGTGGCGTCGGACTAGACGCCAACTCATACCGCCAGGTAGGCGACGGCGTCCAGCATGCGATCGGCCGCCGCGCGCAGCTCCGTCACGCCCGGCCCGGCCCGCAGCACCTCGCGGGCCACCGCGGGCAGCAGCTGCCCGGGTTCCGCGCCGCCCAGCCCGGCGAGGGCCTCCGGCCGCCCGCCCTGGACGCCGAGCCCGGGCACCAGCACCGGACCGCCCAGCGCGCTGAGGTCGGGCGCCTGCAACACCGTCGCGCCCACGACCACGCCGACATATCCCGGTCCGGACGGGGTCGCGGAACGGTTCACCACCGCCGCCTGGTCGACGACCAGCTGGGCCACCGTGCGGCCGTCGAAGGCGGCACGCTGCACGGTGGCGCCCTCGGGGTTGGACGTGGCCGCCAGCACGAACACCCCGCGGTCGTGCGCCGCGGCGGTCTCCAGCAGCGGCCGCAGCGAGCCGAAGCCCAGGTACGGGGTGGCCGTCACGGCGTCGGCGGCCAGCGGTGAATCACCCGCCCAGGCGGCGGCATAGGCCGCCATCGTCGTGCCGATGTCGCCGCGTTTGGCGTCGGCCAGCACCAGCACCCCGGCCGATCGCAGGGCCGCGATGGTGCGTTCCAGCACCGCGAATCCCGCGGCGCCGTAGGCCTCGAAGAACGCGACTTGCGGTTTGACGACGGCGAATCCGGAAAGCGAGTCGATGCAGATGTCACAGAACGCCGCCAGGCCGTCGGCGGTCGTGGGCAGGCCCCAGGCGCGCAGCAGCTCGGGATGCGGGTCGATGCCCACGCACAGCGGCCCGCGTTGCGCCTTCGCGTCCGCCAGCCGGACGCCGAACCCGGTCACCGGTCCCCGTTACCGGTCGAACCGCCCTGACCGATCTGGCTGTGCAGTTCTTGCAGGCTACGCACGCCGATGTCGCCGCGGATGCCCGCTTCGATGCCCTGCACGGCGGCCGAGGCGCCCTGCACCGTGGTGACACAGGGGATGTTGACCGATACTGCGGCCGAACGGATTTCGTAGCCGTCGATGCGCGGGCCGGAGTTGCCGTAGGGCGTGTTGATCACCATGTCGACCTCACCGGCCTTGATGACGTCGACGGCCGACGTCTCGGGGCGACCCGGCTGCGGGTCCTCGAAATGCTTGCGCACCTCGTCGCACGGAATCCCGTTGCGGCGCAACATCTCCGCGGTTCCCTCGGTAGCGAGGACGCGGAATCCCAGGTCGGCCAGCCGCTTGACGGGGAACACCAGCGAGCGCTTGTCCCGGTTGGCCACCGACACGAAGATGGTGCCCTGGGCGGGCAGCGACCCGTAGGCGGCGGTCTGGCTCTTGGCGAAGGCGCTGCCGAAGTCGCGGTCGATGCCCATCACCTCGCCGGTGGATTTCATCTCCGGGCCCAGCAGCGAGTCGATGGCGGCACCGTCCGCGCGGCGGAAGCGGTGGAAGGGCAGCACGGCCTCCTTGACCGCGATCGGGGCGTTCTGCGCGGCGTGGGCGCCGTCGCCGGACGCAGCCAGCATGCCCTCCTCGCGGAGCTGGGAAATGCTGGCGCCCAACATGACTCGGGCGCATGCCTTGGCAAGCGGGATCGCGGTTGCCTTCGACACGAACGGCACCGTGCGGCTGGCGCGCGGGTTGGCCTCCAGGACGTAGAGCACGTCGTCCTTGAGCGCGTACTGCACGTTGAGCAGGCCCACCACGCCGATGCCGTGCGCGATGGCCTCGGTCGCGCGGCGCACCTTCTCGATGTCGCTGCGGCCCAGCGTCACCGGCGGCAGCGCGCACGCCGAGTCGCCGGAGTGGATGCCGGCCTCCTCGATGTGCTCCATGATGCCGCCGATGTAGACCTCGGTGCCGTCGCACAGCGCGTCCACGTCGATCTCCACCGCGTCCTCGAGGAAGCGGTCGACGAGCACCGGGTGCTCGGGTGAGAGCTCGGTGGCGCGGGTGATGTAGTCCCGCAGCGTCTCCTCGTCGTAGACGATCTCCATGCCCCGGCCGCCGAGCACGTAGGACGGCCGCACCAGCACCGGGTAGCCGATGTCCTCGGCGATCCGCTGGGCCTGGGCGAAAGTGGTTGCCATGCCGTACTTCGGCGCCGGCAGGCCGGCCGCGGTGAGCACGTCGCCGAAGGCGCCGCGGTCCTCGGCCAGGTCGATGGCCTCCGGCGGAGTGCCGACGATCGGCACGCCCGCGTCGGCCAGGCGCTGCGCCAGCCCGAGCGGGGTCTGGCCGCCCAGTTGCACGATCACCCCGACGACCCCTTTCCCGGGCCCGGCCCCTGCCGCCGACTGCTGCTCGGCGCGGAACACCTCGAGGACGTCCTCGAAGGTCAGCGGCTCGAAGTACAGCCTGTCGGCGGTGTCGTAGTCAGTGGACACCGTCTCCGGGTTGCAGTTGACCATCACGGTCTCAAAACCAGCCTGCGACAACGTCGTTGCCGCGTGCACGCAGCTGTAGTCGAACTCGATGCCCTGCCCGATGCGGTTGGGACCCGACCCCAGGATCAGCACCTTGGGCCTCTCGGTTTGCGGCGCCACCTCGGTCTCGGCGGCGGGGTCCAGCTCGTAGCTGCTGTAGTGATACGGCGTCTTGGCCTCGAACTCGGCCGCGCAGGTGTCGACGGTCTTGTACACCGGGTGCACACCGAGCCGCTCGCGCAGCGACCGAACCCCGTTCTCGCCGGCCAGTTCGGGCCGCAGCGCGGCGATCTGGCGGTCCGACAGCCCGCTGTGCTTGCCGCGACGCAGCAGGTCGGCGTCGAGCACCGGGGCGGCGATCAGCTCCGCCCGCAGCTCGATCAGCTCGCCGATCTGCGCGACGAACCACGGGTCCACGCCGCTGGCCTCGGCGACCTGCTCCACCGACGCGCCCAGCCGCAGCGCCAGTTCGATGTCGTAGAGCCGGCCCTCGGTCGGCGTCCGCAGCCGGGTCAGCACCTCGTCGACGTCACCCTCGGGGTCGGGTTTGGTCCAGAACCCGGCGCGGCTGGTCTCCAGCGACCGCATCACCTTGCCGAGTGCCTCAACGAAGTTGCGGCCCAACGACATCGCCTCGCCGACGGATTTCATGGTGGTGGTCAGCGTGGGATCGGCGCCCGGGAACTTCTCGAACGCGAAGCGCGGCGCCTTGACCACCACATAGTCCAGGGTGGGCTCGAAGCAGGCCGGCGTTTCCTTGGTGATGTCGTTGACGATCTCGTCGAGCGTGTACCCGATGGCCAGCTTGGCGGCGATCTTGGCGATGGGGAAGCCGGTCGCCTTGGACGCCAGGGCGCTGGACCGCGACACCCGGGGGTTCATCTCGATGACGATCAGCCGGCCGTCGGCCGGGTTGATCGCGAACTGGATGTTGCAGCCGCCGGTGTCCACCCCGACCTCGCGCAGGATCGCGATGCCCAGGTCGCGCATTCGCTGGTATTCCCGGTCGGTCAGCGTCATCGCCGGCGCAACGGTGACCGAGTCACCGGTGTGCACGCCCATCGGGTCGAAGTTCTCGATCGAGCACACAACGACCACGTTGTCGTTGCCGTCGCGCATCAGCTCGAGCTCGAATTCCTTCCAGCCGTAAATCGATTCCTCGATCAACACGTTGGCGCTGGGGCTTTCGGCCAGCCCGGCGCCGGCCATCCGGTCCACCTCCTCGACGGATCGCGCCATCCCCGATCCCAGGCCGCCCATGGTGAAGCTGGGCCGCACCACGACCGGCAGGCCGAGCTCCTCGACCGTCTCGCGGACCTCTTCCATGGTGAAACACACTCGGCTGCGGGCGGATTCACCGCCGACCTTGGCGACGATGTCCTTGAACATCTGCCGGTCCTCGCCGCGCTGGATGGCGTCGAAGTCGGCGCCGATGAGCTCGACGCCGTGGCGCTCCAGCGCCCCGTTCTCGTACAGCGCGACCGCGGTGTTCAGCGCGGTCTGCCCGCCCAGGGTGGCCAGCAGCGCGTCGATCTTGTTGCCCCGCTCGGCCTGCTGGGCGATCACCTTCTCCACGAACGCGGCGGTGATCGGCTCGACGTAGGTGTGGTCGGCGTACTCCGGATCGGTCATGATGGTGGCCGGGTTGGAGTTGACCAGGCTGACCTGCAGCCCCTCCGCACGCAGCACCCGGCAGGCCTGGGTCCCCGAGTAGTCGAACTCGCAGGCCTGACCGATGACGATCGGCCCCGAGCCGATCACCAGCACGTGGTTGAGGTCGGTGCGACGTGGCACTAGCGGCCCTCCCCTGACATCAGCTCGATGAATTGGTCGAAGAGATACTCCGCGTCGTGCGGTCCGGCCGCGGCCTCCGGGTGGTACTGCACCGAGAAGGCTTGCCCGTCTGCGAGTTTGACGCCCTCGACTACTCCGTCGTTGGCGCAGGTGTGGCTGACGATCGCTTGGCCGAACGGCGTGTCGAAGGACTGGCCGGCCTCGCCCTCGAGCGCGAAGCCGTGGTTTTGGGCGGTGACGGCCACCCGCCCGGTGGCGTGGTCGATTACCGGGATGTTGATGCCGCGGTGGCCGAACACCATCTTGTAGGTGGACAGCCCCAGCGCCCGGCCCAGGATCTGATTGCCGAAGCAGATGCCGAACAACGGGATTCCGGCACCCAGCACCTCGCGGGTGACCGCGACGATGTGGTCGGCGGTGGCGGGGTCGCCCGGGCCGTTGGACAGGAAGACGCCGTCGGGCTCGAGGTCGGCGATCTGCTCGTAGGTCGCCGACGAGGCCAGCACGTGGGTGCGGACGCCGCGGCGGGCGAAGTTGCGCGGCGTGTTGGTTTTGATTCCCAGGTCCAGCGCGGCCACCGTAAACCGCGGTGACCCTTCGGGTTCCACGATGTAGGTCTCCGGCGTGCTGACCTCGCCGGCCAGGTCGGCCCCCAGCATCGACCGCTGCCCGCGCACCCGCGCCAGCAGTTCGTCCGCATCGGCGAGCGCCTCACCGGAGAACACGCCCGCCTTCATCGAGCCGCGGGTGCGCAGATGCCGGACCGCCGCGCGGGTGTCGATGCCGGCGATGCCCACGATCTGCTGGCGGACCAGTTCGTCCTCCAGGGTGCCGGTGGACCGCCAGTTGGACGGGCGCGGCGACGGATCGCGCACCGCGTAGCCGGCCACCCAGATCTTGTCGCCGCGGCTTTCGGCGTCCTCGCCGTTCCAGCCGGTGTTGCCGATCTGCGGCGCGGTGGCCACCACGATCTGCCGGTGGTAACTCGGATCGGTCAGCGTCTCCTGGTAGCCGGACATGCCGGTGGAAAACACGGCCTCGCCCAATGTTTGGCCGATCTTGCCGAACGCCGTGCCGGTGAAGACGCGCCCGTCCTCGAGTACCAACTGTGCCTTGGTCACGCCGCTCCCTCCTGATGCTGGGATTCAAGCCACCCGTCGTATTCGTCACGGCGGTTCGCCCGGAAGCCGGTGTCGATCTCGACGCCCGACGGCAGCCGCCAGCGGATCGCCAGAATCCCGATCCGGCCAGTCATTCTGCGCTCCATACGGATGTGCGCGATGGAGTCCCGAGGGATCCAAATAGGTTGGGCCCGTACGCGTTCCACCATGATGCCGCCCGCATAGCGGGTCAGCACCCCTCTGCTACGGAAACCCAGATCACCGGCCGCGATCCGCTCACTCCAGCCCGGCGCCATCATGGAGCCGCAATAGTGCCCGCGGGTGGTGATGGTCGCCGCCCCCACCCGGTCCGGGATCTCGGGCAACGCCCCGATCAGCTCCGCCTGCCGCTGCGAGCGACGGTGCCAGGTCCGCATCATCAGCTGGATCACCACCGTGATCACGACCACCACCACGGCCGCGAAGATCAGCGATCCCACCAGCGTGCCCGAATTCATGCCGGGGACTTCCCGTCTCGGGCGGTGACCTTGCCGCGCAGCAGCGTGGCCGTCACGGTGGCGGGCAGCGTCATCTCCTCGTAGGGCGTGTTGGCCGACCGGCTGGCCAGGTCGGATCCGGCGACGGTCCACGAGGTGGTGGGGTCCACCACCGTAAGGTTGGCCGGCTCCCCCACCTCCAGCGGCCGGCCGTGATCGGGCAGCCCCGCGATGCGGGCGGGGTTTTCGCTCATCACCCGGGCGACGTCCCGCCAGGTCAACAGGCCGGGCGTGACCATCGTCTGCACCACGATCGACAGCGCCGTCTGCAACCCCAGCATGCCCGGGCGCGCCGCGCAGAACTCCACGCACTTCTCGTGCTCGGCGTGCGGGGCGTGATCGGTGGCCACACAGTCGATGACGCCGTCGGCCAGCGCCCGGCGCAGCGCCACCGCGTCGGCCGCTTCGCGCAGCGGCGGGTTCACCCGGTTTTGCCCGTCGTAACCGGCCAGCCTGCTGTCATCGAGCATCAGGTGGTGCGGGGTGACCTCGGCGGTGATCGAGATCCCTTGCCCCTTAGCCCATTTCACGATCTCGACGGTGCCCGCGGTGGAGGCGTGGCAGATGTGTACCCGGGCGCCGGCGTCGCGGGCCAGCAGCGCGTCGCGGGCGACGATCGACTCCTCCGCTGCCCGGGGCCAGCCCGCCAGGCCCAGCCGGGCCGCGGTGGGTCCCTCGTGGGCGACGGCGCCGACGGTCAGCCGCGGCTCCTCGGCGTGCTGGGCGATGAGCACGCCCAGACCGGTGGCGTATTCCAGGGCGCGGCGCATCACCAGCGGGTCGTGCACGCAGATGCCGTCGTCGGAGAACATCCGCACCTGCGCGGCCCCGGCCGCCATCATGCCCATCTCGGTGAGCTCTTTGCCGGCGAGCCCGACGGTGACGGCGCCGACCGGGTGCACGTCGACCAGGCCGACCTGCTGACCTCGATGCCACACGTGGTCGGTGACCACCGGGCTGTCGGCGACCGGGTTGGTGTTGGCCATCGCGAACACCGCGGTGTAGCCCCCCAAAGCCGCTGCGGCCGAACCGGTTTCGATGTCCTCGGCGTACTCGCGTCCGGGTTCGCGCAAATGGGTGTGCAGGTCGACCAGGCCGGGCAGCAGCACCTGATCGGTGGCGTCGATCACGTCCAGGTCCTTTTCGACGCCTCCGGCCTCGCCCAACCCGGGGCCGATGTCGGCGATCTGGCCGTCATCGACCAGCACGTCGACGCGATCGCCCTCGCCGTACAACCGAACCCCGCGCAGCAGCACGCTCACGCCGCACCCTCTTCTCCGGCCAATTCGGTGCCGACCAGCACGTGGAACAGCACCGCCATCCGCACGTGGACGCCGTTGGAAACCTGTTGCAGCACAGCCGATTGCGATGAGTCGGCCACCGACGAGGCGATCTCCATGCCACGCAGCATCGGTCCCGGGTGCAGCACCACGGCGTGGCCGGGCAGCATCGCCTGGCGGCGATCGGAAAGCCCGTACAGCGAGGAGTATTCGCGCACCGAGGGGAAGAACCCGCCGTTCATCCGCTCGGCCTGCACCCGCAGCATCAGCACCGCGTCGGCGGCGGGCAGCTCGGCGTCGAAGTCGTTGGACACGGTGACCGGCCAGCCCTCGACGCCGACCGGCAGCAGCGTCGGCGGCGCGACCAGGACCACCTCGGCGCCCAGGGTGTCCAGCAGCATCACGTTGGAGCGGGCCACCCGGCTGTGCAGGATGTCGCCGACGATCACGATGCGACGGCCCTCGATGCCGCCGAGGCGCTGGCGGATGGTCAGCGCGTCCAACAGGGCCTGGGTCGGGTGCTCGTGGGTGCCGTCACCGGCGTTGATCACCGACGGCCCCCCGTTGTCTCCGGAGGCGTTCGCCGCCGATGTCCACTCGGCGAGCAGGTGCGCGGCGCCGGAGGCCGGGTGCCGGATGATCAGCGCGTCGGCGCCGGCGGCGCGCAGCGTGAACGCGGTGTCGCGCAGCGACTCCCCCTTGCCCACCGACGATCCGGACGCGCTGACATTGATCACGTCGGCGCTCATCCACTTGCCGGCCACCTCGAAAGACACCCGGGTGCGCGTCGAGTTCTCGTAGAACATCGTGACGATGGTGCGGCCGCGCAGCGTCGGCAGCTTCTTGATCTCGCGACCCACCAGCGCCTGTGCGAACCGGTCGGCGTCGTCGAGGATGGCCGTGGCGTCATCTCGGCTCAGGTCGCCGGCCGCCAGCAGATGGCGCGTCATCGTGAGATCACCACCCCGTCGTCACCGTCGTTCTCGCTCAGCAGCACGTGCACGCTCTCGCCGCGTGAGGTGGGAACGTTCTTGCCCACATAGTCGGCGCGTAGCGGCAATTCGCGGTGGCCGCGGTCGACCAGCACGGCCAGCTGCACCACCCGCGGCCGGCCCACGTCGCGCAGCGCGTCCAGCGCGGAACGGACCGAGCGACCGGAGTACAAGACGTCGTCGACCAGGATCACCAACGCGTCGTCGATGCCGCCGGCCGGAATCGAGGTGGCTTCCAGCGGCCGTGGCGGTTTCTGCATCAGATCGTCGCGGTAGAGGGTGATGTCCAGGGCACCGTGGCCGACCTCGACGCCGCTGTATTCGCCGATGTTGGTGGCGAGCCGATCGGCGAGGATCACACCGCGGGTCGGGATGCCGAGCAGCACCACCCGTGGCGCGTCGGGACCGTCCAGTGCGGTCTTTTCGATGATCTGATGCGCAATGCGGGAAATGGTGCGGCCCACATCGGCCGCCGACATCAACTCCCGGGAATCGCTGCCTAAGCCGGTGTCGCCCGCAGCACCCATACGAAACTTGACCTCCTTCTCCGCCTCGCCGGACGGATCGTTAAAGGATGTCGACTGCGAGGCAGCGTAGCACTAATTTCGAGCGCGACGCCGCCAGGCAGGTGTGGCGCCCGTCGTCCCTCACTTGCGCCAGTCACACCCGCCCCATGGGTCTGGGGAAGGGACACATGGCGGGCACGAATCATGTCCGGTCCGCCAACGTCGGATTCGACGAAAGTGAACGCTGAAATTTCGAAGTGAAAGCCTATTGAGGAGGCGGAGGCGGAGGCCAGGTGCGGCGCGGCCTGATCGGCCCACAGTTCAACCCGATTTTGCAGTTCCAGCCGCTTGCCTGGGGTTGGGGCGTATCGCAACAAACGTCATCCGGCGATGTGGGCGTCGGTTCGACGGTCGTCACAGGATCCGCCATGTTGGTGGGCGGCGCTTGAACACCGCCGATTGCACTGAACGCCAGGGCAAACACGGCAGCACCACCGCACGCTGCGGCTATCGTCCTCGCCATTTGATTGGCCATGGCGGTCAATTCAAATTTCTCCGCGCTGAATGTACAGAGGCGTTATTCCACGATCACGTTGCGGACGCAGCGCAAATCATGCCGCCTAATCGAGGGCTGACCCGCCCTCGGCCAGGCGTTGCGCGGCCAGGTGGGCATGCGCGATGCGGCGCAGTGCCGCGAGGATCGGTTCGTAGAAGATCGTCCCGAGGACGGCGTATTCGATTGCCGCCGTTGGGGGTTCCAGCGGCATCTGCTCGATGTCGTAGTTGGCGATGGCACTGATGTGCGGCGCGTATGCGCGCAACCGATCCTCGGTCATCGGCACGCCCGCGGCCTCGGCGTCGGCGAGCGCGCGGTCAAGCTGCGCTACCGCGGGAAGATCGTCGGGCACCACGAAGTCAAGCGCCGACAGCGCGGCCCGAGCCCGTGCGCAGTCCTCACCGCTTGCGGGTTGAGCGGGCCGCGAAAGCGCCGCTGTCGCCGCACCCAGCGTCGCGAAAAGCGACCGGCCCGGGTGGTCGATGAGTCCGACAACGGAACTGATCTGGGAGATCGAGAGACCGATCGCGGACAGCGCCCTGATCAGCGCGATCCGTCGGACGTGGAGCTCGTCGTAGTGGGCGCGAGTCGAGCTGACGACGCGGCCCGGCATCAGCACGCCCTCACGTAGGTAGAACTTGATCGTCGGCACCGGCACATTGGTGCGACTCGCCAGCTCCGACATCAGCACGGAAGCGCTCCTTCGAAAGTCTTGCCAGAACATCTTGACATTGGATACTTCTACTATCCACTATTGGATAGTAGAAGTATCTAACCCCGGCTTATGACGTCAGGAAGTTTTATGAGCACCTCGCTGATCGCCCCGTTCATGAGCGTCACGCTGGGGGCCACCATCATCTCGGTCGTCACCATCGCGTCCGGCGGCGTCTTCTTACTTCGCGTGGTCACCGGGAACCACGAAGCCAACGGCCTGCAGAAATCGTTTTTTCGAGCCGGCCACGCGCACGCCGGTGTGCTCGTGATGCTGGGCCTACTGCTGTCGGTACTGGGCAACGCCGCGGGCGCGAGCCCCGGTTGGGCCAACGGCGGGGCGATCGCCGTGCTGCTGGCCGCCATCATGATGCCCGCGGGATTCTTCCTATCGGTGCTCGGCCGCAACCCGGCGCGCCCGAACCGGATGATCGCGAGCGTGTGGCTCGGCGCGACGCTACTGATCGCGGGCGTACTCACGTCCGGGGTGGCCACCCTGATCGCCGGGATCGACCGAATCTGAGGACCGCACGACCGGCCCGCTAACCTGACCAGGTGAATCGCTCGTCCCTCAATGGCAATGCCGCCTCCATTCGTGAGGTGTGCGACGCCGGCCTGCTCGCCGGCGCGGTGACGGTGGTCTGGCAGCGCGGAGAACTGCTGCAGATCAACGAAATCGGCTACCGCGACGTGGACGCGGGTCTGCCGATGCAGCGCGACACGCTGTTTCGCATCGCGTCGATGACCAAGCCGGTGACGGTCGCGACGGTGATGAGCCTGGTCGACGACGGCAAGCTGACGCTCAAAGATCCGGTGACCCGCTGGGCGCCGGAGTTGGCCGACGTGCGGGTGCTCGACGATCCGCATGGCGCGCTCGACCGGACGCACCCGGTGGACCGCACCATGCTGATCGAGGATCTGCTCACCCACACCAGTGGGCTGGCCTACGGCTTCTCGGTGTCAGGGCCGATCTCCAAGGCCTACATGCGGCTGCCCTTTAATCAGGGCCCGGACGCCTGGCTGGCCGAGCTGGCCAAGCTGCCGCTGGTGCATCAGCCCGGTGACCGGGTCACCTACAGCCACTCCATCGACCTGCTGGGCGTCATCGCCTCCCGCATCGAGGGCAAGCCGTTCCATGAGGTGCTCGATGAACGGATCCTGGGCCCGGCGGGCATGAGCGACACCGGGTTCTTCGTCTCACCCGAGGCCCGGCGGCGCGCGGCGACCATGTACTCACTCGACGAACAGAGCCGGCTGCATCACGGCGTGATGGGCCCACCGCACATCACGCCGCCCTCGTTCTGCAATGCCGGCGGCGGATTGTGGTCGAGCGCAGACGATTACCTGCGGTTCGTGCGGATGCTGCTCGCCGGTGGAACGGTCGACGGCGTGCGGGTGCTCTCGGAAGAGTCGGTCCGGTCGATGCGGACCGACCGGCTCACCGAGGAGCAGAAGCGGCACAACTTTCTGGGCGCGCCGTACTGGGTCGGCCGCGGCTTCGGGCTGAACCTGTCCCTGGTGACCGATCCGGCCAAGAGCACACCGCTTTTCGGGCCCGGCGGCCTCGGCACGTTCAGCTGGCCCGGCGCCTACGGGACCTGGTGGCAGGCCGACCCCAGTGCGGACCTGATCCTGCTCTACCTGATTCAGAACCTGCCGGACCTGACCGTCGACGCCGCCACCGCCGTCGCCGGAAACACGTCGCTGGCCAAACTCCGCACGGCGCAACCGCGATTCGTCCGCAACACCTATCGCGCCCTCGACCTTTAAAGTCACATCCCGATGCCCGAATACCCACCCGACCGCATCAGCGGTCCGCGGCTGCTGCTGCGCCTACCCACACTCGACGACGCCGGGGCGCTGTTCCAGCGGGTCGCCCGCGACCCGCAGGTCACCAAGTATCTGTTGTGGGCGCCGCACCCCGACGTGGCCGCGACGCGGCGCGTGATCACCGAAAAACTCAACGCCAGCGCGGACGAGAAGACGTGGGTCATCGAGTCGCGGCACCGCGGCGAGGTGATCGGGTTGGCCAGCTGCCGGCGCACCGCACCGCATTCGGTCGAGGTCGGCTACTGCCTGGGCAGGCGGTGGTGGGGCAAGGGATTGATGTCCGAGGTGCTCGGCATGCTGCTCACCGCGCTCGACGCCGATCGCGAGGTGTACCGCGTCTGGGCCACCTGCAGTGTGGACAACGAGCGCTCGGCGCGGCTGCTCGAGCACGCCGGCTTCTTTCTGGAGGGGCGACTGGCCCGGCACGCGGTCTACCCTACGATGGGGCCCGAACCGCAGGACAGCCTGCTGTACGCCAAGATCCTGCGCTGATTAGCCTTCTTCCGCCAAGCTGTCCTGCTCGAGCGCCCGGCGGGCGTAGGCCCGCACGTCGGCGTCGCCGTCTTTGAGCGCAAGCCCCAGCGCGTCCCGGGCGGCTGGCTCCCCTGCCCAGCGGGTCAGGCTGAGCACGGCCGCCTTGCGCACGTCCAGATGGGCGTCGCCCAGCGCCTCGGACAGATGCGGAACCGCGAAGTCGACCGGGGCGCCGGCCAGCGCGCGGGCCGCGCCTTCCCGCACCTGCCAGGCCGGCGCCCGCAGCGCCTGCTTGATGGCGGCGTAATCGTCTTGGCCGCAACCCAATTGACCCAGCGCGGCCAGCGCAGCGGCGCGAACCAGCGGGTCGGAGTCGCCGACCAGCCGGCGCACGGCCCGGCTAGCTGGGGCTGCTGTCGCCCTTAGCGTCGCCAGTCCGGCGGCCGCGGCGATGCGGACCTCGCGGTTCTCGTCACCGGCGGCGGCGACGACACCAGCCACGTCGTCGACGGACACCAGCGCGCGCACGGCCTCGATGCGCACCCGATGATCGGCGTCGTCGAGCGCGCGACGGTATTGCGCGGCGTCACCGGCCCGGCGGGCGGCCAGCACGTACAGCGAGGCCGCGCGCACCACCCGATCGACCGAATCCAGGTGCTCGCGAACGCTTTCCGGCTGCGGCAACACCTCGACCAGCTCGCGGATGCCGTCGGCGCTGGTGAGGCGGACCGAGGCATCGCCGTCCTTCAGCGCGGCCACCAGGGCCGGCGCATACCCGTCGGGGATGTGCTCGGTCAGCGTCGACACCGCGGTGCGGCGCACGCCGGGATCCGCGTCGGCAAGGTAGGGATCGAGGTCGATCATCGTGGGCTCCTCGAGCGCCAGGACCTCGGCGATGCGCGGTGACGGCGGCTCGAACGCGGTTGTGGCGGAGCCGATTCGCGACACCGCGGTGGCCGGCGCCTGACCGCCGACCAGCGGCGGCTGCTCCACCGGGTACACGGTCCGGTCGGTGGGCGGCAGGCCGTCGAACTCCGGGACCGGCACGAAATACGGTGCCACCGGCCGCTTGAGGAACACCATTCCTTTTTCGGCGTCGCCTTGGGTCGCTTTGCGCAGGTTGAGGTGATAGCCCCACTGGTTGTCGTCGCGGCCGGGCAGGTCGGCGCGATCGTGATAGAGGCCCCAACGGGATTCGGTGCGGGTGTGCGACGAACGGGCGGCCATCTCGGCGCAGTCGCGGATGAACGTCACCTCCACCGCGCGCATCAGCTCGTGCGGATTGCGGGCGCCCATCTCGGCGATCTCGGCGCTCATCCGCTCGAAGGTGCGGATGGCCAGCGACAGCTTGGCCCCGGTCTTGGGCGGCGCGACGTAGTCGTTGACGAAGCGGCGCAGCTTGTATTCGACCTGGGGTTGCGGCGGGCCGTCCGGATGCCGCAGCGGCCGGTAGATCAGCTCGTGCGCCTCGCGCACCTGATCCTCCGGAAGCTGTTGCGGTGCAGCGACGTCGGCCAGGGTCGAGGCGGCGTGCGTGCCGGCCAGGTCGCCGAACACGAATGCCCCGATCATGTAGTTGTGCGGCACGCAGGCCATGTCGCCGGCGGCGTACAGCCCGGGCACCGTGGTGCGGGCGTGCTCGTCGACCCACACCCCCGACGCGGAGTGCCCACTACACAAGCCGATTTCGGAGATGTGCATCTCGATGTCGTGGGTGCGGTAGTCGTGGCCGCGGTTGGCGTGGAAGGTGCCCCGGGTGGGCCGCTCGGTGGTGTGCAGGATGCTTTCCAGCGCGGTCAGCGTCTCGTCGGGCAGGTGCGACACCTTGAGGTAGATGGGTCCGCGCGCGGAGTCGATCTCGGTTTTGACCTCGGCCATCATCTGCCCCGACCAGTAGTCGGAGTCGACGAACCGCTCGCCGTGCGCGTTGACCTGATAGCCGCCGAAGGGATTGGCGACGTACGCACATGCCGGGCCGTTGTAGTCCTTGATCAACGGGTTGACCTGGAAACACTCGATGCCGGACAGCTCCGCGCCCGCGTGGTAGGCCATCGAGTAGCCGTCGCCGGCGTTGGTGGGGTTCTCGTAGGTGCCGTACAGGTAGCCCGACGCGGGCAGGCCGAGCCGGCCGCAAGCACCGGTGGCCAAAATGACCGCCTTGGCGCCGACCGTGACGAATTCACCGGTGCGGGTGTTCAGCGCCGCCGCACCCACGGCCCTGCCCTCGTGGGTCAGCACCCGCACCGGCATCAGCCGGTTCTCGATCTGGATCTTCTCGCGCATCGACCGTTGCCGCAGCACGCGATACAGCGCCTTCTTGACGTCCTTGCCTTCGGGCATCGGCAGCACGTAGGAGCCCGAGCGGTGCACCCGGCGCACGGCGTACTCGCCGTGCTCGTTCTTCTCGAACTTCACGCCGTACCGCTCCAGCCGCTGCACCATCGCAAAGCCCCGGGTGGCGGTCTGATACACGGTGCGCTGGTTGACGATTCCGTCGTTGGCGCGGGTGATCTCGGCGACGTAGTCCTCGGGTTCGGCCTTGCCGGGGATCACCGCGTTGTTGACACCGTCCATGCCCATCGCCAGGGCGCCGGAGTGACGCACGTGCGCCTTCTCCAGCAGCAGCACCTGCGCGCCGTTCTCGGCGGCCGACAGCGCCGCCATGGTGCCCGCGGTGCCGCCGCCGATGACCAGGACGTCACAGTCAAGCCGGACCGGGGCCGCCGGGTCGGGAATCTGCATCATGCCGCCACCGCCGAGTGATTCAGTGCCGCAATGACTTCGGCGCGCAGCGCGGCGCGCTGCCGGTCGACGCGCGGCTCCGGCACGTCGACCAGGGTGCGCAGCGGCTGACCGGCCTTGCCCAGTACGGCGATGCGATCGCCCAGCAGCAGCGCCTCGTCGACGTCGTGGGTGACGAAGACGATCGTCGTCGGGTGGGCACGCCAGGTGTCGATCAGCAGCCGCTGCATGGCCGTCCGTGTCTGGGTGTCCAGCGCGCCGAACGGCTCGTCCATCATCACCGCGCGCGGCGCCCCGGCCAGCCCGCGGGCCAGCTGGACGCGCTGCCGCATGCCGCCGGACAGGCTCTTGGGCAGATAGTCGCCGAAGCCGGTGAGACCGAGCTCGGCGATCCAGCGGTCGGCCTCGGCGCGCCGGCCGGTCCGGGCGACGCCTCGCAGCCTCAGGGCCAACTCGATGTTGGATCGCACGGTGCGCCACGGCAGCAACGCGTTGTCCTGGAACACCATGCCCCGGTCGCCCGAGGTGGTCGTGACCTCGTCGCCGTCGGCGACGATCCGGCCGTCGTCGGGCCGCAGCAGCCCCGCCAAGGCCCGCAGCACCGTCGACTTGCCGCAGCCCGAGGGGCCGGTGAGCACCAGGATCTCCCCGGGCCGCACCGTCAGGCTCAGCCCGTCGATCACCGGTCTTCCGGTGTAGGACAAGCGAACTCGATCCAGTTCCAGACTCACTCCAGCCTTTTTCAAAGTCATTGCCGGCCTTCCTCCTCCGCACGCGGCAGCCAGCCGGTCACCCGACGGCCCACGACCTCGACGGTCGCCGCCGTCGCGAAACCCAGCACGCCGATGGTGATGATCCCGACGAACACCTGGGGATAGGCCAGCACGGTGTAGTCCTGCCAGGTGCGATAGCCGATCCCGAGTCGGCCCGAGATCATCTCCGCGGAGATCACGCAGATCCACGCCACGCCCATACCGACCGACAGGCCGCCGAACACTCCCGGCAGGATGCCCGGCAGCACCACCTGCTTCAGCACATCCCACCGGCCGCCGCCGAGGGTGCGCACCGAGTCCTCCCACAGCGTGGGCAGCGCCCGCACCGCGTGCCGGGTGCTGACCAGGATCGGGAAGTACGCCGCGAGGAAGGTGATGAACACGATGCCGGCCTCGTCGGTCGGGAACAGCAGGATCGCCACCGGCACCATCGCGATGGCCGGGACGGGTCTGACCAACTCCGTGAGCGGGCCGAAGGTGTTGGCGAACAAGCGGGAACGCCCCAGCAGCACGCCCGTCGCGACCCCGACCACCGCGGCCAATCCGAAGCCGGTGAGGATACGGATCAGCGACTGCGCCAGGTCAAGCCAGTACTCGGAGGTTCCGAGCCGGCGTCCCAGCGCGTGCACGATCTCGGTGACGGTGGGCAGCGTGTCGAAGCGCAGCAGCAGCCGGACCTTGTCGGCGGTGAGCGCCTGCCACAACCCGATCGCGGCGGCGACCGAGGCGAGCCGCAGCAGCCGCCACTGCCATGGCGAGCCGGCACGTCGCGGGGTGGCCGCGGCCGGTACCGCGTCGACGACTTGCGCCGACACCGGGGCTGCCGGGTCGCCGGTGAGATAAGCGGTCATACCGAACCTCCAAGGGCGTGCTCGTAATTCACGATGGCGCCGCCCGGGTGTGCGGCGAGATAGCGATGTGCGCCGGCCGGCGTCCCGAACGGCAGGTAGTTCTGGCCGTCCTGAACCCAGACCGCCTTGTCGGCGAACCACCGGGTGCCCAGCTCCGCGTCGGGAACATAGGCGGCACGGACTTTGGCGCCTCGGGCGGTCGCCTCGCGCACGGCCCGGAGCAGACTGGCCGGGTCGGCGACCGTTTGCGTGGAATCCGAACCGTCCAGCCACAGTTCGCTGGCCAGGGCGGGATCCCCGCGCAGCGCGGACGGGTTGGCGCTGGCGGCCCGGGCCGCGTCGTAGTTCAGGCCGCGGGCGCCGAATACGGTGCGCAAGGGCGCGTCCTGGACGAAGCCGGACACGTCCAGGTCGGCGAAGTCGCCGATCGACTTCAGGTACGGCACATCGTTTTTCAACGCCTCGACCAGGGACGGTTTGAGCGTGGTGTCGAACGAGGTACCACCGGGGCCGTTGTAGAGGTACACCACTTCCTGCGGCAGGCCGCTCCCCTGGGCGACGATCCGGGCGGCCTCCAGCGGCTTGGAGTTGAGGAAGTCGGTGGCGTCCAGTTGCGCCTGCAGGAAGGCGCCCAGCACCTCCGGATGAGACGTCGCATACGAGCGCCGCACCACCACCCCGTGCAGGGTGGGCAGGTTCAGCTCGGCCCCGTCGTACAGCAGTTTGGCCTTGTTCTGGAACACCAGCAGCCCCGGCCAGGCGACGAACTGCGAAAGACCCTGCACCTGACCGGATTCCAAGGCAGAGGCGCCCACCTGCGGTTGCTGGTTGAGCACTTCCACACCCCTGATCCCGGCCCTGTCCAGCGCCCGCATCAGGGTGCCGTGACCGGCCGACCCCACACTCGCCGAGACCTTGGAGCCGGCCAGGTCGCGCAACGTGGTCGCCGACGAACCGGGCGCCACCACCACCATGTTCAGGGCGCCCTTGGGGTTGTAGCCGGTGATGGAGACGATCTCGGTCTTGGCCAGCGGGTTGGCCTGCGTCTTGGAGCCGTTGATCAGCATCGGGTAGTCGCCCATCGAGCCGATGTCGATCTTCTCGGCGAGCATCTGCGCGGTGATCGGAGCTCCGGTGTCGTAATCCTGCCACCGCACAGCGTATTTGGTGCCGGTACGGGTGGTGATGTCGGCCAGCCGGTGTTCCAGGTAGCCCTGCGCGCGCAGCAGCGTACCCGCGGTGACGGTGTTGATGGTCTTGGACTGATATCCCACCACCACGTTGACCACACCGGAGGACTGCGACAGGGATTCCAGTGAGCAACCGGTGGTGATCGCGGCGATCGCGATCACCACCGACGCCAGCCGGATGGCGCGTCGTTTCATCAAAGATCCTGGGGTCGAATGCTTTTCAGCGAAGGAGATAGGGCATGTTGACCGTGACCGCGCCGGTGGGACAGCGGGCCGCGCAGGGGCCGCAGTACCAACACTCGTCGACGTGCATGAAGGCCTTGCCGGTGTCGGGGTTGATGGCCAGCGCGTCGAGCGGGCAGACCTCCACGCACAGGGTGCAGCCGTCGATACACAGCGACTCGTCGATGGTGACCGGCACGTCGGCGCGGTTGTTGTTGATCAGCGTCATGGGTTGCTCCTCATCGGCTCGGCTCTAATAAGGTTGCCCCGCATGGTGATTCGATCGCCCCGCATCCGGATGTACTCCAGGTCGACGGGGGTGCCGTCGGCGAGGCTGGTGAGCCGCTCCAGCATCAGCAGTGCCGCGCCGTCGGGCACCTGCAGCGTGGCCGCCGAGTGCGCGTCGGCGGGAATGGCCTCCAGCGCAAGCGCCGCCGACCCCAGCCGTTGCCCGCTCACCTCCTCGATGAGCGCGAACAGGTCGTTGGTCTCCAGCGGATGGGTCAGCACCTCGCGGCCGATGTCCGGGTCGAGGTAGGTGAGGTCGAGGCTGAGCGGCAGGTCGCCCAGGTACCGCAGCCGCTCGATGAACACCGCCTGCTCGCCCGGTTGCAGCCGCAACCGGCGGGCCACCGACGGCGGCGCGGTGACCGGGATCGCGGCGCGCACCTCGTTACGCACCTCACCGAGATCCTTGAACGTCTCCTTCAGACCCAGCAGCGCGTCGAGACCGTGGTCGTACTTGCGCTGCGCGACGTGCGTGCCGACCTTGGGTCCGCGGTCGATCAGCCCCTCGTGCTTGAGGACGGTCAGCGCCTCGCGAATGGTGTTGCGCGAGACCGAGAATTCGGCGGCCAGGTCCAGTTCCGCGGGCAGGCCCTCCAGATAGGCGTCGGAGTGGATCTGCTGGCGCAGCACGTCGGCGACCCGGCGGGCGCGATTGGCCCTGGAGTCTTGAATGTCCCAGCTGGGTACCGGTTGCGCCACGGGAGTCACGCTAACGCAGCTCAGGGCCGTTTTTCGGGTCGCCGATGATGCCCCGCGGCGGTGGCCGCGCGTATTGCGCCGGGGCGCCTCGAGGCCCGACCAGCTAAAACCGCCACCCGCCGCGGTATTGCGCCACCTGCGCGAACACGTCGGCTTTGCGATCCCGGTGAGCAGAACCTGCCACGCCGTGCGCCGCGCCGATTCCCGGATTGAGGCCCGACGGCGGAAGATGGCGTGCATGACGGACGTTGCGAAGCACGCGCTGACCAAGGTGCCTGCGGTCACCCTGGGGTTCTGGGTCATCAAGGTCTTGGCGACGACATTGGGCGAGACGGGCGGCGACACCGTCACGATGACGCTGAATTGGGGCTATGCCGCGGGGGTCGCGATTTTCGGCGTCGCGCTGGTGGGGCTGGTGGCGGCGCAGATCCTCGCCAAGCGATTCCATGCGGCCCTCTACTGGGCGACAATCGTGGCCTCGACGACGTTCGGCACCGTGCTGGCCGACTTCGCAGACCGATCGCTGGGCATCGGCTACACGGGCGGGTCGCTACTACTGCTGGCGTGCCTGCTGGCCACGCTGGGACTGTGGCGATGGTCGCAGGGCACCGTATCGGTCAGCACTGTCTCCACGCCCAAGGTGGAGGCCTTCTACTGGGCGACCATCACGTTCTCGCAGACGCTGGGCACCGCGCTCGGCGATTGGCTGGCCGACACACGCGATTTCGGTTACGAACGCGGCGCGCTGGTTTTCGCGGTTGGCCTCGCGGTGGTCGCGGCCCTGTACTTCTGGACGTCCATTTCCCGCGTCGCCTTGTTCTGGGTCGCGTTCATCCTCACCAGACCGCTGGGCGCGACCGTCGGTGATTTCATCGACAAGCCCGTCGCCGACGGCGGCCTGGCGTGGAGTCGCCCGCTCGCCTCGGCGGTGCTCGCGGTGTTGATCACGGTGTTGGTCGTCGTCATACCGCAGCGCCCCGGTCGCCACCCCGGCCAGCCCAAAGATGATGCGACGGAACATCATCCGGAAACCGGCGTCCAGCAACCGGACCAGGATCCACGCTGACGCGGCCGCACTCAGCGAGAAGTTAACTCGTAAACCGGGCGCCACCAGCGGAAACGGTGAAGCGGCGACCCGATTCTCAACGATTTCACAGCGATTTGACCTTACGGTTTGTGAGATCGGTGATGACGGCGGCACACAGGAGCGGGATGCCACCCGGCACGCAGCAGCGGCAGGCAACACCCCTCATGATGCTTCCCCCGATGGGCTTGCGAGAGCGTCGCATCGAAGAATGCCCGACGATGTGGTTCAACCGGGACTTCTTCCAACGACCCTGGCCTGACTGGAAAGTCGACGTCGACGTCGACGGCCTGACAACGTTCTTCAGCCACACCAATCCCGGTGAGACCATCGTCGGCCATCCGGTGCGCATCACGCTGGAAAACCCGGGCGTCGTGTGGGTGGCGACCAACCGCTTCTGCCGGATGGGCGGCCCGTTCGCCGAGGTGCTGATCGAGGCCCGCTGGCCCGACTGAGGGCGCGTCCGGCGCTCGACGTAGCGTTGAAACATGAGAGTCCTGCTCGTCGAGGATGAACCGCGGCTGTCCGCCACCGTGGCCAGGGGGCTCAAGGCTGAGGGGTTCGTCGTCGTGGCCGTCGGCAATGGGGTCGATGGCCTGCGGGAGGCCACCGAAAATGGTTTCGACGTAATCATTCTCGACATCATGCTGCCCGGGCTCAGCGGCTATGAAGTGCTGCGCCAAATGCGCTCGCACAACGTGTGGACACCGGTGCTCATGCTGACCGCCAAGGCCGGTGAGTATGACGAGACCGACGCCTTCGATCTGGGTGCGGACGACTATCTGACCAAGCCGTTTTCGTTCCGGGTGCTGGTGGCGCGACTGCGGGCGCTGATTCGTCGCGGCGCGCCGGCGCGGCCGGTGGTGCTGAAAGCCGGGTCGCTGGCGCTGGATCCCGCCCGGCACACGGTGAAACGGGGTTCGACCCCGATCGCGCTGACTCCCCGCGAGTACGGGGTGCTCGAATTCCTGATGCGCAACAAGGACGTGGTGGTGACCAAGGCCGAGATACTGCAGAACGTCTGGGATGCGCATCATCACGGGCCCGACAACGTGGTCGAGGTCTACGTGGGATATCTGCGTCGCAAGATCGATGTGCCCTTCGGCACCAACACCATCGAGACGATCCGGGGCGTCGGTTACCGATTGCTGTGCTGAGACACGGGCAACGTCACGATCATCTTGGTTCCGCCGGAGGGCGGGTCGTCGATGGTGACCGTGCCCCGGTGTGCGGCAACGACCTCGGCGACGATCGCCAGGCCCAGGCCCGTCCCTCCCCCGCTGCGGGCCCGGTCGGAATCCAGGCGCACGAAACGTTCGAATACCCGGTCCCTGTCGGCGGGGGCAATTCCGGGGCCGTCATCGCTGACGGTCAGAACCGCCGCCCCGTCCCGGCCGCCGACTTCGATGGCCACACACGAAACCGCATGGCGGACAGCGTTTTCGACGAGATTACGGATCATCCGCGACATCGCCACCGGATCCGCTTCCAGGCGCACCGGACGAATATCGGTGTGGACCACGCATTGCGTGTCACGCCGCGCGCGGTCGGCTTCGGCGCGCGCGAGGTCGTCGAGCGCCACCTGCTCCTTGCGCCGGAGCAGCGTCTGCTCGTCGGCGCGGGCCAGCAGCAGCAGATCTTCGATCAGGGTGTGCATGCGCTGCGCCTCGGGCAGCAGGGTGTTGACCGCCAGGTCGACGTCGAGCAGATCGGGATGGGCCTCGGCCACTTCCAGCCCCGAGATGATGGTGGTCAGCGGGCTCCGCAATTCGTGCGACGCGTCGCCGACAAACCGTTGCTGCGCGCGGTGACCCGCTTCCAGACGCGAGAGCATCTCGTTCATGGTGACGGCCAGGGCCGCGATCTCGTCGTGGCTGTCCGGCACCGGCACTCGCTCGGCCAGATCGGACGTCGAGATGTCGGCCACCCTGGTTCGGATCGCGTCCACCGACTGCAGCGACCGGCGCACCAGCCAGTAGGTTGCCCCCGCCACCACGCCGACGATGACCGGCGCGCTGCAGGCCAACAGGATCGCCAGCGTCCGTGCGGTCGCCTCGACCGCCTCGCTGCCGCCTCCCACCAGCACCGTGTACACGCCGAATCGCGTCGCGACCTTTTGGCCACTGACGCGCATGTCGTCGCCGGCCACCGCGTCGTCGGGCAGGCCGCGCCGCAGATTGAAGTCGAACTGGCTCGCCGGAACCAGCGGCGTCGTCGGGGCGGAACCGGATCGCTTGACCACGTTGCCATCCGGACCGATCAGCTGGGCCGCGACCACCCGCTGGTCGGTGATCAGCAAACGGTTGTCGAGGTCGTCGGGCGAATCGGACTGCAGTGCCTTGGCGATGTCGCGGACCCGTTCGGCAGCAGCGTAATCGACGCCCGCCAACAACGAGCGGTACAGGATCGCGTCCAAACCTGCGCCGGCCACGCCGAGCGCGCACAGCACGACGATCGCCGACACGGCCGCCGAGCGGGCCGAAATGCCCAGGTGGGCGAGCCGCCACCGACCCGGCCGCCCGCTTCGCCGAAACGGCCAGACACGGGGTATTCGCACGCCGTTAATTCTGCAGCCCCGCGGCCCGGCTGAAAACATCGAGCTCAGCGCGTTCTCAGCGGCCTCTCAGCGGTCGCGTCCTAGGCTGGCGCTCGTCATGTTTGGTACTGCACGCCCCGTGCGTCGTAACGATCGTGCGATCGCCCGAATACTGGTCAGCGCGGCAGTCATGGTCGGCTGCGGCGTCCTGGGAGCGGCGCCGGCCGGCGCCGACCCGAGTCCGTTCAACACCCTCAGCTCGAGCTGCAACCAGACGGCTCCGGCGGGCAGGGACGCACTCCTGGAGGGGATCCGGCGGGGTATCGCCGACTGGTCGGCGGGCGCGCCGCACACCCCGGCCCGCACCGCGTGCGGCGTGAATCCGCCCCCGACGACAGGCTGACCTCAGCTGCTGTCGGCGACCGACGGCACGGCCGGGGCGTCGTTGGCACCGTTGCGCGCTCCGTTCGTTGCCGACGCGTCCGCCGGCAGCTCGAACGCCGCGGTCACCGAGCCCACCGCCGCCATCGCGGCGTTGCGTTGCGCCTCCATGCGCGCCAATGCCGTCTCGGTGAAGACCGACAACCCGAGATCGGGGTTGTACCCGTGGATTTCCTTGACGTCGAGCTGGGCCAGGAAGTAGATGATCTCCTTGGAGACCACCTGGCCCGGGACCAGCACCGGGAAGCCCGGCGGGTAGGGCACCACGAAGGTGGTCGACACCAGGGTCTTGCCCTCGGCCAGCCGTCGCCCGGCCATGCCGATCAGCACGTGTTCGCGGTCGGTCTCCTCGTAGCCGGCGTAGAACGCCGCCCGCATGTCGCCGAAGTTGCACTTGTCGACGGGCCGGAACGCGACGTCGAATTCGCTGAAGTCGGGCAGATGCGGCAGATCCTCGGTGATCTCCTCGACATGACGCTCCTGCAGCGCCCGGTCGGCGACGCTGGCCGCCTTCTCGATGCGGTCGAAATCGATTGCCACCCTTCGTAACACGTCGAGCAGATAATGCACGCTGGACCAGGTGACGCCGATCGTGAAGATCAGCAGCACGCTGTTGATCGACGTCTTGTTGATCTGGATGCCGAATCGCTCCATCAGGATCTTCTCGCGGAAGTCGTAGCCGTTCATCCCGGTCGCGCCCACGAACAAGGTCACGCGCGTCGCATCCAGCACGAACTGGTCGGAGCGCCAGGCCTCGTTCCACTCGGCCAGCGCGCCCTGCCTGACCTCGCGATAGGAGCTCACCGAGGACTCCCGGAACTCCTCGGGCACCAGGTCGGATTCGTCGAGGATGCGGAACCACTTGCTGATCAGCCTGTCTTTTCGCACCCGATGCCGGAAGACCAGTGCCATGTCGTAGACCTGCCGGACCAGTTGAAAGCCCTCGATGTCGACCTGGCGGCGGGCCAGGTCCAGGGACGCCAGCAGCTGCTGGTTCGGCGACGTCGAGGTGTGTGTCAGGAACGCCTCGGCGAAGGAATCCCGGGTGAGCGCGTTGAAATCCTGGTCGCGCACGTGGATCATCGACGCCTGCCGCAGCGCCGACAGCGACTTGTGCGTGGAGTGCGTGGCGTAGACGCGCACCCGGGCGGCGGCAGGATCCGGCATCAGCTCGCGCTCGATCCACTGCGACCGGTCGACCCCGTCCATGGACGCGGCCCATTTCCGGTATTCCTCAACGTATTCCGGCGATGCCAGCATCTGCTCCAGGCGCTCGGCGGACACCATGGCGGTCCGCTGCCGCGCCCACGGCACGGCCGTCGCGAACGCGTACCACGCCTCGTCCCACAGGAAGCAGATGTCCGGCTTGATCGCCAGCACCTCCTGCATGACCTGCATGGGGTTGTAGACGACGCCGTCGAAGGTGCAGTTGGTCAGCAGCAGCATGCGCACCCGGTGCAGCTGTCCGGCCGCCTCCAGGTCCAGCAGTGTCTGCTTGATGGTGCGCAGCGACACCGCGCCATAGATCGCGAACTGCGGCAGCGGATACGCGTCCAGGTACAGCGGGTAGGCACCGGCCAGCACCAGCCCGTAGTGGTGCGACTTGTGGCAGTTGCGGTCGATCAGCACGATGTCGCCCGGCCGGGTCAGCGACTGCACCACGATCTTGTTGGCCGTCGACGTCCCGTTGGTGACGAAGTAGGTGTGGTCGGCGTTCCACGTCTTGGCCGCCTTGTCCATCGCCTTTTTGATGTTGCCGTGCGGGTCCAGCAGCGAGTCGAGGCCGCCCGAGGTGGTGGAGGTTTCGGCCATGAAGATGTTGCGGCCGTAGAACTCCCCCATGTCCTGCAGCGACCTGGAGTTGAAGATGCTGGCGCCGCGCGCGACGGGCAGGGCGTGGAACTGGCCGACCGGCGCGGCGGCATACGCGCGCAGCGCATCGAAAAAGGGTGTGGCATAACGGTTTCGCAGCCCGGCGAGCACCGTGCTGTGCAGGTCGGTGACGTCGTTGAGCCGGTAGAACGTGCGGTCGTAGACGTCGGGCTCGGTGTCATCGCCGGCCGCAATCGACTCGTCGGTCAGCAGATACAGGTCGATGTGGGGCCGCAACTCCCTGATCCACTCGCCGCACTCCACCCAATAATTGGCGCGGTCCGGAATGGCGTCTCCCGCATCCTCGTTGGGCCCGAGCAGGGTGTTCATCAGCGGCAGCCGGTCCCGGGACCGCAGCGACAGGTCGTCACGGATGATCGCGGCCTGAATCTCCCCGTTCAGCGCCACCGCGGTAATCGCGTCCTCGACGCTGGGAACCACCAGGATCTCGAACTGCACGTCGTCGGACGGGCAGCGCAGCGCGCGCAGGCACTCCGCCAGGCTGTCCGGCGCAGTGCTCGGGGCGTCGTCGGCGAGCAGCACGGTGTAGAAGTGCTGCTGCTTGGCCTGGGCGACCAGCTCCTGGTCATCCAGCGGCGCGGAGGTATCGAAAAGTCCTGCGCGGTCACCGTATTCACTCAGCAGCCGCACGGCCAGGGAGACCTCCTCGGTGAGCCGCACCGTGGACAGGCTCTCCAGGTGGGCGCGGAAGATCGCCAGGTTCCCCGCACCGGGGTACAGCCAGTACCGCTCGTAGGCGGCTATGCGATCCATGAGGCGCTTCACCCGCGCCACGTCGTGGGTCTTGTCCAGTCCGGCGAGGTCCACCTCGGCGAGGTGACGGCAGGCGTCGTCGAGCAGGTTCCAGGTGTCGACCCGGGCGTAGGAGGGGTTGGCCACGGCCGCCAGTGCGGACACCCGAAGTCGTCGCGGCTGGGTGCTGTATCGAATCATGACCTCACCTGTTCTTCTCGGATCGCCGCCGCTGACGTGCCGCTCGTATTGTGAACCCGCTGCGCCACGCCCGTGGTCATTTCACCTCAGCTTGCTCAGCGATCCGCCTCGTCGTCACTGTCCACGACGTCGCCTCGAGGTCGCCGAGTACCCCGCGTGCTGTCCGCCCACCGCAGCACGGGCAGCTCGAGGCGACGGACCGGCAACTCGGTGACATCACCGAGCGACCGCACCACGCCCTGCGTCAGCCCCATGATCGCGGCCATCACCGGCAGCAGCGGCTGCAGCGGCTTGGCCGCCGAACGCACCGTGCTGATGCGGCGGGCGACGGCCACCCGTTCGACGCAGTGATACAGCCAGGCGCCCACACCCAGCGCGTAGATCGACAGCACCGAAGCCACGATGCTCAGCCCGTAGGCTGCGCAGATCACCGCACCCAGCACCACCGTGGCGGCCAGGATGGCCGCCACGAGCAGGCGCAGCTCCAACCGGGTCATGGTTGCGGTCCGTGGTCCTCCGGTGTGCCGGAGGTGTCGGAACCCACCGCACCCCGGACCGCCTGGGCGGCGGCCCTGATCTGCGGTGTCACCAGCATGACGTGGCCAAGCACCCCGTTGACGAAGCCCGGCGAGTCGTCGGTGGACAGCTCCTTGGCCAGCTGGACGGCCTCGTCGACGGCGACCGGTTCGGGCACGTCGTCGGCGTAGAGCAGCTCCCAGACCGCGACCCGCAGGATGGCGCGGTCCACGGCGGGCAGCCGGTCCAGCGTCCAGCCCTGCAGATGCGAGCTGATCAGGTCGTCGATGTGCGCGGCGTGTTCGCCGACGCCCCGGGCCGCCGCGGCCGTATACGGCTGCAGGGCCGCCACTTCGGGGTTCGTTTTAGCGAGCCCGGTGCGGACGTCGACGACCTCAGCCGGGCTCAGCCCACGGGCCTCGGCTTCGAAAAGCAGGTCGACGGCGCGCTTGCGGGCCTGATGGCGTCCCCGCACGGGTCTGCTCACGCGTTGACGCGCCCCAGGTAGCTGCCGTCGCGCGTGTCGACCTTCAGCTTGTCTCCGGTGTTGATGAACAACGGCACCTGGATCTCGGCGCCGGTCTCCACGGTGGCGGGTTTGGTTCCGGCGCTGGACCGGTCGCCCTGCAGGCCCGGCTCCGTGTGCTTGACCTCCATCTCGACCGAGACGGGCAGCTCGAGGTACAGCGGGGCCCCGTTGTGGAACGCCACCTGCACCGGCAGGCCCTCCAGCAGGAACCGGGCAGAATCGCCGACCAGCGACTCGGGCAGCGGATGCTGCTCGTAGTCCTGGCTGTCCATGAACACGAAGTCCGAGCCGTCGCGGTACAGGTACGTGGCGTCGCGCCGGTCGACGGTGGCGGTCTCCACCTTCACGCCGGCGTTGTACGTCTTGTCGACGACCTTGCCGGAGAGCACGTTCTTGAGCTTGGTCCGCACGAAGGCCGGGCCCTTGCCCGGTTTGACGTGCTGGAACTCGACGATCTGCCACAGCTGGCCGTCGATCACCAGCACCAGTCCGTTCTTGAAATCGGCAGTGCTTGCCACGGTTCGGTATATCTCCTCGAGGATGGACAGTCGCTACGGAACTGTCTGTAACTTGTCGGCCAGTTTAGAGCGCTCCGCGACCGGGTCCCGCGGGCCGGGTCGGGCGGTGGCGCGCGAAACGCCGTTAGTGGTGGGCGTGTTCGGAGCCGAGCGCGGCGTGCTCGTCTGGCGACGGCAACGGCTTGATCATCGTCAGCAGCGGGACGTGCAGCGTGACCCCGCTGGCGAACGGCAGGTGGATCGCGAAGTAGACGATCTGCATCTCCAGCCGCAGCTCCCGAAGGGGCTGGGCGTACATGTCCCACCGGAAATCTCGCAGGCGTGCCAAACCCCGTGCCACCCCATTCACGCACCCGACTGTACTCGGGGGCGCAACCCCGGCAAAGCCGTGAGTCGGCGGTAGCTACGCCAAAACGGCGAGCTCCTTGGGGAACTTGGTCAGCAATTCGGGGGGCTTGCCGAGGGTTTCGTCCGGCACCACCAGCGTGTCCTCGATGCGCACCCCGCCGCGGCCGGGCAAGTAGACGCCGGGTTCCACGGTCACCACGGATTTGGCCAGCAACGTGCCGGTGGACGTGGCGCCGATGCCCGGCGCTTCGTGGATCTCCAGGCCCACGCCGTGGCCCAGGCTGTGGCTGAACTGCTCGCCATAGCCGGCGTCGGCGATCACCCGGCGGGCCGCGGCGTCCACCTCGCGCAGATCGGCGCCAGCGTGCAGCGCCTCCCGGCCGGCCCGCTGCGAATCGGCGACCAACTGGTAGATCTCCAGCTGCCAGTCGGCGGCCTTGCCGAGCACGAAGGTGCGGGTCATGTCGGAGTGGTAGCCGCCGACCAGCGCACCGAAGTCGATCTTGACGAAATCGCCGCCGGCCAGCACCGCGTCGGTGGGGCGGTGATGCGGGATCGCCGAATTCGGGCCCGCGGCCACGATGGTCTCGAACGAGATCGCGTCGGCGCCGTGATCGAGCATCAGGGCCTCCAGCTCGCGGCTGACCTCGCGTTCGGTCCGGCCGGGCCGCAGGCCGCCCCGCGCCACCAGATCGGTCAGCGCCGCGTCGGCCGCCTCGCACGCCAGCCGCAGCAGTGCGACCTCGCCGGCGTCTTTGACCTCGCGCAACGCCTCGACGGTTCCGGCGGCCTTGACCAGCTCGGTGGCCGCCTTCCGCTCGTCCAGCTCGCGGGTCAGCGCGTCGAATCCGTCGACGGTCACCACGTTGCTCTCGAAGCCCAGCTTCTGCGCGCCGGCTTCGGCGGCGTGCGCGGCCAGGTGGCGTCCCAGTGCCCGCTCGATGGCCACGTCGAGGTCCGGCGCCTGCTCGGCGGCCTGGGTCCGATACCGCCCGTCGGTGGCCAACACCGGGCCGCGATCGTCGGCGAACACCAGCAACGCGCCGTTGGACCCGGTAAAACCGGAGAGGTAACGGACGTTCACCAAGTCCGTGACCAGCAGCGCATCCAATCCGCTGGCCTCAAGTCGCGCTCTGAGCCTGTCTCGACGCTGTGAATGTGTCACGGGTCTTGACGGTACTCGCTACGCTTTTGGGCCATGAGTAACTGGATGCTGCGCGGATTGGTCTACGCCGCGGCGATGGTCGTCGTCCGATTGTTCCAAGGTGCACTGATCAACGCGTGGCAGACACAGGCCGGGCTGTTCAGCGTTTCCCTGCTGATTCTGTTCATCATCGGCGTGATGATCTGGGGAATTCTCGACGGCCGCGCCGACGCCAATGCCAACCCGGATCCGGATCGCCGCGGCGACCTGGCGATGACCTGGCTGCTGGCCGGCCTGGTGGCCGGTGTGATCAGCGGGGCCGTCTCCTGGCTGGTCGCGATCGTGTACAAGGGCCTGTACACCGGGGGCCTGCTCAACGAGCTGACGACGTTCGCGGCCTTCACCGCGCTGTGCGTCTTCCTGCCCGGAATCATCGGCGTGACCATCGGGCGCTGGCGGGTGGACCGGCAGATGGAGAAGACTCCGGAGAAACACCACGGCCTTGGCGAACGCGAGCGGGACGGTGACACCGACGTGTTCTCCGCGGTGCGCGCCGACGACGCCCCCACCGGCGAGATCCCCGCGCAGAGCTCTGACGCCCACGCCGAGCCGCGGACGTCGGCGGTCGCCACGGCCGAGCGCGAGGCGCCCACCGACTCGGCGGCCACCACCGAATCACCGACCGAGACGATCGCCAAGCCCGAGGACGACCCGAAGACCGAGGTGATCCGCACCGGCGACGAGCACACCAAGCCGGGCACGGAACACGACAAGGGCTAGCTGTCGGCGCCGGGCTCCGCGGCCAGATAGCGCAGGGCGAGCAGATAGCCCTGCACCCCCAGCCCGACGATCACTCCGGTCGCGACCGGGCTCAGGTACGAGTGTCGCCGGAACTCTTCGCGCGCATGAACATTGGAGATGTGCACCTCGATCAGGGGCGCACTCAACTCCGCACACGCGTCGCGCAACGCCACCGAGGTGTGGGTCAGCCCGCCGGGGTTGAGGATCACCGGCTCGCCCGCGTCGGCGGCAGAATGGATCCAGTCCAGCAGTTCGGCTTCGTTATCACTTTGCCGCACAACGGCTTTGAGGCCCAGCGCGTCGGCTTCCCGCTCGATCAGCGCGGCCAGCTGATCGTGCGTCGTGTCGCCGTACACCTCCGGCTCGCGCCGGCCCAGCCGGCCCAGGTTCGGGCCGTTGATGACGTTGACCGTCGTGGTCATGAGGCCTCCTCCGCGAGTCCGGCGTAGGCCGCCGCCAGCAGCGACGGGTCGGGGCCGGCCATCCGGCCCGGCTTGCCCAGGCCGTCGAGGACAACGAAGCGCAGCACCCCGGCCCGCGACTTCTTGTCTCCCGCCATGTATTCCAGCAACTGCGGCAGCGCGTCGGCGTCGTAGCTGACCGGCAGGCCAAGCGCGGACAGGATGGTGCGGTGCCGCTGCGCGGTGGCGTCGTCGAGGCGGCCGGCCAGCCTGGCCAGCTCGGCGGCGAAGACCAGTCCCACCGACACCGCGGCCCCGTGCCGCCACTGGTAGCGCTCGCGACGCTCGATGGCGTGCCCCAATGTGTGCCCGTAGTTGAGGATTTCGCGCAGCTCCGACTCTTTCTCGTCGGCGGCCACCACCTCCGCCTTGACGGCGATCGCGCGGCGGATCAGCTCGGCCAGCACGTCACCCGACGGGTCGACCGCGGCCTGCGGGTCGGCCTCGATGAGGTCGAGGATCACCGGATCCGCGATGAATCCCGCCTTGACGATTTCGGCCATCCCGGCCACAAGTTCGTTGTGCGGCAACGTCTGCAGCGTGTCGAGGTCCACCAGAACGGCGTGCGGCTGATGGAACGATCCGACCAGGTTCTTGCCCGCGTCGGTGTTGATCCCGGTCTTGCCGCCGACCGCCGCGTCGACCATGCCGAGCAACGTGGTGGGCACGTGCACGATGTCGACGCCGCGCAGCCAGGTGGCCGCGGCGAATCCGGCGACGTCGGTGGCCGCACCGCCGCCAAGGCTGACCAATGCGTCTTTGCGCCCGATCCCGATGCGGCCCAACACTTCCCACAGGAAGCCCACCACCGGGAGGTCCTTGCCCTCCTCGGCGTCCGGGATTTCGATGCGGTGGGCGTCAACACCCTTGTCCGCCAACCGGCTTCGGATCACCTCGGCGGTCTCGGTCAGCACGGGTTGATGGACGATCGCCACCTTGTGCCGGCCGCCGACAATTTCGTCCAGCTCGCCCAGCAGGCCGGTGCCGACGATCACCGGGTACGGCGGGTCGACGGCCACCTCGATGGTGACCGGATGACCAGAGCGCGTCATGTCGCGGCCCCGGCGGGAGCCTGCAACCGCGAGACGATGTAGCGGACCACCGCGCCGGGGTTGCGCCGGTTGGTGTCGACGCGGATGGTGGCCGCCCGCCGGTACAGCGGGCTGCGTTCGGCCAGCAGCGCGCGGTACTTGTCGGCGCGATCGGGGCCGGCCAGCAGCGGGCGCACGGCGTTGCCGCCGGTGCGGCGCACACCTTCGGTGGCGCTGATCTCCAGGTAGATCACGGTGTGACCGGCGAGCGCGTCACGCACCCCCGGAGTGGTGACGGCGCCGCCCCCGAGCGACACCACGCCGTCGTGGCCGGCCAGCGCGGCGCGCACCACGTCTTCCTCGATGCGGCGGAATTCCGGCTCGCCGTCGGTGGCGAAGATGTCGGCGATGCGGCGCCCGGTCTGCTGCTCGATGGCCACATCGGTGTCCAGGAAATCGACGCCGAGCGCCTTGGACAGCCGCCGGCCGATGGTGGACTTGCCCGATCCCGGCAGGCCCACCAGGACCGCCTTGGGCGCCATTAGGCGGTACCCCGGGCGGCCGGCGACTCCCGCTCTGCGACGGCCTGCCGGTAGGACGCGATGTTGCGGCGGGTTTCGGCCAGCGAATCGCCGCCGAACTTCTGCAGCGCCGCCCGCGCCAGCACCAGGGCCACCATGGCCTCGACGACCACGCCGGCGGCGGGCACCGCGCACACGTCCGAGCGCTGGTGGATCGCGACGGCCTCGTCGCCGGTCGCCATGTCGACCGTGGCCAACGCGCGCGGCACCGTGGAGATGGGCTTCATCGCGGCACGCACCCGCAGCGGCTGCCCGTTCGTCATGCCGCCCTCCAGGCCGCCCGCGCGGTTCGTCGACCGGACCACGCCGTCGGGGCCGGGATACATCTCGTCGTGGGCACGGCTGCCGCGACGGCGTGCCGTCTCGAAGCCGTCGCCGATCTCGACACCCTTGATCGCCTGGATGCCCATGACGGCGCCGGCGAGCTGGCTGTCCAGCCGGTTGTCGCCGCTGGTGAACGAGCCCAGCCCGACGGGCAGGCCCAGGACCACCACCTCGACCACACCGCCCAGCGTGTCGCCGTCCTTCTTGGCGGCCTCGATCTCGGTGATCATCGCCTCCTCGGCGGCCTTGTCGAAGGCGCGCACCGGGCTGGCGTCGATCGCGGGCAGGTCGCCCGGGCCGGGCGGCGGGCCGTCGTAGGGCGCTGATGGGCCGATCGCGACGACGTGCGAGAGCACCTCGACGCCGAGCGCCTGGCGCAGGAACGAGCGGGCAATGGTGGCGGCCGCGACGCGGGCCGCGGTCTCCCGGGCGCTGGCCCGCTCCAGCACCGGCCGGGCGTCGTCGAAGCCGTACTTGAGCATCCCCGCGTAGTCGGCGTGGCCGGGCCGCGGCCGGGTCAGCGGCGCGTTGCGCGCGCTGTCCGCCAGCTCGCCCGGGTCCACCGGGTCGGCGGCCATCACGGTCTCCCACTTCGGCCATTCGGTATTGCCGATCTCGACGGCGATGGGCCCGCCCAGGGTGACACCGTGCCGCACCCCGGACAGCACGCTCACCGCGTCACGCTCGAACGCCATCCGGGCGCCGCGACCGTAGCCCAGGCGGCGACGGGCCAACTGTTCCGCAATGTCGAGGGAGGTGACCTCCACACCCGCGACCATGCCTTCGAGCACGGCCACCAGCGCGCGGCCATGCGACTCCCCAGCAGTGATCCAACGCAACACGGGTCCCATTCTCCCATGGGGGCGGGCGTGGACTTAAATCCGAGCGCTGCGTCAGAAGAAGCTGGTGTCGGGCAGCTCCGCGCCGTTCACGGCGACATCGCCCAGCACCCGCGCCTTGTAGACGGTCGGGTTGTGCGAGAACAGCGTCCGCAGGTTGCGCCAGTGCCGGTCCAACAGCGCCGACGCCTGCACGGCCGACGCGCCGCCGACGTCGAAGACGCGCGACGCGGCCCGCAGCGCGGGCTCCTGGATCGCAACCTTGACGCGCGCGGCGGCGATCGACGACCGGGTTTCCAGCTCGGGATCGATCCCGGTGTCACGCGCCGCCTGAAGCGCGGGAGCGAGTTCGGCCGCCGCGCTGTGCACCAGTGCCTGCGCGGCGTAGGCCACCGCGTCGATCTCGCCGACGATCTGCAGCAGCTGCGGATCCGCGGTTGGCTCCCCGACGCTGGCAAAGGTGTAGGTGCGTGCCCGCCCACGCAACAGCGCCGCGGCGTCCGCGGTCAGGGCCCGCAGTATGCCGGCGGCGATGGCGTGCAGGAACAGCTGCATCAGCGCACCGCGGGCGCGGTTCACCCCGATGGTGTCGGCCAGCGGGAAGACTTCGTCGGGCGCGACCGCGACGTCGTGGAATATCGTTGTGCCGCTGCCCGTTTGGCGCTGGCCAATGCCGTCCCAGTCGTCGAGGTGCTCGACGCCGGCCCGGTCCACCGGGATCACCACCGCGGTCGGGGTGTTGTCGTCGTCCTGCGCGGTGATGCGCAGATAGTCGGAGAACTGTGCGCCGGTGCTGTAGAACTTGCGGCCACGCAGCCGCAGCCCGTCCCCGCTCGACACCAGCCGGGTGTCACGGTCGTTGCCGCCCACCGACTTCTGGCTCTTTTCGGCGTTGGCGCCGCCGATCAGCCCGCCCTCGGCGACCACCGCGATCCACCGGTCGCTGCCCGGTCGCCGCGGCGCGACCTGCAGCTCCTCGACCAGCGCGTAGTGGATCCGCAGGATGTGGGCCAGGTCGGGATCGGCCGCGGCGAGCGCGATGAGGTGGTCGAAGAATTGCGGCACCGAGTAGCCGGCGCCGCCGTGCTCGCGGGCCAATCGCACCGCGCCCCACCGCTGGTCCCGGACGAGTTTGAGGCCGCGCAGAGGCGGCTCGGTTCCGCCGGCGGCCAGCCGCTGGCGATAGTCGGCGGCGATGTCGGCGAGCACCCCGTCGATCGCCGCCGGGTCTGCTGCCGGGTGCTCGTGGGATCCAACGGGCATGGGAGTCAAAGCCTTTCTGGGCGAATCGATGTCGCACACACGACGATCAGCCCGAAAGGCTGTCAGGATGCGACGCTGGCGGCAACGGTTTCCTGCGACCTGAATTTTTCGCCCTCGGGTGGACTTTCATCCGTGCTGATTCCTGCGGTGACCACGCGATAAGCCGCGAAGCCCGGACATGCCACCGCGGTGATGTGCCACCATGTTGCCTGGTGGGTCAATTTCTCTGGTACATACCGAATACCGTCGAGCCGGGGCATCGAGGCGACGACACCGTCGACGGCTGGGGAAGTTTGGACTATTCGGTCGACCTGGCGCTGCGCGCCGAGCAACACGGCTGGGAAGGCGCGCTGATCGGCACCGGCTGGGGACGGCCGGACACCTTCACCGTCGCGACCGCGATCGCCGCCCGCACCACCAACTTCGCCCCGCTGGTGGCGGTGCGCCCCGGTTATTGGCATCCGGCGCATTTCGCCAGTGCGGCGGCAACCCTGGATCGACTCAACCAGGGCCGGCTGCTGATCAACGTCGTCAGCGGCGCCGATGATCTGGCCGCGTACGGCGACCCCGAGGTCGACAAGGGCCGCCGCTACGACCGCACCCGCGAATTCATCCGGCTGGTTCGCCGGTTGTGGAGCGAGGACGACGTCACCTTCCGTGGCGAGTTCTTCGGCGTCGAACACTCGACGTTGCAACCGCGCCCGCTCGGTGCGGCCGACGGCCGGTACCCCAAGCTCTATTTCGGCGGAGCATCGGCGGCCGCCGAGCAGGTCGCCGCGACCGACGCCGATGTCCAATTGTTCTGGGGAGAGTCACTGGACGGGATCGCCGAGCGCATCGACAGGCTGAAGTCGTTGTCCGACAAGCTCGGTCGCGAGCACGCGCCGCTGGAATTCGGGCTTCGGGTGACAACGCTGGTGCGCGACACTTCCGAGCAGGCCTGGCGCGACGCCGAGGCGAAGGTCGCCAAGCTGGCCGGCACGCCGACCATGCTGCTGCTGCACGACCCGGCCGGGTCCGAGGGGCAGCGGCGGCTCAACGACCTGGCCGGGCGCGGAGAGGTGGTCGATTCCTGCCTGTATACGACGCCGAGCAAGTACGGCGGTGAGGGCGCCGGGACGACCTGGCTGGTCGGCTCGGCCGTCGAAGTCGCCGACGCGCTGCGCAACTACACCGAGCTCGGTGTCAGCCATTTCGTGCTGTCGGACACCCCGTACAAGTCGGAGACGGTCAGGCTCGGCGACCAGCTGCTGCCGCTGCTGCGCCCCACCGCCGTCCCGAACTGAGGGCGTCAGAACAGCGTCAGCCCCACCCCCGCCGCGCTGGCCAGACACATCGACGGCCCGTGCGGCACCGTGGCACCGGTGCGCCGCGGCGTACAGACCACCCCGAGCGCCGCGGTCAGCAGCGGCGCGCCCAGCGCCGCCAGAAACCACACGCCGACGCCGAAGCAACCGGTCAGGGCGCCCAGACCCAGGGCCAGCTTGACGTCACCGGCGCCCATTCCGCCCGGTGCCGCGCAGTGCACCGCCAGGTAGATAGCGGTCAGGGCCAGGGTTCCGGCCAGCGCCGCCGGGCCGCGCCCGGCCAGCGTCGCGACCGCCAGGATCGCCGCGGCCCCGGTCAGCGTCAGCGCGTTGGGCAGGCGTCGTTCGCGAACGTCGTAGCAACTCAACGCCGCCAACCAGGCCAGCACCAGGCACGCGACCGCAATCCGCATGCGCGGCAGGCTATTCCGGTGCGGCCACCGCGCAAGTCATGGCCTCGCGCGGCGCGGGCCGCCCGGTGAACTGTTCCACCTGCGCGAAAGCCTGGTGCAGCAGCATCTGCAGGCCGCTGACCACCCGCCCGCCGGCGGCGCCCACCGCGGCGGCCAGCGGCGTGGGCCACGGGTCGTACACGGCGTCCAGCAGCACACCGATGCGTGCGAAGGTGCCCGCGTAGCGTTCGGCCACCTCCGCTGGGATGGTGCTGACCAGCACCTCGGCGCCCGCCACCTCGGCGGCCAGCCCGTCGCCGTCCAGGTCGCAGAACCGGGTCGGCATGCCCAGCTCGTTGCCCAGATCCACCAGCCGGGCCGCCTTGTCGGGGTTGCGGGCCAGCACGGTGACGCCGGCGACGCCCAGCTGGGCCAGGCCGGCGACGGCGGCCGGCGCGGTGCCGCCCGATCCACAGACGAGCGCCCATCCCGAGGTCCGCCCTGTTGACGCGAGCGCCCCCGTCACCCCGTCGATGTCGGTGTTGTCGGCCCGCCAGCCCGCGGGCGTGCGCACCAGGGTGTTGGCCGATCCCACCCGCTGCGCCCGGTCGGTGCGCTCGTCGGCGAATCGCAGGGCGGCGAACTTGCCCGGCATCGTCACCGATACCCCGACCCATTCGGGGCCGAACCCGCCGACCACGCCGGGCAGCTGCTCGGCGTCGCATTCGATGCGCTCGTACGTCCAGTCGGCCAGGCCCAGCGCACGATAGGCGGCCAGGTGCAATAGCGGGGACTTCGAGTGGGCGATCGGCTTGCCGAGCACGGCCGCCCTGCGGGGGCCCGCGCTAGCGGGGCGTGCTGTCGAGGACACCGTTGCGCTTAGCCAGCTCGATGTTGGCCAGATGTTGTTGATAGTCGCGAGTGAACAGCGTCGTGCCCTGGGCGTCGATGGTGACGAAGTACAGCCAGTCACCGGGCTGCGGGTGCTCGGCGGCGCGCAGCGCGTCGGTGCCGGGCGAACAGATGGCGGCGGCCGGCAGGCCCTGCGACACGTAGGTGTTCCACGGCGTCTTCTGGGCCCGGTCGGCGTCGCTGGTGGCCACCTCGCGGCGGTCCAGCGGATAGTTGACCGTCGAGTCGAACTCGAGCGTGTGGTGGGCGTGCAGGCGGTTGTAGATGACCTGCGCGACCTTGGCGAAGTCCTGGGAGTTGGATTCCTGCTGCACCAGCGACGCCACCACCAGGATGTCGTAGGGCGACAGGCCCATGGCCTGGGCGGTGTCCACCAGCCCCGACTTCACGTACTCCTCGCCGCCGGCGCCGATCAGGGTGGCCAGGATGCTCTCCGGCGACGCGGACGGATCGATGTTGAAGGTGCCCGGCGCGATCAGGCCCTCGATCCGGCGGTGGTCCTTGCCGAGCTCACCGACCGGTTCGGTGGCCCACGGCGGCACCGCCAATGCCAACGCAGAACTGTTGGTTGCGGCCGCGCGCAGGTCGTCGACCCGGACGCAGCGCGTGTCGCCGTCGAAATCCACGCAGGTGGCACGCGAGATCAGCGTCAGGATCCCCGGCGTCACCACGTTGGTCTTCATGTCGGTGGTGTCGTCGAGCTGACGGCCCTCCGGGATGACCAGCCGGCCCACCCGGCTCTTCGGGTCGGTCAGCCGCGCGACGGCGTTGGCCGCCGGGATTTCGGTGCGCATCCGGTAGAAGCCGGGCTGGATCGAGTTGATGGCGCTGTTGCCGTGCGCGGCGTTGACGAACGCCCGCACCGTCTTGACCACCTGCTCTTTTTGCAGGGTCTCGCCGATGTTGGTGGTCGAGTCGCCGGCCTGGACCTGGATCACCAGGTCCCGCTTGCCGCCACCGCTGAAGTCGTTGTCGGGTCCGAACAGGATGTGCCACAGCTTGCCGCCGACGACGACACCCACGAGCACCACCACAACGAGCAGCGCGAGCGCGATCTTGCCGGCGAACCGCCGCCGACGACCCCGCTTGGCCTGTTTTCGGGAGACGCGGCTCGACCTGCGCCCCGACGGCGCACCCACCGCCTCGGGCTCGGCCCGTTCCCGCCGTGCGCTGTCAACCATCGCTGAGCTCCCCCGCCACCGCCGCGCGGCGCTGATCCAGCCAACTCTGCAGGATCGCCACCGCCGCCGCCTGATCGATCACCGCACGCTGTTCCTTGGCCCGCACCCCGGCAGCGCGCAGCGAACGCTGCGCGGCCACGGTGGTCAGCCGCTCGTCGGCCAGCCGCACCGGAGTGGGAGGAACTCGGCGGGCCAGCACTTCCGCCAGTTTGTCGGCCACCTCGATCGCGTCGATCGCCGACGGGCCGGTGCGATCGGCCAGCGTGCGCGGCAGTCCGACGACCACCTCGACGGCCTCGAGTTCGGCGGCCAGCGCGGCCAGCCGCCGCAGGTGTTTGCCGTTGCGGTCGCGGCGGACGGTCTCGACCGGGGTGGCCAGGATGGCGTCGGGGTCACTGCAGGCCACGCCGATGCGGACGCTGCCCACGTCGATGCCGAGCCGCCGTCCCCGTCCAGGGTCCTGTTGGGGATCGCCGGGCCGGTCAGGCAAGCGGTGCTGTGCCGAGACCACTCAGTCGACCCGCGCTATCACGGCGATCTCGGAACGTACCGCGTCGAGCGCTGCGTCGATGCGCGCCGGATCCTTGCCGGAACCCTGCGCCAGGTCCGCCTTGCCGCCCCCGCGGCCGTCGACGCTCGCGGCGAGCTGTTTGACCAGATCGTTGGCGCGAAGCCCGAGATCCTGGGCGGCCGGGTTGGCGGCGACCGCATACGGCACCGACCCGCCCTCGCCCTCGGCGATCAGCGCGACCACCGCGGGATCGCTGCCCAGCTTGCCGCGGATGTCGCCGACCAGGGAGCGCAGATCGGCCGCGGTCATCCCGCCCGACATCCGCTGCGCCACCACCCGCACGTTACCGATACGCTCCGCGCCGGCCGCGGCGTTGGTCGCGGCGGCCCGCGCGCCGGCCAGCCGGGCGCGTTCGAGTTCCTTCTCCGCCGCCTTGAGCCGCTCCACCAGGTTGGCCACCCGGGCGGGCACCTCGTCGGAGGGCACCTTCAGCGACGACGCCAGCCCCGCCATGAGCGCGCGTTCCTTGGCCAGGTGCCGGAACGACTCCAGCCCGACGTAGGCCTCCACCCGGCGCACCCCGGAACCGACCGAGGATTCGCCCAGGATGGTCACCGGTCCGATCTGCGCCGAGTTGTGCACGTGCGTCCCGCCGCAGAGCTCCAGCGAGAACGGGCCACCGATCTCCACCACCCGGACCTCGTCCGGGTAGGCCTCGCCGAACATGGCCATCGCGCCCATCGCCTTGGCCTTCTCCAGCTGCTCGGTGAACGTGTGCACCTCGAAGTCGGCCTGCACGGCCTGGTTCGTCACCTCTTCGACCTGGGTGCGCTGCTCTTCGGACAGCGGCCCCTGCCAGTTGAAGTCGAACCGCAGATAGCCCGGCCGGTTCAGCGACCCAGCCTGAACGGCGTTGGGCCCCAACACCTGTCGCAGCGCCGCATGCACCATGTGGGTGCCCGAGTGCCCCTGGGTGGCGCCCCGGCGCCACCGCGGGTCGACGGCCGCAACGACGGTGTCGCCCTCCACGAATTCACCCGACTCGACGTTGACCCGGTGCACCCACAGGGTTTTGGCGATCTTCTGCACGTCGGTTACCGCGGCGCGGGCGCTCTGTCCGGCGCCCGTTCCGCTGATGGTGCCCTCGTCCGCGATCTGGCCGCCGGCCTCCGCGTACAACGGCGTGCGATCCAGCACCAGCTCGACCCGGTCGGCCCCCTCGGCCCCGTGGGTGACAACCGGAACCCGCTTGCCGTCCACGAAGATACCCAGAATCTTTGCCTCGGAAGTCAATTCGTCGAAGCCGGTGAACTCGGTGGGCCCGGCGTCGACCAGCTCCCGGTAGGCGGTCAGGTCGGCGTGCGCGTGCTTGCGTGCGGCGGCGTCGGCCTTGGCGCGGCGACGCTGCTCGGCCATCAGCTCCCGGAAGCCGACCTCGTCCACGTGCAGCCCGGCCTCGGACGCCATCTCCAGCGTGAGCTCGATCGGGAACCCGTAGGTGTCGTGCAGGGTGAAGGCATCCGAACCCGAGATCGCTTTCGCACCAGAGGCTTTGGTGGTGCCGGCCACCTCGTCGAACAGCTTCGAGCCCGCCGCCAACGTGCGATTGAACGCGGTCTCCTCGGCGACGGCGATCCGCCGGATCCGATCGAAGTCGTCGACCAGCTCGGGATACGACGGGCCCATCGCGTCACGCACGGTGGCCATCAGGTCACCGACGATGGGCCCCTCGATGTCGAGCAGCCTGGCCGAGCGGATCACCCGGCGCAGCAGCCGGCGCAGCACATAGCCGCGGCCGTCGTTGCCGGGCGTGACGCCGTCGCCGATCAGAATGGCCGCGGTGCGGCTGTGATCGGCGATGACCCGGTAGCGCACGTCGTCGTCGTGGTTGCCGACGTCATACCCGCGGGGTGCCCGCGCTGCCGCGGTGTCGATGACGGGCCGCAGCAGGTCGGTCTCGTAGACGTTGTGCACGCCCTGCAGGATGAAGGCGACCCGCTCCACCCCCATGCCGGTGTCAATGTTCTTGCGGGGCAACGGCCCCAGGATCTCGAAGTCGGCCTTGCCGGTGCCTTCGCCCCGTTCGTTCTGCATGAACACGAGATTCCAGATCTCGATGTAGCGGTCCTCGTTGGCGATCGGGCCGCCCTCGACGCCGAACTCCGGCCCGCGGTCGTAGTAGATCTCCGAGGACGGGCCGCACGGGCCGGGGATGCCCATCGACCAGTAGTTGTCCTCCATGCCGCGGCGCTGGATGCGATCCTCGGGCAGCCCGGCGATCTCCTGCCACAGCTGCACGGCCTCGTCGTCGTCGAAAAAGACCGTCGTCCAGATGCGTTCGGGATCCAGGCCGTAACCGCCCTGCTCGACACCGTTGGTCAGCAGGGTCCAGGCCAGCTCGATGGCGCGACGCTTGAAATAGTCGCCGAACGAGAAGTTACCGGCCATCTGAAAGAACGTGTTGTGCCGCGTGGTGATACCGACCTCGTCGATATCGGGGGTGCGGATGCACTTCTGGATGCTGGTGGCGGTCGAGTATTCGGGGGTGCGCGCGCCCAGGAAGTAGGGCACGAACTGGACCATGCCCGCGTTGACGAACAGCAGGTTGGGGTCGTCGAGGATCACCGATGCGCTCGGCACCTCGGTGTGGCCCGCCTTCACGAAATGATCAAGAAACCGCTTCCTGATCTCGTGTGTCTGCACTTTCGAGTCCGCTTCTTTCCGTTACTTCGACGTCTCATTCCCAGCCTATTCGCCGAGGCATGGCAAGCCCGTCTCACGACGCATTTCGACCGCTCACAGTACCTGCCCCCGCGCGCCGGGCACCGGGCCGCTAACCCTCCAGAAAGCTCAGCCGGACGGAGCGTTGCGGGTTGTCCCGGTTCAGGTCGACCAGGACGATGCTCTGCCACGTCCCCAGCATCGGCTCACCGGCCGACACCGGAACCGTCACCGACGGGGCGACGAGCGCCGGCATCACGTGGTCGGCGCCGTGGCCCGCGGAGCCGTGCGAATGCCGGTACCGATCGTCGCGCGGCAGCAGCCGTTCCAGCGTGTCGACCAGGTCGTCGTCGGAACCGGCCCCCGTCTCGATGATGGCCACGCCCGCCGTGGCGTGCGGGACGAACACGTTGCACAGGCCGTCCCCGCGCGACCAGCAGAATCCGCGCACCGCCTCGGTGAGATCGACGATGCGGCGGCGCGAGGTGTCCACGTCCAACACATCGGTATGCATCCGGCCAAGCCTACGGCGCGGGCGACATGACCGGCCAACCAATTGTGAGTGCTGCCACACCATTGCGGGTGCCAACGGGCAGGAGGAAGGTAGTTCATGACCGGTGGCGCCACCGGGGCGCTGCCCCGAACAAAGAGGGGGTGGATCGTGTACGCACGCTCTACCACAATCCAGGCGCAACCCTCGTCCATCGACGCCGGAATTGCGCATGTTCGCGATGAGGCCATGCCCGCGCTGCAAGGTATGCCGGGGTGCGTCGGAGTATCCCTTTTGGTCGACCGTCGCTCGGGCCGGTGCATCGCCACCAGCGCCTGGGAGAGCGACGAGTCCATGCGCGCCAGCGGTGACACCGTGACGCCGATCCGTGATCGGGCGTCGGAGATGTTCGGCGGCACGGCGGACGTCGAGCAGTGGGAGATCGCGGTGCTGCACCGCGACCACCGCGCGCCCGACGGTGCGGGCGTGCGTGCGACTTGGGTCAAGGTGCCGCCCGAAACTATGGACCAGGGCATCGAGTACTACAAGTCGTCCGTCCTGCCCCAGCTCGAGGGTCTCGACGGGTTCTGCAGTGCGAGCCTCCTGATCGACCGTGCCTCAGGGCGTGGCGTGTCCTCCGCGACGTTCGACAGCATCGAGGCGATGGAGCGGAACAGGGACCAGGCAACCGCGCTAAAGGACTCCTCGATGCAAGAGGCGCGCGCCGAGGAACTCGATGAATGCGAGTTCGAGCTGGCGCTAGCGCACCTCCGCGTGCCCGAGCTGGTCTGATCGAGGTGCGGCGGTAGACCGGCTGAACCAGGCGTTCCGCCGGCCGACGATCCGCGCCCGGAAGGCATTGCGGCGAGTATCCGGCAGGAGGAAGGTAGCGGGTGGGACCGGTGGCGCCACCGGGGCGCCGCCCCGACATAGAAGGGGCCGACCGTGTACGCACGCTCCACCACCATCCAGGCGCAACCCCTGTCGGTCGACATCGGCATTGCGCACGTTCGCGATGTCGTCATGCCCGCGCTCACCGAGATCGACGGGTGTGTCGGACTGTCGCTGCTGGTCGACCGGCAATCGGGCACCTGCATCGCCACCAGCTCGTGGGAAACCATGGAGGCGATGCGCGGCAGCGCCGAGCGGGTCGCACCCATCCGCGACCGGGCCGCGCTGATGTTCGACGGCAGCGCGCGGGTCGAGGAATGGGACATCCCGTTGCTGCACCGTGACCATCCGTCCCGCTCCGGCGCCTGCGTGCGCGCCACCTGGCTCAAGGTGGTGCCGGATCAGCTCGGCCGGTCGCTGGACTTCTACCGGATGGCGGTGCTGCCCGAGATGCAAGACCTCGACGGGTTCTGCAGCGCCAGCCTGATGGTCGACCACCCGGCCTGCCGCCGCGCCGTCAGCTGCTCCACGTTCGACTCGATGGAGGCGATGGCCCGCAACCGCGACCGCGCCAGCGAGCTGCGCAGCCGGCGCGTGCGCGAGCTGGGCGCCGAGGTGATCGACGTGGGCGAGTTCGAGCTGGCGATCGCCCACCTGCGGGTGCCCGAGCTGGTCTAGCGTCGCGGCAATCGGGGCCGGCTCAGGGCAGCGCGTCCCCGGGGAATCCGCGGCACGGGTGCACCCGGTAGGTGAAGACGCCCGCCGCCACACCCGGGTCGTCGGCCATGATCGCCGTGGTCTCGTCGACCGTCGCCGCGAACACCCCGATGCCGCACACGTCGGATTCGTCGATGACCGGCAGCACCACCGGGAGCACTCCGTCGTCGCGCAGCCCGAAATTGCGCCGGCCGTGCTCCCAGACGATGCCCGGCGTTGCCTCGTCGCCGTACTTCGGTCCCTTCTCGAGGATCACCACGCTGTAGGGCTGGGCGGTGGGCAGCAGAGCGCCCATCTCCTCGTCGGTGAAGATCTTCATGCCCGTCCACTCTTGCGGATGATCGCGCGCAGCCGGTCCAGCCGCCCGGACATTTCGCGTTCACCGCCGCGGCCGGTGGGCCGGTAGTAGTCGACCCCTGCCAGCTCGTCCGGCGGATATTGTTGTGCGACAACCCCGTCCGGGTGGTCGTGGGAATACTTGTAGCCCTGCGCGTTGCCCAGCCCCGCCGCACCCGAATAGTGCCCGTCGCGCAGATGGGGCGGAACCAGTCCGGCTTTGCCGGCCTTGATGTCGGCCATCGCCGCGGCCAGCGCGGTGGTGACGGCGTTCGACTTCGGCGCGGTGGCCAGATAAATCGTGCAGTGCGCGAGGGTGAGCTGCGCCTCGGGCATGCCGATCAGCGCCACCGTCTGCGCGGCCGCCACCGCGACCTGCAGCGCGTTCGGGTCGGCCATGCCGATGTCCTCGCTGGCCAGGATCATCAGCCGGCGCGCGACAAACCGTGGGTCCTCGCCGGCGACGAGCATGCGGGCCAGGTAGTGCAGCGCGGCGTCCACGTCCGAGCCGCGCACCGACTTGATGAAGGCGCTGATGACGTCGTAGTGCTGGTCGCCGTCACGGTCGTAGCGCACCGCGGCCTCGTCGAGGGACTGCTCGACGGCCGCGACGGTCAGCTCGCCGCCGGGCTCGACCGCCTCGGCGGCGACCTCCAGCGCCGTCAGCGCGCGCCGAGCGTCGCCCGCGGCCAGGCGCACCAGCAGGTCGACGGCATCGGGCGCGACCGCGATCTGGCCGCCCAGCCCGCGCGGGTCGTCGATCGCGCGCTGCACCACGGCGCGGATGTCGTCGGCGCTAAGCGGCCGCAAGTGCAGGATCAGCGAGCGCGACAGCAGCGGCGCCACCACCGAGAACGACGGATTCTCCGTGGTCGCAGCCACCAGCAGCACCACCCGGTTCTCCACGGCGGACAACAGCGCGTCCTGCTGGGTCTTGGAGAACCTGTGCACCTCGTCGATGAACAGCACCGTCTGCTCGCCGGACAGCAGCGCCCGGCGCGCGGTGTCGATCACCGCCCGGACGTCTTTGACTCCGGCCGACAGGGCCGACAGCGCCTCGAACCGGCGGCCGGTCGCCTGCGAGATCAGCGCGGCAAGCGTCGTCTTGCCGCTGCCGGGCGGCCCGTACAGGATGGCCGACGCCACGCCCGAGCCCTCGACCAGCCGGCGCAGCGGAGATCCGGGCGCCAGCAGATGGTCCTGACCGACCACCTCGTCCAGCGATGCCGGGCGCATCCGGACCGCCAGGGGTGCACCGCCCGACACGCCCAGCCCGTGATCGGTCGGCTGCGGCGCACCGGGGAGGTCAAACAGACCGTCGGACACGGTTTCAGGCATACCACGGCGGGCGGACACCCGCGCCGGCCCAGGCGTGCGGGCCGGCAATCCGCGCGCCCCGGCCGCATCTTTGCTAAGTTCCGGTTTGCCAGTTCCGCGCGCGTTCCCTCCTAGGAAACTTCGCCACACGAGGAAATCCGACAGCAAGGACGGACATGAGCCAACCTCCCGAGTATCCGGGCATCCCGGCAGATCCCCAGGGCAGCAACCCTCCCGGCTACCCGCCGCCGGGCTACGGCGCACCCCCACCGCCTCCTCCGGGGTACGGACCGCCCCCGGGATATGGCGCGCCCCCTCCCGGCTACGGACCGCCACCCGGCTACGGTGGCCCGCCCGCGTTCAGCATCGGGGACGCGTTCGGCTGGGCCTGGAACACGTTCACCAAAAATGCTGTGGCACTTATTGTTCCGGCCCTCGTGTATGCGGTGCTGTTTGCCATCGCCTCCACCCTGATCGGCCTGAGCCAGAACATGGGCAGCACGGCGAGCGACTCCGACGACGACTTCACCTTTTCCGCGAACCTCAACGGCGGCGGGATGGCGCTGCTGATCCTCGGCTACCTCGTCGCCTACCTCGTGGGGGCGTTCGCCCAGTCCGCGTTCCTGTCCGGCTGCCTGGATCTGGCCGACGGTCGCCCGGTGACCATCGGGTCCTTCTTCAAGCCGCGCAACTTCGGCATGGTTTTTCTGGCGGCGCTGCTGGTCGGGATTCTCACCTCGATCGCGTCGGTGCTGTGCTTCCTGCCCGGCCTGATCCTGGGGATCTTTGCCCAGTTCACCATCCCGTACGCGATCGATCGGTCCGAGCAGCCCATCAAGGCGCTCACCTCCAGCTTCTCCACCGTCACGTCGAACTTCGGCAACGCCCTGCTGGTGTGGCTGGTCGAGGTCGCCGCCGTGGTGGTGGGTTTCCTGGCCTGTGGGGTCGGCGTGTTGGTGGCCGTCCCGGTCGCCGCTCTGGTCGGGATCTACGCGTATCGCAAGTTTTCCGGTGGCCAGGTCGCAGCGCCGCAGCAGGCGGGATACGAGGCCGGCCCGCCGCCGGGCACACCACCGGGACACGCACCGGCCTGACGCTGCGCGCAGGTTTCTCCGTATTACGGCGCGGTAAGCCGCAATCGCGGCGCGCTGCGCCGTGTCCGCGCGTGTGATGGGATCAGCGATTATGAGCATCAAAGTTGCGCTGGAGCACCGCACCAGCTACACCTTTGACCGGCTGGTCCGGGTGTATCCGCACATCGTGCGGCTGCGCCCGGCGCCCCACACCCGCACGCCCATCGAGGCGTACTCGCTGCGCATCGAGCCCGACGAACACTTCATCAACTGGCAGCAGGACGCGGTGGGCAATTTCCTTGCCCGGCTGGTATTTCCGACTCCGATGCAACAACTGAGCATCACCGTCGGGTTGATCGCCGACCTCAAGGTGATCAACCCGTTCGACTTCTTCATCGAGGACTGGGCCGAACGGTGGGCCCCCGCCAACGGACGCGCCGGGCTGACCTACCCCAGAGAACTGGCCGAAGACCTGGAGCCCTACCTGCGGCCGGTCGACGAAGAGGGCGACGGCTCGGGCCCGGGCGAGCTGGTGCGGGCCTGGCTGAACGATTTCTCGGTGCGCGACGGCACTCGCACCATCGACATGCTGGTCGAGCTCAACCGTGCGATCAACGCCGACGTCGCCTACAGCCTGCGGATGGAACCCGGTGTGCAGACGCCGGATTACACGCTGCGGGCCGGGGTCGGCTCGTGCCGCGATTCGGCCTGGCTGCTGGTGTCGATCCTGCGCCAGCTGGGGCTGGCCGCCCGCTTCGTGTCCGGTTACCTGGTGCAGCTGGCGTCGGATATAGAGGCGCTCGACGGGCCCTCGGGACCCGTCGCCGACTTCACCGACCTGCACGCCTGGACCGAGGTGTACATCCCGGGGGCGGGCTGGATCGGCCTCGATCCGACGTCCGGCCTGTTCGCGGGCGAGGGCCACATCCCGCTGGCGGCCACGCCGCACCCGACGTCGGCGGCACCGATCAGCGGGGGCACCGAACCCTGCGCCTCGACGCTGGAGTTCTCCAACACCGTCACCCGGGTGCACGAAGATCCGCGCGTCACACTGCCGTACACCGACGACGCGTGGCGGACCATCCACGACGTCGGCCGGCGCGTCGACGAGCGGCTGGCCGCGGCCGACGTCCGGCTGACCATCGGCGGCGAGCCGACCTTCGTGGCGGTGGACAACCCGGTTACCAAGGAATGGACGACGGCCGCCGACGGCCCGCACAAGCGGCGGCGCGCCTCCGATCTGGCCGCCCGCCTGAAATCCGTGTGGGCGCCGGGCGGCGTGATCCAGCGCGGGCAGGGCCGCTGGTATCCTGGAGAACCGTTGCCCCGCTGGCAGATTGCGCTGCATTGGCGCACCGACGGGCGTCCGCTGTGGACCGACGAGACGCTGCTGGCCGACCCCTGGAGCGGCCGGGCGCAACGCCGCGTCGACGGCGAAGCGGCCGCCCGGGTGCTCGCCGGGATCGCCGACGGCCTGGGACTGCCGGCCTCGCAGATGCGGCCGGCCTACGAGGACCCGCTGCATCGACTGGCCGCCAAAGTCAGTGAGCCCGAAGGGGTTCCGGTGGACCCCGCCGACGACCTGGAAGCCGACTCCCCCGCGGGCCGCGCGGCGCTGTTGGCCCGCCTGGACGAATCGATCAAGGCCCCGGCGGCATTCGTGCTGCCACTGCACCGGCGCGACGATGACCTCGGGTGGGCCAGCGCCGACTGGCGGCTGCGCCGCGGACGTATCGTGTTGCTGCCGGGGGATTCTCCGGCGGGGCTGCGGCTGCCGCTGGATTCGGTCAGCTGGAAACCGCCGCGCCCGTCGTTCGATGCCGATCCCCTGTCAGTAGGACCCGAGCTGGCGGCGAAGGCCACCGCGAGCGCAGTAGTGGTCGACGCCGACGGGGCGCCGCCTACCGCGCTGGTCACCGAGGTTCGGGACGGGCTGGTCTTCGTCTTCCTGCCGCCCACCGAGGCGCTGGAGCACTACGTCGATCTCATCGGCCGGATCGAGGCGGCGGCGGCGAAGGCCGACTGCCCGGTGGTGATCGAGGGTTACGATCCCCCGCCGGACCCGCGGCTGCGCTCGACCACCATCACCCCGGACCCGGGGGTCATCGAGGTCAACGTCGCACCCACCGCCAGCTTCGCCGAACAGAACCAGCAGCTGGAAACGCTGTACGCGCAGGCCCGGCTGGCCCGCCTGTCCACCGAGTCCTTCGACGTGGACGGCACGCACGGCGGCACCGGCGGCGGCAACCACATCACCCTGGGCGGCGTGACGCCCGCGGACTCGCCGCTGCTGCGCCGCCCCGACCTGCTGGTGTCGCTGCTGACGTACTGGCAGCGCCACCCGTCGCTGTCCTACCTGTTCGCCGGCCGGTTCGTGGGCACCACCTCGCAGGCGCCGCGGGTGGACGAGGGCCGCGCCGAGGCCCTCTACGAGCTCGAGATCGCGTTCGCCGAGATCGCCCGGCTGGGCGGCGGTGGCGCCACCAAGCCGTGGGTGATCGACCGCGCGCTGCGTCACCTGCTCACCGACATCACCGGCAACACCCACCGCGCCGAGTTTTGCATCGACAAGCTGTACAGCCCCGACAGCGCCCGCGGCCGGCTCGGCCTGCTGGAGCTGCGCGGCTTCGAGATGCCCCCGCACCTGAGGATGGCAATGGTGCAGTCGCTGTTGGTGCGCTCTTTGGTCGCGTGGTTCTGGGACGAGCCGCTGCGCGCGCCGCTGATCCGCCACGGCGCCAACCTGCACGGCCGATATCTGTTGCCGCACTTTCTGATTCATGACATCGCCGACGTCGCCGCGGACCTGCGCGCGCACGGCATCGCGTTCGAGACCAGCTGGCTGGATCCGTTCACCGAGTTCCGGTTCCCGCGCATCGGGACGGCGGTGTTCGACGGCGTGGAGATCGAACTGCGCGGGGCCATCGAGCCGTGGACCACGCTGGGCGAGGAGTCCACCGCCGCGGGCACCGCGCGCTATGTTGACTCCTCGGTCGAGCGCATCCAGGTCCGCATCATCGGGGCCGACCGCCACCGTTATGTGTTGACGGTCAACGGCTATCCGGTGCCGCTGCTGGCCACCGACAATCCCGACATCCACGTGGGCGGGGTGCGGTTCAAGGCCTGGCAGCCGCCCAGCGCGCTGCACTCCACGATCTCGGCCGACGGGCCGTTGCGGTTCGAGCTGATCGACCTCACCACCGGCACGTCGCGCGGGGGCTGCACCTATCACGTCGCCCACCCCGGCGGGCGGGCCTACGACACGCCCCCGGTCAACGCCGTGGAGGCCGAGGCACGCCGCGGCCGCCGCTTCGAGGCGACCGGCTTCACCCCCGGCAAACTCGACCTGTCGGGCATCCGGGAGAAGCAGGCCCGGATCTTCACCGATGTCGGCGCGCCGGGCATCCTCGACCTGCGCCGCGTGCGTACCGTTGCGCAGTAATGGCGTTTGCGGACATGACATTCGGCACCGGTGCACCGGCTGGGTCCGGCTCGATGGCCGGCACCGCGCGCTACGACGCCGATCGCCTGCTGGCCGGATACCGCGCCGCGCGGGCCCAGGAAGCGCTCTTCGATCTGCGGCACGGCCCGGCAAGCGGCTATGACGAGTTCGTCGACCAAGACGGCAATGTGCGCCCGGGGTGGGCCGAGCTGGCCGACGCCATCGCGGAGCGGGGTCGCGCCGGGTTGGACCGGCTGCGTTCGGTGGTGCGCGACCTCATCGACAACGACGGCATCACCTACACCGACGTCGAGCCCGGCGGTCGCGGCCAGGAGCCCCGGCCCTGGCAGCTGGACACCCTGCCCATCGTGCTGTCCGCGGCCGACTGGGAGGTGCTCGAGGCCGGCCTGCTGCAACGATCGCGGGTGCTCGACGCCGTGCTGGCCGACCTGTACGGTCCGCGCAGCCTGCTCACCGAGGGCGTCCTGCCCCCGGAGCTGCTGTTCGGCCACCCCGGGTATGTGCGCGCGGCCAACGGCATCGAAATCCCGGGCCGCCACCAGCTTTTCATGTACGCCTGCGATGTCAGCCGGCGTCCGGACGGCACCTTCGTCGTCAATGGCGACCGCACCCAGGCGCCCTCGGGGGCCGGGTACGCGCTGGCCGACCGACGCGTCGTCGCGCACTCGATTCCCGAGCTCTACGAGCGCATCGCGCCACGACCGACGACGCCGTTCGCCCAGGCGCTGCGGCTGGCGCTGATCGACGCGGCACCCGATGACGCCCGGGACCCGGTCGTGGTGGTGCTGTCTCCGGGTATCTATTCCGAGACCGCGTTCGACCAGGCCTATCTGGCCACCCTGCTGGGTTTTCCGATGGTGGAATGCGCCGACCTGGTGGTGCGCGAGGGCATGTTGTGGATGCGCTCGTTGGGCACGCTGAAGCGCGTCGACGTCGTGCTGCGCCGGGTCGACGCCGACTACACGGACCCGCTGGATCTGCGCGCCGACTCCCGCCTCGGGGTGGCCGGTTTGGTGGAGGCCCAGCACCGCGGGACGGTGACCGTGGTCAACACGCTGGGCAGCGGAATTCTGGAAAACCCTGGGCTGCTGCGTTTCCTGCCCGCGATGGCCGAGCATCTGCTGTCGGAGACGCTGCAGCTGCCCACCGCCCAGGTCTACTGGGGCGGCATCGCCAGTGAACGCTCACACCTGGTGGCGAACCTGTCGTCGTTATTGGTGAAGTCCACCGTCGGCGAGAAAACCCTTGTCGGGCCCACGCTTTCGGCTCAGCAGCTGACACGGTTGGCGGCCCGAATCGAGCAGACCCCGTGGCAGTGGATCGGCCAGGAACTGCCACAATTCTCGTCCGCGCCCACCGACCACGCCGGCGTGCTGTCGTCGGCGGGCGTCGGCATCCGGTTGTTCACCGTTGCCCAGCGCGGCGGCTACGCGCCGATGATCGGCGGCATCGGCTATGTGCTGGCACCCGGATCCGCCGCATATACACTGAAAACCATTGCGGCAAAGGATGTCTGGGTGCGACCCACCGAGCGGGCCCACGCCGAGGCGATCAGCCTGCCGACGCCGGAGCCGCCGGCGAAGACGGCCGCGGGCACCTGGGGCATCAGCTCCCCGCGTGTGCTGTCCGACCTGTTCTGGATCGGCCGCTACGGCGAGCGCGCCGAAAGCATGGCGCGGCTGCTGATCGTCACCCGCGACCGGTTCCACGTCTACCGCCACCACCAGCACAGCGAGGAAAGCGAATGCGTGCCGGTGCTGATGACCACGCTGGGCCGCATCACCGGAACCGACATCGCGGCCGACAGCGACGGCGACCACGCCGAGATGATCGCGATCGCCCCCTCCACGCTGTGGTCGCTCACCGTCGACCCGCACCGGGCCGGCTCCCTGGTGCAATCGGTGGAGGGTTTGGCACTGGCCGCGCGGGCGGTGCGCGATCAGATGTCGAACGACACCTGGATGGTACTGGCCGCGGTCGAGCGCGCACTGGCACTGGAAAGCGAACCGCCGGACTCACTTTCCGAGGCCGACGCCCTGCTCACCGGGGCCCAGACCCAGACGCTGGCCGGCATGCTGACCCTGTCGGGGGTGGCCAACGAGTCGATGGTGCGCGACGTCGGCTGGACGATGATGGACATCGGCAAACGGATCGAACGCGGGCTGTGGCTGACGGCGTTGCTGCAGGCCACCCTGACTGTCCGCCGCGGCGCCGCGGCCGAACAGACCGTCATCGAGTCCACCCTGGTGGCGTGCGAGTCCTCGGTCATCTACCGGCGCCGCACGGTGGGCAAGATCAGCGTGGCCGCCATGGCCGAGCTGATGCTGTTCGATGCGCAGAACCCGCGGTCGCTGCTGTACCAGTTGGAGCGGCTGCGGATCAATCTCAGGGACCTGCCCGGCTCGTCGGGGTCTTCGCGCCCCGAACGGCTGGTGGACGAGATCGGCACCCTGCTGCGGCGGTCCCATCCCGCCGAGCTCGAACGGGTCGGCGGCGACGGCCGGCGTGCGGAGCTAGCCGAGCTGCTCGCTGCGGTCCATGTCGAGCTGCGCAACCTGGCCGAGGTCATCACCACCACCCAGCTGGCGCTGCCCGGTGGCATGCAACCGATTTGGGGCCCGGACGAACGACGGGTGATGCCGGCCTAGCCGGCCGAGCTTCACGCGTTCGATGTCGCCCGGTCCTCGGCGACGCCGTGTAAGCGGTGTGGATCGGGCAGTCGCCGGCGCCGCACCATGTGCACCAGCGCCAGGACCGACAGCGCGGCGGCGTAGATGCACCACAGCGACGCGAACGCCTGCGTGTAGACGATCGCGACCACGGTCAGCCCCACCAGGTTCGCCAACCCGAACACCACAATCGAGCGATAGCCCGACATCAACGCCGGCCCGATGACGGCGATGACGTAGAGCGCCGCCCACACGTAGCCGTCGCTGACGCCGGTCTGGTACTGCAGCGCGTGGGGACCCTTCGTCACCGTGACCGGTTCGGTGAGCACGACGACGGCCAGATAAACCGACACGACGGTGCCGAGCACCGCGAACGGCGCCACCCGCAGCCGGGCACCGCGCGGTTCCAGCATCAAGATCGCCCAGGGCACCAGCGCGGGAAGCAGCGGCAGGGCGATGAAGACATACGCACGCATCGCCACGTTGGCCATCCCCGGGGAGACAACGCCGTTGGGCCACACGGCCGCCTCGATGAACTGGTGGACCGCGAAGACCGTCGGCAACAGAGCGAATGGCACTTCGCGCCAGTGCTTCACCTCACGCAGGGTCGCCACCGCGACCGGCACCAGAGCGGTGCCCACGACCAGGTCCGCCGTGATCGAGAAGCACACCGCCGCAGTATTCCCGTTTGCGCCGCTGCCAATCGAGGCCGAAACTCAGCCGGCTACCGAGGCGCGACCGCGGGACTCCGAGGTCACGTCGTCGACCACGGTGTGGATGAACTTCATCTTCCCCAGCACCGCGACCGGCAGCACGAACGGGTACAGGTCGTCGTGGCCCATTGACCGGTTCACCATGTTCAGCGACCACGACAACGGCAGCCACATGTCGATGATCGTCTGAAAAGCGCTGGGGCCCAACGCGGGCCGGTCGAACGTGGCCGACGCCGGCGCCAGTCCGCACCACGCCGAGGTGTCCAGCGTGTCGCGAATGTGCAGGTAGTGGGCGAACGTCTCGGCCCAGTCCTCGGCGGGATGCATGGTGGCATAGGACGAAACGAAGTCCTCCTGCCAGCCCTCGGGAGCGCCCTCCCTGTAGTGGCGGTCGAGCGCCTGCTGATAGTCGGCTTCGTGGTCACCGAACAGCTCGTTGAACCGCTGCACGTAGTCGCTGAACGGCGCGATCAGCCGGTAGTAGTAGTAATGCCCGATCTCGTGGCGGAAGTGCCCCAGCACGGTCCGGTAGGGCTCGTCCATCTCGACGCGCAGCTGCTCACGGTGCGCGTCGTCGCCCTCGGCCAAATCGATGGTGATGACCCCGTTTTCGTGTCCGGTCGTCACCTTCTCGTGCGCGCTGGACAGCAACCGAAACGCCAGCCCGTAGTCGGGATCCTTGTCCCGTCCGACGATCGGCAGCTTCAGCTCGTGCAGCTCGGTGATCAACCTGCGCTTGGCCGCCTCGGCGCGGGCGAACTCGGCCATCCCGACGGTGTCGGCGTCGTTGGGCCGCTCAGTCGTCAGCGCGCACGAGGGGCACAGCAGCCGGGGGTAGTTGACCGGGACCAGCCAATTGCATTCGGCGAGCAGCAGGTTGGCGCACAGCTGATACTCGCCGGCGTGGACGAAGCCCGCGTGCTCGGTGGCGTCGTCCTCCGAGATCACCAGCAGCGCCATCTGGTCGAGCGAAAACCCCAGCGCGCTGCCGCAATTCAAGCAGGTGGAGTTCTCGAAGGTCAGGCGCTGGCCGCAGTTGGGGCAGGTGAAGTCACGCATGCAGCACTTCACCTTCGTAGGGCACCACGTCGACGGCGACGTCGATCACGCTGTGCTCCGAGTTGGTGTAGATGATGCCCCGCAGCGGCGGAACGTCCGCGTAGTCGCGGCCTCGGCCGACGACGATGTAGCGCTCGTCGACCATCTGGTCGTTGGTGGGATCGAGCCCCAGCCACTCGAATTGGCCGGGCTGTTGCGGAGTCCACACCGCCGCCCAGGCGTGGGTGGCGTCGATGCCGATCATCCGATCCTTTCCGGGTGGCGGATCGGTGGCCAGGTACCCGGATACGTAACTGGCCGCCAACCCGTTGGCTCGCAGGCAGGCGATCGCCAGCCTGGCAAAGTCTTGACATACCCCTTCGCGGGCGGCCAGAACCTCATTGACCCCGGTGGAAATCGTCGTCGACCCCGACCGGTAGGTGAAATCGGTGAAGATGCGCGACGTCAGATCGCCCAAGACCTCAATCAGCGGGCGCCCCGGGGTGAAGCTGGGCGCCGCGTAGTCGCGGACGTCGTCGGTGATCTCCGGCGGATTGAGGTCGAGGGTGAACTCGGTCGCCAGCGCTGCACCGGGCCCGACGGGCCGGGCCGCCTCCCACGGCTGCGCCGCCGGCCCGCCGGTGTAGAGATCCGGGCCGGGCGGATAGACGTCGACGATCGAGTCGCTGGTCACCTTCAGCACCCCGTGCGGTTCGGTCACGTGGAAATAGGAGCTGATGTTGCCGTAGCTGTCCTCGCTGGTGGAGCTGTCGGCGGGGGCGGGGTCGATGATCAGCCGATGCGCGACACAGCGCTGCCGCAGCGAGTCGCGCGGGGTGAGAAATCCGCGGCCATAAGAGCTGGTCACGACGTCGGAGTAGCGGTACTCGGTGCGGTGGGTTACCCGGTGGCGGCGTGCGACCCCGGTCCCCGGTTCGCCTGGTTCTGCTGGCAAGCGCTTCCTCCTCCTCACCGCTGATCTCATCACATGCCGGACGACTGCGTGTGGTGCGCGGGACGCCCCCTCGCGTACCGTTTGCCGATCCGACGGCATTCCCGCCAAAACGGGAGCACAATCGTGTTGTGGCCACGTGGGGCGACGTCGCCCGCATCGTTGGTGAGCTGGCACTCACCTCCGAGCCGTCACCGCACGACTGGCGGGTCGGCAAGAAATTGCTGGCCTGGGAGCGGCCGCTGCGGCCCTCCGAGCGCGAGGCGCTGGAGCGCGACGGCCCCCACCCGCCGCAGGGCGACATCCTCGGCGTTCGGGTGTCCGACGAGGGCGTCAAGTTCGCGCTGATCGACGACGAGCCCGGGACTTACTTCACCACACCGCATTTCGATGGCTATCCCGCGGTGCTGGTCAACCTGGCCGAGATTTCGGTGCGTGATCTCGAGGACCTGATCACCGAGGCGTGGCTGACCCAGGCGCCGCGGAAGTTGGTTCAGGAGTTCCTGGCCGACTCACGCTGAAGCGCTCAGACGTGCCGAAGATCGATGACCCGTTGCAGGTCGTCGACGCAGGCGCTGACGACGTCGGCGAGGATCACCTGCGTCTTCTCGCGCGCGCCGGATTGCAGTTCCGCGGCGTGATGACGCGCCGAGGCCGCGTACGCGCAGGCGCCGGCGGGATCGGTGTCGGCGAGCGCGGTCGCGGCGGCCAGCACCACCAGCACGGTAGGCACCGGCTCGGAAAGGCGTTCGCGGCCGCCGTCCGAGGTGGGATCGGGGCCGGGCGAGACGGCGCGGGCCAGTTGCAGCACCGAGCCGGCCAGGAGGGCCACGTGCACGGCCTGGTGGTCGGCGGCCCGGATCGTGGTCCGCAAGCCCCATCGCCGCGGCGCGATGGTGACGACGTGGCGCGCGGTGGTGCGCGCCTCGAGCAGCCCGCTGAGCTGTTCGTGCACCCGGTCGACGGCCGTCAGCGGCCAGTCCGGCGGCGGTTCCTTGCGGCCGACGGCGACGTCCGCGGCCCGGGACAGGACATCGCGCAGCACCCCGAGCACACCGACGCGGGCATCGCGCAGCACCGTCAGCGGGTCGGCGGGAAACAGCAGGACGGCGAAGACGATGGCCACCGCACCGCCGATCAGCGCGTCGAAGATGCGTTCCAGCCCGACGCCGCCGTGGTAGAGGGCCAGCACCAGGATCGCCGACACCACGGTCTGGTTGGCGAACATCATGCCGTGACCGATGAAGCCGCCCCCGATGAACACCGCGGCGCCCAGCGCCACCAGCGCGGCGACCGCGATGGGCATCTCGCCGGGACCGAGCAGGCCCTGCACCAGCGAGCCCACCGCGATCCCCAGGGTCACCCCGATCATCATCTGAATGGCGCGTTGCGCGCGCAGCACGTTGCTGGTCGACAACGACACGGCGGCCGCGATCGGCGCGAAGAACGGCTGCGGGTGGTCCAGGACATCATGGGCCAGGTACCAGGACAGGCCCGCGGCCACCGCGGTCTGCACCAGGTTGAACCACACCACCCGCAGCCGCTTGCTGCCCGCGCGCGCGGCGGCGAGAACCAGCGATGGCCCTGCCCGCCGCGAAGCGCCCACCGCCTAGGTTCGGCTTAACTCGAAGAGCGGAATGACCCGGGTGGTCTTGGCCTGGTACTCGGCGAAGCCGGGCGCGACGGCGGTGACTTTGTCGAACAGCGCGGCCCGCTCGTCGGCGGGCAGCTCGTGCGCGGCGACGTCGAACGAGTCGGTGCCGATCTCGACGCGCGCGTGCGGATTGGCCCGCAAGTTGTGCACCCAGGCCGGGCTGACCGGGGCGCCGGCGAAGGAGCCGATGATGATCAGCTTGCCGTCGATGCGGAAGTAGGCCAGCGGCGATACCCGGGGCTGGCCGGATTTGGCGCCGGTGGTGTGCAGCAACAGCAGGTCGGCGTTGGCGAACTGGCCGCCGACCTTGCCGTCGTTGGCGCGGAACTCCGCGATGATCTTCTCGTTGAAATCGTTGACGAATGCCGGGTCGAGGCGCTGTTCCTCAGTCATGGCGCCGCTCCTCCTCATCGCTGCGCTCTGCATCGTCGCCAGCGCGCGTCATGCCCTGTCAACCTTCTCGCGCTTGGCGTCTATTCCGGACTCCTTCCTAGGCGTAACCGAGCCGCTGCTATCACTGCCTCGGCTTCTGCAATTACCGCTTCTGCCACCGCCGCCTTGGCTTCTGTCTCGGCTTTTGCTGTCTCGGCTTCTGCTACATCGCCTCGCCACGCCGCATGTCCGCGTGCCTCCGCTTGTAAGACGATCAACAGCCCCGCGCAAGCGACGATAGCCACTACTGGACCCGCTGCGACGGTGACGATGAACGCAAAGCAAAAACCCGCCACAATCAGCCGCCTCTTCATCATCATGGAACTTAAGTCGGCTTGTACCGCATCGACGTTACCCAGGACCCGCAGGCGGCAGCCTCGTCATCCGCGAACCACCGGTGCAGCGGGCAACCCCGCGCATGGGCGACATCGACACCATCGACTCCGACGCGTATCGCACGCACCGACTTCCCGGCCGTTAGGTCACCCAGAATAAGCGAATTCCAAGGTTAGTAAGCAAATTCCAACATTAGTAAGCAAATCTATAGAGTCCGATCCGTGATCGTGTCGTGTTTCGATTGTGATTCTTGACGCGCAGTGTTACCCGGGTGACTTGAGTGTCTGAAAGCACTCGGTGCTTCAGCGGAGTTTGAGGAGTATCCCGTTGTCCCGGAACATGTTTGCGATGTCGAATGCTCGAAGGCCACGGACCCGAGGGACGCTGGGTATGGCGCTCACGATGGCGGCAATTGGCGCAATTGGTTTTAGCAGCGGGATCGCTGAGGCGGCTCCGCAGCAACCTTTGCTTGTCGACGATCCAGTGGCCGTTCCCGCCCCTGCCGGGCTTGACCCCACCACGGCTGTGAACATCGCGAACACGATCTTCGGTGAGCTCGGTTCTTTGTTGAATGGCTGGTTTCCCGGCAGTGGTTCCAGCACAAACCCCCTGCTTCCCGGCTATCCGAACACGGTGTTGCCGGGGCAGACTCCTGCGATGCCGTACTCGCCCGGCGCCGTACTGCCCGATCCATCGTCGTACTAGCCGGGGCGGATGCGCTGTGAATGTCATCGACGGGTCGGCCCGCCGATCCGTCCAAAGATCGACCTCCCGTAAGCGGCCGGGCAGCCGATGGTGAACGCGGCGTCATCGACTTGACCGCCGCGAGCACATGAGCACGGTCCGTTGCAAGTCAGCGAGTTAGCTGGGTCGCAGCTTGGCGTCTATTCCGGACTCCTTGCGCTGCTGCGCCGTGATGGGTGCCGGCGCCTCGGTGAGCGGGTCGACGCCGCCGCCGGTCTTGGGGAACGCGATCACCTCTCGGATCGAGTCGACCCCGGACAGCAGCGCGTTGATCCGGTCCCAGCCGAACGCGATGCCGCCGTGCGGCGGCGCGCCAAAGGTGAACGCCTCCAACAGGAATCCGAACTTCTCTTCGGCCTCGGCCTTGTCCAGGCCCATCACGGCGAACACCCGCTCCTGAATGTCGCGGCGGTGGATGCGGATCGAGCCGCCGCCGATCTCGTTGCCGTTGCAGACGATGTCGTAGGCGTCGGCCGGCACGTTGCCGGGATCGGAGTCGAGAGAGTCCTCGTATTGCGGCTTGGGCGAGGTGAACGCGTGGTGCACCGCGGTCCACGCCCCGGAGCCGACCGCCACATCGCCGGCGGCGGTCGCGTCCTCGGCGGGCTCGAACAGGGGCGGGTCGACCACCCACACGAAGGCCCACGCGTCCGGGTCAATGAGGCCCAGCCGCTTGGCGATCTCGCCGCGGGCCGCGCCCAGCAGCGCCCGTGACGACTTCGCCGGGCCGGCCGAGAAGAAGATGCAGTCCCCCGGCTTGGCCCCGGCGTGGGCGGCCAGACCGTCGCGTTCGGCGTCGGACAGGTTCTTGGCCACCGGACCGCCCAGCTCGCCGTCGTCGCCGACGAGCACGTAGGCCAGCCCCCGGTGCCCGCGCTGCTTGGCCCACTCCTGCCAGCCGTCCAGGGTGCGCCGCGGCTGCGAGGCCCCGCCGGGCATCACGACCGCACCGACGTACGGCGCCTGGAAGACGCGAAACGTGGTGTCTTTGAAGAACTCCGCGCACTCGACGAGCTCGAGTGAGAACCGCATGTCGGGCTTGTCGGAGCCGAACCGCCGCATGGCATCGGCGTAGCTGATCCGCGGGATCGGGCGCGGGATCTCGTAGCCGATCAGCGCCCACAGCGCGGCCAGGATCTCCTCGGAGACGGCGATGATGTCCTCGGCGTCGACGAAGCTCATCTCCAGGTCGAGCTGGGTGAATTCGGGTTGGCGGTCGGCGCGGAAATCCTCGTCGCGATAGCAGCGCGCGATCTGGTAGTAGCGCTCCATGCCGGCCACCATCAGCAGCTGCTTGAACAGCTGCGGGCTCTGCGGCAGGGCGTAGAACGAGCCCGGGTGCAGGCGGGCCGGCACCAGGAAGTCGCGCGCCCCCTCAGGCGTCGACCGGGTGATCGTCGGGGTCTCGATCTCGACGAAATCGTGCCGCGCCAGCACCGCGCGCGCGGCCGCATTCACCTTGGAGCGCAGCCGCATTGCCGCGGCCGGGCCGTCCCGGCGCAGGTCGAGGTAGCGGTACTTCAACCGCAGCTCCTCGCCGGCGGGCTCGTCGAGCTGGAAAGGCAGCGGCGCGCTCTCGCCGAGCACGGTCAGCGAGGTCGCGTTGACCTCGATGTCGCCGGTCGCGATCTCCGGGTTGGCGTTGCCTTCCGGCCGGATCTCGACGACCCCGGTCACCGCGACGCAGAACTCGGCGCGCAGCCGGTGCGCCTGGGCCAGGACGTCCGGGTCGCGGAACACCACCTGCGCGACGCCCGAGGCGTCCCGCAGGTCGATGAAGATGACGCCGCCGTGGTCGCGGCGACGGGCCACCCAGCCCGCCAGCGTCACCTGCTGCCCGGCGTCGCTACTCCTCAGCGAACCCGCGGCGTGACTGCGCAGCACGAAACACTCCTTTTCACTGGCCAGAACGAGTGCCCAGTCTAAAGGAGGTAATTTCGGTGGCATCGCCACAGACGCTGCTACCAACATCGCCCTGGTCGGTCCCGGCGCCGTCGGCACGACGGCCGCCGCGCTGCTGTACCGGGCCGGTCACTCGGTGATGGTGTGCGGTCGCACCCCGCGCGATGCCATCGAACTGCGGCCCGACGGAGCCGATCCGATCGTCGTCCCCGGGCCGGTGCGCACCGATCCCGCCGAGGTGACCGGGTCGGTGGACGTCGTCCTACTGGCCGTCAAGGCCACCCAGAACGACGCGGCGGCCGGCTGGCTGGACCGGCTGTGCGACGTCCACACCATCGTCGTGGTGCTGCAAAACGGTGTCGAGCAGGTCGAGCAGGTGCAGCCGCACTGCCCGCTGTCCCCCGTCATCCCCGGCATCGTGTGGTATTCGGCCGTCACCCAGCCCTCGGGCTGGGTGAGGCTGCGCAGTGAGGCGGCGCTGGTCCTGCCCAGCGGGCCGTCCGGACAGGCCGTCGCCGAGCTGCTGCGCGGCGCCGGGTGCCGGGTGGACTGCGAACCCGACATCATCACCGCGGCCTGGCACAAGCTGCTCACCAACGCCCTGGCGGGGTTCATGGCGCTGGCGCGGAGGCGGTCCGGGATGTTCCGCCGCGACGACGTCGCCGCGCTGTCGCGGCGCTATGTCGCCGAGTGCCTGGCGGTCGCCCGGGCCGAGGGCGCCCGGCTGGCCGACGGCGTGGTCGACGAACTGGTCGACATGTTCCGCAACGTCGCCGAGGACATGAGCACGTCGATCCTGACCGACGCGGAACATCAGCGGGCGATGGAATGGGACATCCGCAACGGCGTGATCATTCGCAAGGGCCGGGCCCACGGCCTGGCCACGCCGATCAGCGACGTCATAGTGCCCTTACTGGCCGCGGCCAGCGACGGCCCCGGCTAAGTTGAATTGTCCAGCTCCTCCTCCCGCGGTTTCACCGCGCGCATCGTCGCCGGACCAAGTTGAATTGTCCAGCTCCTCCTCCCGCGGTTTCACCGTGCGCATCGTCGCCGGACTAAGTTGTTGTCATGTTCCCGTGCGAGCGCGTCGATACGAGCTTCACCGAGACCGCACCCTTCCGGTTCAGCAACAGCGTCGACCTGGCCATCACCCCCGAGCAGCTGTTCGAGGTGCTGTCGGATGCCCAGTCGTGGCCGCGGTGGGCGAAGGTGATCACCAAGGTGACGTGGACCAGCCCCGAGCCGCGCGGCGTCGGGACCACCCGCGTCGTCGAGATGCGCGGCGGCATCGTCGGCAACGAGGAATTCCTCGCGTGGGAACCGTTCACGCACATGGCATTCCGGTTCAATGAATGCTCGACCCGATCCGTGGCCGCCTTCGCCGAGGATTACCGGGTCGAGGTCATCCCGGGTGGCTGCCGGCTGACGTGGACCATGGCCCAGAAGCCGGCCGGACCGGCGAAGCTGGCGATGGTCGTGGTGGGGCCGCTGCTGAACCTGGCCCTGCGCCGCTACCTGCGCAACCTGCGCAGCTACACCGACTCCCTTGCGACCCGGCAACGTTAGGAGAGCGTCATGACCTTCAACGAGGGCATGCAGATCGACACCAGCACCGCGTCCTCGTCCGGCGGGGGCGGCATGGGAATGGCCGTCGGGGGTGGTGGCCTCGGGCTGCTAATTCTCATCGGCGCGCTGTTCTTGGGCGTCGATCCCGGCCGCGTCATGAATTCCCAGCAGACGAACACCGGTGGCTACTCGGCGCCCGGGTTCGACCTGAGCCAGTGCAAGACCGGCGCCGACGCCAACAAGTACGTCCAATGCCGCGTGGTCGCCACCGGCAACTCGGTGGACGCGGTGTGGCACCAGCTGCTGCAGGGTTACACCCGTCCCCACGTCCGGCTGTTCACCGGATCGGTGGAGACCGGCTGCGGACACGCCACTACCGCGGTCGGGCCGTTCTACTGCCCGGTGGACAAGACGGCGTATTTCGACACCGACTTCTTCCAGGAGCTGGTCGATCGATTCGGTTCCAGCGGTGGGCCGTTCGCCCAGGAGTACGTGGTCGCCCACGAGTATGGCCACCACGTGCAGCAGCTGCAGGGCCTGCTGGGCCGCTCTCAGCAGGGCGCGCAGGGCGCCGGCGGTAACGGCGTGCGCACCGAGCTACAGGCCGACTGCTACGCCGGGATCTGGGCGCACTACGCCTCCACGGTCAAGCAGGAGAGCACCGGCGTTCCCTACCTGGAGCCGTTGAGCGACAAGGACATTTCCGATGCCCTCTCGGCCGCGGCCTCGGTGGGCGATGACCGCATCCAGAAGGAATCCACCGGCCGGGTCAGCCCCGAGTCCTGGACGCACGGTTCGTCGGAACAGCGGCAGAAGTGGTTCACCATCGGCTACCAGACCGGTGACCCGAAGAAGTGTGACACCTTCTCCGCGCCCGACCTGGGTTAGCCGCAGCTAGGCGAGCAAGCCCCGCAGCTCGGCGCGGCCCTGCTCGTCGAGCGGCAGCAGCGGGGCGCGCGGGTCGCCGACCGGGAAATCGAGCAGCTCCAGGCCGGCCTTCACGGTGGTGGCCAGTCCGCCCGCGACGATGAAGGTGAGCAGCGGCTTGAGGTCGTCGTAGAGCTTCTGCGCGTTGTCGAGGTCTTGCGCGCGCACCGCCTCGTACAGGTCGATGCAGGGTTGTGGCCGCAGATTCGGTGCGGCCGTGCACCATCCGGACGCTCCGGCCTTCAGCGCGTCGAGCACCAGCGGGTTGCTGCCGTTGTAAAAGGGCAACCGGTCGCCGGACAGTTCGGCGATGCGCTGCATCCGGGTCAGGTCACCGGTGGATTCCTTGACCATGCGCACGTTGTCGATGGCTTCGAACATGCGCACCAGCAACTCGGGAGGCATGTCGACGCCGCTGGTGGCCGGGTTGTTGTAGGCCATGATCGGGATGGAGATGGCGTCACTGATGCTGCGGTAATGCTGGAAGATCTCGCGCTTGGTGAGCTTCCAGTAGGACACCGGCAGGATCATTACCGCGTCGGCCCCGGCTTGCTGTGCGTACGTGGCGCGCCGAATCGTCTTGGCGGTGGTCACATCCGACACCCCGACGATCACCGGGACGCGGCCGGCCACGGTGGCGATGGTGGTGTCGACGACGGTATCGACCTCGGGTTCCTCGAGGTACGCCAGTTCGCCGGTGCTGCCCAGCGGCGCGATCGCGTGAACGCCGGCGGACACCAGCCGCTCGACCAGTGCGGCCAGCCGACCGGTGTCAATCCCCTTTTCGGAGAACGGGGTCACCGGGTAGGCGATGATGCCGTGGATCTTGGGCTCTGACGGTCGCGCCACAGCGGGCTCCTTGGATTGGGTTGGCGGATAACGGGTTCAGCTGGTCAACACGTCGGGGTGCCGGGCCAAAGCCCGGCGGGCGTAGTAGGCGAAGTTGGCGCGGCTGCGCTGCGGTGACAGCGTCCAGTCATGGGCCTCACGGGCCAGTTCTTCGGGCAGTTCCTTGACGGTGCCGGCGGCCATGGCGGTCAGCTGCAGTTTGGCGGCGCGCTCGATGAGGATTCCCAACGAACACGCCTCCTCGACGCTGGCACCGGCGATGACGTGGCCGTGGTGCGCCAGCAGCACCGCCTTCTTGTCGCCGAGGGCGGCGCTGATGATCTCGCCCTCTTCGTTGCCGACCGGGACGCCCGGCCATTTCGGCAAGAACGCGCAGTCGTCGTAGAGCGGCGTGGTGTCCATGTGGGAGACGATCAGCGGGACTTCCAGCATCGACAACGCCGCCACGTGAAAGGCGTGGGTGTGCACGATGCACTGGACGTCGGGCCGGGCGCGGTAGATCCAGCTGTGAAAACGGTTGGCGGGGTTCGCGATTCCGTCCCCGTCCAGGACGTTGAGGTCCTCGTCGACCAGCAGCAGGTTGTCGTCGGTGATCTCATCGAACCCCAGGCCCAGCCGCTGGGTGTAGTAGGTGCCGTCCGCCTCGGCGCGGGCGGTGATCTGCCCGGCCAGCCCGGAGTCATGCCCGGCGTCGAACAGCGCCCGGCACGTCAAAGCCAGCTTCTGACGGGTGGTCAACTGCGAATCGGCGACGTTGGCCGTCAACTGCTCGGCAGCCCGGCGCATCAATTCAGACTTCGATTCGGTGAACGTGCTGGCCATAATCGGCTCCCTCGGCGCGAACGTGTGACACAATAGTATCACTATAGGAAACCTTGTGTCATGAGAGGGGTGGCCCGTGACCGCACTGCTGCGCGCGGTCCGCAAGCAACGCGGCCTCACCCTGGAGGAGTTGGCCCGGCAGACCGGACTGACCAAGAGCTACCTGTCCAAGATCGAACGCCGTTGCAGCACACCGTCGATCGCGGTGGCTCTCAAAGTCGCCAAGGCCCTCGACGTCGACGTGGGGCGGCTGTTCTCCGAGGAGGCGGCGCAGGAGAAGATCACCGTCGAGCGTGCCAGCGGCGACGCCGAGGGTGGGCGCTACCGGGTGCTCGCCTCGTCGCTGCTGGGAAAGTCGATGTCGCCGTTCGTGGTTCGCCCGACGGAGCAGCTTGCCGACGATCCCCATCCCGAACACGCCGGCCAGGAGTTCATGTTCGTGCACGCCGGAACCGTCGAACTCGATTACGGGGACCAGACGTTCATGCTCGGCCCGGGCGACAGCGCCTATTTCGACGCATCGGTCAGCCATAAGATCCGGGCGGTCGGCGCCGAACCCGCCGAAGTGGTCGTCGTCGCGCATGCCGAACCCGGCGCCCGCAGCACCCGCGACATCTTTGTGTCCTAGACTTCTATCCCCCACCGCTTCCTCCCGCAGACGCGAAAGGCGTTGCAGTATGCCTTCAACGCAAACCGAGGACCGGCAAGCGTCCGCGTGGGCACCGATGCGCAATCGCGTGTTCCGCACGTTGTTCATCGCGCAGTTCGTCTCCAACGTCGGGACCTGGATGCAAAGTGTCGCGGCGCAATGGTTCCTGATCGAAGACCACAGCAGTCCCGTCATCGTGGCCCTGGTTCAAACCGCGAGTCTGGGACCGACGCTGCTGCTGGGATTCTTCGCCGGGGCGCTGGCCGACCTCTTCGACCGGCGGCGACTGCTGATCTTCCTGCAGTCGTATGCGGTCGTGGTGACGCTGGCCCTGGCCGTGCTGACGTTCCTCGGCACCCTTACCCCGACCTCACTGTTGCTGTTCACGTTGGCGGTCGGCTTCGCCTCCGCCCTGACCGCACCGGCCTGGCAGGCGATTCAGCCCGAGGTCGTCACGCGCGAGGAGATTCCCGCCGCGGCGACGTTGGCCAGCGTCTCGGTGAACATCGCCCGCGTGGTCGGGCCCGCGATCGGCGGCGTGGTGCTGGCGGCGACCGGCCCCGGAGCCGTCTTCGCCATCAACGCGATATCCTTCGCCGGCATCATCGTCGCCCTGGCGGCGTGGCGCCGACCCAAGCAAGAGCCGCCCGTCGAACGGGAACACTTCAGCCAGGCCATCGTCACCGGCTTCCGGTACGTCGCCAACGGGCCCATTTTCCGCAGGATCCTCTTGCGCACAGCCCTTTTCGTGTTTCCCGCCTCGGCGCTGCTGGCGCTGTTGCCGGTGGCCGCCGCCGACCGGTGGCACCTGGGGGCCGGTGGCTACGGTGTGGCGTTGGGCGCCATAGGTTTTGGCGCGGTGCTCGCCGTCGCGGTTCCCGCGCCGCTGCGCCAGAAGGTGCCGCCCAACGGCCTGCTGGCCATTTCGGCCGCCGCGTACGCACTTGCGCCGCTCGCCGTGGTGTGGCTGCCGTTCGCCGCGGCGGCGCCGCTTCTGGTGCTGTCCGGGACGACCTGGTTGATCACCTTGACGACGCTGAACGCCGCGGCGCAACTCCACCTGCCGCAGTGGGTGCGGGCCCGCGGATTGTCGGTGTATCTCTTGGTTTTCACGGGATCCCAGGCATTCGGCTCATACCTCTGGGGCGCCATCGCCACCCGCGCGGGGCTTGATCTCGCGCTCAGCTTGTCGGCCGCGTTCCTGGGCGCCGCCGCCCTCAGCGTCGCCGTTCTCCCCTTGCGGCCGTCGACCGGAAAGCTCAGCCGCGACATCTCCAGGGCATGGCCGTCGCCCATGATCGTCTTCGAACCCTGTCCCAACGACGGGCCGGTCCTGGTGGCCATCCGCTATCGGGTGGCGGCGGACAAACTTCAGGAGTTCGTCAACGCGATGAGCGCCGTGCGGCGATCGCGGCTGCGCACCGGTGGACACAGCTGGCGGCTCTATCACAGCATCGAAGACCCCGACGCGGTCCTCGAGAGGTTCACCGTGCCGTCCTGGACGGAGTTTCAGCACCAGCACACCGAGCGCTGGCTGGAGTCCGACCACGACGGCCTGGCGACGGCGGTGAGTTACACCGTCGACAGCACCCGGCAGCACGAGTACTACCTGGCGCTGCGGGTGCACCGATGATCCAGCTGTTGTTCTCCTACGGCACCCTGCAACAGCCCGACGTCCAGCGCGCGACGTTCGGCCGCGAGCTCACCGGCCACCGCGACGCGATCGTCGGCTACGAACTGGAATACGTCACCATCACCGACCCGCACATCGTCGCGACCAGCGGCAGCTACCGCCACCCGATCCTGCGGCCGAGCAACCGTCCCGACGCGCACGTGGACGGCACGGTGTTCGCCATCAGCGAAGCCGATCTGGCGGCCGCCGATGAGTACGAGGTGGACGAGTACCGCCGCACCGAGGTGCCGCTGCGATCCGGCGCGACCGCGTGGGCGTACGTCTTCGCCGGCTGACTAGCTGGGTCGGCAGGTGACGGTGGTGGTCGCGTCCTGATGCGCGACCACCTGGCCGTCCACGGCGATCTCGCAGTGGAATTGGGCGGGGCCGTTGCCCGAATCCGGCCAGTGCAGCATGCCGCTGGCGGTGATGCTCGCAAACTGGCTCGGGTTCGCCAGGGTGGCGGTGTAGGTGACCGGCGCTCCGCCGCTGAGCGGGGCCTGCACGCTGGTCGAGAACTTCGACGGGTCCGCGCTGAAAGCGGCCTGGCTGGGCGGGTCGGCGTTCACGTACGAGACGTTGGCGGTCAGATTGTTGGGGCTGGTCACGGTGTAGGTCACCTGGTGGCCATCCGCATGCGCCGTCGCCGGCGTCAACACCGCCCCCGCGGCCATTGCCAGCGTTACCGCTGAGATCGCGCTCGCTGTCCTTTGCACGTTCGTCATATCGAAAACGCTACCGGATTCGTTAGCGGCGGTTTGGTGTTTACCGGCAGCTGTGCCCGCGGTTGCCCGGCTCCGGTATGAAGCAAGCATGAGCGATGAGACGCGTCCGGCCCCCAAACAGGCCGATAGCGCCGAAGTGCCGGTGACCCGCCGCCGGTTGCTGACGACCGGGGCGGTGTCGGCCGCCCTCGGGGTGGGCATCGGGGGCGGTGCCGTGCTGCTGTGGTCACGTCCGCGGGGCCCGATGGCCTGGCTGCAGCCCGATCGCCACGGCGCGCCGCCGGTCGGCGGGCTGCACCTGCAGTTCGGGAAGAACGCCGGCACCGAAGTGGTGGTGTCGTGGCACACCACCGACGCCGTCCGTAATCCGCGGGTCCTGCTCGGAACGCCGGCGTCCGGCTTCGTCCGCACCGTCGCCGCGGAAACCCGCACCTACCGGGACGCGAAGTCTGGCACCGAAGTTCGCGTCAACCACGCCCGGCTGACCAACCTCACCCCGGACACCGACTACGTGTACGCCGCGCTGCACGACGGCGCGGAACCGGAGCAGGGCACCGTGCGCACCGCGCCGACGGGCCGAAAGCGACTGCTGTTCACCAGCTTCGGTGACCAGTCCACGCCGGCACTGGCCAAGATGCCCGACGGCAGCTACGCCACCGACAACATCGGCTCGCCGGCCGCCGCCGACACCACCATGGCGATCGAACGGATGGGGCCGCTGTTCAACCTGATCAACGGCGACCTGTGCTACGCCAACCTGGCCCGAGACCGGGTGCGCACCTGGTCGAACTGGTTCGAGAACAACACCCGCTCGGCGCGATACCGGCCCTGGATGCCCGCGGCCGGCAATCACGAGAACGAATTGGGTAACGGGCCAATCGGTTACGGGGCCTATCAGGCCTACTTCGCGGTACCCGATTCCGGGTCGAGCCCCGAGACCCGCGGCATGTGGTACTCGTTCACCGCCGGCTCGGTGCGGGTGATCAGTCTGAGCAACGACGACGTCGCCTTCCAGGACGGCGGCAACTTCTACGTGCACGGCTACTCCGGCGGCGAGCAAAAGCGCTGGCTTGCAAACGAACTCGCCGCGGCCCGGCGCGACCCGGATATCGACTGGATTGTCGTCTGCATGCACCAGACGGCGATCTCCACCGCCGATAAGACCAACGGGGCCGACCTGGGCATCCGTGAGGAATGGCTGCCGCTGTTCGACCAGTATCAGGTCGATCTGGTGGTGTGCGGTCACGAACACCACTACGAACGCTCGCATCCGTTGCGCGGCACGCTGGGCACCGACACCCGCACGCCGATACCCGTCGACACCCGAAACGATGTCATCGACGCCACCCGCGGAACGGTACACCTGGTCATCGGTGGCGGCGGCACCTCGGCGCCGAGCAACGCGATGTTCTTCCCCGATCTCCGGTGCCGCGTTGTCACCGGCGTGGGCGCGTTCGATCCACGGCTGGGCCGCGGGGCCCCGATCTACGTTCTGGAGGACGCGCCGTGGTCGGCTTTTCGCGACCGCGAGAACCCTTATGGTTTCGTGGCTTTCGACGTCGACCCGGGCCAACCCGGCGGTAACACCTCGATCAAGGCGACGCACTACGCACTGCGGGGCCCGTTCGGTGAGGTCGCCGTGATCGACGAATTCACGCTCACCAAGCCGCGCGGTGACAAGGCGGACTAGCTCAAAACAGCGTCGCCTGAACGGGTTCCGGCGCCGGCGCGGCCGGGGCCGCTCGCGAGAACGGGCGGTGGTCACCGGCCAGTCGATGCTTGGCGATCAGCGGGGCGGCCCGCTGCCGCAACATGTCGCGATAGCCCTGCGGCAGGTAGGCACCGCGCCGGTACAGCTCGCGATAGCGGCCGACCAGTTCGGGATGCGAGCGTGCCAGCCACGCCATGAACCACCCCCTGGTCGAGCTGCGTAGATGCAGGCCGAAAACCGTGACGCTGCTGGCACCGGCCGCCGCGATCTGGCCGAGCAGCCCGTCGAGATGCTCGACGGAATCGGTGAGATGCGGCAGCACCGGCGCGACCATCACATGACAGTCCAGCCCGGCGGCACGGATCGCACGGATCAGGCCCAGCCGCGCCTGCGGTGTGGGCGTGCCGGGCTCGACGTCTTTGTGCAGCTCGGGATCGCCGACGGCCAGCGACACCGCGACCGAGACCGGAACCTGCGCCGCGGCTTGGGTGATCAACGGCAGGTCGCGCCGCAGCAGCGTCCCCTTGGTCAGGATCGACAGCGGCGTACCCGATTCGGCCAGGGCGCCGATGATGCCGGGCATCAGCGCGTAGCGCCCCTCGGCCCGCTGGTACGGATCGGTGTTGGTGCCCAGGGCGACGGTCTCGCGCTGCCAGGACGGCCGTCGCAGCTCGCGGCGCAGCACCTCGACGACGTTGGTCTTCACGACGACCTGAGTGTCGAAGTCGTTGCCGCAGTCCAGCTCCAGGTATTCGTGGGTGGGCCGGGCGAAGCAGTACCGGCAGGCGTGCGAGCAGCCGCGGTAGCCGTTGACGGTGTAGCGGAACGGCAGCGCAGCCGCGTTCGGCACCTTGTTCAGTGCGGACTTGCACACAACCTCGTGAAAGGTGATCCCGTCGAACTGCGGCGAGCGCACGCTGCGCAGGAAGCCGATGCGCTGCAGCCCCGGCAGCGCCCCGTCCTCGACCGGCGTCCCGTTGACCGCGACGGCCTGGTTTGCCCACCGCATGTGGTCTATTCGAACATTAGTTCGAGGACGAGTCAAGCACCGGGCGGCGCGTTCTCTGGTCGTACAGTGAACGTCGACCGTATCGCCCCTACGCCGGCCGCGAGGACCGATGACCGAACGCATTGAGACTTCCCGCACCATCGCCGCCCCCGCGGATGCGATCTTCGCCGTGCTGTGCGACCCGCAGGGCCACGTGGCGATCGACTCGTCCGGGATGCTTCAAGACGCCGAGGGTGATCCGGTGCGCGCCGTCGGTGACCAGTTCGTCGTCCACATGGACCGCGAATCATTAAACGATTTCCCGGAATTGGGCAGATACGACGTCACCGTCGACATCAAGGAATTCGAACAGGACCGCCTGATTTGCTGGACGGTTCTGGGCCAGATTCAGCCGCCGATCGGCCATGTCTACGGCTACGCGCTCACACCCACCGAGGACGCCGAGGCCACGATCGTCACCTCGTTCTACGACTGGTCGAACATCGACCCGAAGTGGCGGGAAGCCGGGATTTTCCCGATTCTGTCCGAGGGCGCATTGCGTGCGACTTTGGGAATTCTCGACCGCACGATGCGCCGCGGTTATCCGGGCGGATAAAACCACAACCTCGCATGGGGCACGTGAATCGAGTTTCGGTTTTGCGCGACATTTGTGCGGGTATTACCGGAGGGCCCCTCACGAAAGGACCTGTCATGTTGCACCAGGTAATTCTGGCGAGTTCGGACCCGATCGCGGCCGGCTTTATCCTCCGTGGCATCAAGGGAATTTTCGTCGCTATCGGCAGCATTATCGCCGCAATAATCTGCGGAATCATCGCCATGATGAAGGGCCGCAATCCGCTGGGCTGGGGAATTCTCGGGCTGTTCTTCTCGATCCTGACGTTGATCGTCGTCATCATTATTCCCAGCAAGAAATAGCACTTAGAAGGGCGGCGGCTCCCCGTCGCCAACGGCATGGGTCAAGTCGGAACCCCGAGTGTAGGAAGGCGTTTCGGCCTGACGCGCCATTCGATTGCGATGGCGTTCGGTGGCGATGCGAACGCTGCGGTTTTGCGCCCGGGTGCGGCGGCGCTTGGGCATCATCGCCGTCCGGTCGCCGCACGGCTCGGCGCTGGTGGCCGCTGGCAAAGGGCTCGCGCCGCCAGTGGGCACGCACAAGCTGGGGAATAGCAGCGCGCTGCCCGGGGTCGTGACGTACGTATGTCCCGACGGGGACGTCAAGATGAGGGTCCCGTCGCACAATTGGGTGTCGCGCCAGCCCCAGAAAGTCTTCACCAAATGATGTGTGCGGCAATAACATTTGAGATTCGACGCGTGTGTGGGGCCGCCGTCGGCATACGGGATCGTATGGTCGAGGTCGCAGTCGGTGGCCGGGCGGTCGCACCCGGGCCAGCGACACGTCAAATCCCGGCAGCGCACGAAATCGGCCAGCGCCTTGGAGGGCACATGACCGGGCTCCGGTGGCGCATCACCGGGATGTACCAGCGGGGTCAGCTTGGCCGAAGCGGCCAACTCGCCGAGCAACTCCGGCGGGACCAAGCCCTGCGCACCTATCTGAGCGGCGGGCGTTGAACCGCGGCCATCCAGCACGGCCTGCTCGGCGATCACATGAATCACCACGGGGCTGGCCGCGGGCCGTTTACCAGCCGCGCAATCCGATCGCCCGCACCGGCACCCCAACCGGTCCGCGCCGGCCGCCAACGCCCCCAACGCGCCAGCGCGGCGCTGCTCCCGGGTGCGCGGATCGCGCTCACACACCGTGGCCGCCAACGCGTCTAACCGCTGATCCAACGCATGCGCGTCCGGACTCACCAGGGTGCCTTCGATATGCGACATGCCGTCGCCCGCATCGGCGATCCAGATCTCGCGATCGGCTATGCGCTCCTTGCGGCGTCGTACCGCGTCCGCATCAGCGCGAGCCACCACCTTGTCCACCTGCGCGGCCAGCCGGCCCTGGCTCAGTGACGGCCACCTGGTGACGTTGGCGGCCAGCTCGGTGTCCACGGCGCCCAACACGTCGGGGTCGGTGATCAAATCGGTGCGGAACACCATCGTTTGAAACATTCGGTAGTCGATATCGCCGGCCGCGAACACCGCACCTACCTTCGGCAGCCGCTCACGCATCGCACGGGCATAGCGCACGCGGCTGGCGGCCAGTCCCTGGCCTATCCGCAACTCCGCGGCCACCTCCGCGCTCACCGCCGCCTCGGTGTCGACCGCCCACTCCTCGGTCTCCGAACACCGTGACAGCCGGTAAGAAAACAACTCAGCAATCGCTACCAACTGCGCGGCCGCCGACCGATTCTCCGCCCGGGCGGCCGCTCCGATCCGCTCCAGCAGACCTACCGACACCGACGTCGCCGACGGGTAATGGCGCTCGACAAGGTCGTCGAACCGAGCCCGGACTTCTTCGAACATGTGTTCGAGCCTATCACTCGCGGGCGACAAACCTCAGCGACCGAACCGCCCGAGCACCTCGGCGACAACGGAATCCAGCGCGACGGGGACCTGCTCCCCGGTCCCGAGATCCTTCACCCCGACGGTGCCGCCCTCGATGTCGCGGTCGCCGAGGACCAGCGCGATCCGGGCCCCGGAGCGGTCGGCCGCGCGCATCGCGCCCTTGAGTCCGCGGTCGCCGTAGGCCAGGTCGACGCGCACACCGCCGGCGCGCAACTGCGCGGCCAGCACCGCCAGCCGCAGCTTGGCCTGCTCGCTCAGCGGCACGCCGAACACCTCGCACCGCGCGGCCTCCCCCACACTCTTGCCCTCCGCGCGCAGCGCCAGCAGCGTCCGGTCTACACCGAGCCCAAACCCGATGCCGGACAGGTCTTGTCCGCCGAGTTGGTGCATCAGGCCGTCGTAGCGGCCACCGCCGCCGATGCCCGACTGCGCGCCCAGGCCGTCGTGCACGAACTCGAAAGTGGTCTTGGTGTAGTAGTCCAGGCCGCGCACCATGCGGGGGTTGATGACGTAGGGCACCCCCATCGCATCCAGGTGCGCCAGCACGGTGTCGAAGTGTTGCTTGGCCGCATCGGACAGGTGATCGAGCAGCACCGGGGCGTCGGCCATCATGGCGCGCACCGCGGGTCGCTTGTCGTCGAGCACCCGCAGCGGGTTGAGCTGCGCCCGCCGTCGCGTCTCATCGTCCAGGTCGAGCGCAAACAGGAAGTCCTGCAACAATTCCCGATACTGCGGCCGGCAGCTGTCGTCGCCCAGTGAGGTGATCTCCAGGCGGAATCCGTCCAGCCCGAGCGAGCGGAAACCGGCGTCGGCGATCGCGATCACCTCGGCGTCCAGAGCCGGGTCGTCGACACCGATCGCCTCCACGCCGACCTGCTGCAGCTGGCGATAGCGGCCGGCCTGCGGACGCTCATAGCGGAAAAACGGTCCCGCGTAACAGAGTTTGATCGGTAGCGCGCCGCGGTCGAGGCCGTGTTCGATGACCGCGCGCACCACGCCCGCGGTGCCCTCGGGCCGCAACGTCACCGAGCGATCGCCACGGTCGGCGAACGTGTACATCTCTTTGGACACCACGTCGGTGGATTCGCCGACGCCGCGGGCGAACAGGGCGGTGTCTTCGAAGATGGGCAACTCGATATCGCCGTAGCCGGCCCGGCGGGCGGCGCCGAGCAGCCCGTCGCGCACCGCGACGAACTGCGCCGAATCCGGCGGGACGTAGTCCGGCACGCCCTTGGGCGCGGAAAAAGCGGAGAACTCGCCCACGTGCTACAGGCCTTCGAGGAACGGGTTGAGGCGCCGCTCGGCGCCGATGGTGGTGGAGTTGCCGTGTCCCGGCAACACCACGGTCTTGTCGTCGAGCACCAGAAGTTTGTCGACGATCGAGGTCAGCAGGTCCCGGCCGCTGCCGCCGAACAGGTCGGTGCGGCCCACCGCGCGTTCGAAGAGCGTGTCACCGGTGAACACGACGTCCTCGTCCCCGGCGACCCGGAACACCACTGATCCGCGGGTGTGTCCCGGCGTGTGGTCGACGTTGACGGTCACGCTGCCCAGGTCCAGCTTGTCGCCGTCCCGGTCCAGCTCGACGACCTGCTTGGGCTCCCGCCAGAAGGCGCCCGCCACCAGCTGCGCCAGGCGGGGGCCCAGGCCGTAGATCGGGTCGGTGAGCATGAACCTGTCCTCGGGGTGGATATACGTCGGGCAACCGTAGGTGTCGGACACCTTCTGCGCCGACCACATGTGGTCGATGTGCCCGTGGGTCAGCAGCACCGCGGCCGGCGTCAGCCGGTTCTTGTCCAGGATGTTTCGCAGCGGACCCATCGCCCGCTGCCCCGGATCCACGATGACGGCGTCCGTTCCTGGCCGCTCGGCCAGCACGTAGCAGTTGCACTGCAACATGCCGGCGGGAAATCCGGTGATCAACACGGTTCCCAGTTTCCCATGGGCCCCACTTGACACGAGTCGCGGCGCCCACATTAGCCTGAGCTGGCAACTCTCCCGTTTAAGGGGGCTCCGATCAATCATGGAGGCATAGCGGCCGTGCCGACCAACGAACAGCGACGTGCCAACGCCAAGCGCAAGCTCGAACGGCAGCTGGAGCGGCGCGCGAAGCAAGCCAAGACGCGCAGGATCGTGCTGATCGCGGCCGGTTCGATCGTGGCCGTGGCCGTGATCGCGGCGGTGGTGATCACGATCGTCAACACCAAGCACGACGACCACAAGAGCATCACCGCGGCGTCGACGACCACCAGCAGCAGCGCGCCGGTGACGACGGCGCCCGGCCAGCCGGGCCAGACCGCGCCGCTGCCGCCGTTCAAGCCGTCGGCCGACGTGGGCGCCAACTGTCAGTACCCGGCCTCACCCGAGCCGGCGGCCAAGGAGGTCAAGCCGCCGCGGACCGGCAAGGTACCCACCGACCCCGCCCAGGTGAGCGCCAGCATGGTGACCAACCAGGGCCACATCGGCCTGATGCTGGCGAACAACGAATCACCTTGCACCGTCAACAGTTTCGCGAGCCTGGCCGGTCAGAAGTACTTCGACAACACCAAGTGCCACCGGCTGACCACCTCGCAGGGCCTGGGCGTCCTGCAGTGCGGCGACCCGAAGGGCGAGGGTACCGGCGGTCCGGGCTATCAATTCGCCAACGAGTACCCGACCGACCAGTTCCCGCCGAACGACCCCAAGGCACAGGAGCCCGTCGTCTATCCGCGCGGCACCCTGGCCATGGCGAACGCCGGGCCCGGTACCAACGGCAGCCAATTCTTCTTGGTGTACAAGGACTCCCAGCTGCCGCCGCAATACACCGTGTTCGGCACCATCCAGGCCGACGGGCTGGCCACCCTGGACAAGATCGCCAAGGCCGGAGTCGCCGGCGGCGGTGAAGACGGGGCACCCGCCACCGAGGTGACCATCACCTCGGTGCTGCTCGACTAGGCCGAATCGACGCGAAACTCCCTCTGATCGGCGGGATTCGCCCGGCGCGCACCGCCGAGAGCTTATGGTCGTTGGGTGAATCTGGATCCGGACTCATTCGGTCATTACCGAATATTGGATTTGTTGGGGCGCGGCGGGATGGGACGCGTATACCGTGCCTACGACACAACCACGGACCGGGTAGTCGCACTGAAAGTGCTTCCGCCGCATCTGGCTGAGGATCAAGACTTTCAGCAGCGTTTCCGCCGAGAGGCCCGCATCGCGGCGGCCCTCAACGACCCGCACGTGGTGCCCATCCACGGTTTTGGCGAGCTCGACGGTCGGCTCTATGTCGACATGCGGCTGATCGAGGGCCGCCACTTGTCCCAGTACATCAACGAAAACGGCGACCGACTCAGCCCCGAGCAAACGGTCGCGGTGATCGAGCAGGTTGCGGCGGCGCTGGACAGCGCCCGCCAGGCGGGGTTGATCCACCGCGACATCAAACCGATGAACATCTTGATCACCACCGCACACAATTTCGTCTATTTGATCGACTTCGGTCTTGCCCGCACGGAGGCCGACACCCAACTCACGCAGACCGGTGCCACCATGGGCACCGTCGCGTACATGGCGCCCGAGCGCTTCAAAGGCAAAACGGATCACCGTGCCGACGTCTATTCGTTGGCCTGCGTTTTGCACGAGTGCTTGACCGGCAAGCGCCCCTACGCTGGAGAGAGCCTCGAAGAACAGCTCAACGCGCATCTGAATGCCCCACCGCCGCGACCGTCCGCAACCGCACCCGGTGTCCCGTCGGGCTTCGACGCGGTTGTCGCTCGCGGGATGGCCAAGGACCCCGAACAGCGGTACCAGACGGCAATCGAGCTTGCTGAGGCCGCCAGGGCAGTGCTGGTCGGCAGTGGCCCGGCTACCACGTCGGGACCGCCGGGCGCGGCGCCGCCGGGGCCCGCGGCTGCCCCGCCGGGCAGCCAACCCGATCCGCGGTTGCAGCCTGGCCGCCCAACGCATTCGCGGCGTTTGCTGGTCGGGATCGTCGGCGCATCGGCGCTGGCGCTGGCCGCGGTGGCGGCACTGGTCATCGCGCTGGTGGCCCAGAGTCACGGTTCGGCCGACAGCGCGGGATCGTCCACCCAGACCCGGGCGCGGGCGCCCGGCAGGACCGGTTCCAACCCCGGTTCCAGCGGGCCGGCGTCGGCGACGGTGCCGCCGTTGCCGGCGTTCGCGCCGCCGGCCGATCTGGGGGCCAACTGCCAATATCGTTCGGTGCCGGACCCGGCCACCCGGCCGGTGAACCCGCCGCAGTCGGGCCGGGTGTCCACCACTCCCCCGCAGATCGGTGCGGTCATCTCCACCAACTTCGGCGACATCGCCATCCAGCTCGCCAATTCCGAATCCCCGTGCACGGTGAACAGCTTCATCAGCCTGGCCAAGCAGCAGTTCTTCGACAACACCCAGTGCGCCCGGCTGATCAGCTCCCAAGACGGCGGATCGCTGTTGTGTGGCGGCCCCGAGGTGGACGGCTCGGGCGGTCCCGGTTACGAATTCGGTGACGAGTACCCCACGGACCAATACAAGCCCGACGATCCCGCACTGCGCGCGACGGTGGTGTACCCGCGCGGCACCATCGTGATGGCCACCGAGGGGCCCAACACCAACGGCAGCCAATTCGCCTTGATCTTCAAGGATTCCGAGATGGAACCGCAGAGCACCGTTCTGGGCACCATCGACCAGGCCGGGCTGGACACCCTGGACAAGATCGCCCGGGCGGGCATCGCCGGGAATCGGCAGAGCGGCGCGCCGACCAACCCGGTCAAGATCACCTCGGTGCGACTGAGCTAGGGCGGGTTCATGCCGCGGACGTCACGCGGTAGACGTCATAGACGCCTTCGACATTACGCACGACATTGAGCAGATGGCCGAGATGCTTCGGGTCCCCCATCTCAAAGGTGAAGCGGCTGATGGCAACCCGGTCACCCGAGGTGGTGACCGACGCGGACAGGATGTTGACCTTCTCGTCGGCCAGCACCCGCGTGACGTCCGACAGCAGCCGGTGCCGGTCGAGCGCCTCGACCTGGATGGCCACCAGGAACACCGACGACGGCGACGGCGCCCAGTGCACTTCGATGATGCGCTCGGACTGCTGCTGCAGCGAGGCCGCGTTGGTGCAGTCGGTGCGGTGCACGCTCACCCCACCGCCGCGGGTGACGAACCCCATGATCTGGTCGCCGGGCACCGGGGTGCAGCATTTCGCCAGCTTGGTCAGCACGCCCGGGGCGCCGGGGACCGAGACGCCGACGTCGTCGCTGCTGCGCGGGCGGCGCAACATGGTTGTCGGCGTGGACCGTTCGGCGAGGTCCTCCTCGGCCTGGTCGATGCCCCCGAGTTCGGCCAGCAGCCGCTGCACGACGTGCCGGGCCGACACATGCCCCTCACCAATGGCCGTGTAGAGCGCGGACACGTCGGTGTAGTGCAGCTCGCGCGCCACCGCCGACAGCGTCTCACCATTGACCAAGCGCTGCAACGGAAGTCCGCCGCGACGCACCTCGCGGGCCATGGCGTCCTTGCCGGATTCGAGCGCTTCCTCGCGGCGCTCCTTGGCGAACCACTGCCGGATCTTGGCCTTGGCGCGTGGTGAGACCACGAACTGCTGCCAGTCCCGCGACGGCCCGGCGTTGGCCGCTTTGGAGGTGAAAACCTCGACGACTTCCCCGTTTTCCAGCTTGCGCTCCAGCGCCACCAGCCGGCCGTTCACCCGGGCGCCGATGCAGCGGTGTCCGACCTCGGTGTGCACCGCATAGGCGAAGTCCACCGGCGTCGAACCGTTGGGCAGGGTGATCACGTCGCCTTTGGGCGTGAACACGAAGATCTCTTGTACCGCAAGGTCATAGCGTAGGGACTCGAGGAATTCGCCCGGGTCCGCGGCCTCCCGTTGCCAGTCGAGCAGCTGGCGCATCCAGGCCATGTCGTCGATCTCGGCCGCGGCGTGCGGATGCGGAAGGCCGTTGCGCCCCTTGGCTTCCTTGTAGCGCCAGTGCGCGGCGATGCCGTATTCGGCGGTGCGGTGCATGTCGCGGGTGCGGATCTGCACCTCCAGCGGCTTGCCCTCCGGTCCCACGACGGTGGTGTGCAGCGACTGGTAGACGCCGTACCGCGGCTGGGCGATGTAGTCCTTGAACCGCCCCGCCATCGGCTGCCACAGCGAGTGCACCACGCCGACAGCGGCATAGCAGTCGCGGATCTCGTCGCACAGGATGCGGATGCCGACCAGGTCGTGGATGTCGTCGAAGTCGCGGCCCTTGACGATCATCTTCTGATAGATGGACCAGTAGTGCTTGGGGCGCCCCTCCACCGTCGCCTTGATCTTCGACGCGCCCAGGGTGTTGACGATCTCGGCGCGCACCTTGGCCAGGTAGGTGTCCCGGGACGGCGCGCGCCCGGCGACCAGCCGAACGATCTCCTCGTACTTCTTGGGGTGCAGGATGGCGAACGACAGGTCTTCCAGTTCCCACTTGACGCTGGCCATACCCAGCCGATGTGCAAGGGGCGCAATGACTTCCAGCGTCTCACGGGCTTTGCGCGCCTGCTTTTCCGGCGGCAGGAACCGCATGGTGCGCATGTTGTGCAGCCGGTCGGCGACCTTGATCACCAGCACGCGCGGATCGCGCGCCATCGCGGTGATCATCTTGCGGATGGTCTCGCCCTCGGCGGCGGTGCCCAGCACCACCCGGTCCAGTTTGGTGACGCCATCGACCAGATGGCCCACCTCTTCACCGAATTCCTCGCTCAAAGCGTCCAGGGTGTAGCCGGTGTCCTCGACGGTGTCGTGCAGCAGCGCGGCCACCAAAGTCGTGGTGTCCATGCCCAATTCGGCCAGAATGGTCGCGACGGCCAGCGGGTGGGTGATGTAGGGGTCGCCGGAATGGCGTAGCTGGGTGGCGTGCCGCTGGTCGGCGACCTCGAAGGCGCGCTGCAGCAGCGACACGTTCGCCTTCGGGTAGATCTCCCGGTGCATCGCCACCAGCGGTTCCAGCACCGGGTTGAGGGTGCTGCGCTGAGCCGTCATCCGGCGGGCCAGCCTGGCCCGGACCCGACGCGACGCGCTGCTGGACGTTTTCAGGGATTCGGCCGGTGGCTCCGGGGCCTCCATCGGCTGCGTGATGGCCGGCGGCTCTGTGACTTTAGTGGGCGCGTCGAGCGCTTGCGCCGCGCTGTTTTCCTCCGCCACGTTGGTCACCTCCGAAATCGAGGATATCTCCAATGCCTGAGCGCTACTCGCAAGTCAGGCTGTATACCGCCAACGGCGCGACCGCTTCCCGCCCGCGCAGCGCGCCGAGCTCGAACACCACCGCCGCCGCCAGCACGTTGGCCCCGGCGCGCCCGAGCAGCCGCGCCGACGCGGCCAGGGTACCGCCGCTGGCCAGCACGTCGTCGATGATCGTGATATTGCGCCCGCGCAGGTCCATGCCGTCGGCGGGGATTTCCAGCGTCGCGCTGCCGTATTCCAGGTCGTAGCGCTCGGCGTGTACCGGCGGCGGCAGCTTGCCGGCCTTGCGAATGGCCAGCACGCCGGTCTGCAGCCGGTCGGCCACGGCCGCGGCCAGCAGGAATCCCCGCGCCTCGATGCCGGCCACCAGATCCGCACCGGACGCGATCTCGGCCAATGCGCCCGTGATCGCCGTCATCGCCGTGGCGTCCGCGAACACCGGGGTGAGGTCCTTGAACTGGACACCGGGCTTGGGGAAATCGGCCACCTTGCGTGTCAGCGACGCGATCAGCTCCGCGACCGGCGCCCGCTCGCCAGCGCTCGTCATCGGAGCCTCACTGGATCAGCGCCCATCGGTCCATGTTCCAGCCCGCGCCCCACCGCGTCGGGTTCTTGCTGACCGCGTACATCTTCTTCGAGGTCAGCAGCGTGCGCTGCTGCCGGTACAGCGGCAGGGTGGGCATGTCGCCCCACAGTATCGGGGCGGTTTCGGTCAACAGCCGGACTCGTTCGGAGGCGTCGGCCGAGACGGCCAGCGCGCTGATTGCGTTGTCGACCTGGGGATTCGAATACCCGGACAGGTTGTTGCCGTTGCCGGTGTGCAGGGCGTAGGCATCGAGCCCAGACGACCCCGTCGACCCGCTGCCGGTGGCGCCGCCGGTGCTGGCCAGCAACGCGTCGATCTTGCCGTCCCGCAGCGCCTGCGGGCCCGGACCGTCCAGGATGACGCCGGTGACGGTGACACCCGCCACGGCGCACGCCTTGGTGATGACGCCGACGTTGACCGCGAGCCGCGCGTTGGGCCCCCGATAGCCGATCCGCACCGTCAGGGGCGCGCCGCCCAGCGCGTTGCGCGCGGCGACCGGATCGGCCTTGCCGAATGGTTCGGCCTCGGCGGCCCCGTCAGCGGCCGAGACGGCGTCATCGGTGGCCGGGTCCAGGCGCGAGTTGGCGATCGACGTCCCCGCGTCCTTGGCCAGCGAATCGCGGGGCGTGCAGAGCGCAACCGCGCGCCTGGCCTTTGGCGCGGCCAGCGGGCCCTGCGGGGCGAAGATCAGCTGTTCGACGCCGTCCGATGGCGCGTCGGAGCGCTCGTAGTTGTCGGGCGTGGTCAGCGCCCCCGAGGAACCCGCGGCGACGTCGACCACGTCGACACTGCGGCTGTTGACCCGGTCTTGGATGTCGGGCCCCTGCGACCACACGGTGACGCGCTTGGTGATGGCCTTGGGCCCCCACCACCGGTCGTTGGCGACGAGCACCACGGCGCCGCCGTCCAGCACGGATTCGATCTTGTACGGCCCCGACGACGGGAAACGCTTGACGTCGACGCCGGGCTTGAGGTCCCAGGTGGTGTTCCACAGCTTCGCGATCTGCTGCACCAGCGGCCCGTTGTTGCTGAGCAGGGCGGCGGTCACGTCGACATTGAGTTGGTCGGCGATGACGTGCGACGGCATCAGTGTGGTCGCGGTGAACAGCTGGGTGTAGTCGACGATCCCGCGATCCGGAACGAAGGACACCCGGGCCTTCTTTTGCCCGGGCATGCATTCGACGTTGGCGATGTCGAGGTAGCCGGCCTGGGTGGCGGCATGGAAGTCGGGGAACTTGCCGGACTGGGCCGCCCAGGCGAGCACGATGTCGTCGCAGGTCACCGGCTTGCCGTCGGAGTAGACGGCGTTGTCGGCGATCTGGTAGTCCAGCACCAGCGGGGTGCCGCCGACCACCGACACGGTGCCGAAGTCGCGGTCGGCGACGGTTTGCCCGTCGGGGCCGTGATAGCTGAAGCCGGTGAGCGTGCGGGCGAACGCCTGCGCTCCGGCCGAGGCGGCGCCGGCCACGGTGTTGGTGTTGTAGGTGGACAGCGGCCCGTCGACCACGTAGTCGATCTGGGAGGCGGCGCTGCCCGCGCAGGCGGTCAGGGTGACAGCGGCCACCAGCACTACCGCCAACCCGGCGCCGATCCACCCCGCGAGGGCCCGATGGCTGATGAGCGCGCCACGATCGGCCCCAGTTCCCCGGTACCCGGTGGCCATGGGCCTACCGCCGGCCGACGTTCCGCTTGCCGGTGGGACGACGGGTCCCGGTCGGCCGCACGGGACGGGCGCCCGGCGCCGGCTTGCTCGGCGCGGGCTTGGACGGCTTGGCCGCCGCCGCTTCTTCCGCCTCCTCGGCGGTCTCGGCCTCGTCGTCGCCGGAGCCGGTCTCCGCGGCCGCGGGCGAGCCGGGGCTGCGCCGCCGCATCACCCGACGGGTGTGGGTGCCCACCAGCTCGGTGCGCTCGCGCAGCGTGACCAGCAGCGGGGTGGCGAAGAATATCGACGAGTAGGTGCCGACCAGGATGCCGACCAGCTGCACCAGCGCCAGGTCCTTCAGCGTGCCGACGCCCAGCAGCCACACTGCCACGACCATCAGCGCCAGCACCGGAAGCACGCTGATCAGGCTGGTGTTGATGGATCGCATGAACGTCTGGTTGATCGCCAGGTTGGCCTGCTCGGCGAAGGTGCGCCGGGTGGTGTGCTGGAAGCCGTGGGTGTTCTCCTCGACCTTGTCGAACACGATGACGGTGTCGTAGAGGGAGAAACCGAGAATCGTCAGCAAGCCGATGACGGTGGCCGGCGTGACCTCGAAACCGACCAGCGAGTACACCCCGGCGGTGACGCTCAGGTCGAAAACCATGGTGGTCAGCGCGGAGATGGCCATGTACCGCTCGTAGCGGACCATGATGTAGACCCCGACCAGCACCAGGAAGACCGCGAGCGCGATCAGCGCCTTGTCGGTGATCTGGTCGCCCCAGGTCTCGGAGACGGCCGCGTCGCTGATGGCCTGCTTGCTGGGCTTACCGTCGGCGCCTTTGGGTCCGAAGGCGTCGAACAGGGCATTGCGCAGCTTCGCGGTCTGCTCGTTGGTCAGCGTTTCCGAGCGGATCTGCACGGTCGCGCCCGCACCGTTGCCGACGACGACCACCGCCTCCGGATCGTTGCCGATGGCCTTGCGGAACACCTCGGACACCTGCGAGGTCTGCACGGTGCCGGCCTGCCCGGCGGCGGGCATCGACACCGTGGTGCCGCCGTTGAAGTCGATGCCGAAGGTGAAGCCCCGCAACAGGATGGACAGGACGGCGATGGCGACGATCGCGCCGCTGATGCCGAACCACAGCCGGCGCCGGCCGACCACCTCGAACGCGCCGGTGCCGGTGTAGAGGCGCGACAGGAAGCCGTGGTGCGGCTGCCCGGCGGCGCTGCTCTCGGTCAATTCGGTTGCGCCCTCGGATGCTTCGGTGATCTCGGTTGCGTCTTTGGAGGCTTTGGAGGGAGTCATGCGTTATCCCCGTCCCGTCTTGACCTGCGCCGAAGCCCGGCGTTCGCGGGCGACCTGCTGAACGGCGCCCAAGCCGTTGTAGGCCGGCTTTGCCAGCGTCGGGGACTTGGACGCCAGGTACACCAGCGGCCAGGTCACCAGGAACACCACCACGATGTCGAGGACCGTGGTGAGGCCCAACGTGAAGGCGAATCCGCGCACCTGGCCGATGGCCAGCGCGTACAGCACCGCGGCGGCCAGGAAGGTGACGGCGTTACCCGACACGATCGTCTTGCGGGCACGCACCCAGCCTCGTGGCACCGCCGATCGGAACGAACGGCCCTCGCGGATCTCGTCTTTGATGCGCTCGAAGAAGACGACGAACGAGTCGGCGGTGGTGCCGATACCGATGATCAGACCCGCGATACCGGCCAGATCCAGGGTGTAGTTGATCTGACGGCCCAGGATCACCAGGATCGCGAAAATCATTGCCCCGGAAGCGCCCAGCGACAGCGCCGTGAGCAATCCCAGCACCCGGTAGTAGAACAGCGAATACAGCAGCACCAGGATCAAGCCGATCGCACCCGCGATCAGTCCGGCCCGCAGCGAGGTCAATCCCAGTGTCGCCGAGACGGTTTGGGCCTCCGACGATTCGAAGGACAGCGGCAGCGAGCCGTATTTGAGGACGTTGGCCAGCTGCTTGGCGGTCGCGGCGGTGAACGGCGGATCGCCACCGCTGATCTGGGTCCGGCCGCCGGGAATGGCTTCCTGGATCATCGGCGCGCTGACCACCTGCGAGTCCAGGGTGAAAGCGGTCTGGGTGCCGATGTGGGCGGCGGTGAAGTCGGCCCAGGTGTTGGCCGCGGCGGACTTGAACTGCAGGTCGACGACGTAGCCGATGCCGCGCTGGTTCTGGCTCGCGCTGGCGTCCTGGATCTGGTCACCGCTGATGATCGACGGGCCCAGCAGGTAGGCGACCTTGTGGTCGGTCGAGCAGGTGATCAGCGGCTGGGCGGGATCGTCGTTGCCGGCCAGGATGTCTTCTTTGTCGCAGCGCGTCGCCTGGAACTGCAGGGCGAGGAACTGGATGCCCTGCCGGGTGCTCTGACGCCACTTCTTCTCGTCGGCGATGCGGTCGGCGAGCTCCTTGCGCGGATCAGGCGGCGCGGGCGCTTCGGCGGGCGGGGCCTCTCCGGCGGGCGCACCGGGTGCGGGAGCGGGCGCGTTCGAGCCGGGCGCCGGAGGTGCGGGGCTGGGCGTCGGCGGCGGGTCCTGCGGATACGGGCGCGGCTGAGCGCCCGGGTGGGCGGGCGCGGGCTGACCCGGAGCGGGCTGACCGGGCGCGGGCTGACCGGGAGCCGGTTGAGCCGGAGCGGGCTGACCGGGAGCCGGTTGGGCCGGAGCGGGCTGACCGGGCGCGGGTTGACCCGGCGCCGGCTGACCGCCCGCGGGCTGGCGCGCCGGCGGCTTGGGCTCGGCGCTCTGGGCCGGCATCGAGTTGAGCACCGGCCGGATGTAGAGGCGGGCGGTCTGGCCCAAGTTGCGGGCCTCGTTGCCGTCGTTCCCGGGGACCGTGATGATCAGGTTGTCGCCGTCGACGACGACCTCCGAACCCGAGACGCCGAGCCCGTTGACCCGGGCGCCGATGATCTGCTGGGCCTGCGCCAACGCCTCACGGCTGGGCTTCGAGCCGTCCGGGGTGCGCGCGGTCAGCGTGACCCGGGTGCCGCCCTGCAGGTCGATACCGAGCTTTGGGGCGGCCCGCTTGTCCCCGGTGAGAAACACCAACAGGTAGACGCCGACGAGCAATAACAAGAAGACCGACAGGTAGCGGGCAGGGTGCACCGGCGCCGAAGACGATGCCACGTTCCTTCTATCTCCTCGAAAATCGGTTAGTTACCCCGGACAGAGCCTACGTGGCCCCCACTTGCCCGTTGCGCAAGCGGTCCGTTGCAGCGATCGGTGGGGAATCCCCGTCACAAATCCTTGGTGATCGAGTCCTCGTCGGCGGTGTCCTCGCCGTCGGCCAGGTCTTCGTCGTCATCGGGCAGGATCCGGTCGCGGATCGCCAGCTTCATCCACGTGGTCACCACGCCGGGTGCGATCTCGAGGTCGACGGTGTCGTCGGTGATCGCGACGACGGTGGCCTGCAGCCCCGACGTGGTGTGCACCCGGTCGCCGGGACGCAGCGATTCGTGCAGGTCGATGGTCGCCTGCATCGCGCGCTTCTGACGGCGCGACGCCAAGTACATGAACCCGCCCATGATGAGCAGGAACGGCAGGAACAGGATCAAGCTTTGCATGGACGCGCCTGTCTTTCGTCGTAAATTATCGGGGCTACGGTGCCGGTACGACTCGAGCGTCGCGCACCTTGTAACGGTCCAGTGTGCCCGTTCAGTCTGGCAGGCCGCGGGTCACGGCCGACCGCCACGGTGCACGGAGTGCCCGCCGGCGCCAGGGTCGATAGGCTTTTGATGCGACGTGAGACGCGCGCCGCGGGGAGGAGTTGTGTGGTGGCCAGCCTCGAGCAGACTCGCCAACTGGTCACCGAGATCCCCGGTCCGGCATCGCTGGAACTGACCAAGCGCCGGGCTGCGGCGGTGTCGCACGCGGTGAACGTGTCGGTGCCGGTCTTCGTGAAGCGCGCCGGCGGCGGCATCATCGAGGACGTCGACGGCAACCGGCTGATCGACCTGGGTTCCGGCATCGCCGTGACCACCATCGGCAACTCGTCGCCCCGGGTGGTCGAAGCGGTGCGCGCGCAGGTGGCCGAGTTCACCCACACCTGCTTCATGGTGACGCCCTACGAGTCCTACGTCGCCGTCGCGGAGACGCTCAACCGGATCACCCCGGGTTCCGGCGAGAAGCGCTCGGTGCTGTTCAACTCCGGCGCCGAAGCGGTCGAGAACGCCGTCAAGGTCGCGCGCGCTTACACCCGCAAGCCCGCCGTGGTGGCGTTCAACCACGCCTACCACGGCCGTACCAACCTGACCATGGCGCTGACCGCCAAGTCGGCCCCGTACAAAAGCGGCTTCGGCCCGTTCGCGCCGGAGGTCTACCGCGCGCCGCTGTCCTACCCCTACCGGGACGGCCTGATCGACAAGGAACTGGCCACCGACGGGGAAAAGGCCGCCGCACGCACCATCAACGTGATCGACAGCCAGATCGGCGCCGACAACCTGGCCGCCCTCCTCATCGAGCCCATCCAGGGTGAGGGCGGGTTCATCGTTCCCGCCGAGGGCTTCCTACCCACCCTGCTGAACTGGTGCCACAAGAACGACGTGGTGTTCATCGCCGACGAGGTGCAGACCGGGTTCGCGCGCTCCGGCGCCATGTTCGCCTGCGAGCACGAGGGCATCGAGCCCGACCTGATCTGCACCGCCAAGGCCATCGCCGACGGACTGCCGCTGTCGGCGGTCACCGGCCGCGCGCAGATCATGGACGCGCCGCACGTCGGCGGTTTGGGTGGCACCTTCGGCGGAAACCCCCTAGCTTGCGCGGCCGCGTTGGCCACCATCGAGACGATCGAGAAAGACGGATTGATCGAACGGGCCCGGCAGTTGGAGCGCCTGATCACCGAACCGCTGCTGCGCCTGCAGGCCGGCGACGACAGGATCGGCGACGTGCGCGGTCGCGGCGCCATGATCGCCATCGAAATGGTGAAGTCGGGAACCGCCGAGCCCGACAAAGAACTGACGCAGAAGCTGACCGTCGCGGCCGCCGCGGCCGGCGTGATCGTCCTGACCTGCGGCATGTACGGCAACATCATCCGGCTGCTGCCGCCGCTGACCATCAGCGACGAGCTGCTGTCCGAGGGCATCGAAATCCTCGGCGGACTCCTGCGCGACCTGTAAGCCCGGGCAAGCGCCCCGCCCCGCGTGGGCAATCTCACAAACACCACAACGGCCAGATCATGGTGGAATACCGTTACCTTAGCTAACGTTCTATATGTCAGCGCGGACAGCGCAATTTGACTCGCTAACTTTCATTTGCAAGGGATCTGTTATGTCGACTGCTATTCATGACGAAGGGCTCGAGCGCCGCATCGAGCAACTCATTGCCACCGACCCCCAATTCGCCGCCGCCCGACCGGACCCGGCGATCACCGCTGCCACCGAACGGCCCGGGCTGCGGCTGCCGCAGATCATCCGGACCGTTCTGGACGGTTACGCCGACCGGCCGGCACTGGGCCAGCGCGTCGTGGAGTTCGTCAAGGACGCCAAGACCGGACGGACGTCGGCCCAGCTGCTCCCGCGCTTCGAGACCGTCACGTATGGCGAACTCGGCGAACGGGTTTCGGCCCTCAGCCGCGCCTGGGCCAGTGACTCGGTGAGCGTCGGCGACCGCGTCTGCGTGCTGGGCTTCAACAGTGTCGACTACACCACCATCGACATCGCGCTGGGCACCATCGGCGCCGTGTCGGTGCCGCTGCAGACCAGCGCGGCGATCTCGTCGCTGCAGCCGATCGTGGCCGAGACCGAGCCCAGCCTGATCGCCTCCAGCGTCAACCAGCTGCCCGACGCCGTGGAGCTGATCCTGGCCGGTGAGCACGTGCCCGGCAAGCTCGTCGTCTTCGACTACCAGCCCGAGGTCGACGACCAGCGCGAGGCCGTGGAGAGCGCGGTGGCCCGGCTGGCCGGCACCGGCGTGGTCGTCGAGACGCTCGCCGACGTGTTGCGGCGCGGCAAGGACCTGCCCCCGGTTCCCGAGCAGCAGACCGACGAGGACTCGCTCGCGCTGCTGATTTACACCTCCGGAAGCACCGGCGCCCCCAAGGGCGCGATGTACCCGCAGAGCAACGTCGGCAAGATGTGGCGGCGCGGCAGCAAGAACTGGTTCGGCGAGACTGCCGCCTCGATCACCCTCAACTTCATGCCGATGAGCCACGTCATGGGACGCGGAATCCTCTACGGCACGTTGGGCAATGGCGGCACCGCCTACTTCGCGGCGCGCAGCGACCTGTCCACCCTGCTCGAGGACCTCGAGTTGGTGCGGCCCACCGAGATGAACTTCGTCCCGCGCATCTGGGAGACGCTGTTCGGTGAATTCCAGCGCCAGGTCGAGCGCCGTCTGACCGACGGCGGAGACCGTGAGGCGGTCGAGGCCGCGGTGTTGGAAGAACAGCGTCAGTACCTGCTGGGCGGGCGGTTCATCTTCGCGATGACGGGCTCCGCGCCCACCTCACCGGAGTTGAAGAAGTGGGCCGAGTCGCTGCTGCAGATGCACCTGATGGACGGCTACGGCTCGACCGAGGCCGGAATGGTGTTGTTCGACGGGGAGATTCAGCGTCCGCCGGTGATCGACTACAAGCTGGTCGACGTTCCGGACCTGGGCTACTTCAGCACCGACCGCCCGCACCCGCGCGGTGAGCTGTTGCTGCGGACCGACAACATGTTCCCCGGCTACTACAAGCGGGCCGAGACCACCGCCAACGTTTTCGACGACGACGGCTACTACCGCACCGGCGACGTGTTCGCCGAGATCGCTCCGAACCGGCTGGTGTACGTCGACCGCCGCAACAACGTGCTCAAGCTCGCACAGGGCGAGTTCGTGACGCTGGCCAAGCTCGAAGCGGTGTTCGGCAACAGCCCGCTGATCCGCCAGATCTACGTCTACGGCAACAGCGCCCAGCCCTACCTGCTGGCCGTTGTGGTGCCGACCGAAGAGGCGCTGGCGGACAACGACATTGAGTCGCTCAAGCCGAAGATCGCCGACTCGCTGCAGAAGGTCGCCAAAGAGACCGGCCTGCAGTCCTACGAGGTGCCGCGTGACTTCATCATCGAGACCACCCCGTTCACGCTGGAAAACGGTCTGCTGACCGGGATCCGCAAGCTGGCGTGGCCGAAGCTGAAGCAGCACTACGGCGAACGGCTCGAGCAGATCTACGCCGACCTGGCCGCGGGACAGGCCAACGAACTGGCCGAACTGCGCCGCAGCGGCGCCGAGGCGCCGGTGCTGCAGACCGTGAGCCGGGCCGCGGCCGCCATGCTGGGGGCCGCGACCAGCGACCTGTCCCCCGACGCCCACTTCACCGATCTGGGTGGAGACTCGTTGTCGGCGTTGACATTCGGTAACCTGCTGCGCGAGATCTTCGACGTCGACGTCCCGGTGGGTGTCATCGTCAGCCCGGCCAACGACCTGGCGGCCATCGCCGCCTACATCGAGGCCGAGCAGCAGGGCTCCAAGCGGCCGACGTTTGCCGCCGTGCACGGACGCGCCGCCACGACGGTGCACGCCAGTGACCTCACGCTGGACAAGTTCCTCGACGAGGCCATCCTGGCCGGCGCGCCGAGCCTGCCGAAGCCGGCGACCGAGGTGCGCACGGTGCTGTTGACCGGCGCGACCGGATTCCTGGGCCGCTACCTGGCACTGGACTGGCTCGAGCGGATGGACATGGTCGACGGCAAGGTCATCGCCCTGGTGCGGGCCAAGTCCGACGAGGAGGCGCGCGCCCGGCTGGACAAGACCTTCGACAGCGGCGACCCGAAACTGCTGGCGCACTACCAGGAGCTGGCCGCCGATCACCTCGAGGTCATCGCGGGCGACAAGGGCGAGGCCAACCTCGGCCTCGACCAGCAGACCTGGCAGCGACTGGCCGACACGGTCGACATCATCGTCGACCCTGCGGCGCTGGTGAACCACGTGCTGCCCTACAGCGAGCTGTTCGGTCCCAACGCCCTTGGCACAGCGGAGCTGATCCGAATCGCGTTGACGTCCAAGCAAAAGCCGTACACGTACGTGTCGACGATCGGTGTGGGCGACCAGATCGCGCCGGGCAAGTTCGTCGAGAACGCCGACGTCCGGGAGATCAGCGCCACCCGCGAGATCAACGACAACTACGCCAACGGCTACGGCAACAGCAAGTGGGCCGGCGAGGTGTTGCTGCGTGAGGCACACGACCTGTGCGGCCTGCCCGTCACGGTGTTCCGCTGCGACATGATCCTGGCCGACACCACCTATGCCGGACAGCTCAACCTGCCGGACATGTTCACCCGGCTGATGCTGAGCCTGGTCGCCACCGGTATCGCGCCCGGTTCGTTCTACGAGCTCGACGCCGACGGCAACCGGCAGCGGGCGCACTACGACGGACTGCCGGTCGAGTTCATCGCCGCGGCGATCTCGACGCTGGGAACGCAGATCCTGGACAGCGACACCGGCTTCCAGACGTACCACGTGATGAACCCGTACGACGACGGCATCGGACTCGACGAGTACATCGATTGGCTGGTCGAGGCCGGGTACTCGATCGAGCGCATCCCCGACTACTCCGAGTGGCTGCGGCGGTTCGAGACCTCGCTACGGGCCCTGCCGGATCGGCAGCGTCAGTACTCGCTGCTGCCGCTGTTGCACAACTACCAGAAGCCGGAGAAGCCGATCAACGGCTCGATGGCACCCACGGACGTGTTCCGCGCGGCGGTGCAGGAAGCGAAAATCGGCCCCGACAAAGATATTCCGCATGTGTCGGCGCCGGTGATCGTCAAGTACATCACCAACCTGCAGTTGCTCGGACTGCTGTAAAGGCAACAACGCAATCGCCCAGTCCCGTTGCGGGACTGGGCGATTGCTATTGATCGGCGGGAGAACTACTGCTGCGGGTGCGGCCAGCGCAGGTACGCGGCGTTAGCCCCGGCCCCCCCACCGGCACGGTTCTTGCGCCATCCGCGCTTGGACTCGGCGTCCGCCGCGGACCGCGGCTTGGTCAGCGCGCCAGAGGAGACCTCGGCCGGCTCGTAGACCGAATCCCGGTAGGGCTCAACACCCGGTGCCGCGGCGACGGGCTCGCCCGCCACCGGATGCACGTCGCGGGCCAGGCGCACGGCGGTGCGCGCCAGCGCAACGCCACCCACGAAGATGATCAGCGCGCCCAGGCCCGAGAAGTAAGTGACCTCCAGCACCGCGCGCTTGCGGTCGGTCGCGGCGATCGGATCACCGGCCGAGCCGATTCCCAACAACGGGGCGAACTGGCCGCCCACGACGAACCAGGCGCCGGCCAGCACGGCCAGCCAACCGCCCAGCATGGCGGCGACCCGGTTGCCGGCGACGATCAGTAACAGGCCGCCCAGTACGGTGGCCGCTCCCGGCGCCACTTCCAGCCAGCCCCGGGCCGTGCTCCATGCCCAGTCCCGGTCCGGTGTGTATGCAAAATTGAAGTGCGGACCGACAAACGGTATTAACGCCCCCCAAGCTCCCAAAATGACCAGGAGCAATCCGCTGACCGCGCCGCGCGAGCGCGGCATACTCAGCCCGCGGGGTCGGCCGTCTTCTGCGTATTTCATGACATCCCCTCGTTGAATACCGGGTCGATTTCCGGCCTGGGATGGTTACCCAGCGCCTTCCACTACTAACCCACGATGAAGGCGAAAGCCACCGGTAGCCGTGGCTTTTGAGGCTGCTGGGACTGGTGTTACTGCTGAAGGCCGAGCAACAGGAGCACGATGACGATCGCCGGGAAGGTGCCCTGCGTCGCGGCGGCGCGCGCCTTGCTGCGGTCGGACGCGATCAGCACCACCGCGGCCGCAGCCATCGACCCGACACCTGCGAAGATCAGGGCCGCTCCAATCCCTGTGTGCCCCAAGGCAACTGCGACGATGCCCACACCTGTGACGATGGCCAGGAACAAGTTGTAGAAGCCCTGGTTGAAGGCGAGGGGCTTGGTGGTTTCGGCTTCGGCCGGGGTGGTGCCGAAGGTGGCGCGGGTGCGCTCCGAGGTCCAGGTCAACGATTCGATCACAAAGATGTAGACGTGCAGCAACGCCGCCAGTGCGGCGAACACCAACGCGGTGGTGATCATCGCTCCTCCTCGCTGGTCGCGGCCTGCGTGGCGGCGGCCACATTTCCGCTTGTCTCGGCCGGTGAACATTACCGACCGGCGGTTAGCCGGGCCAGCCTGACGCGAAAAGGCCCCGGTAGCCGAGGGCTACCGGGGCCTCCCGCCTTGGAGATTGCGCGCTAGGCGCCGGCGTGGTGGTGCCGGTGGAACAGGCCGCCGCCGGTGCGCCGACGGAACAGGCCACCACCCGTGCGCCCGCGGGGCGCCCGCTCGGCCGCCACGGCGTCCGACCGCGCCCCCGCCGGGCCGCTGGTCTCGTCATACATGGCCGGTTGTGCCGCCGGGACAGCCTCGCCCGCCACCGGTGCCGGTTCCCTCACCACGACGTCACGCGCGTGACGAACCGCCAGCCGGGCCACGGCGGCGCCGCCCAGGAACACGATCAGGGCGCCCAGGCCGGTGAAGTAGGTGACGTCGAGCAGGGCCCGTTTCAGGTCCGTCGCCGCCATCGGTTGACCGATGTCGCCGATGCCGAGCGTCGTAGCGAACGCGCGGCCCACCACGAACCAGGCGCCGCCGGCCACCGCCAGCCAGCCGCCGAACACTGCGCTGGCGCGATTGCCGGACATGAGCACCAGCAGGCCGCCGACCGCCGCAGCGACTCCGGGGAGCACCTCCAACCAGCCTTTGGCCGTGGTCCACGTCCATGCGGGGTCGGCCATGTAGGCCCAGTCGATGTTGGGCCCGAAGAACGGCACCAATGCACCCCACGCACCCAGAAGTATCAGCAGGAGCCCGGTTAGCGCGCCGCGGGTACGTGGCATGTACAGCGCGCGGGGTCGGTCGTAGTCGTCGCTCGTGGTCCTCATCGGAACCTCCTTCAAACAGGTATGACTGCTGTGAGGCTGGTTACCCGACGGTGCCGGGGTGTAACCGGTCACGCGCATGTTGGTGTTTGCTGGGGGCACCGGAACGGGCTCCGGCGGGCGATGGTTGCGGCCGGGCTGTCCACGGCCCCGGCGGCCTGAGCTGGCCGGAGGCCGCGCAAGGCGAGCGTTCGGGCCCGGCCGGGCGCAAAGGTCACGATTTGGCCGCGAAACGGCCCAGGGCGGTGGCCGCTAGTCGAACAGGCCGGCCTGGCCGAGGCCGGTGACCCCGGCCGGCGGCGTCATGCCGAGGTGCGTCCAGGCCTTGGCGGTGGCCACCCGGCCCCGGGGCGTGCGCGCGATCATGCCGGCGCGGACCAGGAACGGCTCGCACACCTCCTCGACCGTGGTGGCCTCCTCGCCCACCGCCACCGCCAGCGTTGACACCCCGACCGGGCCGCCGCCGAAGCTGCGGGTCAGCGCCGAGAGCACCCCCCGGTCCAGCCGGTCCAGGCCCAGCTCGTCGACGTCGTAGACCGCCAGCGCGGACTTGGCGACGTCGCGGGTGATCACGCCGTCGGCACGCACCTCGGCGAAGTCGCGGACCCGGCGCAACAGCCGGTTCGCGATGCGCGGGGTGCCGCGCGAGCGCCGGGCGATCTCCTCGGCCGCATCGCCGCCGAGTTCGATGCCCAGGATCCCGGCCGAGCGGGCCAGCACCCGCTCCAGCTCGGCGGGCTCGTAGAAATCCATGTGCGCGGTGAAACCGAACCGGTCGCGCAGTGGGCCGGTCAGCGCGCCGGACCGGGTGGTCGCGCCGACCAGGGTGAACGGCGCCACCTCCAGCGGTATCGATGTGGCCCCGGGGCCCTTGCCGACCACCACGTCGACCCGGAAGTCCTCCATGGCCAGGTACAGCATCTCCTCGGCGGGCCGGGCGATGCGGTGGATCTCGTCGATGAACAGCACGTCGTGCGCGACCAGGTTGGACAGCATCGCGGCCAGGTCGCCGGCGCGTTCCAGCGCCGGACCGGACGTCACCCGCAGCGACGACCCGAGCTCGGCCGCGATGATCATGGCCAGCGATGTCTTGCCCAGCCCCGGCGGACCGGACAACAGAATGTGATCCGGAGTGTTGCCGCGGTTTTTGGCGCCCTCGATGACGAGCTGCAGCTGTTCGCGCACCCGCGGTTGGCCGATGAATTCCCGCAGCGAGCGCGGCCGCAGGCTGACGTCGATGTCGCCTTCTGCCGGCGCCAGCGCCGCTGAAACTTCCCGAACCTCTCGGTCCTCGTAGTCGTCCGTCATCGGGACTTACCCAACAATGACAGCGCGGCCCGCAGCGCGGTCGACGTGGTGGCGTCGTGTTCGGCGGCCAGCACCTTGTCGGTGGCCTCCTCCGCCTGCTTGGCCGCAAACCCAAGGCCGACAAGGGCTTCCACAACCGGATTGCGCACGGCGTGGCCGTTGAGACCCGCGCCGGCCGGTGCGTCCGCCGCGACCCCGACACCGACCTTGTCACGCAATTCCAAGACCATCCGTTCGGCGCCGCGCTTGCCGATCCCGGGCACCCGGGTCAGCGCGGTGACGTCGCTGTCGTGCAGCGCCTGTCGCAGCGCCCCGGCGTCGTGCACGGCCAGGGTCGCCATCGCCAGCCGCGGCCCCACCCCCGACACCGACAGCAGGGTGAGGAACAGGTCGCGGGTCTCGGTGTCGGTGAAGCCGTACAACGTCATCGAATCCTCGCGGACGATCATCGCGGTGATCAGCCGGGCCTCGGTCCCCGACCGCAGCGTCGCCAGCGTCGACGGGGTGGCGTTCACCCGGTAGCCGACGCCGGCGGCCTCGATCACCACGTGATCGAGCGCAACCTCGAGGACCTCCCCGCGCACCGACGCGATCATCGCGCGGCCTTCAGCTTGGCGTCCACCTTGGCCTGGTACTTCTGTCGCTGCTGGGCGGCCATCGCCTCGGCGGCGGCCATCCGGGCGATCATCGGCGCCCGCCAGCAATGACAGATCGCCAGGGCCAGCGCGTCTGCGGCGTCGGCGGGCGTCGGTTTGGCTTGCAGCTCAAGGATTCTGGTGACCATCGCGGTGACCTGTGCCTTATCTGCGGCACCGTTGCCGGTGACCGCGGCTTTGACCTCGCTGGGGGTATGGAAGTGGACATCGATGCCGCGCCTCGCGGCCGCCAGGGCGACGACGCCGCCGGCCTGGGCGGTGCCCATCACCGTAGACACATTCAACTGGGAGAACACCCGCTCGATCGCCACGACGTCCGGCCGGTGGGTGGCCAGCCAGTGCTCGACGGCGTCGCTGATCTTCAGCAGCCGCTCGGCCAGCGGGGCGTTCGACGGGGTGCGCACCACGTCGACGTCCAGCGCGACGACCGTACGCCCGCGCCCGCTCTCGACGACCGACAGACCGCATCGGGTCAGGCCGGGATCGACGCCCATCACCCGCATTCCCGCTCCCACCTAGTAGAACAGCTGTTCGATACCCTAGCGGCCGGCGCCGACGGGTCCGGGTAGGACACGCGGCCCAGCCGCCGATTCCCGCGGTGACGTTACGGCGCCGAATCCGAGGAAAAGCTGTTAGCTTTAGCCCACGTTCGCTCGAGCAATGTGGCAACGGAGAGGTTGGCGTGGGATCTCTGCTGGTCATGATCGCCGTAGTGCTCTTCATCGCGTCCATCGTGGTGCTCGTGGTGGCTTTGCGGCGGCCGAAGCATCCGGCCCAGCGGGGCGGACGCCAGGATCCACTGGCCGCCGACGCGATGCCGCAGTTCGGCCCCCGCCAACTCGGGCCCGGGGCCATCGTCAGCTACGGCGGCATCGACTACATCGTGCGCGGTTCGGTGACCTACCGCGAGGGCCCCTTCGTCTGGTGGGAACACCTGCTGGAGGGCGGCGACCAGCCGATCTGGTTCAGCGTCGAGGAAGACGACGGGCGCCTGGAGCTGGCGATGTGGGTCACCCGCAAGGACGTGCCGCTGCGGCCCGGCGATCCCTACGTCGTCGACGGCGTGATGTTCCACGAGTCCGAACGCGGCCGCGCCTCCTACACGACCGAGGGCACCACCGGCCTGCCGGCCGGCGGCGAGATGGAGTTCGTCGACTGCACCAACGCCGACGAGTCGGCGCTGCTCTCGTTCGAGCGCAGGGCCCCGGACATGCCCTGGGAGGTATCGACGGGAAAGTCCGTCTCGCCGAGCGAGATCACCGTGTATTCGGCGCCCCCACCCAGCCCGGCGTAGAGCACGAGGTCCCCTCGGTGCCCCTTCATCAGCTCGCCGTGACCCCGGCCGACGTATCCGGGGAACGGCTGGGACTCGCGCTCAACGCGCCCGTGCCCACGCCGCTGGCCAGCTGCCGGCTCGACCACCCCGACGGCGGCGCCGCGCTGCTGCTCGGCGTGCTCGGCGCCTCACATGTCGTCGCCGTCGAGCACGCGTTCTCCGAGGAAATCTCTTGTACCGCACGCAGTCTCGGGGCCGACCTGCCGGAGCGCACCGAGGCGCCCGGTTACCGCCTGGACTCCCGCACCGACGCCCACGACGAGGCGAGTTTTCGCCGCCTCGCGAGCGACCTGCGCGGCCGTTGCGCCCAGGCGGGCTGGCTCGGTGGCACGTTTCCCGGCGATGACGCCGCGCTGACCGTGCTGGCCGCCGAACCCGACGGCGCCGGCTGGCGCTGGCAGACCTGGCACCTCTACCCGGGGCGCCCCGCCGGCAACGGCGGAACGGTGGTTCACACGGCCAGCCGGTGGCACCCGTGAGCCGCAACCGCCTGTTCGTGATCGCCGGTGTGCTGGGCGTGGCCGGTGTGGCGTGCCTGATATTCGGAATCATCTTGCTGCAGAAGAACATCGCGTCGTATGTCGCCGGCCATTATCACGAGTACGCCCGCGATGTGAACGGGACTCGCTACCAGTGCAGCGGTTCGCCCGACCAGGTAGCCGACACGCTCGCCGACTATGCCGAACCGAACGCGCGCGCCGACAACGGCAAAACCGAGTACCTGCGCTACAGCAACAACATCGTGATCGTCGGCCCCGACGGCAACTACCCGTGCAGCATCCGCGTCGAATCGCTGAGCGCCGGATACAGCCACGGCGCCTTCATCTTCCTCGGCCCCGGATTTTCCCCTGGATCCCCGTCGGGCGGCGCCGGAGGCACCCCGGGCGGCCCCGGCGGAACCAAGTGAACGCAAAGGAGAACACCATGTATCTCGCCGTCGAGATCGGCAGCGTCGACCTCAACCCCGTGCTGAAAGGCGCAGTCGCGACGATCCTCTACTTCGTCGTCGGCATGGCTGTGCTTCTCGTCGGGTTCTACGCGGTCGACGTGCTGACCCCGGGAAAGCTGCGCCAGCTGGTCTTTATCGACCGCCGGCCCAACGCCGTGGTGGTCGCGGGCGCGATGTACATCGCCCTGACCGTCGTCATCATCACGGCCATCGCCAACAGCGCGACGCCCAGCAGGACCACGCCCATCAGCCCGTACACCGCCACGCCGACGAGTCCCTGGCCCA
>NZ_LZSX01000098.1 GCF_001665835.1 Mycobacterium colombiense | reverse complement strand
CGCCGAGCCCCGACCGTTGTGCCGACCGCACCGCGATGATGCCCCGACGCACGCGCACCCGCGCCCAAAACCGGGCCGCCCGAATCACGGCCGAGCGCAAGCACAATCGCGAGGCACGGCAACCGAAACGTCGAGAGCGCGAGGCCGCCTACTTCGGTCCCGCGCCACCTGCCGACGGCGGCGAGGATCCGCCCCCGTTCTAAGAACGTTGCGCTGGCCGCCACGCGAGGCCGGCGCCGACATCTCCCTGTACTGCCGGCTGGCCGGGGTCCACCATCGACCTGAACGGGTGCAGTGGCTGACACCTAATCGGGGGAACCACCGCCCTTCTAGCTGCCCTGATGTGCCATGATGTCCAAGCTGTCAAGACTCAGGGAGCAGCAGTGGATCTCAATTTTTCGATGGTCACACGACCGGTCGAGCGGCTGATCGCCACCGCGCAGAACGGGCTGGAGGTCTTGCGGCTGGGGGGCTTGGAAACCGGTAGCGTGCCGTCGCCGTCCCAGACCGTCGAGAGCGTGCCGATGTACAAGCTGCGGCGGTATTTCCCGCCGGACAGCCGGCGCGGCCCGTCGCCCGTCGGGCCGCCGGTGCTGATGGTGCACCCGATGATGATGTCGGCGGACATGTGGGACGTCACCCGCGACGAGGGCGCGGTGGGGATCCTGCACGCCCACGGGCTTGACCCCTGGGTCATCGACTTCGGCGAACCCGACAAGGTCGAGGGCGGCATGCGTCGCACCCTGGCCGACCACATCGTCGCGCTCAGCCAGGCCATCGACACGGTCCGGGAAACAGCCGGCAGCGACATTCATCTGGTCGGCTATTCGCAGGGTGGCATGTGGTGCTACCAGGTCGCCGCCTACCGGCGCTCGAAGAGTCTGGCCAGCATCGTCACTTTCGGTTCGCCGGTGGACACCCTGGCCGCCCTGCCGATGGGCATCCCGGCAAACTTCGCCGCGCCGGCCGCGAACTTCATGGCCGACCACGTCTTCAGCCGGCTGGCCATCCCGAGCTGGATGGCGCGCACCGGCTTTCAGATGCTCGACCCACTCAAGACCGCCAAGGCGCGCGTCGACTTCCTGCGCCAGCTGCACGACCGCGAGGCGCTCCTCCCGCGCGAACAGCAGCGCCGGTTCCTCGAACGCGAGGGCTGGATCGCGTGGTCGGGCCCGGCGATCTCCGAACTACTCAAGCAGTTCATCGCCCACAACCGGATGATGACCGGCGGGTTCGCCGTCAACGGGCAGATGGTCACCCTCACCGACATCACGTGCCCGGTTCTGGCGTTCGTCGGCGAGGTCGACGACATCGGGCAGCCGGCCTCGGTGCGCGGCATCCGGCGCGCGGCACCGGACGCCGAAGTCTACGAATCCACCATTCGCACAGGGCATTTCGGTTTGGTCGTCGGATCCAAGGCGGCGCAACAGAGCTGGCCGACCGTCGCCGAATGGGTGAAGTGGCTGTCCACCGGGGGCGACAAACCGGACAGCATCGACCTGATGGCCGATCAGCCCGGCGAGCACACCGACAGCGGGGTCGCGTTGAGCTCCCGGCTGGCGCACGGCCTCGGGGAAGCCTCCGAGGCGGCGGTGGGGCTGGTGCGCGGCGCGGCCAACACGGTCGTCGCCGCCAACAAGTCCGTGCGCACCCTTGCTGTCGAAACGGCCCGCACGCTGCCACGCCTGGTCCGCCTGGGCCAGATCAACGACCACACCCGGATCTCGCTGGGCCGCATCATCGAAGAGCAGGCCCACGACGCGCCGCAGGGCGAATTCCTGTTGTTCGACGGCCGGGTGCACACCTACGACGCGGTGAACCGGCGCGTCAACAACGTCGTGCGCGGCCTGATCGACGTCGGGGTGCGGCAGGGCGACCGGATCGGCGTGCTGATGGAGACCCGGCCCAGCGCTCTCGTGGCCATCGCCGCGCTGTCCCGGCTCGGTGCCATCGCGGTGGTGATGCGGCCCGACGCCGATCTGGCCGCCTCGGTGCGGCTCGGCGGGGTGACCGAGCTGCTCACCGACCCCACCAACCTCGAGGCCGTGTTGCGGTCCGACCGCCAGGGGCTGCGGCAGGTGCTGGTGCTCGGCGGCGGGGAGTCGCGCGATCTGCACCTGCCCGAGGACTCCGACGTCATCGACATGGAACAGATCGACCCGGACGCCGTCGAACTGCCCGGCTGGTACCGCCCTAACCCGGGACTGGCCAGGGACCTGGCGTTCATCGCATTCAGCGCGGCCGGCGGCGAGCTGGTGGCCAGGCAGATCACCAACTACCGCTGGGCGGTCTCGGCCTTCGGTACCGCATCGACGGCCGCACTGGACCGCCGCGACACCGTCTACTGCCTGACGCCGCTGCACCACGAGTCGGCGCTGCTGGTCAGCCTGGGCGGCGCCGTCGTCGGCGGCACCCGCATCGCGCTGTCGCGCGGCCTGGACCCGACCCGATTCGTTCAGGAGGTGCGCCAGTACGGCGTCACCGTGGTGTCCTACACCTGGGCCATGCTCCGCGAGATCGTCGATGATCCCGCGTTCGTGCTGCAGGGCAATCACCCGGTGCGGCTGTTCATCGGTTCCGGTATGCCGACCGGACTGTGGGGGCGCGTCGTCGACGCGTTCACGCCCGCCCACGTCGTCGAGTTCTTCGCCACCACCGACGGGCAGGCCGTATTGGCCAACGTGTCGGGCGCCAAGGTCGGCAGCAAGGGCCGCCCGCTGCCGGGTGCCGGGCACATCGAGCTGGGCGCCTACGACGCCGAGCACGACCTGATCCTGGAGAACGAGCGTGGCTTCGTGCAGATCGCCGAACCCAAACAGGTGGGGGTCCTGCTCGCCGCCTCCAACGGCCCGATCGATCCGAACGCCTCGGTCAAACGCGGCGTCTTCGCCGCCGGTGACACCTGGATATCGACCGAATACCTGTTCTACCGCGACGATGACGGCGACTACTGGTTGGCGGGCCGGCGCGGCTCGGTGGTCCACACCGAGCGCGGCCTCGTCTATCCCGAGCCGGTCACCGAGACGCTGGGATGCATCACCGGTGTCGACCTCGCGGTGACCTACAACGTGCCGGTGGGTGACCACGAGATAGCGGTGTCGGCGGTGACGCTGTTGCCGGGAGCCTCCATCACCCCGGCCGACCTGACCGAGGCGTTCGCCAAGATTCCGATCGGCCTGGGGCCCGACATCGTGTGCATCGCGCCGGAGATGAATCTGAGCGCGACGTACCGCCCCACCGTCAGTGCCCTGCGTGCGGCCGGCATCCCGAAGCCGGGACGCCATGTCTGGTATTTCGATGTGGCGGCCGACCAATACCGCCGGCTGACTGCCGGGGTCCGTTCCGAGCTGGCTGGAGCGCAGTCATGATCGACGATGCACTGCTGAGCATCCTGGTGTGCCCGGACGACCGGGGCCCGCTGGTGCTGGTGGGATCCGAACTGCTCTACAACCCGCGGCTGCGGCGCGCCTACCGCATCGAGGATGGCATCCCGGTGCTGCTGATCGACGAGGCCCGCGACGTCGACGACGACGAGCACGCCCGGCTCATGGCACAAGGCCGTCCGGCAGATCCCCGGTGAGGTAGCGCTGCAGATTCGGCGCGATGGTCTGCGCGATCTGCTCGGGCGGCAGCGACGCGAACGGCTCCAGTCGCAGGATGTAGCGCGCCATCACCACGCCCACCAGCTGTGACGCGACGAACTGGACCCGGGTGGTGCCGCTGCCCGGCGGATTGTCCACGCGCGGGCCGATTTCCGCCGTGATCACGTCCTCGATGAACGTGCGGAACAGGTTGATCTCCTCGCCGGCCAGGACGGACCGCAGCGTGGCGATGAACGCCGCACCGATCTCGGAATCCCACAGCGGCAACAACATTGATGGGATCCGATAGCCGAGCTCGTCGACCGGCATCTCGCGCAACCGGCCGACGATGTCCATCGGATCGATCGGGATGTGCACGGCCGCGGCGAACAGCTTCTCCTTGGTGCCGAAGTAGTGGTGCACCAACGCCGAATCTACCCCGGCCGCCGCGGCCACCGCGCGGATCGAAGTGTTACGAATCCCGTTGCGCGCAAACAGCTCCCGGGCGCTGTCCAGGATGCGGTCGCGGGTGCCGGAGTTGCCGGCCGGGCGCCCCCGCCGCCGGCGCCCGGCGCTGGTGGCCGTCATGCTAGGACCCTCCATGACGACCCGCTGCGCCCGGCTGCGCCGCGCTTGCGATCGCCACTAGGGCGTCCGCCGTCGCAGCGTGGCCGCGGCCAGGCACAGCGCCGCCAGGGCGAAGCCCAGCACCACGACGATGTCGCGCACCGCGATGAACGTCAGTTCCGGGTGCGCACCAACCTGCTGCAACGCCTCCAGCGCGTAGCTGGCCGGCAGCACATTGCTGATCCATTGCAGCCAGTGTGGCATCAGCGCCCGCGGCACGATGATGCCGGCCAGCAGCAGCTGCGGCACCATCACCAGCGGAATGAACTGCACGGCCTGAAATTCGGTGCGGGCGAACGCACTACACAGCAGGCCCAAACCGACGCCAAGCACGGCATTGACGATCGCGATGACGAACACCCACATCGGGCTGCCGGCGGTGTTGAACCCCAGTAGCCAGAACGACACGATGCACGCCAGAGTGGCCTGCGCCGCAGCGGCGATGGAGAAGGCGGTGCCGTAGGCGATCAGCAGATCCAGGCGGCGCAGCGGCGTGGTCAGGATGCGCTCCAGCGTCCCGGAGGCCCGCTCGCGCTGCATGGTGATCGCCGTGATGATGAACATCACGAACAGCGGGAACAGGCCCAGCAGGATCAGGCAGGCGTTGTTGAACGGGGTCGGCCCGCCGGGGCGGTGCGGGGCGTTCTGGAACATGAAGTACATCAGGCTGATCACCAGGACCGGCACGAGCAGGATCATCGCGACACTGCGGTGATCGCCGACCAATTGGCGCAGGATCCGCGTCGTGGTCGCGGTGTAGCCGCGCAGGCTCAGCCCGCTTCGCGCATGGCGCTGCGCTTGATGATGGACAGAAACGCGTCCTCCAGTGACGTGCATCCGGTGTCCTCTCTCAGTTGGGACGGGGTGGTGTGGGCGACCAACCGGCCGTCGCGCATCAGCAGCAGGTCGCCGCAATGGTCGGCTTCGTCCATCACGTGGCTGGAGACCAGCAGCGTGGTCCCGGCACGGGCCAGCTCGGCAAACTGCTCCCAGAGATCCGCGCGCAGCACCGGGTCCAGCCCCACGGTGGGCTCGTCGAGCACCAGCAGGTCGGGCTGGCAGACCAGCGCGCACGCCAGCGACACCCGGGTGCGCTGACCGCCGGAGAGGTTGCCGCACAAGGCGGTCCGATGATCGGTCAGCCCGACACGGTCGATGGCGGCGTCGGCGGCCTGGCCGTCGAATCCGTAGAGCGCCGCGAAATAGCGGACGTTGTCCACGATCCGCAGGTCGTCGTAGATCGTCGGGTCCTGCGGCAGGTAGCCGATCCGATGGCGCAATTCGGCGCTGCCGGCCGGTTCGCCGAGCACGGTGACGGTGCCCTTCGAGATGATCTGGGTGCCGACGATGCAGCGGATCAGTGTGGTCTTGCCGCAGCCGGACGGCCCGAGCAGGCCGGTGATGCTGCCCGTGGCGATCCGCACGGAGAAGTCATGCAGAGCTGGGCGTTTGCCGCGGACGACGCGCAGGTGATCGATGTGCACCGCCGGTTCCCCGGGGCCGGTAATTAATTCATCATTGGATGAACTCATCATGCGATGAATAATCGTCCCGTCGCGCGGGGTTGTCAAGGTCGACATTGCGCGAGAGGCAGTCACCCATGTGGTGACTTGCGACACCGCTCGCGCAGTGCGGAATCGCCGCGTGGTCGGGAGACGCCGCGGGCGGGCGGCGCCGGATGCCTAATTCCGACGGCTAATTGAAGCGTTCGCCGGTGGCCGGGCGGCGCTGCGGCAGATGTCCGTGCACGCCTTCGGCGTAGGCGGTTTCGGCGTGCTGCGTGAGATCGACGCCCGTGGTCTCGTCTTCGGCGCTGACCCGGAAACCCATCAGCCGGTCGATGACCTTGCCCAGCACGAACGTCATGGTGAATGCGTAGAGCGCGACGGCCGCGATCGCCAGCGCCTGCTTGCCCAGCTGGCCGACGCCGCCTCCGTAGAACAGGCCCCGCGGGCCGGCCGTCATCACCGCCGTCGCGAACAGGCCGATCAGCGACACACCGACCACGCCGCCGACGAAGTGCACGCCCACCACATCGAGCGAATCGTCATAGTTGAAGCGCAGTTTCGCGCCCACGGCGAAGGCGCACACGACGCCCGCCGCCAGCCCGACGACCGTCGCGCCGAGCGTGTTGACCGTCCCGCAGGACGGGGTGATGGCGACCAGGCCGGCGACCACACCCGATGCCGCACCGAACGTGGTGGGCCGGCCGTCGCGGATCTGCTCGACCGACAGCCAACCGAGCATGCCCAGGCAGCCGGCGACCAGGGTGTTGAGGAAGATGGCCGCGGCAGTTCCGTTGGCGGCCAAGGCGGAACCGGCGTTGAACCCGAACCAGCCGAACCACAGCAGCCCGACACCGACGAACAGCAACGGCAGGTTGTGTGGCCGCATCGCGTCTTTCTTGAACCCGATTCGCGGCCCGAGCACCAGCGCCAGCGCCAGGGCGGAAGACCCGGAGACGATCTCGACGACGAGCCCGCCCGCGTAGTCGAGGACGCCCAGCTTGGCCAGCCAGCCACCCGGCCCCCAGACCCAGTGCGCGACAATCGAATACACGGCGACCGCCCACACCGGAACGAAGACCATCCAGGCTGCGAACTTGGCGCGGTCGGCGATCGCGCCGCTGACCAGGGCGGCCGTGACGATCGCGAACGTCAACTGGAACGTGGCATACAGCAGTTCGGGGACGGTGCCGTGGACGGTGTCGGGGGTGATTCCGAGCATCCCGAAATGCCTGAGGTTGCCGACGAGCCCGCTGCCCCCATCCTCGGAGAACGCGATGGTGTAGCCGACCAGCAGCCACGCCACCGTCACCAGCGGTATGGAGATGAAGCTCATCATGATCATGTTGAGCACACCGGTGGTACGGACCATGCCGCCGTAGAAGATCGCCAGGCCGGGGGTCATCAGCAGAACCAGTGCGGTGCTGGCCAGCAGCCACGCGGTGGCGGCGGGATCGATCGCATGCATGAGGTGGGCTCCTTCTCGCGGCCCTGAGGTCACGGGACACCGGGATACTGCCACGTCGGGCCTGCCGGTAGGTTCGTTGGGTTCAGAAAAGAGGATTCAGGATCTGATGTGGTCGAGGCTCGAGGACGATTTCGCGAAGGCGCGGCTGCGGCCCAGCTGTTAGTCGACCCGGTCGAGGCCGCGCGCCGGTTGCTGGGCGCCACCCTCACCGCGCGCGGTGTGAGCGGGATCGTCGTCGAGGTCGAGGCCTATGGGGGAGTCCCCGACGGTCCCTGGCCCGACGCCGCCGCGCACTCGTACAAGGGCCTGCGTGCCCGCAATTTCGTGATGTTCGGGCCTCCGGGGCGGCTCTACACCTACCGCAGCCACGGCATTCACGTCTGCGCCAACGTTTCGTGCGGACCCGACGGCACCGCCGCCGCGGTCCTGCTGCGCGCCGCCGCCATCGAGGACGGCACCGACGTCGCGCGTGCCCGCCGCGGCGAGCTGGTGCACACCGCCGCGCTGGCGCGCGGCCCGGGCAACCTGTGCTCGGCCATGGGAATCACCATGGACGACAACGGCATTGACCTGTTCGCCCGCGACAGCCCGGTGACGCTGGAACTGCACGAACCGCTGACCGCGACGGCCGGCCCCCGGGTCGGCGTCAGCCAGGCCGCCGACCGGCCGTGGCGGTTGTGGCTGCCCGGCCGCCCGGAGGTCTCGGCGTACCGGCGCAGCCCCCGCGCGGCCGCGCCGGGCGCCAGCGACTAGCCGGACCGATCTCGGGTGGAAGGATCTTGGATCATGGGCGACATGATCATCGACGAGCTGGGCTGGCGCGGACTGATCGCGCAGTCCACCGACCTCGATGCGCTGAGCGCCGAGGCGCAGCGCGGGCCGATGACGGTGTACGCCGGCTTCGACCCCACCGCGCCCAGCCTGCACGCCGGACACCTGGTGCCGCTGCTGGCGCTGCGCCGGTTCCAGCGCGCCGGCCATCGCCCGATTGTGCTCGCCGGCGGGGCCACCGGCATGATCGGCGACCCGCGCGAGGTCGGCGAGCGCACCCTCAACGAGGCGGACACGGTCGCCGAGTGGACCGAGCGGATCGGCGGGCAGCTGCGGCGCTTCGTCGACTTCGACGAATCACCCACCGGCGCCGTCGTCGTCAACAACCTGGACTGGACCAGCCCGCTGTCGGCGATCGAGTTCCTGCGCGACCTCGGCAAGCACTTCTCGGTCAACGTGATGCTGGACCGTGACACCGTCCGGCGGCGCCTCGAGGGCGACGGCATCTCCTACACCGAGTTCAGCTACATGCTGTTGCAGGCCAACGACTACGTCGAGTTGCACCGGCGCTACGGCTGCACGCTGCAGATCGGCGGCTCCGATCAGTGGGGCAACATCGTCGCCGGCGTCCGGCTGGTGCGCCAGCAGCTCGGCGCGTCGGTGCACGCGCTGACGGTGCCGCTGGTGACCGCCGCCGACGGCACCAAGTTCGGCAAGTCCACCGGCGGCGGCAGCCTGTGGCTGGACCCCGAACTGACCACGCCCTACGCCTGGTATCAGTACTTCTTCAACACCGCCGACGCCGACGTGATCCGCTACCTGCGCTGGTTCACCTTCCTGACCGCCGACGAGCTCGGCGAGCTGGAGCAGGCGACGGCCGAGCGGCCCCAGCAGCGCGCCGCCCAGCGGCGATTGGCGCGCGAACTGACCGTGCTGGTGCACGGCGAGGCGGCCACCGAGGCCGTCGAGCACGCCAGCCGGGCGCTGTTCGGGCAGGGCGAACTGGACCGCCTGGACGAGGCCACGCTGGCGGCGGCGCTGCGCGAGACGTCGATCGCCGAGCTCAAACCCGGTGGCCCCGACGGGATCGTCGACCTGCTGGTCGCCAGCGGCCTGTCAGAGAGCAAGAAGGCCGCGCGGCGCACCATCGGCGAGGGCGGCGTCTCGGTCAACAACGTCCGCATCGAGAGCGAGGACTGGGCGCCGCAACCGTCCGATTTCGTGCACGGCAAATGGCTGGTGCTGCGCCGCGGCAAACGCACCGTCGCCGGGGTCGAAAAGGTCTAACCCGGCTAGCCCTTTCAGGGCAGGAACCACGTGCGCAAAACGCGTGCGTGTACAGATCTTTACCTCACCGTGTCGTTGACGTGATCCTCGGCGACCACTGTTGTCACGGTGATTTTTGCGACGCGTGTGCGGTTGACCGTCCTGCCGATTCTGGGGGTGATCACCGGCCTGGTGTCGCTGGCCGCGGTCCTGTCGGCGCCGATCCGCGCCGACATGCTGGGCAACGCCTTCCTGTCCGCGCTGACGAACGCCGGGATCAGCTACACCCAACCGGCCACCACCACGGCGATGGGACAGTCGGTGTGCCCGATGCTGTTCGAGCCCGGCGGGTCGTTCGACGATGTGACCTCCAAGATGGCCGAGGGCAACGGATTGTCGTACGAGATGGCGGGCAAATTCACCATCGTCGCGATCGCGACCTACTGCCCGGCGGTGATCGCACCGCTGCTGAGTAACCGGCTGCAAAGCTAGGCGCGGGGCTGCCCGTATTCTCGGCAGCGTGGTCGACGACAGGCAAGGGCAGCGCGACGAGCGGCGGGGGCGGCCGGCATCCAATCGCTGGTCGGGTCCGGGCCGTGCGCGCCCGGCCCAGCCGCAGGGCGCCGCACGCCGGGATGCCCAGGCCGATCGCGCGCCGCACGACGGCCCGCCGATCCCGCCCGGCGTGGAAGCCAAGCAGCTGGCACCCGACATCCGCCGCGACCTGAGCACCCTGGACCGCGCCACCGCCGACGCGGTGGCGCGCCACCTGGTGGCCGCGGGCGAACTGCTCGACGAGGACCCCGAGGCCGCCCTGCGGCACGCGCGGGCGGCACGCGCCCGGTCCAGCCGCATCGCCGTCATCCGGGAAGCGGTCGGCATCGCCGCCTACCACTGCGGCGACTGGTCGCAGGCTCTCGCAGAGTTACGCGCGGCCCGCAGGATGGGCAGCAAGTCCTCGCTGCTGGCCCTGATCGCCGATTGCGAACGCGGACTTGGCCGCCCGGAGCGGGCGATCGAACTCGCGCGAGGGCCGGAGGCCGCCGACCTCAGCGGGGACGACGCCGACGAACTGCGCATCGTCGCGGCCGGCGCGCGCGCGGATCTCGGCCAGCTGGAACAGGCGCTCACCGTGTTGTCCACGCCGCAGCTGGATCCGACCCGCACGGGCACGACGGCGGCGCGGTTGTGCTACGCCTACGCCGACACCCTGCTGGCGCTCGGCCGCGGGGACGAGGCGCTGCAGTGGTTCCTGCACTCCGCGGCCGCGGACGTCGACGGCGTCACCGATGCCGAAGACCGCGTCAGTGAACTCGGCCGATGACGGGGCCGAATCACACCAAAACCCTTGCACAGCAATATGACTGCCTGCTGATCGATCTGGACGGCACCATGTTTCGCGGCCATCGGCCCACCGAGGGCGCGGTGCAGGCGCTGGCCGAGGTGCGCAGCCGCGCGTACTTCGTCACCAACAACGCGTCGCGCAGCGCCGACGAGGTGGCCGCGCACCTGACCGACCTGGGTTTCACCGCCGTCGCCGCCGACGTCGCCACCAGCGCGCAAAGCGCGGCGCGGCTGCTGGCCGACCAGTTGCCGCCCGGCTCGCCGGTGCTGATCGTGGGCACCGAGGCCCTGGCCAACGAGGTCACGGCCGTCGGACTGCGCGCGGTGCGCAGCTACGACGACGACCCGGCCGCCATCGTGCAGGGTCTGTCCCAGACCATCGGGTGGCCGGAACTGGCCGAGGCGGCCCTGGCCATCCGGGCCGGCGCGCTGTGGGTGGCGTCCAACGTCGACCTGACCCTGCCCACCGAGCGCGGGCTGTTACCCGGCAACGGATCGTTCGTGGCCGCGCTCCGGGCGGCCACCGGCGGCGAGCCTCAGGTCGCGGGCAAGCCGGCGCCCGGGCTGCTGCGGGATGCCGCGGCGCGCGGCGACTTTCACGCCCCCCTGGTGATCGGGGACCGGCTCGACACCGACATCGAGGGCGCCAACGCCGCCGAGCTGCCCAGCCTGATGGTGCTCACCGGGGTCAATTCCGCGCGGGACGCGGTGTACGCCAGGCCCGGCCAGCGCCCCACCTATATCGGCCACGACCTGCGCTCGCTGCACACCGGCGGCGAGTCGCTCGCGATCGGGCCGCAGCCGGGCTGGCGGGTCGAGGTCGCGGACGCGACGATCACCGTCAGCGGTGACGGGTCGGACGACGGCGACGGCCTGTCGATCGTCCGCGCGGTCGCCGGCGCGGTGTACGGCGCGGCCGGCTCCGGCTCCGGCGAGGTGCGCATCGAGGCCGCCGACGACCGGGCGCGCGCCGCGCTACAACGCTGGTCTTTGGTGCGCACCGACTGACGGGTGACTAGCGTAGTAACGCGATGACTATCGATCCCGATGAGATTCGCGCTGAAATCGACGCCCTGCTGGCCCGGCTGCCCCAGCCCGGGGACGGGGAAGACCCCGAGAAGGTGCCGTCGCTCGATGAGCTCGAAGAGATAGCACGCCGCCTGTCCGAGGCGCACGACGTGCTGCTGGCTGCGCTGGAGTCGGCGGAGAAGGGCTGAGTGCGCGGATGTCTCGACGCGCCCGCGTTGACGCCGAGTTGGTCCGGCGCGGCCTGGCCCGGTCCCGTCAGCAGGCCGCGGAGTTGATCGGTGCGGGGAAGGTGAGCATCGACGGGATGCCGGCGCGCAAGCCGGGCACCGCAGTCGCCGTCACCGCGGCCCTGACCGTCGCCGAGGACGGCGAGCGCGGCTGGGTCTCGCGCGGAGCGCACAAGCTCATCGGGGCGCTGGACGCCTTCGAGATTTCGGTCGCGGGCCGCCGCTGCCTGGACGCCGGCGCGTCGACCGGTGGCTTCACCGAAGTCCTGCTGGATCGCGGCGCGACCGAGGTGGTCGCCGTCGACGTGGGATACGGCCAGCTGGCGTGGTCGCTGCGCAGCGACGCGCGGGTGGTCGTCGTCGAGCGGACCAACGTTCGCGACCTGACGCCGGACGCGATCGGCGGACGCGCCGACCTGGTGGTCGCTGACCTGTCGTTCATTTCGCTATCCACGGTGTTGCCGGCGCTGGCTGGATGTGCCGCACCCGACGCGGATATCGTTCCCATGGTGAAGCCGCAGTTTGAGGTGGGCAAGGGCCTGGTCGGTGCCGGGGGTGTGGTGCACGACCCGGGCCTGCGCGCTGACGCCGTGCTGGCGGTCGCCGGTCGTGCGGGCGAGCTGGGCTGGCACACCCTGGGTGTGACCGCCAGCCCGCTGCCGGGTCCGTCGGGCAATGTCGAGTACTTCCTGCGGCTGCGCGCCCGGACCGATCGGCCGCTGGCCGGCGACGAGCTGGTGAGCGCGGTGCGGTGTGCGGTGGAAAGCGGGCCACAGTGAACGAACACGCTCCACGCACCGTGTTGATGGTGGTCCACACCGGCCGTGACGAGGCCACCGAGACCGCGCGGCGCGTGCAGAAAGTGCTGGGCGACAACGGGATCGCGCTTCGTGTGCTGTCCGCCGAGGCCGTCGACAAGGGGCCGCTGCACCTGGCCCCCGACGACATGCGCGCCCTGGGCGTCGAGATCGAGGTGGTCGACGCCGACCCGCAGGCCGCCGAGGGCTGCGAACTGGTGCTGGCGCTGGGCGGCGACGGCACGTTCCTGCGGGCCGCCGAACTGGCCCGCAACGCCAACATCCCGGTGCTGGGCATCAACCTGGGCCGCATCGGGTTTCTGGCCGAGGCCGAGGCCGAAGCCATCGACCGTGTGCTGGATCATGTTGTCGCACAAGACTATCGGGTGGAGAAGCGGTTGACGCTCGACGTGATCGTGCGCCACGGCGGCGGCGTCTCCGTGCACGGGTGGGCGCTCAACGAAGTCAGCCTGGAAAAGGGCCCCCGGCTGGGCGTGCTCGGGGTGGTCCTCGAGATCGACGGGCGCCCGGTGTCGGCGTTCGGCTGCGACGGGGTGCTGGTGTCCACCCCCACCGGGTCCACCGCCTACGCGTTCTCCGCCGGCGGCCCGGTGCTGTGGCCGGACCTCGAGGCAATCCTGGTGGTACCCAACAACGCTCACGCGCTGTTCGGCCGGCCCATGGTCACCAGCCCGGACGCCACCATCGCGATCGAGATCGAGGCCGACGGGCACGACGCCCTGGTGTTCTGCGACGGCCGGCGCGAAATGTTGATCCCGGCGGGCAGCCGGCTGGAGGTAAAACGTTGCGACACACCGGTGAAATGGGCCCGGCTGGACAGCGCCCCGTTCACCGACCGACTGGTCCGCAAGTTCCGGTTGCCGGTGACCGGGTGGCGCGGGAACTGACGGCTCAACCCTGGTGCTGACTGAATGCTGACCGAAATCCGCATCGAGTCACTCGGTGCCATCAGCGCCGCGGTCGGGGAGTTCGGCCGCGGCCTGACGGTGCTGACCGGCGAGACCGGTACCGGCAAGACCATGGTGGTGACCGGGTTGCATCTGCTCGGCGGTGCCCGCGCGGACGCCACCCGGGTGCGGTCCGGCGCGGATCGGGCGATCGTCGAAGGCCGGTTCACCACAATCGATCTCGACGAGGCCGTGATCGTGAAGCTGGACGACATGCTGGACGCGTCGGGCGCCGAACGCGACGAGGACGGCAGCGTGATCGCGCTGCGTTCGGTCAGCCGTGACGGGCCGTCGCGCGCCTACCTCGGCGGCCGCAGCGTGCCGGCCAAGTCGCTGGGCGACTTCACCGCCGGGCTGCTGACCCTGCACGGGCAGAACGACCAGCTGCGGCTCATGCGGCCCGAGGAGCAGTGCGGCGCGCTGGACCGGTTCGCGAAGGCCGGGCCCGCGCTGGAGCGCTACTGCAAACTGCGCGACGCCTGGCTGTCGGCGCGGCGCGACCTCCTCGACCGCCGCAACCGGATGCGCGAGCTGGCGCTGGAGGCCGACCGGCTGAACTTCGCGCTCAACGAGATCGACGCCGTGGACCCGCAACCCGGCGAGGACGACGTCCTGGTCGCCGAGATCCTGCGGCTCTCCGAACTGGACACCCTGCGCGAGGCCGCGGCGGGGGCCCGCGCGGCGCTGTCGTCGGATGAGGCGGACGGCTCCGGATTCAGCGCGACCGACAGCCTGGGAAAGGCAAGGGCCGCACTGGAATCGACGGATGACGCGAAGCTGGTGGCGTTGGCCGGCCAGCTCGACGAGGTGCTGACCGTGGTCGTCGACGCAGCCGGAGAGCTGGGCGGCTTCTTAGAGGAGCTGCCGGTCGATGCCAGCGCGCTGGAAGCCAAACTGGCCCGGCAGGCCGAACTGCGCACGCTGACCCGTAAGTACGCGGCGGACATCGACGGCGTGCTCGCCTGGGCCCGGGAGTCGCGGGAACGGCTGGCCCAACTCGACGTCTCCGAGGAAGGCCTGGCGTCGCTGGCGGCGCGGGTCGACGAGCTGGCGCGTGAATTGGCGCAGGCGGCGGTCGATCTCAGCAACATCCGGCGCAAGGCCGCCAAGCGGCTCGCCAAGGAGGTCACCGCCGAGCTGTCCGGGCTGGCGATGGCCGACGCGCAGTTCAGCATCGACGTCTCTATCGATACCGCGTCGGCCGCCGACGATGCGGCCGCCCTTACCCTGCCGTCGGGGGAGCTGGCCCGCGCCGGGGCCGACGGCATCGACCAGGTGGAGTTCGGCTTCGCCGCGCACCGGGGGATGGACCAGCTGCCGTTGGCCAAGAGCGCCTCCGGTGGCGAACTTTCCCGGGTGATGCTGGCGCTGGAAGTGGTGCTGGCCGCTTCCGCGGCGGGCACCACCATGGTGTTCGACGAGGTCGACGCCGGGGTGGGCGGCCGGGCGGCGGTGCAGATCGGCCGGCGGCTGGCGCGGTTGGCGCGCACCCACCAGGTCATCGTCGTGACGCACCTGCCCCAGGTCGCGGCGTACGCGGACGTGCACCTGGTGGTGCACGGCGCGGGGCCGAAGGGGACCAGCGTGGTGCGGCGGGTCGCCGACGACGAGCGGGTGGCCGAGCTGGCGCGGATGCTGGCCGGGTTGGGTGAATCCGACAGCGGCCGCGCCCACGCCCGTGAGTTGCTGGATGCGGCGCAAAAGGATGAGATCTAACCGCAGGGAACAAGTAATACAGATGTGACTAATGGGACTCTAGATAACTTATGAGGCTAATGTTACGGCGCGCCTCCCGTCCTCGCCGCAGCTTCGCGGACAGAATCGCCCCCATGAAGATGTCAGGCCTGCTCTCCCGTAATCCCGCCCGGCCGGGCCTCGTCGGCACCGCCCGCGTTGACCGGAACATCGACCGCCTGCTGCGCCGGGTCTGCCCCGGCGACATCGTGGTGCTCGACGTCCTGGATCTGGACCGCATCACGGCGGATGCGCTGGTGGAGGCCGACATCGCCGCGGTGGTCAACGCGTCTCCGTCGGTGTCGGGCCGCTACCCGAACATGGGCCCGGAGGTGCTGGTCAACAACGGGGTGACCCTGATCGACGAGGCCGGACCCGACATCTTCAAGAAGGTCAAGGACGGCTCCAAGATCCGCCTGCACGAGGGCGGGGTGTACGCCGGTGACCGCAGGCTGGTTCGCGGCACCGAGCGCACCGACCACGACATCGCCGACCTGATGCGCGAGGCCAAGAGCGGGCTCTCCGCGCACCTGGAGGCCTTCGCTGGCAACACGATCGAGTTCATCAAGAGCGAGAGCCCGCTGTTGATCGACGGCATCGGCATCCCCGACGTCGACGTCGACCTGCGCCGCCGGCACGTGGTGATCGTCGCCGACGAGCCCTGCGCCGCCGAGGATCTGCGCTCGCTCAAGCCGTTCATCAAGGAGTATCAGCCGGCGCTGATCGGCGTCGGCACCGGCGCGGACGTCCTGCGCAAGGCGGGCTACCGCCCCCAGGTCATCGTCGGCGACCCCGACCAGATCAGCACCGAGGCGCTCAAGTGCGGCGCCCAGGTGGTGCTGCCGGCCGATGCCGACGGGCACGCGCCCGGGCTGGAGCGGATCCAGGATCTCGGCGTCGGGGCGATGACGTTCCCGGCCGCGGGCTCGGCCATCGACCTGGCCCTGCTGCTGGCCGATCACCACGGTGCCGCGCTGCTGGTGACGGCCGGCCACACCGCCAACATCGAGACGTTCTTCGACCGCACCCGCGCGCACAGCAACCCGTCGACATTCCTGACCCGGCTGCGGGTCGGGGAGAAGGTGGTGGACGCCAAGGCCGTGGCGACCCTGTACCGCAACCACATCTCGGCCGGCGCCATCGCGCTGCTGGCGATGACCATGCTGATCGCCGTCATCGTCGCGCTGTGGGTATCGCGCACCGACGCCGCGGTGCTGCATTGGGTCACCGACTACTGGAACCACTTCTGCCTGACGGTGCAGAAGTGGGTCACCTAGATGATCTCGTTGCGTCAACATGCCCTGTCGCTGGCGGCCGTCTTCCTGGCGCTGGCCGTGGGAGTCGTGCTGGGCTCGGGCTTCTTGTCGGACACCCTGTTGTCCAGCCTGCGCGACGAGAAGCGGGACCTGAACACCCAGATCAGCGGGCTCAACGACCAGAAGAATGTGCTGAACGAAAAGCTCAGCGCGGCAAACAATTTCGACACCCAACTGGCCGGCCGGATGGTGCACGACGCGCTCGGCGGCAAGACGGTGGTGGTGTTCCGCACCCCGGACGCCAAGGACGACGACGTGGCCGCGGTGTCGAAGTTCATCGGTCAGGCCGGCGGGACGGTGACCGGCACGGTGTCGCTGACGCAGGAGTTCGTCGAGGCCAACTCGGCGGAAAAGCTGCAGACGGTGGTGAACTCCTCGGTGCTGCCCGCGGGTCAGCAGCTGAGCACCAAGCTCATCGACCAGGGATCGCAGGCGGGTGACCTGATGGGCATCGCCCTGCTGGCCAACGCCAACCCGGCGGTGCCCGCGGTGGACGACATCCAGCGCAACACCGTGCTGGCGGCGCTGCGCGACACGGGCTTCATCACCTATCAGCCGACCGATCACATGGGCGCGGCCAACGCCGCGCTCGTCGTCACGGGCGGCTCGCTGCCCCAGGACGCCGGGAACAAGGGCGTCAGCGTGGCGCGGTTCTCGGCCGCGCTGGCTCCGCACGGCTCGGGCACGCTGCTCGCCGGGCGTGACGGTTCGGCGACGGGAGGCGCCGCCGTGGCGGTGACGCGTGCCGACGCCGGGATGAACTCCGCGATCAGCACGGTCGACGACGTCGACGCCGCGCCGGGCCGCATCACCGCGGTCCTGGGCCTGCACGACCTGCTCAACGGCGGGCACGCCGGGCAGTACGGCACCGGTCACGGGGCGTCGTCAATCACGGTGCCCCAGTAGCGGGCGTGTTAGCCGCGGCACAGCGCGGTGGATGTTAGGGTGGGTTTCCGTGGGTCGGCAGGCCCATCTAGTTATTCGCTAGAACAATTTTCACGCCCTGCCCGTCTTCACGGAGGTCGCCTGTGCGAAAGCACCCGCAATCCGCCACTAAGCACCTCTTCGTCAGCGGGGGAGTCGCTTCCTCGTTGGGCAAGGGGCTGACGGCCAGCAGCCTTGGTCAGCTGCTGACGGCCCGCGGGTTGTACGTGACGATGCAAAAGCTCGATCCGTACCTCAACGTCGATCCGGGCACGATGAACCCGTTCCAGCACGGCGAGGTCTTCGTCACCGAGGACGGCGCCGAAACCGACCTCGACGTCGGCCATTACGAACGGTTCCTGGACCGCAACCTGTCCGGCTCCGCGAATGTCACTACGGGGCAGGTCTATTCGACGGTAATCGCCAAGGAGCGGCGTGGCGAATACCTCGGCGACACCGTCCAGGTTATTCCACACATCACCGACGAGATCAAAGCGCGCATCATGTCGATGGCCCAGCCCGACGCCCAGGGCAACCGGCCCGACGTGGTCATCACCGAGATCGGCGGAACCGTCGGCGACATCGAGTCGCAGCCGTTCCTGGAAGCCGCGCGGCAGGTTCGCCATGACGTCGGCCGGGAGAACGTCTTCTTCCTGCACGTCTCGTTGGTGCCCTACCTGGCCCCGTCGGGCGAGCTCAAGACCAAGCCCACCCAGCACTCGGTGGCCGCGCTGCGCAGCATCGGTATCACGCCGGACGCGCTGATCCTGCGTTGCGACCGTCCCGTCCCGGAGGCGTTGAAGAACAAGATCGCGCTGATGTGTGACGTCGACATCGACGGCGTCATCTCCACGCCGGATGCGCCGTCGATCTATGACATTCCGAAGGTGCTGCACCGCGAGGAACTCGACGCCTACGTGGTGCGCCGGCTGAGCCTGCCGTTCCGGGACGTCGACTGGACCGAGTGGGACGACCTGCTGCGCAGGGTGCACGAGCCGCACGAGACGGTGCGAATCGCCTTGGTGGGCAAGTATGTTGACCTGTCCGACGCCTACCTCTCGGTGACCGAGGCGCTGCGCGCAGGCGGGTTCAAGCACCACGCCAAGGTGGAGCTGGTGTGGGTGCCCTCCGACGACTGCGAGACGGCTGCCGATGCCGCGTCGGCGCTGGGCGACGTGCATGGCGTGCTGATCCCCGGCGGCTTCGGCATCCGCGGCATCGAGGGCAAGATCGGCGCCATCCACTACGCCCGCACCCGGGGGGTGCCGGTGTTCGGCCTGTGTCTCGGCCTGCAATGCATCGTGATCGAGGCCGCCCGCTCCGCCGGTCTGGCCGAGGCCAACTCGGCCGAATTCGACCCCGACACGCCCGATCCCGTCATCTCCACAATGGCCGACCAGGTCGACATCGTCGCCGGCGAAGCCGACCTGGGCGGCACCATGCGGCTGGGCGCCTACCCCGCGGTGCTGGAACCGGAATCGATTGTGGCCCAAGCCTATGGCGCCACGGAGGTGTCCGAGCGCCACCGGCACCGCTACGAGGTCAACAACTCCTATCGCGACAAGATCGCGGAGAGCGGGCTGAGGTTCTCCGGGACGTCTCCGGACGGGCATCTGGTGGAGTTCGTCGAGTACCCACCCGACGTGCATCCGTTCATCGTCGGCACCCAGGCTCACCCCGAGCTGAAGAGCCGGCCCACCCGGCCGCACCCGCTGTTCGTCGCATTCGTCGGCGCGGCCATCGACTACAAGGCGGGCGAGCGGCTGCCGGTGGAAATCCCGGAGCAGTCCTCGAACGGCATCCAGCACCGGGACAGCGCTGCGCGGCCTATACCTGAGCCCGCGACCCGTGGCTGAGCACATCTTCGAGACGGTGTCATCCGAAACGCTGTACACCGGAAAGATTTTCGCGCTGCGCAGCGACCGGGTGCGGATGCCGGGTGGCAAGGTCGTGACCCGGGAGATCGTCGAACATTTCGGCGCGGTCGCCGTGGTCGCGATGGACGACGACGGCAACATTCCGATGGTCTACCAATACCGGCACGCGTTCGGCCGGCGGCTGTGGGAGTTGCCCGCCGGACTGCTCGATGTCCATGGCGAGGCAGCCCATCTCACCGCGGCTCGCGAACTGATGGAAGAGGCGGGGCTCAAGGCGGAGACCTGGACGGTGCTCGTCGACCTCGACTCCACCCCGGGCTTCAGCGACGAGTCGGTGCGCGTCTATCTGGCCACCGGTCTGATTCGGGTCGACCGGCCCGAGGCGCACGACGAAGAAGCCGACATGACATTGGAGTGGTATCCGCTGGCCGACGCCACCCGCAAGGTGCTCGGCGGTGAAGTTGTCAATGCCATTGCCGTGGCGGGGATTTTGGCCGCCCACGCCGTGACGACAGGGTTCGTGCAGCCGCGTCCGGTGGACAGCCCGTGGCAGGACAAGCCGACGGCGTTCGCCGCGCGAAAGGTCGCGCAATGACGACGGTGGCGCTGGACACGCAGTTGCAGGGCTACCTTGACCATCTCACGATCGAGCGCGGCGTCGCCGCCAACACCCTGAGCTCGTACGGCCGCGACCTGCGCCGCTACACAAAACACTTGTCGGACCGCGGAATTCACGACCTGGCCAAGGTGGGCGAGAACGACGTGAGCGAGTTTTTGGTGGCGTTGCGCCGGGGAGATCCCGACACCGGGGTGGCCGCGCTGTCCGCGGTGTCGGCCGCGCGGGCGCTGATCGCGGTGCGCGGCCTGCATCGGTTCGCCGCGGCCGAAGGGCTGGCCGAACTCGACGTGGCGCGCGCGGTCCGCCCGCCGACGCCGGGCCGCCGGCTGCCCAAAAGCCTGACCATCGACCAGGTGCTGGCGCTGCTGGAGGGCGCCGGCGGCGAGAGCCCGGCCGACGGCCCGCTGACGCTGCGCAACCGGGCGCTGCTGGAACTCCTGTACTCCACCGGCGCGCGGATCTCCGAAGCCGTCGGCCTGGACGTCGACGACGTCGACACGCACGCCCGGTCGGTGTTGTTGCGCGGCAAGGGTGGCAAGCAGCGGCTGGTGCCGATCGGGCGTCCGGCCGTGGCCGCGTTGGATTCCTATCTGGTGCGGGGCCGTTCGGAGCTGGCCCGCCGCGGGCGCGGGACGCCGGGCATCTTCCTCAATGTGCGCGGCGGGCGGCTGTCGCGGCAGAGCGCGTGGCAGGTCCTGCAGGACGCCGCCGAGCGCGCCGGGATCACGTCGGGGGTGTCACCGCACATGCTGCGGCATTCCTTCGCCACCCACCTGCTGGAGGGCGGCGCCGACGTGCGGGTCGTGCAGGAGTTGCTCGGGCACGCCTCGGTGACGACGACGCAGATCTACACCATGGTCACCGTGCACGCGCTGCGCGAAGTGTGGGCCGAGGCCCACCCGCGGGCGCAATAGCCGCTCAGTCGCCGAGGTAGTCGGACTCCAGCACCAGGTCGGACAGCATCGTCTGGTACTCGACGTGCGTCTTGTGCTCGACGGTGCTGAACCGCTTGCCCTGCTGGCGGTGCATGTACTCGCGGTACTTCGGCGAGCCCGGAACCCGCACGTTGTCGGCGACCACGATCGAGCCCGGATGCAGCCAGCCGCGCTCCATGATGCTCTTCAGGTCGTCGAGGTAGGCGTCCTTGTCATGGTCGAGGAACACGAAATCCAGTGTTCCTTCGGCAAATCCGTGCTCGTTGGCCAGCGCGTCCAGGGTGCGCCCGCCGTCGCCGATGGTGCCGACCACGCACGTCACCTGGTCGGCGACGCCGGCGTGCGCCCAGATCTGGCGGGCGTTGGCGGCATTGGCCTCGGCGAGTTCGACCGAGAACACCTTGGCCTTCGGGGCGGCCCGGGCGATGCGCAGCGCGCCGTAGCCGCAGTAGGTGCCCAGTTCGAGCGCGAGCGCCGGATCGGCGCGCCGGACGGCGGCGTCGAGCAGCAGCCCCTTCTCGTCGCCGACGTTGATCAGCAGCGATTTCTCGTAGGCGAACTTGTCGATGGTGGCCAGCACGTCGTCGATGTCGCCGGCCCGCGCGTTCTGCAGCACGTACTCGACGGCGGCCGCTTCGCGCCCGTCACCGATCTGGCCCGTCGTGGTGATGTTCGTAGCGCCGGCGGCCATGCGCCAGACCGACCAACGCAATAGAGGTATGCGTCGCTTCAGGTTCATAGACGCCACGATAGGCCGGTGGAGGTTGCGGGCCGGTGCCGCCGCGAGGCGGCTAGGGTGGCGATGAGTGATTCCCGAAAGCGGTAGCGCCGGTGCTAGCGCGTTTCGAAGCCGCATGGCCCTCCGAAAATTGGTGCTGCTGTGACTGGAGTGAATAGGCTGTCGGGATGTGCGTTCGACCACCGATTTTCCCCCATATTGGCTGGTTAATTGCCTGCGGGTTGCCGGGTTTCCCGCGATGAACCCGTTAGACTTTCCGACGATGTTCACTTCCCGAACACCCCCGCCATGACCGAGCAGCCGGACAACGGCGTCGAGCTCGGTCTGACCGGGCGGCCGCCGCGGGCGATCCCGGAGCCACAGCCGCGCACCTCGCACGGCCCGGCCAAAGTCGTCGCCATGTGCAACCAGAAGGGCGGCGTCGGGAAGACCACGTCGACCATCAACCTGGGTGCCGCGCTCGCCGAATACGGCCGTCGCGTGCTGCTGGTGGACATGGACCCGCAGGGCGCGCTGTCCGCCGGCCTGGGCGTCCCGCACTACGAGCTGGAAAAGACCATCCACAACGTCCTGGTCGAGCCGAGGGTGTCGATCGACGACGTGCTGCTGCAGACCCGGGTCAAGCACATGGATCTGGTGCCCAGCAACATCGACCTGTCGGCCGCCGAGATCCAGCTGGTCAACGAGGTGGGGCGCGAGCAGACCCTGGGCCGCGCGCTGCACCCCGTGTTGGATCGCTACGACTACGTGCTGATCGACTGCCAGCCGTCGCTGGGGCTGCTCACCGTCAACGGCCTGGCCTGCTCCGACGGCGTGGTGATCCCGACCGAGTGCGAGTATTTCTCGCTGCGTGGGCTGGCGCTGCTGACCGACACGGTTGACAAGGTGCGCGACCGGCTGAACCCGAAGCTCGAGATCAGCGGGATCCTGCTGACCCGCTACGACCCGCGCACGGTCAACTCGCGCGAGGTGATGGCCCGGGTCGTGGAGCGCTTCGGGGATCTGGTGTTCGACACCGTCATCACCCGGACCGTCCGATTCCCGGAAACCAGCGTGGCCGGCGAACCCATCACCACGTGGGCCCCGCGGTCCACCGGGGCCATCGCCTATCGCGCGCTGGCCCGCGAATTCATCGACCGATTCGGCGCGTGAACGCGACCGAAACCGGTGAGGCGCCACAGCAGAACGGCCACGGAGCTGGCTTCCAAGTCCGCCTGACCAATTTCGAGGGCCCGTTCGACCTGCTGCTGCAGCTGATCTTCGCCCATCGCCTCGACGTCACCGAGGTGGCGCTGCACCGGGTCACCGACGACTTCATCGCCTACACCCGCGAAATCGGTCCGCAGCTGGAGCTGGAGGAGACCACGGCGTTCCTGGTGGTTGCCGCGACCCTGCTGGACCTGAAGGCGGCCCGGCTGCTGCCGGCCGGACAGGTGGACGACGACGAAGACCTCGCGCTGCTGGAGGTGCGTGACCTGCTGTTCGCCCGGCTGCTGCAGTACCGCGCGTTCAAGCACGTCGCCGAGATGTTCGCCGAACTCGAGGCCACGGCGCTGCGCAGTTATCCGCGCTCGGTGTCGCTGGAGGACCGGTTCACCGAACTGCTGCCCGAGGTGATGATCGGCGTCGACGCCGAACGGTTCGCCCAGATCGCCGCGATCGCGTTCACTCCACGACCCGTCCCCACCGTGTCCGTCGGACACCTGCACCAGGTCCAGGTCTCGGTTCCGGAGCAGGCCAAAAAGCTGCTGGCCATCCTGGAAGCGCGGGGCAGCGGCGCGTGGGCGACGTTCTCCGAGCTGGTCGCCGATTGCGAGGCGTCGATGGAGGTGGTCGGGCGCTTCCTGGCGCTGCTCGAACTGTATCGGTCCCGGACGGTAGCATTCGACCAGTCAGAGCCGCTTGGCGTGCTCCAAATCTCGTGGACCGGGGAACGTCCGGCCAGTGAAGCCTTGGTAGAAGTGCGGGACGAATAAGTGACTTGCGCCGCGACGATGCAGAGCGAAGCGATGAGGAGGAGCGGCGCTCATGAGTGAAGACATGCCGGACGTCGATTTCGAAACGGATCTCGACGTGGGCATCCCGGACATCGCCGAGGCCGCACCCATGGAAGCCGGGGAACTCGGTTCCGTGCTCGAGGCGCTGCTGCTGGTGGTGGACACCCCGGTGACCGCGGAGGCGCTGGCGTCGGCCACCCAGCAGCCGGTGTACCGGATCGCCACCAAGTTGCAGGAGATGGCCGAGCAGCTCACCGAACGCGACAGCGGCATCGACCTGCGGAAGAACAGCGAGGGCTGGCGGATGTACACCCGCGCCCGGTTCGCGCCCTATGTCGAGAAGCTGCTGCTCGACGGCGCGCGGTCCAAGCTGACCCGGGCCGCGCTGGAGACGCTGGCCGTCGTCGCCTACCGCCAGCCCGTGACGCGCGCGCGGGTGAGCGCGGTGCGCGGCGTCAACGTCGACGCCGTGATGCGCACGCTGCTGGCGCGCGGCCTGATCACCGAAGCCGGGGTCGACGAGGACAGCGGCGCGGTGACGTTCGCCACCACCGACCTGTTCCTGGAGCGCCTGGGGCTGACCTCGCTGGCCGATCTTCCGGACATCGCGCCGCTGCTTCCCGACGTCGACACGATCGAGGATCTCAGCGAATCCCTGGACCGCGAGCCACGTTTCATCAAATTGTCCGGCGGTCACTCGTCCGACCAGTCGCCGACGTTCGACGTGGACCAGGATTGATGGAAGAAGCTCAGGGGATCCGGCTGCAAAAAGTGTTGTCCCAAGCCGGAATTGCGTCGCGGCGGGCCGCCGAGAAGTTGATCATCGACGGCCGCGTCGAGGTGGACGGCCAGGTGGTGACCGAGTTGGGCACCCGCGTCGACCCGGACTCCGCGGTGATCCGCGTCGACGGCGCCCGGGTGGTGCTCGACGACTCGCAGGTGTACCTGGCCCTGAACAAGCCGCGCGGCGTGCACTCGACCATGTCCGACGACCGCGGCCGGCCCTGCATCGGCGATCTCGTCGAGCGCAAGGTTCGCGGCAACAAGAACCTGTTTCACGTCGGGCGGTTGGACGCCGACACCGAAGGGCTGATCCTGCTGACCAACGACGGCGAGCTCGCGCACCGGCTGATGCACCCTTCCCACGAGGTGCCCAAGACGTACCTGGCGACGGTGACCGGGTCGGTGCCGCGTGGGCTCGGCAAGAAGCTGCGTGCCGGCATCGAATTGGACGACGGGCCGGCCAAACTCGACGAGTTCGCGGTGGTGGACGCCATTCCTGGCAAGACGCTGGTGCGCGTGACGCTGCACGAGGGGCGCAAACGCATCGTGCGCCGGCTGCTGGCGGCAGCGGGATTCCCGGTGGAGTCGTTGGTGCGCACGGACATCGGGCCGGTCTCGTTGGGCAAGCAGCGGCCGGGCACCTTCCGGGCGCTGGCTCATCACGAGATCGGCCAGCTGTACAAAGCGGTGGGCCTGTGACCGACGTGGTGGTGGCCATCGACGGCCCGGCGGGAACCGGAAAGTCCTCGGTATCAAAGGGATTGGCACAGGCGCTCGGCGCGCGCTACCTGGACACCGGCGGGATGTACCGGATGGTGACGCTGGCCGTGCTGCGCGCCGACATCGACCCGGACGACGCCGAGGCCGTTGCGCACACGGCGGAAACCGTGCAGATGGCGATCGACTATCAGCCCGACGGTGACCGTTATTTCCTTTGTGGAGAGGATGTCTCGACGGAGATCCGCGGCGACCGGGTGACCGCCTCGGTGTCGGCGGTGTCCTCGGTTCCAGCCGTGCGCACCCGGCTCGTCGACCTGCAGCGCGAAATGGCCGAGGGCCCGGGCAGTGTCGTCGTCGAGGGCCGCGACATCGGCACCGTCGTGCTGCCCGACGCACCCGTGAAGATCTTCCTGACCGCGTCGGCGGAGACCCGGGCGCGGCGGCGCAACGATCAGAACGTGGCGGCCGGGCTGGCCGACGACTACGAGGCGGTGCTGGCCGACGTCCGCCGTCGCGACCATCTGGACTCCACCCGGGCGGTGTCGCCGCTGCGAGCGGCCCCGGACGCGGTGGTCGTCGACACCAGCGAGATGACCGAAGCCCAGGTGATCTCGCACCTGCGGGACCTGGTCAAGCAGCGAAGCGGAGCGGTGCGATGAGTCAAGACGGCACGTGGAGCGACGAAAGCGACTGGGATTCCGTCGAATTCGGCCTGGACGAACAAGAGGAGGCCGGCCCGGCGCCCGTGGTGGCGGTGGTCGGCCGGCCCAACGTCGGCAAGTCGACGCTGGTGAACCGGATCCTGGGCCGACGGGAAGCGGTGGTGCAGGACATCCCGGGCGTCACCCGCGACCGGGTGTCCTACGACGCGCTGTGGACCGGGCGCAGGTTCATCGTGCAGGACACCGGGGGATGGGAGCCCGACGCCAAGGGGTTGCAGCAGCTGGTGGCCGACCAGGCCTCGGTGGCGATGCGCACCGCCGATGCGGTGATCCTGGTGGTCGATGCCGTCGTCGGCGCAACCACGGCCGACGAGGCCGCCGCCCGGATCCTGCTGCGGTCGGGCAAGCCGGTCTTCTTGGCGGCCAACAAGGTTGACAGCGACAAGGCCGAGGCGGACGCCGCGATGCTGTGGTCGCTGGGGCTTGGTGAGCCGCGTGCGATCAGCGCCATACACGGGCGCGGAGTGGCGGATCTGCTCGACGCGGTGCTGGCCGCGCTGCCCCAGGTGTCCGAGGTGGCGCCCACGTCCGGTGGCCCGCGGCGCGTGGCGCTGGTCGGCAAGCCCAACGTGGGAAAGAGCTCGCTGCTGAACAAGCTCGCCGGCGATCAGCGCTCGGTGGTGCACGACGTCGCCGGAACGACGGTGGACCCGGTGGACTCGCTGATCGAGCTGGGCGACAAGGTGTGGCGGTTCGTCGACACCGCGGGTCTGCGGCGCAAGGTGGGCCAGGCCAGCGGGCACGAGTTCTACGCCTCGGTGCGCACGCGCTCGGCCATCGACGCGGCCGAGGTGGTGATCGTGCTGATCGACGGGTCGGACCCGCTCACCGAGCAGGACCAGCGGGTGCTGTCGATGGTCATCGAAGCCGGCCGGGCCCTGGTGCTGGCCTTCAACAAGTGGGACCTGGTCGACGAGGACCGCCGCGAGCTGTTGGAGCGCGAGATCGACCGCGAACTCGTGCAGTTGCGGTGGGCGCCGCGGGTCAACATCTCCGCCAAAACCGGGCGGGCGCTGCAGAAGCTGGTGCCCGCCATGGAGACCGCGCTGGCGTCGTGGGATGCGCGGATCCCGACCGGCCCGCTGAATTCGTGGCTCAAAGAACTAGTGGCCGCCACGCCGCCCCCGGTGCGTGGGGGCAAGCAGCCGCGCATCCTGTTCGCCACCCAGGCCACCGCCCGGCCCCCGACGTTCGTGCTGTTCACCACCGGTTTTCTGGAGGCCGGCTATCGGCGCTTCCTGGAGCGACGGCTGCGCGAGACCTTCGGGTTCGAGGGCTCGCCGATCCGGATCAACGTGCGGGTGCGCGAAAAGCGGGGAGCCCGGCGGCGCTGAGCTGAGCGGGGGTTTCTCGGGAGGCTGGCGGTCCCTCCGGACCAATAGGTGCCTCCCGATTCCGCTAGCGCATGCGCTAGCAAGTTTGGGGAGCACGTATTGGACAGGTCGATTGGCGGGGTAGCGGGTCGTCTGCGGTACGCTTTCGACCTGCTGCCGGTGGAAGCATCGGCGCGCGGGCTGTGGCGCAGTTTGGTAGCGCACTTGACTGGGGGTCAAGTGGTCGCAGGTTCAAATCCTGTCAGCCCGACCGGAGTTTGAGCAGGTCAGAGCATATTTTTGGCCTGAGGCGGTTCGCTTGTGCAATCCGTGTGCGGTAACTAACCGTTTAGGCGGGCGCCTGGGCGGTGGTGATGAGCTGTGTTGCATCCCTGACGATTGCCAGGGCGCCTAGCTCTTGGGCGGTACTACTGGCGCGTTCAAGCATGTCCAGCGCGCGCACGGCGTCGTCCTGGGTGTTTCGCGTAAGCAACATTTGTGCCCAGTACAGCAGGTTTCTTGCCTCGAACAGCGGCGCGCCGATGCGTTCGTGCACTGAGCTGGCGGCCGAGAAGTGCTCGTCGGCGTCGTCGAAGCGACCCAGAGCACCGGCCAGATGACCGAGGATGGTATGCGCGGACCAGAATGCCATCCCGATCGGGTTGATGAGGTGGGAGTGGTATGGGGACAACAGTTCGTAGATCGTCGCGGTGGCCTGGCGGTTGCCGACGCGCACGGCAGTGAGGCCCCAGTTTGTGAGCGCGAAGAGCAGGAAATTGTCGTAGTTAAGTGATTCGAACCCCGCTTGCGCCACGACGTCAAGCCGGTTATTGGCCTCCTCGATGCGGCCGAGTTCGGCCAGGAAGAACGCCGCCACGGCGGGTATCGAGGAGACACCGGGCATGACTTCGTGTGCATGCAGATGACCGTCGATGATTTCCTCAAGTCGCCCCTGTTCCCACCGCACGTAGCTCATTGGCGCGCCGTAGAAGAGGAAAACGTCCAGTACGCCGATATCGCGCCCGACCGCGAGCGCATCGCGAGCGAGCCTTTCGGTCAGCTTCAACTTGCCCGGGATCTGTGCCTCTAGCGTCGCGAGGAAGAGTGCGATCCATTTCAACCATGGCTGGTTGGTTTTCTCGGACAATCGACGCACCCGGCCAGCGCATTCGTGCGCTTCATCGATGTCGGCGATTTCGATCGCTGCTACGCACCGGAGCGCGGCCCCGGTGCAACCGCGGAACGGGTCACCGAGCGCATCGGTCAGGGACAGCAGCTCGGCGGTGAGCCGCATGCGCTCAGCGACCATGTCCGGCCGGACGAGCAGGGCCGCGCTGACCAGACCCAGCACATGCGCGAGGACATGCTGATCGGCATCTCGCCGCGCGAGTTCGAGCGCCTCATCGATGAGCGGGCGCACGCGCGTCGCGAAATCCCAGTCGAAGCAGACCTCCGAGGCGAGTTGGGCAAGCAGGCGGGGCAGATACGCGGAACCTGCGGGCAAGGCATTGATCGCCATTTGCAGGGCCTCAACCCGTTCCGTGTCGAACGCGGCCCAGCTGGCCCAACCGCGTGTGTTCGGTAGCGCTGCTCTGGCGATCCGATCCCTATCGCCCATCTGCTGCGCGATCTCGCCGGCCGCCAGTAGCGTTTCCCGATAGGCCGATTCCCCGGCCTGCCGCTGCGCCTCGCCGATCAGGATCATCAGATCGCACCGATCGGCGTCGCTAGCACCCGCAGCAGTGCCGAGCTGGTCGAGCGCCTGGGCAAACCAGCGCAGCGCCTCATCAGGGGCCAGCTGAGCTAGCGCGCGCTCGCCGGCGCGGCGCGCGTAGGAGATCGCTTTGGCGGGGTTGACCGACTGGGTTGCCGCGGCCCAGTGGTAGGCGAGCTGCCCGAGGCGTTCATCGCTGTTTTCACCGTAGGTGTGCTCGATGGCTTCGGCGATGCGGGTGTGCAGCCGCGCGCGACGGGTGCGGCTCAAATCCTCATACAGCGTGTGGTTGATCAGCGCATGCGTAAAAATGAACCGCCCCGGCGTCTGCGGGCTTTCCCGCAACACCGATCCGGCGACAGCGGCCTCGAGCGAGTCGAGCAGCTCGTCCTCGCCACGGTCGGTCACAGAGGACAGCAGCTCCAGATCGAACTCACGCCCGATGATCGCCGCAGCGCTCAACGCGCCGACCGCATCCTGTCCGAGGCGTCGGATGCGCTGACCGATGACATCGCGCACACTGCGCGGGATCCCCAGTTCCCCGATCCGCGTCGTGACGACGTAGCGGCCATCGGCACCCTGTGCAATCGCGCCCGATTCGAGCAGATGCCGCAAGATCTCTGTCACAAAGAATGGGTTTCCGTCGCTTTCACGGCGTACCGCCTCGGCCAGCTTGAGCCCCGCGGCGTCAAGGTCATGACCTGCGGCCGCCGCGATCAGCGACTCCACCTCGTCCTGCACCAGACCGTCCAAGCGCACCCACTCCACACCTTGTTCGCGGCGCAGGTCGGCCAGCAACGACGTCAGCGGATGATCGGCGCCGATGTCGGTGTCCCGGTACGTACACATCACCAACAGCCGAGCATCGACCATGTTCGATATCACGTGCTTGAGAAGCTGCAGTGACGGCTTGTCGGCCCAATGCAGATCATCGAGCAGGACGACCAGCTGTTCGGCCCCGGCGCGCTGCAGCAGTCCGACGATCGCAGCGAACAGCAGGTAGCGCTCGGTCTCGGGATCACTAACCTGCGGCCCGGGCACATCTGAGATCCGGCGCGCCAGCTCGGGCACCAGCCGGCGCAGCTCTCCGCCATGGTCGACCACATGCTCTTCCAACACCTCGATCGGGCAGTGCTCCACCAGCCCTTGCAGCGCCTGCACCCACGGTTGGTAGGAGGCCGCCAGCTCCTCATCGCAATGCCCGTATAGCACGATGGCGCCCTCGCTGTGCGCCTCCAACGCGACATAACTGGCCAGGCGCGTCTTGCCGATTCCCGGCTCCCCGGCGATCAGGACCAGCTGGCGTGCCCCCGCTTCAGCCTTCAGCCGCACTTCTGCCAACCGCGCCCGGATGTCCTCGCGGCCCACGTATGCGGTCTCGGGCAGGACCCGCAACCGCGGCGGCAACGGCGTCATCGCCGCGACCAGCGGCTCCCACGCCAACTCACACGCCGTCACCGGCTTGGGCAGTCCCTTCAGCTCTAGCTCGCCCACTGAGCAGAAGCTGTGATCGCCGCGACGGCCCACCATCATCCGGGTCAGATCGGTCAATAGGACCTGTCCGGGGCTGGCCTTGGCGCACAGCCGCGCCGCCTCGACCACAGGCGGTCCGAAGTAGTCGCCCTCATCGCGGATCGCGTCGCCCAGGCTGATGCCCACCCGGACCAGAAGTTGTTCACCCGCACGACGATTGCGCACCTCGTGGTGCTGCTGCACCGCCATCGCGCATGCCACCGCCGCCGCCGCCGATGGGAACACCACCATTACCCCGTCGCCGGTGTTTTTTACCTCAGTGCCGTTCGTGCCGGCGATCGCCTTGCGCAACAGGGCGAAGTGCTCGACGCGCAGCTCCTCGGCCCGCTCCGGACCCACCCGCGACGCCAGCTCGGTCGACGCCACCAAATCGGTGAACAACACCGCGATCATCTCGACCGGAGCAGCCATCACGGCCCCCTGAGCAAACAAGGCCGAACAGCGCCAGACACACCGCAAGATTGGCAGCATCTCCGGCGGCAGACCGTGGCGGTCAAGTCCATCGTCGCTCGGCTTGAACCACCGTCCAGCCACAATCAGTAACTGCTGCAACTGTACGCTGCCAAGTTCACACCGAGGGAGTTTGCTGACTTTCGTCGCAGACGGCGTAAAACGTTTAGTCACCGAGCCGGTGCACAGGCATCTCATCGTGCATCTCGGCGTCCAGGGGATATGGATCCTGCACCGAGGAAAAGGCGAAGAAGCGCGCAGGGTCATCCAGCAGAGACAGCATCCTCACCCATCATTGCTGCGACGGCTTTCGACCGGCGAGCTATCACCAGCAGCGCGATCATCGGCGATCTCGCGATCTGTCGCTTATGGCTTCGGTCGTCCACGCGGGTAGGAATGGCGCCCGGGTGAGGAAATGATCGCTTTGTTCGTGCCCACGCGTATGGGTAACTTGTCCAGCTGAGCAGAATCCCCCGGGAGCGGGGGAGGGTAATCGCGCCGCCCGGACCCGATGAGAGCATGGCCCGGATGACCACGCACACCTGCATGGGCTGCGGCCTCAAAACCCGCTACTCCTATTGGCGCAACTGCACCGGTTGCGGCTTAGACACCCGCTGCTCGTACGACCGAGATTGGCCGGATCGGTATCAGCAGGCCGCGGCAGCATTCGCGGCGCTCGCGAGGATCGCCACTCTGAGCGAGAAGCATCCGACGGCCGCGTTGGCGTTGATGGTGCCGGGCTCACTCATCGCCATGGCCGCAGTCGCCGCGTACCCACTGGTGTTCGTGCCATTGCTGATCCTGCTCACCGTGGCTATGGCCGCGTCCGTCCGTTACGAGGACACCCGCACCCCACCGAAGTAGTAGACCGGCCTACGGCTGAAAGGCCGGAAGAACATTGCCGGAATCGCGAATCTCCCAGATGCTGGCTTTGCTGATGCCGTCGAAGTTGATCTTGTCCAACGTCGCCCGCGAGTACGTGAGGTCGATGGCCACCTGAGTCGAGGTGTTGCCATACGGGTCGGTCATCGGGAAGGTGCCCTGCACGTTGACCGCGGACGCGTCCGGATAGGCAGCTCTGGCGTACTTGAGGATGTCGATGGTGTCCAGCCGGGCGCCGTCTTTGATCAGCTGCTCGGTGTAGTTGTCACGAATGGCGAATCGGGCGTTCACCACATCGCCGTTCGGGCCCGGAGCGGTGGTGAAGGTGACCCCCACCGGCTTCTTGGGGCCGGCCGGTGTCGACGGCGCTGCCTCCGTCGGTCCCGCCGCGACCGAATTGCTCGACGGGCTCGAGTGGCTGGCCTTCTTCGGGTCGAAAATCCAGCTTTTGCCCACGAGGATCACCAGGACGAAGACGCACAGCGCCGCCAGCGCCAGGACCGCCTTTCCGGAGAGGCCCTTCTTCGGCGGCTCTGCGGAGAACGCCCACTCGCTGGTCCAGCTGGTGCCGTCGAAGTACCGCTGCAGCCCGTGGCCTACGGCAGGGTCGGAATACCAGCCCGGCGCCGAGTTCGGCGGGGGCGGCGCCTGTTCAGACGGCATCTATCCATTTTCGTCGTGCCAGAGAGATCCGGGCTGCCCGGCCCGGCGGCCGCTCGAGACGGACCATTCAGTCCTCGCGGTCCGGCTCGTCGTGGTCCCTCTCTGATTGCTTGGCCATCGCAACCTCCTTCGTCGACCGACGGACCACCCGCAGCGTGCGATCTGAAGACCCCGAGGACGCAAACTTCGACTGCGGTAAGCCGCCCCGTCAAGCCTAGGCTCTGGACACGTCTGACGGCGCCGCACCCGCGCCGCGCCGGAGATGTGAATTCCAGATGGCCCTGGCGTGACGGTTCGGCGTTCGACGTGTCGGCGCGTCGGGTGCGGGATATGAATCTGGGCGTGAGCACCCACCATGTGAACCTGACCCCGCAGGAAAGCTCGTTGCTCGGCGAGAGTCATCCCGAGGCTCTCACGCGCATGGACGAGAAGTCGCTGAAGGACTTACAGAGCCGGCTCAGGCAGGCGCGCGAGAAGAACTTCAGCCTGTTGCGGCGTCAAGGCGCGGCCCGGGTGGCGACCGAAGGCGCCCGCGGCTCCGCCCAGCCGGCTAACGAAAAGCGCGGCGAAAAGCTGGAGATCTTCGACGAGGCGCTGGCACGGGTCGGCGAGCGCCTTGGCGCCATCGAGTAGCTGCCGGCGCGTCTGACGGGCGCAAACCGCTTGCGTTACGGCGCTTTCCGGAGATCGGCGAGCGAGTTCCGAAGCCCACCATCCATCCGGATCTGGACGGCGGCGACAGCAACCATGATCGCGGCGGTCACCAAGTGCACCACCGCGTCAACCGTGTTGTTGGGAAAGTTGAACACGAACGCGACCTGATGCGAGAAGAAGGCCCAAATCCCCGGCAGCGCACCGGCTATCGCGGCGAGCAGTAGATATAGCACGGCAAGCGACTTCCGCAGCGCGCACACGAGCCCCGGCGTGAACAGCGCCAGACCGGCGACGGCGTGCCAGCCGTTGTAGTCCATGCCGAGCAGCTGCACGGTCGGCGCATCGGGCCCGGTCGCGAAGCTGGGATTCAGGATGAACCCCACCACCGCCTGAATGACATGGAAAACGCAGATGATCACCAGCCCGACCTGGGCGAAGCTCCACCTCACATTGCACCCCCTTGTGCGCGGCGAGATGTCGCAATACTACGCCCTGTAGTAGATCTGGGTCAACGAAAGCGGTCGCTACGCTGTGCCGTCCCGTTCGATCCAACGGGTAAGCGCGTCTTCGAGCGCGGTCGCGACGTCCACACCGGCGCTGTCAGCTGCCTGCTCAAACCGCTCGACCAAGTCGGTGCGGACCGAGGCGCCCAACCGGGAGAACGGTGGTTTTGGCTTTGGCGGCAGGTCTACGGGCACGTGTCGCGCGACGGACGCGTCAATGATTTCGCGAAGTGCCGGTATCTGGTCGAGCAACGTGTCGAGATCGTCGCGTTCTATCCGTAGTAACTCGGCCGGCCCCATCGTCGTCACGGTCGCCGAACGGAGTCTGCCACGATGGAGCGCCGATTCGCCGATCACCTCGCCGGGCCCCAGCGAGGCGACGCGGTCCTGGCCGATGTACACCCCAACCTCCCCGCTGAGCAGGATGTAGCAGGAGTCCGACGGGGTCTGCTCATGAATCAGCGGCAATGCCGCGGATGTCGCAGTGCGATGAGCTACCCGGGCGAGACGCTGTAGTTGAGCATCCGAGAAGTTAACGAATGTGGCGTACTCCCGTAGCCGCCGAGCGTCTTCCTCATATTGCTTCGCGTCGGCCTTCATAGCGGACTCCTGAACGTGCGATGTGCCGCTGACATCGACGAGCGTATCGCGGATTTACGCTACGAATGTCACTTTCGACCGGGAAGTTTCGATACCGTCCGCACGATGGGCAACAGCGACTTCTGCCACAGTTTCCCCGGAATGCCAAGGGGCGGATCGAGATTGAACACGCGTGCGGTCGCGATCGTCTGCGATTCGGTGTACTTCAGCAGACCCTCGGGACCGTGCCGGCGGCCGACGCCGGACTGGCCCATCCCGCCCATCGGCGCGCTGAGGCTGCCCCACGCGAACGCGTAGCCCTCGTTGACGTTCACCGTCCCCGACCGCAACCGGGCGGCGACCCGCTCGCCCTCCGCCGAGGATCCGGCCCACACGCTGGCGTTGAGCCCGTACTCGGTCTCGTTGGCCTTCTCGACGGCCTCATCCACGTCGGCGACGGGATAGATCGAGACGACCGGCCCGAACGTCTCGTTGGCCGCGCATTCCATCTCCTGCGTGACGTCGGTCAGCACCGTCGGCTCGTAGAACAGCGGCCCGACGTCGGGCCGGGCCTTACCGCCCGCAATCACCTTGGCGCCCTTGGCTTTCGCGTCGTCGACGTGGTCCGTCACGGTGTCGAGCTGACCCGCGGAGATCAGGCTGCCCATGTCGACCGAGAAGTCATATGCGGTGCCCAGCTTCATGTTTCGCACCGCGGCACCGAACTTGCCGATGAAATCGTCGGCGATGTCCTTCTCCACGTAGATCCGCTCGATGGAGATGCACAGCTGGCCCGCGTTCGAGAAGCACGCCCGGGTGGCCGCCTTGGCGGCCTTGTCCAGGTTGGCGCCCCGCGCGACGATCATCGCGTTCTTGCCCCCGAGTTCGGCCGAGAATCCGATCAGCCGACGACCCGCGTGTTCGGCGAGCTCCCTGCCGGTGGCGGTCGAACCGGTGAACATCAGGTAGTCGCAGTTGTCGATGATCGCGGTGCCGACCACCGAGCCCGGCCCGGGCACGACCGCATAGAGCGCCCGCGGCAGGCCGGCCTCATAGAGCAGCTCGGCGCACGCGAGCGCGCAGTACGGGGTCTGGCTGTCCGGCTTGAGCACCACCGCGTTGCCCGCCAGCAGCGCCGGCACCGAGTCGGACACGGTCAGCGTCATGGGGTAGTTCCACGGCGAAATCACCCCGACCACGCCCTTGGGCTGGTAAGCGACCGTGGTCTTGCCGATCCCGGGAAGCAGCGCGGGCACCGTGCGGGGCTTGAGCAGGTCCTCGGCGACGCCGGCGTAGTAGTTCGCGTTCGCCATCAGGTCGATGATTTCCTCCTGCGCCGCCCAGCGGGCTTTACCGGCCTCGGCCTGCAGGAGATCCATCAGGAACTCGCGGTTCTTCACGACGAGGTCGCGATAGCGGGCGATAACGGCGACGCGCTCGCTGACCGGGCGGTTTGCCCAGGCGGCCTGGGCCGCGCGCGCTTCGGCGAACGCGGCTTCGACGTCGTCGGCCGTGCCGATCGGGATGGTGGTCAGCGGCCTGCCCGTGAAGACCTCGTCGATCGTCTTGGTCTGGCGTGCGGTGGTGTCTTTGATCGCGGCGAGCTGACGCAGGCGGTCGAAGACCTCGGCTGACGGTGCGGGCATGTCATTACCTCTCGAACGGCGTCCAAAGCACCAGACTATTGGTTTTGCATGTGCCTGCCGCCGACGACAAAGAAATGGTGGTCGCTTACCACAGCGAACGTTGGTAAGCAACGACCGGGAGCCGGCACCGCGAACATCGCAGCTGGTCCATGGGGGTGTCCCGACAACTTCTCCCGTGCGCAGGGCTGCCGGTCTCGCATCTCCTGTAGCCTCAGGGTCAACCAATAGGCAGGTACTCAACCAGATGATTCAGCCGTCCACCGGGCCGGTAGGTTCCGGGCGGGTCGCCATCTCACCCCGATCCGGTGGTGGGGGTGACGGCGGCAGTGGCATCAGCCGCGAGGCCGTGCCGACGAGCGTAGCCGCTGACCTCGCGCCGATCCTCGCCGCTTGCGCGTAACTGCCACTTAAAAGATCGGACGTGACCCACTTTGCTGCGGTTCGTGAACTTTTCCTGTCCGCGTGTCGCCGCGCGAACGCCGTACGTCACCGCGCGAACGCCGTACGTCACCGCGCGCAACAGGCAGTGAGCGTCGATGGCCATCACCGAAGTACCTGAATACGCCCATCTCAGCGCCGACGACCTCGATGCGCTCGCGATCGCGCTGGACGCGATCCGTTGCGAAGTCGAGGATTCGCGCGGTGTGAAGGACCGCGAGTACATCCGGCGCACCATCGCCTTTCAACGATGCCTCGAGCTCGCGGCGCGGCTCACGATCGGCGTCAGCAAAAGCAAGCCGGGATGGGCCGTGGGAACCGCCGCGCTGGCGGTGGCCAAGTGTGTCGAGAACATGGAACTCAGCCACAACATCACCCACGGTCAATGGGATTGGATGAACGATCCGGAAATCCATTCCAGTACCTGGGAATGGGACATGGTCGGGCCCTCGGCGCACTGGCAGTCCTCTCACAACCACCGACACCACATGTTTACCAACATCGTCGGCGTGGACGACGACCTCGGATTCGGAGTCGTGCGGGTCACTCGAGATCAGGAGTGGAAACCGAGCTCGCTACTGCAGCCATTGCGCGCGGGGCTGCTGGCGCTCTTATTCGAATGGGGTGTCGCGCTGCACGGCCTGTACGCGGTCCGGGATCGCGAGACGACAGACGCGCGTAAATCGATACACAAGATGGCGATGATGCGCAAGATCGCTCGCCAGGTCATCAAGGATTACGTTCTGTTTCCCGCGTTCAGCCGCCGCCGATGGCGCCGCGCACTTGCGGCGAACGTTGTCGCGAACCTGTTGCGCAACGTATGGGCGTACACGGTAATCGTCTGCGGCCACTTCCCGGATGGGGCGGAAAAGTTCACGCCTGCGGTTCTGGATAACGAGACGAAGGCCGACTGGTATCTCCGGCAAATGTTGGGTACTGCGAACTTTCGGGCCGGCCCGGTGCTGGCTTTCATGAGCGGGAACCTCTGTTACCAAATTGAGCACCACCTCTTCCCTGATCTGCCGAGCAATCGCTACCCAGAGATCGCGGACCGGGTGCGGACCTTGTGTGTCACCTACGATTTGCCCTACACCACGGGTCCGTTGATTCGGCAGTACCTACTCACCGTCCGCACGGTCTGCAAATTGGCGCTGCCCGACCGGTTTCTGCTCGCCACCGCCGACGACGCACCAGAGACCGCGTCCGAGAACAGGTTCCGTACCGCCGCGGACCGATCACGGGCGGCAAATGCCGGTGACGATGTGCGGCGAGGGGGACTGGCGACGGCGATAAGCTCTCGCGGTAATCGGCACCGGCGCAGAATTTGGTCTGCCTAACCGCAAATTACGCTGCGGCGCAAAGCCTTTCGCGAACGATGCGTTTTGGTGCTGTGGTCTGAGCGGTCTAGACGGCGGTGACTCCGACCGCCTGAGGGCCTTTAGGTCCCTGGGTGATCTCGAACTCGACCCGTTGATTCTCCTCGAGCGAACGGAATCCGCTACCTTGAATCTCAGAATGGTGGACGAACACATCCTTGGCTTCGCCGTCAGGAGCGATAAATCCGAAACCCTTCTCGCTGTTGAACCATTTTACAGTTCCCTGCGCCATACCAAACTTCTCTCTTTCAGTGGATGTAATTCGGATACATCCGCGCGGCAACCGTAGCACGGATCAACAAAACGGCTGCCGGCATAATCTTCGGTCACCTTCGGGACTGCGGGGTGTTGTTCGCGCGTTTCGTCCTTTGCGTCCGACCTACGCGAGACTTGCGCGCCGCAACGTTGTGACGGCTCCGGCCCCGCATGACGAGCCCCAGCATCGAGGACCTCGGTGCGTCAGGATTTCTTGGTATGAAGCAAAGGTTCGGTCGGTGAGCTCTGAGCTGCCTTGAGGCGCTTCGCGGCGCGTTTCTCTTTCAAAGACTGGCCCGATTTCTTGGCCATGGTTTTTCGTGGGGATTTGTCAGACACTGCGGCCCTTTGATTTTGGGGGCCTGAGTGGTCCCGGTCCGGCGAGTCTACACCTGATCGCGCTGCCAGGTTCTGCTCTACTCGGATCGGCCGCCGGAATTGTCCAAAAGCCTTGAAAAAAGCCCAATCCAGCGCCATCGGTGTCGACGGAATGCTTACCTTGGCGTCGAACTTCAAGCCAGCGGGCCTACGCGGGAGGGCGATCAGGACGGGCCGGACAACGGCCCGTCGGCCGAACGCTTTTCGCATTCGTGTGCCGGCCGGTCGTCAACAAGCGGACGCACGACGAGCCCCTGCTGGTCGACCTCATGGCCTGGCCGATCGGTGACACATGAGCCGCTGGAGGCGTACGGTCGAGGCAGAGCCGTTTCGTTGTCGGCACTGGCCTCGAACGCCGTTGCGCGAACGAGATCACGGACAATGCGATTCCTCCGTCGCCCCGACCTACGGGCCGATCGCTTCGAACTGTGAAGGGTCGATTCATGAATCGCGCAGATCCGTTGTTCGGACTCGTTGCGTCTGAGCAGAATCCGATATCAGGCGCGATGTTGCACTCGATCGAGCAGCGCCGAACGGATACGGCTGACCCGGCCGGAGTCACTCTCATGCGCGATCGGGGCAGTGCGGCGGCGTGGCCAACAGCCCCGCTGCGACTCACGCTGGCATCCCGGCTCGGGAACAAGATCGATGGCGCTTGGTGGCCTCGCACCGGACTGGTCTCGCGAGAACTGCCTGACTTGGTCTCCGTGTTGGACGCCCGCCTAGGCCAGGTCGTTGATATCAACGTCAACTGGTCATCGTTACAAGGCCAGCGGGATCTCAATTTCGGTTGGTTGCTAGGAATTCATCCACAGGTCATGACGGTCATTGGCCGGGATGCGCGGGCGGCGCTGCTGTTGGTTCCGTACCGAACTGCTACAGCGCTCGCGGTAATGATTTTGCGCCGGGCCGCCGGCCTGCCCGTCTACCCGATCCATCACGATTCACGAGCGTTCAAGACCGCCGAATGCATAGTCCGTGCGGCCCAGGGCGAGAGCATGATTGAAGTGCGTCGCCGAGTTCCGCTGAAGCGCGGTGCCGGAGCGCGATAGCAAGCCAAAAGGGGCCTATACGCGGGCCTTCTCTTCTTTCGCGCTGATCGTCAGCAGGCTGTCGACCGTCAAGGCATTGTTCGGGCCCGCTGCGGTCATCATGACGGCATGTGCCTGGTCTGGGTCGGCGTGCGGCGAAACCACCAGAAGAACGATTCTCGTGCGGTTGAGTCCGAGTAGCTCGACGGTGTTGACTGGCTGGAGGGTATATCCGTCGAGCCGTATCGTGCGATTCGCATATGTCAATTTCGCTGGCGCCGTTGACCATTCGGTGAGTTTATAGATTACCCGGCCAATCGGACCGAGTCGAACTGAAAGCACCGACAGCAGATCTGGCAGTTCTGCCGTGAGATCGTCACTGTGCGGCCACCACGCTCCGTCGACAAACCCGCTTTGGGGCGCTTTGGGCTTGAGACGCAAGCGCGGTGTGCGTAGCGGCGGGGTGCGCGCGCGCCCGACATCTGTGTGGACCGTCTGTGGCGCCATATTGACGCTCCCGTCTTGACCGCGGAACCGGCCAATCATTCGAATCGACGACGACATGGCTTTGAGTAGTCAGGTGCGAAATATCGCCGACGGGGTCCACACTACGCCAGTGGTCCGGTCCGGAGGCGAGCTTGCATCCGAGCCTCGGGTCGGTCGTGGGGTTCGAGCTTCGGCCCACACTCGATGTACTACCAATGCTGTTCTGGCACAACGCTACTCAAGGTCAGACTGTCGTCAGTTCTGGTTCCGTAGTTGATCAGCGGATGGAAACCAGTTGGTCGATGGAATCGCAAGGCAGTTCGCCATCAACAATGGCATTTACCAGCAGACGATTCAGCGTGATCGCGCCTTTGTGATTGTCGAGGAACGCTGTGTCGGAGGCGTCGCGACCGGTGGCTATCCGCACCAATGTCTGCCGCGGCGCCAGCAGTGTCGCGTCGACAACCCGCCAGTGCCCGTCGACGAAAGCCTCGGCGACGGCGTGGAAGTCCATCGGATATACGCCTGGCGCGTACACGGATGCCACGCGGGCCGGGACGCTGACCGCTCGCAGGAGCGCCACCACCAGGTGCGCGTAGTCGCGGCACACACCTGCGCCAGCGAGCATCGTGTCCACCGCCCCGTCAATCGGATCGCTAGAGCCGGGTACATAGTCCAGTCTGGTGCCCACCCAGGAACTAACGTGCTCCAGGAGTTCCGCCGAATCGCGATCGTTGCCGAATTCGGTTGCAGCGAAACCAAAGAACTTATCGGATTCGGCGTAACGGCTGGGTCGCAGGTACATCGACTGGTCGTATTCGGTCACCGGCGCTGGATCGGTCTGGCCCACGATTGTCGCCTCGTAGTTGACTTGCAGTGTGCCCGCCGCCGCGTCGAACTTATGGATACGGTTGCCGTGCAGCCCGCTGACTTCGAGGGGCGTGATCGGCCGTCCGTTCAAGACGAAGCGCAGCGACTCGAAGACCTCCGTTCGCGGATGCGGTGCGACAGCAATCTGAAACTCAAGCGTCGTGGCCGCGGTGATTTCGACTTCGAGCTCGGCGCCCACTTCTCGTCTCATAGCCAGATACTGCGTTAGTTGTTCTGGAATTGCTACCGGCACCCGATCGTCGGCAGGTTAGACACCGCAGCGAAACGAGTAAGCGGTCCCTCACAGTGCGCAATCAAGATCGGTTCGAGGCGATCGCCCGAAAAATGGTCCGGGGGGCATCGGGCGTGTGCTGCTTGCTTCTCGATCGCGATCTGCGGATACGCGCGGCAAGCAAAGACTACGAGCGCGTCACGCTCCGGGAGCGCGGCGAACTTCCCGGGCAGTACCTCTTCGACGCCTTCCCGGACAATCCCAAGGATCCGCACGCCGACGGGACGGCGAAGCTCGCGTCGTCGCTGGAGACCGCGATGGAGAGCGGCCACCCCCATACGATGCGGATGCAGCGGTATGACATTCCCGATCCCGGCGCCCCCGACGAATTCCTGCCGAAGGTGTGGAGCCCCACCAACTCCCCGTTGCTCGATCACGGCGAGCTGGTGGGCGTGGTGCAGGCCAAGGGCATGCTGATGGAGCGATTCGACATCGACGCCGATCGAGCGTTCGGCCTGCTGACCAGGCTCTCGCAGGAGACCAACACCCGGGTCGAGGAGATCGCCCGTAATTTGGTCCAGAGGGAGCGCCCGCCGCGTTCGGGCTGAGGCCCGACGCTTCAGAGGATGTGCAGACCCTGGGCCAGCTGCGACACCCCGACCACCGTGAACAGCGCCACCAGAATTTGCCGGTGGTAGGTCCGCACCCAGTCGTGCAGTACGAGCAAGAGAGATTGGGTTTTCGCCGGCGTGACCACGTAGCCGACGAGGATGACCTCGACGACGGCGTACATCAGGATGATGAACGCGACGGAAGCGCTGGCCTGGGCGGTGATCGATGCCCCCGAGGCCGCGATGATCGCGACGATGAAAAGGACACCGTCGACCGGGACCGAGATGATGCCGATCACCCACGCGACCCAGGACGAGCCGCTGTCCCACGCGTGGTGAATGCGGCCGAGGAGACGCCGGAATGGCGATGGGTTCTCGGTCGACTCATCGGGGACCCGGGTCAGCAGCCGCGGCATCGCGATCGGCGCACCCGAGACCATCGACAGTTCCCGGGAGCGGTCGTCCCCGGGTACGGGTTGCGGCGTCCGTGGACGGGTCAGGAAGCGCACCGTCATCACAGCGGCGATCGACAGGCCGACCACGCCGAGGCCGATCTGAATCTTGCCGAGGGTCGAGCTCGTCGACGGGGATGCCGAGCCGTGCGCAACGTGTCCGAACACCGGGGTGAAGTTCAGCAACATCAGCGGGATGAGCAGCTCGGGAATGCACACCGTCAATCCGCCGAGCCAGTACGCGAGCAGGCTGGGTCCGGGCCGTGGCCGGGAGATCATCAGCAGCGCGAGGCCTAGACGGACAGGATTGAGCGCAGCCAGGATCCCCAAGCCCAGCACTGACCCCCACATGGTTCGAGGCTCTACCCGGGAGCGGCAGGCTCTAAACGCCACCGAATTACCGGTAAGAACGCCAAACTCTCGTTCGGCAAAGCCGGCTATGAATCAGCTGTGTGCGCCGAAACTTGATCGTGTCCAACGGATTCGGGCTAAGCCGCCACAGGCACAGCGGCGCAGGTGAAGGCGCGGATCTGCGGGCCGATGATTCGCTGGCTTATGCCAGTGGTTTTGGGTAACCGCGTTAGCGGGCACGCGCGATGCACGTGCACTGGCGAACTCCGCGCCTATCATGGGTGCGTGAGATCAATCACAACGGGCCTGCGTGACGGCCTGCCCGGGTGCCGGCAGAAGCTAACCGGCAAACGTAGCCGGCGGCCGTCGGGCGCGTTCTACACAGCCCAACTGGCCGAGGCCGTCGGACTGAAGCGTCGTCGTGACAGGCCGCCCGTAGGGAGCTACGGGCGAAAAGGGTCTGGCGCGGATCGCAGCGATGATGTCCGCCTTCACATAGCAAGCGTCCATACGTTTTCACATGGTGTGAGTGTGAGATTCGACATCTGGGCGATCGACGCTAGGCTGGTACGAGAATATCCGTGAATGCCCTGCTAGGAGCCTTTTAGTGACGTATTTACGGGACTGCGCTCGGTAACGCCGCAGGCGACAGCCGTCTGCACCGGGCGAAACCGGAAGTCAGAAGCAAAGATTGGGTGATCATCCGGGCGCCGTTTTGCGCGTCGACTTCGGCAAACGGCCGACGCCGACGAGCCGGGCGGTCGCGCTGGCGCCCGGACGCGTGCACCGTGCAGTGATAAATGCAACACCGGTGCGACACGGTCGTTTGCTGCACGGCGACGCAAGTGTGCGCGCGTAAAATTCGTTGCGGATCGGGTTATGTAAGAACGGAATTCAGATGTTTCGGGAAGTGACTGTTGGGTATCCGCCGACCGTGGATCGCGACGTCGACGGTCGTAGTCGTAGTGCCAGCGCGCACTGGTTGCGCCGCTCGGTAAGCAGCGGCTGTCGGCGCGGGGCCGGGATGGGTACCGCGACGATCGTGTTGCGGCGCCGCCCCTCGCGACCGAGCTCACCGGCGCTGATATCCGGCGTGTGGGCAGGTCGACATTCTGGCCAAGCCTGACGGCTCAATCCTCAAGCGCTGCAAGGACGCTCGCGTTGCGTGCAGCGTGAATTTGTAGTTTTTCGTCTCGGTGTAAAGGGGGTCCATCCGTTGCCGCTCAATCCGTTCGATGACGACAATGGCAGTTTTTTCGTCTTGGTCAATAACGAAGAACAACACAGTCTTTGGCCAACATTCACTGTTGTTCCCGCCGGTTGGAGAGTAGTTTTCGGGGAAGCTGACCGCGCCACCTGCCTGCACTACATCGAAGAAACCTGGCCCGATATACGGGCGAAAAGTTTGCGCGACACGCTGACCGCGCCGGTTTGTGATCAATAGACCGCTGTCGGTATGAAGGGTTTCGGGGTCAACTTTTAGTGGGGGGCGTGTAGTGGAGCGTGCTGACCGGGCACTTCCTGTGACGCGGGGCCAGCTGGACATCTGGCTGGCGCAACAAACGGGCTACTTCGATGTGGCCTGGCAACTGGGTGTCCTCGTACACATCGAGGGTGCCATCAACGCTGGCTTGTTGCATCAAGCTATGCGACACGTGGTGAACGAGGCTGAGAGCCTGCGGGCTTCGTTCTTCGAGGTTGATGGCCAGGTCTTTCAGAAGGCCGTCGAATACGACGATGTCGATCTGGTCTTCTATGACCTGACCGAGTCACGGGATCCCGAGCGGGAAGTCCGCGAGACGGCTTCATCGATTCAGAACACGCCGATGCCGCTCACCGGCCCGATGATCAAGTTCGCGCTGTTCCGGACCGCGCCGGACGAGTACTACTGGTTCACGACGTGCCACCACATCGCCATCGACGGGATGGGCATTGCGTTGATCGGTCGCCGCATCGCGGCCGTCTACTCCGCGCTGGTCTCCGGAAAACCGATTCCGCCCGCGTTCTTCGGGTCGCTGCACGACCTGGTCAGCGGCGAACTGGAATACGAGGCGTCGGCTAAATTCGTTGAGGACCAAGAATATTGGACTGCTCACCGTCCCGAGGGCGACGGTGCGGATTACCCGGCGACCGCGGCCGACGATGGCCGTGATCCGTATTCACCTTCTCCGCCAGTGCAACTGGATCAGTCGGTGGTCGGCAAGGTCAAGGAGCTGTCCAAAGCGCTGGGCATCCGTCGGTCATCGGTGCTCACCGCGGCGTGCGCACTTCTGGTGCGCGGCTGGTCCGCCGACGGTGCCGATGAAGTCGTGCTCGACTTCCCGGTCAGCCGGCGAGTCGATCCGAAATCCAAGACGCATCCCGGCATGCTTGCCGGGGTGGTGCCGCTGGTGTTGAAGGCCGCACCGGACACGACGTTCACCGACTTCTGCCACCACGTCGACACGCGATCACGAGAAGCGCTGCGGCATCAGCAATTCCCGACGCGCACGCTCGACGGCGAAGGCGACTTCAGCGGTCCGCGGCAGACGCCGAACCGGGTGGTCGTCAACTTCGTCCCGGCCCGCCTCACGCTCAGCCTCGGCGATGTGCCGGCGACCGCGAAATACACCAGCTTCGGCCCGGTGGGCCACTTCGGGCTGTTCTTCCTGGGATTCGGCGATCAGCAGTTCCTGAGCACCGTCGGTACCGGGCAACCCTTCTCGAACTTCGACGTTTCGGATCTGGGGGAGCGGCTGCAGCGGATCCTGGCGACCATGGCGGCCGATCCGAGCCTGCAACTGTCGTCGCTGGATGTGCTGCACCCCGATGAGCACACCCGCCTGGACGAGGTTGGCAATCGGGCGGTTTGGAGCCGTCCCGCGAGCGCGCCGCTCTCGGTGGCCGCGCTGTTCGACATGCACGTCGACCGCTCACCCGATGCGGTGGCGCTGGTCTGCGACGGACGCTCGATGACCTACCGCGAGCTCGATGAGGCCGCAAATCGGTTGGCGCACTTGCTCGTCGGCCATGGCGCCGGCCCGGGGGAGTATGTGGCCCTGTTGTTGCCGCGTTCCGCCGAGGCGATCGTATCCATCATGGCGGTGCTCAAGACCGGGGCCGCCTACCTGCCCATCGAACCGGCGTCACCGGACGCGCGCGTGGGCTTCATGCTCGCTGACGCCACCCCGGTGGTCGCGATCACCACCGCCGACCTGGCCGACCGACTCGACGGCCACGACATGACGGTCATCGACGTCGCCGATCCGCGTATCGATGCCCAGCCCGGCACGCCGCTGCCCGCGCCGGATCCGGCCAACCTCGCGTACCTGATCTACACCTCGGGCACCACCGGAACCCCCAAAGGCGTGGCGATCACCAACCACAACGTCACCCAGCTGCTGGAGTCGTTGGATGCCGGCCTGCCGTCGCCGGGCGTGTGGTCGCAGAGCCACTCCTACGCATTCGACTTCTCGGTGTGGGAGATCTTCGGTGCGCTGCTGCGCGGCGGGCGGTTGGTCGTCGTCCCCGACGACGTCGCGCGCTCGCCCGAGGACTTGCACGATTTGCTGGTTGCCGAAGCGGTCACCGTCTACAGCGAAACCCCGTCCGCCGTGCAGATGCTGTCGCCGGAGGGGCTCGATTCCACCGCGCTGGTGATCGGCGCCGAGGCCTGTCCGGCCGAGGTCGTGGACCGGTGGGCGCCCGGGCGCGTCATGGTCAACGCGTACGGCCCAAGCGAGACGACGATGTGCGTCGCGATCAGTGCGCCGCTGCAGGCCGAGTCCGGTGCGGTGCCGATCGGCTCGCCGGTGCCGGGGGCGGCGTTGTTCGTCCTCGACGGGTGGTTGCGCCCGGTGCCCGCCGGCGTGGTCGGTGAGTTGTACGTCGCCGGTCGCGGGGTGGCCGCCGGCTATGTGGGCCGGTCCGGGCTGACCGGGTCACGGTTCGTGGCCTGCCCGTTCGGGCAACCCGGCGAGCGGATGTATCGCACCGGAGACCTGGCGTGCTGGGGCGACGACGACCAGCTGCGCTATCTGGGACGCGCGGACGAGCAGGTCAAGATCCGCGGATACCGCATCGAACTCGGCGAGATCCAGGCGGCGCTGGCCGCGCTGGACGGGGTCGGGGCCGCGGTGGCGATCGCCCGCGAGGACCGCCCCGGAGACAAGCGGCTCGTGGGTTACGTCACCGGGGCCGTCGACCCGGTCGAGGCGCGCGCCGCGCTGGCCGACCGGCTGCCGGCCTATATGGTGCCGGCCGCGGTGGTGGTGCTCGAGGCGCTGCCCCTGACGGTCAACGGCAAGCTCGACACCCGCGCCCTGCCGGCGCCCGAATACAGCACGGGCGAGTACCGCGCCCCGGGCAACGCGGTCGAGGAGATCCTGGCCGGAATCTATGCCGAGATACTCGGCGTGGAGCGGGTCAGCGTCGACCAGTCGTTCTTCGAGCTCGGCGGCGACAGCATCCTGTCGCTGCAAGTGGTGGCGCGGGCGCGCGCCGCCGGCCTGACCTGCCGGCCCCGCGACGTGTTCGTCGAACAGACCGTGGCGCGGCTGGCCCGGGTGGCCGGCGTGAGCGACGGGGCGTCCGATGTGGTCGACGAGGGCGTCGGCCCGGTGCTGGCCACGCCGATCATGCAGTGGCTGCACGGAATCGAGAGCGCCGGCGGCCCGATCGATCAGTTCAACCAGACCGTGATGGTTCAGGCCCCCGCCGGGGTGACCGCGGCCGACGTCGCAGTTGTGTTGCAGGCCTTGGTGGATCGGCACGCCATGCTGCGGCTGCGCGTCGACGACGACGAAGCCCGCGGCTGGTCGCTGCAGGTGCCCGAGCCCGGCTCGGTGCGGGCCGAGGATTGCCTGCAATCGGTGGAAAAGCTGTCCGACGACGCGCTGCTGCAAGCGCGCTCGCGGTTGAACCCGGCCGCCGGGACGATGCTGAGCGCGCTGTGGGTCGAGTCCACCGGCCAGCTGACGGTGATCATTCACCACCTGGCCGTCGACGCGGTGTCGTGGTGGATCCTGTTGGAAGACCTCAACATTGCCTGGGCTCTGCACAGCGCGGGGCAGCCGGTGGAGTTGCCGCCGGCGGGCACGTCGTTCGCCCGGTGGTCGACGGTGCTGGCCGAGCACGCCCACCGTCCCGACGTCGTGAGCCAGCTGGGCGCCTGGAAGAAGGTGACGGCGACTCCCGCCGCGCTGCCGGCGGCCGACCCCGAGGCGGATACCTATGCGTCCGCCGGACGCCTGTCCGTGGAGCTGGATGCCGAGACGACCGGGGCGCTGATCGGTGACGTACCGACGGCGTTCCATGCCGGAATCCAGGACATCCTGCTGATCGCGTTCGGCCTGGCCTGGGCCGAATTCCTGGGTGAAGGCGCCGACTCGATCGGCATCGACGTCGAGGGCCACGGACGCCACGAGGAACTCGGCGCGGACATCGACCTGTCCCGCACCGTCGGCTGGTTCACCACCAAGTACCCGGTGTCGCTGGGAGTGGCCGGGCTGCGCTGGGCGCAGGTGGCGGGCGGCGACGCGGCACTGGGCCCGGTGATCAAGCGCGCCAAGGAACAGCTGCGGGCCCTGCCGGACCCGCTGACCTACGGGCTGCTGCGTTATCTCAACACCGACGTCGACCTGACCGGTCCCGACCCGTCGATCGCGTTCAACTACCTGGGACGTCAAGGCGCGGCGTCCGATTCGGCGGGCGAGGGCTGGCGGATCAGTCAGGACGGCCTGTCGTTGATCGGCGCCGCCGCGGCGGTGCCCATGCCGCTGATGCACACCGTCGAGCTCAACGCCGGCACCATCGACACCGGCACCGGCCCACACCTGCACGCCGAATGGACCTGGGCGCCATCGGTTCTTGACGCCAGTCAGATCACCCGGCTGAGCCAGCTGTGGTTCGAGGCCCTGGCCGGGGTGTGCGCGCACGTGCGTTCCGGTGGGGGCGGCCTGACCCCGTCGGACATCGCGCCGGCCCGCCTGAGCCAGCAGCAGATCGATGAGCTGCAGCGCCAACACCACATCGCCGACATCCTGCCGCTGACCCCGTTGCAGCAGGGCTTGCTCTTCCACTCCAGCACCGCGCAGGGCAGCGACGACATGTACGCGGTGCAACTGGATTTCACCCTCACCGGACCGCTGGACCCCGACCGCCTGCGCGACGCGGTGCACGCCGTCGTCAACCGGCACCCGCACCTGGCGGCGCTGTTCTGCGAGCAGTACGACGAGCCGGTGCAGATCATCCCGGCCGATCCGGTCGTCGAGTGGCGCTACCTCGAACTCGACGGAATCGGCGACGCCGAGGCCGACGAGCTGATCGAGCAGCTGTGCGTGTCCGAACGCGCCGCGGTCTGCGACCTCGCCGGCCAGGCGGCGTTCCGTGCCGCGCTGATCCGGACCGCGGACGGTCGGCACCGGTTCGTGCTGACCAATCACCACATCCTGCTCGACGGCTGGTCGCTGCCGATCCTGCTGCGCGAGATCTTCACCAGCTACTACGGCCAGCGGCTGCCCGCGGCCGGCTCCTACCGGGCGTTCCTCACCTGGCTGGCCGCTCGAGACCTCGACGCGGCCCGCGAGGCCTGGGGTGAGGTGCTGCACGGCTTCGAAACTCCCACCCTGGTCGCACCGGAAGGACAACTGGGGCAAGGCAGCCGGGGCTTCGAAAAGTCTTGCGTGCCTGAGCAAACCACCGCGGCCCTCACCGAGCTGGCGCGCTCCTGCCACACCACCTTGAGCACCGTGCTGCAGGCCGCCTGGGCGCTGGTGCTGACCTCGCTGACCGGTCAGCACGACGTCGTCTTCGGCACCCCGCGGTCCAGGGTGGGGCAGCTGGAGGTCGACGACGCCGAACAGATGGTCGGGCTGCTCATCAACACTGTGCCGGTGCGCGCCGACATCACGGCGACCACCACGACCGCAGACCTGTTGGCGCAGTTGCAGAACAGCCACAACGACGCCCTCGAGCACCAGCACCTGGCGCTCAGCGAGATTCACCGCGTCACCGGCCACGACCAACTCTTCGACACGCTGTTCGTGTACGAGAACTACCCGATCGCCAGCGGCATGACGCTGGGCGAAGACGGGTTGGCCATCGCCGAATTCAGCAACCGGGAGTACAACCACTACCCGCTGACGGTGGAGGCCCTGCCGGGCCGCGAACTCGGCCTGCACATCGAATTCGACACCGACGTGTTCGACGCCGCCGGCATCGGATCGCTCGTCGAGCGACTGCAGCGCGTGCTGGTGGCGATGACGGCCGACCCCGGCCGGCGGCTGTCATCGATCGACCTGCTGGACCGTGACGACCGCGAGTTGGTGCTGGACCAGCTGTCCGGCGCCGGCGTGGCGGCACCGGTCGGGGTGGCCCCGCAGCTGCTGGCCGAGGTGGTGGCCGCCGACGCCGACGCGCCTGCGGTGGTCGACGGCACGCGGGAATTGACGTATCGCGAACTCGACGAGTGGTCAACCCGCTTGGCGCGCAAGCTGATCGACGCCGGTGCCGGGCCGGAGCGCGCCGTCGGCGTCGCGGTTGACCGGTGCGCCGAGTTGGTGGTCGCCTGGTGGGCGGTGGTCAAGGCCGGCGGCATCTATGCGCCGGTGGATCTGGACCACCCGGTCGAGCGCATCGCCTCGGTGCTGGACGCCGTGGACGCGGTGTGCGTATTGACCTGCGGCACCGACGAAGTCGCCGGCGCCGGCGCGCGCCCGATCGTGCGCATCGACGGCCTCGACCTGTCCGGGTATCCCACGCAGGAGATCACCGACGCCGATCGGCTGTCACCGCTGCGCGCGGGCGACACCTCGTATCTGATCTTCACCTCGGGTTCCACCGGTGTCCCCAAGGGCGTGGCGGTGAGCCACACAGGCCTGCTGGGCTGGGCCGCGGCCCAACGCGAGCTGTTCGGCCTGGACGCCGGCGCACGCGTGCTGATGGTCGCCTCGCCCACCTTCGACGCATCGGTCGGAGAACTGTTGCTGGCCGCGGGATCCGGTGCGGCGCTCGTGGTGGCGCCGCCACAGGTATACGCCGGTGACGCGCTGACCGCGCTGCTGCAAAACCAGCGGGTCACCGCCGCCATCTTGACCCCGACCGTGGTGTCGACGCTGGATCGTGCGCGCCTGGACGGGCTGCAGACGCTGATCGCAGTCGGAGAGGCCTGCCTGCCGGAGCTGGTAGACGCCTGGGCGCCGGATCGCCAGATGTTCAACGGCTACGGCCCGAGTGAGACCACCATCTGGGTCACCTGCGCCCGGCTGCACGCCGGGCAACCCGTCCGCATCGGCGCCCCCATTCCGGGCGTGTGCGCCCGGGTGCTCGACACCTGGCTGAACCCGGTTCCGGTCGGCGTGGTGGGCGAGCTGTACCTGAGCGGACCGGCCTTGGGCCACGGCTATGTGGGCCGGGTAGACCTGACCGCGGAACGGTTCGTGGCCAACCCATTTGGCAGGGCCGGTGAGCCCGGAACACGTATGTATCGCACCGGCGACCTGGTGCGCTGGATGCCCGACGGAACCCTGGACTACCTGGGCCGCGCCGACAGCCAGATCAAACTGCGCGGACAGCGCATCGAACTGGGCGAAATCGAAAACACCCTGCTGGCCTGCCCGCAGGTCACCCAGGCCGCCGTCACCGTGCAGGACAGCGCCACCGGCTCGCACCTGGTCGCCTACGTGACGCTGGATCAGGCCACCACCACCGACCGGGACGTCCGGCAAGACGCCGAAGACGTCGAGGAGTGGCAACACCTCTACGACGACCTGTACGGCGCCGACCTCGCGGCCGGATTCGGCGAGGACTTCCGCGGTTGGAACAGCAGCTACACCGGCGAGGCGATCCCGCTCGAGGAGATGGTCGAATGGCGTGCCGCCACGGTCGATCGGATCATGTCGCTGCGGCCGCGGCGCGTGCTGGAGATCGGCGCCGGCTCGGGATTGCTGCTGTCCCAGATCGCGCCGCAGTGCGATCAGTATGTCGCGACCGACTTTTCGCCCGTTGCGATCGACAACCTGGCCCGGTCCATGGAGCAGCTGCAGCTGCCGTGGCGTGACCGGGTCGAGCTGCTGACCCAGCCCGCCCATGTCACCGACGGGCTGCCGCAGGGCCACTTCGACACCGTCATTCTCAACTCTGTCGTGCAGTACTTCCCCAACGCGGGATACCTGGCCGAGGTCATCGACAAGGCGATGGGCCTGCTGGCCCCCGGCGGCTCGGTGTTCATCGGTGACATCCGTAACCACACGCTGCAGGGCGCGTTCCAGACCGCGATCGCGCTCGCTCGCGGCGGCGCCGCGAACGCGACAGAAATCCGCCAGCGGGTGCGTCACGCGATGCTCGGTGAAACCGAATTGCTTTTGGCCCCAGAGTTTTTCACCACCTGGGCCGACTCGCGCGAGTCCGCGGTGGGTGTCGACATCCGCATCAAGCGCGGAATGGCCGACAACGAACTGAACCAGCACCGCTACGACGTCGTGCTGCACAAGACTCCCGCACCCGTCCGCTCGGTGGCCGCCGAACCCACCTGGGCCTGGGCGCAGTGCGAAAGCCTGCGCGGGCTGCACGACGCGCTGACCTCCGAGCGTCCCGCGGCCGTCCGCGTCACCGACATCCCGCGCACCGGACTGATCACCGACGTCGCCGTCGAAAACGCGCTCGCCGCAGGGCTTCCCCTGGCCGACGCGCTGGCCGAAGCCGACGCTGAAACCGGCGCCGACGCCGTCATCGCCGAGGAACTGCATCGCCTCGGGGAGACCGCGGGGTACCGCGTCGCGGTCACCTGGGGTGGCCGACCCGGCACCCTCAGCGCGGTGTTCCTCGCGTCCGACGACCACGACGCCGCCGCGCTGACCGACGTCTACCTGCCGCCCGCCGGCGCCCAGAAACGCACCAGCCACGCCAACGACCCCCGCACCAACACCAAGATCGGTGAGGTGCGCGACCGGCTGAGCGCATGGCTGCCCGAATACATGGTGCCGACTCACATTGTGGCGCTTGAAGAATTCCCGATGACCACCTCGGGCAAGCTCGACCGCAAGGCCCTGCCGGCGCCCGAGTACCAGGACGCCGATCGGTATCGCGGCCCGTCCACCGCCGTCGAGGAGATCCTGGTCGGCATCTACGCGCAGGTACTCGGGCTGGAGCGGGTTGGCGTCGACGACTCCTTCTTCGACCTCGGCGGAGACTCGCTGTCGGCGATGCGCCTGATCGCCGCGGTCAACACCAGCCTCAACGCCGACCTCGGCGTGCGGGCCGTCTTCGAGGCGCCCACGGTCGCCGAGCTGGCGCTGCTTACCGGTGGCGACGGCGATCGGCCGGAGCCGCTGGTGGCGGGGGAGCGGCCAGCGGTCATTCCGCTGTCGTTCGCCCAGACCCGGCTGTGGTTCATCGACCAGTTCCAGGGCCCCTCACCGATGTACAACATCACGGTCGCGCTGCGGCTGCGCGGGCGCCTCGACGCCGACGCGCTGGCCGCGGCCCTGGCCGACGTGGTGGGCCGCCACGAAAGCCTGCGCACGGTGTTCGCGTCGGCCGACGGCATCCCGCAGCAGGTGGTGGTTCCCGCCGAGCGGATCGGCTTCGCCTGCGACATCATCGATGCCCGCGGCTGGCCCGAGGACCGGCTGCGCGAAGGCATGGCGGCCGCCGCCCGCTACACCTTCGACCTGGCCAACGAAAGCCCGCTGCACACAGAGCTTTTCAGCGTCAGCGACGACGAACACATGCTGGTGGTCGCGGTGCACCACATCGCCGCGGACGGCATGTCCATCGCCCCGTTCGCGCGTGACCTCGGGATCGCCTATGCCAGCCGGTGCGCGGGCGAGGCCCCCGCATGGGCGCCGCTGGCCGTGCAGTACGTCGACTACACGCTATGGCAGCGCGCACATCTGGGCGACGTGGACGACGCCGACAGCCGCATCTCCGCGCAGCTCGACTTCTGGGCCGACACCCTCGCCGGGCTGCCCGAACGGCTGCAGCTGCCCACCGACCGGCCCTACCCGCAGGTCGCCGACCACCGCGGCGCCCGGCTGGCGGTGGACTGGCCGGCGGAGCTGCAGCAGCAGCTGCGCCGGGTGGCGCGCGAGCACAACGCGACGAGCTTCATGGTGATTCAGGCCGCGTTCGCCGCGCTGCTGTCCAAGATGAGCGCGAGTGACGATGTGGCCGTGGGCTTCCCGATCGCCGGGCGCCCCGAACCCGCGCTCGACGAGCTGATCGGATTCTTCGTCAACACCCTGGTGCTGCGGGTCGACGTGGCCGGGGACCCGACCTTCGCCGAGCTGCTGGCCCAGGTGCGCCGGCGCAGCCTGGCCGCCTTCGAGCACCAGGACGTGCCCTTCGAACTGCTGGTGGAGCGGCTCAACCCCACCCGAAGCCTGACCCACCACCCGCTGATCCAGGTGCTGCTGGGCTGGGAGAACTTCCCCGGAGAGGTCAGCACCCCCGCGGCCGGGCTGGCCCTGGGCGACCTGCAGGTCACGCCGATGCCGGTGCACACCAACACCGCTCGCATGGACCTGACGTTCTCCCTGGCCGAACGGTTCACCGAGTCCGGTCAGCGCGCCGGCATCGCCGTCACGGCCGAATACCGCACCGACGTGTTCAATGCGGACACGGTCGAGGCGATGATCGAACGATTGCAACGACTGTTGACGGCCGTCACCGCCGAGCCCGAGCGGCGGTTGTCCTCGGTGGATCTGCTGGATTCCGCCGAGCACGCCCGCCTGGCGAAGTGGGGCAACGAGGCCATCCTGGCCGAGCCGATGGAACCCGTGACGGTCGCGGGGCTGTTCGCCGCGCAGGCGGCCCGCACTCCGGACGCGGTGGCGCTGACGTTCGAGGACCGGTCGATGACGTACCGCGAGCTCGACGAGGCCGCCAACCGATTGGCGCACGTCCTGGTCGACCGCGGCGCCGGCCCGGGAGAGTTTGTCGCGCTGCTGTTTTCGCGTTCGGCCGAGGCGATCGTGTCGATCCTGGCGGTGCTCAAGTCCGGGGCCGCCTATCTGCCGATCGACCCCGCGCTGCCGGCTTCCCGCGTCGAGTTCATGCTGACCGACGCCGCCCCGATGGCCGCGATCACCACGGCCGACCTGGCCGGCAAGTTCGACGGCTTCGACCTGATCGTCGTCGACGTGGCCGATCCCGCGGTCGCGGCACAGCCCAGCACCGCGCCGCCCGCCCCGGCGCCCACCGACCTGGCCCACATCATCTACACATCCGGCACCACCGGTGTGCCCAAAGGCGTTGCGGTAACCCAACACAACGTCGCGCAGCTGTTCGACGACCTGCGCCTCGGCTTCGCCCTGTCGGCCGAGCAGGCGTGGACCCAGTTCCACTCCTATGCCTTCGACTTCTCGGTGTGGGAGATCTGGGGTGCGCTGCTGCACGGCGGGCGGCTCGTCGTGGTGCCCGATTCGGTGTCGCGTTCACCCGAAGAGTTCCACGCCCTGCTGGTCCGCGAGGGCGTTACGGTGCTGACCCAGACCCCTTCGGCCGTGGGACTGTTGCCCACCGACGGCCTGGACGGGACGTCGCTGGTGATCGGCGCCGAGCCCTGCCCACCCGAACTGGTCGACCGCTGGGCGCCGGACCGGGTGATGGTCAACGTCTATGGCCCGACCGAGACCACGATGTGGGCCTGCAAGAGCACGCCGCTGCAGGCCGGGTCGGGATTCCCGCCGATCGGCTCGCCGGTGACCCGGGCGGCGTTCTTCGTGCTGGACGAGTGGCTGCGCCCGGTGCCCGCCGGCGTGGTGGGCGAGCTGTACCTGGCCGGCCAAGGCGTCGGCGTCGGGTACTGGCGTCGCCCCGGACTGACCGCGTCGCGGTTCATGGCCTGCCCGTTCGGCGAGCCCGGCACCCGCATGTACCGCACCGGCGACCTCGTCTGCTGGGGCCCGGACGGACAGCTGCGCTACTTCGGCCGCGCCGACGAGCAGGTCAAGGTCCGCGGCTACCGCATCGAACTCGGCGAAATCCAGGCCGCGCTGTCCGCGCTCGACGGCGTCGAGCAGGCCGTCGTCGTCGCCCGCGAGGACCGTCCCGGCGACAAGCGCCTGGTGGGTTACGTCACCGGGTCGGCGGAGCCCGGCCCGGCGCGCATCGCGCTGGCCGAGCGGTTGCCGGCCTACATGGTCCCGGCCGCGGTGGTGGTGCTCAACGCGCTGCCCGTCACGGTCAACGGCAAGCTCGACGCCCGCGCCCTGCCGGCGCCCGATTATCGGGCCGTCGACAACTACCGCGCCCCGAGCACCGCGGTCGAGGAAATCCTGGTTGGCATCTACGCCCAGGTCCTCAATGTCGAACGCGTCGGCGTCGACGACTCGTTCTTCGACCTGGGTGGCGACTCATTGTCCACCATGCGCCTGGTCACCGCGATCAATGCCGCGCTGGAAAGCGACCTTCCGGTGCGCGTCGTCTTCGAGGCGCCCACCGTCGCGCAGCTGGCACCGCGCGTCGCGGAGAGCGCGGGCGGCCTGGAGCCGCTGGTGGCCGGCGAGCGGCCGGCGGTGGTCCCGTTGTCGTTCGCGCAGAACCGGTTGTGGTTCATCGACCAATTCCAGGGCCCCTCACCGCTGTACAACATGGCGGCCGCGCTGCGGCTGCGCGGGCAGCTCGACGCCGAGGCCCTCGGCGCGGCGCTGGCCGACGTGGTGGGTCGCCACGAAAGCCTGCGCACCCTGTTCCCGGCGCGCGAGGGAACCCCCCAGCAGGTGGTGATGCCCGTCGAGCGCGCCGAATTCGGCTGGGACGTCGTCGACGCCACCGCATGGTCGGCGGGCCAGCTGGACGACGCCATCAAGGCGGCGACCCGCTACACATTCGACCTGGCAGCCGAAATCCCCATGCGAGCACAGCTTTTCGCGGTTGCCGAGGACGAGCATGTGCTGGTGATCGTGGTGCACCACATCGCCGCGGACGGGTTGTCGCTCACGCCGCTGGGCGCCGACTTGAGCGTGGCCTACACCAGCCGGTGCGCCGGGCAGGCCCCCGGATGGGCCGAATTGTCGGTGCAGTACATCGATTACACGCTGTGGCAGCGTGCCCAATTCGGCGACCTCGACGACAGCACCAGCCGCATCGGCACCCAGCTGGCCTACTGGGAGCAGGCGCTGGCCGGAATGCCCGAACGGCTGCAGTTGCCCACCGATCGGCCCTATCCGCCGGTGGCCGATCAGCGCGGCGACAGTGTGGTCGTGGACTGGCCGGCGGAGTTGCAGGAGCAGGTGCGCCGACTGGCCCGGGAGCACAACGCGACCAGCTTCATGGTGGTGCAGGCCGCCCTGGCGGTGCTGCTGTCCAAGATCGGTGCGAGTTCCGATGTGGCGGTGGGCTTCCCGATTGCGGGGCGGCGCGACCCCGCGCTCGACCAGCTGGTCGGCTTCTTCGTCAACACCCTGGTGCTGCGGGTCGACCTGGCCGGCGACCCCACCTTTGAGGAATTGCTGGAGCGCGTGCAGGCGCGCAGCCTGGCGGCATTCGAGCACCAGGACGTGCCGTTCGAGGTGCTGGTGGAGCGGGTCAACCCGGCCCGAAGCCTGACGCATCACCCGCTGGTGCAGGTGATGCTGGCCTGGCAGAACTTCGCCGGGCACGACGACCCGGCCGCCGGTCTGGCGCTGGGCGACCTCGAGGTCACATCCGTGCCGGTGTCGGACCAGTCGGCCCGCATGGATCTGGTGTTCTCACTCGCGGAGCGCTGGAATGCCGACGGCGAGGCCGCCGGCATCGGCGGGCGGGTCGAATTCCGCACCGACGTGTTCGACGCGGCCACCATCGAGACGCTGATCGCGCGGTTGCAGCGGGTGTTGACGGCGATGACCGCCGATCCCACCCACCTGCTGTCGTCGGTGGACCTGCTCGACGAGGCCGAGCACGCCCGCCTGAAAGAGCTTGGCAACAGCGGCGTTCTGACCGGGCCGGGAAGCGCACCCGCGTCGGTGCCCGAACTGTTCGCCACCCAGGTCGCCGCCGCGCCGGACGCCGTCGCGCTGGTGTGCGAGGGGCTGTCGGTGACCTACCGCGAGCTGGACGAGGCGTCGAACCGGTTGGCGCATTGTCTCGTGGACCACGGCGCCGGCCCGGGACAGACTGTGGCGCTGCTGTTTTCGCGTTCGGCCGAGGCGATCGCGTCGATCCTCGCGGTGCTCAAGACGGGGGCGGCCTACCTGCCGATCGACCCCTCCTCGCCGGACACCCGGATCGAGTTCATGCTCGGCGATGCCAAGCCGGTCGTCGCGGTCACCACCGCCGACCTGGCCGGGCGGTTCGACGGGTACAGCGTGCCCGTCATCGACGTCGACGATCGACGCATCGACACCCTGCCCGAAACGGGGCTGCCGCTGCCGACGCCGGACGGTGTCGCCTACCTGATCTACACCTCGGGCACCACCGGTGTCCCCAAAGGCGTTGCCATCACTCATCGCAACGTGACCCGGCTGCTGGGGTCACTGGACGCCGGCCTGCCGGCGGCGGGGGTGTGGTCGCAAAGCCACTCGCTGGCGTTCGACGTCTCGGTGTGGGAGATCTTCGGCGCCCTGCTGCGCGGCGGCCGGTTGGTCGTGGTGCCCGAATCCGTTGCGCGTTCACCGCAAGACCTGCACGACGTCCTGGTCGCCCAGGAAGTCAGCGTGTTGACCCAGACCCCGTCGGCGGTGGCGTTGCTCTCGCCGGAGGGCCTGGAGTCCGTGTCGCTGGTGATGGCCGGTGAGGCCTGCCCGGCCGAGGTGGTGGACCAGTGGGCGCCCGGTCGGGTGATGGTCAACGCCTACGGCCCGACCGAGACCACCATGTGTGTGACCATCAGCGCGCCCCTGGCGCCGGGCTCGGCCGCCAACGGGCCGGTGCCGATCGGGTCCCCCGTGCCGGGGGCGGCGCTGTTCGTGCTCGACGAGTCGTTGCGGCCGGTGCCGCCCGGTGTCGTCGGGGAGCTGTACGTCGCCGGATCCGGTGTGGCCGCGGGCTATGTCGGCCGGCCCGGCCTGACCGCGGCGCGCTTCGTTGCATGCCCGTTCGGCGGAGCCGGCACCCGCATGTACCGCACCGGCGACCTGGTGCGCTGGAACGCCGACGGCCAACTGCAGTACTTCGGGCGGGCCGACGAACAGGTCAAGATTCGCGGCTACCGCATCGAACTCGGTGAAATCCAGTCCGCGCTGGCCGGACTCGACGGCGTCGACCAGGCCGTCGTCATCGCCCGCGAGGACCGCCCGGGCGATAAGCGCCTCGTCGGTTACGTCACCGGCGGCGCCGACGCGACCCTGGTGCGCACCGCGCTATCCGAACGGCTGCCCGCCTACATGGTCCCGGCCGCGGTGATGGCGCTCGACGCACTTCCGTTGACCGCCAACGGCAAACTCGACACCCGCGCCCTGCCGGCACCCGAATACACCGCCGGTGAATACCGCGCCCCGGAAACCCCCACCGAGGAGATCCTGGCCGGCATCTACGCCGAAATCCTCGACGTCGAGCGGGTCGGCGTCGACGACTCCTTCTTCGACCTCGGCGGCGACAGCATCTCCGCCATGCGCCTGATCGCCGCGATCAACGCGAGCCTGGACGCCGGCCTCGCGGTGCGCGTCGTGTTCGAGGCGCCCACGGTGGCCCAGCTGGCGCCCCGGATCGGCGAGGGCGGAACCGGACTGGACCCGTTGACGGCCGGTGAGCGGCCGGCGGTCGTCCCGTTGTCGTTCGCGCAGAACCGGTTGTGGTTCCTCGATCAATTGCAAGGTCCCTCACCGGTTTACAACATGGCGGCCGCGCTGCGGCTGGACGGTCGGCTCGACGCCGACGCGCTGGGTGCGGCGCTGGGCGACGTGGTGGCCCGCCACGAGAGCCTGCGCACCCTGTTCGCGGCCCCCGACGGGACCCCGCAGCAGGTGGTAGTCCGCGCGGACAAGGCCGATTTCGGCTGGGAGGTCGTTGACGCCGGCGGCTGGTCGGCAAGCCAGCTGGAAGAGGCGATCGGCGACACGGCCCGCTACACCTTCGACCTGTCGGCGCAAATCCCGTTGCGGGCCGGGCTTTTCCGGCTCCGCGACGACCAGCATGTGCTGGTGGCCGTGGTGCACCACATCGCCGCCGACGGCATGTCCATCACCCCGCTGGTACGCGACCTGGGGGTGGCGTATGCCAGCCGAGCCGCCGGGCGCCGCCCCGACTGGACGCCGCTGCCGGTGCAGTACGTCGACTACACGCTGTGGCAGCGCGCGCAATTCGGCGATCTGGACGACGGCAACAGCCGCATCGCGGCCCAGCTGTCCTACTGGGAAGACGCCCTGACCGGGATGCCCGAGCGGGTGCAGCTGCCCACCGATCGGCCCTACCCGCTGGTGGCCGACCAGCGCGGTGCGACGGTCGAAATCGACTGGCCGACCGAGTTGCAGCGACGCGTCGGCGAAGTGGCGCGCCAGCACAACGCCACCAGTTTCATGGTGGTCCAGACCGCGCTGACGGTGCTGCTGTCCAAGATCGGCGCCAATCCCGATGTGGCGGTGGGCTTCCCGATCGCCGGCCGGCGCGACCCCGCGCTCGACGAGCTGGTGGGCTTCTTCGTCAACACCCTGGTGTTGCGCGTCGACGTCGCCGGTGACCCCACCTTCGCCGAGGTGCTGTCGCAGGTGCGCCAGCGCAGCCTGTCCGCCTACGAGCACCAGGACGTGCCGTTCGAGGTGCTGGTGGAGCGGCTCAACCCGACCAGGAGCCTGACGCATCACCCGCTGGTGCAGGTGATGCTGGCCTGGCAGAACTTCGCCGGGCACGACAGCGGTCCCGCCGCCGGGCTGTCCCTGGGCGACGTCGATGTCACGCCGATCCCGGTGGACACCCAGACCGCCCGCATGGACCTGACCTTCTCGCTGGGCGAGCGCTGGACCGACGGCGGCGAGCCCGACGGAATCGGCGGCACCGTCGAATTCCGCACCGACGTCTTCGACGCGGCCAGCATCCGGGCGCTGATCGACCGGTTGCAGCGCGTGCTGCTCGCGATCACCACCGAACCCGCGCAGGCGGTTTCGTCGGTCGACCTGCTCGACGACGCCGAACACGCCCGGCTCGACGACATCGGCAACCGCGCCGCGCTGACCGGATCGGCGAGCCACACCGATTCCGTCCCCGCGCTGTTCGCCGCCCAGGCGGCCCGCACCCCGGACACCGTCGCGCTGGTCTGCGACGGGCATTCGCTGACCTACCGCGAGCTGGACGAGGCGTCGAACCGGTTGGCACATTGCCTCGTGGAGCACGGCGCCGCTCCGGGACAGACTGTGGCGCTGCTGTTTTCGCGGTCGGTCGAGGCGATCGTGTCGATCCTGGCCGTGCTCAAGTCCGGGGCGGCGTACCTGCCGATCGACCCGGCGCTGCCCGAGTCGCGGGTCGAATTCGTGCTCGGCGATGCCGCCCCGATCGCCGCGATCACCACCGCGGAGCTGACCGAGCGGTTCGCCGGCCACGACGTCAAGGTGATCGACGTCAACGACCCCGCCATCGACAGCCGGCCCACCACCGCGCTGCCGGCACCGGGACCGGAGAACCTCGCCTACCTGATCTACACCTCGGGCACCACCGGCGTCCCCAAAGGCGTTGCCGTCACACATCGCAACGTCACCCAGCTGCTGACGTCCGGCGACTCGGGACTGCCGCGCACCGGCGTGTGGTCGCAGTGGCATTCGCTGGCCTTCGACGTCTCGGTGTGGGAGATCTTCGGCGCCCTGCTGCACGGCGGCCGACTGGTCGTGGTGCCCGAATCGATCGCGCGCTCACCCGAAGACCTGCACGCACTGCTGGTGGCCGAACAGGTCAGCGTGCTCAGCCAGACCCCGTCCGCGGCCGGAGCGCTCTCACCCACCGGGCTGGAGTCGGTCACGCTGGTGGTCGCCGGTGAGGCCTGCCCGTCTGAACTGGTGGACCGGTGGGCGCCGGGCCGGGCGATGATCAACGCCTACGGCCCCACCGAGGCCACGGTCTACGCCGCCATCAGCGCGCCGCTGGAGGCGGGGTCACCGGGCGTGGTGCCGATCGGCTCCCCGGTACCGGGCGCGGCGTCGTTCGTGCTCGACGAATGGCTGCGGCCGGTGCCCCCGGGCGTGGTCGGCGAGCTGTACGTGGCCGGCGCCGGGGTGGCCTGCGGCTACTGGCGGCGGTCCGGCCTGACCGCGTCGCGTTTCGTGGCCTGCCCGTTCGGCGAGCCCGGTTCGCGCATGTACCGCACCGGTGACCTGGTGCGCTGGCGCGCGGACGGGCAGCTGGACTACCTCGGCCGCGCCGACGAGCAGGTCAAGATCCGCGGCTACCGCATCGAACTCGGCGAGGTGCGCGCGGCACTGGCGTGGGTGGACGGCGTCGAGCAGGCGGTCGTGGTGGCCCGCGAGGACCGCCCCGGGGACAAGCGGCTCGTCGGTTATGTCACCGGCACCGCCGACCCGGCCGCGGTGCGTGCCGCGCTGGCCGAGCGGCTGCCGGCGTACATGATCCCGACCGCCGTGGTGGTGATGCAGGCCCTGCCGCTCACCCCCAACGGCAAGCTCGACACCCGGGCCCTGCCTGCACCGGACTACCAGGACGCGGACCGGTATCGCGCGCCCGACAACGCCATTGAAGAAATTCTGGCCGGAATCTTCGCCCAGGTGCTCGGCCTCGAGCGCGTCGGCGTCGACGATTCCTTCTTCGACCTGGGCGGCGACAGCATTTCGTCGATGCAGGTGGTGACGCGGGCGCGGGCCGCTGGCCTGGTGTGCAAGACGCGCGACATCTTCGTCGAGCAGACCGTGGCCCGGCTGGCCCGGGTGGCCGAAGTGGTCGACGCCGAATCCGCCGTCGCCGACGAGGGCCTCGGGCCGGTGCAGGCCACCCCGATCATCCGGTGGCTGCAGGACGTGGAAAGCGCAGGCGGCCAGGTTGATCAGTTCAACCAGACCATGCTGGTGCAGGCCCCGGCCGCGGTCAGCGAGGCCGATGTGGTCACGGTGCTGCAGGCCCTGCTGGATCGCCACGCCATGCTGCGGCTGCACGTCGACAAGGACGCGGCCACCGGCTGGTCGCTGACGGTGCCCGAGCCCGGCTCGGTGGATGCTCGCGCGTGCCTGCACGCGGTGGACGAACTGTCCGACGAGGCCGTCATCGAGGCGCGGTCCCGGTTGAACCCGGCCGCCGGCGTGATGCTCAGCGCGGTGTGGGCGAACACCACCCGCCAACTGGTGGTGATCGTGCACCACCTGGGCGTCGACGGCGTGTCCTGGCGAATCCTGTTGCAGGACTTGAATATTGCCTGGGCTCAGCATCACAGCGGGCAGCCCGTGGCGCTGCCCATGGCGGGCACCTCGTTCGCCCGGTGGTCGTCGCAGCTGGCCGAACACGCGCACCATCCGGACGTGGTGGATCAGGCCGACACCTGGAAGCGGGTGGCTTCAACGCCCGCGGCGTTGCCCGCGGTGCGCCCCGACGTGGACACCTTCGCCACGGCCGGACACCTCTCCATGGAGCTCGACGCCGAGACCACCGGCACGCTGCTCGGTGACGTCCCGGCGGCGTTCCACGCCGGGGTGCAAGACATCCTGCTGATCGCGTTCGGGCTGGCGTGCGCGGAATTCGCCGGCGATCCCGGCGCGCCGATCGGCATCGACGTCGAAGGCCACGGCCGCCACGAGGAACTGGGCCGCGACGTCGACCTGTCGCACTGCGTGGGCTGGTTCACCACCAAATACCCGGTATCCCTTGCAGTGCAAGGTGTTTCGTGGGCCCAGGTGGCTTCCGGCGGCGCCGCGCTGGGCGCGGTGCTCAAAGACGCCAAGGAACAGCTGCGGGCCCTGCCGGATCCGCTGAGCTACGGGCTGCTGCGCTACCTGAACACCGACGTCGACCTGGACGCGGGGGAGCCGCCGATCGGCTTCAACTACCTGGGACGCCAGGGCGGTGCGGCCGAGCTCACCGACGACATGTGGCGCCCCGAGCCGGACGGCTGGTCGGTCACCCGCGCGGCGACCGCGATCCCCATGCCGCTGATGCACACCGTCGAGCTGAACGCGGTCACCGTCGACGCCGAGGGCGGCCCGCAACTGCACGCCAACTGGACGTGGGCGCCCTCTGCGCTGAACGACGAGCAGGTCACCCGGCTGGGCCGGCTGTGGTTCGAGGCCCTGGCCGGCATCTGCGCGCACGTGCGCTCCGGCGGCGGCGGCCTGACGCCGTCGGACATCGCGCCCGCCCGCCTGAGCCAACAGCAGATCGATCAGCTTGCGCGCCAACACCACATCGCCGACGTGCTGGCGCTGACCCCCGTCCAACAGGGACTGCTCTTCCACGCCAACACCGCGCAGGCGACCGACGACCTGTATGCGGGACAGCTGGACATCAGCATCACCGGCCCGCTCGACCCCGACCGGCTGCGCGACGCGGTGCAGACGATGATCGGCCGCCATCCCAACCTGGTGGCCCGGTTCTGCGACCGGTACGACGAGCCCGTCCAGATCATCCCGGCCGACCCGGCGGCGTCCTGGCAGTACGTCGAGCTGGACGGAGACGCCGACGCCGACGCCGACGCGCGGGTTCAGCGGCTGTGCGCCGCCGAGCGCGCCGCGGTGTGCGGCGACCTCGCCGAGCAGCCGGCCTTCCGGGTGGCGCTGGTCCGCACGGCACCCGACCGCTACCGGCTGGTGCTGACCAACCACCACATCGTGCTGGACGGCTGGTCGATGCCGATCCTGCTGGGGGAGATCTTCGCCGGCTACTACGGCCAGCGGCTGCCGGCGGCCGCACCCTACCGCGGCTTCGTCGACTGGCTGGCCGAGCGGGACATCGACGCCGCCCGCACGGCCTGGGCCGAGGTGTTCGCCGGCTTCGATGCGCCGGCCCTGGTCGGCCCCCAGGACCGCACCGAACTCGGGCCGCAGGGCGTCGAGTCGTTCGCGCTGCCAGCCGAGCTCAGCCAGGCCATCACCGACCTGGCCCGCTCCCGCCACACCACCGTCAACACCGTGCTGCAGGCCGCCTTCGCGCAACTGCTGTGCGGCCTGACCGGCCAAGGCGACGTCGTGTTCGGCACCACCGTGTCGGGCCGTCCCGCCGAGGTCGCCGGCGCCGACACCATGGTTGGCCTGCTCATCAACACCGTGCCCGTGCGGGCGAACATCACCGCGACCACCACCACCGCCGAGCTGCTCGACCAACTGCAGGGCGCGTACAACCACACGCTGGACCATCAGCACCTGGCGCTCAACGAGATTCACCGCATCACCGGCCAGGACCAGCTGTTCGACACCCTGTTCGCCTACGAGAACTATCCGATCGATGCCAGCGCGTTGTCGGCCGACCAGGAGCTGGCCGTCACCGACATCACCAGCCGGGAATCCACCCACTACCCGCTGACGGTGCAGGCCCAGCCCGGCAAAGAACTGCGCCTGCAGGTCGAATACGACACCGACGTCTTCGACGCGGCACGAATCGCAACGCTGATCGAGCGGCTGCGGCGGCTGCTGGTCGTCATGACCACCGACCCGGCGCGGCGACTGTCCTCGATCGACGTGCTCGACGACGCCGAACACGACCGGCTGGACGGCTGGGGCGAGCGGGCCGTACTGGCCCAGCCCGGCACGTCTGGGTCCATCCCGGCGTTGTTCGCCGCGCAGGCGGCGCGCAGCCCGCGGGCCGCGGCGGTGACCTTCGAGGGCCGGTCTATGTCGTACCGGGAGCTCGACGAGAAGTCGAACCGGTTGGCGCACTTGCTGATTGAGCGTGGTGCGGGCCCTGGCGAGTCCGTTGCGCTGTTGTTCGGCCGGTCGGCCGACGCGATCGTGGCCATCCTGGCGGTGCTGAAAACCGGTGCGGCCTACCTGCCGATCGACCCGGCGCTGCCTGCGGCGCGCATCGAGTTCATGCTCACCGACACCGCGCCGATGGCCGCGGTCACCGTCGCGACGCTGGCGGACAAGCTGCGCGCCCACGACCTGATCGTGGTCGACATCAACGACCGCGCCGTGGCCCGCCAGCCCCGCACGGCCCTGCCGGCGCCGGCCCCCGAACAGGTCGCGCACATCATCTACACGTCGGGCACCACCGGTCTGCCCAAGGGCGTGGCGGTGAGCCACCGCAACGTGACCCGGCTGTTCGACGCTCCGGCCGTCGGCGTCCAGCTGTCCGCAGACCAGGTGTGGACCCAGTTCCACTCGTATGCCTTCGACTTCTCGGTCTGGGAGATCTGGGGCGCGCTGCTGCACGGCGGCCGGCTTGTCGTGGTGCCCGATTCGGTGGCCCGCTCACCCATGGAATTCCACGCCCTGCTGGTCGCCGAGAAGGTCACCGTGCTGAGCCAGACCCCGTCGGCGGTGCGGATGCTGTCGCCGCAGGGCCTGGAGTCCGCGGCGCTGGTGATCGGTGCCGAGCCTTGCCCGCCCGAGCTGGTGGACCGCTGGGCGCCGGGACGGACGATGGTCAACGTCTACGGCCCGACCGAGGCGACCATCTTCTCGTCGATGAGCACGCCGCTGGCCGCCGGTACGGGGGCGCCGCCGATCGGCTCCTCGGTGCCCGGCACGGCATTGTTCGTCCTGGACGGGTGGCTGCGACCGGTGGCGGCCGGAGTGGTCGGCGAGCTGTACGTCGCCGGTCGCGGCGTCGGGTACGGGTATGTGCGCCGGCCCGGGCTGACCGCGACGCGGTTCGTGCCCTGTCCGTTCGGCGAGCCCGGTTCGCGCATGTACCGCACCGGTGACCTGGTGCGCTGGCGCGCGGATGGGCAGCTGGACTACCTCGGCCGCGCCGACGAGCAGGTCAAGATCCGCGGCTACCGCATCGAGGTCGGCGAGGTGCGCTCGGCCCTGGCCGCGCTGGACGGTGTCGACCAGGCGGTCGTCATCGCCCGCGAGGACCGGCCCGGCGACAAGCGCCTCGTCGGCTACATCACCGGCGCCGCCGATCCCGCCGAGGCCCGCGCGCAGCTGGCCGAGCGGCTGCCCGGCTACATGGTCCCGGTGGCGGTGGTGGTGCTCGACGCGCTGCCGATGACCCTCAACGGCAAGCTCGACATCCGCGCCCTGCCGGCACCCGAATACTCCGGGGCCGGGTATCGCTCGCCGACCACACCCACCGAGGAGATCCTGGCCGGCATCTACGCCCACGTGCTCGGGGTCGAGCGAGTCGGTGTCGACGACTCCTTCTTCGACCTCGGCGGCGACAGCATCTCCGCGATGCGGGTGATCGCGGCCGTCAACAGCGCCATGGACGTCGGCATCCCGGTCCGCGTCATCTTCGAGTCGCCCACCGTCGCCCAGCTGGCGCCGCGCGTCGGCGAGGACACCGGCCGACTCGACCCGCTGGTGGCGGGCGAGCGGCCGGCGGTCATCCCGCTGTCCTTCGCGCAGAGCCGGCTCTGGTTCCTGGACCAGCTGCAGGGACCGTCGCCGGTCTACAACATGGCGGCGGCGCTGCGGATGCACGGACGCCTCGACGTCCAGGCGCTGGGCGCCGCGCTGGCCGACGTGGTGGCCCGCCACGAGAGCCTGCGCACGGTGTTCGCCGCGACCGACGACACGCCGCAGCAGGTGGTGGTCCCGGTCGAGCAAGCCGATCTCAGCTGGCGGACCGTCAACGCCCGCGGCTGGTCGGCGAGCCGCCTGCGCGAGGCCATCGATGCCGCGGCTCGCGAGACCTTCGACCTGGCCACCCAGATCCCGTTGCGCGCTTCGCTGTTCCGCGTCGACGACGACGAGCACGTGCTGGTCGCCGTCGTGCACCACATCGCCGCGGACGGCTGGTCGCTGCGGCCGCTGGTCCGCGACCTGGGCATGGCGTACGCCAGCCGGTGTGCCGGGCGCGCCCCCGACTGGGAGCCGCTGGCCGTGCAGTACGTCGACTACACGCTGTGGCAGCGTGCACAGTTCGGCGAGCTCGCCGACAGCGGCAGCCGCATCGCCGGGCAGCTGGCCTACTGGCAGGACGCGCTGGCCGGCATGCCGGAGCAGTTGCAGCTGCCCACCGACCGGCCCTACCCGCCGATCGCCGACCAGCGCGGTGCGGCCGTCGAGGTGGACTGGCCGGCCGACCTGCAACAGCAGGTCGCGGGGCTGGCCCGCGAGTACAACTCCACCAGCTTCATGGTGGTGCAGGCCGCCCTGGCGGTGCTGCTGTCCAAGATCAGCGCCAGCAAAGACGTAGCGGTCGGCTTCCCGATCGCCGGCCGGCGCGACCCCGCGCTCGAGGACCTGGTCGGCTTCTTCGTCAACACCCTGGTGCTGCGGGTCGACCTGGCCGGCGATCCGAGCTTCACCGAGCTGTTGACCCGAGTGCGCACGCGCAGCCTGGAGGCCTTCGAGCATCAGGACGTGCCGTTCGAGGTGCTGGTGGAGCGGGTCAACCCGACCCGGAGCCTGACGCATCACCCGCTGGTGCAGGTGATGCTGGCCTGGCAGAACTTCGCCGGGCAGGACAGCGAACCGGGCGCCGGGCTGTCGCTGGGCGACGTCCAGGTCACGTCGATACCGCTGGACACCCAGGTCGCCCGCATGGATCTGGTGTTCTCGCTGGCCGAGCGCTGGGCCGAGGACAACGAGCCCGCCGGTATCGGCGGGCGGGTGGAGTTCCGCACCGACGTGTTCGACGCGGAGACCATCCGGACGCTGATCGGGCGCCTGCAGCGCGTCCTGGAGGCGATGACGGCCGATCCCACCCGCGCGCTGTCGACGGTCGATCTGCTCGACCGACGCGAGCACGCCCGCCTGGACGCCCTCGGCAACCGCGCGGCGCTGACCGCGCCCGCCACCACCAACGCGTCGGTGCCGGCGTTGTTCGCCAAGCAGGTGGCGCGCACCCCGGACGCGGTGGCGCTGCGCTGCGACGACCGCTCGTGGACCTATCGCGAGCTCGACGAGGCCGCCAACCGCCTGGCCCACCGCCTGGCCGGCCTGGGCGTCAGCCGCGGCGAGCGGGTCGCGCTGCTGTTCCCGCGTTCGGCCGAGGCGATCGTGTCGATCCTGGCCGTGCTCAAGGCCGGGGCGGCCTACCTGCCGATCGACCCGGGGCTGCCGGCCGAGCGGATCGGGTTCATGCTCGCCGACGCCGCGCCGATGGTCGCGATCAGCACCGCCGACCTGGCGGAGCGGCTATACGGCCATCACGTCGTCGTCCTCGACGTCGGTGATATTGGGGCCCCCGCCGTCGACGCCCAGCCGTCGACCCCGTTGCCGACGCCGAACGCCGACGACATCGCCTACCTGATCTACACCTCCGGCACCACCGGCGTCCCCAAAGGCGTTGCCGTGGCGCACCGCAACGTCGCGCAGCTGCTGGCATCGGGGGAGTCCGGCCTGCCGCGCGAGGGCGTCTGGTCGCAGTGGCACTCGCTGGCCTTCGACGTCTCGGTCTGGGAGATCTTCGGCGCGCTGCTGCAGGGCGGGCGCCTGGTGGTCATCCCCGACTCCGCGGTCCGGTCGCCGGACGACTTCCACGCGCTGCTGGTCGCCGAAGAGGTCACCGTGATCAGCCAGACCCCGTCCGCGGCCGACGTGCTGTCGCCCGAGGGCCTCGAGTCCGCGGCACTGGTGGTCGCCGGTGAGGCCTGCCCGACCGAGCTGGTCGACCGGTGGGCGCCGGGCCGCGCGATGATCAACGCCTACGGCCCCACCGAGGCGACGGTGTACGCCGCGGTCAGCGCCCCGCTGCAGGCGGGATCGCCCACTACGGGGCCAGTGCCCATCGGCTCCCCGGTGCCCGGGGCCGCCGCGTTCGTCCTGGACGAATCCCTGCGGCCGGTGCCGCACGGCGTGGTCGGCGAGCTGTATGTGGCCGGCGGCGGCGTCGCGGTCGGCTACTGGCGCCGCGCCGAGCTGACCGCGTCGCGTTTCGTGGCCTGCCCGTTCGGGGCGCCCGGTTCGCGCATGTACCGCACCGGCGACCTGGTGCGCTGGGGCGGCGACGGGCAGCTGCAGTACCTGGGCCGCGCCGACGAGCAGGTCAAGATCCGCGGCTACCGCATCGAACTCGGCGAGGTGCGCTCGGCGCTGTCCGCGCTGGACGGCGTGGAGCAGGGCGTCGTCATCGCCCGCGAGGACCGGCCCGGGGACAAGCGCCTGGTCGGCTACATCACCGGGGGAGCGGACCCGGTCGAGATCCGCACCCGGCTGGCCGATCACCTGCCGGCCTACATGGTCCCGGCCGCCATCGTGGCGCTCGACGCGCTGCCGCTGACGGCCAACGGCAAGCTCGACGTGCGGGCCCTGCCCGCACCCGAATACCGCGACGTCAACCGGTATCGCGCACCCGGCACCCCCGTCGAGGAGACCCTGGCCGGCATCTACGCCCAGGTCCTGGGCGTAGACCGGGTCGGCATCGACGACTCCTTCTTCGACCTCGGTGGCGACAGCATCTCCTCGATGCAGGTGGTGACCCGGGCGCGGGCCGCCGGGCTGGTGCTGCGGACGCGCGACATCTTCACCGAGCAGACCGTGGCCCGGCTGGCCCGGGTGGCCGGCGTGACCGACGGTGAATACGGCGTGGCCGACGAGGGCGTCGGCGACGTCGCCGCCACACCGATCATCCGCTGGCTGCACAGCGTCGACGGCCCCGTCGATCAGTTCAACCAGACGATGGTGCTGCAGGCCCCAGCCGCTGTCACCGAGGCCGACGTGGTGACGGTGTTGCAGGCCCTGCTGGACCGGCACGCGATGCTGCGGCTGCGGGTCGACGACAGTTCAGCTGGGGGGGCCGGCGAATGGTCGCTGACGGTGCCCGAGCCGGGCTCGGTCGACGCGGCGCAGCGCGTGCACGCCGTCGAGGAGCTGTCCGACGCGGCGATCATCGAGGCGCGGTCGCGGCTGAACCCGGCCGCCGGGGTGATGCTCAGCGCGCTGTGGGTGGCCTCCACCAGCCAGCTGGTGCTGATCGTTCACCACCTGGCCGTCGACGGGGTGTCCTGGCGAGTGCTGCTGGAAGATCTGAACGTCGCCTGGGGCCAGTACCACCACGGGCAGCCGATCGCGCTGCCCGCCGGCGGAACGTCGTTCGCCCGGTGGTCGGCGCTGCTCGCAGAGCACGCGTCGTCGCCGGCCGTGGTCGCGCAGGCCGACGCCTGGCGGCAGGTAGCCGCGACGGCGGCCGCCCTGCCGGCGGTGCGGCCCGAAGTCGACACCTACGAGACCGCCGAGAACATGTCGGTGACGCTGGACGCGAAGACCACCCGCACGCTGCTCGGCGAGGCGCCGGCCGCATTCCACGCCGGCATCAACGACATCCTGCTGGTCGGGTTCGCGCTGGCCTGGGCCGAATTCCTGGGCCCCCACCTTGGGGTCGGCACCCCCATAGGCATCGACGTCGAGGGCCACGGCCGCCACGAAGAGCTGGCGCCCGGAGTGGACCTGTCCCGCACCGTGGGCTGGTTCACCACCAAGTACCCGGTCGCGCTGAACGTCGGCGGGCTGTCCTGGGCGCAGGTCACGGCCGGTGCGCCGATCCTGGGCGCGCTGGTCAAGGACGCCAAGGAGCAACTGCGCGCGCTGCCGGATCCGCTGAGCTACGGGTTGCTGCGCTACCTGAACACCGAGGTCGACCTGGACGGCGCCGACCCGGCGATCGGGTTCAACTACCTGGGCCGGTTGGGCGGCGCGGCCGCCGAGCTCTCCGACGAGCTGTGGCGGATCAGCACCGACGGCTCGTCGGCCACCGCCACCAGCACCGCGGTGCCCATGCCGCTGATGCACACCGTGGACCTCAACGCCGGCACCATGGACACCGCGGAAGGCCCGCAGCTGCACGCCAACTGGACGTGGGCGGCCTCGGCGCTGGACCGCGAGCAGGTCGCCCGGCTGAGCCGGCTGTGGTTCGAGGCCCTGGCCGGCATCTGCGCCCACGTGCGCTCCGGTGGCGGCGGACTGACCCCGTCGGACATCCTCCCGGCCCGCCTGGACCAGCGGCAGATCGACGAGCTCGAGCGGCGGCTGCGGGTCGCCGACGTGCTGCCGCTGACCCCGCTGCAGGAGGGGCTGCTCTTCCACGCCGACACCACGCGGGGCAACGACGACCACCTTTACGTCGTGCAGCTGGATCTCACCCTGACCGGCCCGCTGGACGCCGACCGGCTGCGCGACGCGATGCACACCGTGGTCGGCCGGCACCCGCACCTGGTGGCCCGATTCTGCGACCAGTTCGACGAGCCGGTCCAGATCATCCCGGCGAATCCCGCGATGGTGTGGCGGTACCTCGAGTTCAAGCCGAACGGCAGCGAACCCGAGGAGAAGATCCGGCGGCTGTGCGCCGCCGAGCGCGCCGCGGTCTACGACCTGGCCGACCAGCCCGCCGTCCGCGCGGCGCTGGTGCACACGGACGACGACCGGCACCGGCTGGTCCTTACCATCCACCACATCGTGCTCGACGGCTGGTCGGTGCCGATCCTGCTGAACGAGACGTTCGCCTGCTACACCGGGCAGCGGCTGCCCGCGCCCGCGCCGTATCGCAGGTTCGTCACCTGGCTGGCCGACCGCGACCTCGGCGCCGCGCGCGCGGCGTGGGGTGAGGTGCTGGACGGCCTCGACAGCCCGACGCTGGTCGGGCCGCCGCAACAGCGGGAGTTCGGCACCCGCGGCGTGCAATCGTTCGCGCTGTCCGAGGACACCACCCGGGCGCTCAGCGAGCTGGCCCGCTCCAGCCACACCACGGTCAGCACCGTGCTGCAGGCCGCATGGGCGCAGCTGCTGGCCTGGCTGACCGGCCAGCACGACGTCGCCTTCGGCACCACCGTGTCGGGCCGGCCGGCCGAGGTCGTCGGCGCCGAATCGATGGTGGGTCTGATGATCAACACCGTCCCGGTGCGCGCAAGCATGACGGCGGCGACCACCACGACCGAGCTGCTCGGCCAGCTGCAGCGCGGTCACGCCGCGACGCTCGACCATCAGCACCTGTCGCTGAGCGAGATGCACCGGATCACCGGTCACGAGAAGCTCTTCGACACCCTGTTCGCCTACGAGAACTACCCGCTGGACGCCTCGGCGATGGCGGTCGACCACGAACTCGCGATCGCCGACGTCAACATGTTCGAGCGCAACCACTATCCGCTGACGATGCAGGCCGCCCTGTCCGGCCAGGAACTGGGCCTGCGGGTGGAGTACGACACCGGCGTCTTCGACACGGCGACCATCGCGGCGCTCGGCGACCGGCTGGAGCGAGTGTTGCTGGCGATGACCGCCGACCCGGACCGGCCGCTGTCGGCGGTGGACCTGCTCGACGCGCCGGAGCACGCCCGACTGGACGAGATCGGCAACCGTGCGGTGCTGGACCGGCCGCTGCCCGCGCTGCCGTCGATTCCCGCCATGTTCGACGCCCAGGTCGCCGACCGGCCCGACGCGGTGGCGATCAACTGGGGCGGCACGTCGATGACCTACCGTGAGGTCGACGAGGCCGCCAACCGGCTGGCCCACCTGCTCGCCGAGCAGGGTGCGGGCCCGGGAGAGTCTGTGGCGCTGCTGTTTTCGCGGTCGGCGCAGGCGATCGTGGCGATCCTGGCGGTGCTCAAGACCGGGGCGGCCTACCTGCCGATCGACCCGGCGGCGCCCGGCACCCGGATCCGCTTCATGCTCGACGACTCCGCGCCGATCGCCGCCGTCACCTCGGCGGGCCTGCGGTCGCGGCTGAACGGGTCCGGCCTGACGGTCATCGACATCGAGGACCCGCGGATCGAGGACCAGGCGGCCACGCCGCTGCCGGCACCCCCGGCCGACGACATCGCCTACGTCATCTACACCTCGGGCACCACCGGTGTCCCCAAGGGTGTCGCCATCACCCACCGCAGCGTGACCCAGCTGCTGGAGTCCCTGGACGCGGGCCTGCCGCGGGTGGGCGTGTGGACGCAGAGCCACTCGTACGCCTTCGACGTCTCGGTCTGGGAGATCTTCGGCGCGCTGCTGCGCGGCGGGCGGCTGGTCGTGGTGCCCGAGTCGGTGGCGCGTTCGCCGAAGGACTTCCACGCCCTGCTCGTCGACGCAGAGGTCACCGTGCTGACCCAGACCCCGTCGGCGGTCGCGATGCTCTCGCCCGACGGCCTGGATTCGCTGTCGCTGGCAGTGGTGGGCGAGGCCTGCCCGGCCGAGGTGGTGGACCGGTGGGCGCCGGGGCGCGTGATGATCAACGCCTACGGCCCGACCGAGACCACCATGTGCGTGGCGATCAGCGCCCCGCTGACGCGGGGTTCCGGGACGCCGCCGATCGGGTCGCCGGTGGACGGCGCGGCCCTGTTCGTGCTCGACCCGTGGTTGCGGCCGGTGCCCGCGGGTGTGGTCGGCGAGTTGTATGTGGCCGGCGACGGCGTGGCCGCCGGGTACGTCGGACGGCCCGGGCTGACGGCGTCGCGGTTCGTGGCGTGCCCGTTCGGGGCGTCGGGAATGCGCATGTATCGCACCGGTGACCTGGTCTGCTGGGACGCCGACGGGCAGCTGCAGTACTTCGGCCGCGCCGACGAGCAGGTCAAGATCCGCGGCTACCGCATCGAACTCGGCGAGGTCCAGGCCGCGCTGGCGGCGCTCGACGAGGTCGACCAGGCCGTGGTGATCGCGCGCGAGGACCAGCCCGGCGTCAAGCGTCTGGTCGGGTACATCACCGGGACCGCCGACCCGGACGAGGCGCGCACCGCGCTGGCCGGGCGGCTGCCGGTCTACATGGTTCCGGCGGCGGTGGTCGCGCTCGACGCGCTCCCGTTGACGCCCAACGGCAAACTCGATACGCGGGCCCTGCCGGCGGCGCAGTACACCGGCAGCGGGTACCGGGCCCCGTCCACGGCGACGGAGCGGGCCCTGGCGGACATCTACGCACAGGTGCTCGGTGCCGACCTGGTGGGGGTCGACGACTCGTTCTTCGATCTGGGCGGCGACAGCATTTCGGCGATGCGCGTGGTCGCCGCGATCAACGCCGGATTGGGCGTTGACCTGGCGGTACGCACCTTGTTCGACGCGCCCACCGTCAAGGCGCTGAGCGAACGGCTGCAGGCCGAGGCGGCGGATGCCGACGAGGTGGTTCCGGTGCAGACCCTGAAGGAAGGGTCCGGAGTGCCGCTGTTCTGCATCCACCCGGCCGGCGGGGTGAGCTGGCCGTACCAGGTTCTCGGGAAGTACGTGGACTGCGCGATATTCGGCATCCAGCAAATCCCGCAGGCCGACCAGGCCGCACCGCGGTCCATCCGCGAACTCGCCGAGCTGTACGCCGACCGGATCCAGGAGGTCTATCCCGGCGGGCCCTACAACATCGTGGGCTGGTCGTTCGGCGGCGTCGTCGCCCACGAGATAGCCATCGAGCTGCAGCGCCGCGGTTCCGTGATCGGGCGCCTGATCCTGCTCGACGCGCAACCCAGCATCGACGACGGCATCGCCCTGCCGGAGCACGCGCTCAGCGAGCAGCAGGTGCTCGACGACGTCCTGCGGGCCTACAACATCAGCACCGACGCGCATACCGGCCCGCCCACCGACGAGCAGTTGGCCGAACTGCTGCGCGAGTCGGGGGTCGCGGACATATCCCGGCACCAACAGCTCGTCGATTTGCTGGTCGGGAACCTCAACGACAACATCGAGCTGTACCGGCTGCACGAACCGAGGCTCTTCGACGGTGACCTCACCGTCTTCTCCGCGGTGCGGGATCAAAGCGATCGCTGTTCGCTGCTGGCCCGATCCTGGGAGCCATACGCCTCCGGTGACGTCCTGACGTTCGCGGTGGACTCCACGCACAACGAGATGCTGACCGACGACTCGGTCGAGATGTACGGCGAACAGCTCCGGCGTCTGCTCCGCGCGGAGCGGCGTCGCGAACTGGCCCCGCACGAACGGTTCAACGCCGCGTCCGGCGACGACGAGCTGCCCAGGAAGCCATGAGCGTCTCGGCCAGTTCGTGGCGACGGTGCGATCCAGTTCACACGTCCGTCGATCGCGGTGATCACACTGTGTTGATCGCGGCCGTACGTGGCCCGTTGCAGCGCTTTTGGCGGATCTCATGCGCGCTTCGAATCGGACAACGGTAGGGTCGAAGGCGTGTGCGGAGTCACCGGGGAGGTACGGCTCGACGGGCAGCCGCCCGATGTAGCGGCGGTCTCGGCGATGGCCGCGGTGCTGACACCCCGGGGTCCGGATACCGGCGGCGCCTGGTCGCAGGGCCGCGTCGCGCTTGGCCATCGTCGCCTCAAAATCATTGACCTGACCGAAGCCGGCGCCCAGCCGATGGTCGACTCGGAGCTGGGCCTGTCGCTGGCGTGGAACGGCTGCATCTACAACTACAAGGAGTTGCGGCAGGAGCTCAGCGGGTACGGCTACCGCTTCTTCTCGCACAGCGACACCGAGGTTCTGATCAAGGCCTACCACCGGTGGGGCGACGACTTCGTCAGCCATCTGTTCGGCATGTTCGCCTTCGCCATCGTCGAACGCGACAGCGGGCGGGTGCTGCTCGGCCGGGACCGGCTCGGCATCAAGCCGCTGTACCTGACCGAGGACAACCACCGGGTGCGGTTCGCGTCCACGTTGCCGGCCCTGCTGGCCGGCGGCGGTGTGGACACCCGGATCGACCCTGTCGCCCTGCACCACTACATGAGCTTCCACTCGGTGGTGCCCGCGCCCAACACCATCCTGCGTGGGGTCCGCAAGGTGCCGCCCGCGTCGCTGGTGGCCATCGAGCCCGACGGCCGGCGCACCGTCACCACCTACTGGGCGCCCGACTTCACCCGCCACTCCGACCGCGCCGACTGGTCGGAGCGCGACTGGGAGGACGCCGTGCTGTCCACGCTGCGGCTGGCGGTCAAGCGCCGCCTGGTCGCCGACGTGCCGGTCGGTTGCCTGCTGTCCGGGGGCGTGGACTCCAGCCTGATCGTGGGCCTGCTCGCCGAGGCCGGCCAGCACGGCCTGTCGACGTTCTCCATCGGCTTCGAGTCGGCGGGCGGCGTCAAGGGCGACGAGTTCCAGTACTCCGACATCGTGGCCAAGCGCTTCGACTCCAACCATCACCAGATCCGCATCGAGACCGACCGGATGCTGCCCGCGCTGGACGGTGCCATCGGCGCGATGAGCGAGCCGATGGTCAGCCACGACTGCGTCGCCTTCTACCTGCTGAGCCAGGAAGTGTCGCGGCACGTGAAGGTCGTGCAGTCCGGGCAGGGCGCCGACGAGGTGTTCGCCGGCTACCACTGGTACCCGCCGATGGGCGAGGCCGCCGCGGCCACCCTGGACGGTGCCGTCGCCCAGTACCGCGGCGCGTTCTTCGACCGCGACGACGCCGGGGTCGACGCGCTGGTCGGATCGGGCATCGTCGCGCCCGGCGATCCCAGCCTGCGATTCGTCACCGAGCATTTCGCGCAGGCCGGCGCCGAAACCGGCATCGACCGCGCGCTGCGCCTCGACACGACCGTGATGCTGATCGACGACCCGGTGAAGCGGGTCGACAACATGACGATGGCGTGGGGGCTGGAGGGCCGGGTGCCGTTCCTCGACCACGAGCTGGTCGAGCTGGCCGCGACCTGCCCGCCGGAACTGAAGATCGCGCACGAAGGCAAGGGCGTCCTGAAACAGGCTGCGCGACGGGTGATTCCGTCGGAGGTCATCGACCGCCCCAAGGGCTACTTCCCGGTCCCGGCGCTGACCCACCTCGAGGGCCCGTACCTCGACATGGTCCGCGACGCTCTTTACGCGCCCACGGCCAAGGAGCGCGGCCTGTTCAACACCGACGCGGTCGACGCGCTGCTGGCCAACCCAAACGGCAAACTGACCCCGCTGCGGGGCAACGAGCTCTGGCAGATCGCGCTGCTCGAGCTCTGGTTGCAGCGTCATGGTGTAACGGGCCCGGTTGCGTGACCATGGTCGATCCGTCCGGCGACCACACCGAGGCGATCACGCTCGGTCTGCATGACGCCTCGCCGCAAGAGCTGGTCGACGCGATGGCCAAGGATGTCGAGCTCGAACTAGGTTGGGGCCGGCTGATTTTCGGGCAGACCTTCGCCAATTCCCAGGAACTGGTCGAGGCGCTGCGCCGCGAGGGACCCGGGCGTCGCGACATCTGCATCTACGCCCGCGAGTCGCACGTGGTGGTCGCCGAGGCGCCCACCGAGCTGTTCATCGATCCCAGCCACACCTACCGGCTGCGCTTCACCCCCAAGACGGAGAACCTGGCGCCGACGCCGCTGGGCGTGACGGTGCGCACGCTCAACGACCCGATCGATGCCGACGCCATGAACCGCGTCTACGTGCGCTGTGGCATGGTCCCGGCCGGTGTGGACGTGATCTGGGACAACCATCAGCACGTGCCGGCGGTGAAGTACCTGCTGGCGGTGCGCGACGAGGACGGGGCCGTGGTCGGCACCGTCACCGGCGTCGACCACGAGTTGCTGTTCAACGACCCGGAAGAGGGGTCGAGCCTGTGGACGCTGGCGGTCGATCCGGCCGCCGGGCTGCCGGGCGTCGGCGGCGCCCTGACCAAGGCGCTGGCCGAGCACTTCCGCAGCGCGGGCCGGGCCTACATGGACCTGTCGGTGGCGCACGACAACGCCGCCGCCATCGGGCTCTACGAGAAGCTGGGTTTCCGTCGCGTCCCGGTGCTGGCGATCAAGCGCAAGAACGCGATCAACGAGCCGCTGTTCAGTCCGCCGCCCGAGACGGTCGACGACCTCAATCCGTACGCCCGGATCATCGCCGACGAAGCGCTGCGCCGCGGTATCTGGGTCGAGGTGCTCGACGCCGAGACCGGCGAGATGCGTCTGACCCACGGCGGCCGCAGCGTCATCACCCGGGAATCGCTGTCCGAGTACACCTCGGCGGTGGCCATGTGCCGCTGCGACGACAAGCGGCTGACGCGGCGCCTGGTCTCCGAGGCGGGCATCACCGTGCCACGCGCGCGGCTGGCCACGTTCGACGAGAGCGACTTCGCCTTCCTCAAAGAGGTCGGCGAGGTCGTCGTCAAACCGACGCGTGGCGAGCAGGGCAAGGGCATCACGGTCGGGGTCGTCCCGGACAACGGGCCCGACGACCTCAGCTCCGCGCTGGCGCGGGCCCGCCAGCAACACTCCGACGTGCTGATCGAGCAGCGGGTGACCGGCGACGACCTTCGGCTGGTGGTGATCGACGGCCGCGTCGTCGCCGCCGCGCTGCGGATGCCCCCGGAGATCATCGGCACGGGGGAGCACAGCGTGCGGGACCTGATCGCGGCCGAGAGCCGGCGCCGCTCGGCGGCCACCGGCGGTGAATCCCGCATCCCGCTCGACGACCTCACGGAGTCGACGATCGCCGAGGCCGGCTGGCAGCTGGACGACGTGCTGCCGCAGGGGACCCGGCTGCGGGTTCGGCGCACCGCCAACCTGCATCAGGGCGGCACCATCCATGACGTCACCGCGCACGTGAACAGCGAACTGTTCCGCGTCGCCGTGACGGCGGCCGAAGCGATCGGCATCCCGGTGACCGGCATCGACCTGCTGGTGCCCGATGTCAGCGGCGCCGAATACGCCTTCATCGAAGCCAACGAGCGCCCGGGGCTGGCCAACCACGAGCCCCAGCCCACGGCCGCGGCCTTCATCGACTTTCTCTTTCCCGGCCACCCCGGCCAGCCGCAGGCCTGGACTCCCGAGGAGTCCCGGTCGGATCGAGGTTGACGCGGCGGGTGCGGCACCCGTTCGATACCCCGCGCGACGCTAGCGACGGGTCGGATTGGGTAAATCTCTGTCAAACCGGAACGGAGACCGCATGAGTGCGAGCGCGCAAACCAAGACCATCTCGACGCATGTGCCGGCGCGGCTGGATCGGCTGCCGTGGTCGCGGTTTCATTGGCGCGTCGTCGTCGGCCTGGGCGGGGTGTGGGTGCTCGACGGGCTCGAGGTCACCATGGTGGGCAACGTGTCGGCCCGGCTCATGGAGCACAACAGTGGGATCTCGCTGGACGCCGCGCAGATCGGCATGGCGGCCGCGATCTACATCGCGGGGGCGTGTTCGGGGGCACTGTTCTTCGGCCACCTGACGGACCGCTTCGGCCGGCGCAACCTGTTCATCCTCACCTTGGCGATCTATCTGGTGGCCACCGTCGCCACCGCGTTCGCGTTCGCCCCGTGGTATTTCTTCCTGACCCGTTTCTTCACCGGCTCCGGCATCGGCGGCGAATACGCCGCCATCAATTCGGCCATCGACGAGTTGATCCCGGCGCGGGTCCGCGGCCGGGTCGACCTGGTGATCAACGGAACTTATTGGCTGGGTTCGGCCGCCGGTGCGGGCGGCGCGCTGGTGCTGCTGAACACGTCGAACTTCCCGCCCAACGTCGGCTGGCGTCTGGCCTTCGGCATCGGCGCCATCCTCGGCATTTTCGTGCTGCTGGTGCGGCGCAACGTTCCGGAGAGCCCGCGCTGGCTGTTCATTCACGGCCGCGACGAGGAGGCCGAGCAGATCGTCGGCGAGATCGAAGAGGCGGTCGAGCAGGAGACCGGCCAACCGCTGCCCGAACCGCAGGGCAAGGCGCTGCGGATCCGCCAGCGCACGGCGATCTCGTTCCGGGAGATCGCCGCCGTGGCGTTCAAGCTCTATCCGCGGCGCGCGATCCTCGGACTGGCGCTGTTCATCGGGCAGGCGTTCCTCTACAACGGCGTCACGTTCAACCTCGGCACGCTGCTCAGCCAGTTCTACGCTGTGCCGTCGGACATGGTGCCGGTGTTCTTCGTGCTGTGGGCCCTGAGCAATTTCGCCGGCCCGCTGGTGCTCGGGCACTTGTTCGACACCGTCGGCCGCAAGCCGATGATCACGCTGACCTACATCGGTTCCGGTGTCGCGGTGGTGGCGCTGGCGATCGTGTTTCTCACCCAGGCCGGCGGCGTCTGGGCCTTCATCTGCGTGTTGATCGTCGCGTTCTTCCTGGCGTCGGCGGGCGCCAGCGCGGCGTACCTGACGGTCAGCGAGATCTTCCCGATGGAGACCAGGGCGCTCGCGATCGCGTTCTTCTACGCGATGGGCACGGCGATCGGCGGCATCACCGGCCCGCTGCTGTTCGGTCAGCTGATCAACTCGGGCATGCGCAGCGAGGTCGTCTGGTCGTTCCTGATCGGGGCGGTCGTGATGGCCGCGGCCGGCCTGGTCGAGCTGTGGCTCGGCATCGCCGCCGAGCAGCGCCCGCTCGAGGAGCTGGCGTTGCCGTTGACCGTGGAAGACGCTGAGCGTCAAGAGGATTCGGAGCCGGTCACGGACTAGGCCGGGCGGGTCAGCCGTACGCGTCCCACCACGTGTGCAGGTCTTCGGCGGTGGCCGGGTCGCCGGTGACGTCGCTGAGCATGAGCCTCGCGTCGTTCGACCAGATCACGTTCGGGTGGTTGTTGTAGGTGCCGCACGCGATCAGCCCGGCCATGTCGTCGGGGGTCTCGTCGTAGTGCCAGCTGACGGGTGAGCGTCCCTCGCCGGGGCAGTTCACCAGGCTGACGTTGCCGACGTCGTCGTTGAACGCCTTCTTCAGCCGGTCAGGCGTAGGGAACAGCCCATAGGTGGCCCGGGCCGGGCCGCCGGGCTGGGTGTTCTGTCCGCAGGTCACCATCGCCACCGCGGGCACCCAGATGCTGCCCGACTCGGGGGTGGCCGGCGTGCAGGTGCCGGGCAGGTAGCCCGGTGGGAGCAGGCTGATCAGTCGCGCCTGGTCGCCGCTGGGCGCGGCGGTGGACGGCGGCGCGGTCTTGCCCGAACTCGGCCGGTGCTGCGGCTGGCTGGTCGGTTTGAGCACCAGCCAGACGCCGACGGAGCAGATCGCGACGGCGACGACGGCCGCGGCGGCCACCACCGGCCAGCGGGTGCGCCGGGGCCGCGGCGGCGCGGGTGGGCTGATCGGGACCTCGGCGCCCGCGGTGTTGCTGCGCTCCAGGATCGTCGCGGCGCGTTCGCGTTCGGGGCTGGTCAGTGCCTTGTGCGCGGCGTCGGCCAGGGCGCCGGCGGTGGGGTAGCGCTCGCTCGGGTCCTTGGCCATTCCGGCCGCGATCACCGCGTCGAATGCCGGGCTCACGTCGGCGCCGTGCGCGCTGGGTTTGGGGATGGGGTGCATCATGTGCGCGGTGACCAGCACGCCCGTGCTGTCGGCGCCATACGGCGGCGCCCCGGTCAGGCATTCGTAGAGCACGCACGCCAGCGCGTACACGTCGGCCCGGGAAGTCACCTCGTCACTCGAGAAGCGTTCGGGCGCCATGTATTTCAAGGTGCCCACCGCGGTGCCCAGTTGGGTCAGTTTCTCGTCGGTCTTGGCGCTGGCGATACCGAAGTCGACCAGATAGGCGAAGTCGTCGCCGGTGATCAGGATGTTCTGCGGTTTGACGTCACGATGCGTCACCCCGGCGGCGTGGGCCGCGTCCAGGGCCGACGCGACCTGGTGGATGATGGCCACCGCGCGCGGCGCGGGCAGCGGCCCCTCACGTTCGAGCAGACTGTCCAGGTCGACACCCTCGATAAGGCGCATCTCCAAAAACAGCTGGCCGTCGATTTCGCCGTAGTCGTGGATCGGCACCACATGCGGCTCCAGCAGCCGGCCGGTGATGCGGGCTTCGCGCTCCATTCGCTTGCGGAACACCGGATCCTGGCTGAACGTGTGCGACATCAGCTTCAGCGCGACGGTCCACTGCTTGACGGTGTGCTCGGCCTCGTAGACCTCGCCCATCCCGCCGCGGCCGAGCAGCCTCCCCAGGCGGTACGGGCCGAACATCGTCCCCGACCGCGACCCCTGCGCGTCGCTCATCGCCGACTCCAATCAACTCGCCGCAGGAAAAGTACAACATCCCCGGGTACGGTGATCGCGGCTCGGCCGGCCGGCGGCCCCGGTTGGCCGCTTGCTATCCGGTGACTTTCGTCAGCCAGGCCGGATTCTGGTAGTTCACCGCGGTGGCGCCGTCCCACACGAAGGGTGTGGAATTGGCGTTGTCCGCCGACAGGCTCGAGTAGCCGTTCGCCGCTTTCGACTTGGCCGTGCCGATGTCGTCGCCGGACTTGATACAGGTGACGACGGCGGCGTCGGCGCCCACCGTCTTGGCCAATTGCGCGAGCTCGCCATCGGTGCGGTCTTCTGCGGCGCCCTCTTGCGGCTGAAAGTTGCTGGCGAACAAGCCGGAATAGAAGTCGGCGTAAACCTTGGGGTCGTTCTGCCCGGCGACGCAGTAGCTGGCCGCCACCGCGCGCGTCGAGTAGTCCTGGCTGTGCGACTTGTCGTCGAGGAAGTTCAGCAGGTGATAGCGCACGGCAAGCTTCTTGTTGTTCACGGCGGTGTCGATGTCGGTGGCGTTCGACCTGATGAAGCTGCCACACGGCGGGCAGATGGGTTCGTTGAAGATGTCGATCGTGGTCTGGGCTCTTATACACATC
>NZ_LZSX01000097.1 GCF_001665835.1 Mycobacterium colombiense | reverse complement strand
ACCCCCCCCCCCCCCCCCTTTTTTTTTTCACGCAGAACACGGCATACGCGATTAGCTGCAGTCTCGTGGGCTCGGAGATGTGTATAAGAGACAGCGCCAAGCCCGCAGCCCCCGCCAGCACCGCCGCCGGCAATGGGGTCGCGGCGCGGCCGGCCAAAGCCCCCACTCCCCCGCCGGCGGAAGGCGACGAGCTGCAGACGCTGCGCGGCGCCGCGGCGGCCGTCGTGAAGAACATGTCGGCATCGCTGGACGTACCGACGGCGACCAGCGTCCGCGCCGTCCCGGCCAAGCTGATGATCGACAACCGGATCGTCATCAACAACCAGCTCAAGCGCACCCGCGGCGGCAAGATCTCGTTCACCCACCTGCTGGGCTACGCGCTGGTGCAGGCGATCAAGAAGTTCCCGAACATGAATCGGCACTACGCCGAGGTCGACGGCAAGCCGACCGCGGTGACGCCGGCGCACACCAACCTCGGCCTGGCGATCGACCTGCAGGGCAAGGACGGCAAGCGTTCCCTGGTGGTCGCCGCGATCAAGGGCTGCGAAACCATGCGCTTCGCGCAGTTCGTCACCGCCTACGAAGACATCGTGCGACGCGCCCGCGACGGCAAACTGACCGCCGAAGACTTTGCGGGCGTGACCATTTCGCTGACCAACCCGGGCACCATCGGCACCGTGCACTCGGTGCCGCGGCTGATGAACGGCCAGGGCGCCATCATCGGTGTCGGCGCCATGGAATACCCCGCGGAGTTCCAGGGCGCCAGCGAGGAACGCATCGCCGAGCTGGGAATCGGCAAGCTGATCACGCTGACCTCCACCTACGACCACCGCATCATCCAGGGCGCGGAGTCCGGCGACTTCTTGCGCACCATCCACGAGATGCTGCTGTCGGACGCCTTCTGGGACGAGATCTTCCGCGAGCTGGGCAACCCGTACCTGCCGGTGCGCTGGAGCACCGACAACCCGGACTCGATCGTCGACAAGAACGCCCGGGTGATGGAGTTGATTGCGGCCTACCGCAGTCGCGGTCACCTGATGGCCGACATCGATCCGCTGCGGTTGGACGGCAGCCGGTTCCGCAGCCACCCCGATCTCGAGATTCTCAACCACGGCCTGACGCTGTGGGACCTGGACCGGGTGTTCAAAGTCAACGGCTTCGCCGGGAGCGAGTACAAGAAGCTGCGCGACGTGCTGGGCCTGCTGCGCGATGCCTACTGTCGCCACATCGGCGTGGAGTACACCCACATTCTCGAACCGTCGCAACAGGAATGGCTGCAGCAGCGCGTCGAGACCAAGCACGTCAAACCGACGGTGGCCGAGCAGAAGTTCATCCTGAGCAAGCTGAACGCGGCCGAGGCCTTCGAAACCTTCTTGCAGACCAAATACGTTGGCCAGAAACGATTTTCACTGGAAGGCGCGGAAAGCATCATTCCGATGATGGACGCGGCGATCGATCAGTGCGCCGAGCACGGGCTCGACGAGGTGGTCATCGGGATGCCGCACCGCGGCCGGCTCAACGTGCTGGCCAACATCGTCGGCAAGCCGTACTCGCAGATCTTCAGCGAGTTCGAGGGCAACCTCAACCCCGCGCAGGCGCACGGCTCCGGTGACGTCAAATATCACCTGGGCGCCACCGGCGTGTACCTACAGATGTTCGGCGACAACGACATTCAGGTGTCGCTGACCGCCAACCCGTCGCACCTGGAGGCCGTCGACCCGGTGCTGGAGGGCCTGGTGCGGGCCAAGCAGGACCTGCTGGACCACGGCGCCGAAGACCAAGGGGACGAGAAGGCCTTCTCGGTGGTGCCGATGATGCTGCACGGCGACGCCGCGTTCGCCGGTCAGGGCGTGGTCGCCGAAACCCTGAACATGACCCACCTGCCCGGTTACCGGGTCGGCGGCACCATTCACATCATCGCCAACAACCAGATCGGCTTCACCACCGCGCCGGAGTACTCGCGCTCCAGCGAGTACTGCACCGACGTCGCGAAGATGATCGGGGCGCCGATCTTCCACGTCAACGGCGACGACCCGGAGGCGTGCGCGTGGGTGGCCAAGCTGGCCGTCGACTTCCGGCAGGAGTTCAAGAAGGACGTCGTCATCGACATGCTGTGCTACCGCAAGCGCGGGCACAACGAGGGCGACGACCCGTCGATGACCAACCCCGCGATGTACGACGTCGTCGACATCAAGCGCGGCGTCCGCAAGAGCTACACCGAAGCCCTGATCGGCCGCGGCGACATCTCGATGAAAGAGGCCGAGGACGCGCTGCGCGACTACCAGGGCCAGCTGGAACGGGTGTTCAACGAGGTCCGCGAGCTGGAGAAACACGGCGCGCTACCGAGCGAATCGGTCGAGGCCGACCAGATGCTGCCGGCCGGCCTGGCCACCGCGGTGGACAAGGCGCTGCTGGCCCGAATCGGCGACGCGTTCCTGGCGACCCCGGACGGCTTCACCGCGCACCCGCGGGTGCAGCCGGTGCTGGAGAAACGCCGCGAGATGGCCTACGAGGGCAAGATCGACTGGGCCTTCGGCGAGCTGCTGGCGCTGGGCTCGCTGGTAGCCGAGGGCAAGCTGGTGCGCCTGTCGGGTCAGGACACCAAGCGCGGCACCTTCTCCCAGCGGCACTCGGTGATCATCGACCGCAACACCGGCGAAGAGTTCACGCCGCTGCAACTGCTGACGGTGAACGCCGACGGCACCCGCACCGGCGGCAAGTTCCTGGTCTACGACTCGCCGCTGTCGGAGTACGCCGCCGTCGGCTTCGAGTACGGCTACACGGTGGGCAACCCGGACGCCCTGGTGCTGTGGGAGGCGCAGTTCGGGGACTTCGTCAACGGCGCGCAGTCGATCATCGACGAGTTCATCAGTTCCGGTGAGGCCAAGTGGGGCCAGCTGTCCAACGTCGTGCTGCTGCTGCCGCACGGCCACGAGGGCCAGGGCCCCGACCACACGTCGGCCCGCATCGAGCGCTTCCTGCAGCTGTGGGCGGAGGGCTCGATGACGATCGCAGTGCCCTCGACGCCGTCCAACTACTTCCACCTGTTGCGGCGCCACGCCCTCGACGGTGTGCAGCGGCCGCTGATCGTGTTCACGCCGAAATCGATGCTGCGCAACAAGGCGGCGGTCAGCGACGTCCGCGACTTCACCGAGATCAAGTTCCGCTCGGTGCTCGAAGAGCCGACCTACGAGGACGGCATCGGCGACCGCAGCAAGGTCACCCGGGTCCTGCTGACCAGCGGCAAGCTCTACTACGAGCTGGCGGCCCGCAAGGCCAAGGACAACCGCGAAGACGTGGCGGTCGTGCGGATAGAGCAACTCGCCCCGCTGCCGAAGCGCCGGCTGGGCGAGACGCTGGACCGCTACCCGAATGCCAACCAGTACTTCTGGGTGCAGGAGGAACCGGCCAACCAGGGTGCATGGCCGCGGTTCGGGCTCGAACTGCCCGAGCTGCTGCCCGACAAGCTGACCGGGATCAAGCGGATCTCGCGGCGGGCGATGTCGGCCCCGTCGTCCGGCTCGTCGAAGGTGCACGCCGTCGAGCAGCAGGAGATCATCGACACAGCCTTCGCCTGACCGGCGACGGCGAGCGCCGCAACGGCGCGAGTGAGGAGCCGGTCAATCGGGGGCTAGACCGGCGACGGCGAGCGCCGCAACGGCGCGAGTGAGGAGCCGGTCAATCGGGGCTAGACCGGCGACGGGGGCTGAGCCGGGGGGTTCTGCGACCCGCGGGTATCAGGGACCGCTGGTACCGGCTAGCCTCGACGCAAACTGCCGATAAGGAAGGGTGCTCATGCAAGGGTTCGCCGGCAAGGTCGCGGTGGTGACGGGCGCGGGTTCGGGTATCGGGCAGGCGCTGGCCGTGGAATTGGCCCGCTCGGGCGCAAAGGTGGCCATCAGCGACGTCGACCTCGAGGGCCTGGCCCACACCGAGGAACAACTGAAGGCCATCGGCGCGTCGTTCAAATCCGATCGGCTCGACGTCACCGAGCGCGAGGCCTTCCTGGCCTACGCCGACGCCGTCAAGGAGCACTTCGGCAAGGTCAACCAGATCTACAACAACGCCGGCATCGCCTTCACCGGCGACGTCGAAGTCAGCCAGTTCAAGGACATCGAACGGGTGATGGACGTCGACTTCTGGGGCGTCGTCAACGGCACCAAGGCGTTCCTTCCGCACCTGATCGCCTCCGGCGATGGCCACGTCATCAACGTGTCCAGCGTGTTCGGGCTGTTCTCGGTGCCCGGGCAGGCGGCCTACAACGCGGCCAAGTTCGCCGTGCGCGGCTTCACCGAGGCGCTGCGGCAGGAGATGGGGGCGGCCGGCCACCCCGTGGCGGTCACGACGGTGCACCCCGGTGGCATCAAGACCGCCATCGCGCGCAACGCCACCGCCGCCGAGGGTCTCGACCCCGAACAACTCGCCAAGCTGTTCGACAAGCGGCTCGCCAGGACCAGCCCGCAACGCGCCGCCCAGATCATCCTGGACGCGGTACGCAAGAAGAAGGCCCGGGTCCTGGTCGGGACGGATGCCAAACTTCTGGACGTGATGGTGCGGGTGGCGGGCCCGTATTACCAACAGCTCTTCGGGCCGGTGATGGGCCGGTTGCTGCCCAAGCAGTGAATCAGCGTCGCCGATTCACGATTTCGCACTGCTGTAGCCGAAGTCGCTGGTAACGATTAGCGTCAAGCCGTCAATCCGCACGAGGGAGTGATGCATGGATACGTTCGCCGGCAAGGTCGCCGTCGTCACCGGCGCCGGTTCGGGCATCGGCCAGGCACTGGCGGTCGAGCTGGCCGGGGCGGGTGCCAAGGTGGCCATCAGCGACGTCGACACCGCGGGGCTGGCGCAGACCGCCGAACAGCTGACGGCGATCGGCGCGGCGTTCAAGTCCGATCGGCTCGACGTCACCGAGCGCGAGGCCTTCCTGGCTTACGCCGACGCGGTGAACGAGCGCTTCGGCAAGGTCAACCAGATCTACAACAACGCCGGCATCACGTTCATCGGATCCATCGAGGACAGCCGGTTCAAGGACATCGAGCGGGTCGTCGACGTCGACTATTGGGGCGTCGTCAACGGCACCAAGGCATTCCTGCCGCACCTGATCGCCTCCGGCGACGGCCACGTCATCAACATCTCGAGCGCGCTCGGCCTGTTCTCGGCGCCCGGCCAGGCCGCATACGTCGCCGCCAAGTTCGCCGTCCGGGGATTCACCGAGGCGCTGCATCAGGAGATGGCCCGCGCCGGTCATCCGGTGGCCGTGACGACGGTCCACCCGGGCGGCATCAAGACCGCATTCGCCCGCAATGCGACCGGCGTCGAGGGACTCGACCATGCCGAGCTGGCCAGCCTGTTCGAGGAGCAACAGGCCAAGACCACCCCGCAGCGAGCCGCGCAGTTGATCCTCGACGGCGTGCGCAAGAACAAGCGCCGGGTCCTGGTCGGTCCCGACGTCAAGGCGATGGATCTGGTCGTGCGGCTGACGGGTTCGAGACCGGAACTGCTATTGGGTGGTCCCATCATGGGCCGACTTCAGCAAACCGTGCACCGGCTGATGCCGAAGCGCTGACCCGGTCGATGAGCGCGTGGATACGCGCGAAAAAGGACCGGGGCACGTCAGTCCCGAGCGTCACCGGCCGAGCGGATGCTCGGCCAGCCAGCCCCCCGCCACCGCCTGCGGGTCGGCGCCGGCGGCAACCTGCCGCCGCATCTCGACCAGGGCCGCGGTGTCCAGCACGCCGGCGACTTCGTTGATCGCCAGCAACTGCCGCTCGCTGAGCGCGTTGCGGCGGTAGAGCGGCACCACGTTCTCGGCGCGGATCAGTGCGGGCTTGCCGTCGGCCAGCGCGACCAGGTCGCCGGGGGCGTCGGGGTCGGTGGTGGTCGTCCACCCGGCGGTCAGCTGCCCGGCCCGAATCGCAGCGAACATCGTTGCGCCATCGGGGAATTCGCGTGGCGCGGAAAGCCGGCAGGTCCCGACCGTCGACGGCTCCCGATGCACTGCGACGGCCCCGACGACGAGGCCCTCGCAGTGCTTGGGCAGCGTGCTCAAGTCGGCACTGACATCGCTGCCACCCCACGCCTTGGCGGTGGGCCGACTCACCAGCAACACGGGCTTGTCCTCGGCGGCCGTCGTGTAGTCGCCCGCGACGACGCCCTCGGGCAGCGCGGCGATCATCGCGCGGTAGACGTCTTTGTCCGACATCGCCGTCGCACCGGGCTGCAGGGCCTGCAACGTGCGGCCGGTGAACGCGGGAACGACGGTGAATGCGCCGGAATCCAATTGCGGCTTCGGCTCGGCCGCGGTCGCGGCCCGCGCGCCGAACCCGTAGGACCGCAGCGCGGCGACATACACGCCGGCCAGCAGCGCCGAATCGGCGTCAGGCCGGGATCCGACCACCACCTCGGCACGGGCCCGATGATCGCCGGTATCGGTCGCGCAACCGGCGACGGTCAGTGCGGCGGCGAGCAGCGGCACCGCCAGCCTGCCGATTCTCACCCCCCGGCGACGGAAGCGTCCGACGCTTCGGTGGCCAGCGCGACCGCCGTAGCGACCGCTGCCCCGACCCGGGTGTCCAGCGGGCTGGGGACGATCCGGTCGAGGGCGAGGTCGTCGCTGACGACGGAGAAGATCGCCTCGGCCGCCGCGACCATCATCTTTTCGGTGATCCGGCGCGCGCCGGCTTCCAGCGCACCGCGGAACACCCCGGGGAAGGCCAGCACGTTGTTGATCTGATTCGGGAAATCGCTACGGCCGGTGGCCACCACCGCGGCGTACTTGGCCGCAATCTGCGGGTGGATCTCCGGATCGGGGTTGGACAGCGCGAACACGATCCCGTTGGGCGCCATGGTTTCGATCATTTCTTCGGGAACCACGCCACCCGACAGCCCCAGGAACACGTCGGCGCCCCGAATGGCTTCGGCCAGGCTGCCGGTCAGGCCGGTGGGGTTGGTGCGCTGCGCCAGAGCCACCTTGACGTCGTTCATGTCGTCGCGACCAGTGTGCAGGATCCCGCGCGAGTCGAGCACGGTGATATCCGAAACACCCATCACCATAAGGAGATTGGTGCACGCGATACCGGCCGCACCGGCTCCGGACGCCACCACCTTGAGGGAGGCCATGTCGCGGCCGAGCGCCTTGCTGGCACCCATGAGCGCGGCCAGCACCACGATCGCCGTGCCGTGCTGGTCGTCGTGCATCACCGGGCAGTCCAGCGCCTCGATGAGACGACGCTCGATCTCGAAGCAGCGCGGCGCCGAGATGTCCTCGAGGTTCACGGCGCCGAACGTCGGGCGCAGGCGCACCAGCGTTTCGACGATCTCGTCGGGATCCTTGGTGTCCAGCACGATCGGGATGGCGTTCAGCCCGCCGTATGCCTGAAACAGCGCGCACTTGCCTTCCATGACCGGCAGCGACGCCGCAGGCCCGATGTCGCCGAGACCCAGCACCGCACTGCCGTCGCTGACCACCGCCACCAGCCGGTTCGCCCAGGTGTAGCGGGCCGCCTGGGCGCGGTCGGCGGCGATCGCCCGGCTGACCTGTGCCACACCGGGCGTGTAGGCGATCGACAAAGCGCGCTGGGTGTCCAGCGGGGACGTCAGGCCTACGGAAAGCTTGCCGCCTACGTGTGCCTCGAAGATCTCCGCGTCGGTGATCACGCCCTGCTCGGCATTCGTCTGTATCGATTCAAGCAATTCGGACACGCGCTTCAGGGTACTGACTACCCATTAGTAGGCCTAATTGGTGAAGTGGCTCTCAGTGCGGATCCGGTGCGCCGCCGATCGCCGCTAGATCAGCTTGAGTTCCGTGACGGCGGCGCGCTCGTCGACCAGCTCGGCGGTGGTCTTGTCGATGCGGCCGCGGGAGAACTCGTCGATCTCCAGCCCCTGCACGATCGACCAGTTGCCGTCCTTGGTGGTCACCGGGAACGACGACACGATGCCCTCGGGCACGCCGTAGGAGCCGTCGGAGTAGACCGCCATCGACACCCAGTCGCCGTCCGGGCTGCCCAGCAGCCAGGAGCGGGCGGCGTCGACGGTGGCCGACGCGGCCGAGGCGGCCGAGGAGGCGCCGCGCGCGTCGATGATCGCCGCACCGCGCTTGGCGACCGTCGGGATGAAGTCGTTCTCGATCCAGTTCTGGTCGTTGACCACCTCGGCGGCGTTCTTGCCGCCAACCTCGGCGTGGAAGATGTCGGGGTACTGGGTGGCCGAGTGGTTGCCCCAGATCGTCATCTTCTTGATGTCGGTGACCTTGGCGCCGGTCTTCTGGGCCAGCTGCGAGATCGCCCGGTTGTGGTCCAGGCGGGTCAGCGCGGAGAACCGCTCCTTGGGGATGTCGGGGGCGTTGCTCAGCGCGATCAGCGCGTTGGTGTTGGCCGGGTTGCCGGTCACGCCGATGCGGACGTCGTCGGCGGCAACGGAGTTGAGCGCCTTGCCCTGCGCGGTGAAGATCGCGCCGTTGGCCTCCAGCAGGTCGCTGCGCTCCATGCCCGGGCCACGCGGCCGCGCGCCGACCAGCAGCGCCAGGTTCACGCCGTCGAAGATCTTGTTCGCGTCCGCGCCGATCTGGACGCCGGACAGCAACGGGAACGCGCAGTCGTCCAGCTCCATCACGACGCCCTCGAGCGCCTTGAGCGCGGGCTCGATCTCCAGGAGACGTAGTTCGATCGGGCGGTCGGGGCCCAGCAGCGAGCCACTCGCCAGGCGGAACAACAGGCTGTAGCCGATCTGGCCGGCGGCGCCGGTGACGGCGACCTTGAGAGGACTTGCGCTCACGTCGATTTACTCCTTGTGGAGATGTTCGTGCAGATTCGGGTTCGGCTCGAAACTAGCGCACTCTTCTCGACCGCCGATCCCCGGTCCGCTACCAGGGCTTTCCCGCCACCTGATCGTCGCGCTACGAACAGCCGGGACGCGTACCATGGAGCACCGCCTGGTCGGACCTGCGCACGGTGGGAGGTGGATGTGTTCCAAGGATTTGACGCATTGCCCGAAGCGCTTCGGCCCCTCGCGCACGAACCGCGTCCCAAGCCGAGCCCGGCCCCCGAGGCGCCCAAGGAGACGCTGGTCGACTGCGCCGTCTACTCCGACGGCCACCGGTTGCCCGGCAAACTCGGCTACGCGGCAGCCCTGGCCAAAGTGCGTGAGATCGAAACGCTGGGGCACGACGGCTTCGTCTGGGTCGGCTTGCGCGAACCCAGCCAGTCCGAGATGCAGGAAGTGGCCGACGTGTTCGGGCTACACCCGCTGGCCGTTGAAGACGCGGTGTGCGCCCACCAGCGGCCCAAGGTGGAGCGCTACGACGACACCCTGTTCCTGGTCCTCAAGACCGTCAACTACGTGCCCCACGAATCGGTTGTGCTGGCCCGCGAGATCGTCGAGACCGGCGAGATCATGGTCTTCGTCGGTAAGGATTTCGTGGTCACGGTCCGCCACGGCGAACACGGCGGACTGGCCGACGTGCGCAAGCGGATGGATGGCGACCCCGAGCAGATGCGGTTGGGCCCCTACGCGGTGATGCACGCGATCGCCGACCATGTGGTGGACCACTACCTCGAGGTGAGCAGCCTGATGCTGTCCGACATCGACAGCATCGAGGGGCTGGCGTTCGCCCCCGGCAGCAAGATCGACGTCGAGCCGATCTACCTGCTCAAGCGCGAGGTGGTCGAACTGCGCCGGTGCGTCAACCCGCTGTCGGGCGCGTTCCATCGCATCCAGATGGACAACAAGGACGTGATCTCCAAAGAGGTGCGGCGCTATCTGCGCGACGTCGCCGACCACCACTCCGAGGCCGCCGACCAGATCGCCAGCTACGACGACATGCTCAACTCGCTGATCCAGGCGGCACTGGCCCGCGTCGGGATGCAGCAGAACAACGACATGCGCAAGATGGCGGCCTGGGCCGGTATTTTGGCGGTGCCCACCATGGTCGCCGCCATCTACGGGATGAACTTCCATTTCATGCCCGAGCTGGACTGGACGTGGGGATACCCGGGAATCATGGCCCTGATGGTCGTCTCTTGCGTGGGCCTGTACTTCCAGTTCCGGCGCAACAACTGGCTCTAGCGGGGCGTCAACCGGGCTGTGCGGCAGGGCGATTCGGATCCAGCACGTCGACGCCGTCGTTGTCCCAGGCTTGACGCATCGCCTCGGCGCCCTTGAGCCGCACCCACGCAGCTTCGGTGGCGGTGATGGGCGTGGCCAACAGGAACTGCACCGGGTCGCGGGGTGGCTCCAGCGGCAGATCGCCAATCCCGCTGCGGCCCAATAAGACAGCGGTGAACGGCACCCGCGACGACGGGGACGCCCACAGCGGCGAACCGAGGTCCACCAACGCGTCGGCGCACAGCACCACGCCGTCGACGGCCGGCGCCGCCGCCAGGATCGCCAGGCTGCGAGCGATGCCGGATACCGGACCGGGATCGCGCAGTTGCAGCACGACTTCGGCGCGCGGACCACGCACCGGGTCGGCAACGTCCAGCGTCGGTTCGGTCATCGGGTGGCGTGAGCAGCCCAGCGTGACGTAGTGCACCGTCCCATCCGGCTCGCGGAAACGCAGCACCTCGATGGTCTCGGTGCCCAGAAAGGTCACGCTCGCCGCATCGGGCTCGGGGTCGGTGAAGTGAGCCCGCAGATGCGCGCGTACCTGGTCCTGTGTCACGGCGTCCCCGACGGCACGATGGTCAGGTTCGCCCCCGAGTCGGCATCGAAGACCACCAGCTTGCTGGTGTCGAACGCCAGCTCGATCGACTGCCCGATGGCCGCCTTCGATTCGGCGGGAACCCTTGCCACGAACTGATTTTCGTGAGTACCCGACTCGGCGGCCAGCTCGTCCAACTGGGCCGAGTGGGCTGCCCACGCCGCGGTGGAGAAGTACACGTACTTGTCCGCGCCCAGCGACTCGACCAAGTCGACCTTCACCTCGAACGTCAGCGCCCTGATGCGCTGGTAACCGTCGATCAGTGTGGCGTCGGACAGATGCTCGGGTCGCAGACCGACGATGACGTTCGCGGGCGCCGGATGCTGCCCGATCACCTCTTGGACCTCCGACGTCAACATCACCTCACCGAACGGCAGTTTGAGCCCGCCGGGCATCAGCGTGGCCGGGAAGAAATTCATGGCCGGCGAGCCGATGAAGCCGGCGACGAACAGGTTGGCCGGATGCTCGTAGAGCTCGTCGGGGGTGCCGATCTGTTGCGCGACACCGGAATGCATCACCACCACGCGGTCCCCCAGCGTCATGGCCTCGGTCTGGTCGTGGGTGACGTAGACCGTCGTGGTGCCCAGCCGCTTCTGCAGCCTGGCGATCTCACCGCGCATCTGGACCCGCAATTTCGCGTCCAGGTTCGACAGCGGCTCGTCCATCAGAAACGCCTTGGGATGGCGCACGATGGCGCGACCCATCGCCACCCGCTGCCGCTGCCCGCCCGACAACTGCGATGGCTTGCGGTCCAGAAGTTCTGTCAGGTCAAGGGTTTTCGCCGTCGCCTCGACCTTCTGGGCGATCTCGGACTTCTTCATCTTGGCCAGCGTCAGCGGAAAGGCGATGTTCTGCCGCACCGTCATGTGCGGGTACAGAGCATAGGACTGGAACACCATCGCGATGTCGCGGTCTTTGGGCGCCTTCTCATTCACCCGTTCGCCGCCGATGCGCAGTTCGCCGGACGAGATGTCCTCGAGCCCGGCGATCATGTTGAGCGTCGTGGTCTTGCCGCAGCCCGAAGGGCCCACCAGGATCAGGAATTCGCCGTCGGCGATGTTGAGGTTCAGGTCGTGCACGGCCGTCGCGCCGTCGGGGTAACTCTTGCTGACATGGTCCAGCACGATCTCGGCCATCGAGTTATCCCTTCACCGCGCCAGAGGTCAACCCGGCGACGATTCGTCGTTGGAAGATTAAAACAAAAATGATGATGGGGACGGTGATCACGACGGCGCCGGCCGCGATCGAGCCGGTCGGCTCCTCGAACTGGGAACTGCCGCTGAAGTTCACGATCGCCACCGGAGCGGTGATGGCCGCCTTGGTGGCGGTCAGCGTCAGCGCCAGCAGCAGGTCGTTCCAGGCGAAGATGAACACCAGGATCGCCGCCGTCACCACACCGGGGGCCGCCAGCGGCACGATCACCTTGCGGAACGCCTGGGCCGGTGTCGCGCCGTCCATTTTCGCCGCCCTCTCCAGATCCCAAGGAATCTCCCGGAAGAACGCCGACAGCGTGTAGATCGCCAGCGGCAGCGCGAAGGTGATGTACGGCAGGATCAGGCCGGGCCAGGTGTCGAACAAGCCGATGAATCGTTCGATGTTGAACAGCGGCGTCACCAGCGAGATCGCGGGAAACATGGTGATCAGCAGTGTGGTTCCGACCAGCAACCGCTTGCCCGGAAAGTCCAGGCGGGCAATCGCGTACGCGGCCATCGCACCGAGCACCACCGCGATCACGGTGGTGATCAACCCGACCCCGACGGAGTTGATCAGCGCCGAACTGAAGAAGTCACCGCGGAAGATGCCGCGATAGTTGTCGAAGGATATCGACGACGGAATCAGCTTGCCGTCCTTGATCGTTGAGCTCGGCTTCAGCGACAGACTGAAGATCCACAGCACCGGAAGCAGCGCATACACCACCACCAGGGTGTCGATGACGGCCCAGACCGCGGTGCGTCGCGCCCCGGTCGACAGGCCGGCCCCGTTAGCGGCCATCGACGTCACCCCCGGGCGCCGCCGCGCCGAACGCCTTGATGAACAGCAGCGCGATCAGGCCGACGCAGACGAAGATCAGCACGCTGATCGCCGAGCCGAGCCCGACGTTGAAGCCTTTGAACAGGTTGTCGTAGCCCAGCATCGACACCGATCCGGTGTTGTTGGCGCCGTTGGTGATCACGTAGATGTTGTCGAAGATGCGAAACGCATCCAGGGTCCGGAACAACAAGGCGACCACCACCGCGGGCTTGATGATCGGCAGGGTCACTCCGGTCAGCCGGCGCCACGCGCCCGCGCCGTCGACCTGGGCGGCTTTGAGTAGATCCTCGGGTACCAGCGCCAAACCGGCCAGCAACAGCAGCGACATGAACGGCGTGGTCTTCCACACCTCGGCGAGGACGACGATCGCCAGCGACGGGATCTGTTCGGTCAGCGGCGCACTGCCCTGCGGCAGCAGGTTGGCCAGGTAGCCGGTGCCCGGCGTCCACGCGTAATACCAGCTGTACGACGCGGCGACGGTGACGATGCCGTACGGGATCAGCACTGCGGTGCGTACCAGACCCTTGCCGACCAGGGTGCGGTGCATCACCAGCGCCAGCGTCAGGCCCAGCACGAATTCCAGGGACACCGAGACCACCGTGATGCCCAGCGTCACCGCCAGCGCGGTCCACCAATAGCGGTCGGTCAGGATGGTCAGGTAGTTGTCTAGGCCGACGAACGCGGTGTCATTTGGCACGGCAAGGTTGTTGCGCTGCAGGCTCAACCACACGGCGTAGCCGATGGGATATGCCGTCACCGCCAGCATCAGGATCGCGGCCGGCGCGACGAGAAGAAACGCCAATCGTTGTTCGTAGGGCCGCCCGCGCGTCCGTGCCATCACGGAAGACGCTCGCGCGGTGCGGGTTTCGCCGCCGGCGCGCGTCACGGCAGCAGCCCTTTCCCGTCGATCGCCTTCTGCACCTGGGTGCTGAGCTCGTCGGCGGTCCGCTCGGGGTCGATCTGGGCGATCGGGCTCAGCGTCGCGGCGAGCCGGATGGCCACACCCTGATAGACCGGGGTGGCCGGGCGCACCGCGGCTTCGGTGAGCTGCCGGCGGATGATCGTGTACATCGGATACTTGCTCTGGAACTGTGGATCGGAGTACAGCGTGGTGCGCACCGGGGGCAGGCCGCCTTCGATCGAGACGTACTTCTGATGCGCCAGGTTACGCAGGCAGCGAATGGCTTCGAAGGCTTCGGCACGGTGCCGGGTGGTGCTGGCCACCGCCAGGTTGGCCCCGCCGATCGTCACCTTGGCCGGACGGCCCGGTGCCACACCGGGATACGGCGCGAAGCCGAAAACCTGCTGGCTGGCCTGATACGCGATACGGAATTGCTCATCGTTGGGCACGAACGTCCCGGCGTCGTTGATGCTGCCGGCCAGCTTCGGATTCCGGTTGAGCGGCAGGAAGGGCACCCCGCCCTTCACCGCGTTCTCCAGCATGGACGCCAGCGCGTACGGCCAGTTGACCGCGAGCGCCGCCCGTCCCTGTTCGACCGCCAACCGCGCGGTGCTCTCGTCCGTTCGGCTGATCGACGGATCGGCTCCCGGCGCCACGGCCACCGACTTGAGGATGCGCAGCGCGGTGACGGTGGCCGCCCGGTGCGCCGGCGTGTCGGTGAGCGTGACGCGGCGGCCGTCGTCGGAGAGCACCTGGCCACCCCCGCTCACCAGCAGCGTGTTGAACCAGACCACCAGACCTTCGCCCTCGTTGGCCTGCACGCCGATCCAGCTGGGCTGACCCGCGTCGTGCAATCGAGTCGCCTCGGACACCACGGCGTCCCAGGTTCGCGGCGGCTGGGTCACCAAATCGGGCCGATACCAGAGCAATTCGGTGTTCGTGGTGACGGGTGCGCCGTACAGCTTGCCGTGCCAGCGCGCCGTCGACAGCGGGCCCGGCAACGTGTCGACCGTGGCGTCGGCCTCGGCTCGCCCCTCCGGATCGTCGGACAACGGCAACGCCCAGCCGGCCTCGCCGAACTCGGCCGTCCACACCACGTCCAGCGACATCACGTCCAGGGTGCGGTCGCGGCCGGTCAGCCGGCGGGCCAGCTGCAGGCGCTGCTCGCCGGGGGCCCGGGGCAGACTGATCTGCTGAATGACGAAGCGGCCGTTGAATTGCTTCGTGCAGTCCTGGGCCACCGCGGTGAATGTCGCACCGTCGGCGGCCGTCGTGTAGAAGCTGATGACCAGGCCGTGGCTCCCGGACGCGCACGCCGATACCGCCGCGGCGGTGATCGCCGTCGCCAGCGCGATTGCGCCCATCCGGCGCACGCGCCCGCGACGACTCACCACTAATTCACGCCTCTCGCGCGCCTCAGATCGCTAAGCGCGCCAACAGGTCCCGCGCCTTTTCTGCGTTTTGTGGATCACAAAGGACGTCGTAGCGCCCGGCTACCAGTTGCATGGTCGAGCTGAAATCCCTTGTGCCACGGGCCATCGAGTAGGGAACAGCGGACGTGATCAGTCCGAAGAAGACGCCGGCGACCAAACCCGTGACCAGCGCCCCCCACGGGTTCGGACTGAAGAAGCCCAGCACCAGCCCGATGAACAACCCCAGCCACGCCCCGCTCAGCACGCCGCCGCCCAGCACCTTGGGCCACGTCAGCCTGCCGGTGACCCGCTCCACCTGCATCAGGTCGACACCGACGATGGTCACCTGCTGCACCGGGAACTGCTGATCAGACAGATAGTCGACGGCGCGCTGCGCCTCGGCGTAGGTGGGATAGGACCCGACCGGCCAGCCCCGCGGCGGCGTCGGCAGCCCCGGCCCGCGGCGACCCGCCGCACCCGGAGGCGTGGCACCGGGAACCTGCCCTGGCTGGAAAGGATTACTCATCGCCGCTCATTGTCCTCCGCCTCGGCCGTCGTTTCATCTCAGGGCCTCCCCACCCTATCCATCGACCTTCCGTTACCTGCGAAAACACGGTTCGTCCGGCGACGTGGACCCCGTCCCGGGGCCACGACGAGCCGGGGTTTCGCTCGGGATGCGCCCGGATCCGCCGCGGCGTCCTCGGGTGCCCGGCGGCGATTCGCGGCGGCACCCAGCACCTGCTCATGAGCTAGGTTGAACACCATGACAGCTCCCGGAGACGGCTTCGGCGAGGGCGGCCACCACGAGAAGGCCGAGCCGCCCGCCGCGGGCGGCGGGGCCGCCGACCAGCCGGACGCGACCGCGCCCTGGGAGCCGCCCGCACCCTGGGAGCCGCCCGCCGCACCGCCGCCCCCCGAATCGGCGCCGCCGTATCCCCCGCCGGGTCCCGACTACGCGTCCGGGTACCCGCCGCCTTATCCACCGCCACCGCCCGTCGGTCCCCCGCCCGGATACGAGCTGTCTCTTATACACATC
>NZ_LZSX01000096.1 GCF_001665835.1 Mycobacterium colombiense | reverse complement strand
ACTCCCGCGTGTTCACCAACCTCCACGCACAGGTGTGACGCTGGTGATCTTCATCGGCGACGACTGGGCCGAAGACCTCAACTCGCATAACCACGGCTCGAAACGGCGGAGACAGATCACCCGGATCAACCGATCGGGGTCAGGCCAGAGGGCTTCTGGTGACTCCTGCTTTGATTCGCGGTGCCGTCTTGAATACGTTGCAATTTACTGCACCGTAGTGACGACTCCCGAAACTAGAATTTCTCATAGGAGCGTCGTTCACGGTCTTAAGCACCTGCGTTTTCGCAGCCCTGTCGCATCAGCAGTCCAGCACGGCAGTGACGTATCCCGGACCGGTCGGTGGGCCCGGTTCGTCGTCCGGCGGCGCGAACCCGTTGGCGACGTGCGCATCTATGGCAGAGATGACTGATGCGCGCCAGCCGTGGGTGGCCAGGTACTCCCGGGCGCTGTTCCGTTCGGCCGGGTCGAACAATTCGGTGAGGTCGACGTTGCTACCGGCCCGGTTCAAACGCCCGGTGAGTTGATTGGCCCAGTCACCGCTCATGGCCGTCGAATCGATATCGTCGGTTGCCAGGCGGCTTCCCTGCGCCGACAGGGCGGTGATGTTGTCCAGCAACCGGTCCTGAGCCTGCGGCGACAGATACATGAGCAGGCCTTCGGCGATCCAAGCCGTCGGTCGGGTCGCGTCAAATCCGCTGGCGCGCAGCGCCTGGGGCCAGTCACCGCGCAGGTCGACGCCGACGGTGCGCAGATCGGCAGCCGGTGTGACTCCCAGAGCGGCGAGCGTGGCGGTCTTAAACTCAATGACCCGTGGCTGGTCGATTTCCAGGACGATGGACTCGGCGGCCCACTTCAGGCGGTAGGCCCGAGTGTCGAGACCGGAGGCCAAGATAACCGCTTGGCGGATACCGGACTCGCCGGCCACAGTGAAAAAGTCATCGAAAAACCTTGTGCGCACGACAATCGGTTCACACAAGCGGCGCAGGTCCACCCCCGATTCACCCAGCACGCCGTCGGCGAACCGACTGCAGGAATCCAGCCCGACAGCCTTGACGAGGGCGTCGGCGTACGGGTCATTGATCAGCGGCTCGGGCTGCTTGCTGGCTAGCGCACGCGCTGCAGCGACAAGAGTCGCCGTTGTGCCGACGCTCGACGCGAGATCCCAGGTGTCGTCGTCTGTCCGCGCCATTTCTCTCCTGCGGTCCTTCTCCATTGGGCGATCGGAAGCCTCATCGCGCTTAGCCTCACAGCAAGCTACGTAGAGCACGCTGCCGAAGCCCACCATGCCCGCCACCGAACCAGTGTTGAGGATGACCCCGCCACTCCCCTGCTTCTTGAACGGGCGGATCGCATACTTACTGCCGTAGAAGACACCACTGACGTCAATCACTCACGTGAATCGGCGTCCGGTCAGCATGAAGTCGAACTGCCTGTTGAGCATCTTCCATCCCCATATCAAGGTAAACCACGGTGCAACGAGCCATAGACCGTTGAGGACGATGAACTTCACCCACAGGTCCACGAAGTTACTGGTGTTCACGGAGGGAAAGCCGCCGATGATTTCGCGTAGGTAGTAATAGATGGTGATCGTCAGGTCGACGACCGCTGCAGACATGAGCAACAGGGTGCCACGGGGATTGGTGAACTTCGACCGGAAGAGCAGTATCAAGCCGGTGACCGCAATGCAGGCGTTGGTGACGGAAATACATTCGAGCGCCACGAGATTCGCTGGGGCCGTGAGGTATTTGGTGTCGCCGCCGTCGATGTAGACGTACCACGGGTAGGCCCACATGTCCTTCTGGTGGCCCGGCAGGTATGGGTGGGTGAACAACCAAGGCAGTTCCCACGTCAGGTTCGTCACCCGCGCAGAGATCATGAAGGTGAGCACAGCTGCGGTCAGTCGCTGAAAAGGAGTCCAGTTTCGCAACGAACGGTAGGGCAGGAACGCCGCGGCGAATCCCCCTAGGTACGCGATGCAGCCATTGACCGACATGATGCTGCCGACCAGGCGTCGGTCGAAGCCAAGGTTGAAGACCAACACCATGCACAGCGGGAAGCTGATGGCGAAGGATCCGAATAACAGGAGCCACGTAAGCCGCAGCGGCCTTGAGCGCGGCACGGTCACGATCGGGCTGGTCGACTCTAGCTTGGGGTCGAACACTCCAGCCTTCGTCTGGGACGCGCTCGTAGTCATGGGTCTCCTTACGTGTTCACGGCCCGTCGCTCACTGGGCCGCGCAGGTCCGCGGGCTCACTCTGTAGAACACGATTCTTGGAACTATAATCGCGTTCTAGTGAATATAGAGCGACGCTCCGCTGCACGCAATGCTTCGCGGCAGAGAAGGTCGTCGGCCGAACCCAGCAGCGACCGGCGTCGTACTGCCTCGCCGGGGCCGGCGAAGACGTCGTCCTCAGCCACCCGCTGCTAGGCAAATGCGCAGGTGTTCGACGACCTCGTCGGCGACGGCGTCGGCACGTCGATCTCGATTCGAGTTGACCCACTCCGTCATCCAGATCTGCAGCGTCGAGATGATCATCGAGGCGACGATTGAGGGTCTGAGGTCTCGGATCTCACCTCTGCACCGAGCTTCGTCGGCAAGGTTGCCGAGCAGGTGCATGCCAGATTGCCACGCATGTCGCCGCGCGTGCTCACCGCGGACCGCAGTCCCCCAGCTAAGACCTCCGGTCAGGTGCAACTCGAGAAAGTTGGGATGGTCGGCAAGGAACATGACCTCGGCTCGCGCGCTTGCCAGAAGTTTCTCGAAGGGAGATTCCAGGGGTTCGATCAACGTCATCACGGCGCTGCGGAACTCATCCATCCGCTGCGAGGTGAGGACATCCCAGATGGCCGCCTTGCTGGGGAAATACTTGTAGAGGGTGCCCAGCGCCACCCCGGCTGTCTCGGCGATGGCATTGACCTTGGCCTGGTCGAAGCCGGACCTCGCGAATTCCAGCTCGGCGGCCGCCAGGATCTGCTGTCGATAAAGATTTCGGCGCGCGCCGGGCAGGTCATCAATCATGTGCGACGCCGAGCTGTCGGGGTCCGACATCCAAGACCCCCTTGCTTTCACCGTCACCGTTGGACAGTGCCTGCGCTCATTGCGCGGCACGGCGACTGGATTCTAGCGGCGCGGACGCCTCACGCGCAGGCCCGGCGCCCAACGGCTAATGGACGATCGCCCTGGGCGCGTAGGCGGCGATGGCGACGTCGTGTCCAGCCTGCCGCAGGGCCCGCGCCCACCCCGGTGAGAGGAGCGACATCGCCACGGCTACCCACCGCGATGATGACAATCCGGCGCATCGGTTCACCGCCACGGCACGACCGAAGATGGCGACCAGGTCTTCACCGCACGCACGAACGTCGAAGCCGGGTTCGCGCAGGACCTTCTCCACCACGCCATTGACCGCACCGCGTAGGGCGACGGCCATCGACGCGAGTAAGAAATCGCCGAATTCCCCACCTCTGTTGCCCCGCAGTCAGATCAGTATGACGGAAATTGTAGAAAGAAGAGGACGCGACCACCTGTCGGGCGAGCAGCAATCGGGGGCACTCACCGCGGATGCTGGCGAGCTAAGGCTGACCATCTATCGGCATCTCGAATCTTGTTGCACAGAGCCATTCCGGCAGCTACTGTGCTCAAATAACATCTTGTACGCTGAAATACCAGCAGCAGGGATAACCTTTGGAGGGGCCGGACGCTTTCATGGCAGGAATTCTCGAAACCGACCGATTGGTGATCGACGGTCTGCCGAGGCTCCCCGCTTCCGGTCGAGAACCCGGCGACCGAAGAGGTCTTGACGCGCGTTCCGACCGCGGACGACGGGCAGATCGAGACGGCCACCGCCGCGGCGCGCAACTCCTTCGATACCGACGTATGGGCGAATCGCTCACGCACGCAGCGTATTTCGATGCTGATGACCATGGCGCAGTGGCTGGCCGACCACCGCGAAGAACTCGTCGAGACCGCTGTCCGCGAGGTCAGCGCAGTACGCACGCTAGCGAGGTTGGCGCAGGACGACATGGCGATCGACCAGGCATACCTGCTGTCCGAACTGTCGCCGCCATCATGGGTATCGTCGCGCCGATCGTCGAGGCCCGCCGTGCCGAACCCCACCACGACCTCGTCAGCATGCTCGTCACCGAGGAATACGCCGATGATGACGGTAGCCGGCATCGCCTTTCCGATGGCGAGGTGCAGTTGTTCTCGCTACTTCTTCTGGCCGCCGGTTCAGGCACCACCTGGAAGCAAAGCTTCATTACCATGCTCACTCTGCTGCAACGGCCGGACTGGCTGGCCCGGTTAACCGCCGATCCCATGCTGGTGCGCGGTTTCGTCGGGGAGACGGTGCGTTGGATGCCGATCGACCCGGCGTTCGCGCGGCTCGCGACGCGCGAGACTGAACTCGGCGGAGTCACGATTCCAAGGGCTCGGTCGTCCATGCATGCTTCGCCGCCGCCAACCGAGACCCGCTGCGCTGGACAGGCCGGATGAATTCGACCCGAACCGTCCGCTGCAACCAAATCTCGACCTCGGGGGCGGTACCCCACGTCTGCCTGGGGCAACACGTCGCGCGCGCTAAAATCTGCGCTGGGATAACCATATTGATTAAGCGGTTGCCCGGTCTCCGGCTCGATCCAGCGGTCGAAGCACCCCGGATCATAGGAATGTACGATCGTGGCCCCCGGCGTGCCGGCGCTCTGGGACCTCTGATGGACACCACGACGACACCAATGGTCGGGTTCGGCAGCGTGCTCTACGGGTCGACCAAGGGCGCGATCAACCAGATGACCAACGGCCTAGCGATCGAATGTGCACCGTACAACATCCGGGTCAACGCGATATGCCCTGCGGGCATGCCTCTGACCAATTTTTCCGCCGCCGACAACAGGAAGTTCGCGCCGCCCGACCAAGGCATCGTGGATTATCTCGCGTCAGTTCACCCGCTGGGCCGCGTCATCACCGCTGAGGACTGCGCCGAGGCAGCGGTTTTCCTTTGTTCGGGCGAGGCCATAAACATCACCGGCGTGTTACTCCCGATCGACGGGGGATACGTAGCTCAAGAGCTCGACGCGGTCTTCGGGTGTCGTCGACCTGCGCCAAATAATATATTGTATAAACTGCTCCGCGGCCTTCCTGAGCGCTGCCAAGGGAGTCGTCTCCTGTCGCGCAGATGTGCGAGCCCGAACCAAAGGAGGTGGGGCAAGTGGCAAAGTGGCGCCGCAATCGGCCGCTCGGGGTGACCAGCCCGTCTGGCGGGGAAGACCTCGGCGTCGCGACGGCGGACGCCGACTGCGCAGCGTCACGCGACCCTTCCGCCGCAGGCTCTTCAACCGACGCTGCGTCGGACCCGTCGAACGCCGCTGACGATCCCACCGCTACGGACGGCGCCGCCGACAAGATGGTGTCCGCGCCGCAACCCACCACCACCTCAGACGATCAGACCGACGAGCCGACAAATGAATCGGACCTCGTCGACGATGAGAGCCCCTCGGCCGGGGCGACCGAGGCGAGTCAACAACGACGACGTCAGCTGCGCGTCGCCTCGCTCGTATCGGTCATCCTTTTCGCAGCGGTCGCCGCCACGGCTAGCTGGACCGGATATCGAGCCTATGACACACATCGGATCGAGCAGGAGCAAGCTCGGATCGTAGACGTCGCTCGCCAGTCAGCCCTCAACCTGGCGAATATCGACTGGACGCACGTTCAAGCCGACGTCCAGCGCATCGTCGACTCGTCGACAGGCGCCTTCTTGAATGACTTTCAGCAGCGGTCACCCGCGTTCAGCGACTTCGTGCACAAGGCTCAATCGAAATCCGTGGCCACGATCCGTTCTGCGGGCCTGGAATCTAACGACGGTCACGTGGCAAAAGTCATCGTCGCGATGTCGGTGGACGTTACCGCTGCCAACGCCCCGCCCGAGCAGCAGCCCCGCTCTTGGCGTGTGCGGCTCTCGGTACAGAAGATGCCAGATGGGGGCTTGAAGATTTCGAATGTGGAGTTCGTCCCATGACCGCTGGCCAGTCAACTGCTACGGACTCTGCACGCTTGGACCAAGATTCCGCTGCGACAAGTGATGCTTCGAACGACGAAGCCAAAGAGCCGGCCTGTCTCGATGAGTCCAACAGCGACGAGTCCGCAGAATCCGCCACGCCCACCGACACCGAGGCCGAGGCCGAAACCGACGGTGCCAAAAGATCGGCGCTCCGAGAGCGTCTCTACCGGCTGATCGTGTTTACCGCATTGCCCCTACTGACCATTGGTGTGGGCAGTGCCGCTGGATTTTTCAAGTTCGTCGGCGATACCGCAGCCGCGACGCAGCAAGCCCGCATCGAGGCAACCGGCGTCGCTCGCGACGGGACGGTCGCGTTGTTCCAGTACCAGGCGAGTTCCGTCGACAGGGACCTTGAGGCCGCACGCAGCCGACTCACCGGTGAGTTTCGTGACGAGTACACCAAGCTCATTAATGACGTCGCGATCCCCGGCGCGAAGCATTATCAAGTCTCGACGCTGGTGAACGTGCGTGCGGTCGCGGTCATTCAGGCCGCTCCCACGCATGTGCAGACGCTCGTGTTCGTCAATCAGAACGTCACCGTGGGCACGACACCGCCCACCGACACCTCTTTTGCGGCGAAGGTCAGTCTCGATAAGGTCGATGGCCACTGGCTGATATCGGGATTCGAGCCCATCTGACATGGCGGTGATTCAGCTTCTTCGATATCCGGCGAGCCTGCCTTCGCACGCGTGGTCACCCCTTGCCGCAGTCTCGTTGACACCCGTGGTTGCAGCAGACAACAAGCGGCTGAACGACAGTGTGGTGGCCAACGTCGACTGTCGGCAGCGGACATGACAAACCGTCGTCGCAGGCTGGGCCCGGGGTGGTGGGCTCTCATTCTCATACTCATTGTGGCCTCCTTCGCCACCACGGTCGGGTTGGCATTTTCGGGGAAACTTGTGTCCTCGGTCCCGATCACCGTCACCTCCGATCGCGCGGGCCTCGTCATGGATCCCGGTGCAAAGGTCAAACTTCGAGGCATTCAGGTGGGGCGGGTGGCATCGGTGGCCTTGCGGCCCGGCGGGGTTTCGCTACGGCTGGATCTCGATCCCGATCAGGTCCGATTCATTCCGGCCAACGTCCAGGCGCAGATTCGAGCCACCACGATATTTGGCGCGAAGTTCGTCGACCTCATACCGCCCGCGAAGCCGGAACGCCGCACCATCAGCGCCGGGTCAGTCATTCCATCTCGAAACGTCACCACTGAGGTCAACACCGTCTTCGAGAACCTGACGAGCGTACTCGCTCAGGTTGAGCCGACCAAGATCAATGCGGTGTTGACCACGTTGGCTGATGCTCTAAGGGGCAAAGGCGAGCGGCTAGGCACGGCCACCACCGCCGCTCTGGACGTGGTCACCGCCCTTAACGACCGCAGCGACACGTTGCGCCGCGACCTCGAGGCGGCGGCCACCGTCACCGACACCTATGGCGCCGCCAGCCAGGACCTCATCTCTGCGTTGTCCGCGACGACGACCACGAGTTCGACCATCACACGACAAGCCAAGGATCTCGACGAGGCACTATTGGCCGCGATTGGACTGGCTGACACCGGTATTGATCTATTCGGGCGCACCCAATCGGACTTCGTCGCAGCGAACACAAAGTTACCGGCGACCACGGACCTGCTCAACGAGTACCATCCGTCCTACACCTGCCTCCTGCAAGGTCTCGACTGGTTGGCCACCAAGGGCAGCCCAGACTCCAATGGGTTCAGCACGGTCACCGACGCCTCGCTGCTGGGGTTCGCCACCGACCCTTATCGCTACCCGGACAACCTTCCGATCATCAGGGCCAAGGGCGGCCCCGACGGCAAGCCGGGCTGTAACGGCCTACCCCGTCCGGACCTGAACATGCCGATCCGATACTTGGTGACCGACACCGGATTTGGGACCGGTATGGACTTGCGGCCCAATCCCGGCATCGCTCACCCGTGGCTGCTCAACTACTTCCCGGTGACCAAGGCTGTGCCCGAACCGCCGCGCATCTACGGTGCGGGGCCGCCGGCCATCGGCCCCGTGCCCTATCCCGGCGGACCGCCTTACGGCGCACGGCTTTTCGGGCCCGATGGAGCCCCACTGTGGGCACCACC
>NZ_LZSX01000095.1 GCF_001665835.1 Mycobacterium colombiense | reverse complement strand
CCGGGGCGGTCCTCGCGGGCAACCACCACCGCCTGCTCCACCCCGGCCAATCCGGCCAGCGCCGCACGGATTTCACCTAACTCGATGCGATACCCGCGGACCTTGACCTGCTCATCGGCGCGGCCCAGGTACTGCAGCTGCCCATCGACGCCCCATCGCACCAAATCCCCGGTGCGATACATCCGCGCCCCCGGCTTCCCGAATGGGCAGGCCATAAACCGCGACCCGGTCAGCGCAGCTCGGCGCCAGTAGCCGACCCCGACCCCTTCACCGGCCAGATACAACTCGCCAACCACCCCGGCCGGCACCGGACGCAACCACTCGTCGAGCACAAAAAACGCCGCCCTCGTCACCGGCGAACCGATCGGCGGGAACCCCGATCCCGCTGTCAGCGGCGCACTCTTGCACGCCCACATCGTGGTTTCGGTCGGGCCGTAGACGTTGACCATCGCCCGCCCCGGCGCCCACCGATCCACCAACTCCGGCGGGCACGGCTCGGCGCCGATCACCAATGCCGCCGACTCCAGCCCCTCCGGCGAGAGCACGCTCACCGCAGACGGAGTCTGGCTCAGCACCGTTACGCCTTCACTGACGAGCAGTGCGTGAAACTCTTGCGGTGAACGAGACACCGACTCGGGCACCACCACCAGCCGCCCGCCGTGCAACAACGCGCCCCAGATCTCCCAGACCGAAAAGTCAAAGGCGTAGGAGTGGAACTGCGTCCAAACTTGTTCCGGCGTCAGCTCCACGCCAATCTGCAATGAGTCGAAGAGCTGGACGACATTGTGGTGCGTGACGGCCACGCCTTTGGGCACCCCGGTGGTGCCCGAGGTGTAAATGATGTGGGCCAGGTCGTCAGGGGCCGGTACCGAGACCGCTGTGCTGGGTTGCGCTTCCACGGCCTCGTCGTTGACATCGATGACCACCAGGTCAAACCCATCCAACCGCTCGGCCAGATCGGTGGTGCTGATTGCGGCCATCGGCGCAGCGTCGGTGAGCATGAACTCGATCCGGGCCGCCGGCAGCGCCGGGTCGATCGGCAGATAGGCCGCCCCGCTCTTCAGCACCGCCAAGATCGCCACGATCGCCTCGGCCGACCGCGAAAGCAGCAGTGCCACAGACGTATTCGGTCCAACGCCGTGACCGATCAGCAGGTGCGCCAACCGGTTGGCCGCGTCATCGAGCTCCCGATAGGTCAGTGATCGGCCCTCACATACCAGCGCCACCGCCTCCGGGGCGCGGGCCACCTGTGCGGCGAACAATGCCGGAATCGACACCGGCGTGCTCACCGGTTCGGTCAACACCGACCGATTACCCCACCTATCCAGTCGGGCAGGCTCACCGGCATCCAGCACGTCCATCGACGACAGCAACCGCGACGGGTCGGCGGTCATCGCCACCAATAGCCGCTCCAACCGCCGCGCTAAATCCGCGGGGTCGAAATCCGAAAACGGTTGCCCGGCACCCGCCGTGCTGAAAAGCTGCTCGTCACCGACCCCATAGAACAACAGCCCGAAGTGACCTATCGGGCCAAAAGTGGTATAGGTCGCCGTTGCCGGAACACCAGCGAGATCCAGGGTCAGTCTGGCCGGCACGAAATTCAGCACTACGCGATTTGCCGCCCGCCCGAGGCCGCGAACATCACCGTCGCCCTCGAGAAGGTGCACCGGAAATCGCTGATGTTTCAGCGCTTCTCGTACTCGCGTGTCTACGTGCTTGCAGAAATCGCCGACCAACGATTCCGGCGACGCCCTCAAGACCAGCGGTACCACCCCGGCGAGCATCCCGGGAAGCAGCTTTGAGGCCGGATGCATTCGCCTGCTGACCGGGAAGTTGAGCACCACCTCTGAAGCGTCAGCGTCGAACCCGCCCACCAACAGCGCGCAGGCCGCGGTGAGGACAGATGATCGACGGATACCCAACCTCTTGGCTAGTTCTTTGATTCGCCCGACGACGAACGGGTCCAATTGAACTGGGTCAGACGGCCAATACGAGTCCCGATCGCTCGCGTCCTGAGGCAACCGATAATCCGGTCCGGTTTTCTGGGGAAGGTTCTCGCTCCAGTAGGCCTGATCTTCCAGATAATCGGTGGACGCTTCGTACTCCGACTCGCTGCTGACCAGGTCCTGCAGCGAGCCAAAGAACGCAGGCGAAATGGGCGTGCCGGAAACAATTGCAGAGTAGATAGTTGCAATCCGACGGCCTACGAGGCCGATGCCGGTTCCGTCCACGATTATGTGGTGGCTGCAGACGAACCAGAAATATTCGTCGGGCCGCGTCTGGAATAGCGCGAAATTGAACAGCGGGCCGGCGAACGGCATCGGCGTGCGTTGGATCGAGGATGCCAGTTCATGGGCATCCTGCACGGCATGGTCCGAACCGGTCAGGTCATAGAAGGCCAGCTCGACCTCCGGGTAGTCCATCGCCCGCTGGAAAACTTGGCCATCCACCTCGAAGAAGGTGGCCCTGCATGCCTCGGCCTCTTGCACCGCTTGGCTGATCGCCCGCTGGAGGGCCTCACGGTCTACCGTGCCCTCGATTTTGACGAACAGGCCAAGCTGCCACTCCGTGCCGAGTTGACCCGTTTCCTGCGCAAGCCAAATGCCTAGCTGTCCGCGCGTCAACGGGTATGCGTGGGCGTCGGGATCCGTCAGCCGCCCACACGGTTCAACGATCAAAACCACGGCCCGCCAGCCTCTCGCGCAGACTCTTCGGACGGATGTCGGCCCAGTTCTGCTCGATGTACTCCAGGCACGCAGGGCGATCCGCTTCCCCGTAAACCATCTGCCAGCCGGCTGGAATCTCGGCGAACGCCGGCCACAGGCTGTGCTGCTCTTCGTCGTTGATCAAGACGAAGAAGCTGCCATTGTCATCGTCGAACGGGTTGGTACTCACCGGTCCTCCAAATTTCGCTCGGCATGGGTCGAACAGTTCGCTGCACTAGCTATTTCGACCAGTTGCTCTAGGGCTTGGCCCGGCAACGGTCCCGGCCCGTTGCATGATCCCGAGCGTTATGCGTTTCAAACCCGCTGTCTGGCTTATTAAGCCGGGTAGCGTAGTCACTACGCGCACATCGAGTGGTAGACGCAAACCAGCAGAATTGCTTGCGTAGTGACAGGCAAACGCTCACAAAGCTGCGCGTGCTGGTGCGGATTGCATTCTGCAACAGCGTGTTTCGTCGAGAGTGCCAGCTTTGGCCATTATGCAGGGACTCGGATCTCGGCCGCGACGACCATGAGGGCCGTTGCTGGACACCCCGTACGGCGGGCAGAACTCGTCATTTGCCCTGGGCCTGTTTCAGATTGGTAAGTGGATGAGCCGGTGGCGCCTTGTGTTTGACGCCGCGCATCGCGAAGACCCGGTAGACGTCCGACATCCTCGGGACTGCGACAAGCAGTCTCGTCGGCGGTAATTAGACACGTGGCCGACTGCGAGCTACAGCTCCCCGGCGTCGATGGCTTTCTTGACTTCCTGCGCGTGGGCCACCTGCGCGGCGGTGTACCCGATCAGCAGCGCCACCACGTTGAGCAGCACGACTACCCCGGCCAGCCACAGCATTCCGTAGGTGTAGCCGCGGTCCAGCGCATGCAACTGGGCGGCGTTCATGGACTTGACCGGACCGAGAGTGCCGCCCAGGGATAGTGTGCGCGAGGTGACGGCGGCCGAGACGATGACCAGAACCAGCGGTCCTCCCAAGGTCTGCAGCATCACTGAAATCGCCGATGTGGGCCCGATGCGGTCGAAGCCGACGCTGGCGATTACCGACAGCGTGAGCGGGACGAAGATCGCGCCGAGACCAGTAGCGCCAATGAGGAGCGGCAAAACAAGATTCGGGAAGTAGGGGATCCTGGCGTTGAGTGTCGCGCCGTACAGCGTCGCGACCAGAATCAGGCTGCCGCTGGCGATCACCACCACCCGCGGCGGGAACCACATCACCATCTTCGATGCCACACCCACCCCGATGGCCACACCGATGCCGAACGGGATGAAGGCGATGCCAGCGCGCAGCGGGCTGTAGCCCATGATGGTCTGCACGTACAGGCCGACTTGCACGGTCAGGGTGAAAAACACTCCACCGGCAAGGAACGTGGCCGCGAACGCAGCCAGCCGGTTGCGGTCGAAGAACAGGTTGAACGGCACGATGGGGTTCTCGGCGGTCCGCTCCACCACGATGAACGCCACGAAAGCGGCGAGACCCACCAAGCCTGAACCGATCGTGATGGCCGACCGCCACCCCGCCTCCGGGCCCATCGAGAGACCGAAGACGGCGGCGGTACAGGCCAACGTGGCCAGTACCGCCCCAGTGGCGTCGAGCTTCATCCGCTCCTTCTGCGTTTCCTGCCGCGTGATGACGGCCAGGTAGATCACCGCCAGCCCGATCGGTACGTTCACCAAAAACGCCAGCCGCCACGACACGTCTGTGAGTGCCCCGCCCACCACCAGGCCCAGCACCCCGCCGAGACCGGTCATCGCGCCGAGCACCGCCGTCGCCGCATTGCGTGTCGACCCCTTCGGAAACGTCGTCGCTATCAACGCCAAATTGGTCGGTGCGATGATCGCGGCGGCCGCGCCGTGCAGCAGCCGTGCCGATATCAGCGTGCTTCCGTCCCAGGCGATGCCGCACAACGTCGAGGCGAAAGTGAACAGCGCGACCCCGATGATGAATGCGCGCTTGCGGCCGACAGTGTCACCGAGGCGGCCACCCAGCAGCATCAGGCCGCCAAAGGTCAGCATGTAGGCGGTAATCACCCAGCTCCGCCCGGCATCCGACAGGCCCAGCTCGTTCTGGATCCTAGGAAGCGCGAAGATCGCGACGGGCCCGTCCATCGCCACCATCAGCTGCATGCCGCCGATCGCGACAATTACGGCGAACCGGCGAGACCGCAGGAATGCCGGAACGTATCTCTTCGTAGGGTGAAGCGTGGTCGGTTCGGTAGACATCTTCAAACCGCTACTTCGCCGCGGCGCCCTGATTGACGAGGGCCTCGAAACGCTTTTCCCAGCGAAGGTAGTTGCCGGCGAGGCCGGTGAGAGGCACGAAAGGCATCGCGATCACCGATGTGAACACCGTGTTCACCACATTCGCCGGGAAGCGCATCGGCCGCATGATGTCGACAAAAAGGATCACCCGTACCCCGTCGGTCCGGTTCCAAGCCTCGTGCTCGTAGGTGTCATCGAAGATCATCACCTTGCCCTCCTGCCAATTACGGGTCTGCGTCCCGACTCGGATGGCACACATCTCGGCCGGCTCGGGAATGAGCAGCGCGAGATGGAGGCGGAGCACGCCCTTCCAGGGACCACGATGTGGCGGCAGGTGCTTGCCGGGCGCGAGGATCGAAAAGAACGCGGTCTTCATGCCCGGTATCTGCTTGAGGAGCTTGGTTGTCTCCGGACAGCGGCGGCAATTCCCCCGCGCCTTGAGACCGTAGGCGTAGAAGAAGAACGTTTTCCAGCCGTCGTCTTGAGTGAGCGCCTTCTGGGCCGGCTGGAGCTCCTGAAAGGCGGGGATGTTCGCCGCATAGGGCAGAAGCGCATCGAGCTCGGCACGGACCTTGTGCCAATCAGCCTCGACCCCCTCGACCCACGGAAAGTCCTTGGGATCGAAAAACTCTTGGTCGCCGTACGTCGAGGCACGCCCAATGAAGTTTTCGAACCCGAAGAACATGTTTTGTATTAATTGGTAGAGCCAGATACGCGTTCGCAACAAGAATCCTTGCGGCGGCGTCTCGCTCTCCACCACGCGACCGAACAAATCCTTCTCGATTTTTTGCATGGAGCCTAGCCCCTCTCTGAGTGTGATATCGATCTTGCCCAAATTCGGGAAAGCACTTTCGCGGCAATCATTCTATGCACGCACCTTCGGTTTCTACTAGAACTTTGAGTCGTTGGCCATACAGGGTGAGCGATTCGGTGCTCATCATTTCTTGATGCATACATCCAATCGGGTAACTGTTAATGCTGCCAGTGACATAAGGCCGCCAATCTTGCATACTCTGATCGCCCTCATCCGCCACAGCAGAGAATATGTCTACGTCACCATCGAAGACGCCGGGTTCGTGGGCTCGCGCCAACCCGATATTCGTATCGTCGTTTCGAACAATCAGATCAAGCAGCGGCTTGTATCGAGGAAAATCGACAATCCCTCGTTCGCGAAGTAGTTCCTCTACCCGCTCATAGGTGAGCGGCGCATCCTGATCGGGAATGCCTACACGACAGAACCGTAAAACTTCTTCGAGTGCCTTCTCGACTAAAACAGCGCTATTCGGGACATCACTGCTTTCGTTGATGAGTAAAGCATCGAGAAGGATAAGGCGTGAGATTGAGAATCCGCGTCGCTGAAGCTCGATGGCAATTTCATGGGCGACGACGCCTCCAAAAGACCAGCCGAGGAGATTGTAGGGCCCGGTAGGATCAATCCCTTGGATCCGGTCGGCATAGGTTTTGGCCATATCGAGGATCGACGCAGGTTCGGCCTCGCCGTTTTGCAGGGTTTGTTGAATTCCAATGATCGGGCAGTCCAAAAAATTGCCCAGAGCGTGATACGGCCAGACCAGCCCACTCGCGGGATGAATGCAGAACAGCGGAACGCCGGCGCCCTGCTTGAGGAACTCAACGGGGACTACTTCCACCTCGCTGGCATCCTGGCCCAGCTGCTGGCTCAAGCTTCTCACCGACGGTGCCTGGAATAAGGTGCGCACCGCAAGGCTGGTATCCAAGGACTTGTTGATTGCGGCGATTACCCGCATTGCGGATAGTGAGTCTCCGCCCAGGTCGAAGAAGGAGTCGTCGACTCCGACC
>NZ_LZSX01000094.1 GCF_001665835.1 Mycobacterium colombiense | reverse complement strand
GGCGCGGCCAGCGCATCGAGCTGGGCGAGATCGAAAACACCCTGCTGGCCTGCCCGCAGGTCACCCAGGCCGCGGCCGTTATGCACCACGGCGACACTGCCTCCCATCTCGTCGCGTATGTGACCCTCGAGCACACCGCCGCCGCCGGCGCCGATGACGACGCCGAAATAGTCGACCAGTGGCAACACATCTACGACGAGCTCTACGACGCTGAAATCGATGCGCCGGAGTTCGGCAGCGATTTCCGCGGCTGGAACAGCAGCCTGACCGGTGAGCCGATTCCGCTCGAGGAAATGGAAGAGTGGCGTTCGGCCACGGTGGATCGGATCCTGGCTATGCGGCCGCGGCGGGTGTTGGAGCTCGGCGTGGGTTCGGGCCTGGTGTTGTCCCAGATCGCGCCGGTGTGTGCTGAGTATTGGGCGACGGACTTTTCGGCGCCGACGATCCACAAGCTGCAGGCGGCGGTGGCCGCGCAGCCGTGGGGGGATCGGGTGCGGTTGCGGGTGCAGCCGGCCGATGTGGCCGACG
>NZ_LZSX01000093.1 GCF_001665835.1 Mycobacterium colombiense | reverse complement strand
GCGCAGGCCGCACCCGAACCCAGCCCGGCACCAGCGCCGCCCGCAGCGCCACCGCCACCACCACCGTCTCCGCCGCCCGCGCATTCGCCACCTCCAGCGCCGGCCCCGGAACCTGCTCCTGCCCCCGCTCCGGAGCCAGCCCCCGAGCAGCAAAACCCGCCGGGTTGACCGGCGGCATGTGGATCGGCTGGCTCGAGTTCGACGTGTTGCTCGGCGACGTGCGGTCACTCAAACAGAAGCGGTCCGTCATTCGTCCCGTCGTCGCCGAGTTGCAGCGCAAGTTCAGCGTGTCGGCGGCCGAGACGGGTTCGCATGAGCTGTATCGGCGGGCTGGCATCGGCGTCGCCACGGTGTCCGGCGACCGCGGTCACGCCGTCGAAGTCCTCGATGCGGCCGAGCGGCTGGTGGCCGCGCATCCCGAGTTCGAGCTGCTCTCCGTGCGGCGTTCCTTGGTGCGCAGCGAGGATCTCGCCTAGCCGCTAGCCCCGATGGCGACGACCCGCTGCGCCCGGCTACACCGCGCTTGCGATCGCCGCTAGCCGTCGCGGCCTTCCCGCTTGCGGCCCAACGGCACGGGCGCGACGACGCCAGGCGCGAGCCGTCGCGTGAAGATCAGGAAGGCGGTGTGGCCGCGCATCGAATGCTGCGGCCGGACCGCGAGACCGACGACGTTCCAGCCTCGCTGCAATGTCTCCCAGGACCGTGGCTCGGTCCAGCACTGCTGCGCCCGCAGGGCCTCGACCGCGCGCGACAGCTGGGTGACGGTGGCCACGTAGATGATCAGCACGCCGCCGGGGATCAGCAGTCGCGCGACCGACTCCAGCACCTCCCACGGCGCGAGCATGTCGAGCACGGCGCGGTCGAAGGATCCGTCCGGCAGCTCGGAGTCGGCGACGTCGCCGATGATCAGTTGCCAGTTGTCGGGTGCCTGGCCGCCGTGAAACACCGACACGTTGCGTTCGGCGTGCTCGGCGTGGTCGGCGCGCTGTTCATAGGAGATCACCCGGCCTTCGGGCCCGACCGCGCGCAGCAGCGAACAGGTCAGCGCGCCGGAGCCCGCCCCGGCCTCCAGCACCCGCGCGCCCGGGAAGATGTCGCCTTCGTGCACGATCTGGGCGGCGTCCTTCGGGTAGATCACCTGGGGCCCGCGCGGCATCGACATGACGTAGTCGATCAGCAGGGGCCGCATCACCAGGTACACGGCGTTGTTGCTGGACTTGATCACGCTGCCCTGCTCGAGCCCGATCACCGCGTCATGCGGAATCGCCCCGCGATGGGTGTGAAACTCGGCGCCCGCGGTAAGCACGACCGTGTAATGCCGACCCTTGGCATCGGTGAGCTGGACGCGCTCGCCCTCGGTGAACGGGCCGGTTACAGACACGCGGTCTAGCGTGCCAGCCGACTCGCCGCCGCAGGTGTTTGGGGGTTGTCGGCGCCCAGTCCTAGGCTGCCGACATGATCGTCCAGCCGGAGGCACCCCAGCCGGAGGCACCCCAGTCGGTGGAGCGCCCGGCGGGGCAGGTGTACCGCCCGGCCCTGTCGCCGTCGCGCGCCGCGGACTTCAAGCAATGCCCGCTGCTGTACCGATTCCGCGCCATCGACCGGTTGCCCGAGGCGCCGTCGGCCGCGCAGCTGCGCGGATCGCTGGTCCATGCCGCCCTGCAGCAGCTTTACGGCCTGCCCGCCGAGCGGCGTGGCCCCGACACCGCCATGTCGCTGGTCGAACCCGCGTGGGACCAGATCATCGCCGAGACGCCCGAGCTGACCGCCGACATGGATCCGGCGCAGCGCACGCAGCTGCTGGCCGAGGCGCAGGCGTTGCTCGCCGGGTATTACCGGCTCGAGGACCCCACCCGGTTCAACCCGGAGTGTTGCGAACAGCGGGTGGAGGTCGAGCTGGCCGACGGCACCCTGCTGCGTGGCTTCATCGACCGGATCGACGTCGCGGCCACCGGTGAGCTTCGGGTGGTCGACTACAAGACCGGCAAGGCCCCGCCGGCCGCGCGAGCCCTGGCCGAGTTCAAGGCCATGTTCCAGATGAAGTTCTATGCGGTGGCACTGCTGCGTTCACGCGGTGTGCAGCCCACCCGGCTGCGGCTCATCTATCTGGCCGATGGCCAGGTGCTGGACTACACGCCCGAACGCGACGAGCTGCTGCGGTTCGAGAAGACGCTGATGGCAATCTGGCGGGCCATCCAATCCGCCGGGCAGACGGGCGATTTCCGTCCCACCCAGTCGAGGCTGTGCGACTGGTGTCCCCACCAGCAGCATTGCCCGCTGTTCGGGGGAACGCCGCCGCCCTACCCGGGGTGGCCGGAATCTCTTGGCGCACAGGCTGATTCGCACCCTACCGAACCGGCTGCCTAGCAATTCGATGGTGGCGACCCGCCGCGCCCGGCTCCGCCGCGCTTGCGATCGCCACTAGCCCGATGGTGGCGACCCGCCGCGCCCGGCTACGCCGCGCTTGCGATCGCCACTAGCCCGATGGTGGCAACCCGCTGCGCCCGGCTCCGCCGCGCTTGCGATCGCCACTAGTCGAGCGGCGAGAGCTCCTGCAGCATCGTGGGAATCAGCTCGCTGACGGTGGGATGGATGTGCATGGTCCGCGACAGCGTGGTGTAGGGCGCCTTGGCCGACATCATGTCCAGGATGCAGTGGATGGCCTCGTCACCGCCGACCCCGAGGATGGTGGCCCCCAGGATCTCCCGGGTGTCGGCGTCCACCACGACCTTCATGAAGCCTTGTGTCTCACCCTTTTCCACCGCCCGGCCGACTCTGGTCATCGGCCGCTTGCCGACCAGCGCGTTGCGGCCCGACGAGCGGGCCTGATCGACGGTCATGCCGGCACGCCCCAGCGGCGGATCGATGTAGAGCGCATAGGTGGTGATGCGGTCGCTCACCCGGCGCGGTTCGTTGTCCAGCAGATTGGCGGCGACGATCTCGAAGTCGTTGTAGGAGGTGTGGGTGAACGCGCCCTTGCCGTTGCAGTCGCCCATCGCCCAGATGTGATCGGCGCTGGTCTTGAGCTGGTCGTCAACCACAATGTAGCCGCGGGCGTCGGTCTGCACCCCGGCCGCTTCCAACCCGAGGTCGTCGGTGTTGGGTCGCCGACCCACCGCCAGCAGCAGGTGACTCCCCTCAACGGGCGCGGCACCCTCGCGAGGATTAAGCTCGAACCCGTTGCCGGTCTTGGTTATTCGGACATCGTCGGCACCGACGACGATGTCAATGCCCTCGGCCCGCAGGATTTCTTCGACGGTGGCCGAGACGTCCTCGTCTTCGCGCAACGCCAGCCGCGGACCCCGTTCCACGACGGTCACCCGGGCTCCGAACCGCCGGTACATCTGCGCGAACTCCAGTGCGATGTAGCTGCCCCCGAGGATGACGAGATGCGTTGGCACCGTATCGAGTTCGAGAACGGACACGTTGGTGAGGAAGTCGACATCGGACAGGCCCGGGATGTCGGGCACCACCGCACGCCCGCCGACGTTGAGGAAAATGCGATCGGCGTGCAGCATATCGTCGCCAACCCGCAACGTGTGCGGATCCTGAAAGACCGCGTGACCGCGAAAAACGGTGCAGCCGTTCATACCCTCGAGCCAATCCTCGACGCCCTTGCGGTCGCCCAGCATGATCTCGTCCTTGCGGGCCTTGACCTTCGCCATGTCGACGCTGACCGGTCCGGTCCCGACGCCGTAGTCCGCGCCGCGGCGCGCGAGATGCGCGGCGTGCGCGGAGGCCACCAGCGTCTTGGTCGGGATGCATCCGGTGTTGACGCAGGTGCCGCCGATCAGCTTGCGTTCCACCACCGCAACGCGCTGCCCGGCTGCGGTCAGCCGGCCTGCCAGCGGTGGGCCGGCCTGCCCGGCCCCGACGATGATCGCATCGAAATGCTCCGTCACTTAACCGCCGTCAGCAGGTACTCGGTCAGCACGTGACCCGTCGCCGCAAGGATGGCGAACCCGCCCACGATCGCGACGGCGTCCTCGAGCAACGCGATCGGCAGATCCTTGCCGCCCGTCGCGGCCACCAGCCGTCTGCGCGCGTGGTAGCCGCCGAGGGTGCCCAGCACCGCGCCGATGACGCCGGCACCCAACGCGGTGAACGTCCAGTGCGGCCACGCGCCAAGGGCCGCGCCCGCGAGCCCGCCCATGAGGATCCGGGCTGCGAAGATCGGCGGCGCGGTGCGGGCCGGCGTCTTGGGCAGCTTGTCGTTGATCAGTTCGCCCACGGCGAGAACGGTGAAGATGATCACCGTGATGATGCTGGCCATCCAGCCCGCCCACGTGCCGTGCAGATCGATCCAGCCAAGAACTGCGGGGTACGCGGCCCAGGCGACGACGGCGGGCGCCGTCAGCGAGCGCAGCCCGGCCACGACACCAATCAGTAGAGCCAGCAAGACAAGAAGCGCGTGTGTCACGGAAGACCCTCCTGGGAGACGAACGCCGGCGACCGATGCGGGGACGGCCCACACGCCAACCAGGGCAGTCCCCCGAGGCGGACGCTAACACAGCCGTGGGTTTTGCACCGCGTGCGCAATCAGAACCGGCAAAACCTGATGTCGGACGCCAGGATCGCCTTCGCGCCGATGGCGGCCAACTCGTCCATGATCTCGTTGACGCCACGACGTGGCACCAACGCGCGGATGGCCACCCAGTCCGGGTCGGCCAGGGGCGCGATGGTGGGCGACTCCAGCCCCGGCGTGATCGCCGTAGCCTTGTCCTGCACCGAGCGGGGGCAGTCGTAGTCGAGCATCAGATATTGCTGACCGAACACCACGCCCTGGATCCGCGCCACCAGTTGATCGCGCGCCGCCTGAGTGCCGGACTTGCTGCTGTGGTCGCTCTCGATCAGCACCGCTTCCGAATCGCACAGCGGTTCGCCGAAGGCAACGAGGTCGTGCAGGCTCAGGGTGCGCCCAGAACCCACCACGTCGGCGATGGCGTCAGCGACGCCGAGCTGGATCGAGATCTCCACCGCACCGTCGAGCCTGATGACTGTTGCCTCAATACCGCGCCCGGACAAGTCTTTTCGGACCAGATTGGGGTAGGCGGTGGCGATCCGTTTGCCGGCCAGATCGGCGATCTTCCAGTCGCGCCCGGCCGGTCCGGCGTAGCGGAAACTCGACGAGCCGAATCCCAGCGCCAGCCGCTCGCGCACCGGTGCGTCGGAATCGCCCACCAGATCCCGGCCGGTGATGCCGAAGTCCAGTTCTCCCGAACCCACATAGATGGCAATGTCTTTGGGCCGCAAGAAGAAGAACTCGACCTGGTTGACCGGGTCGATGACGGTCAGATCCTTGGAATCGGTGCGGCGCCGGTAGCCCGCCTCGGCGAGGATCTCGCTGGCCGGCTCGCTCAGCGTGCCCTTGTTGGGAACCGCAACCCGCAGCATGGTCACAGCTTCCGATACACGTCGTCGAGCGTCAGCCCGCGCGCCACCATCAACACCTGCGTCCAGTAGAGCAACTGGCTGATCTCCCCGGCCAGCGCGTCGTCGGATTCGTGTTCGGCGGCCAGCCACACTTCGCCGGCTTCCTCGAGGATCTTCTTGCCCAGCCCGTGCACGCCGCCGTCCAGCGCGGCGACCGTCGCGCTGCCGGCAGGCCGGGTACGGGCGCGCTCGCCCAGTTCGGCGAACAGATCCTCGAAGGTCTTCACGGCCAGCGATTGTTTCACGCGGCGGCGAGCAAAGTCACGGCGGTTTAGCCCGGGCTGGGTTCTGAGCCGCTTCGTCCGTCGAATCCGGCGAGCGTGATGCGCAGCGCTTCCTCCAACCGCACGTGAAATGCCGGGCTCTCGGCGATGTCCGAGGTCAGCCATCCATCGAGGACGAATTGCACCGTGGCCAAACTGGTGTGGACCAACAGTGCGGGTCGAATGTCAACCGCCGCATCGACATTCATCCGGTGAGCGACCTGTTCGATCAGCGTGGCGTGGTCGGTTTCGCTGACCAGCACGGATTTGCTCAACAGGTGGGGCGCAGTTGCGACGGCATCACGCCAGGTGTCGAGGCTGTCAGCCTCGCTGGCATCCTTGGCGTGCGCCACAAAGAGCTGAATCAATGCTTCGACCGGCGACTCATCTGGCGGTTGCACACGGTAGGAACGCACTATCCCGGCGGCCGCCTCCCGGGCGGGATCGACCAGCAGGCCCTCCTTAGTGGGCGCGTACCGGAAATAGGTGCTGATGGAGATCCCCGCGGCCTCGGCGATGTCCTCGGTCGTCACCGCACCAAAGCCGCGTTCGGCGAAAAGCCGGTGCGCGGTCTGCTGGATGTGGGAGAGCAGCTCGGCGCGACGTCGGTCCCGCAACGAACCGGTGTTTGCTGAGGGCATGCCATCACCTTCGTCAATCCCACATCAGAACCCCACGGCGCCGTCCAGCGACGAACTCAGATGAGCGACTCTACACTATTGAAAGTGCCTTCCAACTAGGCTAGTGTGATGCCGCACACACCGATGAGCTGCGGAGTTCTGGCGCTTGTTGACACTATTTTAATAAGAATAGCGTTTGATGGCCGCCCATGTCCTCCGCTCGGCACTCAGGATTTAGGGGTGGAAGAGGGCCGATGAAAGCGGTAGCTGGTATGCGATGACCTGCGCCATGCGTTTGCTAGGCGGACCGCTGGTCACGCCGCAATGACGACGACACAGCTTGATGGCGTTACCGCCATCCGGAACTGGTCCGTCGGGTACGTCAAACGTCACCCGGTCGCGTCGCTGACGACGGTAGGTGAACAGTTCGTGCTGGGTGTGCGTACCGCTCAATACTTCTTCTACGACCTCGTGACCGGGCGATTCCAGTGGCAGGAGTTCGTCCGGCAGGGCGCATTCATGGCCGGCACCGCCGTGTTGCCGACGATCCTGGTGTCGCTGCCGATCAGCGTCACCCTGTCCATCCAGTTCGCGTTGCTGGCCGGCCAGGTCGGCGCCACGTCGCTGGCCGGGGCGGCCAGCGGGCTCGCCGTCATCCGGCAGGGGGCGTCGCTGGTGGCCGCGGTCCTCATGGCATCGGCGGTCGGGTCGGCGATCACCGCCGACCTGGGTTCGCGAACGATGCGCGAAGAGACCGATGCGATGGAGGTGATGGGCGTCTCGGTGATCCGCCGCCTGGTCGTGCCCCGTTTCGCCGCGGCAGTGATGATCGGCGTGGCCCTCACCGGCGTCGTGTGCTTCGCCGGATTCTTCGCGAGCTACATGTTCAACGTGTACTTCCAGAACGGGGCGCCGGGCAGCTTCGTGTCGACGTTCGCGTCGTTCGCGACCACCGGCGACATGATCTTGGCGCTGATCAAGGCGATCGTGTTCGGCGCCATCGTGGCGATCGTGTCGAGCCAGAAAGGCTTGTCCACCAAGGGCGGACCGACCGGCGTCGCGAACTCCGTGAACGCCGCTGTGGTCGAGGCGATTCTGCTGTTGATGATCGTCAACGTCGCCATCAGCCAGCTCTACATCATGTTGTCGCCCAGGACGGGGCTGTGACGTGACGGCCTCCGCTTATCAGCCTTTCGCACCGATTTCGGTGCCGCTCGTCCGGCTCTACCGCCGGGGCAGAGCGCCGATCATCCGGCTCGGCCACCTGCTCGTCTTCTTCGTCCGGGCGCTGGTCGCCGTGCCACTCGCCTTGCGCCAGTACCGCACCGAGTTCCTGCGGCTGCTGTCGAACATCACCTGGGGCAACGGCTCGATCGTGGTGGGTGGGGGCACCGCGGGTGTGGCCGTCGTGCTCGGCATGACCGTCGGCGCCCTCGTCGGCATCGAGGGCTACAACTTCCTGGACCTGCTCGGCCTGGGGCCCGCCACCGGGTTCGTGTCGTCGTTGGTCAACACCCGCGAGCTGGCTCCCCTGATGGCGTCGCTCGCGTTCGCCATGCAGGGCGGCTGCCGCTTCACCGCTCAACTGGGATCCATGCGCATCGCCGAGGAGATCGACGCGATGGAATCGATTGCCATCCGCCCGATCCCGTACCTGGTGACCACCCGGCTGATCGCGTCGGTGGTGGCAATCGTCCCGCTGTATGCCGCCTGCCTGGCGATCGGATATTTGAGCACGCAGGTCGTGGTCGGCATCGGCAGCGGCGGCTCGACCGGTTCCTATCTGCACTACTTCACGCTGATGCTGGCCGGCCAGGACATCGTCTATTCGTTGATCAAGGCCGTCATCTTCGTGTGGATCGCGTCCACGATCCAGTGCTACTACGGGTATTACGCCAGCGGCGGTCCCGAGGGCGTCGGCGTCGCCGCCGGGCACGGCATGCGGGCCAGCATCACCGTGGTGATCATCGTGAACATGCTGCTCACCATGGCGCTGTGGGGCGTCGACTCCGGCGCAAGGTTCGGCGGGTAGGCCGGTAAAACATGCCCAATTCCTTTGAGCTCGACGGCCGTGGCCCGTCGGACCGGCAGCTGTTCGGCATCGGCATTGCGGTCGTGGTGGTCAGCGCCCTGGTCACCACCGCGATGTTGGTCAAATCCACTGGCAGACTGAACGATTACGTGCGAGTGGTGGCCGACCTGGTCAACGTGGGCGATGGCCTTCCGCAGAAGTCCGACGTCAAATATCACGGCGTACTCGTCGGCATGGTCAACGGTGTCGTGCCCGCGGCCCACGGCAAGCCCAACTATGTCCACATCGATCTCAAAGAGGACTACGCCAAGTCGATTCCGGCCAACGTGACCGCACGCGTGGTGCCCAGTAACGTCTTCGCCGTCTCGTCGGTCCAACTGGTGGGCAACGGCCCCGGTGTGAAAATCCGCAACGGTGCCCACATCCTGGAGGACAAGCGGCTGCCGACCGTCCTGTTCCAGACGACCGTCAGCAAGCTGCGCGATCTGCTCGCCGCCGCGGGGCGTGGCCGCGACGACAGGTCGGTGGGGATCCTGGCCGCGCTGGGTGC
>NZ_LZSX01000092.1 GCF_001665835.1 Mycobacterium colombiense | reverse complement strand
GGCCCACCCGGTCCACCCGGCCCCGGTCCCCAGGGTTGCCCCGGTCCCGGCGGTGGTGGCGGCGGATCCGCGCTCGCCACCGCGGCACCGATCCCGGCCGCGGCCACCCCGAAAGTTCCCGCGATCAACGAACCAGCGATCAGTTGTTTGATCTTCACTGGGCCCATCCATCCTCTCTGTCGACGGTTTCTTCACCCGGCCGGCGCGAAATCGTGCTGCCCGCACCGCATTTACCGGTCACCGCGCCCCAATGGCGAGCCGGGGCGATTCCGTGACCGTAGGAAGTCAGCCTGAAGCCGACCTGAAGAAGGGGGAGCCGCTTAGCGGAAGCGCCTCAGCGCGGGGACGCCGGCGCGGTCACGGCCGTCAGGTGCCACTTGTCCAGCCAGGGCCGCACCAACTCGGCGACGGAGAATTTCGCCCGCGCCGCGCACCCGGCTTTGGGGGTATAGGGGTCGCCGCCGCGGATGAGGATGCCGACGGCGCTGACGGTGCCGTCCTTCTCGTACAGATACACCGGGCCGCCCGAATCGCCGCACTGGCCGCTCGCCAGGAACACGACCTTGCTGCCGGTGATCTGCACGACCTGTCCGCAGGCGTCCGTGCCGGAGCCCATGCCGAACTTGCAGAGCTGCTGGCCGAGTCGCAAGTTGGTGGCCACGCCGCTGACCGCCAACGACGAGGCGATCGCCGAGGACCGGGGAACGTTGTCACCGTCCAGCGTGATCAGGCCGATGTCGTGCTGTTCGTCGTGGACTCCCTCGCTGACCGTCTCGCTGAACGTGCCCAGCGTCGCGTAGGGCAAAACGCCGCCCAGGTTCATCGTCACCTTGCTGGGTTCTCCGGGGCGGTTGCAGTGCCCGGCGGTGAGGATCCCGGCCCTGCCGCTGCCGGTGTGCACCAAAAACCCTGCGGTACAGCCCATTCCGCCGGAACCGTCAGCGTAGTCGACATAGATTCCGGCACCCGGGCCCGCGGCGCTGGCGGCGGGCAGATCGATCGGTGACACTACGGGCGGCCGAGACGGCGCCGGCTGCTGCGCCGGAGTGGCGGTTTCGGGGTACAAGCAGACGGCCGTGACCAGGGCGGCGATGCTGCACACCACCGCAAGGCTGAGCAATGAGGTGTGGATCTTGGCGCGGCGTGGCTGCACGGCCAAGCTCGCGAACAAGCTCCTCTTCGGCTTGCGACGCCGCTCGCCCGGACCGGGCAGGAAACCCATCACGGCGAGCACCGCCAACACTAGGGCGCTCAGCGGCAGCGCGACGGCCCGAGCTGGCGAGTACGGCGTCCCCCAGCTCGCGACCTCCATCGCGTACACCCTCTCCATTAGACCGATCTTTGGCGCACCGCGCGGCGGTCTTGTCGAAGTTGGTGATCAGCTGATGGCCGCCGGTTCGGGGGAATGCTCGTCGTCGCGGTGACGGTGCGCGCGGCGGTGGTGCCGACGGAAGTGACGGATCTCGATGATCAGCCCCGTCAGTCCCAGCGCGCTCGTGACCGCCGACACCAGATACAACAGTGCGCTGATGTGACCGGCGAGCGCATCGCCGAGAACCACCACGGCGGTGGTGCCGGGCAGCAACCCGACCAGCGTCGCCACCGCGTAGGGCAGCACCCGCACGCTCGACGCGCCGGCGGCGTAGTTGAGCGCGGAGAACGGCACCGCGGGAATCAGCCGCAGCGACAAGATGGCCAGCCAGCCCCGTTGTCGCAGGCGCTCTTCCACGGTGTCGATGGATCGGTGGCGCACCAGGCGATTCAGCCGCCACCCGGCCGCTCGCACCAACAGCATGGCGATCATCGCGCTCGCGGTGCTGGCGACCACCGCGATGGTGACGCCCAGCAGCGGGCCGAACAGCAGCCCGGCCGCCAGGGTGAATGCCGTGCGCGGAATGGGCACCACCGTCACGACGATGTGGGCGACCAAGAACGCCAGCGGAAACCACGGCCCGACGGACTGCGCCCAGTCGCGCATCTGCGCCGGCGAGGGCAGCGGCAGCCACGACGCCAGCGCCACCAGCGCTGTGATGCCCACCACTGTCCAGGCGATCCGCGACCGGGACACGCTTCGCGCGGCGACGCCGATGGCGCAGCCCAGATCGCGGAGCGTCGCGGTGATTTTGCTGGTGGCGGAACCCGTCACGTCTTCGTAGGGTACGGGGCGCAGATGAATTAGCCGTTTCCCGAGCCTGGCGTTTCACCCAGAATCGGGTCCGCTCTCCGCACCCGGCGGCTTTTAGCGACGAGCGGTCATCAATTAGCCTCAGTAGCTAAGTGGTATCCCCAGAGCTGTAGCCCAAATGCTGGGAAAAGGGAGCAATCGGTGTCCATTGATGTACCCGAGCTCGACGACCTGGAACAGGTTCTCGGGCGTTGGCGCAGTGCGGTCGCCGGAGTGCTGGCTAAAAGCACCCGGAAGGACCCCGAGCAGTTGGGGGACGCGCCCGAGCGGCTGCTGGAAACCCCGACGTATGACGGGATCGCCGTCCGCGCGCTCTACACCGCGCTCGACGAACTGCCGGAACCGCCGCTGCCGGGCGAGTGGCCATTTGTGCGCGGCGGCGACGCGCTGCGCGACGTCAAATCCGGCTGGAAGGTCGCCGAGGCCTTCCCGGCCACCCCGGTGCCCGGCGTCGCGGCCAAGGACGTCAACTCCGCGGTGCTGGACGCGCTCGGCAACGGGGCCGGCGCCCTGGTCCTGCGGATCGGCGAATCGGGCGTGGCGCCCGACCAGATCGGGGACACGCTCGAGGGCGTCTACCTGAGCATGGCGCCGCTAATCCTCGAGGCCGGTGCCGATTACCCGGCGGCCAGCGACGCGGTGCTGGCGGTGGCGGACGGCGTTGAACCCGACCAGCGCGCCACCCTGTCGATCGACCTGGGCGGCGACCCGCTGAGCGCGGCCCTGAGCGAGCGGCCCGCGCCGAAGATCGAGGACGTGGTCGCGGTGGCCAAGCGGGCCGCCGGTCACACCGGCGTGCGCGCGATCACCGTCGACGGGCCCGCGTTCCACAACCTCGGTGCCAACGCGACGTGGGAGCTGGCGGCCAGTGTCGCGGCCGCGGTGAGTTACCTGCGGGTGCTCACCGAATCGGGGTTGCCGATCGGCCAGGCGTTGCGGCAGATCAGCTTCCGGTTCGCCGCCGATGACGACCAGTTCATGACCATCGCCAAGTTCCGTGCGGCGCGCAACCTGTGGGCGCGGGTCGCCGAGGTCGTCGGCGACCCGGATGCCGGCGCGGCGGTCATCCATGCCGAGACGTCGTTGCCGATGATGACCCAGCGCGACCCGTGGGTGAACATGCTGCGCTGCACCCTGGCCGCCTTCGGCGCCGGTGTCGGTGGCGCCGACTCCCTGCTGGTGTTCCCGTTCGACGTGGCGATCGACGGCGGATTCCCGGATATCGCAACGAGTTTCGCCCGCCGCATTGCCCGCAATACGCAGCTGCTGCTCCTCGAGGAGTCGCACGTGGGCTGCGTGTTGGACCCGGCCGGTGGCTCGTGGTTCGTCGAGGACCTCACCCACCGCCTGGCCGAGCAGGCCTGGGGACAGTTCCAGGCGATCGAGAAGCACGGCGGATTCACGCAGGCCCGCGACTTCATCGCCGGGCAGATCGCCGAGGTGGCCGCCCGCCGCACCGACGACATCGCGCACCGCAGGACCGCGATCACCGGGGTCAACGAATTCCCGAACCTCACCGAACCGCCGCTGCCGCAAAGCGACTCGACGTATTCGCCGCTCGCCGCCGGGAAACTGGTGCGGTACGCCGCGGAGTTCGAGGCGCTGCGGGACCGGTCGGACGCCTACCTGGCCCGCACCGGCTCCCGCCCGCAGGTGCTGTTGCTGCCGCTGGGGCCGTTGGCCGAGAACAACATCCGCGCGACGTTCGCCTCGAACCTGCTGGCGTCCGGCGGCATCGAGGCGATCAACCCCGGAACGGTCGACGCCGAAGGCATCGCGTCGGCGGTGGCCGCCGCGGGATCGCCATCGGCGGCGGTCATCTGCGGCACCGACAAGCGCTACCAGGATGAGGCGTCGGGCGTCGTACAGGCGGCCCGCGCCGCCGGGATCGCGCGGGTCTATCTGGCCGGGCCCGACAAGGCCGTGGCCGACGCCGAGCACCAACCGGATCAATTCCTGACCGCGAAAATCAATGCGGTCGAAGCTTTGTCGGATCTCCTCACGAGGCTGGGGGAATAGACACCATGACGACCACTGCACCTACTGTCGGCAGTTTCGCCGATGTGCCGCTGCGCAGCGAGCGGACAATTGCGCCGGCGACCGAAGCCGCCGTCGACGAACACGTGGCCGCGGCCGCCGCCGCGCACCTGTACACACCCGACCAATTGCAATGGCAGACACCCGAAGACATCGACGTCAAACCGGTCTACATCGGCGCGGACCGCGCGGCCGTCGAAGCCGACGGGTACCCGCTGCACAGTTTCCCCGGCGAACCGCCGTTCGTGCGCGGGCCCTACCCGACGATGTACGTCAACCAGCCGTGGACCATTCGGCAGTACGCCGGCTTCTCCACCGCCGCGGAGTCCAACGCCTTCTATCGGCGCAACCTGGCCGCGGGCCAGAAGGGTCTGTCGGTGGCCTTCGACCTGGCCACCCACCGCGGCTACGACTCCGATCACCCACGCGTGCAGGGTGACGTCGGAATGGCGGGTGTGGCAATCGATTCCATCCTCGACATGCGCCAGCTGTTCGACGGCATCGACCTGTCGACGGTGTCCGTGTCGATGACCATGAACGGCGCGGTGCTGCCGATCCTGGCTCTGTACGTGGTGGCCGCCGAGGAGCAGGGGGTCCCACCGGAGAAGCTGGCCGGCACCATTCAGAACGACATCCTCAAAGAGTTCATGGTGCGCAACACCTACATCTATCCGCCCAAGCCGTCGATGCGCATCATCTCCGACATCTTCGCCTACACCAGCGCGAAGATGCCGAAGTTCAACTCCATCTCGATCTCCGGCTACCACATCCAGGAAGCCGGTGCCACAGCCGATTTGGAGCTGGCCTACACGCTGGCCGACGGGGTCGACTACATCAAGGCCGGCCTGGACGCCGAGCTGGACATCGACAAGTTCGCGCCGCGGCTGTCCTTCTTCTGGGGCATCGGGATGAACTTCTTCATGGAGGTCGCCAAGCTGCGGGCGGGCCGGCTGTTGTGGAGTGAGCTGGTTTCCCAGTTCGACCCGAAGAACGCCAAATCGCTATCGCTGCGCACACATTCGCAGACCTCGGGCTGGTCGCTGACCGCGCAGGACGCCTTCAACAACGTCGCGCGCACCTGCATCGAGGCGATGGCCGCGACGCAGGGGCACACGCAATCGCTGCACACCAACGCCCTCGACGAGGCGCTGGCATTGCCCACCGACTTCTCGGCTCGCATCGCGCGCAACACCCAGCTGGTGCTGCAGCAGGAGTCGGGCACCACGCGGCCGATCGACCCGTGGGCCGGCTCGTACTACGTCGAATGGCTGACTCATCAACTCGCGCAACGGGCCCGCGCCCACATCGCCGAGGTCGCCGAGCACGGCGGCATGGCGCAGGCCATCAGCGACGGCATCCCCAAGCTGCGCATCGAGGAGGCCGCCGCGCGCACCCAGGCCCGCATCGACTCCGGGATCCAGCCGGTGATCGGGATCAACAAGTACCAGGTCGAAGAGGACCAGGAGGTCGAGGTCCTCAAGGTCGAGAACAGCCGGGTGCGCGCCGAGCAGTTGGCCAAGCTGAAGGAGCTGCGCGAAAGCCGCGACCAGTCTGCGGTGGACGCGGCACTGGCGGAACTGTCGCGCGCCGCGTCCGCCCACGGCCGCGCCGGTGAGGACGGGCTGGGCAACAACCTACTGGCGCTGGCCATCGACGCGGCCCGCCACAAGGCCACCGTCGGCGAGATCTCCGACGCGCTGGAGAAGGTGTATGGCCGTCACCAGGCGGAGATCCGTACTATCGCCGGGGTCTACCGCGAAGAAGCTGGAAAGGCCGGAAACATGGCAACCGCGACCGAACTCGTCGAGAAGTTCGCGGAAGCCGACGGTCGCCGGCCCCGGATTTTGGTCGCGAAGATGGGCCAGGACGGCCACGACCGCGGCCAGAAGGTGATCGCGACGGCGTTCGCCGACATCGGATTCGACGTCGACGTCGGGTCGTTGTTCTCCACGCCCGAGGAGGTGGCCCGCCAGGCCGCCGACAACGACGTGCACGTGGTCGGGGTGTCCTCGCTGGCCGCCGGCCACCTGACGCTGGTGCCCGCGCTGCGCGAGGCGATGGCCGAAGTGGGGCGGCCCGACATCATGATCGTGGTCGGCGGCGTCATTCCGCCGGGCGACTTCGACGAGCTGTACGAGGCCGGGGCCGCCGCCATCTTCCCGCCCGGGACGGTGATCGCCGACGCCGCAATCGGCTTGCTGCACAAGCTCGCCGGGCGGCTGGGTTACACGCTCGACTAAATGGCTTCGCAACGGAACGACTCCGTCGAGGATTTGGCCGAGGCGGTCCGCAATGGCGACCGCGCGGCGTTGCCGCGGGCCATCACGCTGCTGGAGTCCACCCGCGCCGACCATCGCGAGAAGGCGCAGCGGCTACTGCTGGAGCTGACGCCGGACTCGAGCAACGCCTATCGGGTCGGCATCACCGGGATCCCGGGGGTGGGGAAGTCCACCGGCATCGAGGCCCTCGGCATGCATCTGATCGAGTTGGGCCATCGGGTGGCGGTGCTGGCCGTCGACCCGTCGTCGACACGAACCGGCGGCTCGATCCTGGGCGACAAGACCCGGATGGCGCGCCTGGCAATGCATCCGGATGCATACATTCGGCCCTCGCCGACGTCGGGCACCCTGGGCGGGGTGGCCAAGGCGACCCGCGAAACCGCGGTGCTGCTGGAGGCCGCCGGCTTCGACGTGATCCTGATCGAGACCGTCGGGGTCGGTCAGTCCGAGGTGACGGTGGCCAACATGGTCGACACCTTCGTGCTGCTCACCCTGGCCCGCGGCGGCGATCAGCTGCAGGGCATCAAAAAGGGTGTGCTGGAGCTGGCCGACATCGTCGTGGTGAACAAGGCCGACGGCGATCACCTCGCCGAGGCTCGGTCGGCCGCGCGCGAGCTGTCCGGGGCGATTCGGCTGATACATCCGCGCGAAACACTGTGGCGGCCGCCCGTTCTCACGATGAGCGCGGCCGAAGGGACGGGCCTCGAGGAATTGTGGGACACCGTCGAACGTCATCGGCAGGTCCTCAGCGAGGCGGGGGAGTTCGAGGTGCGCCGCCGGGCCCAGCTGGTCGACTGGACGTGGCAGATGGTGCGCGACACGGTGCTGGACCGGCTGTTGTCCAACCCGGCGGTGCGCAAGATCCGTGCCGACGTGGAGCGAAAGGTCAAGGCGGGGGAGCTAACCCCCGCGCTGGCGGCCGAGCAAATATTGGCGGCCGCGTCGGGCTAACGGATAGGTAAAGAATCCGGATTTCGCTCCGGCCCGGTGTGTAATCCAAGTAAATTCAAAGTTGTGACGGTGGATACCCGAGTCGATCGCCGCGCGGTCCGTGTCCACGATGACCTTGACGCAGGTCATCGTGTGTCCGGCGCGGCGGACTCACACTTCGGTTGCGTCGTTCGTAGTTTCGCCAGCATGTTCCCTGCCCGCCGGTTCGGCGGCGGGGCACTGGCCGTCTATGTGGACGGCCAGCCGGTCGTCGACGTCTGGGCCGGTTGGGCCGACCGGCGTGGTCAGCGGCCGTGGACGGAAAACACCGCGTCCATGGTGTTTTCGGCGACCAAGGGGATGGCCGCCACCGTTGTCCATCGCCTTGCCGACCGGGGGCTGATCGACTACGACGCGCCCGTCGCCGAGTACTGGCCCGAATTCGCGGCCAACGGCAAGGCCGATATGACTGTGCGGCAGGTGATGCGGCACCAGGCCGGCCTGTCGGGCCTGCGCGGCGCCACCAAGGAAGAACTGCTCGATCACCTTGTGATGGAGGAGAAGCTGGCCGCGGCGGCTCCCGGACGGCTGGTGGGCAAATCGGCGTATCACGCGCTGACTTTCGGCTGGCTGATGTCGGGCCTCGGTCGGGCCGTCACCGGTAAGGGCATGGCCACTCTGATCCGCGAGGAACTCGCCGAGCCGCTGGACACCGACGGCCTGCACCTCGGCCGGCCACCGGTCGAGGCTCCGACGCGGGTCGCCGAGATCATCTGTCCGCAGCACCTGATCGGTAACCCGGTCGTCAGCTATGTGACCCGCAAGGTCGCCAACGAGATGTCCGGGGCATACCGGTCGATGTACTTCAAGGGCCTGGTCGGCGCCGTCCAAGGTGACGCTCCCTTGCTGGATGCTGAGATCCCGGCTGCTAACGGGGTAGCCACGGCGCGCGGGCTGGCACGCATGTACGGCGCCATCGCCAATGGTGGCGAGGTTGACGGTATCCGGTTCCTTTCCCGCGAGCTGGTCGCGGGTCTGACGGGGGAGCGGAGCCTGCGACCGGACCGAAACATCTACGTGCCGTTGGCTTTCCACTTGGGTTATCACAGCTTGCCGCTCGGCGGCGTGATGCCGGGCTTCGGTCACGTCGGTCTGGGCGGTTCGGTCGGCTGGGCCGATCCCGCCTCGGGGGTGGCCTTCTCGCTGGTACACAACCGGCTGTTGACGCCCTTCGTGATGACCGATCACGCGGCGTTCGTTGGCATTTACGCGCTGATCCGCAGGGCCGCGGAGAAGGCACGCGAACGCGGATTCCGGCCGGTCACCGAGTTCGGGGCGCCATTCTACGAGCCGGGAGCCGCCACCGGCTGATACTGGGCGGCGGCGCCCACCCCGTCTCGATCTCGGGGCGGGGTCGGTAAAATAACCACCGTGCTTAAATCGGCGACCCGGTTCGAATAGACGGAGTTGGTTGCCCTCGCGCGGATGATTTGCGGGCAATGTACTCTGTCCGGATGTTTGCCCCGTCCATTTCCGTGCATTCTGGCGGCGTTGCCGCAGAATGCCGGGCGGTCGTCTCCGCTCTGGGGGCGCGCTGATGGCCGGACGGCGATATTGGCATCCAGGAAAGCGGCAAACTCAGTTCGCCTGGTTGAACGCATCGGAACCCCCAGATGAGTGCGCACCCAGAAGTATCCGGCCTCGATCCGACCGCCAACCGCCGGCCAACGCGGCCAAGGGGGGCAGGTCCGAGGCTCGCGCAGGTATTCGACACACGGAATAACGCGCTCAACGCCTGGCGCTTGGTGCTGGCGTCGGGCGTCATCCTCGAACACTCCTGGCCGCTCACCGGCCGCAAGTTGCACCCTCCGGTCGAGCAGCTGCTCACCCAGGGGTGGGTGGACGGGTTCTTCGTCATCTCGGGATTCCTCATCACGTCGAGCTGGGTCCGCAACCCGCGGCTCCGCGAGTACTTCGTCGCGCGCGTTCTGCGCATCTTTCCGGGGCTGTGGGCCTGCCTGGCCGTGGTGGCCTTCGCCATCGCCCCGATCGCGGTGGCGATCCAAGGGGGGTCGGCCGTCAAGTTGCTGCTGTCTCCCGCGCCGATCACCTACGTGCTGAACAACGCGGTGCTGAACATCTACCACGCCGGCATCGATGGAACGCCGAAGAATGTCCCGTTCCCCGGCGTGTGGGACGGCGTGCTGTGGACCCTGATATTCGAATTGTTCTGCTACGTCGCCGTCGCCGTCGCGGGCGTAGCCGGCCTCCTCAACCGGAAATGGCCTGCGCCAGTGGTTTTCACGCTCTTTCTGGTGGCGGCGGTGCTGGTGTCCTACCCGGTCCAGACGGTGCCGACGCTTCTCCAGATGGTGACGCGTTTCGCGCTGGTGTTCGCGGCGGGTGCCGTCCTGCACGAGTTCCGGGCCGTGATCCCCGCCCGGTGGTCGCTCGTCGCGTTGAGCGCCGTCATCGTGGTGGTGGCAGGTTTGCTGGTGCCCAACTACCGGATACTCGCCGCGCTTCCGCTGGCCTACGCCGTCGTCGTTTCAGGCGCGCTGATCCACGACAAACGCCTGCGGTTGCGCACCGACCTGTCCTACGGCGTCTACATCTACGCGTGGCCCATGCAGCAGTTGCTGGTCATCTGCGGGCTGGCCTTCTTGCATCCGCTGGTATTCGCGGTCGTCGCCGCCCTCGCCACCCTCCCGCTGGCCGCGCTCAGCTGGTTTCTGGTGGAAAAGCGCGCGCTGTCGCTCAAGTCGCGCTTCAAGCGTCAAGCGCGCGGATGGGGTGACGCGGGCGTTGGCGCCCCGCCGGCCGCGGACGCCGTCTCGGCCGAGTAGGTCACTGCAAAGTTTGCGCCGGCCCCGCTCCTTTGCCGCGGATCCGGTAATCGCCGCACACAATCCGCAACCCTCAATGTCACCTTTATGCGGAGACATTGGAAAAGCACCGGATTCACGGTATCTGGCCTGCACATTGACGTTGCCGAAGGCGTGACTTGAACCGGCGGTGTCGTTGCCGAAAACGAGTAAATGAACATCGCGCGGGAAATTGCGAAGTCATGCATAATGGCCCGATATCCCGGGGGCCCGCCAGTGTGAACTGAAAGGTATGGGTTCCGCGATGACACCTGCCCGGACGAGCCAATCCATCGAAAATGCCGACCTGCCGGCGCACCGCGCCCGCTCGGGAACCACTGTCCGTCCCGTCGCGCTGTTCGTGCTGGGCATGGCTCGGTCGGGGACGTCCGCGCTGACTCGGGTCCTGTCGCTGTGCGGGAGCACGCTGCCGGCCGGGATGTGCGGCGCCGACGGGAACAACCCGCGCGGTTATTGGGAGCCACGCGCGGCCATCATGCTCAACGAGACGATCCTGCGGCGCCACGACAGCAACTGGTACGACCCGACGATGCGGCTGCAGGAGGAGCTCGCGTTCGGCGCCGGCGAAAGGGCCGCGTGTATCGCGGAGATCGCCGCCTACCTGGGCACGCTGCCGGCGGCGCCCCTGGTGGTGATCAAGGAGCCGCGGATAACCGCGCTCTCCGAACTCTGGTTCGAGGCGGCGCGCCAGGTCGGCTTCGACGTCGCCGCGGTCATCGCGCTGCGTCACCCCCAAGAGGTCGTCGCGTCGGCGGCGAAGTATGTCCAAACCTCGCCGGAGCTCTCGAGCGCCCTGTGGCTCAAATACAACCTGCTGGCCGAGCGGCACACCCGCGGTTTGCCGCGGGTGTTCGTCGACTACGCCAACCTGCTCGACGATTGGCAGCGAGAGATGAAGCGCATTGCCGCGACGCTGGAAATCGATCTGAACACCGCGGAGGAGAGCGCGATCGAGGAGTTTCTCACTCCCGATCTTCGTCGCCACAGATACTGCGGCCCGGTAGAAGACCATTTCGGCAGCGACTGGATCTCCGCGGTCTACGAAGCACTGAGCGGGGCCGCGCAGGACGATCCCCTGCACGTGTCGACATTGGATCGGGTTTTCGAGTCGTATCAGGCCAGCGAGCGTGATTTCCGGATGGCCTTCACGGAATTTCACACGCGAACCAACAGCGTGGTCCGCCGGGTGTTCCGGCCGTTCATCGTCAAGCCGATCCTCGAGGTCGCCGCGATGGTGCATCGGCGCAGGGGAGCCTGGGCCTAGAGGCGGCGTCGCCCTGGTCGGCGCCGTCGAAAGTCCCCGGCGCGGTCGGCGCACGGGGTCTGAGATCGTTTGTTAGAGTAACCATGCTGCGTTCGCGGGAATGCACGGCCGATCTGTCGACGGCTGCGGCATAGGTCTGCGGATATGGCTTAACGGGCTCGCGGATGCAATTCGCACCGGGCAAACAACCGATGCCGTCATGGCGATCCGCGCGTTATCATCCAAAAGTTAAGTAAACAAAACGGATTCGTAAAATTGGTGTCCTGATCCTTGGTGCCCGGCTATAGTCCTGAGCGGGGCGCAATGATCCGATGAAACTGATCCTGGGGGGCGAAGTTGACGGTCGCAAGTCGGACCTGACTCCGCATGAGGAGTTCGGTAAAGAATCTCCTCATTCTGTCAAAGTTGTTGAGGGTGCCGAGATTCGGGCCCTTGATGTCACAGTGTGCGCAATCGGGTTGGCTCCGGTGATTGCTGCGCGCCCGTCGAACGGTGCTGCGTCAGATCGGAAGGGCATGAATAACAACAGAACTCCCGAAGTCGGCGAGCCGTCCGAGAAGTGAAAGGTTTGGATTCGCGATGAGATTGGCCCACACGAGCAAACCAGCCGACAACGTTTCCAATTCCGTCGGCTCCCGTTCGGTTGTGTTGTTCGTGCTCGGGCCGCAACGGTCCGGAACCTCGGCGCTTACCCGGGTGCTCTCGCTGTGCGGCGGCACGCTTCCGGCTGCGATGTTGGGCGCCGACGCGAACAACCCGCTTGGCTACTGGGAACCGCGGGCGGCCATTTCGCTGAACGAGACAATCCTGCGCCGGCTCGGGACCAATTGGTACGACCCGTCATTGCGGTTTCTGGACGACGGCGCGGTCGATCCCGGCGAGAGCAAGGCTTGCGTCGCGAAGATCGCCGCGTATCTGTCCACCCTGCCCGCGGCGCCGCTGGTGGTGATCAAGGAGCCCAGGATCACCACCCTGTCTGACCTGTGGTTCGAGGCGGCGCGTCAGGCCGGATTCGACGTCGCGTCGGTCATCGCCGTACGGCATCCGCAGGAGGTCATCTCGTCGATTGTGAAGTCCTGGCATGTTTCTCCTGCGCTCGCGAGTGCCTTGTGGCTGAAATGCAACATCCTCGCTGAGCGGAACACTCGCGGCGTGCCGCGCGTATTCGTCGACTACACGAATCTTCTCGATGACTGGCGCCGGGAAATGAAGCGGATTTGCACCGAGCTGCCGGTCGAACTGCATACCCAGGACGAGGACGCTATCGAGGAGTTCCTCACCCCCGGTCTCCATCGCCAGCGGCACTGCGGGCCGGTGACGGACCTTTTCGGCGCGGATTGGATCTCGCTGGTCTACGAAGCGTTACGCAAGGCCGCCCAGGATGATCCGCTCGACATGTCAACGTTGGACCGCGTTTTCGCGTCCTACCGGGAAAGTGAGCGGGATTTCCGTAAGGCGTTCGAGGACTTTCACGGATTATCGAACAGCGTGCTGTTCCGTATCTTCCGGCCAGTCATCGCACGCCCGGTGATGGAGGTCCTCGCAATGGCGCATCGGCACCGGGGGACTTGGGCCTAGTCTCTTTCACCCGCTCCTTTCGCGCGTTTCGTGCGAATTCGAGGTGCCGTCGGTTCGCTTCGCAGAATCCTCTGATGCCGCGGAGAGTCCCCGATATGATCGACCGGACCGCGCGGTGATGCGTGCCGGTTGCGGAATTTCCTCTGCATACGAAAGAAAGGCGTCGATTCTTGTCAGCGTCCGTGCTCATCAGTGGTGGGGCAGGATTCATCGGGTCGGCGCTCTCACACCGTCTCGTCGAGGCCGGATACGACGTCGCGGTGATGGACGTCTTGCATCCCCAGGTGCACGGCGGCGGCCGGCCGATCGAGCTGCCGCAAACAGTGCGGCTGTTCACCGGCGACGTCACCCATGCGCCCGACTGGGACGCCGTGTTGCGGTTGTTCCGCCCTTCCCAGGTCGTCCATCTGGCGGCCGAGACCGGAACCGCACAGTCGTTGTCCGAGGCGACGCGCCACGGCTCGGTGAATGTCGTTGGCACCACTCAGCTTCTTGACGCCCTGAGCCGCTCGGGAATCGTGCCCGAGCAACTGGTCCTGGCGTCGTCCCGGGCGGTCTACGGTGAGGGGGCGTGGCAAGCCGGCGATCGGATTTTCTACCCGCAACCCCGCAGCCACGCACAACTGCTCGCGGGTGTCTGGGATCCGCAGGGACCGGCGGGCGAACGGGCGGTGCCGCTGCCGAGCCGCGCCGACCGGACCGAGCCCCGCCCCACCAACGTGTACGCGGCGACCAAGCTGGCCCAGGAGCACCTGTTGGCTGCCTGGACGGCAGCGCATGACACCAACCTCAGCGTGCTGCGGCTACAAAATGTCTACGGCCCCGGCCAGTCACTGACCAATTCGTACACCGGGATCGTCGCGCTGTTCGCGCGGTTGGCGCGGCAGGGGCTTGCGCTGGAGGTGTACGAGGACGGCCGGATCGTGCGCGACTTCGTCTACATCGACGCCGTCGTCGACGCGCTGTTCGCCGCCGTGCAGCGGCCCGCGACGCAGCCGCGCTGCCTCGACATCGGCTCGGGCAACGCGACAACCATCCATGAGCTGGCCAACAAGATCGCCGCCATGTGTGGCGCGCCCGAACCGACCGTGGTCCCGAAATTCCGCGACGGCGACGTGCGCGCCGCGAGTTGCGACATCGAGCCTGCGCAAACCGAGCTGGGTTGGCACCCGAAGGCCACACTCGACGAAGGTCTGGGCGCCCTGCTCGACTGGATCGGCGGGCAACCCGAGATTCCGTCGAACGAATCGGGCCGTCCCGCCGTCGAACATGCCGGGCGCAGCTAAGGCGCGTGCTCCGCACGTCCAGTCCCCGAGGCCCGCAAATTTAACACCTATGATGGTTGCTACTACGCGGTAGGGCAGGGGATGGGTTCAGCCGGTAGCAGCGGGGGCACGTCAAGGAGGCCGGTCAGGCGCGTTAGTGGACCAATGCGACACGCATTGACGAGCTCGACGTTGTCGAGGGCGTCATTTCCGGACTTCATCTGAACCTAGGGGCTGCTTTGACCGTTACCGATCGTGACATGCGATCTCCCTTTCTAGACACCCGTTCCGCATACCTTGAGCTGCTCCGACGTAACCTCACCCGATACGGCAGCGACGAGCTGGTGCCGGTCGGCTGGTACCTCGGGCGTCCCCTCTTCAGCACCCGCAATCTGCTGCTGGTGCGCAAGCGTCCGTTCAACAAGAAGGCGCGTGATCTCGGGCTGGACTGGCCGGCGGATGCCTTGACGATGATCGGCATGCAGCGGCTGATCAGTTTGCAGCAGTGCGTGGAGACGGTCCTGAAGGACGACGTCCCCGGTGATCTCGTCGAGTGCGGTGTGTGGCGGGGTGGGGCGTCGATCTTGATGCGCGCCGTGTTGTCGGCGTACGGCGATGAGAAGCGTTCGGTGTGGCTGTGCGATTCCTTCGAAGGGGTGCCGCCGCCGGATACGGCGAACTACGAGGCGGACAAGGGCATCAAATTGCATCGCGCCGCCGGTGTGCTGGCGATACCCCAGGAGCAAGTCAAGGCGAATTTCGAGCGGTACGGGTTGCTCGATGATCAGGTTCGTTTTGTTCCGGGCTGGTTCAAGGACACCCTGCAGGATGCCCCGATCGATCGCATTTCGGTGTTGCGGCTGGATGGCGATCTTTACGAGTCGACGATTCAGGCGCTCGATGCGCTCTACCCGCGGCTGTCGTCCGGGGGCTTTTGCATCATCGACGACTACCACGCCATCGCTGCATGCCGTCAGGCGGTGAGGGACTACCGTACGCAACATGGCGTGACCGCAGAGATCGAGGAGATCGACGGTACCGGCGTGCTGTGGCGCAAGCCATGAGGCCCGCCTGCGCTTAGTTCTTCCTCGATACGGTCGCGCAAACCGGTGCTGTGGAGTTCGTCGATATTTACAGTGATGTCGGTGCTTCAAGTAATGGCGCAACCGAAGGGCGTGGATTCGCGATGAAATGTGTGCTGGCCAGTTATGGAACGCGCGGTGATATCGAGCCTTCCTTGGTTGTGGCGCGCGAACTGCAACGCCGGGGGCATGACATGGTCATGGCCGTCCCGCCTGACTCGGTCAGCTTCACCGAAGCCGCGGGGCTGACGGCCGTCCCGTACGGGCTGGAATCGCAGGCCTGGCTCGACGTGTACCGCGACTTCTGGACATCGTTCTTCCGTGGCTTCTGGAAGATCCAGGAAATGCGCGGCATGTGGCGCGAGATGTGGGACCTCAGCGACCAGTGCTGGGCGCAGATGAACACCACGCTGATGTCGCTGGCGGACGGCGCCGACCTGGTGTTCGCCGGGCAGAGTTACCAGGAGCCGGCCGCCAACGTCGCCGAGTACTACGACCTTCCGTTGGCCACGCTGCATCACGTCCCGATGCGGCCCAACGGCCAGGTCGTCTCGATCCTGCCGTCGCCGCTGGCCCGTTCGGCGATGACGGCGTTCGACTGGTTCTGTTGGCGCCTGAACAAAAAAGTCGAGGACACCCAGCGTCGAGAACTGGGGCTGTCAAAGGCGAAAGGACCGTCACCGCGACGCATCGCCGACCGTGAATCGCTGGAAATCCAGGCGTACGACGAGGTTTGCTTTCCCGGCCTGGCCGCCGAGTGGGCGAAATGGGATGGCCTACGGCCCTTCGTCGGCACGCTGACAATGGAGTTGACCACCGAAGCCGACGACGAGGTGATGTCCTGGATTCGGAACGGAACCCCGCCGATCTGTTTCGGCTTCGGCAGCATGCCGGTCGAATCTCCGGCCCACACCGTCGAAATGATCAGCTCGGCATCCGCGCAGCTGGGGCAGCGGGCGTTGATCGCCGCCGGCCGCAGCGATTTCAGCGGCGTCCCCCTTGCCGATCACGTCAAGGTGGTGGGCCCGGTGAACTACGCGACGATATTTCCCGTCTGCCGTGCGGTGGTTCACCACGGCGGTTCGGGCACCACCGCCGCGAGCCTGCGTGCCGGAGTTCCCACGCTGATTCTGTCGATGGATGCCAATCAGACAATCTGGGGAGCTCAGCTCAAACGGCTGAAAGTTGGTACCACACGGCGGTTTTCGGCAACCGACCGGGAATCGTTGGTGGGGGACCTGCGCCGGATCCTGGCACCGGACTACGCTGCGCGCGCCCGCGAGATCGCTGCCCGGATGACCAAGCCGGCCGACAGCGTGGTCAAGGCCGCCGATGTCGTCGAAAATTTCGTCAACTCGCGGAGTCGTACCCGTTCCAGCTAGCGCGTCACAGCAATTGTGCAGGGCGAAAAGCTGATTTAGCTATCGAATTGGGGCGTGCGGAGCTATCCGGACCGACTTCCCATTTTTCTGAGACACGATGTCGATCGTCTGGCAGACTTACGTAGAATTAGGCGCGACACCTGGGGTTCAGCCAAATCTCCCAGGGTCGTTACTTCTACGGTCGGGGGGAAGGGCCGATGGGGTTGGGTTTGTCGCACTCGACTGCACCGGTGCGCTCCTACGATCGTGTTTGGCCTCGGGCGGCCAAATCCGTTGCGAAACAACTACATCCAATGTCTCTGACCGCATCGCAGGGCCACTGGCGGGCCGCAGGTTACCGAGCGGAAACGCCGCAGTCAAAGTTGCCCATGCCGTCGGAGATTGATTAAGGTATTAGTCGCGATGAAATTTGCTGTGGCAAGCTATGGAACGCGTGGGGATATAGAACCTTGCCTCACCATCGGCCGTGAGCTGATGCGACGGGGGCATTCGGTTCGGATGGCCGTCCCGCCTAATCTCGTCGGTCTGGCCGAAGCGGCCGGACTTCCGGCAATCGGCTATGGGCCCGACATGCACGACTTTTGGAGCGACGAGTTCATTCGGGACTTCTGGAAGAACTTCGTCAAGGGACCGATCAGCCTGATGCGCGAAGCCTGGGAACCGGTTCTGCGGAACTGGCAGGAAATGAGCTCGGCGCTCATGTCGGTGGGTGCCGGTGCCGATTTGCTGTTCAGCGGCCAGCTTTACCAGGATTTGGCCATCAATGTCGCCGACTACTACGGCATTCCGATGGCCACTTTGCATTACATTCCGATGCGGCCCAACGGCCAAGTGCTTCCGAAGGTGCCAGGGCCCCTGGTCCGCACCGGCATGTCGATATACGACTGGATGTGCTGGCGGATGAACAAGAAGGCCGAGGATCGGCAGCGCCGCGAGCTCGGCCTGCCGACCGCCACAGTCGCCTCACCACGACGTATCGCCGAACGCGGTTCGCTGGAGATTCAGGCCTACGACGACGTCTGCTTCCCCGGGCTGGCCGACGAATGGTCGAAGTGGGGCACTCAGCGGCCGTTTGTCGGTTCGCTGACCATGGCACTGACGACGGACTCCGACGACGAGACCTTGTCGTGGATTGCCCAGGGAACGCCGCCGATCTGTTTTGGCTTCGGCAGCATGCCGGTCGCCGAAACTCCCGCCGACACGGTCCGGATGATCGGCGCCGCCTGCGCGCAGTTGGGGGAGCGGGCCCTGATTTGTTCCGGCTGGAGCGACTTCAGCGACGTCCCCCAGTTGGAGCACGTCAAGGTCGTCGGCGTGGTCAACTACACGAAGATCTTCCCCGCCTGCCGTGCCGTCGTGCACCACGGCGGATCGGGCACCACGGCGGCGGGTCTGCGCGCCGGCGTTCCCACGCTGATCCTGTGGACGGCGGGTGATCAGCCGATGTGGGGATCTCGCGTCAAGCAG
>NZ_LZSX01000091.1 GCF_001665835.1 Mycobacterium colombiense | reverse complement strand
TGGCGCTGTCCTTCCCGCTCTACAGCCACCTGGCGTTCAGCGGGGCAAACCGTGTGACCGTCGCGAACGCGATGGCGGTGCAGGCGACACTGGCATACATCCTGGGCATCTTCGCCGCGCTGCTACCCATCCCATCGCTGAAGAACTGGACACGATTCCAGCGCGCCCAGGCCGTCGTCCTTCCCTTCGTCATCTGCTCCTACGCAACGCATTTGACGTGGGAACTGGGCTGGCTCATCCTCCACAAAGCAATCCCCGGTGCCCGCGATGCCGCCTGGGCCTATCCGTGGTGGAACTACATCGATGGTGGCGACGTGCGCTACCTGCACGCCGAACCCAGTTTCATGATGATGGAGGTGCTTTCGGTCATCAACGCGTGCGTCGGGGTCACCGGGCTCATCCTGTTGTTCCGGTCGAAGTTCACCAACAACAAGGGCACGTTGCTCGTCATGTCGACGGCAGTGACCCACACCGTGCTCACGTGGTACTACTACGGGACCGAGATCCTCAGTGGATTCGTCTCGGTCAACACCACGAGCTTCATGGACTTCGGCGTGAAGTTCATTCTTCTCAACGTCCCGTGGCTCATCGGCCCCTGGTTCGTCCTGCTGTGGGGATATCAGCTGTTGAAACGCCAGTTCGCCGGTGATGCAGTGTCGCTGGCCAGCGTTTGAGCGCACCTCGCCGGGGCGATGCGCCTCCGCTAACCACCAACGATGCTCAGAAGGCAGTAGCCAACCTGATCGATGAACATCGCTAAGCCGTTGGCTCCGTTTGACCCCGTCGTAGCGGCGAGTCCCTAGCTCGGCCCCTATGGCTGCTGGGATGCCGGCAACTCCGCCAGGACCCGATACACCGTCGCTCTGCTCACACACAGCGTCTGCGAGATGGCCGTCGCTGACTCACCGCTGGCATGCATACGTTGCGCCAGAGCGGCTTTGGACGCATCTAAAGCCCTCGGGCGTCCAATCGACTGACCGCGTGCACGCCGCGCTTCCCGCGCCGCTGAGCGTCGTTCACGGCCCAACTCCAACTCAAGCTCCGCCAGGCTGGCCAGCACACCGGCCAACCTGAGTGTTCAACCGGGCCGTCGCCAAGTTGCGCGGCATTGATGAAGACGGCAAGCCCACGACCGACTGGCCTTCGGAAGGTGGCGATCCTCAGGACACCCCCACTCGGCGCGGCGAATACCAAATCGTCGCGCCCCTTGCCGGCCATCCGCCGGGCGAGGTCATCAGTCATGAATCGCGGGAACGGAACCGACCGGCGTTCATGACTCTTTGGCGTGACACAAGTCGCCGGCGCTAACTTCGGACACCTATGCGGACCTGTTGCCAGATGACCTGGAGGCCGTCGCGGAGGCTCTGGACGCCGCAGTGCTGGCGCTTCGTAAATCTGTTGCGGACGCACTGCGGACGGACGCGCAAGCGAGTTCCTGACAATAAGAAGCACTGACCGTGCTGCTGCTGGTCAGGCTTCTGAATTACGAGTCGGGGTGGCGGGATTCGAACCCACGGCCTCTTCGTCCCGAACGAAGCGCGCTACCAAGCTGCGCCACACCCCGCTTGAAGCTTCGACAGCCTATCGCACCGGGCCGTCGGGTGGCCAAACCGCGGTGCCGCAGGTCACTTCCACGAGCACGATCGCTCGAACTCGACCAGCGCCTCGGCCGCGTCCGTCGGATCCAGTCCCTGTGCCGCCACCCACTCGTCGCTGAAGTAGGTGTCGCGGTAGCGGTCACCACTGTCGGCGAGCAGGGTGACCACTGAGCCACTGCGGCCCGCGGCGACCATCTCGGCGAGCAGGGCGAACGCACCCCACAGGTTGGTGCCCGTCGACGGCCCGACGCGGCGCCCCAGCACGGCACTGACGTGGCGGGCGGCCGCGATCGACGCCCCGTCCGGGACGGACACCATCCGGTCGACCACGCCCGGCAGAAACGACGGCTCCACCCGCGGCCGGCCGATGCCCTCGATGCGCGACGAGGAGGGCATCACGACGTCGTCGCGGTCCTCGGCGTAGGCGGGAAAGAACGCGGAGTTCTCCGGGTCGACGACGCACAGCCCGGTGGCGTGTCGTCGGTAGCGGATGTAGCGGCCGATCGTGGCGCTGGTCCCGCCGGTGCCCGCCCCGACCACGATCCAGTCCGGGACGGGGTAGCGCTCCTCGCGCATCTGCTCGAAGATCGACTCGGCGATGTTGTTGTTGCCCCGCCAGTCGGTGGCGCGCTCGGCGTTGGTGAACTGGTCCAGGTAGTGCCCGCCGGTCTCCCGCGCGACCCGCTCCGCCTCGGCGTAGACCTCGCTCGAGCTCTGCACGAAATGGCAACGGCCGCCGTGGGATTCGATCAACGCCACCTTCGACGTGCTTGTCGCGGCGGGCATCACGGCGACGAATGGCAGACCCAGCAGCGCCGCGAAATAGGCCTCGGACACCGCCGTCGAACCCGACGACGCCTCGACCACCGTGGTGCCCTCGTCGATCCAGCCGTTGCACAGCGCGTAGAGGAACAACGAGCGGGCCAGCCGGTGCTTGAGGCTGCCGGTGATGTGCGTCGTCTCGTCTTTGAGGTACAGCGCGACGTCGACGCCCGCGCTCCACGCCGAGGGCAGCGGGTAGCGCAGCAGGTGGGTGTCCGCGCTGCGCCGGGCGTCGGCCTGGATCAGCCGGATCGCGTTGTCCGCCCAGCAGCGTGAGCGGCTGCGGACCGCGATCCGGGTCTGATCGGTCAACGCACCGATGCAGTTGGCTGCGAACGGCTCCGGTCGGTGGCCGTATCGCGGTCGCCCATCGGAGCGGCGATCAGCGTCAGCAGCGTCGCCTCCGGCCGGCAGCAGAATCGCACCGGCGCGAACGGCGAGGTGCCCATCCCGGCGGAGACATGCAACTGCGTGTTCGCCCCCCAGCGGGACGGACCCTTCGCGCGCGAGCGGTCCAGGCCGCAGTTGGTCACCAGCGCGCCGTAGAACGGCACACACACCTGCCCGCCGTGCGTGTGGCCGGCCATCACCAGCTGATACCCGTCGGCGGCGAAGCGGTCCAGCACCCGCGGCTCGGGCGAATGGGTGAGTCCCAGCCGCAGATTCGCGGCCGGACTGGCCGGGCCCGCGATGGTTTCGTAGCGGTCGCGCTCGATGTGCGGGTCGTCCACGCCCGCGGCGGCGATGTGCAGGCCCGCCACCTCGAACTCGCGCCGGGCGTGGGTGAGGTCGAGCCAGCCGCGCTCGGTGAACGCCGCCCGCAGGTCCTGCCAGGGCAGCGGTTCACCGCGAACCCGGTGCGACGGGTTGGTCACGTAGTTCAGCGGGTTCTTCAGCCGCGGGCCGAAGTAGTCGTTGCTGCCGAACACGAAGACACCCGGTCGCGACAGCAGATCCCCCAGGGCCTGGATGACCGACGGCACCGCCTTCGGGTGGGCCAGGTTGTCGCCGGTGTTGACCACCAGATCCGGTTCCCAGCCCGCCAGTTCGCGCAGCCACGCCTGCTTGCGGCGCTGGCCGGGCGTCATGTGGAGGTCGCTGATATGCAGCACCCGCAGCGGAGTCGAGCCCGGGTCCAACACGGGCATCGTGATCTCGCGCAGGACGAACGCGTTGCGCTCGATTACCGCGGCATAACCAACGGCGGCGACGCTCGAAGCTAGTGTGGCGGCGCCGGCACGTATCAGGACGGGCAAAACATCAGCCATGTTGGCAGCCTACTGCCGGTCGCGTACTGGCAGCGTATCTCTTGGGTCACGACGTTCTACGGGGGCGGCTGACCGGGTGCCGGCGGCGGCGGTGGTGCCAGCAGCGGGATCGTGATCGGCGGCAGACCCGGAATCTCGACGACCTGGGAGCCCACCGGCGGTGGCGCGCCTTCCGGTGGCGGAGGCGGGGCCGGCGGGATGCCGTTGCTGACCTGGATGGTGATGATCGACCCCGGAATCGTTGCGCCGCTGGGTGTTGTCCCGACCACCTCGCCCTGCTTGGCGCTGCTGTTGACGAAGTTGTTCTGGTCGGCGACCTGGAAGCCCGCCTCCTTGATGCGCTGGCGCGCCGCGTCGATATCCAGGCCGGCGACGCTGGGCACGCGGGACCCCGGTGCCCCGTCGACGTAGCGAGGGTCGGTGGGCGGCAACTGCACGGGCCCGAAATTGTTGGCGATCGGCTTCATCGCGGTGAACCACGTTCGCGCCGGCTCGTTACCGCCGTACAGGTCGCCCTCGCCGCAGTGGCGCAACGGGGAGGAGCACAGATCGGTGGGGGTGGTGGAGTCGTCGTAGATGTAGTTCGCCGCCGCGTAGTGGTTGGTGAAGCCCACGAAGCCCGAGGAGCGGTGGGCCTCAGTGGTGCCCGTCTTACCGGACACCGGCAGGTCCCAGCCCGCCGCGCTGGCCGAACCGGCCGCCGTGCCGCCGCCCAGGGCGTCCTTGCTCATCGCGTTGGCCATCGTGTTGGCCAGCCCCTCGGGCACCACCTGATCGCAGGTCTCGGTGGTCACCGCGACCTCATTGCCCTTGCGGTCGACCAGCTTGTCGATCGGGTTGGGCGGGCACCAGGTGCCGCCCGAGGCGAGGGTGGCCGCGACGTTGGACAGTTCCAGCGCGTTCACCTCGATCGGGCCCAGCGTGAACGAGCCGATGTTCTGCCGTTTGACGAAGTCCGCCAGGCTCTCGTTGCTGTCGGGGTTGTAGTCGCGAGCCGTGCCCGGGTCGGCGTAGGACCGCAGTCCGAGTTTGATCGCCATGTCCACTGTGCGGGTCACGCCGACCTGTTGGATCAGCTTGGCGAAGGCGGTGTTGGGCGAGGTGGCCAACGCGTCGGTGACGTTCATCGACCCGCGGTAGTTGCCGGCGTTGACCACGCACCAGTTGTCCTTGGGGCAGCCCTTGGCCCCGCCGCTACCCATGCCCTTGGCCTGGAACCGGCCCGGCACCTCGAGAGTGGCGTTGGTGCCCATGCCCATGTCCAGGGCCGCGGCTGTGGTGAAGATCTTGAAGACGGATCCCGCGCCGTCGCCGACCAGCGAGAAGGGCTGCGGGCGCATGGTTTGACCGGCGTCGACGTCGAGCCCGTAGGTGCGGTTGCTGGCCATCGCCATCACCTTGTGCGACGTCTTGCCGGGCTGGATCACGCTCATCACGCTCGAGATCCCGGGAAGCGTCGGGCTGGCGAACTTGTCGATAGCGGACTTGACCGGGATCTGCACGTCCGGATCGAGCGTGGTCTTGATCAGGTAGCCGCCCCGGGCGACCTGTTCCTTACTGATGCCGGCCCGGGACAGGTACTCCTGGACGTAGTCGCAGAAGAACGCGCGGTCGCCCGCCGCGATGCAACCGCGAGGCAATTCGTTGGGCTGCGGCAGGACGCCCAGCGGCGCCGCCTTGGCGGCGCGCAGTGCCTCCTCCTCCTGCGGGATGTTCTCGATCATGGTGTCCAGCACCAAGTTTCGCCGTGCCAGCGCGCCGTCGGGGTTGATGTACGGGTTGAGCGCACTGGTCGACTGCACCATGCCTGCCAGCAGCGCCGCCTGCTGCCAGTTCAGGTCGGACGCGTTGATGCCGAAGTAGGTCTGGGCGGCGTCCTGCACGCCGAACGAGCCGTTGCCGAATGAGACCAGGTTCAGATACCGGGTCAGGATCTCGGGCTTGGTGAACGTCTTGTCCAGCGTCAGCGCCATGCGGATCTCGCGCAGCTTGCGGGCCGGGGTGGTCTCGACCGCCGCGCGCTTCTCGGCGTCGGTCTTCGCGGTGACCAGCAGCTGGTAGTTCTTGATGTACTGCTGCTCGATGGTCGAACCGCCGCGGGTGTCGACGTCGCCGCGGGCATAGCCGGCCAGACCGGTCAGGGTGCCTTTCCAGTCAACCCCGTTGTGGTCGGCGAACCGCTTGTCCTCGATGGAGACGATCGCCAGCTTCATCGTGTTGGCGATCTTGTCGCTGGGCACCTCGAACCGGCGCTGCGAGTACAGCCAGGCGATAGTGTTGCCCTTGGCGTCGACCATCGTCGAGACGGCCGGCACCTCGCCCTCGAGAAGCTGAGCCGAGCCGTTGGCGACCACTTCCGAGGCCCGATTGGACACCAGTCCTATTCCGCCGGCGAAGGGGAAGAGGAGCGCCGTGGCGACGACGCTGGCCAACAAACAGAGCCCCGCAAGCTTGAGGATCGTGAGTGCGGCCGGGGGGCGGTCTGACATGGGTACTACAGTAGCGGCCCCCAGTCACGCCGCCACGCTGCGCGTTCTCCCAAAAATTTTCGTCATCTCAAGACCGGCGGAGCCGGGCGCGGATTTGCAATTGCATCACAGGTCAGACGGGCAACGGCGTGTCCAAGATCACTTCTTCGTCTATCGTTTGGTACGAGGCTGGACGCTCGTCCCAAAAAAAGCGTTATCGGACTGTTGCGCAATTGGCACCTGACCACCTAACTTAGACACACGGTGAGATTCAGATAACACCGAAGTACACAGTGTGGCGTAGATCGCGAGACTGGATCTGCACCCCAAGGAGGGCGGCCGTGACGGGCGGCCGGTAGGGAAAGGGAACAGTTCGTGTCACCAATACGGCCGGCGGCGCGTAGGACAAACATTGCAGCCGCACAAGGGATACTCCACAGTGTCGATTCCGAAGAACGGATTGCGTGGGTCTCGAAGGCGTTATGCCGGACCACCGATCCCGACGAATTGTTTGTCCGCGGCGCCGCCCAGCGTAAGGCGGCAGTGATCTGCCGGCATTGCCCGGTGATGCAGGAGTGTGGGGCAGACGCGCTGGACAACAAGGTCGAGTTCGGGGTCTGGGGCGGCATGACCGAGCGGCAGCGCCGCGCCCTGCTCAAGCAACACCCCGAGGTGGTTTCCTGGGCGGACTTCTTCGACAAGAGGCGGACCCGCAGCGTCGGCTGACCCTTCGCCGCTGACGGGGCACCCCGCCAGCGGCTGGACCGAAGAGCTGACTGGCCCACCGCTCGTGATTACGTTTCTGTTACGGCAGGCCGGGGCCACCGAGTTGAAAGCGATTCAGCGGGCCGCTGCCCGGCCGTCGCCGACCGAAGTGATCTGATCGGCCAGCGCGCGCAGCGCCTCCAGATCCGAGACATCGAACGGCAGCGAGGGAACGCCGATGACCGGCACGTGCGGATTGGCGCCGGTGAACCGCGAAAGCAATCTGATCTCCCGCTTGGCGGTCTGCGCCCGGTCGGCGTGAATCTTCAGTACCGCCGAGGCCAGCGACGCCGCCTCGGAGTCGGCGTCGTGGTCCAGCATTTCGCTGCCGTCGATCGCCCGCTCGGCCGGCAGGGAGCACAACGGCGGATGGGTGCGGTTGAGGACCAGCCCGGCGAGCGGCATCCCTTCCTGCGACAGCCGGTCGACGAAGAAGGCCGCCTCGCGCAGCGCGTCCGGCTCGGCCGCCGACACCACAACGAACTGCGTCCCACGCCTTTTCAGCAGCGCGTAGGTGCGATCGGCCTTCTCGCGGAAGCCGCCGAAGGTGGCGTCCAGCGACTGCACGAATGCCGCGGCGTCCCCGAGCATCTGTGAACCCAGGATGGTGGATATCGCCTTCATCGCCAAACCCATTGCGCCGGTAACCAACCGCCCGATGCCCCGGCCCGGCGCCAGCAGCAGCCGCCACAGCCGGCTGTCCATGAAGCTGCCCAGCCGTTTGGGCGCATCCAGGAAGTCCAGCGCGTTGCGCGACGGCGGGGTGTCGACCACCACCAGGTCCCAGCGATCCTCGGCCAGCAGCTGGCCCAGCTTCTCCATCGCCATGTACTCCTGCGTGCCGGCGAGTGAACTGGCAACCGTTTGATAGAACTGGTTGTCCAGAATCGCTTGTGCGCGACCGGGTCCGGAGTACTGGACCACCATCTCGTCGAAGGTGCGACGCATGTCGAGCATCATCGCGTGCAGCTCGCCGGGAACGTCCGCCGCGAGCGGGACTCGCTGCGGCGTGTTGCCGAGGTCGCTGACCCCCAGCGCCTGGGCCAGGCGTTTGGCCGGATCGATCGTCAGAACGCAGACGTTGCGCCCGTACTCGGCGGCGCGCAGCGCGATCGCGGCCGCGGTGGTGGTCTTGCCCACCCCACCCGCGCCGCAACAGACCACCACACGGTTGGTGGTGTCGGCCAGGATGGCCGCCATGTCAAGCCGTTGGGGTGTGACGCTCATCGAACCCCCTGCTGTGCAAGCGATTCCGACAGCTCGTAGAGGCTACCGAGGTCGACCCCGTCGGAAATGGCCGGTAATTCCAGTCGCGCCACCTTCAACGCATCGAGCTGTTGCGCGATCTCGGCGCGCGTAGCGATGACCGTCGCATGCTCGATGGTCTCCGTCAGGAGGCCCGCGAAGTCCTTGTCGTTCAAGCTGATTCCGGACTTTTCCAATCCGGCCCGCACCGAGTCCGCATCGACGTCCCCCTCGGCGGCCTTCGCCAGATCGGCCGGCTGCAAGTAAGTGGGGATGTTGCGGTTGACGATCACGCTGCCGATCGGCAGCTGCATCTCGGCAAGCTCCTGGATGGCTTCCAGCGTCTCCTGAACCGGCAACGCCTCCAGCAGGGTGACTAAGTGAATGGCCGTCTGCTCGGAGTGCAGTAACTTCACCACCCCGTCGGCCTGCGAATGCACCGGCCCGCCCTTCGCCAAATCGGACACCGCCTTGGTGACATCCAGGAAGCGCGCGATCCGTCCGGTCGGCGGGGCGTCGACGACGATCGCGTCATAAACCGGAAGCCGATTCTTGTCGACCCGGATCACCGTCTCCTTGATCTTGCCGGTCAACAGCACGTCACGCAGACCCGGCGCGATCGTCGTCGCGAACTCGATCGCGCCGATGCGGCGCATTGCGCGGCCCGCAATGCCCAGGTTGTAGAACATGTCGAGGTATTCCAGGAACGCGGCCTCGATGTCGATCGCCAGGGCGTTGACCTGACCGCCGCGTTCGGCGGTCGCGATCTTCACCTCCTGATACGGCAGCGGTGGGACGTCGAAGAGTTGCGCAATCCCTTGGCGGCCCTCGACTTCCACGAGCAGGACCTTGCGGCCCCCGGCGGCCAGGGTCAGCGCCAGCGCGGCCGCGATGGTCGACTTGCCCGTGCCGCCCTTGCCGGTCACGAAATGTAAACGGGCCTTCGTCAAGCGCGCAGGCCAGCCGACGGCAGCTCCGCCGCCCGATGTGGTTGCCACCTTCGCATGCTAGCCCGACGGGCCCTTGGGCTGGCCGGAGCGGTTCAGCTGCGACCGATAAGCTCGCGGCATGAGCCAACCGACCGCATGGGAGTACGTCACGGTTCCGCTGCTGACGCATGCCACCAAACAGATCCTCGACCAGTGGGGTGCCGACGGCTGGGAATTGGTGTCGGTGCTGCAAGGGCCGACCGGCGAGCAGCACGTCGCGTATCTGAAGCGCCCCAAGTAAAGGGTCGGGTCGGATGAGTGCTTCGGCCCGGCTCGGGCAGCTCGGGCTCGCGCTGCCGGAGGTGGTTGCGCCGCTGGCCTCCTACGTACCGGCGGTGCGCACCGGAAACCTGGTCTACACGGCGGGCCAGCTCCCGATGCAGGACGGCAAGCTGTTGGCCACCGGCAAGGTCGGCGCCGGTATCAGCCCGGATGAGGGCAGGGCGATGGCGCGGATCTGTGCGCTCAATGCGCTGGCGGCCGTCGACTCGCTGGTGGGCATCGACGAGGTGGCCCGGGTGGTGAAGGTGGTCGGATTCGTCGCCTCCGCGCCGGGATTCAACGGCCAGCCCAGCGTCATCAATGGGGCGTCCGAGCTGCTCGCCGAGGTGTTCGGCGAGCGTGGCGCGCATGCGCGCTCGGCGGTCGGCGTCTCCGAGCTGCCACTGGATGCGCCGGTGGAAGTGGAGCTGATCGTCGAGGTCGGCTGACGCCGTGACGCAGGCCGCCGAGTCGCTGACCCATCCCGCGTACGCCAAGTTGCGGCCGGTCACCGAGACCGCGTCGGTTCTGCTGGCCGATAACCCGGGGCTGCTCACGCTCGAGGGCACCAACACTTGGGTGCTGCGCGGCCCGCGCAGCGACGAGCTGGTCATCGTCGATCCCGGGCCCGACGACGACGAGCACATCGCACGGGTGGCCGCGCTCGGCCGGATCGCTCTCGTCCTGATCAGCCACCGGCACAGCGATCACACCGACGGCATCGACAAGCTGGTCGAGCGGACCGGCGCGACCGTCCGCTCGGCGGGCAGCGGTTTTCTGCGTGGCCTCGGCGGCGAGCTGACCGACGGCGAGGTGATCAATGCCGCAGGCCTCAAGATAAAGGTCATGGCGACTCCGGGCCACACCGCCGATTCGCTGTCCTTCCTGCTCGACGACGCCGTGTTGACCGCGGACACAATCCTGGGCCGGGGCACGGCCGTCCTCGACAAGGAGGACGGCAGCCTCACGGACTACCTGGAGTCGCTGCGGCGGCTGCGCGGCCTGGGCCGGCGGACGGTGCTGCCCGGCCACGGCCCAGAGCTGACCGATCTGGAAAGCGTCGCGCAGGGCTACCTCGAACACCGGCGGGAGCGACTGGATCAGGTGCGATCGGCGGTGCGGGAGCTGGGGGAGGACGCCAGCGCCCGCCGCATCGTCGAACACGTCTACGTCGATGTCGACGAGAAGTTGTGGGACGCGGCCGAGTGGTCGGTGCAGGTGCAGCTGAATCACCTGCGCTCGGAGCCATCGGCGTAACTGCGTTGGGATGAGTCACTACCGCCCCATGAGTCCCGGAAATGGAGGGACACAGTGCTTCTGAAACGCGCTAGCACCGGCGCTAGCACGTTTTGAACTCACCTCATGGGTGGGACGGTGGTGCGGATGTGACTGGTGTGGCGACGGCCGGCCGAACGGCGCGGCGGGTGCGCGCGCTTACCTGGCTCGGCGGGCCAGCCGCTCGGAATCCGAGATCAGCACGCTCTTGCCCTCCAGGCGGATCCAGCCGCGGTGGGCGAAGTCGGCCAGCGCCTTGTTCACCGTCTCCCGGGACGCCCCGACCAGCTGCGCGATCTCTTCCTGCGTCAGGTCGTGGGTGACCCGCATGGCGCCGCCCTCCTGGGTGCCGAAGCGCTGGGCGAGCTGCAGCAGCTGCTTGGCCACCCGGCCGGGCACGTCGGTGAAGATCAGGTCGGCCAGGTTGTTGTTGGTGCGGCGCAGCCGTCGGGCCAGGACCCGCAACAACTGCTCGGCGATCTCGGGACGATCGGCGATCCACGCGCGCAGCGCGTCGCGATCCATCGACACCGCGCGCACCTCGGTGATGGTGGTGGCGCTGGACGTCCGCGGACCCGGGTCGAAGATCGACAGCTCGCCGAACATGTCGGACGGGCCCATGATCGTCAGCAGGTTCTCGCGACCGTCGGGCGACCGGCGACCGATCTTCACCTTCCCCGAGACGATGATGTACAGCCGATCGCCGGGTTCCCCCTCGGCGAAGACCGTGTGTCCCCGGGGGAAGTCGACGGGTTGCAGCTGCTTGGTCAGCGCTGTGACTGCGCCGGGTTCAACCCCTTGGAAGATTCCTGCCCTTGCCAGGATCTCGTCCACGTTGCCTCTTCAACTTTCCCAGAAAATTAATGTGATACGGGCAGGCTAACCCCTTGCTCGCGTGACGAGTCTAGAGGAACGCCGTTGTGTCTAACGTGCCAACGCTACACACGATTGGCGTGTCGAGGTGCCCTAAACTGCGGATTGACGTGCGAATGGCCGTGGATCCGGGTCGGCAAAGTCATCTCATCGCGGTCGACGAAGCTGACGGCAAACGACGGCGCGGCGTGACGCGGTCCGCCAACGCGCCCGTTCGCCGGTGCCTCAGACAGCTGCGCGAGCTCGCGCCGATGCAGGTATTCCAACGCCTCGGGCATGCCCTCGGAGGCGAGCGTGTGCATGTCCACGCCGCCGGCGCGCTCCAGGAATTCGTCGACGTCGGTCACCGCCAAGGCTCCAGGGGCGAGCTCGGACTCGAGCCGCCCGAGACCCAGCGCCGCCAGCATCAGCAGCGCCGGAACACCGGCCACCAGCAACCACGACACACGAAGAGTAAACATCGCCTGGAATCAACTCGGGGTCTCGGTGAGATCACGAAATCAGTACTCTGTCGTAGGTGACAGCGGCTAAGTCGTCCGGGCGTTCGAAATCGACTCCGGCCCCGCCCGGCGGCGGTGATGCCCGACGCTGGTCAGAGGAAACCCGAGTCGGCTTGGTGCGACGGGCGCGACGCATGAATCGTGCTCTGGCACAAGCGTTTCCGGACGCTCACTGCGAGCTGGACTTCAGCACACCGCTCGAATTGACGGTCGCCACAATCCTTTCGGCGCAGAGCACCGATAAGCGCGTCAATCTGACGACGCCCGCACTGTTCAAGCGGTACCCGTCGGCGCTGGATTACGCCCAGGCGGACCGCGACGAGCTGGAAACCCTGATCCGGCCGACCGGATTTTTCCGCAACAAGGCGTCCTCGCTGATCGGCCTGGGGCAGGCCCTGGTCGAACGATTCGACGGCGACGTGCCGTCGACCATGGCCGAACTGGTCAGCCTGCCCGGGGTCGGACGCAAGACGGCCAACGTCATCCTGGGAAACGCCTTCGGCGTCCCCGGCATCACGGTCGACACCCATTTCGCGCGGCTGGTGCACCGGTGGCGCTGGACCGCCGACAAGGACGCGGTCAAAATCGAGCACTCCGTCGGTGAGCTCATCGAACGCGGTGAGTGGACCATGTTGAGCCACCGGGTGATCTTCCACGGCCGCCGGGTCTGCCATGCGCGCAAACCGGCGTGCGGCGTCTGCCTGATCGCCAAAGACTGCCCCTCCTTCGGCCTCGGCCCCACCGAACCGGCGTTGGCCGCGCCACTGGTGAAGGGCCCGGAAACCGAGCACCTGCTCGCCCTGGCCGGGCTGTAAGCCGGCCCGCGACCGACGCGCAGGGACCGCATGCCTAACTGGAGGCTGACCCGGAAGGCTCGCTGGCACATCGCGATTCTGACGGTGGTGGCGGCGCTGATCGTGGCGCTGGTCGCCCAGCTGCGCGACGACTCCGCCTCGACGTCGACGCCCGCGAGCGATCAGCCGGTGGCCGACCGGGAACACCGCGACGCCGACACGCCCGCCGCGCTGGCGGGTCCGCGCCAGCGCGCCAACCTGCCGCCGTGCCCCGGCGCCGGAACTGGCGACGGTCCCGCGGCGCTGCGCGGGGTGACGGCCGAGTGCGCCGCCGACGGTTCCCTGGTCGACGTCGCCCGCGCGCTGGCCGGGCGCAGGGTGGTCCTCAACTTGTGGGCATATTGGTGCGCGCCGTGCGCGGCCGAACTGCCCGCGATGGCCGAGTATCAACGTCGGGCCGGTTCGGACGTGACGGTGGTGACGGTGCATCAAGACGAGAACGAGACCGCGGCACTGCTGCGACTGGCCGAGCTCGGGGTGCGGCTGCCGACCCTGCAGGACGGACGTCGCCGGGTCGCGGCCGCGCTGCGGGTGGTAAATGTGATGCCCGCGACGGTGGTCCTGCGGCCGGACGGTAGCGTTGCCCAAACGCTGCCACGAGCTTTCACCACTGCCGATGAGATCGCGGCCGCGATCGGCAACGACAGGGGATAAGCGGAAAAATTGAACCGACTGGAGGGGCCGTGAGTGCTGGGGGTTCGCCCCTGCGGAATGGGGACCCCGCTCCCGCGCGCGGGCACGTTTCGCTGAGGCCTGACGCCTGCCCGTCCTGGCTGCGTCCGCTGGTCGACCACGTCGATGACGTTCCGGACGCGGCCCGGCGCCGCCTGCCGGCCGACGTGCTGGCGATGATCACCAACAAGGCCGCGTCGGCGGTGGCGACCCTGCGCGGCGCGAGCCGCGAAGCCGCTGTGCTGGTGTTGTTCTCAGGGCCGGAATCCGGCGCACCCGACGGCGGTTTCCCCGACGACGCCGACCTGCTGGTCACCGTGCGGGCGTCGACCCTGCGCCACCACGCCGGCCAGGCGGCGTTTCCCGGCGGTGCCGCCGATCCCACCGACGCCGGCCCGATCGATACCGCGCTGCGCGAGGCCCGTGAGGAAACCGGCATCGACGTCAGCAGGCTGTACCCCCTGGCCACGATGGAAAAGATGTTCATCGCGCCGTCGCAGTTTCACGTCGTCCCGGTGCTGGCCTACTCGCCGGACCCCGGCCCGGTGGCCGTCGTCAACGAGGCCGAAACGGCGATCGTCGCGCGAGTTCCGGTGCGCGCCTTCATCAACCCGGACAACCGACTGATGGTGTACCGCGGCGATCTCGGCCGCCGATGGGCCGGTCCGGCGTTTCTGCTCAACCAGATGCTGGTCTGGGGATTCACCGGCCAGGTGATTTCTGCGCTGCTGGACGTCGCCGGCTGGGCCCAGCCGTGGGACACCAGCGACGAGCGGGAGTTGGACGCGGCGATGGCGCTGGTCGGCGACGAGAGCGGGTCTCGATGAATTCCATGAGCCCGTCGCAGTGGCTGGACGTCGCCGTCCTGGCGGTCGCCTTCATTGCGGCGATCTCGGGCTGGCGGTCGGGCGCGCTGGGCTCGTTGCTCTCGTTCGTCGGCGTGTTGCTCGGCGCGATCGCGGGCGTGCTGCTGGCGCCCCACCTGGTCAGCCACATCGCGGCGCCGCGGGCGAAATTGTTTGCCGCACTGTTCTTGATCCTCGCGCTGGTCGTCATCGGTGAGGTCGCCGGTGTGGTGCTGGGACGCGCCGTGCGCGGCGCGATCCGCAGCCGTTCGATCCGCACGGTCGACTCGGTCATCGGGGTGGCGGTCCAGCTCGTCGTGGTGCTGACCGCCGCGTGGTTGCTGGCGACGCCGCTGACCCAGTCCAAGGACCAGCCGGAGCTGGCCGCCGCCGTCCGCGGTTCGCGAGTGTTGGCTCAGGTCAACGACGTAGCGCCGCCCTGGCTCAAGACGGTGCCCAAGCGGCTGTCCGCGTTGCTGAACACCTCCGGCCTGCCCGCGGTGCTGGAGCCGTTCAGCCGCACCCCGGTCATTCCCGTCGCCTCACCGGATCCCGAGCTGGCCGGCAACCCGGTGGTGCAGGCCACCGCGCCCAGCGTGGTCAAGGTGCGCAGCCTGGCCCCCAGCTGCCAGAAAGTGTTGGAGGGCAGTGGATTCGTGATTGCACCCGACCGGGTGATGACCAACGCGCACGTGGTGGCCGGATCCAACAGCGTGCAGATCTATGCCAGCGGCAATCCGCTGGACGCCACCGTGGTGTCCTACGATCCGGCGGTCGACATCGCGATCCTCTCCGTCCCCAATTTGCCGCCGCCCCCACTGGCTTTCGCGCAGGGCGACGCGAAAACCGGTGCCAGCGTGGTAGTCCTGGGGTATCCCGGTGGCGGGAACTTCACCGCGACCCCGGCCAGGATTCGCGAGCTGATCAAGTTGAGCGGCCCCGACATCTACCGGGATCCGGCCCCGGTCACCCGTGACGTGTACACGATCAGAGCCAGTGTGGAGCAAGGCAATTCGGGTGGGCCGTTGATCGACCTCGACGGGCACGTGCTCGGTGTGGTGTTCGGCGCGGCGGTCGACGATCCCGACACCGGGTTCGTGTTGACCGCCGACGAGGTGGCCAGTCAGCTCTCCAGGATCGGTGACACCCAGCTGGTGGGCACCGGCTCCTGCGTCGGCTGAGCCGGCGCGCTCATCTCGCTCGGGTCAGGTGCACCTGTTCGAGGAATTTCGTCAGGTGCCGGTTGATTTCCTCGGGGGCCTCTTCATGGCTGAAATGCCCTGCGCCCGCTATGGATACGTAGCGGCCCTGGGGCGCATAGCGCCGAGTACGGTCGACCGGGTCGGCCAGCACGTACGGGTCCGCCTCGCCGCGCAGGTGTAACAACGGCACGCTGAGCTGCTGGCTCATCGACCTCATGAAGCGCCGGCCCTCGTCGCGCAGCTGGCTGCGCGCCGCCCAGCGCTGGTATTCCAGTGCGCAGTGCGCGGCCGCCGGGATCTGAATCGCCGTCCGCAGGTGGCCGATGGTTTCGGAGAAGTCTTCGGAGGCAAGCCATTTGCCGCAGCTGCGACTGCGGACCAGTCGCTCGATCTCGGCGCCGTCGTCCCGGGTCAACACGCGCTCGGGCCACAGCGGTATTTGGTACTGAAGCAGCGTCGGCAACAGCGCATAGCCCTGATCGCGTCGCGTCAACGTGGATCGCCGCAACGCCGCCGGATGCGGTGAACTGATCAGCGCGATCGCCGACACCAGCCGCGGATGCAGCAAGGCGGTGGCCCAGCACGCCAGCCCGCCGTCGGCATGGCCCACCAAGGTGGCAGAGGAGTGGCCCAGTGCCCGAATGAGTCCCGCGGTGTCGCCGGCCATCGTCCAGCCGTCGTAGCCGCGGGGCGGCTTATCGGTGCCGCCGTAGCCGCGCAGGTCGACGGCGACCACTCGCGCGCCGCGCAGTGCGCGCAGCTGATGACGCCACGACCACCAGAACGATCCGAAACCGTGCAGCAGCATCACCAGCGGGCGCGCCGTCGCGGGCGTGCCGTCGGCGTCGCTCCGCGCCTCGACGACGTGGAACCGGATGCCATTGGCGTGCACATCGAGATGGCGCCACGGTCCCTCGATGCGGGTTACCGACGGATCCGGCGGCGCCATCTACCAACCCGACGGATCGCCGGCAACGCCGTTGCCGGGCTTCGCGTGCTTGCCTTGGGGTTCGGGGAGCGCCTTGGCGCCGCCGGGGGCCTTGTCGTGGCCCGGCGTCAGCGCGCTGCGCGTCTCCTTGACCGATTCGATCGTCTCGCGCGGTCCGCGGATCCGGCGCACCTTGAGGAAGCCGAACAGGGCCAGCACGGCGCCGACCACCACCATGATCCCGAACACGATCAGGAACGACACCCAGCGCCACAGCCAGGTGTCCAGCAGCTCGGCGAGGAAGAAGAAGAAAAAGAAGGTGGAGTAGAACAGCACCACCAGCGCGGCGATGAAGAAGACGCTGCCGGTGAGACCCTTTTTGACATCCCGGGTTATTTCGGCGCGGGCCAGTTCGACTTCGGCGCGCACCAGCGTGGAGACCTGGGTGGTCGCGTCTTTGATCAGATCACCGATCGACGGCTCGGCAGGTTTGGCATGCGGGTCGGTCAACGGAATCGTGGTCAGGGTGCTGGGCACACCGTTCTTGCCATCGGCTTTGCTCACAGACGGTCCTCTTTCGTCGTCACCCGGCTCGCTGTCGTCGCGGTTTATGTTGCCATGTGGCGCGATGCCAGACGAGGCCAGCCGAGTACCGCGCCGCAGGTTCGAGCGCCCGGCGGCCAGTTCGGTTCGGCCAGAAGGCGGTCGGCGACGACGCGGGGCCACGGCGCTTTCGGAGCGCGAACATCACATCTCGGCCGATTAGACTCGGCCAAGCCGGTCGTGATTTCCGGCCTACTGATTGGAGTAAGGCTGTGCGAAGGGCGCACCGATGCTTCTTGGTGGCGATGGTTGCCCTGCTTGTGGCCACGATGGGTTCGTTTGGCCGCGCCGCCGCGGCTGACGTCCGCATCCCGATGGGCGGTGGAGCGGGCATCGTCATCAACGGGGACACGATGTGCACCCTGACCACCATCGGCGGCGACGCCGCCGGTGAGCTGATCGGCTTCACCTCCGCGCACTGTGGGGGCCCGGGAGCGCAGGTTGCGGCCGAGGGCGCCGAGGGTGCGGGAATCCTGGGCGCCATGGTTTCGGGCAATGACAACCTGGACTACGCGGTGATCAAGTTCGACCCGGCCAAGGTGACACCGGTGGCCAACTACAACGGCTTTCTGATCAGCGGCATCGGACCCGACCCGGCCTTCGGCCAGATCGCCTGCAAACAGGGCCGAACCACGGGTAATTCGTGCGGCGTCACCTGGGGACCGGGGCAGGACCCAGGCACGATCGTCATGCAGGTGTGCGGCCAGCCGGGTGACTCCGGCGCGCCGGTCACCGTCAACAACCTGCTCGTCGGCATGATTCACGGCGCATTCAGTGACAACCTGCCGACGTGCATCATCAAGTACATCCCGCTGCACACCCCGGCGGTGGTGATGTCGTTCAACGCCGCCCTCGCCGACATCAACGCAAAACACCGGCCGGGTGCGGGGTTCAGCCCGCTGCCGGGCTGACCGGCAGCGACTACTTCGCCGCCCTGATCGCGTCGAAGACGCCGGGATCCAGCAGCGTCGAGGTGTCACCCAATTCGCGGTTTTCGGCGATGTCGCGCAGCAGCCGGCGCATGATCTTGCCGCTGCGGGTCTTCGGTAGTTCGGGCACCACGTGCACCTCGCGCGGGCGGGCGATGGGTGAGATCTCCCGGGCCACCTCGACGCGCAACTCGTCGACGATCCCGTCGTGCACTTGGTAATCCGCGCACAAGACGACGAACGCGCAGATGGCCTGGCCGGTGGTCGAATCGGTCGCCCCGACCACCGCCGCCTCGGCCACCGCGACGTGGCCGACCAGCGCCGACTCCACCTCGGCGGTGGACAGCCGGTGTCCCGACACGTTCATGACGTCGTCGATGCGGCCCACCACCCAGATGGCGCCGTCGCGGTCGTAATAGGCGCTGTCGCCGGCGAAATACCAGCCCTGGTCGGCGAACCGGGACCAGTAGGTCTCGACGTATCGCTCAGGATCACCCCAGATGCCGCGCAGCATGGACGGCCACGGCTGGTCCAACACCAGGTAGCCGGTGATGTGCTCGCCCTTGTGGACGCCCGGCACCAGTTGATCGCCGTGGTCGTCGACGATCTTGGCCGAGATGCCCGGCAGCGCCCTCATCGCCGAACCCGGTTTGGCCGCAGCGACTCCCGGCAGCGGGGAGATCATCGTGGCGCCCGTCTCGGTCTGCCACCAGGTGTCGACAACGGGAATGCTGTCGGCGCCGATCACCTTGCGGTACCAGCGCCACGCCTCGGGGTTGATCGGTTCGCCCACCGAACCCAGCAGCCTCAGGCTGGACAGGTCGTGTGCGTCCGGGATCTCGCGGCCCCACTTCATGAACGTGCGAATCAGCGTGGGCGCTGTGTAATAGATTGTCACACCGTACTTTTCGATGATCTCGAAATGCCGGTGCTGGCTGGGCGAGTCGGGCGTGCCCTCGTAGAGGACCTCGGTCACGCCGTTGGCCAGCGGACCGTACACGCCGTACGTGTGCCCGGTGACCCAGCCGATGTCGGCGGTGCACCAGAACACATCGGTTTCGGCCTTGATGTCGAAGACGTAGTAGTGCGTGTAGGCGGCGTGGGTCAGATAGCCGCCGCTGGTGTGTACGATTCCCTTGGGCTTGCCGGTGGTTCCCGAGGTGTACAGCAGGAACAGCGGCTTCTCCGCGTCGAAGGATTCCGGGGTGTGCTCGGCAGAGGCGGCGTCGACGACGTCGTGCCACCACAGGTCGCGCTCGTCGTTCCAGGACACGTCAATTCCGGTGCGCCGCACCACAAGAACGTGCTCGACGGGGCTGTCATCGCCCTTGACGGCCTCGTCGGCCGCGTCCTTCAACGGCGCGGGCTTGCCGCGGCGGAACTGGCCGTCACTGGTGATGAGCAGCTTGGCCTGCGCGTCGGCGATCCGGGCCTGCAAAGCCTTGGCGGTGAAGCCGGCGAACACCACGCTGTGCATCAGGCCCAAGCGTGCGCAGGCCAGCATCGCGATCACCGCCTCCGGAATGAGGGGCAGGTAGATCGCGACCCGGTCGCCGGCGACCAGGCCGAGATCGGTCAGCGCGTTGGCGGCCTTGCACACCTCGGCTTGCAGATCCGAATAGGTCAGGCTGCGGTGATCGCCGGCGGGTTCGCCCTCCCAGTGGATGGCGACCCGATCCCCGTGCCCGGCCTCCACATGGCGGTCCACGCAGTTGTAGGCGACGTTGAGCTTGCCGTCGGCGAACCACTTGGCGAACGGTGCCTCGGACCAGTCCAGCACCTCGCTGAACGGCGTCGCCCACGACAGCCGGTTGGCCTGCTTGGCCCAGAAGGCCAACCGGTCCTGCTCGGCTTCGCGGTACAACTCCTCGCCGGCATTGGCCTGCTCGGCGAATTGCGCGGGCGGCGGGTACGACGACGGACCTGCGGTATTGGTGGCGGTCACTGGGTTCTCCTGTGTCGAGACTGCGCCGTTCGGTGGCCGACTGCGAGCCTAGCCGTGTGAGGTGTAGCTGTGCGAGTGGTAGCCGCGCGCGTGAATCCGGGGTCAAACCGTGCCCCGATGCCGGATAATCACCTGTGTGCCGGGTCATGGGCGGGGCATCCGCCGACTAACCCCCAGCTTTGCCGGGGCCGCAACGATTTACGCGGCGACCACCACGCTGGGATGGCCCGCATCGGCCATGCCTGCCGACAACGCCGACGCGCCGACGCCGTGCTGGTCGGACCAGATCGCCGTCACCGCCTCGCCCGCCGAGGGCGCCGTAGGGCATCGCGCGCTGACCCTGATGTTCAGCCTCGCCGGCGGCGCCGACCCGTGCACGCTCACCGGATACGCCGGGGTCGACTCGGGTGCGGGCGGACCGTTGATTCATGCCCAGCCCTCGCTGCGCGGATACATGGGCGGCCTGCCCGCCGGAGTCACTGAGCCGCCGACGGTCATGCTGTCGATATCGACGCAGGGGCAGGCCATCGTCGAGGGCATCGCCGTCGACGCCGACGGCAAGCCGTGCCCCACCTATACCGATCTGATCGTCAATCCGCCGGACACCACCAATGTGGTGACCGTGTCGGCGACCATCGACGCCTGCGCGTTGCAGGTGCACCCGATCACCGCAGTCTGAGCGACTCAGGAGTCGACGATCACCAAGCAATAGAGGCGCGGGGGCTTGGGGTAGGCGTTGGCCCTGGTTTCGGGCGGGCATTGCATTTTATCCGTGCTGCCGTCGATGCGTTTGTCGACCTTGAACCGTGCGAACCGAGATTGCGTGCAATCGACCGGTGTCCACGTCGCCGTCGTACGCTCGTCGGTCCTGAGGTAGCACTGCCCCTGTTGAAGGTTGGCGGGTTGAAGGTTGGCGGCAAAACGCAGTATGTGGGATTCGTTGGTGAGGCGCGAATAGACAGAGTCATCGCGTTTGCCATCGGGGCACATGGTTGTCGGACCGCCTTTGGCGGCGAGTTCGTAGGTCGCCACAGCATCAGCGCAGTCAGTGGGTCGGTCGAACGAGCCCATGCCGACCTCGAATTCACTGAAGCGCTGACCGATCTCAGGCCCGGCGGTTGCGGTAGACGGAGACGACTGACCGGTAGTGCGCGATGCACGACCGTGCTCCCACAGGACCCGCACTGCGTTGCCGAGGATGCCCAGGACGAGCAGCACAGCACCGATGGTGATGAGCGTGGAGGCCGAGTTCGGCGTCCGCGGCCGCGGCGGATAGCCGGCCGTGTGACCCGGATGGGCCGGATACGGCGGAACCGGATAGCCCGGCGGCGGCAAGCCGTACCGGGCACTTCACCGTCGCGCGACTTCAGGCCCTAGGGTCGGGTGTCATGCGTCGGATGCGGACCCCGGTGGCCTTGCTGGCCCCGGTTGCCGCCGCGATGCTGACGATCGCCTCGCTGGCCGGTTGCGGTGGCGGCGCGCTGAGCCCGGATCTGGTGGTGGTCAACGGCGGGGAACCGCCGAATCCCCTGATTCCCACCGGCACCAACGACAGCCAGGGCGGCCGGATCCTCGATCGGCTCTTCGCCGGGCTGATGTCCTACGACGCCGCCGGCAATCCGTCGCCGGAGGTCGCCCAGTCGGTCGACACCACCGACAATGTCAACTACCGGATCGTCCTCAAACCCGGCTGGACGTTCACCGACGGCTCGCCGGTGACGGCCCATTCCTTCGTCGACGCATGGAACTACGGGGCGCTGAGCACCAATGCCCAACTGCAGCAGAGCTTTTTCAGCCCTATCGACGGGTACGACGCCGTCGCCGGGCTGATCGGCGACGGCAAGCCGACGGCCACCACCATGAGCGGCCTACGGGTGATCAACGACCGGGAGTTCACCGTCCGGCTGAAGGCGCCGACCATCGACTTCAAACTGCGGCTGGGGCACAGCGCGTTCTATCCGTTGCCGCAGGCGGCCTTTCGGGACATGAGCGCTTTCGGGCAGCACCCGATCGGCGACGGCCCGTACCAACTCGCCGACGGTCCCGACGCGCCTGCGTGGGAGCACAACGTCCGAATCGACCTGCGGCCCAACCCCGATTACCGCGGCAACCGCAAACCACACAACAGGGGACTGCGGTTCGAGTTCTACTCGAACCTGGACACCGCCTACGCCGACCTGCTGTCCGGCAACCTCGATGTGTTGGACACGATCCCGTCCAGCGCGTTGACGATCTACCAGCGCGACCTGGGCGGCAACGCCGCCCGCGGACCCGTCGCCGTCAGCCAATCCGTCGACACCCCGCTGCGGCTGCCGCACTTCGGCGGCGAGGAAGGCCGGCTGCGCCGGCTGGCGCTGTCGGCGGCGATCAACCGTCCGCAGATTTGTCAGCAGATCTTCAACAACACCCGCAGCCCGGCCCGCGACTTCACTGCCAGCTCGTTGCCGGGATTCGATCCGAACATCCCGGGCAGTGACGCACTGGACTTCAATCCAAGTCGGGCACAACAACTCTGGGCCCAGGCCAACGCGATCTCGCCGTGGAGCGGGCGGTACGCCATCGCCTACAACGCCGACAGCGGCCATCAGGAGTGGGTGGACGCGGTGGCCAACAGCATCAAAAACGTACTGGGCATCGATGCCGTCGGTGCGCCGCAGCCCACCTTCGCCGGGTTTCGCACCCAGATCACCAACCGCACCATCGACACCGCGTTCCGGGCCGGCTGGATGGGCGACTATCCGTCGATGATCGAATTCCTCGCCCCGCTGTACGCCACCGGTGCGGGATCCAACGACGTCGGATATTCCAGCCGCGAATTCGATGCCGGCCTGGCTGCCGCCGAGGCGGCTCCCGACCTACGGCAGGCCGCCGCGCTGGTCAACGTCGCGCAGCGAATCCTGTTGCACGACATGCCCGCCGTGCCGCTGTGGTACTACATCGCCGTGGTCGGATGGTCGCCGGAGGTCAGCGCCGTCAAGGTCACCTGGAACGGGCTGCCCGACTACGAGAACATCGTCAAGGCGTGAACATGGGTTGGTACATCGCACGCAGGATCGCCGTCATGGTGCCCGTCTTCCTGGGCGCCACCCTGCTGATCTACGGCATGGTCTTTCTGCTGCCCGGCGACCCGCTGGCCGCCATCGCCGGGGATCGCCCGCTGACGCCGGCCGTGGCCGCCGCGCTGCGCGCTCGCTATCACCTCGACGATCCCTTCATCGTGCAGTACCTGCGGTACCTGGGCGGCGTCGTGCACGGCGACCTGGGCCGCGCCTATTCCGGCTTACCGGTCAGTGCCGTTCTCGCACATGCGTTTCCGGTGACGCTCCGGCTCGCCTTGATCGCCCTGGTCGTCGAGGCGGTGTTGGGCGTGGGGTTCGGCGTGATTTCCGGGCTACGCCAGGGGGGACTCTTCGATGCCACGGTGCTGATCGCCGGACTGATCATCATCGCGATCCCGATCTTCGTGCTGGGCTTCCTGGCCCAATTCCTGTTCGGGGTCAAGCTGGGTATCGCGCCGGTCACCGTGGGCGAACGGGCGACCTTCGCGCGCCTGCTGCTCCCCGGAATCGTCTTGGGCTCGGTCTCGTTCGCCTACATCGTCCGGCTGACCCGATCGGCGGTGGCCGCCAATGCGCACGCCGACTATGTCCGCACCGCCACCGCCAAGGGACTGTCGCGGCCACGGGTGGTGACCGTGCACATCCTGCGCAACTCGCTGATCCCGGTCGTGACGTTTCTGGGCGCCGACCTGGGGGCGCTGATGGGCGGGGCCATCGTGACCGAAGGCATTTTCAACATCCACGGCGTGGGCGGCGTGCTCTATCAGGCCGTCACCCGGCAAGAGGCTCCCACGGTGGTCTCCATCGTGACCGTGCTGGTGCTGATCTATCTGATCACCAACCTGATGGTCGACCTGCTCTACGCCGCGCTGGACCCGAGGATCCGCTATGGCTGAGCACTCTGGCTTTTGGGGTGAAACCTGGCGAAAGTTGCACCGCCGTCCGAAGTTCGTCGTCGCCGCCGTGCTGATCCTCCTCATCCTTCTCATCGCACTGTTTCCCGCGTTGTTCACCCACGCCGACCCCGGCTATGCCGATCCCGCCCAAAGCCTGCGCAGCCCTTCGGCGGCGCACTGGTTCGGCACGGACCTGCAGGGCCATGACATCTACGCGCGCACCATCTATGGGGCGCGGGCGTCGGTGACGGTCGGGTTGGGCGCCACGCTGCTGGTGTTCGTCGTCGGCGGGGCGTTGGGCGCGTTCGCCGGCTTCTACGGGGGCTGGCTCGACGCCGTCATCTCCCGCGTCACCGACATCTTTTTCGGGCTGCCGCTGCTGCTGGCCGCGATCGTGCTCATGCAGGTTCTGCACCATCGCACGGTGTGGACGGTGATCGCCATCCTGGCCCTGTTCGGCTGGCCGCAGATAGCCAGGATCGCCCGCGGCGCGGTGCTGGAGGTGCGGGGCAGCGACTATGTGCTCGCGGCTAAAGCGCTGGGGATGAGCAGGTTTCAAACGCTGCTCCGGCATGCCCTGCCCAACGCGGTGGGGCCGGTGATCGCGATGTCCACGATCGCGCTGGGGGCCTTCATCGTCACCGAGGCCACGCTGTCCTACCTCGGCGTCGGCCTGCCGAGTTCGGTGGTGTCGTGGGGCGGCGACATCAACCTCGCCCAGACGCGGCTCCGGGCCGGATCGCCGATCCTCTTTTATCCCGCCGGTGCGCTGGCGATGACGGTGCTCGCGTTCATGATGATGGGCGACGCGCTGCGCGATGCCCTCGATCCGGCCTCCCGGGCCAGGCGCGCATGAGCACGGAGGAAGCGCCGTTGTTGACGGTCGAGGGCCTGGAGGTCAGGTTCGGCGACCACGCCCCCGCGGTGGCCGGGGTGGATCTGAGCGTCCTGCGCGGCCAGACCGTCGCCGTGGTCGGCGAGTCGGGATCCGGGAAGTCCACCACGGCCGCCGCGATCCTCGGGCTGCTACCCCCGGGAGGGCGAATCACGGCCGGCCGCATCACGTTCGACGGGATCGACATCACGTCGGCGGATCGTCGGCTGCTGCGCTCGATCAGGGGACGTCGCATCGGCTACGTGCCGCAAGACCCGATGACCAACCTGAACCCCGTCTGGAAGGTCGGCTTTCAGATCCGAGAAGCGTTGCGGGCCAACACCGATGGTCGTCGGGCCCGGCGGCGGGCGGTGGAACTGCTCGCCCAGGCCGGCATGCCCGATCCGGCCAAGCAGGCGGGCAAGTACCCGCATCAATTGTCGGGCGGCATGTGCCAGCGCGCGCTGATCGCCATCGGGTTGGCGGGTCGTCCGCAGCTGCTGATCGCCGACGAGCCGACGTCCGCGCTCGATGTCACCGTGCAGCGCCAGGTCCTCGACCATCTGCAGCGGCTCACCGACGAACTGGGCACCGCGCTGCTGCTGATCACCCACGATCTGGCGCTGGCCGCCGAACGGGCGGAGCGCGTCATCGTCGTCCACCGCGGCGTCGTCGTGGAAACCGGTGCCGCACAGACTATTCTGCGAGAACCTCAACACGAGTACACCCAGCGGTTGGTGGCCGCGGCTCCGTCGCTGACACGCGCGGGCCGGCCGACGCCCGCCCCGACCGACGACATCCTCGTCGCCTCGGAACTCACCAAGATCTACCCGGATTCGCACGGCGCACCGTGGCGGCGTGGCGAGTTTCGCGCGGTCGACGCGGTGTCGTTCCGGCTGCAGCGGGCCCGCACCCTGGCGATCGTCGGCGAATCCGGCTCGGGAAAGTCAACGGTGGCCCGCATGACGCTCGGCCTGCTCCAACCCACTTCCGGCACAGTCGTTTTCGACGGCATGCAGATCTCCGACGCGGCGGACCGGGACACGATGATGGCCTTTCGCCGGCGCGTGCAACCGGTCTTCCAGAATCCGTACAGCAGCCTGGACCCCATGTACTCGGTGTTTCGCGCAATCGAGGAACCGCTGCGGATCCACCGCGTGGGCGACCGCAGACACCGCGAGAAAACGGTGCGCGAACTCGTCGACCAGGTGGCGCTGCCGTCGTCGGTGCTGAGCAGGTTGCCGCGCGAACTCTCGGGCGGCCAACGTCAGCGGGTCGCGATCGCGCGGGCCTTGGCCTTGCGGCCCGAGGTGCTGGTCTGCGACGAGGCGGTGTCCGCGCTCGACGTGCTGGTGCAGGCGCAGATTCTCGATTTACTGGCCGAGCTGCAGGCCGAACTGGGCCTGGCCTACCTGTTCATCAGCCACGACCTGGCGGTGATCCGGCAGATCGCCGACGACGTGTTGGTGATGCGGGCGGGCCGCGTCGTGGAACACGCGCGCACCGAGGAGCTGTTCACCGACCCCGGGCACGAATACACCCGGCAGTTGCTGGACGCCATCCCGCGGGCGCCGAAACCCGACGGGGATAGGTTGTGAAGTTGTGACAGCTGATCCGCTGGCCCCCCTGATGGAGCTGCCCGGCGTCGCCGAGGCCAGTGACCGCGCCCGCGACGCGCTGGGTCGTGCGCATCGCCACCGCGCCAACCTGCGCGGCTGGCCCGTGACCGCGGCCGAGGCGGCGCTGCGGGCGGCGCGCGCGTCGTCGGTGCTCGACGGTGGCCCCGTCCGGCTGGAGGATCTGGCCGATGCCGGGCAGATCAGCGATCCGGTGTTCGCAGGGGCGCTCCGGGTGGCCCAGGCGCTGGAGGGCGGCGAAGGCCCCGTCGTCTCCATCTGGCGACGGGCGCCGCTGCAGGCACTGGCCCGCCTGCACGTGCTGGCCGCGGCGGAGCAGGTCGACGACGAGCGGTTGGGGCGCCCGCGGGCCGATGCCGGCGTGGGCCCGCGACTGGAGTTGTTGGCGGACTTGGTGAACGGACGCACGCGCGTCCCGGCGCCGGTGCTTGCCGCCGTCGCCCACGGCGAACTGCTGACGCTGAAACCGTTCGGCAGCTCCGACGGTGTGGTGGCTCGCGCGGTGTCCAGATTGGTGACCATCGCCAGCGGGCTGGACCCACACGGGCTGGGTGTGCCCGAGGTCAGCTGGATGCGCCAGCCCGCCGCGTATCGCGATGCCGCGCAGGGATTCGCCGGGGGCACACCGGAGGGCGTGGGGGCCTGGCTGGTGCTGTGTTGCCGGGCGATGAAAGCCGGTGCGCAAGAGGCCGTCTCGATTGCCGACTCGATGTCGAACCGGTAGCTGAAGCGGTGACCGAAGGCCGGGAAACGGCACCGGAAAAATGTAGAGCGGGCGACGTTCCGAATGTTCGGTCCGCCGCCCGCCAACACGGGGCTCGGTTACCAAGCGTGCATCTCTGGGCTGCGTGGGTTGGCCTCGGCGATCTCACGACGCTTATGGTTGCAACCCCACCCAAAGGGTCGTCGATACCTTCCGCATTTTCGCAATTTCGCAGGCCCGCAACGCTTCTGCCATTTTCGCGGCTATGACTCCGCGTGGGTGCCGAACACCGTGCTGGGCGCCCGGGTCGGGAGAACGAACCTTCTCTTCCGGATCGACCTAGGCCTCACCGGGCTTCCGTGGTTTCCTTTGTACTACTAGACCCCTAGCACAGCAAGGCCCAATTGCGAATAGCAACGAATCCGTTTTGGATTGCGCGTTTGTCGGGTTTGCTGTCGCGTCCCGGGGCCGTCAGAACGCGTAGCGGCGCAACAACGAATACGTGACCGCGCCGGCGGCCAGGGCGCTGATGCCCACCGCGGCCGTCGTGGCGATCGCCGCGCCGGACGGCGCCGGGATGCGGTCGCGCAGGGACACCGGCCGGGAGAACGAGATCACGGGCCAACCGCGTTCGACGGCTTCGCGGCGCAACCCGCGGTCGGGATTGACCACGCTGGGGTGGCCGACCGACTCGAGCATCGGCAGATCGGTGATCGAGTCGGAGTAGGCGTAGCAGTGTTCGAGCGGATAGCCCTCGCGCGCGGCCAGCTCGCGGATCGCCTGCACCTTGCCCTCGCCGTAGCAGTAGAACGCGATCTCGCCGGTGTACCGACCGTCCTCGACGACCATCCGGGTCGCCATCGCGTGGGTGGCACCGAGGGCCCGGGCGATGGGGGCGACGATTTCCTCACCGGACGCCGACACCACCACGACGTCGCGCCCGCACAACTTGTGGGCCGCAATCAGGTCGGCCGCCTCCGCGAACACGAGCGGAGTCACGATGTCGTGCAGCGTCTCGTTGACGATCGACTTGACCTGTTCGACGTCCCAGCCGGTGCACATGTTGGTCATGTGCGCGCGCATCCGATCCATCTGGTCATGATCGGCACCCGAGAGCAGATAGATGAACTGCGCGTAGCTGGACTTGAGCACGGCGCGGCGGTTGAGCAGGCCCTGGTTGAAAAACGGTTTGCTGAACGCCAGGGTGCTGGACTTGGCGATGATCGTCTTGTCCAGGTCGAAGAAGGCCGCCGTTCGGGCGTGGGGAGCGGTGCTTGCCGCTGATTGCTCCGGGGCCGACTGCTCCGCGGTGGGCTCGAAGACGGTCACCGACCCAGCATAGGTCGACGGTCCCGCGACGCCGCGATCCCGCACCGGAAATGGCCGCTCAGGGAGGGTCGGGGGGCAGACGGAGCAGTGTTTACGCGGCTCAAGCTGTTTTTTCAGATAATGATCTCTTGCGTTACTCCGGCTTGTCATGTGTATAGTAAGCATTACTCGGCCTGAGCCGAGGGTGCATCAGCCCGACCCCCCGGGGCTGATGCACGACGACCCTCGCCTCCTCCCCCCCTGGCGGGGGTCGTCCCTTTTCTAGGGTCAGTTTTTCTCGCTGCACTGCGTCGGGCTCGGCTCTCGGCGCGTTGCGGGCAAATGTGTCCGTCGTCGCTGGCGGCGTACCCCGCGACGCGTTTGTGCACACTCGCGTCTCTATCCACAAATCCGCATTTGGGACTGTTGTGCCAAGGCCACGGCCCGGCACAGTGGTCGGGTGGCTAGCAGCTCCGGAGTTGACGCGGCGGGTTCCGCGGGCGTGTTGGCGATGCTGACGGAGCCCGATATGCGCACCGAGGTGGACCGGGTGGCGGCCGCCGCCGGTGTCCGAGTGGTGCATGCCGGTGACGCGTCGCCGGTCAGCCGCAAGAGTTGGGTGGCGGCCGCGGCCGTCGTACTGGACGCGCGGGCGGCGGCGCGCTGCGAGCGATGGGCGCTGCCGCGCCGCGATCACGTGACCGTGCTGACGGTCGCCGAACCGGAGACGACGACGTGGGCGGCCGCCGTCGGGGTGGGCGCCGCACATGTGTTGCGCCTGCCGGCGCAGGAAGCGGACTTGGTCCGTGCACTCGCCGAGGCCGCCGAGTCGTCGCGAGACGACGGGGCGCGCGGTCACGCGGTCGCCGTCATCGGGGGCTGCGGCGGAGCGGGCGCGTCCCTGCTCGCGATCGCCCTGGCCCAGGCCGCCACGGACGCGCTGTTAGTGGACCTCGACCCTTGGGGTGGCGGCCTCGACTTGTTGCTGGGCGGTGAAAGCGCGCCGGGGCTGCGCTGGCCGGATCTGGCGTTGCAGGGCGGACGGCTGAACTGGTCGGCCGTCCGCGACGCGCTGCCACGACACCGAGGCGTCAGCGTGCTGTCCGGCACCCGGCGCGGTTACGAGCTGGACGCCGGGCCGGTGCATGCCATTGTCGACGCGGGCCGCCGCGGCGCGGTCAGCGTCATCTGCGACCTTCCCCGTCGCCTCACTGATGCGGCCCACGCCGCGCTGAGCGCGGCTGATCTGGTCGTCGTCGTCACCCGCTGTGACGTGCGGGCGTGCGCGGCGACCGGGGCGCTGGCGCCGGTCCTGGCGTCCATCAATCCCAACGTCGGCCTGGTGGTGCGGGGGCCGTCGCCCGCCGGATTGCGGCCGACCGAGATCGCCGAGATCGCCGGCGTGCCGCTGTTGGCCTCGATCAAATACCAGCCGCAGCTCGCCGAGCAGATCGATCGCGGCGGCCTGCGGTTAGGGCGGCGCTCGGCGCTCGCGGTGGCGGCCCGCCAAGTGCTCGGCGTGCTCCCGCCCGCCGGGTCGCGGCGGAACGGCAAGGCGGCGTGAGCGGTTCGCTGATCGAACGGGTCCGCGAGCGGTTGGCCGGCGAGGCCGGCCCGCTCGGGCCGGCCGTGGTGGCCGCCGCGATCAGGGCCGAGTCCGGCGGGATGCTGGGCGACACCGAGGTGCTGGCCAACCTGCGGGTGCTGCAGACGGAGCTCACCGGGGCCGGCATCCTCGATCCGCTGCTCTGCGCGGACGGGACGACCGACGTGTTGGTCACCGCACCGGACGCGGTGTGGGTCGACGACGGCACCGCCCTGCGGCGCACCGAGATTCGCTTCCCCGACGAGGCGGCGGTGCGGCGGTTGGCGCAGCGGCTGGCGCTGGCCGCCGGCCGGCGCCTAGACGACGCGCAGCCGTGGGTCGACGGCGAGCTGACCGGTATCGGCGCCGGCGGGTTCGCGGTGCGGCTGCACGCCGTGTTGCCGCCGGTGGCGGCGGCGGGCACCTGCCTGTCGCTGCGCGTCCTGCGGCCCGCCAGTCAGGATCTGGCGGCCCTGACCGCCGCCGGCGCGATCGAGCCCGCGGCCGCCGCGCTGGTCACCGACATCATCGGTGCGCGGCTGGCATTCCTGGTCAGCGGTGGCACCGGCGCGGGGAAGACGACACTGCTCGCCGCGATGCTGGGCGCCGTGCCGCCCGGCGAACGGATCGTCTGCGTCGAGGATGTCGCGGAGCTGGCGCCGCGGCACCCGCACCTGGTGAAGCTGGTCGCGCGGTGTGCCAACGTCGAAGGCGTCGGCGAGGTTCCGGTACACGAGTTGGTCCGGCAGGCGCTGCGCATGCGGCCCGACCGCATCGTGGTCGGCGAGGTCAGGGGCGCCGAAGTCGTGGACCTGCTGGCCGCGCTGAACACCGGCCACGACGGCGGCGCGGGCACCGTGCACGCCAACAATCCCGGGGAGGTGCCCGCCCGCCTGGAGGCGTTGGGCGCGCTCGGCGGCCTCGACCGGGCCGCGCTGCACAGCCAACTCGCCGCCGCCGTGCAAGTGCTGCTGCATGTCGAGCGCGACCGCGCCGGCCGGCGGCGGCTCAGCGAAATCGCCGCGCTGCAAAGCGATCACGGCCGGGTGCGCGCGGTCACTGCCTGGCATGCGGATCGGGGAATGACGGATGCCGCCCCCCAGTTGCAATGCCTGCTGCGCAGCCGGATGCCGGCATGAGCGGCCCGCTGGCCGGCGCGCTGCTGTTGTCGCTCGCGCTCATCGTCGTTCGGCCCTCGCCGCGACGACGCCTGTCGGCCCCACCACGCCGGCGGCTCCCGACGGCCGGGCTTCGTGAGGCGGGCTGCGTCGCCGCGTGTGTCGGCTGCTTCGCCGCCATCGTCCTGCCGCTGACCACCGTCCTGTGCCTCGCGGTCGTGGGCGCGACCGCGGGTCTGCGATATCGGCGCCGGCGGAGCATCCGGCGCGCCACGGCTGAGGGTGACGCGCTCCAATCCGCGCTCGAGGTGCTGGTCGGTGAATTGCGGGCCGGTTCGCATCCGGTGCGCGCCTTCGGCGTCGCCGCCGACGACACCGCCGGCCCGGTTGCGGTGTCGCTGCGTTCGGTGGCGGCGCGGGCCCGGCTGGGAGCCGACGTCGCGGCCGGCCTGGCCGCCGCGGCCCGCGGCTCGGCGCTGCCCGCGCACTGGGAGCGGCTCGCGCTGTGCTGGCGGCTGGCCAGCGACAACGGGCTGGGAATAGCCACCCTGATGCGCGCCGCCCAGCGCGACATCGCTGAGCGGCAACGGTTCTCGGCCCGCGTCTCGTCGAGCATGGCCGGCGCCCGGGCAACCGCGACGATATTGGCCGCGCTGCCGGTGCTCGGCGTGCTGCTGGGCCAGTTGATCGGGGCCAGGCCACTGGGCTTCTTGCTGGGCGGGCACGCGGGCGGGTGGTTGTTGCTCGTCGGCTCGACGCTGGCCTGTGTCGGGCTGCTGTGGGCGGATCGCATCGCCGATCGGGTGGCGTCGTGAGGAGTGGCGCATGAACCGCGCCGTCGACGATGCGGATCGAAGCGATGAGGAGGAGTGGCGCATGAACCGCGCCGTCGACGATGCAGCGAAGCGATGAGGAGGAGTGGCGCATGAACCTCGTGGCGGTGCTGCTGGCCGTGGCACTGTGGGTCGGCCCCGGTCCCTCGCTGGTGCGCAGCCGCGCCGGGACGCCGATGCCTGGCGGTCGACGGTCGCGGCGCCAGGCACCGTCGCGCGGGCCGGATCCGCTGGCGGTCGCCTCCTGCCTGGACGTGCTGGCCGTGTGCCTGGAGGCGGGCATGGCCGTGTCGACGGCCGCTGCGGCCGCGGCCCCGTCCGCGCCCCCGAAGCTGGCCAGGGTGCTGCGCCGCGCCGCCGACCTGCTCGCGCTCGGTGCCGATCCCGCTGTCGCATGGTCTATTCCACCCGGCCCGCAGAACGCGGCCGATCCGCAGATCGAAGCGCTGCTGCGGTTGGCCAGGCGTTCGGCGTCCTCGGGCGCGGCGCTGGCCGGTGGCGTCACCGAGCTGGCCGAGGAGTCCCGCCACGACGCCGCGCACGCGGCGACCGCCGCGGCCGAGCGGGCCGGCGTGCTGATCGCCGGACCGTTGGGCCTGTGCTTCCTGCCGGCGTTCGTCTGCCTGGGCATCGTCCCGGTGGTGGCCGGCCTGGCCGGCGATGTCTTGCAGTCGGGCCTGCTGTGAAACGAAAGGAAACGATTGATGGTCAACATGTTTCGCGAATTCTCGGCACGCGTGGCCGTGCTGGTGGCCGACGAGTCGGGCATGTCGACGGTCGAGTACGCCATCGGCACCATCGCGGCGGCCGCGTTCGGCGCGGTGCTCTACACCGTCGTCACCGGCGACTCCATCGTCTCGGCGCTGACCAACATCATCGGCCGTGCACTCAACACCAAGGTGTAGCCGGCGATGCCGGTGCCTCCACCGTGGAGGCGGCACTGGGCATCGCCGCGCTCGTGGTGGTGTTGGTGCTGTGCCTGGCCGGTGTCAGCGCGGTGTCGATGCAGGTTCGCTGTGTCGACGCCGCCCGCGAAGCCGCCCGGCTGGCGGCGCGCGGCGACGAGCGCTCCGCGGTGGCCGCCGCGCGCCGGCTGGCGCCCGGTGGCGCGCGAGTCGACCTGCACCGCGACGGCGACTTCCTGGTGGCGACCGTGGTCGCGCATTCGAAGTTGCTGCCCACCATCGACATTGCGGCCAATGCGGTCTCGGCGGCCGAGCCGTCGCGGTGAGCGGGGCTCGGCCACCCTGGTCGCGGCCTGGATGATCGTGGTGCTGCTGACGGCGACCGGCGCCGGCGCGTACCTGGGCTCGGCGGTGGTGGCGCGGCACCGCGCCCAGACGGTCGCCGACCTGGCCGCCTTGGCGGGAGCGGCGCGGCTGGGCTCGGGAACGGATGCGGCCTGCGTCAGCGCCGCGGGCGTGGCACGCCAGATGCGGGTCGACGACATCGGCTGTGCCGTGGACGGTCTCGATGTCATCGTCACCGCGCGGGTGGCCGTGGCGTTCGGCGGCGCGGCGCGGGCCGCCGCGCGGGCGGGGCCGGGGGACAAGTCTTACTAGGGCGCGGCGTCGGGGCTCGGCGACAATCCCGCGGTGGCCAGTTCCTCGTCGGTGGGCAGGCGCAGCGAGACCAGTCCGGCGTACGTATCCGGTTCGAGTTCCACCCGGTTGACGGTGATGTGCACCGGCACCCAATCCCCGTCGTGCGCGGGCATCCGCAACACCCGGCTGGTGGCACCCCCACTGAATTCCCTTGTCATGGTGGACATCAAATCGTGGTCGTCGGGGTGGACCCTGGGCGTGCCCGTCATACTGCTGCGCCAGTCGTAGAAGGGGCAGGGCTCGTCGAGCCATTTCAGCAGGGACCAGGTGTTGAGGTCGATCAGCGCCCTATGCACCCCGGCCTGGGCCAGGCCGCTGAGGATCCGTTGCGCGAGATCGTCGGTCGAAACCTCCGGGCCCTTCAGTTCGGACTGCCAGTTCATCGCCCGCGCCACCAAGTGCTCCCGCCCATCGGGTCCCGGTTCCAGAATCGTGCGTGCGACGAAACCTATCCGGATCGACTCGCCTCGCCAGTCGGTGAGATCCCAGGTGCTGCATAGTGTTTGGTCGGGCTTGGCCTTGACCGCCATGGCCAGGACTTTGGTCTCGTTCGGGTTGAGTTCACGCGACGGGAGGTCTTCGGCGAAGGCCCTGCCGAAGGTGACCTCGACTTCGGGATTCTTCCCGCTGTTGATCAGCGATTCGCGGGTATCGGTGGCCACGCCGAAGGTCAGGTCCCACTTCAGGGGCCCCGGAATCGGCCGCTCGGGCGGCTCGACATCAGCCGGGCCTGTCCAGACATGCACGCCGTGGATGAAGCCGTCGGACATCACCACCGGCTCGGTGCGAATAATGCGGTCACGCTTGGGCGTGATGCTGGTCAGGGCCTGGCCGGTCTGCACCGACTCGGCGATCGCCGTGCGAACCGCGGCCAGAAAGGGACTGCGGCGCAGGAATGTAGTGATGGGGACGAGATTTTTGAGCTGGCGGCCCTGCGCCACCACGGTGGGATCCCCCCCGAGGGTCTCCACGAGCAACCAGTCGTGGGCCATGCGGCCGATTTTACCGGTGCGGCGACGGGTCTAGGGCGGTGCGGGCGAGGCGTCACGAGGCAAATCCAGTGGGTCGACCGTCGAGGGGTCGGTCGTCATCCGCGGAACTGTTCACCCGGGGCCCCAGCGCCAACTCTGCGAGGACCAGCTTCAGCACCAGCACCGCGCCCGCCTTGTCGAGCGGGTCGTTGCCGTTGCCGCACTTGGGGGACTGCACGCACGACGGGCAGCCCCGGGGGCACTCGCATGCTTCGATGGCGGCTGCTGTCGCACCCAGCCAGGTGCGGGCCTGGCGAAAGCCCCGTTCGGCGAATCCCGCGCCGCCCGGGTAACCGTCGTAGACGAAGACGCTGGGCAGGCCAAGGGGATCGGGCCCGACGGCGGTGGACAGCCCGCCGATGTCGCCGCGGTCGCAGCTGGCCACCAGCGGCAGCAGCCCGATCGCCGCGTGCTCGGCGGCGTGCAACGCTCCGGGGATTCGCATCGCCTCAATACCCTTGCGCTGCAATGCATCTTCGGTGATGGTGTACATCACCGCAGTGGTGGCCAGGGTGTGTTCCGGCATGTCCAATTCGATGAAGTCGATCACCTCCCCGGAGAGCCGGCGACGCAGATACCCCACTACCTGATGGGTGACCCTGACCGGCACCAGGCCCAGCGTGACCGGCCCGAACGTCAGGCGCTCGCCGGGTCCGGTGACGGCGATATCGGTGATCTCACGCGCGAACGTCGCGTAACCGGGGTCCTCGGCGTGCACGAAGGCAATGCCTTCCTCGGTGTCCAGGGAGTCCACCACGTAGCTGTCGCCTTGATGCAGGTACACCGCGCCGGGGTGGACGGTGGCCGGCGCCTGACCGGCACCGGCGCTGCCCAGCAGCCTTCCGGTGTCGGCCTCGACGATGACGATCTGGCCGCCCGCCGAGCCCCGGATGTCCACCGCGGCATGGGGTTCCAGGCCGGGCACCGGGAAGTACTTGCCGCTGCGCCGCCGCAGCAGGCCGTCGTCGACCAGGCCGTCGGCCACCTCGGTGGCGTCGAGGGCGCGCACCTCCGCTTCGTCCAGGGGGAGTTCGGTTGCCGCGCACAGCAGCTGCGGGCCCAGGATGTAGGGGTTGGCCGGGTCGATCACGACCCGCTCGACCGGCTTGTCCAGCAGCGCGGCGGGGTTGTGCACCAGATAGGTGTCCAGCGGATCGTCGCGGGCCACCAGCACCACCAGCGCGCCCTGGCCGCGCCGCCCGGACCGCCCGGCCTGCTGCCAGAACGAGGCGACCGTGCCCGGGAAACCGGCGAGCACCACCGCGTCCAGTCCGGCGATGTCCACGCCCAGTTCCAGCGCGTTGGTGGTGGCCAGACCCCGCAGCCGGCCCTCGGCCAGCGCCCGCTCCAAGGCGGTGCGGTCCTCCGAGAGGTAACCGGCCCGGTACGACGCGACCTGTCGGGACAGTTCCGGAGCGATGTCGTCCAACCTGGCCTGGGCGCCCAGCGCGGTCAATTCCGCGGCGCGGCGCGACCGCACGAACGTCAGCGTCTGAGCGCCCTCGGCGATCAGGTCGGCCATCACGCGCGCCGCCTCGGCACCGGCGGAGCGGCGCACCGGCGCCCCGTTCTCGCCGGTCAGGTCGGCCCGCAGCGCGGGCTCCCACAGTGCCACCGTCCGGGCGCCCTGCGGGGAACCGTCCTCGGTGACCTCCTCGACCGGCAGCCCGATGAGTTCGGCGGCCGTCGCGCCCGGTGAATCCGTTGTCGCGCTGGCGAAGATGAAAGTCGGCTGGGAGCCGGGCTGAGCCGAATAGCGGGCGCACAACCGCAACAGGCGGCGCAGCACCATCGCCACGTTGGAGCCGAAAACCCCACGGTAGTAATGACATTCATCGACAATCACGAAACGCAGGCCACGCAACAGGACGGCCCAGCGGGCGTGATTGCGCAGGATCGACAAATGGATCATGTCGGGGTTCGAGAACAACCACCTCGAACGTTCCCGCGCGAAGCGTCGGACCTCGGTCGGGCTGTCGCCGTCGTAGGCGGTCGGCGCGACGTCGTGCAGCCGCGGAATCGCCGCGGTGAGCGCGTGCGCGGCCCGCAATTGGTCGTGGCCCAACGCTTTGGTCGGTGACAGGTAGAGCACCCGGGCCCGCGGATCGGTGGCCAACGCGTTGAGGACCGGGAGCTGGTAGGCCAGTGACTTGCCCGATGCGGTACCGGTGCTGAGCACCACGTGACGGCCCGAGTACGCCAGGTCCGCGGCCGCGAACTGATGCGACCACGGTGATTTGATCCCGCGGTCGGCGAACGCGCCGACCACGTCGGACTCGGCCCAGGCCGGCCAATCGAGCGGCCGGCCGGTGCGCGGTGGCAGTTCGGCGACATGGCGCAGCGGGTGCTCGTCCGGCGCAGTTCCGGCGAGTGCGGCGGCAAGCAGGTCACTGCCGAAACTCGCCATCTAACTCCCTCCGGGATCCGTTGTGAGGTCGGCCTTCGCATCGGCCCTGGAATCGGCCTTCGAATCGGCGCAAGACACAAGTCTGTCGCCGACGCGATGAACATGGTTGACTATTTGCGGTCGCAGCTTCTGTGTTCGTGTCAAACTTTCGCAGGATCGACGTTGCGGCCGCGGTTCCTGCGAGGTTAATCGGTCGGGTGAAGTTCCGGCGACTCCGCGAGGTATGGCGGTCGTGCGAGGCCCGGGGCATCGAAAAGCGATGCCCCGCACCCAGAAGAAAAGGAAAGATCGAGAGATGCCACAGGGAACTGTGAAGTGGTTCAATGCGGAGAAGGGCTTCGGGTTCATCGCCCCCGAAGACGGTTCCGCGGATGTGTTTGTCCACTACACGGAGATCCAGGGTTCGGGCTTCCGCACCCTCGAAGAGAACCAGAAGGTCGAGTTCGAGATCGGCCATAGCCCTAAGGGCCCCCAGGCCACCGGGGTCCGCTCCGTCTAAGACAGAGCAGACCTGAAACGGATGCCCCCCGTGCAGACCCGCCCAGTGGGTCCGGCCGGGGGGTTTCCTCATTTACCGGCGCGACCAGGTGCGCATCCTCGTTGGCCTCGGACGCCGCGCCGATTGCCTCAAGACGCGGATGGGCCCCCTGGCCTACTGTCGGTGGCGTGAGCCAGCTTTCCTTCTTTACAGCGGAGTCGGTGCCGCCCGCGGTCGCCGATCTTTCCGGGGTGCTGGCGGCGTCCGGGCAGATCGTCACCGTGGGTGCCACCGGTGAAAGTCAGGTCGCGGGTGCCCGGCTGTCGGTGGTCGTGGACCAGTCCTGGCGGGCCTCGGCGCTCGCCGACATGATCCGGGAGGCCGGCCTGGTGGCCGAGATCAGCCGGACCGACGAGGACACCCCGCTGGTACGCACGGCGGTGGACCCCTCGCTGAGCACGCTGGCCACCGAATGGACGCGCGGTGCGGTCAAGACCGTGCCGCCGCGCTGGCTGCCCGGGCCGCGCGAGCTGCGGGCGTGGACGTTGGCGGCCGGAAACCCGGAGGGCGAGCATTACCTGCTGGCATTGGACCCGCACGCGCCGGACACGCACTCGCCGCTGGCGTCGGCATTGATGCGCGTCGGCATCGCGCCCACCCTGATCGGCACCCGCGGCGGCCGGCCGGCGTTGCGGATCAGCGGGCGCCGCAGGCTATCGCGCCTGGTAGAGAACGTGGGCGAGCCGCCCGACGGCGCTGAGGCGCTATCGCGGTGGCCGCGCGTCTAGGCTGGCGACAACGCCCGAAATTGTGTCGGCTTTACCTCGTTTTCGCGAGAGTCAGTTTGCGCGGGCCCGCCCAAGGGTGCGAAATTGTCAGGTGCCGCAGGGCGAAGGAACGGTCGCGTACCTGAATTTCACCGGAATTTTCGATGCCGACCTGTCATTCTTCCTGCAGGTGGTCTCGCAGGGGGGACCAATCAGGGATGGAGCGTAAGGGCAGTTGGCTGACCCGAAACTAAAAGACACCGGCGGCGGGCATGGCAGTCGGCGGCGACTCGTGATTGTCGAGTCGCCCACCAAGGCGCGCAAACTGGCCAGCTACCTGGGCTCCAGGTACATCGTCGAGTCGTCGCGCGGTCACATCCGCGACCTGCCCCGGGCCGCTGCCGACGTGCCGGCGAAATTCAAGTCGGAGCCGTGGGCCCGCCTCGGGGTCAACGTCGACGCGGACTTCGAACCGCTGTACATCATCAGCCCCGAGAAGAAGAGCACGGTCACCGAGCTCAAGGGCCTGCTCAAGGATGTCGACGAGCTCTATCTGGCCACGGATGGTGACCGCGAGGGCGAAGCGATCGCCTGGCACCTGCTGGAAACCCTGAAGCCGAACATCCCGGTCAAGCGGATGGTGTTCCACGAGATCACCGAGCCGGCCATCCTCGAGGCGGCCGAGAACCCCCGCGACCTGGACATCGACCTGGTCGACGCGCAGGAAACCCGGCGCATCCTGGACCGCCTGTACGGCTACGAAGTCAGCCCCGTGCTGTGGAAGAAGGTCGCGCCGAAGCTGTCGGCGGGGCGGGTCCAATCGGTGGCCACCCGGATCATCGTGCAGCGCGAGCGCGACCGCATGGCGTTTCGCAGCGCCTCCTACTGGGACATCGTGGCTCAGCTCGATGCCAGCGTGTCCGACCCGCAGGCCTCGCCGCCCACCTTCACCGCCCGCCTGACTGGCGTCGACGGCCTGCGCGTGGCCGCCGGCCGCGACTTCGACTCCCTGGGGCAGCTGCGCAAGGCCAACGAGGTCACCATCCTCGACGAGGTGAGCGCGACGCAGCTGGCAGCCGGCCTGCACGGCGCCCAGCTCAGCGTCGCGTCGGTGGAGGAAAAGCCCTACACCCGGCGCCCCTACGCGCCGTTCATGACCTCGACGCTGCAGCAGGAAGCCGGCCGCAAGTTGCGGTTCTCCTCCGAGCGCACGATGAGCATCGCCCAGCGGCTCTACGAAAACGGCTACATCACCTATATGCGTACGGACTCCACCACGCTGTCGGAGTCGGCGATCAACGCCGCGCGCACCCAGGCCGGCCAGCTCTACGGCGCCGAATACGTGTCCCCGTCGCCGCGCCAGTACACCCGCAAGGTCAAGAACGCCCAGGAGGCCCACGAGGCCATCCGCCCCGCGGGTGAGACCTTTGCGACCCCGGACGCGGTGCGCCGCGAACTCGACGGCGACGAATTCCGCATCTACGAGCTGATCTGGCAGCGCACGGTGGCCTCGCAGATGGCCGACGCCCGCGGAACCACCCTGAGCCTGCGGATCAACGGCCAATCAACGGCGGCCGGGGTCCCAAGAGAAGTCGTGTTCTCGGCCAGCGGTCGCACCATCACATTCGCGGGCTTCTTGAAGGCCTACGTGGAGACGGTGGACGAATTGGCCGGCGGCGAGGCCGACGACGCCGAGAGGCGGCTGCCGCATCTGACCCAGGGCCAGCGGCTGGACGCCATCGAACTCACCCCCGACGGCCACGCCACCAACCCGCCGGCGCGCTACACCGAGGCGTCACTGGTCAAGGCGCTCGAAGAGCTGGGCATCGGCCGCCCGTCGACGTACTCGTCGATCATCAAGACCATCCAGGACCGCGGCTACGTGCACAAGAAGGGCAGCGCGCTGGTGCCGTCCTGGGTGGCGTTCGCCGTAACCGGTTTGCTGGAACAGCATTTCGGCCGCCTCGTCGACTACGACTTCACCGCCGCGATGGAAGACGAGCTCGACGCGATCGCATCGGGACAGGAACGACGCACCGACTGGCTCAACAACTTCTACTTCGGCGGCGAGCACGGGGTGGCCGACTCGGTGGCCCGCTCCGGGGGCCTGAAGAAACTCGTCGGCGTCAACCTGGAAGGCATCGACGCTCGAGAAGTCAACTCCATCAGGCTCTTTGACGACGAGCAGGGCCGGCCGGTCTACGTCCGGGTGGGCAAGAACGGGCCGTATCTGGAACGCATGGTGACCGGCGACGACGGCGAGCCCAAGCCGCAGCGGGCCAACCTCAACGACTCGCTGACGCCCGACGAGCTGACCCTGGAGGTGGCCGAGCAGCTGTTCGCCACGCCGCAGGAGGGTCGCGTGCTGGGGGTGGACCCGGAAACGGGTCACGAGATCGTCGCGAAGGACGGCCGTTACGGGCCATACGTTTCCGAGGTCCTGCCGGAGCCGCCGCCCGACGATGACGACGGCAGCGCCGCGACGGCGAAGAAGGGCAAGAAGCCCACCGGTCCCAAGCCGCGCACCGGTTCGCTGCTGCGCACCATGGACTTGCAGACGGTCACGCTGGAGGACGCGCTGCGGCTGCTTTCGCTGCCCCGGGTGGTCGGCGTCGACCCGGAGTCCAATGAGGAGATCACCGCGCAGAACGGCCGCTACGGCCCATACCTGAAGCGCGGCACCGATTCTCGATCGCTGGCGACCGAGGAGCAGATGTTCGACATCACCCTCGAGGAAGCGCTGAAGATCTATGCCGAGCCCAAACGCCGTGGCAGGCAAGGCGCCGCCGCGCCGCCGCTGCGCGAACTGAGCGCCGATCCGGCGACGGGCAAGCCGATGGTGATCAAGGACGGCCGGTTCGGTCCGTACGTCACCGACGGTGAGACGAACGCCAGCCTGCGCAAGGGCGACGACGTCGCCTCGATCACCGACGAGCGCGCCGCGGAACTGCTGGCCGATCGCCGGGCTCGTGGTCCGGCGAAGCGTCCCGCCAAGAAGACCACCCGCAAGGCCCCGGCCAAGAAGGCCGCCGCCAAAAAGGCCGCCAAGCGCAGTTGATCAGTAGCCCGGGCCGATGGTTTCGCCGGACATCTCCTCGGCGCGAGCCCGAGGGGGCTCCGAGTCGGCCACTCCGGCCAGGTGCACGGGGCGCGCCAGTTGGGTGGGCGCCCGACGGCCCCGCAGCTCGACCACCTCGCCGACGTCCCAGCACAGGGCCTCGGCGTCCAGCGCCCCGCTGACCGCGATGGCCGACGCGAGCACGTGGCCGGGCTCCAGCTTGGCGAGTTCGGTCAACCGGGCGGCCTCGTTGACCGGGTCGCCGATCACCGTGTACTCGAAGCGGGCCTGCGCGCCGATGTGACCGGCGATGGCCCGCCCGGATGACACCCCGATGCCGAACTCCGCCGAACCGATCACCGGCAGCAGCGCGTCGTGCAATTCCCGGGCCGCCGCCAGCGCCCCGCCGGGTGAGTCGGGATGCTCGATCGGCGCGCCGAAGATGGCCAGCGCGGCGTCACCCTGGAACTTGTTGACGAAACCCCCATGCTTACCAACGGTGTCCACGACCACCCGGAAGAACTCGTTGAGCAGGTTGACGACCTCGGCGGGCGGCCGGGTCGAGGCCAGCTGGGTGGAGCCGACCAGGTCGACGAACAGCACCGCGACGTCGCGCTCCTGGCCGCCCAGTTCGGTGCCGCGCTCCAGCGCCCGGCGGGCCACGTCCTCGCCGACGTAGCGGCCGAACAGGTCACGCAGCCGCTGCCGCTCGGACAGGTCGCGCACCATGTCGTTGAAGCCCGCCTGCAGCAGGCCCAATTCGCTGGCGTCGTAGATCTGCATGTGCGCGTTGTAGTTTCCGCGCTGCACCTCCGAGAGCGCCCAGCGCAGCTGGCGCAGCGGGTCGGCGATCGACATGGCCACCAGCAGCGTGCTGACCAGTCCGATGCCCAGCGCCGCCACCGCCAGCAACAGGATGGGCGTGAACAGCTTCTCCGGCGTGGCGTGCAGCAGCGAGGTCTTGTCGGCCACCACCGCCAGCACGATCGCCAGCACCGGCACGGCGGTGGACAGCATCCAGGTCAGGATCTGCCGCAGGATGACGCCGGGCGCCTTGACGTTCTCGGGCACACCGCTGCGCAGGGCGGCCACCGCCACCGGCCGCAACACCCGCTCGGACTGCAGGTAGCCGATGATCGAGGTGGCCGCGGCGCCGAGCCCGGTGGACACCGCGACCACGGGCGCGGCGAATCGGGCCACCGACCAGCTGGCGATGATGAACACCACGCTGCCGATGGCCCAGGCCACGATGCTGATCAGGGTGCGGTAGAACGGCATTCGCAGCGCGCGGCTGCGGGCCAGTTCGGTGGCCGCCGGGTCTGCTTCGGCGAGCATGTTGTCGCGGCGCTGCCACCGGAACACCGGCATCAGCAGCCGCAGCGTCACGGCCAATCCGGTGAGGAAGACGACCACCAGTGCGGTGGCGAAGATCGCCAGGTTCAGGACCGGCAGATCCTGCAACTGGATGCGGTCCTCGGGCGGCAGCGCGTAGCGGAGGAAGCCGAGCACGAACAGGGCGCCGATGATGTCGGCCTGCAGCATGCTGAGCGAGAACAGCGGCCACGGCGTGCGCATCACCCAGCGGACGAATGCGCTGATCCGCCCCGGTAGTGCCGCCGCCGTTGTCACCAACCCACCGTATCGGTCAGCGGCGACGTCCCGGAAACTTAATAACGATGTCGCCAGGGCGCCGGGGCGCCGCGACGACGCCGAAGATCACGGAATGGTCGCGGTACGGTGGCCGGTCGGTATCTGTCGGCACCGCCACTACTGTTACCGGTGATGTCCGGGGTGTTTACGCGGCTGGTAGGCCAGGACGCGGTGACGGCCGAGCTGCTGTCCGCCGCCAGAGCCGCTCGTGGTGACTCAGGCCACAGCGGGGCGGGTGCCGGGACTATGACACATGCGTGGCTGATCACCGGCCCGCCGGGTTCGGGCCGGTCGGTGGCGGCGTTGTGCTTCGCCGCCGCGCTGCAGTGCACGTCCGACGGCGACCCGGGCTGCGGGCGCTGCCATGCGTGCACGACGACCATGGCCGGCACCCACGCCGACGTGCGGCGGGTGATTCCCGAAGGCCTGTCCATCGGCGTCGACGAGATGCGGTCGATCGTGCAGATCGCGTCGCGGCGCCCGGCCACCGGGAACTGGCAGATCGTGGTGATCGAGGACGCGGATCGGCTGACCGAGGGCGCCGCCAACGCCTTGCTGAAGGTGGTCGAGGAACCGCCGCCGTCGACGGTGTTCCTGCTGTGCGCGCCGTCGGTGGATCCCGAGGACATCGCCATCACGCTGCGGTCCCGGTGCCGGCATGTGGCGCTGGTGACGCCGTCGACCGAGGCGATCGCGCGCGTGCTGGTCGACAGCGACGGCCTGAGCCCGGACACGGCGAGCTGGGCGGCGTCGGTCAGCGGCGGCCATGTGGGGCGGGCGCGCCGGCTGGCCACCGACCCCCAGGCCAGGGAGCGCCGCGAGCGGTCGCTGTCGCTGGTGCGCGACGCCGCGACCCCGTCGCGGGCCTACGCCGCCGCCGAGGAGCTGGTGGCCGCGGCCGAGGCCGAGGCCGTAGTGCTGACCGCCGGCCGCGCCGAGGCCGAGACCGAGGAGCTGCGCACCGCCCTGGGCGCCGGCGGCACCGGCAAGGGCACCGCGGGCGCGATGCGCGGTGCGGCCGGGGCGATGAAGGACCTTGAGCGACGGCAGAAGTCGCGGCAGACCCGGGCCTCGCGCGACGCCCTGGACCGCGCGCTGATCGACCTGGCCACCTATTTCCGGGACGCGCTGATGGCCTCCGCCAACGCCGGGGCGGTGCGGGCCAACCATCCGGATATGGCCGAGAAGGTCGCGGCGCTGGCCGCCCACGCCCCGCCCGCGCGGCTGCTGCGCTGCATCGAAGCCGTGCTCGAATGCCGCGAGGCGCTGGCGATCAACGTCAAGCCCAAGTTCGCCGTCGACGCCATGGTCGCCACCATCGGCCAGGAACTGCGCGACTGATCGCCCCGCGACGATGCAGACGGCGTAGCCGTGTGAGGAGGAGCGGGCAATCCTGATTTCGTGGTGCCAGCCCGGCTGCCGTAGACTCGTGCCGCCCGGCGTGCGGGTATGCCGCCTTAGCTCAGTCGGTAGAGCGATTCACTCGTAATGAATAGGTCGGGGGTTCGATTCCCCCAGGCGGCTCCAACAACGAATTAACTGGTGTCCTTGAGAAACGAATAGACCCCCTGCAAGGGAAAGCGGAACGGTGCGTCGATCGTCTTGCGCAGGACGACGCAGGCGAGACTTTCCTGGATGTCTGGATTGGCGGCGACGACCTCGGAGGTGATCTGGCCGGGGATCAGCGGCACCATCATGCTGGTGCTCGACAGCACGGCGAGCAGGATCTCATAGCCATTCGCGGTGGCCAGGTCGTAGAAAAATCCCGGCTGGACATTGTAAAGGCCGTGGTCGACCCAGCCCAGGCACGGCGTCCAGTGGATCATCACGCCCCCTGGGGCGGTGTGGTCGTGAATCGCCTTGTAGCAGTTGGCCTGATTGAAGACATGCTCGGTGGTGCCGTTATTGATGCAGACGTCGAACCTTGTCCCCAGATCGAAGGGCATGTTGAGATCCTGCTGCAGGCGATAACGATTGGGCGGCAGCAGATCGATGGCGTTGTAGCTGCGGTAGTCGAACAAGGCTTTGTAGATCAGCTTGGCGTCGGCGTAGGTCTTGGCCATGCCGTCCGGCGCCGGCTCGGCCAGCAACGTATCGCGCCGTTGCCCTTCGGCGAGAACAAGCGGGATCGCCCGGGCCGCATCAAAGATGGTCTCGGCTTCGCCGAATTCCAGGAGGCTGCCTTGCTGAGGAAGCAGGCCGAGGCGTGACGCCTCCAGCAGGAAGTTGAACTCGACCAGCGTAATTGCCATATGACACTCCCGAGCCGCCGGTGCTCGACTGTAACGCCTTGTCCGATTGAGGCGAGCCGGTACCGCGAATGTTGCGCAGGTGTTTGCTTGCGCGTTGCCCGCTTTCGCTGCACGAGCCTCGCCGAAGCTAACTTCGGCCGAGCGCCCGCGAAGATCGCCAATACGCGCGCGGCCCCGTCAGGCCGGCGCCACGAAGCCCACCGGGCCCGACGCGATGCACAACGCCAGCGCGGTGGTGTTGGCGTGCACGGTGATCGCGTCCCCGGCGCCCGGCAGCCTGGCGAAGACCCGGTTGAGCCCGGGGTGCAGCGGCACCTTGACCTCGGGGCCCTGCGTCATCTTCAACGTCATCGAGCCGTCGCTGTTGGCCAGATAGTTCAGTTCGACGGTCCAGTCGGCGGGCAGCAGCGGGCCGTCGAGGACCAGGCGGGCCGGCTTGTCCGGCTGGGCGAAGTAGCCGCACTGCGGCATCGGCCCGGGCACGATGGTCCGCACCCAGGTGACCCGCGCCTCGATCAGCCGGCCCGACCTGTCGAACATGCGCAATTGCGTTGTCGCGGGCGCGAATTCGGGTCTGTCCCGCAGCAGCGCGAACAGGTGGCTGGCCAGATTCTCCGGTGCGGCCACCCGCTGCAGCACCAACGGGTCGACCTCCTGGTCCAGCAGCGGCGGGTCCGAGGCGGCGTGGGCCGCGGCCAGCGAAGCCCGGGCGTTGCGCAGATAGGGCTGGGCGGGGTTGTCGCGCCAGCTGGTCAGGAACGTCGCGGTCGAGTACAGGCTGCTGGCGGCGAACAACACCGCCAAAACCGCGACCACCGCGGTGCGCTTCGGCGAGGCGTCGAGCCAGCGTGGCGCGGCCTGCCGGTTGGGGGCACACAACGCCACAGCGGCCAGCAGCGCCAGCACCACCACCAGATCCGGCAGGTAGCGCAGCGTCTGTGCGAGTTCCAGCGCGGTCTGCTTCGACGACCTCATCAGATAGATCGGCACCTGGCAGGCGACGGCGTAGCCGACGGCGATCAGCCACACCGGCCCGATGCGCTCCTTGCGCACCAGCGACACCGCCAGGATCGCGGCCAGCACCAGCCAGCCCAGCGCCATCACCGGCGCCGGGGGCGTCGCCCAGGGTGAGGCCGGCGCCCACCGGTCCCAGTGCCACGGCCCGCCGGCCAGCCCCGGCACGATGCCGTGCGTGATCGAGCGCATCAGCAGCCGTCCCGTCATCGGCAGGTCGGAACTCCACCGCTGCTGATTGACCACGGCCAGATACAGCGCGATCCAGGCCGCGGTGAGGGCCAGTGCGGCGATCCACAATCGCAGGCCGGCCCGCCACACGGTCGCCAGCGCCGACCCCAGGCGCCGATCGCCGGTGACGTGGCACAGCAGCGCGGTCACCGCGAACGCGACGAACGGGATCACCGCGGCCTTCTCGAAGAACAGCAGGCCGCCGAAGTAGACCAGCATCCCGGTCACGACGTACCGCTGTTTGCCGGTGCGCACCAGCAGGATGGCGTCGGCGCACACCCAGGCCAGCGCGGCCAGCATCGGCAGCGAGTTCAGCGCCGCCGCCCACCACGCGAATCCGGGCACGGCCAACGGCGTGAACAAGGCGAACGTCAATGGGATCAGCAGCACCGGCCGCCAGCCCAGGATGACGTACAGCGCGCGCAACAACGTCAGCGACGCCAGCAGTTGCAGCACCAGCAGGCTGACCGCCGGCCAGGTCCAGTTCAGCGGCGCCAGCCGGATGATGGTGCCCGCGACCAGAAATGCCCCTGGCATGACGTGCCCGTCGTGGTCGTCGAACAGATACGAGGGCGCGAGCAGGTTGTGGGTGCCGGCCTTGCCGATGAGGATCAGATCGTCCCAGTAGAAGTAGCCACCGAACGCCAGCGCAGCCCGCACCGCCAGCTGCACCGCGATGAGCACGACGGCCGCGGTCGCTATGTATGGTGGGCCGGTGCGTGCACTGGTTACCGGGGCGGCCGGATTCATCGGCTCGACGCTAGTCGACCGTCTGTTAGCCGACGGTCATGCGGTGGTGGGGCTGGACAACTTCGCCTCCGGCCGCGCGACCAACCTCGAGCACCTGGCCGACAATCCGGCACACGTCTTCGTCGAGGCCGACATCGTGACCGCCGACCTGCAGGCCATCCTCGGCGAGCACCGCCCGGAGGTGGTGTTCCACCTGGCGGCCCAGATCGACGTGCGGCACTCGGTGGCCGACCCCCAGTTCGACGCCTCGGTCAACGTCATCGGCACGGTGCGCCTGGCCGAGGCGGCCCGCCGGGCGCAGGTCCGCAAGATCGTGCACACCTCCTCGGGCGGATCCATCTACGGCACCCCGCCGCGGTACCCCACCCCCGAGACCGTGCCGACCGACCCCGCGTCGCCGTACGCCGCGGGCAAGGTGGCGGGCGAGATCTACCTGAACACGTTCCGGCATCTCTACGGCCTGGACTGCTCGCACATCGCCCCGGCGAATGTCTATGGCCCCCGCCAGGATCCGCACGGCGAGGCCGGCGTGGTGGCGATCTTCGCCCAGGCGCTGCTGTCGGGTAAGCCCACCAAGGTCTTCGGGGACGGCAGCAACACCCGCGACTACGTCTTCGTCGACGACGTTGTGGACGCCTTCGTCAGGGCGTCCGGGGATGCCGGCGGCGGGCAGCGCTTCAACATCGGCACCGGCGTCGAAACCTCGGACCGCCAATTGCATTCGGCGGTGGCCGCCGCTGTCGGGGGACCCGACGACCCGGAGTTCGCGCCGCCGCGGCTCGGCGACCTCAAGCGGTCCTGCCTCGACATCGGTTCGGCCGCAGAGGTTTTGGGCTGGAAACCGAAGGTCGAACTATCCGACGGGGTGGCCCGCACGGTGGAATTCTTCCGGCAGGCTCACGCCGGTTAGCCCGCTTCGGGCGCCTGCGCGGAGTCCATTGCCACCGCCCGGGCCAGCCGCGCGTAGCGCAGCTCCAAGTCCTTGAACCGCATGTAGGTGCTGAGCGTAGTGAAGCAGAACGCCATGATCAGCGCGTAGAGCATCAGGTCGGTGCCGCGCCGCACCCCGAACCAGTGCGCCACCACCGTGGTGTCGTCGGGCCGCAGCACGGCGTAGATGCCGGCCAGCACGAACACCACATAACCCACCTTGACCCAGGCGCGGGACCGCGCGTTGCGGCGCGAGCGCAGCAGATAGACCAAGAGCGCGACGATCGATCCGATCAGTAGCACCTGAATCCAGTTCATCTTCCAGCCCTTTTCATCTCGGGAGCCGTCCTCGCAGGAACCCGTCGAAAATGATGTTGACGCCGTTGAGCAGGGGTTGCCCCTTCGACCTCGAGTATGCGGTGTAGAGCACCTCGATCGGCTCTTCGGCGACGCGCCAATGGTTTTCGTCGATCAGCATGATGAATTCGTTGGCGTGGCTCATGCCGCTCATGGTGATGTCCAGGCCGTCGGCGACCTTCTTGTTGAACACCCGCAGCCCATTGTTGGTGTCGGTCAGCCCAAGTCGGCGGCCGCGCCTGCTCAACCGCGCGGCGGTCTGCAGCACGATCCGCTTGACGAACGGCGGCCGGGCACTTTGTGGCGTGCCGAACCGGGTGCCGATGACGACGTCGACATCGCCGGCCCGCAACCGATCGACCATGGTCGCCAGGTCCTTGACGCGGTGCTGGCCGTCGGCGTCGAAGGTGGCGAAGATCTGGGCCCCCGGCTGCCTGCGGGCGTACTCGACGCCGGTCTGGATGGCGGCGCCCTGCCCGAGGTTGATCGGATGCCGCACCAGGTGAGCTCCCGCCCTCAGCGCGATCTCACCGGTGTCGTCGGCGCTGCCGTCGTCCACGCAGACGACATGGTCGAACACCGAGCGCACATCGGCGACCACCTCGCCGATGACAGCTGCTTCGTTGAAGGCGGGAATGACGACCCAGACGACCGAATAATGCGTTTCAGTACCCATCTAAGCCCACAAGGTACACGCTGGTGCAGGTCATATCAGCCGGTAGAGCGCGCGGCGCGCGACAGCGCCAGCAGATGGACGCCGATCCCCACCACCGGCCCGCACAGCAACCCGACCACGGTCCGCGTCTGCAGGGACAGCGGCAGCAACAGCAGCAATCCCGACGCGACCGTGGCGCTGACCCAACCCAGCGAGTAGGCGCGGTGCAGCGCGGCGGCCACCGCCGCCGCCCCGGTCAGCGTCAGCATGGCGATCGCCACCGCGGCCGCGGTCAGCCACGCCAGCAGCGCGCTGCTGGCGTGGTACTGCGGCCCGAACGCGACCCGCAACAGCCACGGGCCCAGCACGCCCGCGGCCGCCACCCCGACCGCGCCGATCGCCCCGACGATCGCCGCCGGGGCGAGCAGCGCGCGGATCCGGTCGCTGCGCTCGTCGACGAAATGGGCAATCAGGTTGCCCTGCATGGCCGTCAGCGGCACCAGCAGCGGAGCGCGGGTCAGCGTGACGGCCAGGATGATCACCCCGCCCTGCGCGCCGAGCTCGGCGCTGGTCAGCTTCAGCAGCACCGGAAATCCCATCACCAGGATGGCGCTGGCGCCGGCCGCGGTGATCGAATGCGCCGCGCCCCGTAGGAAGGTCGCGGTGCCGCCCGGGGTGAGCAGGCGGGCGGTGGCCCTGGTGGCCGGCGAGGCCACCAGCAGGATCAGCCAGGCGACCGCGCCCGCCACCGTCGCCCACAGGAAGCCGACCAATCGCCAGCCCAGCGCCACGGTGGCCGCGGCCACCAGCACCCGGATGACGGCGTCGGTCACCATCAGGGCGCCGTAGCGGGTCCACTGGTTGGTGCCGGCCAGCATGCCCAGCAGGGTGGCATGCACGCAGAACCCGGCCAGCCCGACGGACAGCAGCGCCACCGACAGCAGCCGCGACTCGACGAACACCCGCCCGCTCCACAGCGGGGAGCTGCCGGCGATCAGGACGGCCGCGGCGATCCCGACCAGCATGGCGACGCGCATCGGGTGGGTGCGGGGTTCGCCGGGCGCCGGCAGGGCGGCCAGGTCGCTGATGTAGGGCCCACGAACGGAACAAGAGCGGACTTCCCGGGTGGTTTCCTGCAGCAGGCCGTTGGCCGCGCCGGTGACCAGTCCGAAAGCCCCCCAGAACACGCCGAATATCGAAAAGCCGCTCGGCGCCAGGTCACGAGCGGCCAGGTAGATCACTGCGTAACCGCACAGCGCCGTCACGGCGGTGGCGGTACCGACCCGGGCCATGCTGCCGCGCGCCACCGGCCCCTGCGAGGCGCTGATCTCGGTCATCGGGGCGGCGGCGCTTTCGGCCGACTGCCCCGATGTTTCGCCACAATTTGAAAATTCTATGCGGCCCGCAGCGATCGCCCATCGCGGCGATCCGGTTCACTAATGTGGTCGGCTGTCGGAAAGGATCCATGTCCGCTTTGCGCACCTTCGGGATCTCGCTGGTGGTCACCGCGGCGGCCCTGTGCCTCGGATATTCCTATGGCGGTTTCAAAGGTCTCTATCTGCTGCTGGTGCTGGCCGCCCTCGAGGTGTCGCTGTCGTTCGACAACGCCATCATCAACGCCTCGATCCTGAAGCGGATGAGCCGCTTCTGGCAGCGGATGTTCCTGACGATCGGGATCCTCATCGCCGTGTTCGGCATGCGACTGCTCTTCCCGCTGCTCATCGTGTGGGCGACCGCGGGGCTCGAACCGGTGCGCGCGATGCAGCTGGCGCTGCATCCGCCGCCGCACGGCGCGCTGGAGTTTCCGGACGGTTCACCCAGCTACGAAAAGCTCGTCATCGCCGCGCATCCCCAGATAGCCGCATTCGGTGGGATCTTCCTCTTGATGCTGTTCCTGGATTTCGTCTTCTATGACCGAGACATCAAGTGGCTCAAGTGGATTGAGATCCCCTTCGCGCGCATCGGCCGGCTGGGGCAGGTGTCGCTGGTGGTCACCGGTCTGGCGCTGGTGCTGGTGGGCACCCAATTGACGCACTCGGGTGACGAGGCGGCGACGGTGCTGACCGCCGGGCTGCTGGGCATGGTGACCTATCTGGTGGTCAACGGATTGAGCCGGGCGTTCCGGCCGGCCGACACCGACAGCGACACCGGCACGGCCGGCGCGGCGACGCGCTGGGCCGGTCTGACCCTGTTCGCCTACCTCGAGGTCCTCGATGCCGCCTTCTCATTCGACGGCGTCACCGGCGCATTCGCCATCACCTCGGATCCGATCGTCATCGCGCTGGGGCTGGGACTGGTCGGCTCGATGTTCGTTCGGTCGATCACCATCTATCTGGTCCGCCAGGAGGCCTTGGGCCGGTACGTGTACCTGGAACACGGCGCGCACTGGGCGATCGGGGCGCTGGCCGTGATCATGCTCGCCTCCATCGAGCCGAAGTTCGAGGTCCCCGAGGCCGTCACCGCCTCGGTTGGCGTGGTCTTCATCGCGGCGGCGCTGGGCTGGAGCATCCTGCGCAATCGCCGCGACGCCCGCGCCAAGGCATGACGGTCTAGGCCTCGATCTGCCCGGCGATGCGCCGTTCGATGGCGGCCCGGGCGGGGGCGGGAAGCGCGATCAAACCGTCGAGCTCCTTGGTCGCCCGCGTGTAGGCGTTCTGCCGCTCCTCGCGCGTCGCCGCATCGTCGTTCGCCAGGTGCAGCAGGTTCTGGGCGCGCGCCAGCCGCTGCTGGTCGTCGGCCGAGAAGTCGCTGCGCCGCCGCCGGATTGCCTCGGCCTCGGCGATCTCGAACGCACTGAGGTACTCGTGGACGGCATCGCGGTAGTCCAGCAGCGCATCCCGGTCGCCCACCAAGGCGTCGGGCGGTTCCGGCCGCAGCAGGTCGGCGCGGCGCTTCGCCTTGTGGAACGCGATGGTGAGCGGGTCGCGCATGTTGGTCATCAGCGGGAAGTCCAACAGCTTCGCGATGTCGACCTCATAGTCGAACCACCGGGCGTCAACACGGTCATGCGCGGCAACGAGCTTGGCGAGTTCCCGGCGGTCGGCTTCCTCGCGGGTCCGCCCCCGCCCGGATGCCTCCGCCACCGCGATCTTGGCCTGCTGCTTCAACCGGTAGCGCTCCATCCGGCGCTCGGCTCGGCGCTCGTTGGCCGCGCCGATGGCCCGCAGCCCGCCGCCGATCACACCGCCCAGCGGGAAAACCAGCCACCAGAAATTCGCGGCGAAATGCAGCACCGGGGTCACATCGCCAGGATGCCACCGAGAATCCGGCAGCGGCGCGGGCGCGATTACGCCGAAAGCATCAACGCGCCGGTGTGGTTCAGTGACCTTCGGTCTTGAACCGCTCGATCGAGCGGTGGATCTCCGCCTCGGCCTCTTCGCGGCCGACCCAGTCCGCGGCTTTGACGAACTTGCCCGGTTCCAGGTCCTTGTAGTGCACGAAGAAGTGCTTGATCACTTCCAGCTCGAACTCCGGAACGTCGCCGATGTCCTGGATGTGGTCCCAGCGGTGGTCGCCGGCCGGCACGCACAGCACCTTGTCGTCGCCGCCCTTTTCGTCGGTCATCCGGAACATGCCCACGGGACGGGCCTCCACGATGACGCCGGGGAACACCGACTGCGGCAACAGCACCATCGCGTCCAGCGGGTCGCCGTCCTCGCCGAGGGTGTCCTCGATGAAGCCGTAGTCGGTCGGATAGGCCATCGCGGTGTACAGGTAGCGGTCCAGACGTAGCCGTCCAGTCTCGTGGTCGACCTCGTACTTGTTCCGCTGGCCCTTTTGGATCTCGATGGTCACGTCGAATTCCACCGCGTCGGCTCCTTGTCTTTTAGGCAGGCCAATTTTGCTCTGCTACACCCTAGTCGAGCGCATCTCCGCCGATTCGGCAGAATGGGTTCAGACAGTCAGGAGAGTGATGGCCCGTACTCGCTGGCAAAAATCCACCCCAGTGTTCATCGGGTTGGGTGTGCTGGCGTTTGTCGCCGCCGTGGTGGTCGCGGCAACGTTCTTCACCACGACCGGACACGGCGCCAACAGCGCGCATGCCCCGATACCGCCCCCGCACGCCCCGGCGGTGAAGCCCGGCATGGTCCCGGTGAGCGACTCCGCCGAGCTACCCAGCGGACCCGGCGTCGCCGCGATGCTGGCGCCGGTGGCGGGCGACCCCAACCTGGGCCGGCTGGGCGGACGGATCACCGACGCCATCACCGGGAAAGAGCTGTGGCAGGTGGGCGACGACATGCCGCTGGTGCCGGCGTCGACCAACAAGGTGCTCACGGCGGCCGCGGCCTTGCTGACGCTGGACCGCCAGGCGCGGATCAGCACCCGCGTGGTGGCCGGCAGTCAAAACGCCCAGGGGCCCGTCGTGCTGGTGGGCGCGGGCGATCCGGTGCTGTCGGCGGTACCGCCCGGCGTGGACACCTGGTACCGGGGCTCGGCGCGGATCAGCGACCTCGTCGAACAGATCCGCCGCAGCGGCGTGACGCCGACCGCGGTGCAGGTCGACATCTCCGCGTTCAGCGGGCCGACGATGGCGCAGGGCTGGGACCTGGCCGACGTCGACAACGGCGACATCGCGCCGATCGAGCCGGTGATGATCGACGCCGGCCGCATCCAGCCCACCACGGTCAACTCTCGGCGGTCCCGCACCCCGGCGCTGGACGCCGGGCGGGAACTGGCCAAGGCGCTGGGCCTGGACCCCAACGCGGTGACGATCGCGACCGCGCCCTCGGGTGCCCGGCAGCTGGCGGTCGTGCAGTCGGCGCCGCTGGTCCAGCGGCTGTCCGAGATGATGGACCACTCCGACAACGTGCTGGCCGAAAGCATCGCCCGTGAGGTGGCGGCCGCCATCAACCGGCCGCGCAGCTTCGCCGGCGCCGCCGACGCGGTGACCAACCGGCTGACCACCGCGCACGTCGACACCGCGGGTGTGGCGCTGCTGGATTCCAGTGGGCTCTCCGTCGACGACCGGCTGACGGCCAAGACGCTCGACGGCGTCCTGCAGGCCGCGGCGGGGCCCGACCAGCCGCCGCTGCGGGCGCTGCTGGACCTGCTCCCGATCGCCGCCGGCAGCGGGACGTTGGCCGATCGCTTCACCGACGCCTCCACGGCCCAGGGCCCGGCGGGCTGGTTGCGGGCCAAAACGGGCTCGCTGACCGGCATCAACGCGCTGGCCGGGGTGCTCACCGACCGCAGCGGCCGGGTCCTCACCTTCGCTTTCGTCTCCAACAACGCCGGCCCGAACGGCCGCAACGTGATGGACGCCCTGGCCACCCGGCTGTGGTCCTGCGGGTGCTCATGACGCCGTCGCCGGACCTGACGCTGGGTACCGCCGTCGACTGGCAGTTCGCGGCGACGGTCGGGCGGCGGCTAGCCCGTCCGGGTCCGCCGTCCAGCGACTACACCCGTCGCCAGGTGATCGACGAGCTCGCCACCGCGTCCACCAAAGCCGAACCGCTGGTGCGTGACGTCACCGGCCTGGTCACCGATGGCGCGGTGCCTGCCGCGCGGATCGTCGACCGCCCGGACTGGATCGCCGCGGCCACCGAGTCGATGCGGGTGATGATGAACGGCGCCGAGAAGCCGCGCGGGTTTTTCACCGGCCGCGTCACCGGCGCGCAGACCGGCGCCGTCCTGGCCTATGTGTCCTCGGGGATTCTGGGCCAATACGACCCGTTCGCCGCCAACGACGGGGCCAGAACCGGCTGCCTGCTGCTGGTGTATCCCAACGTCATCGCCGTCGAGCGGCAGCTTCGGATCGAGCCGTCCGATTTCCGGCTGTGGGTGTGCCTGCACGAGGTGACTCATCGCGTGCAGTTCACCGCCAACCCGTGGCTACCCAACTACATGTCGCAGGCGCTGGGCCTGCTGACCCGCGACGTCGGCGAGGACATTGGGCAGGTGATCGGCCGGCTCGCCGACTATGCCCGCAACCGCGGCACCGGAACGCCGGAATCCGACACCAACCCGTCGGGCATTCTCGGGCTGGTGCGCGCGGTGCAGTCCGAACCGCAGCGGCAGGCGCTGGACCAGCTGCTGGTGCTGGGCACACTGCTGGAGGGCCACGCCGACCACGTCATGGATGCCGTCGGGCCGATGGCGGTGCCGTCGGTGGCCACCATCCGCCGCCGGTTCGACGAGCGCCGCCACCGCAAGCAGCCCCCGCTGCAGCGGTTGTTGCGCGCGCTGCTGGGGCTCGACGCCAAGCTCAGCCAGTACACCCGCGGCAAGGCGTTCGTCGACCACGTGGTCGGCCAGGTGGGGATGGCCCGGTTCAACGCCATCTGGACCGGCCCCGACACGCTGCCGCTGCCCACCGAGATCGAAGAACCCCAGCGGTGGATCGACCGGGTGCTGTAGACCGGCTGCGCGCGGCTGTCGAGGCGTTCGTCAAGACCCACCTCGCCACCGTCGAACAGTGGTGCGTGGCGCTGTCCGGCGGTCCCGATTCCCTGGCCCTCACCGCGGTGGCGGCCCAGCTGCGGCCCACCACGGCGGTGATCGTCGACCACGGCCTGCAATCCGGCTCGGCCGCCGTCGCCGAGACCGCCCGGGCGCAGGCCATCGCGTTGGGATGCGTTGCCGCTCAAGTGGTCCGGGTGCAGGTGGGCAACCAGGGCGGTCCCGAGGCGGCGGCCCGCGCGGCCCGCTACACCGCGTTGAGCGCCTATCACACCGGGCCGGTGCTGTTGGGGCACACGCTCGACGACCAGGCCGAGACGGTGCTGCTGGGACTGGGCCGCGGGTCCGGGGTGCGCTCGATCGCCGGGATGCGCCCCTACGACCCGCCGTGGTGCCGGCCGTTGCTGGACGTCCGGCGCGCGGTGACGCACGCCGCCTGCGCGGAGCTGGGGCTGACCCCCTGGCAGGATCCGCACAACACCGACCGCCGCTTCACCCGAACCCGGCTGCGCACCGAGGTGCTGCCGCTGCTGGAAGACGCGCTCGGCGGCGGCGTGGCCGAGGCGCTGGCCCGCACCGCGACATCGTTGCGGGAGGACTCCGAGCTGATCGACACGCTGGCGGCCCGGGCGCTGCCCGAGGCCACGGCGGACTCCGGCCTGCGGGTGCAGGCGTTGGCGACGCTGGACGCCCCGGTGCGGCGCCGGGTGATCCGGGCCTGGTTGTTGGCCGGCGGCGCAACGAACTTGACCGACAAGCAGATTCGCGGGGTGGACGCCCTGGTCACCGGCTGGCACGGGCAGGGCGGAGTGGCGGTCGGCTCGTCGCCGTCCGAGGAGCGACTGTTCGCGGGCCGCCGCGACGGCGTGCTGACGCTGTGGCGCGAGCCGGTCGGCAAACCGATCCGTTAGCCGCAATACCGGGGCTGCCGTTGGTTATTCGCCCGCCGTCGTGGCACTCTGTGGGCGTGGCCCAGATCTCCTCGGCGATCACCCCCGCCCAACCCGCGGAGCTCTACCCCGGGGATATCAAGTCTGTTCTGCTGACGTCGGCGCAAATTCAGGCGCGGATCGCCGAACTCGGCCACGAAATCGGCGAGAGCTACCGCGACGCCGCGACCGAGACCGGACAGGACCTGCTGCTGATCACCGTGCTCAAGGGCGCTGTGATCTTTGTCACCGACCTGGCCCGCGCGATCCCGCTGCCCACCCAGTTCGAATTCATGGCCGTCAGCTCCTACGGGTCGTCGACGTCCTCCTCGGGCGTGGTGCGGATTCTCAAGGACCTGGACCGCGACATCGAGGGCCGCGACGTGCTGATCGTCGAGGACGTCGTCGACTCGGGCCTGACGCTGTCCTGGCTGCTGCGCAACCTCAAGACGCGGCACCCGCGGTCGCTGCGGGTGTGCACGCTGCTGCGCAAGCCCGACGCGCAGGGTGCGCACGTCGACATCGCCTACGTCGGCTTCGACATCCCCAACGACTTCGTCGTCGGCTACGGCCTCGATTACGACGAGCGCTACCGCGACCTGTCCTACATCGGCACCCTGGACCCGAGGGTCTACCAGCAGTAGACCCGGCCCGAGCCGTCGGGCTCAGTCCAGCTCCCACACCGCCGTCACCGAGAAGTTCACGGTCTGCTGGCCGGGCTCCAGCGGAACCATCGACGGCATGGCCCGCGGCGCCCCGACCGGCGGCGGGGTGTTGCCGGTGGCTTCCGAGATGGACAGCACCCGACCCAGCCGGAGACCGGACAGCTGGGCGTACTGATCGGCGCGGTTCTTGGCGTCGTTGAAGGCCCGCGACCGGGCGTCCTTCACCAGCTGGGAATCGTCGGCGATGGAATAGCGGACGGACTTGATCCGGGTGGCGTCGCCGCCCGTGCCGACGATGAGGGCCAGCAGGCGCGACGCGGCGTCCGTCGGGTGAATCTTGACCGCGATGGCGTTGGTGGCGCGATACGCCGTGATGGCGGCAGTACCGCTGGGCCCGGGGTTGTTGTATTCCGGCGACAGGGTGACCTCGGTGGTGCTGATGTCCTTGCGGTCGATGCCGGCGCCGGTCAGTGCGTTGATGACCGCCTGTTGACGGTCGTTGGTCTGGTTCATCGCCGTGGTGACGTCGGGCGCGGTGAATTCGATGCCGACGTCGGCGGTCAGGGTGTCCGGGACGCCCTGCACCTGACCGGTGCCCACCACCGTGACCTGACGGGGGTTGGCCCCGGGCTGCGGCGGGTTGTGTTCGTCGCACGCCGAGATCGCGGCGATCGTCAGGCCGGCCGCGGCCACGGCGATCGATCGGCGGATGAACTTAGAGGCGTTCGTTGCGACCGGCATGCCTGGCACCCTAGCCGCTGGGCCGCCGTATATGGGAGCGATCTTGGCTCAGTGTGCGGCGGCGTTGTCGTTGGCGGTGCTGGCGGGGCCGCTATTGATGCGAATGATTCTGTACGACACCAGGATTCATGCCATAGCCACGGTTGGCAAAGTCGATGCAATACTTCAGCAAACTCATATAAGCTCATATATGGCTCCAATCATATTGGTTTGTAATACTTTTCATGCGAAATCCAAATGTTGCAGCATGTCAGCTCAGCTAAGTGAACAGTTCCCGTCCCGGTCATGAATTGGCGACTCTCGGGCTGTCATCTCCGGACGTGCCTGCCCTAACGTGTCCAGGCGTCCGACTCGGTACGGGTATTAGTGCCGAGAGCTATTGATTTGAAAGGATTTTGAGAAGAAATGTCTTTCTTGATGGCGCAGCCGGAAATATTGGACGCTGCTGCCCGCGAGCTGCATAGAATCAATGCGTCCGTGCGGGAAGGAAGTTCGGCGGTGGCAGCCACCACGACCAGGGTGGCGCCCGCCGCAGCCGACGCGGTATCGATTTTGACCGCGCAACAGTTCTCCCGGCACGGCCAGCTCTTCCAGGAGATCAGTGCGCAGGCTGCGGTAGTTCGTGAGCAGTTAGCGACAATGCTTGGTATCAGCGCTGGTTCGTACGCCGCCACGGAGATCGCCAACACTGCCGCGGTCGGTTAGGCAAGGGCGCCATGCTGGACTTCGCGCAGTTGCCGCCGGAGATCAACTCCGCGCTGATGTATTCGGGCCCCGGCTCGGCGCCCCTGCTGGCTGCCGCGGCGGCCTGGGACGGTTTGGCCACCGAGTTGGATTCGGCAGCATCCGCCTATGGGTCGGTGATCGCGGGTCTCATCGACGGACCATGGCAGGGGCCGGCCTCGTCGGCGATGGTGACCGCGGTGGTTCCCCAAGTGGCATGGTTACGCGGCACGGGCGGGCAGCTGGAACAGGCCGCCCTGCAAGCGGTGGCGGCGGCGGGCGCCTATGAGTCGGCGTTCGCCGAAACGGTGCCGCCGCCGGTGATAGCGGCGAACCGGGCGTTGCTGATGGAGTTGCTCGCGACGAACTTCCTCGGTCAGAACACCCCGGCTATCGCCATTGCCGAGGCGCAATACGGCGAGATGTGGGCTCAAGACGCTGCAGCGATGTACGGATATGCCGGTACGTCGGCAGCGGCGGCGGCGTTGCCGCCGTTCGGGCCGGCCGAACCCGTTACCGACCCGGCCGGCGCCGCTCGTCAGGCTGCTGCGGTGGCCCGAGCGGCCGGCACCAGCGGAAGTGAGAGCGCGCAGGCGCTCGACGCGGTGCCCCAAACGCTATCGGCGCTTGCCGGGTCGACGAACAATCCCGCGTCGTCGGCCAATCCCATGCTTTCCCTGGGGGGAATCAGCCTGAACCCCGAAGGCGATGGCCTCGTGGTTGGCGGCCCATTGGGTGATCTTCTGGAGGGCCTGACCGGATCGCAAACATTGGATGCCAGCACGCCTTTCGACGCGTTCATCCGATTGATTTCTCCAACGCGGCTGTTCACCACCTCGTTCAAAGACATCCAAGGAATCGCTCAGGGCATGATGCCAGCGGCTAAGTCGGCCACCGAGGGCGTCGCCAAGGCCGCAGAATCCATTGCCCCGGCGGCTATTTCGGGCGCCGGCCTGGGCCCGATGGGAGCGATCGGCGGAGCCGTCGGCAAGGCGGCGTCGGTCGGTGGACTATCGGTACCGGCGGCCTGGGCGAGCGCGGCCCCGACGGCACCCTCGGTCGCCGTGGCACTCAACGCCGCGACTGGTGCGGGTGCGGTTGAACGTGCCACCAATGCGGTGGGAGGGGTGCCGATGATGCCCACCGGCGGGGCTGGACGCAGCGCCGGCGCCCACTTCGTGACTCCCAGATACGGTTTCAAGCCCACTGTCATCGCGCAACCCCCGCCCGGAGGCTGATTCGAAGACCGAACCGGCGATTGTCGCGGATGAATCAGAAGGGTGGGTCGTCGGGCAAGGGCCGCAGAACCGGCTCCGCGGGCGTCCAGTCCGGCGGTAGGTCCTCAGGCTCTCGTGGATCGTTCACCCAGGTGCAGTAGGGGCTGGTGCTCGGTGCGCCCTTGAACAGGAAGAGCATGTCGCGCATGTGGTTTCGGAACTTGCGGTCGTGACGGTCGGGTTCGGCGTCAGCGCGGCGCGAGTGCCCGGGTGGTTGCGAGGATCGTGTCGGCGCATAGGCGCGGATTGTCGATCATCGGCACGTGACCGACGTCGGGGAGTAGCAAGTACTCGGCTCCGGGGAGCTGTTCTCGGGCGGTGGTGCCGTAGACGTGCGGCGGAAGAATGCGGTCGTTGCCCGACCATGCCAGGGTCATTGGGCAGGGCAGCGGATCGAGAGGTTCGACGCTCTCCGATGGTTGCAGCATGTCTTCGGCGGCGGTGCATCTTGCAAGGTCGAGGAGGGCATCGAGGGCCTGCGCGGGGGTGAGTCGTTCACCGTGATCGGCGGCATCCTGCATCGCCAGTCGGCGAAGACATGCGAAGCGGAGCAATGCCGGTGCTACCGGCCGAACCAGATGCGCCCGACGTCTGGCGCGCCGAACCTTGTCGCTGGCACGAGTTTCGTCGCTTGTACCGTGCGTCCAGAATCCTGCCGGTGAGAAGGCGCAGACGCTAAGTGCTCGGCCTCGGCGGGCCAGTTCGATGGCCATCCACCCACCCATCGAATTGCCGGCGATGTGAATGCGATCGAGTCCTCGGGCGTCCAGGAGGCGCTCCATTTCATCGGTGAGGGCCGCAACGGTGGCTTTGCCGGTGAGCTTTGGCCCGCCGCGATGGCCGAGGGCGGTGGGTGCCATGACGTCATGGCGATCGGCCAGCAGCGGGATGACGTCGGCCCACACACCGGCGGACATCATCAGGCCGTGCAGGAGAAGAAGCGGCTGGTTGGTGGCCATGGGGTTCCTTCGCTGTGGTGCCGTTTGCCTGAGCCAGGATGGCGGCTATCGCCAACCAACCCGCGGCGGCATACTTCGCCGAACTCGTGGATGGCCTTTAGACACCGCTCGGTTGCGCAATGTGACAACACGGCCACTCGGTGTGACCTACCTCATAGCCTCTGCACGCGCACAAAGGGGCGTGTCAGCTCGACGTAGATCATCCCGTTCGGGCTATGTGATTTGCTCGCCGAAAGGCACTCATCACATCTGCGGGCCGACCGACAACCTTCAGGGCGTGACGAGGATCTTGCAGTGCCGCTCGGGGTCGGCGAGGTCGTCGAACGCCGTACCGACCCCGTCGAGGCCGACCTCGCCGGTGATCAGCGGGCTGACGTCGATGTTGCCCTCGGCCAGGGCGCGCAGCGAATCGCCGAACTCCTCGGGCGTGTAGGCGAGCACGAATTGCACGTTGATCTCCTTGGCGATCGCGAAGAAGGGGTGCATGGTGTCGGGTTGCATGCACACACCGGCGACCACCAGGCGGGTGCCGGGCCGCGCTCGAAGGAGTACGTCGTCGATGATGCCGGGCACGCCGACCGCCTCGAACACCACCGCGGGCTTGATGGTGTCGAAGGGTGAGCCCTGTGCCGGATCCAGCGTCTGGTGGGCTCCCATCGAGGTGGCCAGCTCGCGCCGCTTGGGCGAAAAGTCAGACGCCACAATGAATTCCACGCCCCTCGCCTGCAGGGCGGCGATGATCGCGATGCCGATCGGGCCGCAGCCGAGCACCAGGGCCGCCTCGCCGGGCGCGATATTGGACTTGTTGACCGCGTGCAGCCCCACCGCCATCGGCTCGGTGAGGGAAGCGTGTTTGAAGTCCAGGCCGTTGGGAATGGGCAGCAGCAGCGGCGCCGACAGCAGCATTCGCTCGGCGTAGCCGCCGACCGTGCTGTTGCTGTAGACGATCGGCTCGACACCCTTGGCGGACAACAGCACCGGCAACGAGGTGACCAGGGTGCCCGGCGGATGGGTATCGGTGCCGGGGCCGGCTTCGAGTATCTCGGCGCTGAACTCGTGGCCCATGAAGATGTCGTGGTCCAGATCGACGTGCATGGCGCCCGTCCCGCCGGCCACCCGATCGGTCATCTCCAGCACCTGCGCGCCGTGGGCGGCGAAATGCAGGTCGGAGCCGCAGATTCCGCACGCGCGCACGCCGACCAGCACCTGGCCGGCTTCGGGTATCGGGTCAGGCACGTGGTCCCGATAGACCATGCGGCCGTCCCGCAACACCGCGGCGCGCATCAGTGCACCGCGTCTTTCTGCTCGTCGACGTGCTCGGTGATGGCCTTGACGACGGCCTCGCCGGCCCGGCCGATCAACTGGTCGCGCTTGCCCCTGGCCCAGTCGTGCGACGAGCGGGACGCTTCGAGCTGCCGTTTGAAGTGCGGAATCACCTTGCGCGCCATCAGGTCGTAGCTGTGGTAGGTCGCCTGCGGCGAGGCCCAGTCGTGGCCGAGCATCAGCAGGGTGCCGAAGCCGCCGGAGCGGTCGAGCAGGTCCTCGATGTGGGCGATGGCGTCCTCGGGCGTGCCGATGCAGCAATTTCCCTTGGCCGCGTAGTCGGCGACGAACTCGTGCGGCGTCTGGGTGCCTTCCACGCTGTTGGCCAGCGGCACAAATCCGGCGGCGCCAAAGTAATTCGCGAAATCCTGCAGCCCGTAGGTGCAGTCGTCGATGGCCTGCTCGCGGCTGTCCGCGATATGCATGATGCTCAGCACGCGCCAGTCGCCCCGGTCCGGCTCGTCCCGCCCTACCTTCGCGGCCTGTTCGCGAACCACGTCCCAGGTGGTTTCCAGCGCCGCGTAGCCGCCGGGCACCGACATCGACAGCGACAGCAGCGAGGTGCCGAGCGCGCCGGCCAGCCGAGGTCCCGACGGCGAAATCATTGCCGCCGTGGAGATTTCGGGGTAAGGCCAGGTGTAGGGCCGGATGTGCAACTGGGCGTCGCGCAGGGTGAACCAATCGGTGTGCCGGTCGATGCGCTCGGTGGGTGCGGCGCGGAACAGCGCCAGGATCGCCTCGAGGGATTCCTGCATCATCCGGCGCTGCTCGATGGGGTCGATGCCCATCATGTAGGCGTCCGACGGCAGCGCGCCGGGCCCGGTGCCGAACATCACCCGGCCGCGGGTCAGGTGATCGAGCAGCACCCACCGGTCGGCCACCATGAGCGGATGGTGGTAGGGCAGCGACACCACGCCGGTGCCCAGCCGGATGTGCTTGGTTCGCTCCGCCGCCGCCGCGATGAATACTTCCGGGCAGGCGATCAGCTCGTAGCCGCCCGAGTGGTGTTCGCCGAACCACGCCTCATCGAATCCGAGCCGATCCAGGGCGACCACGCGCTCCATGTCGTATTCCAGTGCCACCGTTGGGGATTGGCCGGTGGGGTGAAACGGGGTGATAAAGACACCGAAACGCAGGGGCGCGCTCATTGCAGCTCCAATCCGTTGAGGAATTCCAGTAAGGCCGCATTCACCTCGTCGGGGCGCTCCTGCTGCAGCCAATGCCCGGCGCCGTCGATCATCACCTGTCGGTACGAGCCCGAGATCGCGTCGGCGGCGCGGTCGGTGCGGGTGAAGGACAGGACGGGATCGGCCGTGCCGCCGATGAACAAACACGGGACCGCGATCTTCACGCCGTCCAGCTCGGCAGTGGTCTCCCAGTTGCGGTCGAAATTGCGATACCAGTTCAGGCCGCCGGTGAAGCCGGTGCGGGTGAACTCGGCGATGTAGTGGTCGAGCTCGTCCTGGCTTATCCAGTCCGGCAGCCCGTCGGGCTCGGGTAGCCGCTCGATGAAGCCTTCCGGACCGGGCGCCACCATCCGCAGCGCCGCGGCCTTGTCGCCGGACGTGCGCAGGCTGCCCATCATGCGTCGCATCACCCGGGCGGGGTCGGCGTTCAACTCGGCGTCGGCGACGCCGGGCTCCTGGAAGTACAGGATGTAGAAGAAGTTCTCGCCGAAGGTCTTGCGCCACGCCGTCGTCGGCGCGACGCGCGGGCGCGGGGTCACCGGCACGCTCATCGCCGCGACGGCCGCGACCCGGTCCGGGTGCAGCAGCGGGGCGTTCCACACCACGGCGGCGCCCCAGTCGTGCCCGACCCACACGGCGCGCTGCGCGCCGACGTCGTCGAGCAGTCCGACCAGGTCGGCGGTCAGCTGATGAATGTCGTAGGCGTCGACGGCGTCCGGGCGATCCGAACCGCCGTAGCCGCGCTGATCGGGCGCCAGCACGTGGTAGCCGGCGTCGGCGAGGACGGGTATCTGGTGCCGCCAGGAGTAGGCGAGTTCGGGAAAGCCGTGCGCCAGGAGCACCACCGGTGCACCGCGGTCGCCCGCTTCGGTCACCCGTAGCCGCGCGCCATTGGTCTCTACTAACCGTTCGGTTGGGGGCACCGTCTCACCAAAGCACAACGATTGCTGACTGAGAAGGCCCGAATCCGTCTCACTGTCCCCCCGGGTGGGCGATCGAAAAGGCGCACGGCGGGAATACTCGATTCGATGCGCTTGGACCACGTAGTGCTCTGGACGAGGAACCCGCGGGCGTCGATGGACTTCTACACCCGCGTCGTCGGGCTGGAACCGGTCCGCTTCGCCGAATTCGAAGCCGGAGACGCGCCGTTCCCGAGCGTGCGGATTTGTGCGGACTCCATCATCGACTTGATGCCCACCGAAGGCATTTCGGCGACCGAGACTTTGACGCGCATCGAGGGCAGCGCCGGCCACCCGGTCAACCACGTCTGCCTGGCGCTGTCGAAGTCCGAATATGACGCGTTGGACCGGCGGCTCCAGGCCGAGGGCGTGGATACCAGCGCGCGGCTGAACCGGAGCTTCGGCGCGCGCGGGTGGGCACCGCAGGGGTACTACTTCGCCGATCCGGACGGAAACGTGCTCGAGGCCCGGTATTACGAGTAGCCGGGAACTCCCGGTCGTTAACTGAGGAGACCGTGGCGACCGCTCTGCCGGAGCTGGCGATCGCCGCTAGCGGTAGCCTGGACTTTTTCAGCTGCGTGTATATCGGGGAAGGACCTGGCCGCTAAGGCCGATGATTGATGAACCGGAAAAACGTGATTCGCACCATCACGGCAATTGCTGTCGTGGTGCTGCTCGGTTGGTCGTTCTTCTACTTCAGCGACGACACCCGCGGCTATAAGCCCGTCGACACGTCCGTGGCGATGTCCCAGATCAACGGCGACAACGTCAAAAGCGCGCAAATCGACGACCGCGAGCAGCAACTGCGATTGACCCTGAAGAAGGGCAATGGTGACACCGACAATTCCGACAAGGTCATCACCAAGTTTCCCAGCGGCTACGCGGTCGACCTGTTCAACGCGCTGAGCGCCAAGAACGCGAAGGTCAGCACGGTCGTCAACCAGGGCAGCATCCTGGGCGAACTGCTGGTCTACGTCCTGCCGCTACTGCTGCTGGTGGGGCTGTTCGTGATGTTCTCCCGCATGCAGGGTGGCGCCCGGATGGGCTTCGGGTTCGGCAAGTCGCGCGCCAAACAGCTCTCCAAGGACATGCCCAAGACCACGTTCACCGACGTCGCCGGCGTCGACGAGGCGGTCGAGGAGCTCTACGAGATCAAGGACTTCCTGCAGAATCCCGGCCGCTACCAGGCGCTGGGCGCCAAGATCCCCAAGGGCGTGCTGCTCTACGGCCCGCCGGGAACCGGTAAGACGCTGTTGGCCCGCGCGGTCGCCGGGGAAGCCGGTGTCCCGTTCTTCACGATCTCGGGCTCCGACTTCGTCGAGATGTTCGTCGGCGTCGGTGCGTCCCGGGTCCGAGACCTGTTCGATCAGGCCAAGCAGAACAACCCCTGCATCATCTTCGTCGACGAGATCGACGCCGTGGGCCGCCAGCGCGGCGCGGGCCTGGGCGGCGGGCACGACGAGCGCGAGCAGACGCTGAACCAGTTGCTGGTCGAGATGGACGGCTTCGACCCACGGGCCGGGGTCATCCTGATCGCCGCCACCAACCGGCCGGACATCCTGGACCCGGCATTGCTGCGCCCCGGCCGCTTCGATCGGCAGATCCCGGTGTCCAACCCCGACCTGGCGGGTCGCAAAGCGGTGCTGGAGGTGCACTCCAAGGGCAAGCCGATCGGCCCGGACGCCGACCTCGCCGGGCTGGCCAAGCGCACCGTCGGCATGACCGGCGCCGACCTGGCCAACGTCATCAACGAGGCTGCGCTGCTGACCGCCCGCGAGAACGGCACCGTCATCACCAGCGCCGCGCTGGAGGAAGCGGTGGACCGGGTGATCGGCGGGCCGCGCCGCAAGGGCCGGATCATCAGCGAGCAGGAAAAGAAGATCACCGCCTACCACGAGGGCGGGCACACCCTGGCGGCCTGGGCGATGCCCGACATCGAGCCCATCTACAAGGTGACGATCCTGGCGCGTGGGCGCACCGGCGGCCACGCGGTGGCGGTGCCGGAGGAGGACAAAGGCCTGCGGACCCGCTCGGAGATGATCGCGCAGTTGGTGTTCGCGATGGGTGGACGCGCCGCCGAGGAACTCGTCTTCCGCGAGCCGACGACCGGCGCGGTTTCCGACATCGAGCAGGCCACCAAGATCGCGCGCGCGATGGTGACCGAATTCGGGATGAGCTCGAAACTCGGTGCCGTCAAATACGGTTCGGAACATGGCGACCCGTTCCTGGGCCGCACCATGGGGACGCAGGCGGACTACTCGCACGAGGTCGCCCGCGACATCGACGACGAGATCCGCAAGTTGATCGAGGCCGCCCACACCGAGGCGTGGGAGATCCTCACCGAATACCGCGACATACTCGACATTTTGGCGGGCCAGCTGCTGGAAAAGGAGACCCTGCACAGGGCCGAGCTGGAGGCCATCTTCTCCGGAGTCGAAAAGCGGCCCAGGCTAACCATGTTCGACGATTTCGGCGGCCGCATCCCGTCGGACAAACCGCCGATCAAGACGCCGGGCGAGTTGGCCATCGAGCGCGGCGAGCCCTGGCCGCCGCCGACCCCCGAGCCGGCCTTCAAGGCGGCCATCGCGCGGGCCAGCGAAGCCGCTGCCGCCGCCCGGGTAGAGGGCGACCGAAACGCCAACGGCGGCAACGGTTCTCATGGCGCTCAAGGCAGCGGCAATCGTCAGGGGGAGCAGCAGGGGCCCACCCAACCCGACTACGGCGCCCCGGCCGGCTGGCGCGCGCCGGGCTGGCCGCCACAGCAACAACAGCCGACCTATTGGCACCCGCCCGCCCAGCCGCCCTACTGGCAGCAGCCGGCCCGCGGCTACCCGGGCCCGCAGGGTTACCCCGGGCAGCAGGGGCATCCGGGCGGTCAGCAAAGTTATCCCGGTCAGCAGGGCGGCGCGGGTCACCCCGGTCAGGCCCGTCCCGCCTACCCGCCGTATCCGCCGTATCCGCCGCCCGGCCAACCCGCCCCGGAGGGCGGGTCGCCCGACCGGCAGGATGACGACGTAAGCCGGTCCAACCCGCCGGCTCACGGCTGAGCAAACGGAGGATTTGATGGCGCTGCCGAATACCGCGATGCACACGACGCGGGTGTTCGATCAGGAGCGCGCCGAGGCCGCGGTCCGCGAGTTGCTGCACGCGATCGGCGAAGACCCCGACCGGGACGGCCTGCGGGAAACTCCGGCGCGCGTCGCCCGCGCCTACCGCGAGATGTTCGCCGGGCTCTACACGGACCCCGACAGCGTGCTGAACACCATGTTCGACGAGGATCACGACGAGCTGGTGCTGGTCAAGGAAATCCCGCTGTACTCCACGTGTGAGCACCACCTGGTGTCGTTCCACGGCGTGGCCCACGTCGGCTACATCCCGGGCGACGACGGCCGGGTTACCGGCCTGTCCAAGATCGCGCGGCTGGTCGACCTTTACTCCAAGCGGCCCCAGGTGCAGGAACGGCTCACCAGCCAGATCGCCGACGCCCTGGTGAAAAAGCTCAATCCGCGCGGCGTGATGGTCGTGGTCGAGGCCGAGCACCTGTGCATGGCGATGCGCGGCGTGCGCAAGCCTGGAGCGATCACCACCACCTCCGCGGTGCGCGGCCTGTTCAAGACCAACGCAGCTTCTCGAGCCGAAGCGCTCGACCTGATCCTGCGTAAGTGAGTCTGGCGCCTGTGCAGGTAATGGGAGTCCTGAACGTCACTGACGATTCGTTCTCCGACGGCGGCCGCTATCTCGACCCCGACAAGGCCGTGGCGCAGGGTTTGGCCCTGGTCGCCGAAGGCGCGGACATCGTCGACGTCGGGGGAGAGTCGACCCGGCCCGGTGCCACGCGGATCGATCCTCGCGTCGAGACATCCCGAGTCGTCCCCGTCGTCAAAGAGCTTGCTGCACAAGGCATCACCATCAGTATCGACACCATGCACGCCGACGTCGCGCGGGCGGCGCTGTGCGCCGGAGCGCGGATCGTCAACGACGTGTCCGGCGGCCGCGCCGATCCCGCGATGGCCCCGCTGCTGGCCGACGCGAAAGTGCCTTGGGTGCTGATGCATTGGCGTTCGGTGTCGGCCGAGCGGCCGCACGCGGCTCCGCACTACCGCGACGTGGTCGCCGAGGTGCGCGACGAGCTGCTGGCCAGCGTCGACGCCGCGGTGTCCGCCGGTGTCGACCCCGGCCAGCTGATGATCGATCCCGGACTGGGATTCGCCAAGACGGGACAACACAATTGGGCGCTGCTGCATGCCCTGCCGCAGTTGGTCGCCACCGGCATCCCGGTGCTCCTGGGCGCATCGCGCAAACGGTTCCTCGGTACGTTGTTAGCCGGGGCCGACGGTTCGCCGCGACCGCCCGATGGGCGTGAGACGGCCACCGCGGTGGTGTCCGCGCTGGCCGCATTGCACGGGGCCTGGGGGGTGCGTGTGCACGATGTGCGGGCCACGGTCGACGCCCTCAAGGTCGTAGCGGCCTGGACCGATGGGTCGCACACGGAACTGGCTGGAGACGATGGCTGATCGAATCGAGTTGCGCGGATTGAAGGTTCGCGGTCAACACGGGGTTTTCGACCACGAGCGCGCCAAGGGTCAGGACTTCGTCGTCGACATCATGGTGTGGATCGACCTCGCCGGCGCCGCCGCCAGCGACGAACTGGCCGACACCTACGACTACGGGGCGCTGGCCCAGTTGGCCGCCGACGTGGTGGCCGGCCCCGCGCGCAATCTGATCGAAACCGTCGGGGCCCAGATCGCCGACCAGGTGATGGACGACGAACGCGTGCACGCCGTCGAGGTGGTGGTGCACAAGCCGCAGGCTCCGATCCCGCAGCAGTTCGCCGACGTCGCGGTGGTGGTGCGGCGGTCGCGCCGCGGCGGCCGCGGTTCGGTGGTCCCGGCGGGCGGGTTCGTATGACGCGCGTAGTGCTGTCCATCGGCTCCAACCTGGGTGACCGGCTGGCGCGGTTGCAGTCGGTCGTCGACGGGCTCGGGGACAAGGTGCTCGCCGTGTCGCCGGTGTACGAGACCGACCCCTGGGGCCGGGTGGACCAGGCGCCGTTTCTCAATGCGGTCCTGATCGCCGACGACCCGGCCTGCGACGGACAGGGCTGGCTGCGTCGGGCGCAGGAGTTCGAGCAGGCGGCCGGCCGCGTGCGCGGCGAGCGCTGGGGCCCGCGCACCCTCGACGTCGACCTGATCGCCTGCTACGGCCAGACCGAGGTGATCTCCCGGGAGAACAACCTGACCCTGCCGCATCCGCTGGCCCACCTGCGGGCGTTCGTGCTCATCCCGTGGCTGGATGTCGACCCGGACGCGCAGCTGACGCTGGCCGACGGGCCGCAGCCGGCCGCCGGTCTGCTGGCCCAGCTGGAAGCGGCCGACCGGGACGGCGTGCGCCCGACCGGCCTGACCCTTCGGCCGAACGGGAAGCCGCCGGGCGACCAGGGGCCGACGGCCTGATGGGACCCACCCGCAAGCGTGACCTGACCGCCGCGGTGGTCGGCGCCGCCTTTGTGGGATATCTGCTGGTCAAGGGCCTCTACCGGTGGTTTCCGCCGATCACGGTGTGGACCGGCCTGTCGCTGCTGGCGGTGGCCATCGCCGAGGCGCTGTGGGCGCGCTACGTGCGGGCCCGGATCAGCGAGGGCGAAATCGGGTCCGGGCCGGGTTGGCTGCACCCGCTCGCGGTCGCGCGCAGCCTGATGGTCGCCAAGGCATCGGCCTGGGTGGGTGCGGTGATGCTGGGCTGGTGGGTCGGCATCCTGGTGTACTTCCTGCCGCGCAAGTCCTGGTTGCGGGCCGCCGCCGAGGACACCTCGGGGACCGTGGTCGCGGCCGTCAGCGCACTGGCGCTGCTGATTGCCGCGCTGTGGCTGCAACATTGCTGCAAATCACCGCCGGATCCGACTGAGCACGGCGAGGGTGCCGAAACCTAGCCCCGCGCCGCGATTGCCGGCGGCCGGCGGGCGATTAACTCTGCCGGGGACGCCGCCGATAACCCGCGCGAGAATCGCCGGAGCCGCGCGACACGCGGATTGACCTCGCGCAGGTACTCTCAGGCCATGACCGTTCTGTCCCGCGGCGCCCGCGTACGGCGCGGCGGCCGCAGGCCGGGGTGGGTGCTCTTGACCGCGTTGCTGGTCCTCGCGATGGGGGCCAGTTCCGCATTGGTTTTCACCAATCGGGTGGAACTCCTCAAGCTCGCTGTAATCCTGGCGCTGTGGGCCGCAGTCGCCGGCGCCTTCGTCTCCGTGCTCTATCGGCGCCAAAGCGACGCCGATCAGTCCCGCGTCCGCGACCTCAAGCTGGTCTACGACCTGCAGCTGGACCGCGAGATCTCGGCCCGGCGTGAATACGAGCTGACCGTCGAGTCCCAGCTGCGCCGCGAGCTGGCCTCCGAGCTGCGCGCCCAGGCCGCCGACGATCTGGCCGAGTTGCGCGCGGAACTCTCCGCCTTGCGGACCAGCCTGGAAATCCTGTTCGACACCGACCTCGCACACCGCCCGGCCCTCGGCGGCACGCCCGAAGCCGAGCCGCAACCGGAGCGCGCGTACAGCGAGTGGGATCGCAACGGCGAGAACCCCCGCGACAGCCCGGTCGACTGGGTGTCCAGCGACCGGGTGACGTCGGTGCCGCAGGACAACGCCGGCCGCGCCGACGACGCCATCATCGACGTGCCCGAGGAGCCGCTGATTCCGCCGCGGCAGCAGCCGCCGCCCCGGCGGGAGCGGGTCCGTAACCAGTACGAACCGGCCGCGGATCCGGCGTACGCCGAAGAGCCCGCGTACGCCGAAGAGTCCGGGTACGCCGAGGAGTCCCCGTATGCGGGACCGGCGGAGCCGCGCTTCGAGCCTCGTTTCCAACCGCCGCCCGCGGCCCAGTTCCAGCCGGAGCCGCAGCCCGAGCCGGAGCCGGAACCCGAGCGGCAGCCCCAGGCGCAGTGGCCGGGGCGGGGCTGGCAGCCGGCCGCCGCGGAAGGCCAGTGGGCGCCGCCCGGCGCGCCGGGCAGCAATTGGGCCGGTGCGGATATCCCCGCGGAATCGGCCGGTGGACGACGGCGTGCCCGGCATTCGGGCGTCGACGAGGCCTGGGATGGCATGCCCGTCGAGCCGGTGCCGCCACCGCCGTACGGCGATTCCGGTCGCCGGGCACGGTCGCGCCACTCGGCGGAGTACCGCGACTACGGGGTGCGCAACTCGTCGCCCACCAACGAGCCGCCGGCCGGGCCCCCACCCGCGCTCTGATACACATC
>NZ_LZSX01000090.1 GCF_001665835.1 Mycobacterium colombiense | reverse complement strand
CATGCGGATTTCACCAAGCAGAAGGTCAGGGCGTGCACGCCGTGGGTGATGTTCTCGGCCTTGACTTCGTCATCGATCGTGATGCGGCAGCCGAGGGAATTGCCATCGCTTTGTGCTGAAAGGTTTGGGAAGACCGAGGGGGCGGTGGTGCTCAGGACCAGGGTCCACGGCAGCGGCGCGCCGTCGACCCGCCTCGGATCGGCGGACAGATCCAAGTAGTTCACGTTGGCCTGGCTGGCCGAGCCGAAGACCTCGTATTTGACGACCTTGGGCTTGAACGGTTTCGAGTCATCGAGCCGCGGGCTGGTCATGATGCCGGTGTCGTGGGCACCGAAAAACGATTTGACCCTGACGACCGCAAAGCCGCCGACCACCACGACCGCCACGATCAACAGCGGCAACCAGGCGTTGCGCACAAGTCTCGATATCTGCACCTAGGTGATCCCTTCCCCGCCACGCGGTAGTGACGTGGATCAGCGTTTGCGCGACCGGAGGTCGTGGGCGGGTGAGTGCCCACAAGTCGCATTGCTCAAGAACGAAGTACGTCGATTGCCGCGGCTCGCGCGCGCTGGAGCGTCAAACGCGGTGAATGCTGCCCACCCACACCGGCTGACGTCCCCGGCACCGTCACCCGGCTCAGCTTGCTGCTGAAGCCTCCCCGGGCACCGCCACCAGCGCATAGTACATGATGTGCATATCTTGCAGTGCATGCAACATTTGCTACTGGTGTTTCAGGTCACTTTGTGAAGATGCTGTTGACCAGCGCCGCGGCACGCTCAACATAAGGCATCGGCGTGTCGGCGGTTTCATTTGCCTCGCCGCTCGCCCACTTCTCGATCCCGGAACGTACCGCCGTCAGCGCCAGCGCGGAGATCAGTGCCGCCATCTCGTCGTCCGGCTTCATCGCCTGGCGACGCACGATGATGTCGGTCAACTGGTTCTGAAACCGCTCCAAGTCGGCGAGGAACGCCGCCAACACGGCGGGCGAGGTCTTGGCGAGTTCGAGCATGTGGGCCGCGTGTTCGCGTCGCGGGGGCACGTCGCGAAGGTGATGGGCGGCCAGGGTGATCAGCTCCGCCAGCACCACCGAGTAGGGTGCCGGACCTGCGGCGACGAAGTCCGCCACCAGCTCGGGAGGTATGTCCGAGGGGCCATAGGCGAGCGCGGATTCCTTGTTGGGGAAGTAGTTGAAGAACGTGCGCGTGGCAATTCCGGCTTCGGCGCAGATCTCGTCGACGGTGACCTTGTCGAATCCACGCTGCAGCGTGAGGCGCACCGCGGCGTCGCGGATGTCGGCGCTCGTCTGGCGGCGACGGCGCTCTCGTAGCCCTACGGGATTGCCCATACCCATATAGTTGCACGTTGTGCACATTTTGCAGTCAAAAGGTGCTGCGTTCGGGGTCGATGGCCTCGTGCGTCATGTCCGGCAGCAAAGATAGGCCGATCGAGCTCGGTGGCCGACGCAACGCGCGGGTTGACACCGCCCGGCGACATAAGCGCGATGTTGCGCACCGTAATTCGGCTGAGCGCTGCGGATGACGCGCTGGATGATGACGGTCACCCGCTGGGCGCAAGCGCGCCCCGCAGATAATCGCATTGACTTTCGAAGAACCGCGTCGATATCGGCGCCTTCTCCGCGATCTGATCGAACGCATGAAACGCGCCGGGGACGATCTCCTCGTGCACGGGCACGCCCGCCTCGCGCAGGCGTCGCGCGTACTCCAGGCTCTCCCGATAGAAGAGATCGAGCGTTCCGACTCCGATCCAGGTGGGCGGCAAGTCCGACAAATCCTTCCGGCGGGCCGGTGCCGCCTCTTCGGGATCGGCCCCGTTGAGGTACCACTTCCAGGCCAGTTGATTGTCGGATTCGGTCCACATGATGCGCCTGGGGCCGTCGCGCTTGGCGCCGGTGCGATCGTCGAGCATCGGATAGACCAGCATTTGGAAGGCGATTCGGACGTCGTTGCGGTCGAGCGCTCGCTGGGCGACCGCGGCCGCGAAATGCCCACCGGCACTGGCGCCGCCGATGGCGACCCGATCCGGGTCGACCCACGCCTGGCGGGCCAGCCACAGCAGGGCCGCATAACAGTCTTCGACCGGTATCGGGTAGGGGTGTTCGGGTGCCAAGCGGTGTTCTACCCCCGCGATCGCGAACCCGGTCCGGTGAGACAGCTTGCGCAGATACTTATCGTCTTGGGCCGCGTGCCCCATGATGGTTCCGCCGCCGTGGATCCACAGCAGCGCGGGTGCGCGGTCGGGAAGGCCGGCCGGGCGATGCAGACGGACGGTGACGTGCTCGTTGACCGTGGCGACGGGCACGGTGCGGAGGCGTCCCGCATTGCCCATCAGGTTCATGACGGCACGCTGAAACTTCATGCCGCGGTGCAGTGCGTAGCCGCGCGGCACGAATCGGGCGACCTTGCGAAGGCCGGGGTCTAGAACTTGTGGGGACGTGAAGGCGTTGTCGGGGAGCCTGTTTGCCATCGAAGCCCCTGTTCCCGTGCGCCGGCAGACATCGCTGACCATACAGGAACGGGCTCAGTGTCCAAGGACAGTTATTGCGACTCGTTTGGGTCATCGACCAGTGCACGTACCGCGCGATCGAACATGGTCTCTTTTATCACGCCCAGCGTGCCCGGATCTTTGCCCTGCAGGGGGCGGATCAGGTCGAGGGCCGTGTCGGTGACCGCGTCCTCGGGGCGGGTGGCGTCGACGATGCCGAATTCTTCTGCGTCGGGGCCACTGAAACGTCGGCCGGTGGTCATCGAGGCGACGGCGGCGCGGGGCGTGAGTTTGGCTTGGATGAGCGCGGCCATGCCGGGGTTGAACGGGATGCGGATGTCGACCTCGGGAAAACAGAAGTACCCGCGGTCGGCGCGCATCACGCGAAAGTCGTGCGCGACGGCCAGCATCGCGCCGGCGCCGAACGCGTGGCCCACCACCGCGGCTGCGGTGGGTAAGGGCAGTGTCAGCATGCGCGCCAGCAACTGGTGCACCCGGCCGATGTACCACTGCCCCTGGTCGCTGTGAGTGCCCAGCCATTCCAGATCCAGGCCGTTGGAGTAGAACTTTCCGTCGGCGGTCGTGACCAGTCCCTGGGCGCCGTCGGAGACGGCTTGGTTGAGTGCATCATCAATGTCATCCAGAAACGCAGGGGAGAAACGGTTCTCGTCCTCGCCCAGGCGGACGATGGCGATTTTGTCGGCGTAGTCCAATGTCACTGTCATGTGTTCCTCCTGAGTTATGCTGGCATCTAATAAGTTTCGTCATCCGCGCCGCTGTCGCGGCGGGGGCCCTACCGTCAGCACGGCGCGCACGGCCGCGTGCAGCTGCGCCCGCGCGGTGGCGCTCCCAAGCCGGCCGCGACTCAGCAGCAGCGCGGTGGGCAGGTCGACGACACAGCTCGTTATCGCGTCCACCGCCGCGGCGTCCTTGCGGTCCCAGACTGCGATGGCAAGCCGCACCATCAGCGCGACGAGAAGCTTGTCGAGACGCCGCAGCTCATCGGCAACATCGTCGGGAACGTCGTCGGCGAGCACTTCCTCGCGGCGCACACGCAGCACGAGCGTCGATGAACCGGGATACTGCTCGGCGAACACCACCACCGCGTCGGCGGCGGCCACCACGGCCTTGATGGGGCCGCCACTGGCCATCGCTTCGTCGGCCAACGATGTCTGCACCGCCAAAAAACGCTGGCCCGCCCGCAGCCAAGCCTGACCCATCAGACCGCCACGCGACGTAAACGTGTGATACACAGCACCATTGGACATACCTACCGCCGCGCTGATCGCCCGGATGGTCACCGCGGTCGGGCCCGACCGCGCCACCAGCTCCTCGACGGCGTCGAGCGCGACGTCGCGATCGTGGACACGTGGGCGTGGCATGCGGCCACTATAACAGAGCGAATGCTCTGTTATTCTCGGCCGGCCGCTGAGCCGTTCGGGGCCGCGGTTAGCATCGGGTGTCCGGATGTCGATGTGGAGGGCGAGGCTTTGACTGCGATACCCGTCATCGCGCTCACCGGCCACCTCGGAGCCGGCAAGACGACGCTGCTCAACCACCTGCTGCGGCATCCTGGCACACGAATCGGTGTGGTGGTCAACGACTTCGGCGATATCAACATCGACGCCGGTCTGGTGGCAGGCCAGGTCGACGAGCCGGCCTCGATCGCCGGAGGATGCATCTGCTGCCTACCCGACGGCGGTGGGCTCGATGAAGCACTGATCAAGCTCGCGGACCCTGCCCGGGGCCTCGATGCCATCGTCGTCGAGGCAAGCGGTCTGGCCGACCCGGTGGCGATCGCACGGATCATCGGCTTCAGTGAGATCCGTGGCGTGCGTGCGGGCGGGCTTGTCGACGTCGTCGATGCCGTGAACCACTTCGACACCGTCGACTGCGGCACATTGCCGCCGGTGCGCTACGGTGCGGCCTCGCTGATCGTGGTCAACAAGCTCGACCAGATCCCTGAGGATGAGCGGTCGGCGGTGGTGCAACGCGTCACACAACGGGCCGCGCAACGCAATCCGCGTGTACATGTCGTCGGCACAACGGCCGGACGGATAGACCCGGAGCTGCTCTTCGACGCGTCCGCCACTCCTGGCCGGGTCGGACAGCTCTCGTTTCTGGATTTGGAGCCCGAGCATGCCCATGACCACGTCCACGCCGATGCCGTCACGGTCAGCAGCATGGGCTGCGTCGACCCCGATGCCTTGATCGATCTTTTCGAGGATCCACCGCTGCAGGTGTTCAGGATCAAAGGCATTGTGGCGGTGCGCCACCGCGCGACCGTCCGCGACTATGTCGTCAACCTGGTGGGCAGCGCGATCGATATCGGGAAGGCGCCACCTGGGACCGCGCCCAATTGTCTGGTGGCGATCGGGATGCATCTCGACATCGACGGCGTCCGTGCGCGACTCGACAACGCGCTGCAGCCTGTGTCCGGGCCGGCGTCGGCGCAGGCCCTACGGCGGCTACAGAGGTACTGGCGGCGCGGCGCGTGAGAAACGATCCGGCAAGATACGTCGTGATGTCATCTTCGCTGGGCGACGTGCTCGCCACCCTGGAGCTCGAGAGGGTCGACCAGTGGCTCTTCGTCGGGCAGCAACTACCTGCACCCGCCAACCACATTCTCGGCGGCCATATCTCCGCTCAGGCTCTGTTGGCGGCAAACCGCACCGCGCCAGGGCGGACGCCGCACAGCGTCCACACGTACTTTTTGCGGCCCGGCGATTCGCGTCGGCCGGTGGATTTCGAGGTCGTGGACCTCCAGGAAGGCCGGACATTTTCGGCGCGACGGGTCACCGCGCGCCAGGACGGCAAGATTCTGATGGAGGCGATGTCGTCGTTCAAAGTCGCCGATTCCGCGCCCGCTCAGGTCGTCTATCAACCACCCATGCCACAGGCTTCCAGCCCGGAGTCCCTGCCGTGGGTTGCGCCGCATCTGGCGGAGTCCGACGAGAGCGCCTCAGGACGGTGGTCGAGCCTGCGCTGGTTCGAGCGCCGGACCATCGACACCGAGGTCGCGCCACCCGCACGAGCGCCGATGTGGTGGCGGCCCGACGGCGAGGTTCCCGATGACCCGGCGCTGACCGCCAGCCTGGTGGCGTATCTGTCGGCGGTGACGTTGACCGAACCGGCGTATGCGGCACGTAGTGGTGTCGGGGCATCAGCTCAGCGTGATCATTCGGTGTGGTTCCATGCACCGGCCGCGTTGTCGGATTGGCTGCTCTACGATCGGTCGTCACCGAGTAGCGCCGGGTCCCTGGCGCTGGCGAGTGGGACGATGGTCAATCGCAACGGCGAATTGGTGTGCACCGTAAAGCAAGAGATGTACTTTCCGCCGCACACCGGCTGAAACTCCGCCTCGATGGCCGCATCGGGCTGGGTGGGTAATCATCGGCATATCGTCAAAAGCTCTGCCCAGCAAGGATATTCGTCACAGTGACGTATTGTCGGCGATAGGCGGGGAAGGGGAGCAGGGGATTCGCGAGCCCGTTTCGGGCTTGCGGAAGCCTGGCGAACCGTGGCGTCGCCGTCGCGTCCGCCCGCGCCGAGTGTGACGAACCTCAACCGGTAACAGTGACGTAGGTCATAGACCCATCGGCGTCAATCGGGTCATCCTGGCCCCTTCGTTTGCATATCTAATGGCTGGGAGCGCGATGGCCGACCTCGACTTTGCCTATGACCTGACCCTCGACGAGGCGCGTAGGCGCAGCGCCATGTTCGAAGCGATGGGTGACGACTGGGACCCCATCGCTGTGCTGAGCGAGGAAGAGCAGGCGTACAACATGCTGTACTCGAATCTCGATGAGGAGCAGCAACGGGTCTACGACGAGTTGGTCCGCGCCGGCGTTCTGCCCGAACGGACGGCTGCTCGTGCTACCGATTGATCCGACTGCCGATCGCGGTCGCCGTGCATGGTTGCCCTGCCCACGCTGTGATCACGGCACCACGTGTGGTGATTGCCGAAGCAGTCGCAACTGCGATACGCACTGGCAGTATCTCCTGAGCAACAAGGGCACCCTGGTCCATCTGCAGTGCGCGGATTGTGGTCATCTCTGGTCGACCGACACGCACCGCCGCACGCGCCCCAGGTCGTGGGGACACAAGCCGAACTAACACCGGCCAACGCCGCATCTTCAATAACCCTGCGCCGCACCGCTATTCGTCACAGTGACGTTTTGAGGGCGATGAGCGGGGAGGAGGGGGCGGGGTGCCCGGGCGGTGCGGGTAGGTAAAACCATTGCTTTGACGCCGCACGCCCGAAGCTTCCTGCTCAAATCGCAAGCGAGGCTGGCCGGCGCTGCGCATCGTTGAGCGACCGCCGGGGATGCGTCGGGGTGGCGGCTCGAAAGCGCCTGCGGTGCAGTGCGATTCGTCACAGTGACGTATTGATCGCTGTATCGCTTAGAAGGCGGGAAGGGGTAAGCGGCCGCCCGCTACACGCGCAACTGGCCCATCCGTGGTCGGCGCTCGAGTTGATCGCCCGGGCCATTGGCCCGCGGCATCCGGCCTCGGCGCCCGTCGGTAGAGCTATCGGGGCGGCGGCAGGGCGAGGCCGCACGGAGGTGCGGCGGGCGACTGCGTAAAACGGCGGGTCACCATCCTGGACGGCTTGACCTGGGCGCAGCCTTTTGCCGATAAGCGACATTATGTCAAGTAAAGTATGGCCTAGTGCAACCGCTCTACCAGCGTGAATTCTCGATCGGACGCCACCAAACAGCGAAACCGCTAAGCGAAACGACTTGACTGCTGGTTTCCCTAGCGGGGTGAACACGCGATCTGGATGGCGCTGAGATCGTTTCGCTCGACCGCGGCTTTCAGCCGGATCCACCCGAGCCCCGACCGAGCGGCTACCACGGTGGCGCGAAGCTGCGTCGGGCTAACCCATTGTCAAGATTGCGGCCGCGGCGACGCCAATCACCGTCACAAGGGCCACGAAAATCACCGTGATCGCCACGCGCACTATCTCTTCTTCCGTGAGTCTCGGGCGCGGCTTCAATTCGACGTGAACGGCGTCCCCTAGGCAGCCAATTGTGTTCACTTTTGCGACCGCCAAAAGGAGATCGTGCCCGTCGGCCGCGTCTTTCTCCACTGGGTCGTGCGCGGCGATTGCGGTCGTCATATCAGCCCCCCGGGCTTGCGGACGCCGATAGGCGTTACTCGACGGTCGAAAGCTTCGGCTTTCTCGTATATCCGAAGATACGAGTGCGAGATCACGATTGCGGTAACGATCCTTAACGGTCACAGCACACAGTCCTGCTCCCGCACTGCGTGGCGAGCAGTGACGCTGCCATCGTGACGGAAGACCTCCCCCGCTGCGATGCGCGAGGGATATGCACGAGTCAAATATGGAGGAACACCGGTAACCACTCCGTTTTCGATTGCACGCCAGCGCATTTGGACTCGCGCCGTGTGTCCGCAGCTCGTCGAGCCGTGTATTCGATCAGTCGTGTATTGCCTCGTACCTCAGCAGGACCGTGCCACCCGGGAAGGTGCGGTTTTCCAAAAGTCGCAGCGAGGTCCCTGACGGCAGTGTTGGGAAGAACGGGGTGCCGCCGCCCACGACGGTGGGCGCGACCACGATCCGGTACTCGTCCACCAGTCCGGCCTGCACGATCGGTGCGGCCAGTGTCGCGCCGGCCACCTGCAACCTGCCGTCGGTTTCAGCTTTCAGCCTCGTCACCACCTCGACCGGGTCGCCGCGTTCCAGACGGGAGTTCCAGTCGACGGACTTACACGTGCGCGAGAACACGACCTTGGGCATGTCGCGCCAGATGTGGGCGAAGTCGACAATCATCGGGGTGGCGTCCGGGGCATTGTCGGCGGTCGGCCAGTACGCGGACATCAGTTCGTAGAGCCGACGACCGTAGAACGACAGGGCGGTCTCGCGCTCGACGTCATTCCAGTATTGGTGCAGTTCTTCGCTCAGATCAGCCCAGTCGATACTGCCGTGTGCGTCGGCGATGTACCCGTCCACCGACACGTTGAAGCCATAGATGAGTTTGCCCATGAAGATCAGACTGCACCGGAGGGCGAAACTCATCGCGACACGAATAGTTTTCAGACGTCGAGGCTAAGGCGTTGTTCCTGGTCACGGTCTGTATCTTGTTCAGGGCCAATCATTCACTGACGAGATGAGGCCGTCGTCGCGCACACTAGGACGCGCATCCGACGCTTGGAGGACCGATACCGGAATGAGCACGGTCGCCGAATTCGACTTCATCATTGTGGGAGCAGGCAGCGCAGGCTGCCTGCTCGCTAATCGGCTCAGCGCCAACCCCGATCGCCGTGTGCTCCTCATTGAGGCCGGCGGCAGAGATGACTGGTTCTGGATCAAGGTGCCGGTTGGCTATCTGTACACAATGGCCAACCCCCGTACCGATTGGGGTTTCACCACCGAGGCCGATCCAGGTCTGGCCGGCCGCAGCATTCTCTACGCGCGGGGCCGCGTCATCGGCGGCTGCTCGTCGATCAACGCGATGATCCACATGCGCGGACAGGCCAGCGACTACGACCTGTGGGCGCAGGCTACCGGCGACGACCGATGGCTTTGGGGCGGCTCGGACTCCCCAGGCGAGACACTGGCGATCTACAAAAAGTTGGAAGACTACTTCGACGGCGCCGACGACTGGCACGGCGCCGGCGGTGAGATCCGCGTCGAGCGGCCGCGCGTGAGCTGGAAGATCTTGAACGCCTGGCAGGCCGCCGCCGCGCAGGTGGGCATCGCCCCCATCGAGGAGTTCAACCGCGGCGACAACGCCGGCAGTGCGTACTTTCATGTCAACCAACGGCGCGGCCGTCGCTGGTCGATGGCTGATGCTTTCCTGCATCCCATCGCCCACCGACCCAATCTCACCGTCTACACACATACGCAAGCCTTGCGGCTTCTGATGGACGGCCAGGTCCACGACGATCAGCGTCGCGGTGCCTGGACCACGGCGCAGCACCGCGTCACCGGCCTGCGGCTGCTCAAAGGTGACCAAATCATCGAGGTCCAAGCCCGCCGCGAGGTGATCCTGAGCGCCGGAGCTATCGGCTCGCCGCACCTGATGCAAGTCTCTGGTCTGGGCCCGGCCGGCCTGCTCGCCCAGCATCAGGTGCCGGTGGCCGTCGATCTGCCAGGAGTGGGCGAAAACCTCCAGGACCACCTGCAGCTTCGAACGGTCTACCAGATCTGGGGCGCCCCTACCGTCAACACGCTGTACCGGAATTGGATCACCCGCGCGGGCATGGGACTTCAGTACCTGCTGTTGCGATCGGGGCCCATGACCATGCCGCCTTCCACCCTGGGGGCTTTCGCCAAGAGCGACCCGACGCTAGGCAGTCCCGATATGGAGTGGCATGTGCAGCCCTTGTCTTTGCCGAAGTTCAGCGAACCCCTGCACCCCTTCGGAGCGATCACTCCCTCGGTGTGCAATCTGCGGCCCAGCTCGCGTGGCTATGTGCGCATGGCCGACGCAGATCCACTGGCCCACCCGAAGATTTCCTGCAATTACCTGTCGACTGACGCCGATCGTCAAACCGCCGTGATTGGTCTCCGGATGACCCGGCAAATTATGGCGGCGCCGGCTCTCGCCCGCTACCGCCCGCAAGAGTTGCTTCCCGGCCCGCGGCTGGTGAGCGACGACGAGCTGCAACAGGCGGCCGGTGAACTCGGTACGACCATTTTCCACCCGGTGGGCACCTGCGCGATGGGAACCTTTGACGCACATGGTCGGCCGCGCTCGGCCGCCACGGTGCTCGACACCGACTGCCGCGTATATCGCGTCGCCGGCCTTCGAGTCGCCGATGCTTCGGCTATGCCCACCATCACTTCCGGCAACACCAACGCGCCGACTATGCTCGTCGCCGAGCGCGCAGCGCGGGCGATCGTAGGACAAGTCGGTTAGCGCTGACATCAATCTGCTTGCGCGGCGGGTTGTTTCGCATGCGGCTTCCGAAATCATCGCCGAACGGTCACCACTTGGCATCTATTTGGGAATGCAACCGCGTTTCGGCTAGCGCAGGTCTATCGGTAACAACCGTCACATCGTTAACATCGCGCGATGCACAGTTTGCCCCTGCCGGCCAGCGATGTGCGACTGCGAACGGTTTCCCGGCGCGACGCGCTGCGCTACGCTGCTGCGTTGGCCGGTCTGGGCGCCGCGTCGGTAGTCTGCGGCATGGCGACGGCGGCCGCCGCCGCTCCTCCCCAATTGATCGATTTCGCCGCGCGCCAGATCCCGGCCGAGCAGATCCGAGCTGCCGGCTATAGCGGCGTGGTCAACTACGTCTCGTTGTCACGTCCCGGCTCGTCGTTTGGCGCCAAGCCGATCACTCGCTCCTACGCCGACTCGCTGATAGCCGCGGGCTTGGCGATCGTCAGCAACTACCAATACGGCAAGCCGGGTGGGTCGGCACCGTCAGACTTCACGCGGGGCTACGAGGGCGGCGTCGCAGATGCGCGCACCGCCTGGCGTTTGCACACCGCGGCAGGCGGCGGCCAGAGTGCCCCGATTTTCTTCACCATCGACGAGGACATCAATCGCGACACCTGGAATCACACCGCGCTGCCGTGGTTTCGCGGAATCAACTCGGTTCTTGGGGTTCAGCGCACTGGGGTCTACGGAGGCGTCAGGGTGTGCCAGTGGGCCGCGGCCGATGGCGTTATCGGGTCTTCGAGCACACCTGGCCGCCGGTGGGCCTGGCAAACTCGAGCCTGGTCCGGTGATCAGGTCCACCCCGCAGCTGTTCTCTACCAGCGCGTCGTGAGCACCGCGTCGAATCCCGGGCCGAAGGTCGGCGGACTCGGAGTGGACGTCAACGACGTCCTGGCCCCCGACTGCGGCCAGTGGAACCTCCATGCGGGTCGTCCAAGCGGCGATGTGCGATAGGTGTTGCTGCCACTTCCGGCGTACCAACGCGCCGGTCATGCTCATCGCAGAGTGCGCAACGCGAGCGATCGTGGAATAAGTCGGTTAGCCCAGACATCAAACACGTTGCAGTGCAACATATTTCGTGCCTCGGGCTGGGCCCCGGCGGTACGACCTTGCCGTTTACCGTCACCTCGACCTGGCCGGTCTTTGGGTTGTACTCGATCTTGCCGTGCTCGAAGTTCGACACGAGCAGATCACCGACGGCGTTCTGGTCGCTGATCGGGACGCCCAGCGGACCTGCCGAACCGTTATTTCGGTGACCGAAGGTGTGCCGCCCGGGTCGCGTGGGGTATTCCAGGCCTCCCGGATCTTGCCCAGGATGATATATGCGGGTGTGCCGGCCTTGGTCGTTCTTGGCGGTGATTACGCCGCCCTGGAACTGCTGGAACACCAGACCGCTGTCCCGTGTCCCGGCGCGACGGCGGCCAGGCCGACGACTGCCGCGCGGCGGTACGCGATCGTTCTCATGGGCTTCCTTTGGCGTCTTCCTGTGGTGTCGCGGTCGTCGTAGCTCCGAACGAACTTGCAACGCGGTTACAAAGGCGAGCCAGGGCAAGTAAGTAACCAGTGCGCAGGATCCGCAGGCGCTATTCAGCAAACATCAGGTTTGAAAGTCCGAGCTTTGGATAAACCCCATCTCATCAGCTGCCGCTCCTGGACAGTCGGCACATTTCGCGAAGGGAGCCTAACGTGGCGTTCTCACACATTGCATCCAAAACAACGGCAGCAACAGCCATATTGGCGGCGGCCGGACTTATCGCGGCGGCACCGGCATTCGCCGATCCGCAGGTGCTGCAATTCGGCCAGTCGGCAGAGCTTTCCAGTAATGGCGGCACCATCGACTACACCGTGAGCAACCTGCAGCCCAGCGGCCACAACGACGGCATCTGGTACTCCGACGTCACGGCAAAAGGTGTGAGCGGTAATGCAACTCCGAACATTGCCGACTTCAATGCTCGGGCCGTCAACAGCTCCACGTTCGCGGTGATGAAGGGTAATCAGACCGACGGCCTTCCTGAGGGGCCACTCCCCTTAGGCACCCCGGTTACGGGCCGTATCTACTTCGACGTGCGCAGCGGTACGAACCCCGACAGTGTCGTCTACCGGGATGCCGGAGGCACGGACAAGGTCGTCTGGAAAGGCCCGTAACTCGCCTACACAGTCGGTGAACGCCTGATTCGGGCTACAGCCCGGATGGCACGACCTTGCCGTTTACCGTCACCTCGACCTGGCCGGTCTTTGGGTTGTACTCGATCTTGCCGTGCTCGAAGTTCGACACGAGCAGATCACCGACGGCGTTCTGGTCGCTGATCGGGACGCCCAGCGGACCTGCCGAACCGTTATTGCCGGTGACTGCAGGCGTGCCGTCCGGGCCGCGTGGGATGTTCCAGGCCTCCCGGATCTTGCCCAGGATGATATATGCGGGCGTGCCGGCCTCGTCGTTCTTGGCGGTGATCGCGCCGCCCTGGAACTGCTGGAATACCACGCCGCTGTCCCGGGTTCCCGCATTGCGGTCACCCGTCAGCGGCTTGCCGAGAGCCTTCTTCTGATCGTCGGTTGCCGACGAGTACTTGGCAGCGATCGGGCCGGTCAGAGTGACCTCGACGTCGCGCTCCCCGATGATCTTCACCTCGGTGGGCTGCGCTGGGGTTTGAGACGTGGAGGTGGCGTTCGCCCCGACCTGTGGCGGCGCCGGCGCGTTGACGCTCTTGCCATTGCTGCAGCCCGCAGCGATCAGCGCGACGGCGGCCAGGCCGACGACTGCCGCGTGGCGGTATTCGATCGTTCTCATGGGCTTCCTCTCGCGTCTTCTTGTGCTATAGGCCAAGTTGCGGCTCACATCTTCGCCCGGCCGGGACTTCGAACGAACTTACGCCGCGGTCATAGACGGCGAGCCAGCGCACCTGAGTAAGGATCGCAGGTGTTGGATGCCGTACTGCCTGGCCCTGGAGGGAATTGTGTTGCCGTCGCGCCGGCGACAATCAGACGCGTTGAGCGGGAAGATTGGATTTGGCGCTCGCACAGTTGTAGAGGAAACGATGGATTATCTCGATCCGTCGAGTCGATTCAGCACTTACACGGAGTCAGATGAAACTAGAGCATTTTCGCCGTTGCGCTGTCGTGTTGAGCTTTGCGACGGTTCTCGCATCTTCTGCCCCGGTTGCCAGCGCTGACCCGCCAGATCCACACATGCCGGACATCACGAAGAGCAAACTGCCCTGGCGGGCATCCTGTGCAAGGGTCGCAGGGGCGACTGGTGAAGGATTCAAATGGACCGCAACCGTGAAAGCCTTGAACCAAACTCATCGTCACTGATGCGCAGTACGTCAAAAACCGATGGTCTCAAGGCATGCGGGTGGGCCGGTTCCGTCCGGAAGCCCCTAGTGTGCAATCGCCGCTAGGTGCAGGGATATTGCCCGTTGAGCACACAATTCGCCGGTGGCGAGTAGGAACCGGTCAGCACGCCTCTGAGACCACCTGTGGCCGAACCCCCGGGTGCTATGACGCGATTCCAATTCGCGGGGGTCAGGACGTAGTGCGTGCCAGATTGGGTGACGGTGCTGTTCCATGTGTGCAGGACGGATTGTCCCGGCGGCATGTCGAATTCGAGCTTCCAGTCGGATAGCGGCGCCATGCTCGCGTTGGTAACGGTGAAGTTGGCGATGAAACCGGTCTGCCACGTATGTGCCACCGACAACGTCGCCGTGGCCGCAGCAGCGTGGGCCGCGGGGCTGATGGCCAGTCCGAGGATCGCAACCATCAGTGCCGACACGGTTGCGTGAAGCGCTGTGCGCCAGCGCTTCACGTGATTTTTCTGTCGGTCCATAGCAGCCGACACTAAAGCGAAACAGGCGGATGTCGGCCGTCGCACACGGGTAAGCTGCAATTCCTTGGCCCAACTGACATCGTCCTGAAATGTTGGCCTCGATCCACTGCTTCTCACTCCCGCTTTCGCTTGGGAGTCAACGAGTCCCGCATCGCATTGCGAACACGGTGGCGACCTATTCGAACGACAGCTGGACCGAACCGAGGCCCGAGAAGTCGGCGACGAACTCGTCGCCGGGGCGCGCATCAATCGCGCGCGTGCACGATCCGGGCAGGACGATGTCCCCTCTTCGCAGTCGCACGCCGAAACTTTCGACCTTGCGGGCCAACCAGGCCACGGCCGTGACGGGGTTGCCCAGCACCGCGTCACCGCGGCCCTCGGCGACCACCTTGCCGTTGCGCGTCAACACCGCATCGATCGCCTTGGCGTCCAGATCACGCGGCGGCACCCGCGCCTCCCCCAGCACGAAGCCCGCCGAGGAGGCGTTATCGGCGATGGTGTCGCACAGCGCGATCTTCCAGTCGGTGATGCGCGTGTCAATCAACTCGATCGACGGGGCCAGCGCCTCGGTGGCCGCCAGGACGTCGTCCTCGGTGCAACAGGCGCCCGGTAGGTCCTCGGACAGGATGAACCCCACCTCAACCTCGACCCGCGGGTACAGGTAGCGCCCCGCATCGACCGGGACATCCTCGAACACCTGCATCTCGTCGAGCAAGTGGCCGTAGTCCGGCTCGTCGACCGCCATCATCTGCTGCATCGCCAACGACGACAGTCCCACCTTGTGGCCCACCACCCGCGCACCCTCGGCCACCCGATTCCGGATGTTGATCAGCTGGATCTCGTAGGCGTCGACGACGTCAATGTCCGGATAGGCGGCGATCAACGGAGCGATAGGCTCGCGACTGCGTTCGGCCTCGGCGAGCTCGGCGGCCAGCTCGTCTCGGATCGCAACACTGAGCATTGCCGAAGTCCCCTCATCCGTCTGCCCGGGCAGGCACCGCCACCGTGGGCAGAGACGTGTTCACATGTCAGCGCAGGAATGCGAGGTCGTCGTCGGGCCAAGGCACGCGAAAGTCAGAAGCGCGAAGACAAGCGACCACAGCCGTCAACACGATCCTCGGCGTTTAAAGGTTCAACGGTCGTCCACCTAAGGCGCCCGAGGCGGCGCGGATGGGGGGTCAGACATGCAGGGTGGGCCGGTAGACGAGCTCTTGGATATTGCCGTCCAGCGTTCGGCTGTCGATCAGCTCGAGGTCGAAGTCGGCCGCACCCTGGAAGATTCTGGCATCGCCGGTCTGACCTGTGATCACAGGGAAGAGCGTCACCTGGACCCGGTCGACCAGGCCGGCGGCCATCAGCGCTCGGTTCATCGACAGGCTGCCGTGCGAGCGCAACGGCACCTCGGACTCCTCCTTGAGCCTGGCAACGACGTCGACGGCGTCGCCGCGCACGACGGTCGCGTCAGGCCAGTCGAGAGGTTCATCCACGGTGGTTGACACCACCGTCGCCGGGAGGTGTCTCATCCGGGTGACCCACGGGTCGCGCACGTCGGAATCCTCGATGCTCTCGGCCAGCATCTGTGCGAATAGCCGATATGTGTTGGCGCCCATGATCATTCGCTGCTTCCCGCCGTACAACGCGAGGCGGTGGTCGAGCAGTTCTGGACCTTGCTTGCCCCAGTAACCGCCCCAATCACCGCCGCTGACGCCGCCGAAGCCGTCGAGGCTGGAAAACACGTCGAAGGTATACGTAGCAGTCATCGGTGCTCTCCTCGAGTGCGGTTGATGCCGTGTCGGGGATACAGACTGGAAGCGATGTGGGAATTAATCGCCCTCGCTCTCCTCGACTGCCGTGGACCCACTTCGACCGTGGTCGGTATGACTCGGCGGGCGGGACGAACGCGCGTCACGATGGTCCTAACGGATACCTGTTTCGACGCCATGGTGTCTGGGCATTCGCAGTCATGAGCTCGCTACGAACCATTTGTTACCTCGCTACTGCGGCAATAGCAGCCTGGGCGGGGACGATCTGCGCCCCCACCCCGGCGGCCTCCGCCGAGCCGTGTCCCAACGTTGAAGTCGTGTTTGCCCGAGGTACCGGCGAGCCGCCTGGTGTCGGCGGAATCGGGCAGGCGTTCGTCGATGCGCTCGGGTCCCGGGTGGGTGGCAAGTCGGTCGGCGTCTATCCGGTCAATTACGAGGCGAGCAGCGACTTCAACGGCGGCATCGCATTCGCCAGAACCGTCGTGGACGGGATCAGGGACGCCGGCACGCATATCGAGTCCACGGCGGCGAATTGTCCGAACACCCGAGTGGTGCTTGGCGGGTACTCGCAGGGCGCCGCCGTGGCCGGATTCGTCACCTCGGCATCCGTGCCAAAGGAAGTCCCGCAGGAATTTGTGTCCTACGTACCCCAGCCGATGCCGCCGGCGGTGGCTAATCATGTTGCCGCGGTGGTCCTGTTCGGAACTCCGTCCAAAGAGTTCCTGAGCGGTGCCGGCGCGCCGCCCATCACGATTGGCCCCCTGTACGCGCCCAAGACCATCCAGTTGTGCGCCCCGGACGACACCGTTTGCAATGGCGCGCCTCCTGGGCCGCCCGGTATCGCGCACACCATGTACGCGGCCAACGGAATGGTGGGCCAAGGCGCGGATTTCGCCGCAAGTCACCTTTAGTCGGCATAGGCCGGACGTCGTCTGCTAGCGGGCGAACTCGGATGCCGGCGTCAACTCGACGTGTACGGTGCGGCCATACTTGGACCGCATGAGCCGGTGCGCCAGCGGCACCAACAAGCCGTGGAGGATCGGATACTTTTGCCGCAGCAGATGCCCTGCTTTTGAGTATTCAGCTCCATCCAACAGACGTACGGTGCCGCACAGCGCTGGGCCCGTCAGTTTGCCGGATGCCGTTGCCGCCGCGAATTCGATCCTGGGATTGCGCCGAATCCGGCGCACTTTGACCGCCCGCTCAAAACTCCGAAAATAGGCGCGATCGCCGTCCACCACGATGCTGACCGGACTAGACCCGGGGTCGCCGTTCTTACGAAAGGTGGTGAGCGAGATGGTCTTCTGTCGCACGAACGGTGCTAGTGCCGAATCGGCTGCCGTGCCAACGGTTCCCAGCACATAGCCGAGTTGACGCAGCCGCAACACGAATGCCAGTATCAACGCCACAGACACGGCACCGAGGGCCCACGCTTGCGCGGCAGAACCACCCACGTCGAGGTCTACAACGTGATTGAGCGTGTGCACGGTGTTGGCCACGATGAATCCGGCGAGCGCGGTAGCCAACGCGTCGGACCAAATCAGTGCGAGAAGCAGGATGACGCCCAGACCCAGCTGGAATGCACCCACGTCATGTAAGAAGTGCCGGTGCGCTTCGAACCCCACCGCATGGGCGAATGACTTCGGCCCGATCAGACACCAGATCCCAATCCCTGCGGTGACGACCGCCGTAACTGCTGTCACGGCGATCAAGTAGATCCGCACCACCATATTCAAGCGATCCATCGTTGCGCCCTCCGACAAAATTCTTCTCTTCCTCATTTCATGACGAAGTAGGGCATCAGCGTGTGACCACGGGCGCGATCTGGATCATTGTCGGCACGGTTTGCTCCCGACTTTGGGCATGCGCTCGTGTCGTTGTGCCGTCGCAGTGACCATCAGCATCGCAGCGGCTGGCGTTGCCGCGACGGCATGCACCAAGAGCACCTCCGGACAGGCAGTACACACCACCAGCGGTGTGGGTACCACCTCACAGATAGCCTCGTCGGCACCACCGACGCCAACGTCCGCGGCGCCCACCGGTCAGCCAGTCGGTACGGCGGTAATGAAGGTCAGTGGTGGCAGCGGCCCGGTTACGATCCGTTACCGGATCAACGGAGGCCCAGAACAGACCGAGACCGATGCGCCGCTGCCGTGGGAAAAGCAGTACCCCGTCTACAACCAACTGGAGTCGCAGGTAACCGCCGACGGCGGGGACGACGCCCTCATCTGCACGATCATCATGGATGGCGACAAGGTGGTATCCCTCAAGAGTGAACCGCGGCCCACATGCGACTTCGCCTACTGGGGCTAACTGGCACCCCAGTCGGGATCGCGCGAGGAATACTCGCCGTCAGCGGGCCGCTCGTAGGCAGATGAGGGCGGCGGCGGTATCGGAGGCAGTCCGCCGCGATATATGTCGAGATACGGTGAGGCGTAAGGGTTTCTCCATGGCTGCACGCCGGCGCGACGCCTGCGCACGTAAGTCACAGTGAGGACGCCGCAGCCCACAATGAGAAAGCCCAGCAATAACGCTTTGGCAACCAGGTGTGTCGTCAAGGCGAGAAGGGCTCGCCGTTTCCGCGGTGCCGATCAAGCGTTCGTCCGGCTTTCGCCGGTGACTACGGGACTCGAGCGATGCCTGAGACCACTGGGGCCGACTAGCCCAAACCATCCCCCGACACCCCACCCGCTGGGCACCGATTGTCGGCCCCGTGCCATATCTTGGATCGTCCGAGACGCGATCGATCGAGACGGAGGGCATGTGCTGGACGACGACACCACGCTGTCGCCTGCCGACCTGCTCGAATTCAATCGTGGCCTTCAGGGCTCGCCGACGGTCCGCCTGCTGGCCACACTGAACCTGAACCTCTATGCCACCCTGATGGAGCGCCAGCTCAGCGGCGGCGTGGTCCCCGAGACCGACCTTGTCGTACGGCTCGAGCGCGACCTCGCCGCGCTCGACCAGGCCGGCGAGCAGTCGGGCCTGGCCCTGATCAAGTCCTGGGCCAGCCAGGGCTGGCTGCACCGCGTCGCCGACCAGCGCTCCGGCGTCGAACGCAACCTGTGTTACCTGACCCAGGAGGCGCGCCGGGCGCTCGACTTCCTGCGCGGCATGCGCCGGCAGGACACCATCGCCACCGGCGGCTCGATCAACGGCATCGCATCCCGCCTCAAACAGGTCGCGCTGCGCGTCGGCAATGACCCCGACCGCATCCGCACCGGCATAGCAGCCGAAATCGCCGCTCTACAAACCGAACTCGATGCCCTGGACCAAAACATCAGCCCGGGTGAGCGCAGCCACGACGCCGACCTCACCGATGCCTACGACGAAGCCCACGCCATCGCCCTGCAGATGGAACGCCTGATCACCGACATCGGCCAGTACGGGACCATGATCGAACGAGCCACCGCTGCCCTCGACGAGCCGATCGACAGCAACATCGAATACCGCGACCGGCAGCGACGCATGTACGCCGACTACGAGGCCGCCTGGGACTCCCAGGGCCGCGACTCGCACCGCGCGTTCCTGCGGATGATCAACGACCCCGACCAGCGCGCCGAGTTCGAAGCCGACGTCGTCGCCGTCGCCGATGCCCTCCCCGCCCTCGACCCCGCCCTGCGCAAGGTGATGGCCGGCTTCTTCGAACTGGTCGGCCATCAGATCGACGAGGTGGAGCGCATCCAGCAGCGCTGCGCGCAGCGCGTCAAACGGTTCACCGCGTTCGGCACCCTCGAACAGAGTCGCGGCGTGGCCCGTCAGCTCAACGAGGCAATCGGCGCCGCCCGCAACCTGCTCAAGGCGTCGTTGACCGACTCCCGGCTGGACATCGAACTCCCCCTGGCCCGCCACGCGTTCAGTTCGGTTGGCGCGCTGAGCTTCCGGATCGGCGACCTGTCCAACCCGAAGCCCGCTCAGGTCGCCGAGGGCGAGGTCGACCTGACCAGCTTCACAGCGCTCACCACCCAGGTCGACGCACCCGCGATGTCGGAGATGATCAACACCGCAATCAGTTCCGGGGCGAAACTGTCGCTCCCGGATGCGGTCGCGATGCTCGATTCGGCCTACCTCGGCCACGTCATCGTGCTGTGGTCCTGGGCGCTCAAACAACCGGACTCCACACGGGGTTCCGAGTCGGTCACGGTCCGCTTTCAGTCCCTGGACGGGCGCGATCGCGAAATGGAGGTGCCGCACTTGATGTTCACCGAACCGGTTTCCACCCTGCTCGGGGCTACCGCGTGACCGTCGAAGAGACCTTTAAAGAGACCACGGACTATAGCGGGTTCTCCGCACTCCCCCAGGTCGACCAGACGGCCCGCGCCCCGCACCAGCGCCGACCCCGGTTCGACGGCGACGTATCCGAGCTGCCCGACCGGGCCTGCTGGGCGCTGCAACAGCTGCTGACGCGCCGCTACATCAGTGCCGAAGCCGATCGCGACGTCTACACCTGGGTGCTGGAGTACCGCGCCCAACTGTCGGTCAGACTCTCCGAACTGGATCTTCTGCTGCGCGTCGTCGAGGGCGCTGACGTCGCGTTCGTCGAGCAGGCTCGCTACGAATCCGCCCGGGGCGTAAAGCTTTTGCGCCGTGAGCCGCTGGGCACCTACGACTCGATCCTGGCGCTCCATCTGGCCCAGATGATGCGCGCCTCGGGTGATCAGGCCGTCGTGATCAGCCGCGACGAAATGCACGGGCTGTTCTCCGGCGTGCTCAACGATGTCGACCGCGACGCCGTCACGTTCACCGCGCGCATCGACGGGGCCATCGCGCGGCTGGCGTCTCTGGAGATCTTGCGCAAGACCCGCGACGACGAGGACAGCTACACCGTGAGCCCGGTCATCAACGCCGTCATGACGGCCTCGGTGATCACCGAGCTGCAGCGGCAGTTCGAGATCCTTCTGGGCGGCGGCGTTCCCGAGGAGCAGGGTCTCGACGACGAGGAGGAACGCGAGGATGACTGAACAGTTCCACTTGTCGCGCCTGCAGGTCATCAACTGGGGTGTCTTCGACGGGTATCATTCCATCCCGTTCAGTGAAGGCGGCGCACTGATCGCCGGCGCCTCCGGCAGCGGGAAATCTTCACTGCTGGATGCCATTTCGCTCGGCTTCCTGCCGTTCAACCGGCGTAACTTCAACGCCTCCGGCGACAACACCGCCGCCGGGTCGAGCGCGGGCCGGCGGACCGTCGATAAATACGTCCGCGGCGCCTGGGGCCAGCGCAGCGATGCCGGCACCAGCAAGGTCATGTACCTGCGCGGCGACGGCACCGCGTGGTCGGCGATCGCCGTCACGTACCGCAGCAACACCGGCCGCACCGTCACCGGCCTGGTGCTCAAGTGGCTCACCGGCGAATCTCGGTCGGACTCCTCGAGCCGGTTCGTGCTGGCCGACGGCGACCGCGATATCGAGAACGTCTGCAACCGCTGGGCCACGGGGCGCTTCGACGCCGCGGTGTTCAAAGACGACTGGCGGTTCTCCACCAAGGTGGAATCGCAGTACCTCGCCCAGCTGTACGCCACCATCGGCATCCGTGCCTCCGACGCCGCGCAGCAGCTGCTCGGCAAGGCCAAATCGCTGAAAAGCGTTGGTGGGCTTGAGCAATTCGTCCGGGAGTTCATGCTCGACGAGCCCAGCAGCCTGAGCCGGTTGCCCGAAGCTCTCAAGCAGATCGACCCCTTGGTCGACGCCCGTGAACTGCTGGCCGTCGCGCAACGCAAACGCAAGATCCTCGGCGACATCGAAAAGATCCAGCAGCGCTACGCCTCGGAGTCCTCCGACCTGGGCATCATCGACCTCGTCGACCAGCCGATGGTCCGCGCCTACACCGATCACGTCCGGCTCGCGCAGTGCCCCGGGCAGATCGAATCGCTGGACGCCACCATCGATCAGCTCGGCAACGAATACGAAGACGTCACCCGCCAGCTCAATCTTGCCAAGGCCGAGGGTGATTCGCTGAACGCACAGATCAGCGGATCCAGCGCCAGCCTGGGGCCGCTGCAGTCGCAGGTGGCCGCCGCCGAGGCGCACGCCGAGCAGGTGTCGCGCCGGCGCAGCGCGTACGAATCCATGCTCAACACACACGGTCTCGACATCCCGGACACCGCCGACGAATTCTGGAATCTGCGCGAGGAACTCAGCACGCGTGCCACCGAGCTGCTGGCCAGACTGGATCGCGGCCGGGAAGCCTCGACCGATGCTGAGTACTCCCAGAAGGTCGCCCGCATCGCGCGCGACGACGCCGCCAAGGAACTCAAACGCGTCGAGCGCGTCGGCTCGGCGCTGCCGGAGTTCGCGCTCACCATGCGCGAACACATTTGCGCAGCTGTGGGTCTCGATCCCGGTGAGCTGCCCTATATCGCCGAGCTGATGGATCTGCGGCCCGAGCAGAGCCGGTGGCGCGTCGCTGTCGAAAAGGTGCTTCGCGGTGTTGGTCTGCGGCTGCTCGTCCCCGACAGCCACTACGCGGCGGTGCTGCGGTTCGTCAACGAGACCAACATGGGCGGGCGACTGCAGCTGCACCACGTCCGCGCCCGGTTCGTCGGCGCGGAGGTCGCCGAGGCCGAGCCGAACACGTTGGCGGGCAAGCTGTTCGTGGTCGACCCGACCCATGACTGCGCCGCCGAGGCTGCCGACGTCATCGCCGCCGCCGGTGATCACATCTGCGTCGACACCCCCGATGTGTTCTCCCGGTTCCGGCGCGCCGTCACCGACACCGGCCTGTACAAGGACTCCGAGCGCCTGGCCATCAAGGACGACCGACGGCCGCTCAAGCAGGCCGACTACATCTACCAGGGCGATGTCGCCGCCAAGGTCGACGCGCTGACGGTGGATCTCGCCAACGCCGAAGAGGCGTTCCGCCGGGCCCGCAGCGTCGCCGACGAGATCGCCGCCGAGCGCCAGCAGTGGCGGGACCGGGCCGCGGCGTTCAAGGCCATCTGCGATCAGTTCGAGCAGTGGACCCACGTCGACGCCGAGACCGCCGACGGGCACGCCGACCGGCTGCGCGAGCAGTTCGAGCTGCTGCTGGCCGACAACCCCGATATCGAGGCGCTCACGGCCCGCGCCGAGGAGTGCTGGGAACAGATCCAGGCCCTGATGACCCGCCGCGGCGCCATCCAGACCCGCCGCGACGATCTCGACCGGCGCCGCACCCAGCTGCTCGAGTTGCAAGAACGGCTCGCTCCGGCATTCGTGTCCGAGCCGCTGACCGACCTGCTGAACCGCTACGCCGCCGATGTGCCGGTTGCCCTCGACATGCTCAACCCGGAACCGCACCGCGACGCGGTCTTTACCGCGATCCGGCGCGAACGCGAGCAACTGCGCGAAAGCCGCAGGCGCTCATACGATGAGCTCGCGCGCATTCTCAACACGTTCGACACCGCGTTCCCCGACGCGATCCCCAACGACAGCGACGTGTTCGACGAGCGCGTGCACGATTACGTCGCGTTGTGCCGTCATATCGATGAGCGGGAACTGCCCGAGGCCTACGAGCGCATGATGCGCCTGGTCACCGAGCAGGCGCCCGACGCCATCCTGACCCTGCACCGGGTGGCCGAGCAGGAGACCCGGCGAATCAGCGAGCAGATCGAACGGGTCAACACCGGCCTGGGGGCGGTGGAATTCAACCGCGGCACCCGGCTCACCCTGCGCGCCACCTCGCGCAGCCTGACCGCGGTCGCCGAACTCACCGAGATCGTGCGGGCCATCTCACGGCGCATCGCCGAGGTCGGCCTCGGCGACAAGCAGGCCATCCTGGACCAGTACGCCGACATCTTGCGGCTGCGCAACCGATTGGCGTCGACCGCCCCGGAAGACAAGGCCTGGACCCGCGACGCCCTCGACGTGCGCAACCGGTTCACCTTCGACTGCGCCGAATGGGACGTCAGCAGCGATGAACTGATCCGCAGCCACAGCAACGCCGGCGACAACTCGGGTGGCGAGCAGGAGAAGCTGATGGCTTTCTGCCTCGCCGGTGCGCTGAGCTTCAACCTGGCCAACCCCGAAAGTGCGGACAACAAACCGGTTTTCGCCCAGCTGATGCTCGATGAGGCGTTTTCCAAGTCCGACCCACAGTTCGCGCAGCAGGCTCTGCAGGCGTTCCGCAAGTTCGGCTTCCAACTGGTGATCGTGGCGACCGTGCAGAACGCCACCACCATTCAGCCCTACATCGACAGCGTGGTGATGGTGTCCAAGCGCGAAGCCACCGGCCGCAACTCCCGCCCGGTGGCGACCGTGAGCACCAAGACGATCACGGACTTCACCGCGCTCCGGCACGAGATGCGGACGTCGGCCGCGTTGGTCCCCGCCGGGGTGTAACGCCTTCGCCGAGACGGAGCACCGACCGCGAGCACCTGTTTGGGATCGGTAGCCGAGCAAAAACGTAAGACTTTCGCGAGCTTTCGGCGTTAGATGCCAGGTAGCAGCGAAAGGACAATGCTGTGGACGCTCCCCGAACCCTGAAGAAGGTTGTTGGCGCAGCCCTGTTGTCGGGGAGCCTCGCGGCGGCCGGAATGGGGCTCGCGCTGGGCAGTGCCCAGGCCCAGCCCGACACGATGCCGGAGACGCCTGGCCTGCTGGCACAAGACGGGCCGGTGCCGCCCGGTGCCAGCGGGCCCTACACCTGTTGCCCAGAAGACCAGAAGACCGGGCTGCACCCCCAGACCGGCCGCGGATGTCCGGGGACGCAGGTCAACTGGGACGCGAGTCAATGCCACATCTGGTACGGCGTCGTCTGGGGGCACGGAAACGCCGCCCCGGGTATTTGGGAAGGCGGCCCACCGCCGCCCGAGGCGACGCGGAAGCCGTGGTGCGGATTTCCCTTCATGTGCTCAGGAACGCCGTGATCAGGGCCCGATCAGTTCGGCAGTGAGCGTGGGAGTCCCCAGTGCGGCAGCAGGTCGTTGTCGAAACGGGTGAGTGCGCTGATGCGGCCGCCCGTGAGGGTCAGCACGAGCAGCCCCGCCCCGCGCTGGACATTGCCGTGGCGAGCGCGGAGGTAGGCGCCGAAGGCGGGTTGGCCGTTGGCGCGGGTGGGAATGAGGTGATATGCGCGGGTTGTGTGAAAGATGCTGGCGTAGAAGCGAGCCACGACGTCACGGCCGTGGTATTCAAGGGGAATCGGCGGCATGGAGACCCGGACGTCGTCGGTGAGCAGGGTGACGAGGGCGTCAACGTCGCCGTCCTGGTAGGCGCGGACGAATTTCGTCACCAGCGCTTGTTCGGCTGGTGAGTCGGGAGCGGGGGGCGCTTCGGCTTCGTGTTCTGCGAGGTGACGCTGTAGGCCGGAGCGGGCGCGCTTCAGCGCGCTGTTCACTGATTCGACTGTGCTGTCCAGCATTTCGGCGACTTCGCCGGCGTGGTAGCCGAGCACTTCGCGCAGGATGAGCACTGCGCGCTGGCGGGCCGGCAGCACATTGAGCGCGGTTACGAACGCCAGTGAGATGGCCTCGGTTTGCTCGTAGCGTGCTTCCGGTCCCGGCGGTGCATGCAGCGCGCCTTCAAGGAGAGCGTCAGGATATGGCTCAAGCCAGGTGATTTCGCCGAGTCGGGTGGGCTCCGGCGGATTATTCTCCGGCACGTTCCACGCCTTGGCCGGGCGTCGACTTTTCATGCGCAGGGTGTTGAGGCAGCGGTTGGTGGCGATGCGGTAAAGCCAGGTGCGGATCGAGGCGCGTCCCTCGAACCCGTCGATGCTCTGCCAGGCCGACAGCAGCGTGTCCTGCAGCGCGTCCTCGGCGTCTTGCAACGACCCGAGCATCCGGTAGCAGTGCACCAAAAGCTCGCGGCGGTGCGGCTCCGTCAAGCGCTGGAACGCCTCCCCATCGCCGCCCCGCGCCCTGGCTATCAATTCGGTTGCCATCACCTACCACTTCGCTTCCTTTGTCTTGTTTACCTATACAGACACCGGCCGCGCCCCAAAATGGGCGCGCCATGGCCGCCCAGTTTCTGCGCCACGCCGCATCCATACCTCTGACCGCTACTTGCTTTGATTTAGGAGGACTCATGACCATCGCTGGTAAGACCGTCTTGGTGACCGGTGCCAACCGTGGCATCGGGAGGGCCATCGTCGAGGAGGCTTTGCACCGAGACGCCGCGCGGGTGTACGCCGGTACACGCCGGCCGGTCGCCCACCCAGATCCACGCGTGAAGGCCCTGACGCTGGACATCACCGATGCGGCACAGGTTGAGCAGGCCGCCAGGGAAGTCGAATCCCTCGACATCCTGATCAACAACGCCGGGGTTGCGCTCTACGACGACTTGAGCGATCGCACCGTGCTCCAACAACACCTCGCGGTCAATCTTTTCGGTACCTACGACCTCACGCAGGCCTTGCTGCCGTTGCTGATTCGGTCGCGGGGAGCCATCGTCAACAACCTCTCCGTGAACGCGCTGGCCCCGCTGCCCCTGATTCCCGCCTATTCCATCTCCAAGGCGGCCGCATTCAACTTGACGCAATCCTTGCGGGTTCTGTTGTCAGGACAGGGCGTCCGCGTTCACGCGGTCCTGACCGGACCGGTGGACACCGACATGACCCGAGGGCTCGACATACCCAAATCGGCTGCGGACTCCGTGGCGCGCGCCATCCTTGACGGGGTGGAGCAAGGGGCCGAAGAGATCTTTCCCGATCCGATGTCGCAGTCGGTTTCGCAGAGTTGGCGCAGCGGCGCGGCCAAGGCGCTCGAAGTCCGATACGCCGCTCTGATGAACCCGGAACCGGCCCGCTAGGCCTGCGAAGGCCGCTTGTTAAAACCGAATCACGTTCAGCCGCAATCAAACCGCCGCTAGACGGCGGAGGGAGGACCACCATGCTGCTCGACAACAAGACCGCGATCGTCTACGGCGCCGCAGGTGCCGTAGGCGCCGCGGTTTCCCGCGCATTCGCCCAGGAGGGCGCACGCGTCTTTGTGACCGGACGCGACCTCGAGGCGATCAACACCGTCGCCAAAGAAATCACCGCCGCCGGCGGAACGGCGGAAGCCGCGCAGGTCGACGCGCTCGACGAACAGGCGGTGGCGGAACACCTCGATGCCGTCGCCGAAAAAGCGGCGACGGTCGATATCTCGTTCAACGCCATCGGGATCGCGCAAGATCATATGCAGGGAACACCGCTGACCGAGCTGTCACTCGAGAATTTCTCGCTGCCGATCACGACGTACGCTCAGGCGCATTTCCTCACCGCTCGAGCGGCCGCACGACACATGATCCCCCAGAAATCGGGAGTCATCCTCATGCACACACCCGAGCCTGCCCGATTGGGCATACCGCTGCTCGGCGGTATGAGTCCGGCGTGGGCCGCGATGGAAGCACTCAATCGGGCGTTCTCGGCGGAATGGGCGCCGCACGGCGTGCGCGCCGTCTGCCTACGTACCAGCGGCATCGAAGAAACCTCGACCATCGACGTCGTCTTCGGCTTACACGCCCGCGCATACCACACCACCCCAACGGAATTCGCGGCCACGATGGCCGCCAACAGTCACCGAAACCGGGCGACTACCCTGGCGGAACTCGCCCAGGCCGCCGTATTGGTGGCTTCCGATCGTGCGTCGGCGATGACCGGGACTGTTGCCAATCTGACCGGTGGGATCATCGTCGACTGAGTGACAATCGCGAAGTCACCGCCAATGGCCTTCCGCGGTGCGAGACTTATGTTTTCGCGACCCGGGTGTGCGTATCAGCCGGCCGGCGGTACCGCGGGCGGACGGCATTCGTTGGCGCCCGGATCCCACCACCAGCCGTTGTCGCACGCGAGCGGTTGCGGCCCGACACCGAGGGGCCGGCACACGTTGGCCGTCGGGTCCCACCACTGGCCCGGGTCGCAGGCCAAGGGTTGTGGCCCGACTCCGAGCGGTCGGCAGACCTTGCCGGTCGGGTCCCACCACTCACCGTCACCGCAGTCGGCCTTACTCACCGCGGGCGTCATGATTGTCACGGCCGCCATCGAGGCGAACGCCAACATGGCGATGACTACAAAATGGCGAATGAACGTCCTCATCGCGGGCCTCCCATCGTTCTTCAATATCGAACCCAGCACTGGGCATGCGGGTCAAGAGCATTTTTCGCGATCGAGTAGTGGGGGTGGCGTCTTTTCCCGATGAATTTGGCGCCGTCCACCGGTCAGACCTTCCAGACGGAGAAATTAAGAGCAAAGGTGGAGACATGACCACGAAAAACACGGCGTTGCCGCCGGTTGTCGATCACCACACCTGGCGCGCCGCACTTGACGAATTACGCCAACGCGAAAAGGCCGCCACCCGCGAACTGGATGCGATCGCCGCCCAGCGGCGGCGGCTGCCGATGGTCGAATTGGCCGACTACACCCTGGTCGGTGCCGACGGTCCAATCCGGCTGGCCGATGTCTTCGGCGGCCGATCGCAGCTGATCGTCTATCACCACATGTGGTCCGACGGCGCGCAGTGGCAGTGCGGTGGATGCACTGGTTTCACCTCGCAATTCACCCGGCTGGAGTTCCTCGCCAACTACGACGCCCGGTTCGTCATCGTCACCAACGGACCGATCGAGGAAGCACTCGCCTACAAGCGCCGGGTCGGCAATTGCATGGACTGGTATTCGTCGTCGCAGAGCACGTTCGCCGCCGACATGGACGCGCCGCCGGGTGGTGGTTTCGGCGTCAACGTGTTCTTACGCGACGGCGACACGGTGTACCGCACGTGGCATACGAACGGGCGAGGCACCGAGCAGCTCAGTCACTCCTTCGGACTGATCGACATTCTGCCGTGGGGTCGCCAAGAGGAATGGCTCGATTCGCCCGAGGGTTGGCCTTCGCGACCCACCTACTCGGGGTGGCTCGACTCCCCCGATATCGCGGCCGCGTACGGACCGGACCGATCATGAGCGCCACCGAACAGTACGTCGTCACCCGCACCATCGCCGCCACCGCGGCCGAGGTTTTCAGCGTCCTCGCCGACCCCTCCCGCCACCGGAACACCGAACCCACCGACTGGGTCCGCGACGCGGTGGACACCGCGCCGATCACGGGCGCAGGACAGATGTTCGCGATGAACATGTACCTCACGCAGGCGGGCGGCGACTACGTCACGTACAACCTGGTCAACGTGTTCGAGCGGGACCGCGCCATCGGGTGGCTGCCGGGGATCCTCGACGATTCGGGTAACCACACCCCCGGCGGTTGGTTCTGGCGTTACGACCTCGCCCCCAACGGTGGCCGCACGGACGTCACCCTCACCTACGACTGGAGCGGCACGCCGCAGGCGTTCCGGGAACGCGTCGGCCAGATGCCGATTTTCGCCGAGGATTACCTCGCCGCGTCGCTGGCGACGTTGGAGCGGTCGGTCGCCAGCTAAGCAGTCAGCTTCCTACGCCCGCACTCCCGCAACGGATTTCGCGTGGTGCGCCGCTATCTCGAGGATCCGCAGCATGCGACCGTCTGCACTCGCCCGCCGGCGTCGGCGACTGCGGCGTGCTCGCCTCTATCCATAAGGCTTGGCAGAGCGAACAATGCGGGGATGGACCTCAAAACCCGGTCGCATTGGTTGTTCGGCTACGGGCTGGCTCGCGCGACGCTGAAGGTGCTTGCTCGCCGGGGCGATCCCTTCGCCGAGTTGGTGATCGATAACAACCGGCCCGACAACGCGCAGCGCCTCATCGAGCAGATCCGCGAGCGGGGGCGCATTTCGCCGGTGATCGCCGGCTGGGTCACCGCCGATGCGCAGCTCGTGCGTGAGGTGTTGCGTGACGATAGGTTCCGAACCGCTAAACCCCGCGACCGGTCGCCATTTCGGATCGCTCGGTGGGTGCTGACGAAGACGAACCCAGGTGTGCTGAACGGCCTGGAGCCACCGTCTTTGCTGGTCATCGATCCACCCGAGCATGAGCGCCTACGACGCCTGGTGTCGCGGGCATTCACTCCGCGGGCGATCGACCGACTGCGCCACCGCATTCAGGAGATCGCCAACGCCGCGGTCGACGATCTCGCTGAACACACTGGTTGCGACCTGATCGCCGACTTTGCCTCGCGAATCCCCATCGAGGTCATCGCCGAGATGCTGGGAATCCCCCGCGAGGAAATCCCCTATCTGCACGCGCTGGCCGAACCCGGCGCCAAACTGCTCACCACCACGGTGCCGTCGTGGGCGGATTTCCAGACAGCCCTCACGGCATTGCGCGAGTTCGAACGCTACAGCGACGCGCACATCGAGCGGCTCCGCCGCAGTGGCGGCGACAGCAGCATCTTGTCTGCGGTCCTTCAAGAAACCGAGCTCACCGCCCTCGAAGTCAGGATGTTCGCGGGCCTGCTACTCGGTGCCGGCTTCATTACCACCACCCACGCATTCGGTAACGCCGTCGTGACGCTCGTCGATCACCCCGACCAGTTGGCCCGCCTTCATGCGAATCCCGAGGGCTGGCCCAACGCGGTCGAAGAGACGCTGCGCTACAACTGCGTCGCTCAATTCGGGGCCCGGGTGGCCACCCAAACAGTGCAGATCGACGGCCACACCGTGCTTCGAGGCTCGACCGTCTTCCTCAGCATCGCCGGAGCCAACCGCGATCCTGCGGTCTTCGAGCGCCCCGACGAATTCGACACCACCCGTGTCAACGCCCGCGAGCACATCGGCTTCGGCACGGGTGTTCACGCCTGCCTCGGCGCACCGCTCGCCCGCATGGAATTGAACGTCGGTCTGCAGGCGCTCTTCGAACGCTTTCCCCAACTCACGCTCGCCGGCGCACCGATCCCGAACGACAGCACCCTGTTGCACGGAATCAAGTACCTACCCGTCCACCTCGGACCCGCCAGAGTCAATGCAGGCTGAGATCCGCAATCGTCGGCCCGCGTTCAGGCATTCGATTCTTCGACACGGGCACGGGTAGGGCGCACACTTGTCGAATGGAGGTATGCCATTTCGTCGCCGTTGCGCTGACCGCACCGCCTCGGGTTGCGACACAACCCTCGCCCCGGTTTCGCGCCTCGACGTCACCGCGGCAGACGTGATGGGGTCCGAGCCGCGCCGGACGCTGAACGGCCTGTCGGACATACGCGCGTTCTTTCACACGAACAAGGTGCCGCTGTACTTCATCTCGCCGACGCCGTTCAATCTGCTCGGCGTTGACCGATGGATACGAAACTTCTTCTACCTGACCTACTTTGACTCTTTCGAGGGCACACATTCGCGCGTGTTCGTGCCCCGGCGGCGCGACCGCCGTGATTTCGACTCCATGGACGAGGTGTGCAGCCACCTCCTGTCCGATCCCGAGACGGTTGAATTCATCGCCGGTAAAGGTCCCGGTGGCAAGTGCTGCTTTGTAATGCTGAACGAGGAAATCCAGGCCCTCGCGCGGTCGGCAGGCCTCGAGGTCATGCATCCGCCGTTCGAGCTGCGCCAGCGCCTGGGCTCCAAGATCGTCATGACGCGTCTGGCCAACGAGGCGGGCATACCGAGCGTGCCACACGTAATCGGACGGGCCGGCTCCTACGACGAACTACTGGCGCTCGCGCAGAACGCCGGATTGAAAGATGACCTCGTCATCTCGGTCGCTTACGGCAACGCCGGCAGCGGGACGTTCTTTGTGCACGGTCAGCGCGACTGGGACGAGCATGCTCGTGACCTGACCACGCAACAAGAAGTCAAAGTCATGAAGCGCATCCGTAATGTCGAGGTGTGCCTTGAGGGTGCCGTGACCCGCCACGGCACCGTGGTCGGCCCCGCGATGACAAGCCTCGTCGGTTATTCGGAGCTGACTCCGAGCCGGGGCAGCTGGTGTGGCAATGACATCTGGCGCGAGGTGCTGCCGCCCGCCCAGACCCACGCCGCGCGAGAAATGGTGGCAAAGTTGGGCGACGTCATGCGCCGCGAGGGTTACCTCGGCTACTTCGAGGTGGACCTTCTGCATGACCTGGACTCCAACGAGCTCTACCTCGGCGAGGTGAACCCCCGCCTGTCCGGCGCAAGCCCGATGACGAACCTGACCACCGAGGCCTACGCCGACATGCCGCTGTTCCTCTTTCATCTGCTCGAGTACATGGACGTGGAGTACGAGCTCGACATCGACGAGATCAACTCGCGCTGGGAGCGCGGCTATGGCGAGGACGAGGTCTGGGGTCAGGTGGTCATTACGGAGACGTCGCCGGACGTCGAGCTGTTCACCGCGACGCCACGCACCGGGGTATGGCGCATCGACGACGACGGTCGGGTCTCCTTTTCGCGGACCGCCAACGACTGGGCCACGCTGCTCGACGGCTCCGAGGCCTTTTACATGCGGGTCGCGGCGCCCGGCGACTTACGTTCCGAGGGTGCCCAACTCGGCGTGCTGGTCACTCGCTCACACCTGCAGACGGACGACTACAAGCTCAGCGAGCGCTGCCAGCGCTGGGTCAAGGGTATGAAGGCGAAGTTCGTCTCGACGCCCCTGACGCCCGCCGCGCCGATCGTCTCCCGGCTCGTCGCACGCGCGTGACCGACGGCCGTACGGCTCACGCCCCGGCCGGCATCTCACTGGACAACTGGCTCTCGGCGCCCTACGCGCAGTGGTCCTTCCAACACGTGGAAGATTTTGTGCCGACTGACGTCATCTCGTGCGGGACCGGGCCGGTCGCGACGTTGCCCGCGGCCGCCGCTCCCGTGTCGGCGATCCGGGTGACCAGCAATGGCGGGAAGGTCAGCACCGTGGGGGCGGTAATGGCCACCACCGGCACCGACGCGTGGGCCGTCTGTCACCGCGAGGCGATGGTGGCCGAGGAGTACCTCGGCGGCATGGGCGCGCAGACTCGGCACCTGCTGTTCTCGGTGAGCAAGTCGCTGGTGGCGGCGGTCGTCGGTTCGCTGCACGAGGCCGGTGCGATCGCGCTCGACGCGCCGGTCACGAAATATGTTCCGGCACTGGCGGATTGCGGCTACGCTGGAGCCACGGTGCGGCACCTGCTGGACATGAGGTCGGGCATCGGCTTCTCGGAGAACTATCAGGACCCGGCTGCGGAGATACATCTTCTCGACCAGGCGATGGGCTGGGCGCCCAGGAACAGCCCCGACGCCCCCGCCACGCTGCAGGAATTCCTGTTGACCCTGCGGCAGAAGTCCGCTCATGGCGGCCCGTTCGAATATCGTTCGTGTGAAACCGATGTGCTGGGCTGGATCTGCGAGGTCGCCGGCGGCCTGCGAATGCCCGAACTGATGTCGCAACTCCTCTGGACCCGCATCGGTGCCCAATGCGATGCCACCATCGGCGTAGATGGAAGCGGCACAGGGTTTTTTGACGGCGGTATCAGCGCCTGCCTTACCGACATGATCCGATTCGGGTCGCTGTTCTTGCGTGACGGTGCTTCGTTGACCGGCCAACAAGTGGTGCCGGCGGCGTGGATCGCCGACACCCTCGACGGCGGGCCCGACTCGCGCCAGGCGTTCACCGCCAGCCCTGACGACAACGAAATGCCCGGCGGGATGTACCGCAATCAGATGTGGTTCCCCTATCCGGGCAACGACGTCGTGTTGTGCCAGGGCATGTGCGGACAGATGATCTACGTCAACCGTCGCGCGGAGCTGGTCGCCGCCAAGCTGTCCACCCAACTGGACTCGCACGAACCGCACATGCTCGACACATTGCGCGCGTTCGACGCGGTGGCACGCGAATTGGCGGGAATCACTAGCTAGCCTGCCGGTTCCGCGGTATCCCTAGACACCTTGATCGTCAGCTGAACCAGGTATACCGCGACCTAGACGATGTCGGTAGGAGGTCCGTAGAGTTGCCGGTGAAATCAGCGTCCACGAAAGTTGCTCTACCGGGCGCTATCCCAGTTTTCGGGTACTCCGAAAGTCTCGGTGAGCCCTTGCCGTCCGGTGTCGGTGAGTACCACCGCGCGGCGTTGATTGATGCGACGGATCCAGTCCAGGTCGAACATGCGCCGGGTTAGTGCCACCCCGAGTGCGCCGGCGAGGTGGTGGCGTTGTTCGGACCAGTCCACGCAATAGCGGATCATGGGCTTGTTGCGGCTTAGGGAGTCCAGGTCTATACCTATGGCGGACAAGGTTTCTCGACCTCGCGGGGTGAGCCGGTAGGTCAGGTCGGTTCCGGGACCCGACAGTCGGTCGGCGATGGCTTGTTCGGGACGGTAGTGTCCGTCGCCACCGGTGAGCAGGTCCTGGTCGAGCATCGCGCTCATGACCGCCACGCCCAGCCGCCCGGCGAGGTGGTTGTAGCAGGTGCGGGCCCGGCGGAGCGCATGCGCACGGGTCCCTTGCCGCAGGGAGCGAATCGGCTCCGGTGCAGAGATCCGGGCAAGTGCCTCCAAGGCTTCGGCGACTGCCGAGCCAGCCAGACGGTAGTAGCGGGCGCGGCCTTGACGGTGCACGGTCAGCAGGTCGGCAGCCACCAGCTGGGCGAGGTGCTCGCTGGCCGTGGAGGCGGCCACGCCCGCTTCGGCGGCGAGCACGCCGGCCGGCAGCGCGCGCCCGTCGAGCAACGCCATCAACACCCGTGCACGAGTAGGCTCGCCGATCAGTGCGGCAACCCTGGCGATATCGGCGTCCCCGCCTTGCTCGGCTGCAACAGCGACTGCAGGATCGCTGGACATGCCACCACGATAGGCGGCAAACATTTCGGGTCCCGCCGAAGTAAATCGGCGCCAAGATGGGGCTATGGACACCGATGGCACCGCAGCGAACCAGTCCGCCTCGCCCGGCGAGATCCAGGCAGTGATGCACGCTTGGGAAAGCGCCCTGGCCGCTCATGACCTGGATGCCCTGCTGGCCTGCTATGCGCCCGACGCGACCTTGGAAAGCCCGGTCGCCCACATCACCGGCGGTAATGGGATCCGCCAAGGTCACGAGCAACTACGTCCGTTTCTCGCCGAGGTGGTGGCTCGCACTCCGCAGCTGCGCACCTATCACCGGGCCGGCTTTTTCACCGACGGTCGGCGAGCGACTTGGGAGTATCCGCGTGTGACGCCGCAGGGCGAGCAAATGGATTTCGTCGAGGTGATGGAGATCGAGGACGGTTTGATCCAGGCCCACCGGGTGTATTGGGGCTGGCGCGGCGTCGAGGTGCTGATGAACGACGAATACCACCGGGATTCCTGATCGTGCGCCAACCAACGTATTTCAAACGTCTCGGGCCCACCCGCGTCAACGCGGCCTGGCGGGCTGTTCGATTCGACCTGCCAGCATCGCTGTCCAGTCGCTGACGAATTCGTCGTCAGGTGTATCGACTTGTGGGCTGTGGAAGACGATGCGGGTAGCGCGTTTTCCGAGCAGAGCATTGATGCCGACGACGGCGATCCTCTTGGCTTCAGGGTCGTCGATCGTTGGCGCGCAACCCTTTATCCAGTCGGCGAGTTCGCTGTAGAGACCATCAATGAGGGCGCCGTAGGCGTTGTTCAGGCGAGGCGACTGATCGGCGGGGGTTCGGGCCGCGACTTGGAGGAATTCGCTTTCCCGATCGAGAACGCTCATCAGGTACCGACACAACAGCGACAGTTCGGTGCGCAGGTCGCCTTGCCCGGCGAACAGGGCGCTGATGTCATGCATCGCGCGGCGGCGGTCGAGTTGGCGGTCGATACCCGCAGCCAGCAGGGCTTCTTTGGACTTGAAGTGGTTGTAGAGCGCGCCACAGCCGGGCACCAGGCCGGCGGCTTTCTCGATTTGATTGATGCTGGTCGCGCGGTAGCCCTGCTGGCTGAAAAGCCTCATGGCCTCACTGACCAGTCGCTCCTTTGTCGAGGTTTCCACCCTTGACCATCCTATAAGTGAGTACATATATTCTGTAGTAGGTCACTATAGCAAGCCCGGTCGCTCGGAGGAGGTCGTGATGACGGATACCGATCGGCCGGTGCCTCGCGGCAGGGTGCGGCGCACGATGCCGATGGCCGGCTTCACGGCCCGCGCCGCCGGTGGGCGCATGCTTGCCGGGTTGCGCGAGAAGACCGGTGATCTGGGTGCGGTGCAGCGTTTTCATGAGCGCACCGCCGAGCGCTACGTCGAGTTGCTCGGCCACTCCAAGGGCGTGTTGATGAAGGCCGGTCAATTGGTCTCGATGGTTGACGCGGGCGCCGTCGGCGCCGGGGAGCTGTCGCCGTATCAGAAGGCGCTGACTCGGCTACAGGCTGACGCCCCGCCGATGGAGTCGGCGTTGGCGTTGAAGGTCTTGGCGACGGAACTCGGCCGACCCGCCGAAGAGGTGTTCGCGGAGTTCTGCGGGGAGCCGATGGCGGCGGCCTCTATCGGGCAAGTTCATCGCGCCGTCCTGCGTGACGGCCGCCGGGCCGCCGTCAAGATCCAGTATCCCGGTGTGGCACAGGCAATTCGGGATGATCTGTCCAACACCGAGTTGCTGGCGACGGTCTTCCGTTTCGCCGCGGGTGCGGCCGGAGCGCTGGGCGCGGCGATGCCCGACATCCAAGAGGTCGCCGAGGAGATATCTGCGCGGATCTCCGAGGAGGTCGACTATCGGCGCGAAGCCGCCAATATCACCGCTTTCAGCGACTTGTATCGCGGGCATCCGTTCATCCGCGTGCCCGAGGTGGTCCCGGAGGCGTCGGCCGACCAGGTTCTGACGATGACCTATCTGGATGGATTGGACTGGGCCGCGGCACAACACGCTGGCCAAGCCTTGAAAAACACCTGGGCCGAGATAATCGCACGGTTCATCACCGGCTCCTACCGGCACGCCAACCTGTTCCACGCCGATCCGCACCCGGGCAACTATCGCTTCGGTGAGGATGGCACGGTCGGGTTCGTGGACTTCGGCTGTGTCAAGGTCCTCTCCGAGCGCCAGCGCCGCCAGATCGTGGACATGCTGCGCGCCGCCGTGAACGGGCGCAAAGACGACCTACGCGAGCTGATGAGCGAAAGCGGGTTCCTTACTGCGGATTCCACCCTGACCTCCGACGAGGCCTATCAGTGGTGGGAGGGGATCATTCACGAGCTGCTGGCCCCGCAGCCGGCCACCTACACCGAGCAGGCCTCCGAGCGCGCCATCCAGTTGCTGCTTGACGTGCGCTCGTCCGATCACCCGATGCGCAGAATGGCGGTGCCGCCCGATTTCGTGTTCTTCTCCCGGCTCAACCTGTCGATGAATGCGATCTTCACCGCCCTGCGGGCCACCCTCAATGCCCGAGCGTTGGTCGACGACATGGACGGCGTGGCTGCACCAGCCACCGAGCTGGGCCGACAGCATGTCTCATGGGTGCGCAAGCGTGGCTTGCCTTTTGGACTGGACGATCATGACGACAACTAATATCACCAGCGCCCGGCTGCCCTGGGATGCGGCAAACCCCTACCCTTTCTATGAAGCGAGGCGCCGCGAGGGAGACGTCGTGTGGGACGACACCGCCCAAGCCTGGCTCGTCCTAAGCTACGACGCCGCCCGCCAAGTGCTCGGTGGAGCCGGATGGACCAGCGACCCGCTGGCCAACCCGCTGGCGCGGGTGGCAATAGATGTCGTCAGCCAGGACTTCGTGAAGAAGTCCATGCTTTTCGCCGACGGTGGCGATCATCAACGCCTGCGTGCATCGGTACGCGACGTATTCACGCGATCATTCGTCACCAATCTAAGCGCCGGCGTCGAAGCGCTCGCTGCGGCTCTGATCGATCAGCAGCCCGCGAGCATCCCCTTCGACTTCATGGCAGAGATCGCCCTGCCATTGCCGATCGCGGTGATCGGCGAATGGCTCAACCTGGAGCCAGCGAGCTCGCAGCTGCTGCGTGAGCTATCGCCGGTGATCATCCGCATGCTGGGCACGCTTGCCGATCGCGAGGAGGTTGCCGCGGGCGCGGCCGCGTCGGCCATACTGACGGCCGAGTTTCTTCCCCTTGCCGCAGACCGGCGGGCCCACCCGCAAGACGACTTGCTGAGCTTCATCGCCGCGGACCCAGACTTGTTGCTAGAAGAGGTCGTTATGATGGCGATACTGATCGCCGTCGCGGGCCACGAGACCACCGCCAATATGCTTGGCGCCGGACTTATCACGATGCTCACACCTGCCGACGACGGGAGTCGGATCGCCGATCGCATCGACCCTGCCGATGCAGGTTTGGTGACCGAACTGCTCAGACTCAACGGCCCCGTGCAGTCCACCGCACGCACCGCTACCGGCGACCACATGATCAGTGGGGTCGAAATCCAGTGCGGACAAAGCGTTCTGGCAGTGGTTGCGGCCGCGAACCGTGATCCCGCGGTCTTCGACGAGCCCGCCAGTTTTCGGCTCGACCGCAAAGCACCGGCACCGTTGTCGTTCGGGTACGGGGCACATTACTGCCTGGGTGCCGCCCTTGCCCAACTGGAACTGAGCACTGCGATATCGAAAATCCTGGCCCGCCAACCCGTTTTGGCGGGGCCGGTGCAATGGCGCGATACGCCCGCCGTCCGCGGACCCCTGAGCGTGCCGATGATGTTCAGGAGCACATGATCCCGGATCGAGCAGGAAAGCAAACTGTGCGCGTATTCGTCACCGGGGGCACCGGAGCGATCGGCAGCTACACGGTGCCCGCACTCGTCGCTGCCGGACATACGGTCTCAGCTTTGGTGCGCAACGAAACCAAAGCCCGCACGGTGCATGACCAGGGCGCTACACCCGTGATGGTTTCGCTGTTCGACCGTCCCGCGCTCGCCGCCGCGTTCACCCGTCAGTAAGGCTCGCTTCTGCTCAGCCACCACCTGGAAGCCTCAATTCCCCAGCGTGCGAGAGGGCTACCGGGCGATGGCGAATGCGAGGAACTGAGCTGTTCCCGGTGGCTGCCTTTTGGGCCTTTCGCTATTCTTCATATTCGCGCAGCTTTGGACCGGCACGCTTCTGACCCCAGGGAGACAAGAAATGCCCTCACCCCGAAGGCTCGGAATCGCCGTCCCCATCATGGTTTCCCTTGCAGTTGTGAGCAGCGCCGGCATTGCGTCTGCTACCCCCCAAGACGATGCATACCTCGCGCAATTGCGCGCCGTCGGCCTCACCTGGCCGCCGAAGACGGAAGAGGCACTCATCGCCGAGGCGCACGACGTATGTTACGACCTCACTTGGGGTTGGACACCGCAACAGATCGCCGACGACCTGCACGCCCGTTTGGACACCAAGGGCGTGACGTTGCTCGACGTCGGAAGCCTGGTCAACGCCGCCCATTCGATCTATTGCCCCGGCAACGTGTGCGACGCCCCCAGCCTTTGCACCTGACGGCCGCACGTCATTGGCCGCAGGAGGTCACGCCGGTTGTTTGTTGGCTGAACTCCATCCCGGCGAGCGACCGAGATGACGCAATAGGCGGTCGAAACCAGTGCCGTCCGGCACTTGGTCGAGCGCCGGCCCAAACGGGGCGGCAGCGCCGGTGCGGTAGGCTCCGCGCGGAACTTGCAATCCGAGCACCAGCGCCGCGTCAATCACGTTGTCGGGCAACTTGAATGGAATGCGAATTGCGCGCGCCACATCCCAGCCGTGCACGACGTAGTCGACGAAGTGAAACCCGATCGCCTGCTCGAAGGGAAACACGGCACCCTTGCCGAAGTCGGGTAATTCGAAGGGCACGGCGAGCGTCTCGTCCTCGGCGATTGCCGTGAGCAACTCGCAAGCAGCGGCCGCATAACTGCCTGCCGGGTCGGCCGCTACCGCGTCGATCACCGCAGAAGTCTCCCACACCGCGGGATCGGCGCCGGCGCCGTGAGCGGCCGCGGCGAACCCTCGATGCTGCGCGGTCATATGGGCCAGCAGTTCAAGCAGATTCCAGTCGCTGCATGGGGTTGGGCGCTCGAGGTCGCTGGTGCTGACCCTCTGGACAATGTCGATGGTGGCCATCACGGCCTCGCGGTGGTGTGTCCGCAGTATATCTATCGTATGCGTACTCATACCGTAAGCATAAGCATATAATCGCGTTTCCTCTACTATCGCGTCATGACCAAAGGGCAGTCCCGACCTGATCTTGCGGCGATGCTCGGACCGCTGGTGCGCGAACTCGTGGCCGCCGAGCTGCCGATTCTTGAGCGCCACGGGCTGTCGATGTGGGGTTACACCGTGCTGACCGAGCTGGACAACTCACCTGTGCGCACTCAAGCCGCCCTGGCAGCGGCTATCGGCGCGGACAAGACCCGCATCATCGCTGTATTGGACGATCTGCAGCAGCTCGGATACATCGACCGCCGCCCTGATCCTGACGACCGTCGGGTCCGGCTGCTTGAGCTCTCCCAGCGCGGACGGACGATCAAAAGACAGGCGCAGCAGGCGATTCAGCGTGGCGAAGAGCGTTGGCTTTGCCAGCTGACTCCGTCGGACCGCAAGTCGCTGTTGCGCATTCTTCAACAACTCACGCCTCGCCCAACCGATGATTGACCGTACCGGGCGATTTCTGATGCCCCGCGACTCTTGCGAACCAATGTGGCTGTAGCGTGACGGCGGTGAAATCCTCCCGGATGTATTCGTCCGTCGCGCTTGCGGCTTCCGTCGCAGCAACCGTTACGACGCTCGCCGGCGCTGGCACGGCCGTCGCGGCCGGCTCATGCCCTACTGCGGCGCCGCAGAACGGCGGGACGCCCGACTGGACTCTGAGCGGCACCACCGGCAGCGTCGCGGTCACCGGATCCACGGACACGACCGCTCCGCTGGTGAACGTGACCGCACCGTTCAGCGTGAGCCAGACCCAGGTGCATACGCTGCACGCCGGAGACGGGCCGGTGGTGTCCAACACCGCCAGGGTCTCGGTCTGCTACATGGGCGTAAACGGACGTGACGGGTCGGTGTTCGACAGCAGCTACCAGCGCGGCGCCCCGGTCGACTTCCCGCTGACCGGAGTCGTGCCGGGTTTCCAGAAGGCCATCGCAGGGCAGAAGGTGGGGTCGACTGTTGCCGTCGCGATGGTCCCTGCCGATGGCTACCCCCAAGGCCAGCCCAGCGCGGGGATCCAGCCCGGCGACTCGCTCGTCTTCGCGATCAAGATTCTGAACGCCACGGGTTAGCTCGACCCACCAGATCCCTCGTGCGTAGCTCAATCGCCTAACGGCGCGAACATGAGCGCGGGGTCTATGCCGAGTTGTTGGGCGACGTGAGCGGTGTCCCAATACTCACGCCAGTGCGTGATCGCACCGTCGTGCACCTCGAACAGGGCCGTGACGTGGAACGTGACCGCGACGCCGTTGATGGCGTTCACGTCGACCCGCTCAACGATGACGGTGTCGCTGTCGGACACGATCGTGCGGATTTCGCTGCCCTCGATCATGCCCGTCGACAGGCTGTTGTGCTTCTCGAGTTCCGCGCGCGCCGCGTCACGTCCGTGGACGATCGGTGAGAGCGGCACGTGGAGTTGCCAGACGAAGTCCTCGGCCATCAGTGCGGTCATCGCGTCGATGTCCATGCTCCGGCCGTAAGCGGCATGTATAAAATCGGCCACGATCTTTTCGTTGTTGTTTTTGGTCGCAACACTTTTCGGCATCTCATTGTCCTTTAGGGGCGGTTACTGTTCGCTATTCGTCGAACTGTAGATGGCAGCCGCTCGATTAGGCGCTGATATACGAATCGCTTAGCGAAAGTTCAGGGTCGACGCAGCGTGATGATGGTGACGTCGTCGTCGGTGTGGCCCGATGCCATCGCCAAGCCATCAACGTGTGTCGCCATTCTGGACCAGGTCGGCCGCGGTCCGCATTTCCAACCGGATTTGCCCATCACTGAATCGCATCCGCCGCGACAACTCCCCCCGCCGCGATCACCAATGTAATCTGAGCAGGCCATGTGCTCGATCGCCCTCCCAGCAAGTCGCCGCCTGTCGGTCGCGATGAAGGAGGGCTCGGCGGCCGAACACGATGCCGCCGAGCAGAGCCCATTCATGTCCGAACTGCTCGCCGGACGGATTAGCGCGGCGGGCTATTCCGACTATCTGCTGCGGTTACGCGTGATGTACGCCGCCCTCGAGAACGCCGTGCGGACCCGGCGCGACGACTCCATGGTTGCCGCCGTCTACGACCCCGCGTTGGAGCGCCTCACGGCTATCGACGCCGACCTCGAACACTGGCTGCCCCGGGATGCCGCACGCGACGTCGACTCCCCCGCGGCGGCGGCCTACGCCGAACGGCTCGGCGCCCTCAGGTGGGGTGGGGCGCTGGTGGCCCACCACTACACGCGTTATCTCGGGGATCTCTCCGGCGGCCGGGGCATCGGCAAAATCCTGGATCGCACATTCGATCTCGGCGGCGCCGGCCTTGCGTTCTATGACTTCCCGGTGCGGCCCAAACCCTACAAAGACGCCTATCGCGCTCGCCTCGACGCCCTTCGCGCCGACACCGGCGAAATCGATCGCATCGTCGGCGAGGTGAAATTCGCGTTCGGCCTGAACCAGGCCATCTTCGATGAATTGGCCGACAGCATCGCGGAACCTCAGCGCTGACGCACGCCTATGGGCCGGCCCGGCGAAACTGTCAAACTTGGTTGAATCCGCCGTCGGCGGTGACCGTGGATCCGGTGCTGAAGCTGGACAGATCGCTGGCCAAAAACACTGCCGCATTGGCGATCTCGGTGGGATCGGCGAAGCGGCCCAGCGGGATCGTAGTGATGCGTTCGGCGCGGAACTCTTCGATCGAAGCGTCGGGATCGGTCTGCGCGGCCAATGCGTTGCTTCCCGGCGTGGCTGTGGAGCCGGCCACGATGACGTTGACCCGGATGTTGCGGTCAGCGAGTTCGTTGGCCCATGCCCGGGCCAGTGACCGGACGGCCGCCTTGGTGGCGGCGTAGATGCTGAGCCCGGCGCGGCCCCGGTCGGCGGTGGTGGAACCGGTCAGGATGATGGAGGCGCCGTCGTTGAGCAGCGGCAGCGCTTTCTGCACGGTGTAGACGACTCCCTTGACGTTGGTGGTCAGCAGCGCATCGAGGTCGTCGTCGGTGATCTCCCCCAGTCGCGCCACCCGCGTCAATCCGGCGTTGGCCATCACGATGTCGAGACCGTTACCGGCGGCCGCGACCTCGTCGTAGAGCCGGTCCAGGTCCTCCGGTCTTCCGACGTCACCGCGCACTGCGGTGGCGCGCGGGCCCAATTTCCTTGCCGCCTCGTCGAGTTCGGGCTGACGCCGGCCCGTGACGAACACCCGGTCGGCGCCCTCGTCAAGGAACCGCTGTGCGGTGGCCAGCCCTATCCCGGAGTTGGCGCCGGTGATGACGGCGGTCTTGTTGTCCAGCAATCCCATTCGGTTCTCCTGAGGTGCGCGGCCGAAATTGGCGTTCTGCTCCCCCGGCTATCCCTGTTTCGCACGCTGCCAGATCAGGCGTCCGTTGCGGAGCTTGCCCTTGATCAGCACCGGCTCGGCGGGGCCGAGCTGCAGGCGGTCATCGCCGACTTGCGCTGCGCGGTACTGGGTTCCGCCGATCCAGTTGGGTAGCAGGCTGACATCCACGTGGTGGGCGATCACGCCGTCGTCGAGAACGCTGTACGGGCCGGCGTAGGCCAGATACCCCCTGGCCGCCGCGGCCAATTCGTCGTCCGTGGCGATTTGAAGGTCGCCGCGGGCGGTCGGCGCGCGGTCCGCGCGCATGAGCTGGGCGGACATGTAGCCGTCGGCGGTGTACATGATGATTCCGCGGGCGTCGGTTCCCAGCGGATAGCGCACGTTCGAGCCATCCACGTCGGAGCTCTCGTATGACTCCAACGTCCAGGCCCCGACGAGGTACTCACGTAGATCCTGCGTGGTGAGTGTGGTCATCGTTGGCGCCCCTCTGTGATGTGTTGTCACCGCTTGACCGCGTCGATCGCGGTATCGAAATACGCGCGCCGCCGACGCATCGATATTGCCGCGCATTACCTGCCCCGACACCATCGGCCCCCGTCCCCCGTGACAAGCGGCAGCCTCGCCGACAGGTTCTCACTCGAACTAAAGTCTGCAGCATGATCGCCGCTTTGGTCCTGTCGCCGTGGTCAGCGGGCCGCCCGCCGCGGGCAGCCGATGAATCCGCACGGTAGGCCCGGTACAGACGCGTGGCGGCCCTGGCGTTGGCGCTTGCCGGACTGGCGTTTCTCGACTCGCTCAATGTGCTCAACGTCGGAGTGGTCTCGGCCGTCATCTTCGACAGCCGGCTGGGGCGCCGGTCACCAATTCCCGGTGCGCTGAGCTACATCGCGGGCGTGTTCGCGGTGACGACCGCCTTCGGCGTGTGCACCGTGCTGGGCATCGGCTTCATCACCGAGGTACTCGACTTTCACCTGACGCCGGCCATCCGGTTCCGGGGCGAACTGCTGCTGGGGGTCGTCCTGATCGGTTTGGCCTACTTCCCGCTGACCGCACAATCATCGGCACCCGGCTGGGCGCTGGCGGCGATGCGGCAACGGCCGTGGCTGCTCGGATTCCTGGGGCTGGCGGTGGGCAGTGGACAGGCCCCGACCGCCGTGCCATACCTCACCGGATTGGCGATGCTCGCCGCGCTGCACCCACGACCGCCGCTCTGGCCACTGGTCATCATCGCCTATTGGGCGATCGCCCTGTCGCCGCCGCTGGTGATCCTTGGGCTCTCGATGAGGAAAACCATGCGAGCCAAGCGCATTCAGCGCGCGATCGTCCGTGCGCTCACGCGCTACGGGCCGATGTCGGTGAGGCTGTTGTTCCTGGTTTTCGGAACCGGGCTCATCGCCGATGCACTCGTCAATCACAGCGCACTCTGGTGATGCACCACAACTTCTCATGTCTTGCACAGCGAGCCGGATTACCTTGTCGCGTGTGACTGATCGTCGAGAGCGCGCAATGTCCTTCGGTTCGATCGCCGAGGACTACGACGGGCTGCGGCCGCACCCGCCGCAGCAGGCGGTGGACTGGTTGTTGCCACCTGGCTGTGAGGTGGCCGTCGACGTCGGTGCGGGCACCGGCTTGTTCACCCGCACACTCGTCGGCAAGGCGGCGCGCGTCGTCGCCGTCGAGCCCGATGCGCGGATGCGCGCGGTGCTGGCCGAGCGGTCTCCAGGGGTTCGCGCCGTGGAGGGCACCGGCGAGGCGATTCCCCTCCCCGATGACTCCGCTGACGCGGTGTTCGTCTCGTCGGCGTGGCACTGGATGGATCCCGAACAGGCGGTGCCGGAGATCGGCCGGGTGCTGCGCGACGGCGGGCGGTTCGGGCTGATCTGGACCAGTCGAGATCGCGCCGTCGACTGGGTTCGCGACCTCGAGGTGCTGCCCAAAGACGACGCCTCCGAACTGGATGCGCCCGACCGCTTCCGCCGGCGCCACGAGAACGTCGTCCTGCCCGATCCGCAGATTTTCCACCACGTCGCGCGGGAGACGTTCGGGTTCGTGCGGACGATGAAGATCGACGACGTCGTCGCGATGCTCGCCACCTACAGCCGGGTGATCATCGCCTCTCCGGATGACCGCGCGCAGCGGCTCGACAACGCCCGATCCGTGCTGGCCGAGCGTTTCCCGGGCGCCGAAGCCATCGACATGCCGATGCAGTCCCGGTGCTGGCGCGCCGACCGGATCGCCCGCGGCCGCTAGCCCCCGCGCTGGGTCGCTTTTCTTCCGAATGTCGTAGACAGCACAGGGTTAAGCGCGTAACTTCTGCCGCAACCAGCCCGGCGAGGAGGAGACGCATGACGGTGCAATCCGTACTGGACGAGGTTCGGGAACGCCCCGGTACCGGTGACGTGATCCCGATCTTCGATCCCTCCACCGAGGAACAGATCAGCTCGTTCACCGACTGCGGCACCGAAGCCGTCGACGAGGCGGTTGCGCGTGCGAAAGCCAGCGCGGAGTCCGGGATCTGGTCCGGCAAGCCCGATTACGAGCGGGCCAAGATCCTGTGGCGCGTCGCCGACCTGATCGACGAGAACGCCGAGCTGCTCGCCGAGCTCGAAATGCTCAACGCCGGAATGTATCCCGCGCAGGCGCAGATGCAGGTGAAGATCGGCGCCGAGTGGTTCCGCTACTACGCCGGCTGGTGTACCAAGATCGACGGCATCGCACGGGATGTGAACACCGGCGGCCTGACCGGTGTCGACTCCCACATGCACACCTACACGGTGCGCGAGCCCTATGGCGTGGTGGGGCTGATCTTCCCGTGGAACGGGCCGGTGTTCAATTTCTGCGCCAAGCTCGCGCCGGCCTTGGCGGCTGGCTGCAACAGCGTGGTCAAACCCGCTGAGGAGACACCGCTTTCAGCGCATGTCCTGATGCGCCTGCTGGCCGAGGCCGGCGTGCCGGACGGCGTGGCCAACCTGGTCAACGGTTACGGGCACACCGTCGGCGCGGCCATCACCGCGCACCCCGACGTGGAGAAGGTCGCCTTCACCGGCTCGACGGAGGTCGGCCGCGCGATCGTGCACGCCTCGGCGGACAGCAACCTCAACAAGGTCACCCTGGAGCTCGGCGGCAAGTCGCCGGTGCTGATCTTCGACGACGCGAAGCTGAAGAAGGCGATCCCGATGTCGGCGTTCGGCACCTTCGTCCACTCGGGGCAGGCCTGCGTCTGCGGCTCGCGCATTCTGGTGCAGCGCGGCGTCTACGACCAGGTCGTCGAGGGCATGGCGAGGGTCGCCAACGCCATGAAGATGGGCGGCCCCAAAGAAGAGGGCACCATGAGCGGCCCGCTGATCAGCCAGAAGCAGCTCAATCGCGTGCTGGGTTACCTCGAACAGGGTAAGTCCGACGGCGCGGAGATCGTGACCGGTGGACACCGGCTCGACCGCAAGGGCTACTTCGTGCACCCGACGGTCGTCACCAATGTCGATCCCGACACCAGCCGGCTGTTCCAGGAGGAGATCTTCGGGCCGGTCGTCACGATCCTGCCCTTCGACGACGAGGATGAGGCCGTCGCGTTGGCCAACAACAGCACCTACGGGCTGGCCGCCACCGTATGGACCAAGGATCTTGGCCGCTCCCATCGACTGGCCAAGCGGCTCAAGGCCGGAACCGTCGGGCTCAACTGCGCCTTCCCGTACGACCACTCGATGCCGTTCGGCGGCTACAAGCAGTCCGGCTGGGGCCACGAGTCCGGCAAGGCCGGCATCGAGACCTACCTACAGACGAAGATCGTCTGGGCCCAGATGTAAGGGCCTCAGGCCTGGGGTCCCTCCGAGGGTGGCCAGACCGTCCCGGGCCACGCTTCGCCGGGGCTTTCGAAATCGCCGCGAGACAGCGGCACCCAACGCTCAATGGGCGCGGGCTGCTCAGACGATGGGAAGTCACGCAGGTCGCCCGTCGGCTTGGCGTCCCACTCGGCGAACGTCAACGGTGTCTGCAGCCAGGCGTGCAAGAGGTTGTAGGCGGCTTCCAGCGAATCGATGTGGGTGCGTTCCCAGCCATGGCTGCCGTCGAGCCCGAAGCCGACCAGCGCCGCGCGGGTGTTGGCTCCCGCCTCGATCGCCGCCGCGGCGTCGGATCGGTAATAGCGAAAGATGTCACGCGCGAACGGTATTCCCCGCTCCTGGGCGAGTCGGCACAGTTTCCGGGTCAGGTGGTAATCGAACGGGCCGTGCATGTCGGCCATCGGGATCGTCACGCCGTCCTCGAGAGAGTGCTGGCCGGGCGCGCACACTGCGTTGTCCACCGAGACCAGCTCGGCGACATCCGCGGGTAGGCCGTGACTGGCCCCGTGGCCGACCTCCTCGGTGATCGTGACCATGATCGTGGTGCGGTGTGGCAGCACCACTTTGTTCTCGGAGAAGTTCTTGGCCAGTGCGAGCGCGATCGCGACGCCCGCCTTCCCATCCAGGTGACGGGAAACGATGAAGCCGTCGGCGGTGAGCTCGGGACTGGTGATCAGGGCCACGAAATCACCGACCTGCAGGCCGAGCCGAACCAGGTCGTCCCGCGTCGACACCCTGCGGTCGATGCGAACCTCGACGTGCTCCCAGTTCGTGGGTTGGGTGTCGATCTCGTCGCCGAACGCGTGCCCACTGGACTTGAGCGGCATGACCGTGCCGGTGATGAACTCGTCGGGGTCGTCGATGAAGATGCGCACCCGGGCACCCGCGGCGAAGCGCGCCGAAAAGGTGCCGACCGGAACGATCTCGAGGCGGCCGTTGTCCTTGAGGTTGCGGACCATGCAGCCGATGGTGTCGGAGTGAACCACCAGTGCCCGATCGATGGTCGCCGACTCGCCCGGAAGTTCGGCGGTCAACGCCCCGCGCCGGGTCAGTGTGAAGGGCACCCCGAAGTGGTCGAAAATGTCGCCGATCACCTGCATCACCGCGTCCGTGCGCCCCGCCGGGCTCGGGGTCTGCAGTAGCGCGAGCAGCGTGTCGATCATCCACGTGCGGTCGGCCTCGGCCATGGCCGCGGTCTGGCCCACGTCATCTCCTCTCGAGTCGTCGCCGAACGCGTTCAACCTACCGTGTGCCCGGCACCGAACGCCCGTTGCGGGCCGCCGTCGCGCACCCGCCGCCGCGCGCCCTGATGTGTCTACTGCCCTAGGAGGCGGATTCCATCGCCGAGATCAAATCCGCCAGGGTGAGCGTTCGCTGGGCGTCGCGGACGTGCAGGCTCTCGATCATGCGGCCGTCGACCGTGATCACGCTGGTCCCGGCCGCCTGAGCCTGCTCGTACGCCGACACGATCTTGCGGGCGTCCTCCAGCTCCTCCTGTGACGGACCGAACAGCTCGTTGGCGGGGGCGATCTGCGACGGGTGGATCAGGGTCTTGCCGTCGAATCCCATTTCGCGGCCCTGGTGGGCCTCGGCCCGGAAGGCGCCCTCGTCGCTGATGTCGTTGAACACGCCATCCAAGATCACCTTTCCGGCCGCCCTCGCTCCCAACAACGCCAGGCCGAGGGCGGGCACTGCGGGTGCGCGCCCGGGGACGTGCAGCCCGTGCAGCTCGTTGACCAGGTCGTTGGTACCCACCACCAACCCGGCCAGGCGATCGCTGGCCGACGCGACCTCCTCGGCCCGCAGAAAAGCCCGGGGCGTTTCGATCATCACCCACAGCTGCAACGATTTCGGCGCTCCCAAGGAGTCGAGCGCCTCGGCCAGAGCTTGAACCTGTTGACCCGTCTCGACTTTCGGCACCAGCACGCCGTCGGCCGTCGACCCGGCCACGGCGGCCAGGTCGTCCTGGTGCCATTCGGTGTCCAACCCGTTGATCCGTACCACGACTTCGCGGGGCCGGTAACTCTCCGACGAGATCGCGTCGCACACCTTCGCCCTCGAATCAGCTTTCGCGTCGGGTCCCACCGCATCCTCGAGGTCGAATATCAGCACGTCCGCCGGCAGCGACTTACACTTCTCCAGCGCGCGCGGCTTGTTGCCGGGCAGGTAGAGAGCGGATCGGCGAGGGCGCAGGGTCGGTGCCATGGAGTGATTCACTTTCCGGTCGTCGTGCGGCGGGGACGGGAGTCAGATGCCCGCGCGACGGGTGCGTGGTGCGCGCGGCCTAGCCAGAAAGTACCCTTCGGTACCGGTGGTGTAGTCGCCGGTGGTGAGCGGTCCAGAGGGCGAATTGGCCGACGCGGCGGGTGGATCCCGGAAGGGGAAAGCGAATGTCATCATCTGGCTCGGCGCGTACCGAGGGCGACAGCTGGGACCTGGCCTCCAGCGTGGGGGCGACCGCGACGATGGTTGCGGCCTCCCGAGCGCTGGCATCACGCGAGCCCGATCCACTACTCGATGACCCGTTCGCCGAGCCGTTGGTGCGGGCGGTCGGGCATCCCTTCTTCACTCGCATGCTGGACGGTCAGATCCCGCTCGACACCGACGACATGCCGATGACGCTGCAGCAGCGGCGCGAGCAGATGACGGTGCGGACCAGGTTTTTCGACGATTTCTTCGGCGCCGCCACCGCCGCCGGAATCCGGCAGGCGGTCATCTTGGCCGCCGGACTCGACGCGCGGGCCTATCGATTGTCGTGGCCATCGGGCACGGTGGTGTTCGAGGTCGACCAGCCCGAAGTCATCGCCTTCAAGACCGCCACGCTCGCCCAGATCGGCGCGGAACCGACCGCCGAGCGCCGGACCGTCGCCATTGATCTCCGCGACGATTGGCCAACGGCGCTGCGCGACAGCGGCTTTGACACCGACTCCCCCACCGTGTGGATCGCCGAAGGCTTGCTGCCCTATCTACCGCCCGATGCCCAGGACCGACTGTTGGACAACATCACCGCGCTCAGCGCGCCGGGCAGCCGGCTGGCCACCGAGAACATCACCGACATGAGCGTCTTCACCGACGAACGGGCCCGGGCGATGCGCAGCACCTGGCGGCAGCACGGACTGGACATCGATGTCGCCGAGCTGATTTGGCTCGGGGAGCGCCGCCCCGCCGCTGAGCACCTGGGTGCCACCGGCTGGAACGTCACCCGCCACCCCACCGAACAGGTCTATGCCGATTACGGATTCGTGCTGCCGGACAACGAAATCCTCAAACAGTTCCGTCACGCAATCAGTTACCTCAGCGCCGAATTGCACTGAGCTCGAGGCGCTTCCGCTAAGGCCTGGCCTCGCGCCACTCTCGCTCGAACGGCAGCCGCCACGCATTCGGCGCGATCAATTGGTGAATCGCGTTGGGGCCCCACGTGCCCGGCTGATACAGCTTGGCCGGCGGCGGATCGGTGAGCAGATCTTCCGAACGCTCCCACAGTGATTCGATGCCTTCGGCGGTGTTGAACAGCGTGTGGTCGCCGCGCATCGCATCCAGGATCAGTCGTTCGTAGGCCTCCAGCACATCGACGACGGTCTCGATCTCCTGCGAGGAGAACTGCATCGACAGCTTGTCCAGCTTCATGCCGGGTCCGGGCCGCTTGCCATAGAAAGACAGCGACACCTTCGAATTGTCGGCAAGGTCGAACGTGAGGTGGTCGGGACCCTGGGTGCCTACCCCGGATCCGGGTGGGAACATAGTTCGCGGAGCCTCTTTGAACGCGATCGAGATGATCCGGATGCCCTCGGCCATCTTCTTGCCGGTGCGCAGATAGATGGGAACCCCGGCCCAGCGCCAGTTGTCGATACCGACCTTCAGCGCGATGAACGTCTCGGTGTCGGAATCCTTTGCCACTCCAGATTCTTCGCGATATCCGTTGTACTGGCCGCGAACCACATTGGCGGGTTTGACCGGCAGCATCGACCGGAACACCTTGTTCTTCTCTTCACTGATGGCGAACGGTTCGAGCGCCGTCGGCGGCTCCATCACCACGAACGCCATCACCTGGAACAGGTGTGTCACCACCATGTCCTTGTAGGCGCCGGTTTCTTCGTAGAAGTTCGCCCGTTGATCCAGGCCCAACGCCTCGGGAATATCGATTTGGATGTGGTCGATGAAGTTTCGGTTCCAAATGGGCTCGAAGAGGCCGTTGGCGAAGCGGAACGCCAAAATGTTCTGTGCGGCCTCCTTGCCCAAGAAGTGGTCGATGCGGAAAATCTGGGATTCCTCGAAGGTTTCGTGCACGAAGTCGTTGAGCGCCACCGCGCTGGCCAGATCGGTGCCGAACGGTTTCTCCATCACCAACCGTGAGCGTTCGACAAGCTTGGCATCGCGCAGCATGGTGATGACGGCGCGCGCCGCCTTGGGCGGCACCGACAGGTAGTGCAGTCGCCGGACGTTCGGCCCCAGGTTGTCCTCGGCCTGCGCCACCGCCTCGGCCAGCGCCTCGGGCCCGGCGCCCTGCGGGACGTAGGTGACGATGTTGGCGAAGTTCGACCACTGTTCGGTCGTGAGCTTGTGGGTGCCGAAGGAATCGATCGCCTTCTTGGCGAGATCGCGGAATTCGTCTTGACTCAAGTCTTCCAGCGACGTAGCGACGATCTGAATATCGGGCGCCAGTTCGGACTGGTCCAGGTACGCCAGACCGGGGAGCAGCTTTCGTTTCGCCAGATCGCCCGTCGCCCCGAAAAGGACGATGACGTGCGGATCGAGCGGGTCGGCATGGTGGCGACGCTGGCGTGCGTCAGGAGCTGGGTAGGCGATGGTCTGAGGTTTCTCGGTAGCCACTCTTGCGATACTTCCATCGCGGCGGCGCTGTGTCTCGTTCGTTTGACGGCCTCTGGATCTGGTTAGCGAACGCGCGATCGGGTATGGAATAGCGGCGGGTTCCCGGCGCCGGGGCCCGTCCCCCACCAACGCCCATGGAAAGCGACATGACCAAACCCGACAAAGACCCGCTGAGCCGCGCTCAGGAGCTGGAAAACATCGTCGATCAGCTCGAGGAAAAGGTTACCGAGGAGAGCGAAGCCGAAGGCGTTCCCGGCAACCGCAGCGACCGGGAACAAGCGGCTGTCCGCGGCACGACCAGCGAGCCGCCGGACTAGCGGGTCGCCGGCCTGGCTCAGGTGAGCAGCGTCATTCGCTCGGTATATCGACGGCGTGTGCCTTCAGCGTCGCCAGCATCTCGGCCGTCGGCCATTCGTCGGCCCGGTAGCGGACCGGATTGATTCCCGCGACGGGAAGGATGCCCACCGCATCGACCACCGTCGGGAACGGCACGGTGAACTTGTCGGACACATTCGACGGCTCGCCGACCACGAACGTCACGTAATCGGTCTGCGGCAGCTCCCACGGGATCCCCTGCCCCCACACCGCATTGGTGCGCCGACCCCAGGCCGTCTCGATCATCTGCGCGTCGCCGACGTAGTGCGGGAACAGCTCGCGCTCATAGTGCTCCCGCAAGAATTCGGCCTGGTGCTTGTATTCCGCTGTGGCCAACAGGGTTCGGGCCCTCAACGCCAACCCGCGCAGGGGGTGCGGGCCTGCCTGATCGAACGGCGCGATGACGCTGCCCACAATGGTGTAGCCCTGCGGCGAGATGGGCTGATCGGCATCGAGGTACATCTGCTCGGCGACCTCGAAGAGGTCGGCGGCGTTGTCGGGCGCGTCGGTGCCCAGCAGTAACACGCCATCGCCCGGGAAAAACACCAGTGGGCGATGGCCGCCGGCGACCGCCAGCGAACCCAACCAGCCGGTGGCCAGGATCATCGAATCGATGTAGGTGCCGCCGTCCGCATCCTTCAACAGGTACTTCTCGCCCGGCTGGAAGGCCTGCTGGCGCGCGGAAAGGTTCTCCCTGGCCACCGCGAACGCCTGATCGCCGGTGATGCCCCAAGCGCCCGTTTCCGCCGGCGACACTATGGCCCGCACGGTGGGGAGGTCGACGACCACCACCTCGTTGATGAAGGGGAACACCGGGCGGACCCAGGGCTGGGCCCCGGTGTTGACCAAGCCGTTGACGTAGCTTTGCGGGCGCAGCACCGGCCGGAGCAAGGGTTGGGCCTCGGCCCAATCCACGGGCGGAGTCGGCGGTTGCTCGGTTGCCATGTCCACGGTCGGTGCTTCCTGCTCTTGAACAGCGAACACGCACGTTACACCCTGCGCCGGCCAGCACAAGTCACCCTTTTTGGTCGCCTCGCGTCGCGGTGGCCGGCCCGAACCAGGTGGCGAGCGCGTCGTGTAGCGCCGGGTCGGTGCCGTCGCCCGCCCAGGCGACGTGTCCGTCCGGCCGGATCACCACCACGGGCGGCACGGTCACGGCGCCGAGCACCGGAAGCACGCACCGGTCAACGGGTTTCGCGTCGACCGTCGGAACCCGGTCCGCCCAGGGCGCGATGTCGATGCGGCCGGTGTCGCCGAAATTGAGCAGCACCGGGCGGGCGTCCCGCAGCAGGTCGAACACGCGCAGCGACCCGTCGGGGGTGACCAGGTCCAGGTCGGGCATGCGGCGGCCGACCAGCGGGTGTCCCTCGCCCAGGTCGTAATGGATGTCCAGACCCGACATCATCGCGGCGAAGCAGGTGCGGGGCTGGTCCATGGCGAGAAGGTCGGACACGGTGTCGCGCAGCGCCTGGGTGCGTTCGTCGGGGTGAAGGAGCGCCATCTGCGCCAACGCGTTGCGCAGCACCCGCCGGGCAACCGGGTGCCGTTCGGCGTGGTAGCTGTCCAGGAGGCTGTCGGGCGATGTCTTGTTGACCACCTGGCCCAGCTTCCAGCCCAGATTCACCGCATCCTGCACGCCGGTGTTGAGGCCCTGCCCGCCCACCGGGTGGTGGATATGTGCGGCGTCGCCGGCGAGCAGGACCCGCCCGCGGCGGTAGGCGGCGGCCTGCCGCGCCGCGTCGGTGAACCGGGAAAGCCAAGTGGGACTGTGGATTCCGTAGTCGGTCCCGTAGACGGCGACGAGTGCCTGGCTCAGGCTGCGCAGCGTGGGTTCGGTGGCCGGTCCAAGCTGCGCCTCGGTGACCATCACCCGAACCGGTCCGCCCTCCTCGGCGGTGGACAGGGCATGCACGCCGATTGCGTCGTGGCGGATGCCCCACTGCGGGGATTGCCCGGTCCCGAAATCCATTTCGACCTCGGCGAGCAGATAGCTGGTGGTCGCGTCCCATCCGGGAAATTCGATGCCGGCCGCCTTGCGGATCACGCTGCGTCCTCCGTCGCACCCGACGAGATACTCCCCCCGCATGATGCGGCCGTCGGACAGTCCGACGTCGACGCCGCTGTGGTCCTGGGCGAAGGTTGCTATCTCTTTGTCGCGGTAGATCGGCACGCCGAGCTCGCCGACCCACTCGGCCAGGATGCGTTCGATCTCGTTCTGCCACAGCGCGAGCCCGTAGGGGTGCCGGGTGGGAAAGTCACTGATGTCCAGCCGGATCTGGGAGAATCCGGCGACCTGCGCCACCTGGCCCCGGGACAGGAATCGATCGGCGATGCCACGCTGATCGAGAACTTCGATGGTGCGGGAGTGCAGGCCGCCCGCCCGAGCTCCGATCAAGTCCTGGCTGGTGCGTCGCTCCACGATGGCGGCGTCGACCCCGGCCAAAGCCAACTCGCCCGCCAGCATCAGCCCGGTCGGGCCGCCCCCGGCGATGAGCACCGCGTGCTCGATGCCGCCGTTCTCCGATGCCCCCGAAACTTCCACTTCGCCACCCCAATTCGCCTCAATTCCGGTCGAGGACAGCGATTTTGCATCATCACCCGGGTCTTGCGGCAAGCCCCCATATGCGCTATAGGTTGAAAGTGGCGGGGAAAATAATCACCAACGGTCGCGCACCGCGTCGATCGCGCGGTAGATCCGCTGCTCGCTGACCGGCCGAGGCGTGCCGAGTTGCTGGGCCCACAGGCTCACCCTGAGTTCCTCGATCTGCCGGGCGATATCGCGAACCTCGACGGCCGCCCTCGCCGGCTGCGGCAGCACATGCACCAGCTCGTCGAAGGCTTCCTGGACGGCGCGCACTCGTTGCATGCGCTCCCGATCGGCCTGGGCGGCGCGAGGCAGCCCCTCGAGGCGGCGACGAATCCCGAGCAGGTAGCGGGTGAGATCGGCGAGCCGAGCGGCCCCGGTGGCGGTGACGAAACCGGCGGGCAACAGCCGGTCTAACTGCGTACGAATGTCGGCGACCGCGTCGGTGTGCGCGGGCGGTGGATTCGCGGGCACCAGGAGCTGCACCTCCTGAGCGGTGGCCAGCACCTTCTCGACACGGCCCACGATGTCGACGGTGGTGGGCGGCAGGGACTTTCCCGCCCGCTGTTGCAGCGCAACGAACTCCGCGCGCGTCCACACCGGCGCCGACACGAGCGCGTCGGTCGCCGCGTCGGCGCAGTCGTCCAGCAGCGCGGGCAGATCACCATCCGGGTTGGTGCCGAGGGCGAGTCGGGTCCGTGGATCGAGTTGACGCGCAATGGCTTTGACCGGTGAGGCGACGCTCAGCCGCACCATCCGCCGGATGCCGGGTCCCATCGCGTGGTCCTGCTCGGCCGAGGTGGCGAACACACGAAGGTCGACGACGCCGCCCGCGTCGACGAACGCGGGAAAGCCCCGCACCGTGCGTCCATCAATCGTGCGTTCGACGACGCGCGGCAGTTCATCGAGGTCCTCGGGCCAGCCGCGCAACCCCGTCCGCTCCAGCTCGCCCGCGACCGCATGCGCGACAGCCTGCCGGGCCGGCGCCGTGAGCCGCTCCTGCAGCGCCCGCAGATCCTTGCCCCGGGCCACCTCGGCGCCGTCGCCGGACTCGACCGCGAATGTCACCCGCAGATGCGAGGGCAGCTTGTCCAGGTCGAAGGCATCGATGGGCACCAAAACCCCGGTGCGACGGCGTAACTCGCGTTGCAGCGCCGGCAGCAGCGGCTCGGCGGCCGGATCGATGGCCGCCAGCACCGCGCGGGCCGTGTCGGGGGCGGGAACGAAGTTGCGGCGCAAGTCTTTCGGCAGTGAGCGGATGAGCGCGGTCACGAGTTCCTCGCGCAGCGCCGGTACCTGCCAGGCGAACTCGTCGCCACCCAAGCGCGCCAGCACGTCCATCGGCACGTGCACGGTGACACCGTCGTCAGCGGCGCCGGGTTCGAACCGGTAGGTCAAAGGCAACGCGACATCGCCGGTGCGCCACGTGCTCGGCCGGTCCGCGTCGGCCGCCTCGCCGGTGCGCAGCAGGTCGGTGCGAGTGAACGTCAGCAGTTCCGGTGTCTTGTGGCGCTGCTTCTTCCACCAGGCGTCGAAATGCCGCGCGGAGACGACGTCCGCGGGGACCCGGGCGTCGTAGAGCGCGTACACGTCGTCGTCGCCGACCAGCAGGTCGCGGCGGCGGGCCCGCTCCTCCAGCTCCTCGAGTTCGGCCCGCAGCCGCGCGTTGTCCGCGAAGAAGTGATGGCGGGTGTGCCACTGCCCCTCGACCAGCGCGTGGCGGATGAACAACTCGCGCGCCACTACCGGCTCGATGCGCGCGTACCCGACGCGGCGGCGCGCGGCCAGCGGCAGCCCGTACAACGTCACCCGCTCGTAGGCCATCACCTCGCCGCGTTTGGCGTCCCAATGCGGTTCGCTGTAGGTGCGTTGCACCAAATCGCCGGCGACCCGCTCCACCACCTCGGGCTGGACGCGGGCGGCGGTGCGCCCGTACAGGCGGCTGGTCTCGACCAGCTCCGCCACGACGACCCAGCGCGGCGGCCGTTTGGTGAGCGATGAGCCGGGCGCCAGCACGAAGTGCGAGTTGCGGGCGCCCAGGTATTCGCGGGTGTCCTCGCGGCGCATGCCCACATGCGACAACAGCCCGGCCAGCAGCGCCGCGTGCACCCGCGCCGCATCGGCCGGCTCCTCGGATGCGCCGTCTTCGAAGATGCCCAGGTCGCGGGCGATGCTGCGCAGCTGCCCGACCAGATCCTGCCATTCGCGGATGCGCAGATAATGCAGGAACTCCGCGCGGCACATGCGGCGAAACACGTTGCCGGATAAAGACGTCCGCTGCTCACGAAGATAGCGCCACAGGTTGAGATAGGACATGAAGTCGGAGTGCTCGTCGGCGAAACGGGCGTGCTTTGCGCGGGCCGCCTCCTCGCGGTCGCTCGGGCGTTCCCGCGGGTCCGGGATCGTCAGCGCCGCGGCCAAGACCAGCATCTCGCGGACGCACCCCTCGGTCTGTGCCTGCAGAATCATCCGGCCCAGCCGCGGATCGACGGGCAGTCGTGCGAGGCGGCGGCCGAGATCGGTGATGGTGCCGTGCTGGTCGAACGCGCCGAGTTCGGCCAGCAGTTGCGCGCCGTCGCGGACGCTGCGTCGGTCCGGCGGATCGAGGAAGGGAAACTCCTCGATGTCGCCGAGCTGCAGCGCCGCCATCTGCAGCAGCACGGCGGCGAGGTTCGTCCGCAGTATCTCGGGTTCGGTGTAACGCGGCCGCGCCGCGAAGTCCTGCTCGGAGTAGAGCCGGATGCACACGCCGGGGCCGACCCGACCGCATCGGCCGGCCCGCTGCGCCGCCGACGCCTGTGAGATGGGCTCGATCGGCAGGCGCTGCACCTTCAATCGCCGGCTGTAGCGCGAAATCCGGGCATTGCCGGGATCGATGACGTAGCGGATCCCCGGCACGGTCAACGACGTCTCGGCGACGTTCGTTGCCAGCACGACGCGGCGCCCGGTATGGGGCGCGAACACCTTCTGCTGCTCGGCGGTGGGCAGCCGCGCGTACAGCGGGAGCACCTCGGTGTGTTTGATTCCACTCAAAGCCTCTGCGGTATCACGGATTTCGCGCTCGCCGGAGAGAAAGACCAGAATATCGCCCGGCGGCTCGGCCTCTAGTTCACCGATCGCGTCGACGATCGCCTCGACCTCGTCGCGGGTCTCGGTACGCACGATCTCGCGGTCGGGGTCGTCCGGATCGTCATCGGAGGCGGACGGCACGGCAATCTCCAGCGGCCGGTAGCGCACCTCGACCGGATACGTGCGCCCGGTCACCTCGATGATCGGCGCGTTCTCGCTGAGCACATGTTCGGCTCCACCGCTGAGCACATGTTCGGCTCCGCCGCTGAGCACATGTTCGGCTCCACCGAAGTGCGCCGCGAAACGCTGCGGCTCGATCGTCGCCGAGGTGATGATCACCTTCAGATCTGGTCGGCGAGGCAGCAACTCACGCAGGTAACCGAGCAGGAAGTCGATATTGAGGCTGCGCTCGTGCGCCTCGTCGAGGATCAGCGTGTCGTAGCGCAGCAGGCGGCGGTCGCGCTGGATCTCGGCGAGCAGAATACCGTCGGTCATCAGCTTGATCAGCGTGCGGTCGCTGACCTGGTCGGTGAAGCGCACGGTATAGCCGACGGTGTCGCCAAGTGGGCTGCCCAGCTCGTCGGCGATGCGCTGGGCAACGGTGCGGGCGGCCAGCCGGCGGGGCTGGGTGTGGCCGATGGTCCCGCGGATGCCGCGGCCGGCCTCGAGACAGATCTTGGGCAGTTGGGTGGTCTTCCCCGAACCGGTCTCCCCCGCGATCACCACCACCTGATGGGTCCGTATCGCCTCGGCGATTTCCTGACGCCGCTGGCTGACCGGCAGGTCGGGGTAGGTGATGGTGGGGACCGCGGCTTGACGGGCGGCGACGACCCTGTGCGCCGCGGCGACCTGGTCGGCCAGCTGCCGCAGTTTCTCGGGCGAGGCGCCACGGAGGTTCTTCAGGCGCCGGCCGATGCGGGCGGCGTCGCGCAGGGTCAGACCGTCGAGCTGTTTGCGCAACTGCGCTGCAGACGGTTCGGCCACTGCTGCAACGATAGGCGTCACCGGCAACGCCAGCCGTGAGGTGTCGGTGACGATGTGTTGGTCGACATGGTGTCAAAATGGCACTGCCGCAATTTGTCGCACGTCGCCATCACGGGGGGTGACGAGGAGATTTAACGGGATGCGCCATAGCTTCGGTGGCCCATACGGCGGTCGGGACACTCGCCGATATCGATTGCGGCTGCGCGCCGATGCCGGGAGCGTCTTCTACCGCACACAACAGGCGCGGATGCTACGAATCTTCTTCGGAGCCACCACATTCCTGTACGCCTACGGTGTGGTGTTCACCTTGTTCCCGATCCGTTCGGGGCTGACCCTGTCGAATCCGGCCGGGGGAATCGTTGCGGTCGGCCTCGGTTTCGCGGCGCTGGCCTGGCTGGCCGCCCGACCCGACAAACCCACGCCCGCGACGGTAGCGGCGATCGTGGCCACACCCATCGTGATGGCGTTCCATCGGGCGATCATTGCCGAGTTCGTCTGCCTGATCGCGCCGATGTTCCTGGCGATGTACCTGCGCGCCTTTTATTCGCCACGTCGCGGCGCGACCCTGGTCGCCGTCCTCACAGGGCTGTCCGTTGTGGCCCTCGCGCTCGCACCCACGCCGAAGTTATGGATCGACTACGTCATTTTCGTGATCGCGATCGTCGGAGCCGCGGAGTCTTTCGGGTTGCTGACGCGCGCCCTGGTCGCGGCGGCGTGCACCGATCCACTCACGGGGCTGCTCAACCGTGCAGGGTGGGAGATCGCCACCGGGGACCTGTTGACCCGATCCCGTTCGGATGCAATCACTGTCACCGTCATCGCGATGGACATCGACAACTTCAAAAGTCTCAACGACGCCCACGGCCACGTCGCCGGTGACCAACATCTGATCAGCTGCGCGGCTTTCTGGCGACAAGTCGCGCCCCCCAGCGCCGTTCTGGCCAGATTTGGCGGCGATGAGTTCGCGGTGTGCATCACCGACCGTCGTCCGACGGGTGCCGAAGCGGAGAAGTTCATTGCCAGCGTCCGCGAGCACACGCCGGGCACCAGCGTCGGCACCGCGTCGCGCAGCGGCGAGAGCGCCGACGTCACCTCGCTGTACGCGGCCGCCGACGCGAAGCTGTACAGCGTCAAGCGTGCGAGACGAGACCCCGATCTGCGGCCGTCGCGCGGTTGACGGCAGCTGAATCCGGGTATCACCCGGCGAGTGCATCGAATTGGATGCCGGCTGGTGGGGGAAGTGATCGGCGATGGTCGGTTGGCTGGACGAGCTGCAGCGGCGTAATCGAGTCGTCGGTGTGATCGTCGCCGTTGTCTACAAGTACAACGACGATCAGGGCGGCTACCTGGCCGCTCTGATCACCTATTACGGACTGGTGTCGCTGTTTCCGATGCTGTTGCTGTTGACCACCGGTCTTGGGGTGGTGCTGGCCGGCCGGCCCGATCTGCAAGCCCAGGTGCTGCACAGCACGTTGAGCCAGTTCCCGGTACTGGGCGCACAGCTGCACCACCCCGAAGGCCTCAGCGGAGGGGCGGTGGGCGTGATCGTGGGCCTGCTCGGCGCGCTCTACGGCGGTCTGGGGGTGGGGCAGGCGCTGCAGAACGCGATGGACACGGTGTGGGCGGTACCGAAGCACAAGCGCCCCAACCCGATCCGGTCCCGGCTGCGCAGCCTGATGCTGCTGTTGGTGCTCGGCTCGGCCGCCGTCGCCGCCACCTTGTTGGCCGCGGCGGGCCACGCCACCGGGTCCCTTGGCATCTCCAGCAAGATCGGTCTCGCGCTCGTCGCGGTGGTCATCAACGCGCTGATCTGCCTGGTGGCCTTCCGGGTGACGACCGCGCGGGCCCTGACGTATCGGCAGGTGCTACCGGGAGCGGTTGCCGCAGCGTTCATTTGGCAGATGCTGCAGTGGTTCGGGGCCGGCTATGTGGCCCACACCGTGAAACGGGCCAGCGCCACCAACAGTGTGTTCGCACTGGTGTTGGGGGCGTTGGCGTTTCTGTTCCTCGCGTCGGTGGCACTGGTGATGTGCGCCGAGATCAACGTCGTCTTGGTGGAGCGGCTCTACCCGCGCGCGCTGCTGGGCGCGTTCAGCGACGACGCGGATCTGACGCTGGCGGATCGGCGGACCTACACGAACAAAGTCAAAGCCGAACGGGTCAAAGCGTTCGAGCGGGTTCACGTGCATTTCGACGACGTCAAACGCCTTCCGTCGAAAACCCTTGGACGCCTTGGGAGATTCCATGACTCTCACCGCCCCCGCACGCCATGAGAACGCGTTTGTTCCCAGCTTATGGCGAGGTTGTGGGCCCGGACCAATAGTCTGCAGTGATGAGTCTGGTCACCTATGAGCTGCAAGACCACGTTGCGACCATCACCCTGAACCGCCCCGAGGCGCGCAACGCCATCAACGGCGCGCTGCGCCAGGACCTCAACGCCGCCTGGGATCGCTTTCGCGACGACCTGGACGCGTGGGTCGGGATCCTGACCGCCAACGGCAGCGTCTTCTGCGCGGGCGGCGACCTGAAGGACGGCGAAGGCTCGGTCGGCAGCTTCGGCGGCACCTTCTGGGAGAAGCCGACCATCAACTCGTTCGAATCCGGCATGGAATTGTTCAAGCCGACCATCGCCGCCGTGCACGGCCCGTGCATCGGCTACGGCGTAACAGGCGTGCTGTTCTGCGACTTCGTCATCGCCAGCACCGAGGCGACGTTCTGCTTCCCCGAGGTGTCGATCGGGGTGCCCACCATCGTCGGAGCCATTCGGCTCCCGCACCGGGTGGGGTGGGCCAACGCGATGGAGCTACTGCTGACCGGCAAACCCATGAGCGCCGAGCGGGCCAAGGAAATCGGTCTGGTCTGGAAGCTGGTCGAGCCCGACCAGCTGCAGGCCGAAGCCCAGGCCTGGGCGCGCACCCTGACCGAGGCCGCACCGCTGGCCCAGCGGGCGACCAAAGAAGTGGCGTGGCGAACCGCCGACATGGGCTGGATCGAATCCGTGCGCTTCGGCGAGACCATGCGCAAGGTGGCCGGTGCGACCGAGGACGTCGCCGAGGGGCTGCGCGCCTGGGCGGAGAAGCGCAAACCGCAGTGGCGCGGCCGGTGACGGTCGGTCCGGCCGGCGTCAGAACAGCGGCGCGGGCCGCAACGCGGCTCGCCGGGTCGGGCGAGGTGGAGATCACACAGCGCGGCAAGGTCG
>NZ_LZSX01000089.1 GCF_001665835.1 Mycobacterium colombiense | reverse complement strand
GGGCGGCCGGAGCCGGCTTCGCCGGGGCAGGGGCGGCGGCCGGCGGCCGGTCAGTGCTGCTCGGGGCGGCCGGCGCGGGCTCGCCGGCGGGCTCGGGGTTGTAGTCGACCAGGAACTCGTGCCAGCTCGGATCGACTGACGAGGGGTCGTCGCGGAACTTGCGGTACATCTCCTCGACCAGCCATTCGTTCTGCCCGAATGGTGAACTTATGTTGCTCACGACCGCAGTTCGCCTCAATCCTTCTGTTCCGCAAGCGCATTCCCGTGGCGCCTGCACCCTTGTCGGCCCCGGAGGGCCGAACACCTCACACCCAGGGCGGTACCCATTGTTTCCGCCCTATAAAGGCTAACCTTTCGCCGCCGATCCGCCAGGTTGACCGGGGGGCATGAGGACGGCGGAGGGGGCTAGCCGGCTTCGTGGATCGGGGGCACCAGATGCAGCGCGCGGGGCCAGCGCACCGGCGGGGCGCCGAACGCCTTGTTGGCGTTGCGGATCATCTTCTTGCCGGCGAGGTAATTGCCGATGGCGCCCACCACGACCCCGATTCCTACCGGCAGCAGTTTGCCGAACAGCAGGGCGCCGCGCCGCACGGTGTACTTGCGGACCCACGACTTGAGCAGCCGCGAGTTCAGCTTCGACATCGACGACAGCGGCAGGGCGGCCAGGCTCTCGGAGATCCAGCCGCCGTTGGTGCGGCGCGGGCCGATCAGCTGGGCGACGGCTTGCTCGCTGTTGTCACCGGCCAGGACCCCCAGCACCAGCGCGCGGCGCCGTTCCCGGTGATCTGCCGGAATGTCGTAGACCACCGCCGTCGCCAACACGAAGAACGCGGTGGCCTCCAGGAACGTCACCGTTTCCGCGGCCGCCGCGGACAATGCGCTGATCGTGCCGATGCCGGGAACGGTCGCGGCGGCCCCTACGGCAACGCCGCCGGCCGTCACGATGGCCAGGTAGCGCTTCTGCAGCTTGGCCATGATCTCCGCCGGGGCGGCATTGGGGTGCGCGTTGCGCAGCCGGGTCACATAGGCCTCGGCGGCCGGGCCCTGTATCCACGAGCTCCGCTCGATGACCTGGGCCAATGCCCGCGCGGACATTTTGGGTCGACCGTTCTTGGCGGTCGGCTGCTGTCCCGCGTTGGACATGGTGAAGAACCGGTTCGGCGACCTTTTCCGTCGAGCCCGCATATTTCTCTCCTGCAGATGGCGTTCCCCCAGGCTAACGCGCCCGCGGCGAATACCGACGCGTTATGCGCCCTGACCGGGTCCTTGGGTGCCGGCCTATTGCCTCACCGGGAATAATCAGGCTGGATGTTTTGCGACGGTCCGTGCCGTTCGTCGGTCCTCATGCTGTTTACCGCGCCCCGCGCGTGGTGTATCACCGGCGTGGGTTGGGCCGGTCGACCAGCCGGGCCGATACGGCTGAACAGCATCGTCGGGAGCGAAACGAGGTGGGGTGGATGACCACGGCTACGCCCCGCACGCCCGGAGGAACGGGGCGCGCGGGATCGGGGCCGGCCCGGGCCGCCAACCGCTGGGACTTTCTCACCCGGAGCTCGCCGCAGTCGCAGAACCCCTGGAACCCGCTGTGGGCGATGATGATCGGCTTCTTCATGATCATGGTCGACTCGACCATCGTCGCGATCGCCAACCCGACCATCATGGCCACCCTGCGCATCGGCTACGACACCGTGGTCTGGGTGACCAGCGCCTACCTGCTGGGCTATGCGGTCGTGTTGCTGGTAGCCGGGCGCCTGGGCGACCGGTTCGGTCCCAAGAATCTGTACCTGTTCGGCCTGATCGTGTTCACCGCCTCCTCGGTGTGGTGCGGGCTGGCCGGCAGCGCCGCGATGCTGATCGCCGCGCGCGTCGTGCAGGGCGTCGGCGCCGGGCTGCTCACTCCGCAGACCCTGTCAACGATCACCCGGATCTTCCCGTCCGAGCGGCGCGGCGTCGCGGTGAGCCTGTGGGGCGCCACCGCCGGTGTGGCCAGCCTGGTGGGCCCGCTGGCCGGCGGTGTCCTGGTCGACGGGCTGGGCTGGCAGTGGATCTTCTTCGTCAACGTCCCCATCGGCGTCATCGGGCTGGCGCTGGCCTATTGGCTGATTCCGGTGCTGCCCACCCAGCTGCACCGCTTCGACCTGCTCGGGGTCGCGCTGTCCGGCATCGGCATCTTCCTGATCGTGTTCGGGCTGCAGCAGGGGCAGGCCGCGCACTGGCAACCCTGGATCTGGGCCTTGATCGTCGCGGGCGTCGGGTTCATGACGGCCTTCGCGTTCTGGCAGGCGCTGAACGCCCACGAGCCGCTGATTCCGCTGATCATCTTCGGCGACCGTGATTTCAGCCTGTGCAACGTCGGGGTCGCCATCGTCTCGTTCACCGCGACGGCCATGATGCTGCCGCTGACGTTCTACGCGCAGACCGTATGCGGGCTGTCGCCGACGCGCTCGGCCCTGCTGATCGCGCCGATGGCCATCGCCAACGGTGTCTTCGCCCCGTTCGTCGGCAAGATCGTCGACAAATACCACCCGCAACCGGTGCTCGGATTCGGCTTCTCGGTGCTGGCGATCGCGCTGACCTGGCTCACCTTCGAGATGTCGCCGACGACACCGATCTGGCGGCTGGTGTTGCCGTTCTTCGCGATGGGTGTCGGGATGGCGTTCGTGTGGTCGCCGCTGACGGCGACCGCGACGCGTAACCTGCCGCCACACCTGGCCGGCGCGGGCTCCGCGGTGTACAACTCCGTGCGCCAGCTCGGCGCGGTGCTCGGCAGCGCCGGCATGGCCGCATTCATGACGTGGCGGATCACCGCCGAGATGCCGCGGCAGCCGTCCGGGGACGCCGCCGGCGAGGACACACTCGCCTTGCAGTTGCCCGGGTTCCTGCGCGAACCGTTCGCGGCCGCGATGTCGCAGTCGGTGCTGTTGCCCGCGTTCATCGCCTTGTTCGGGATCATCGCCGCGCTGTTCCTGGTGGGCTCCGCGCCCTGGGCGGGCAAGGGTGACGGCAGGGGCGGCGACGATCCGCCCGGCCCCGGCGATGACGTCGTCGACGACGACTATGACGACGACGAGTACGTGGAATTCGTCCTGGTGCGCGAGCCCGACACCCGGGGAAGCGATCCCGAGCCGCAGCGGCAGCCGGTCGAACGCCCGCGCCCGGCGTCCAGCGGAGTACCACGGCGCGGACCCACCGCGCAGGCTCAACCAATCGGCTACGCCCACAACGGGTCTCACGTGGACAGCGGCAAACGCCTTCGCCAGGTGGCGGTGCGGCGCCCACCCAGATCCATGCCACCCGGTGATCGGCCCACCCGGCCGCCGCGCCGCCACCACAACGGATCGGCGGGCCTTCACTTCACCGACGGTGAATCGTTGCGGGGTTACCATCACCGCTCCGATCCGGACGACGACCCCACCGCAACGGGGCGGCACTCGTCAACCGGTTAGGGCGGCGGTCACCGCAGATCGGGCTGCGTGAGCGCCAGGAATGCGCCCAGGTCGATCAGGCCCGCCGGTGTGGCCGGCAGATATTCCGTCAGCGACGGGGAGCGCACCAGCACGGCCGCGTACTGGGCCCGGCTCACCGCGACGTTGAGCCGATTCCTGTTGAGCAGGAAGGAGATTCCGCGGGGCACTACGTCCATGGACGACACCGTCATCGAGATGAAGACCACCGGCGCCTGTCCGCCCTGGAACTTGTCGACCGTCCCGACCCGCACTCCCTCGAGCTGCGCGGCGGAGAACCGGCGGCGCAGCAGCGCCACCTGGGCGTTGTAGGGCGCCAACACCAGCACGTCGGCGGCGGTCAGCGCCCGGTTGCCGTGTTCGTCGGTCCAGGACGCGCCGAGCAGCCGGTTGATCTCGGCGACGATCGCATCGGCCTCCTCGGGGCTCTCCGTCGAATTGCCCTGGTGCTCAACCGAAAGCAGCTGAACGCCGGGCTGATACCCGGCGAGGTGGCGGGCGGCGGTGCAGTCGTGGGAATGCAGTCTGTCCTCGTAGGACAGCGCCGAAACCGCCGCGCAGACCGCCGGATGCATGCGGTAGGAGAGGTCCAGAAAGTAGCCGCGCTCGTCGGGTAGGGTGCGCTGACCGTCGACCAGCCATTCCAGCGCGGACGTGTCCACCGGCTCCGGATGGGTGCCCTGGCTGACTTGCGGTAGCTGCTGTGGGTCCCCGAGCAGCAGCAGGTTGGCCGCGGCCGGGGCCACGGCGATGGTGTTGGCCAAACAGAATTGGCCGGCTTCGTCGATCACCAGCAGATCCAGGCTTCCCGGCGGTATCCGGTTTGCGTTGGCGAAATCCCATGCCGTTCCGCCGATCACGCATCCCGGCGTGTCGGCGAGGAACGCGGCGTAGGCGCCACCGTCGATCTCGCGCCAGCGCGGGGCCCGGTGGTCGTTGCGCTTCTTCGCGATCCGTTGCGGATCCAGGCCGGCGTCGATCACGCAGTCCAGCACGTTCTCCACGGTGGCGTGCGACTGCGCGACCACGCCGACGCGCCAGGCGTGTTTGGTGACCAGCTCATGGATCACCCGGGCGGCGGTGTGCGTCTTGCCGGTGCCGGGCGGCCCGTGCACCGCCAGGTACGACGAGTCCAGATCCAGTAGCGCCGCGGTGATGTCGGCGGCGGTGTCGTCGCTACGTGGCAGGGGTGCGCCGCTGCGCGCGCGGGGCGCGCGGCGCAACAGCACGTCGACGATTGCGCTGTCGGGTAGTTGAGGCAATCCGGCGGCCACCGAGGCGGCGGTCGCCTCGATCGATTCCCGCAGGGCCGTCGTCGGGATGGGCGGGCCGGGTGTCAGCGCGAACGGCACCTGGTGAAAGGTGTTGCCGTCGCTGCCAACTCGTTCGAGAACCACCACTTCGCTGGGCACCGCCGGATCGTCGGCCTCGACGACCGAGGCCCGCCCGGCCGCCCGCCGGTCCGGGCTGTCGGTCATGCCGGGCGGCGCCGGCGGATGGTAGAGCGCAAAGACGTCGCTCTTCAAGTCGCCACGCGCCAGCTCGCCGCGTAGCTGCAGCCGCCGCTGCGGCTTGCGCGCGCGGGCAGGCGTGTGCCAGTCGACGCAGACCGACGCGTGCTCGGCGACGAACACATCGCTGTTGTCCGACCACTCCTCGATGGGGAAGTTCAGCCGGTCGAAATGCGCCCACCAGAACGGCTTGTCCTCGCGCCGGTGGTAGCCGCGCGCCGCGGCCAGCAGCGCCACCGCCGTCTGCTGCGGGGTGCGGTCGTCGACGCCGGCGGTTCCGGTGAACGCCGCCAAAGTCAGCGCCAGCTGGTCGCGGTCGTCGACGGTGTTGCCGTCGGCCACCGGCTGGGCGCCGATCGGTACCACGCCGGATTCATAGGCGCGCAGCATCAGCCAGTTCCGCAGCTCCTGAGTCGACCGGCAGTCGTAGTGGTTGTAGTCCTCGATCTCCTTGAGCACTGATGCGGCCTCGTCGCCGCGGCCGTCCGCCTGCAGTTCGCAGTACCGTGCGTAGGAGGTGATCGAACCGGTGGCCGTGGTCACGTCGCCCGCGCGCAGTTGAGCCCCCATGTAGAGCGGCTCCAACGCCTTGAGGCTGAACGACTCCGCGCCCACGCGAATGCTCCTGCGCACCAACGGATAAAGGTCGACCAGCGTACCGCTGCGGAGCAGTTCGTCGACCTCGTCCTCGCCCACTCCGTAGCGCCCGGCCAGTCGCAACAGCGCGGTCTTCTCGTAGGGCGCGTAATGATAGATGTGCATGTTGGGCCGGCGCTTGCGGCGCTTGGCCACCAGCGCCAGAAAGTCGATCAGCGCCTTGCGTTCGTCGGCCCGGTTGTGCGCCCACAGCGGGCGAAACCTGCCCGTCGGCCCGGCCTCCAGAACACCGAACAGGTATTCCAGGCCCCACTCGCGCCCGTCGGTGGTCCACAGCGGGTCGCCTTCGAAGTCGAAGAACAGGTCCCCCGGGTCGGGCTCGGGCAGCAGGGCGAGCGGCTGCGCGTCGATGACCTGGACCTGAGGAACGCCGGTCTCGCGTTGCCGGACTTGCAGTTTCGCCTGGATGGTCAGTTTGTCCAGCGCGCCGGCCGCCAGGTCGGGCACCGGTCCGCGATGATCGGCCAGCTCGGCGACGGTGCTGATCCCGGCGTCAAAGAGCTTGTCCCGCTGGCCTACTCGCATGCCGGCGACCAATAGGACGTCGTCGGCCGCCCGCAGCTGTTCGAGGCACAGCGGGCAGTGAAAGCACGCTGCCACGCCCTCGTCGTCCCAGCGGACCGCGGCGCCGCCCGCGTAGTGCTCATCGAGGAGGCGCTGCAGCCTGGCCCGCTGCGAGCGGTACACCGGGATCAGGTCGCACACGCGGTGCCGCACCGCGGTTCCATCGCCCAGCCGCAGCTCGGCCTCCGGTGCGACCGGGATGCCTGAGGCGGCCAAAGCGTCGGCGTAGGCGGCCAGCTGCAACAGCGCGGTCACCTTGGCCGAGCGGGCCAGTTTGGTGTCGACGACGCGGTACCGCTCGCCGTCGCGCACCAGGAAGTCGGCGAAGCCGACGAAGCGGCTGTCGAACATCGCGGCCTGATACACCACGGGCGCGCGGTCGGCGACGGCACGGCGGGTGGCGTCGGCGGCGGCCGCCAGGCCGGCTGGCGTGTAGGCCGGGCGGCCGATGATCGCGACGGCCTGCCCGAACCGGTCGCGCAGTGAGGCGAGTTCGCGTCGCTCGTGTTCACTGCCGAGCTCGGCGGTCCGCGCGAGCAGGTCGTCCTCGACGGTGGCGGCGGGCCCGCGGCCCAGCTTCGCGTCGAAGTCCCGCAAGAGCGCGAATTCGCAGCGGGCGGCGGCGGCAAGGTCCGATGCGCTGTACACGATGCTGTCGCCGGAGACCAACACTGGAGCCACTGTAGGTGAGCGCTCCGACAGGAGGGCCGTGCGCGGCGGGCGCGCCCGGAGATTAGTGGGCCGGGGTGTTGCCGATGAGTTCGACCGTGTTGCCGTTCCAGTGGAATTTCACGTCGGTGTTCAGGCCGTTGATCCCGCCGGGATAGGTCAGCGCCACCGTATCGCCCGTGGTTTGCGCCGGGTCAACGCCGTTGAATCCGTAGGTGTCGGGCACGCCCTGCGGAATGAACTGGCCGAGGTGGAACAGCACCGCACGGGTGGTCGGAGCGATCGCATTGGTGTTGGCCTTGATGATGATCGCCGACAGCTGCGCGCACTGGTTGTAGTTGCCGGCCAGCGGCTCGGGGTTCCATGGCTGCTGGCTGCGCGGGTCGCGGGGCAGCTCGGACACCACCTTCGCGATGGTGGGCGACGCGAGGTTGACCGCGCAGGGATCGGTCGGCGGGGCGTTGCCGGGTGGGGCGGCGGCCGTCGGCGTGGCCGGCGCCGTGATCGACGCGGTCTCCGACGTCCTGGCCTGCGGCGTCTTCGCGACGGTGGAATCCCCCGAACCGCAGCCGGTCAACGTGAAGGCGATGAGAGCGACAGCGGCCGAGCCGGTCAGTGGCTCGGTACGACACGGCAACGACCACACATCTCCGCACCGTACCGTCATCGGCTCCGGGGCCGTGGCAGGCATGGCCGGGTGTGCTGATGATCACCGGCAGCGCTCAGGTCCGCTGAGCTCGCGATCACCACTAGACTCCTTGGACGATGACCCTCTCGGACAGCTCGACTGAAGCTGCCTCAACGACCTTTGCCGACCTGCAGATCAATCCCTCGGTCCTGCGGGCGATCGCCGATGTCGGCTACGAGTCGCCCACCGGCATTCAGGCCGCCACGATCCCGGCGCTGATGGCGGGCTCCGACGTCGTCGGCCTGGCCCAGACCGGCACGGGCAAGACCGCCGCGTTCGCGATCCCGATCCTGTCCAAGATCGACGTCACCAGCACCGCCACCCAGGCACTGGTGCTCGCCCCCACCCGGGAACTGGCCCTCCAGGTGGCCGAGGCGTTCAGCCGGTACGGGGCCCACCTGCCCAAGATCAACGTGCTGCCGATCTACGGCGGCTCGTCCTATGGCGTCCAGCTGGCCGGGCTGCGCCGGGGCGCCCACGTGGTGGTGGGCACGCCGGGTCGGGTCATCGACCACCTCGAGCGCGGGACGCTGGACCTGTCCCACGTCGACTACCTGGTTCTCGACGAGGCGGACGAAATGCTCGCCATGGGCTTCTCCGAAGAAGTCGATCGCATCCTGTCCGAGACCCCGGAATACAAACAGGTGGCGCTGTTCTCCGCGACCATGCCGCCCGCGATCCGCAAGATCACCACCAAGTATCTGCACGACCCGCTCGAGGTCAGCACCAAATCGAAAACCGCTACCGCCGAGAACATTTCGCAGCGCTACATCCAGGTCGCCGGCCCGCGCAAGATGGACGCGCTGACACGGGTCCTGGAAGTCGAGTCGTTCGAGGCGATGATCATCTTCGTCAGGACCAAACAGGCCACCGAGGAAGTCGCGGAAAAGCTCAGGGCCCGAGGGTTTTCCGCGGCCGCCATCAACGGGGACATCCCGCAGGCTCAGCGCGAGCGGACCGTCGCCGCCCTGAAGGACGGCAGCATCGACATCCTGGTCGCCACCGACGTGGCCGCGCGCGGGCTGGACGTGGAGCGGATATCGCACGTGGTCAACTACGACATCCCGCACGACACCGAGTCGTACGTGCACCGGATCGGGCGCACCGGCCGGGCCGGACGTTCGGGAGCCGCGCTGCTGTTCGTCTCCCCGCGAGAGCGCCACCTGCTCAAGGCGATCGAGAAGGCCACGCGCCAAACCCTCACCGAAACCGAATTGCCCACCGTCGAGGACGTCAACGCCCAGCGGGTGGCCAAGTTCGCCGACTCCATCACCAGCGCGCTCGGTTCACCCGGAATCGAGCTGTTCCGCAAGTTGGTCGAGGATTACGAACGCGAGCACGACACCCCGATGGCCGACATCGCCGCCGCGCTGGCGTTGCAATCCCGCGACGGCGAGGAATTCCTGATGGCGCCCGAACCGCCGCCGGAGCGACGCGAGCGGCGCACCGAACGCCGGGAACGCCCCGAAAGGCCAAGGAATGCAAAGCCCTTCGCCACCTATCGCATCGCGGTGGGCAAGCGGCACAAGATCGGCCCGGGCGCGATCGTCGGCGCCATCGCCAACGAGGGCGGGCTGCATCGCAGCGATTTCGGCCACATCGCGATCGGACCGGATTTCTCCCTGGTGGAGTTGCCGGCCAAGCTGCCCAACTCGACCTTCAAAAGGCTTGAGAACACCCGCATTTCGGGCGTGCTGATCAACCTTCAGCCGGAGCGGTCATCAGCCAACAAGCCCCGCGGCCGAGACGGTGGGAAGCCGCGCAGGAAACACGGCGGATGACGCTGTCCGAAGAGCAAGACACCCAGGGCGGGCTCGAGCAGACCTCTCGCGTCGACCGAATCGCCTCGCTGACCGGGATCCGTGCGGTCGCCGCGCTCCTCGTCGTAGGCACCCACGCGGCCTACACCACCGGCAAATACACGCACGGGTATTGGGGCCTGGTCGGTTCCCGAATGGAGATCGGGGTGCCGATCTTCTTCGTGCTCTCCGGCTACCTGTTGTTCCGTCCCTGGGTGAAGTCGGCGGCGAGAAACGGCGCACCGCCGTCGCTGAGTCGCTATGCGTGGCACCGGGTTCGGCGCATCATGCCCGCCTACGTGATCACCGTGCTGTTCGCCTACGTGCTGTACCACTACCACGAAGCCGGGCCGAACCCCGGACACAGCTGGCTGGGGCTGGCGCGCAACCTGACGCTGACGCAGATCTACTGCAACGGCTACCTGGGCAAGTATCTGCACCAGGGGCTGACGCAGATGTGGAGCCTGGCGGTGGAGGGCTCGTTCTACGTCATCCTGCCGCTGCTGGCCTACCTGCTGCTGGTGGTGATCTCCCGGCGGCAGTGGCAGCCGAAACTGGTGCTGGGCGCCCTGGCGGGGATGCTGTTGATCAGCCCGGCCTGGCTGGTCCTGGTGCACACCGATCACTGGTTTCCCGACGGCGCCCGGCTGTGGCTGCCCACCTATCTGGCCTGGTTCCTCGCCGGAATGATTCTCACCGTGCTGCAGGAGATGGGGGTGCGCGGCTACGGATTCGTGGCCATACCGCTGGCCGTCATCTGCTATTTCATCGTGTCCACGCCCATCGCCGGCGCGCCCACGACCTCCCCGGCGACGCTGAGCGAGGCGTTGTTCAAGACGTGCTTCTATGCCGTCATCGCCGCGCTCGCGGTGGCACCGCTGGCCCTGGGCGGCGCTCCCAGTATCCAAGGCTGGTATTCGCGAATCCTGGCCAGCCGCCCGATGGTGTGGCTGGGGGAGATCTCCTACGAGATCTTCCTGATCCACCTGATCACCATGGAATTCGCGATGGACTACATCGTCGGCGCGCACGTCTACACCGGCTCGATGTTGTACCTGTACGCCGCGACGCTGGTGGTGACGATCCCGCCGGCGTGGCTGCTGCACCGGTTCACCCGCGTCCGGGACTGAGCCGCCTAGCCGCGAGCGGAAACCGGTGTGACGATCGGGACGACGAACTCCTCGATCATCGCCCGCTCCTCGTCCTCGTCGCGGCCCGGGTGCGTCAGTAGCGAGACGATCACCCGCACCATCCAGCGGCCGCGGCGTTCGATGACGTCGGGATCGTCGGGCCCCAGCGTGTGCAGGAAAGCCACCGCCAGGGCCGCGATCACGTCGGACTGCCCGGCCAATTCGCCACCCACCGGCGGGCGGGTGGTGGCGAACCAGGATGCCAGCGCCGGGCTTTCACGAACCATCCCCAGCGTGACGAGGATGCTCGCGACCAGCCGTTCGCGCGGATCGTCGATGTCGCCGGTGCGCGCGATGATCTCGCGGCCGAGCCGGTGGGTTTCGCGGTGGACGTAGGCCGTTCGCAGCGCCTCGCGATTCTCGAAGTAGCGGTACAAGGTCGCGCGGGAACAGCCTGCCGCCCTGGCGATTTCGTTCATGCCGATCGAATCCGAGTCGCGCTGGGTGTAGAGCTGTTCGGCGGCGTCGAGGATCCGGTCCGCGGCCGCCTCGGTCCGATGCGCCCCCAGCCAGTCGTTTCCGGGCATCAGGACTTCACCCGGATGGGCACTGACAGCGGGCGCCGGACATAACTGCCACCGGCCCAGACAATCCCGGATTCGTCCACCTCGAAGTCCGGGCAGCGGGCCAGCAGTTCGGTCAGCGCAACACGGGATTGCATCCGCGCCGCGGCCGCGCCCAGGCAGTGATGCGCACCGTGGCTGAACGTCAAGATGTTGCGAGGGCATCGGGCCACGTCGAGTTCGCCTGCGTCCGAACCGTATTGGCGTTCGTCGCGGTTGGCCGATCCATACAGCAGCAGCACCCTGCGCCCGGCCGGGATGGTGGTCTCGCCGACGGTCACATCGCGGGTGACGGTGCGGGCCAATCCCTGCACCGGCGAGGTCAGCCGCAGCAGCTCCTCGACCGCATCGGGGATCAGGTGCGGTTCTTCGACCAGACGCCGTCGTTGGTCGGGGCGCTGGTGCAGCAACGGCATTGAACCGCCGAGCATTCCGGTCGTGGTGTCATTGCCGCCGGTGACCATCGTGAATGTGAACGCCAGCACCGAGAGTGTGCCGGCGATATCACCGTCGGCGCCCACTCCGGCGGCCACCAGGTGGGAGATGGTGTCATCCTGGGGCTCGCTCCGGCGCCGCTCGACCAGCTTCGCGAAGTAGGCCATCATCGACCCGACCGCGTCGCCGACGGTTTCCAGCGCGCCCGCGACGCCGCCTTCGGCGGTGTTGGCCGCCACGATGGCATCCGTCCAGCCGTCGAACTGCGCCCGATCTTCTTCGGGCACACCGAGATAATGGGCGACCACCATCGACGGCAGCGGTTTGAACAGCTCCGTGACGATGTCGCCGCCGCCGTTGGCGCGCAACCCCTCGATGCGCTCCACGACGAACTCCCGGACCTTGGGTTCCACCGCCTCCACCTGCCGCGGCGTGAAGCCGCGCGACACTAATTTGCGGAACTCGGTGTGCACCGGCGGATCCTGCATGACAAATGGCGGATTGTCCTGCAGCCCAATCAGCTCCAGGTCGTCATAGTTGACCGTCAGTCCCTGCGCGGAGGAGAAGGTTTCGTGATCGCGGGCCGCGGCCCACACGTCGGCGTGTCGGGAGAGGACGTAGTAGTCATCCTCGGGGTGCTTCGCCGGAACGACGTGGTGCACCGGATCGTGATCTCGCAGCGCCCGGTACATCGGCCACGGATTCGACCACGTGTCGGCGGTGGCCAGCTGAAACGTGACCGGCGCTTCGTGAGACATAACGGCAGACATGTCTCATTGGTACGACAACACGGCCAAGATGTCAACCGCGCCCGCCGGGCACTCGAGCGCGCGACTCAGATACCGGACCCGGGGTTGAGGATGCCCTGCGGATCCAGCGCCTGCTTGATGCGCCGGTTGAGCTCCATCACGTCGGGGCCCAGATAGCCGGCCAGCCAGGGCCGCTTCAGCCGGCCGACGCCGTGCTCCCCGGTGATGGTGCCGCCCAGGCCGACGGCCAGGTCCATGATCTCGCCGAACGCCAGGTGGGCGCGTCCGGTCATGTCGGCATCGGCGGGGTCGTAGACGATCAGCGGGTGGGTATTGCCGTCGCCGGCGTGCGCGATCACCGAGATCATCAGGTCGCGTTCCGCGGCGATGCGCGCGATCCCGGTGACCAGCTTGCCCAGCGCCGGAAGCGGCACCCCGACGTCCTCGAGCAATAACGATCCCTTGGCCTCGACGGCCGGGATACAGAACCGCCGGGCGACGACGAACGCCTCACCCTCGTCGGGATCGTCGGTCGAAAACACCTCCGTCGCAGCGTGTTCCGCGAACACCTCGGCCATGATTGCGGCGTCCTCGCTGCCGGCGCGGCCGCGCTCGTCGGACCCGGCCACCAGCATGGCGGCCGCCCCGCGGTCCAGATCCATGCGCAGGGTGTCCTCGACGGCGTTGATCGCCACGGAGTCCATGAACTCCAGCATCGAAGGGCGAAGCCGCGCGGTGACGCCGAGCACCGCCTCGACCGCGTCCTCGACGGTCGCGAAGCTGGCCACCACGATGCTGGACGCGTTCTGCTTGGGCACCAGCCGCAGCGTCACCTCCGTGACGACGCCCAGCGTGCCCTCGCTCCCGACGAACAGCTTCGTCAGCGAAAGCCCCGCGACGTCCTTCAGCCGTGGCCCGCCCAGCCGCACCGCGGTGCCGTCGGCCAGCACCACCTGCATGCCCAGCACGTAATCGGTGGTGACGCCGTACTTCACGCAACACAGCCCGCCGGCGTTGGTGGCGATATTGCCGCCGATGCTGCAGATTTCGAACGACGACGGGTCCGGCGGATACCACAGGCCGTGTTCGGCGGCCGCCTTCTTCACCTCGGCGTTGAACAGGCCGGGCTGGCACACCGCGGTGCGGGTCACCGGGTCGATGGTGATGTCGCGCATCTTCTCGGTGGACAGCACGATGCCGTTGTCGAGTGCCGTCGCCCCACCGGACAGGCCGCTGCCGGCGCCGCGGGTCACCACCGGGACCCGGTGCGCGGCGGCCCAGCGCAGCACGGTCTGCACCTCTTCGGTGTGCCGTGGCCGCACCACGGCCAGCGGCTTGCCGGCCGACGGGTCGAACGCGCGGTCCTGGCGATAGCCCTCGGTCACGGTCGGGTCGGTGACGACCATCCCGTCGGGCAGGTCGGCGATCAGGCTGGCCAGGGCGTCAGAGCTCACGGCCCGATACTAAGCCCGCCTCACGGGCCGGGGTCTTCGGCGAACTCCGGCGTGCGGTCCAGTTCGCGCAACGACGGCAGCCGGCAGGCGACCAGGCCGATCAGCAGGATCGGCACCGCCAGCACCAGGAACGTGACCTTCAGCCCGGCCGCGTCGGTCAGCGGGCCGGCCACCAGCAAGCCCAACGGGCCCGCCGCGTAGGTCAATCCCGTCATCACGCCGACCACTCGGCCGCGCAGCCGACGCGGGGCACGGGTCTGCATCATGTAGTTGTAGATCGGCTGGATCGGTCCGTAGACCAGGCCGGTGACCGCGCACAGCACCAGGATCACCGGCAACGGCGGCAGGAACGCGACCCCGACGGTCGCCGCGCCGAAGGTGAGGGTCGCCGTCAGCACGGCGGTGCGCCGCCGCAGATGTTTCGACAGCGCGGCGTAGCCGAGCGCTCCCGCCACGCCGCCGAACCCGATCGCCATCAACGCCCACCCCAGTTGCGCGGGTTGGTGTTGATCGGAGAAGTACTTCGGAAACAGCACGCTTTCCATCGGCAGGTACAGCGCGGTGACGGCCAGATCGATCAAGCCCAGCGTCCGGAGCACCCGCATGTTCCAGACGAAGCGCAGCCCTTCGGCGATGCCGGACACCCACCCGCCGGGCCGGGTCTCGCGCTCGGGCTTTCCGGTGCCCTCGAGCCGCAGCGGCCCGATCGTCAGGATGGACAAGCCGAACAACGCCGCCGTCACCCACATGGTGTTGATGCCGCCGATCGTCGCGATCATCAGGCCGCCGATGCCCGGGCCCACGATGAACCCCAGGTTGAGAATCGCCTCGTAGATGCTGTTGGTGCGGGCCAGCGACCAGCCCGCGCGGGCGGCGGCCTCGGGCAGCATCGACTCGCGCGCCGTCGTCCCGGCCGGGTTCGACCCGGCCGCGAAGAAGGCGAGGACGGCCAGCACCGCCAGGTTGAGGGCGTCCGCACCAAGCCCCCACGCGATCAGCGGCACGACGGTCACCGCCGTCCCGGAGAGCGAATCGGAGACCAGCGATATTCGGCGGCGTCCGAAGAAGTCGACCGCGGTGCCCGCGACGAGAGTAGACAGCACCAGCGGCAGCGTCATCGCGAGGGCCACGGCCGCGGCGTCGCGCGCGCTGTTGTGGTGCTGCAACGCCAACCACGGGAACGCGACTATCGAGATGCCGCTACCCGCCGTCGCCATCAGCGTGGCGAACAGGATCAGGAATGCTGGGCCGCCGCTTTTCATTGGAATATCGCCGCTGAATTTATGCCAAAGCGGTATTTTCGGCGACCGAATTTTTCGACTCATGCAGGATGTTCATGTGCTCGCCCACCCACGCACCGGCCAGATGTTCGGCTCTCCGGTTGGGGCCGGCGCCGGATGGCCGGGGGATCCGGCGACGCCGCGGACCCCGGTGGCAACGGATGCCGCCGCCGTCGCCGAGCTCGCCGAACACGCCGGGTCGATTCCCGAAATCGACGCGCTGGTCAGCGTCTGCCGCGCCTGCCCGCGATTGGTCAGTTGGCGCGAGGACGTCGCGGTGGTCAAGCGCCGAGCCTTTGCCGACCAACCGTATTGGGGACGGCCGGTGCCCAGTTGGGGGTCGGTGCGGCCCCGGCTGTTGATCGTCGGGTTGGCGCCCGCGGCGCACGGCGCCAACCGGACCGGGCGGATGTTCACCGGCGACCGCTCGGGCGACCAGTTGTACGCGGCGCTGTACCGGGCCGGGCTGGTGAACCAGCCGACCAGTGTCGATGCCGCGGATGGGTTGCAGACCAAGAAGATTCGCATCGTCGCGCCGGTGCGGTGTGCGCCCCCCGCCAACGCCCCGACACCCGAGGAGCGCGACGCCTGCTGGCCCTGGCTGCAGGCCGAATGGCGGTTGGTGTCCGAGGACGTCCGCGTGGTCGTGGCCCTGGGCGGGTTCGGCTGGCAGATCGCGCTGCGGCTACCGGGCACCTTCGCGGGGCGCAAGCCACGGTTCGGCCACGGCGTCGTTGCCGATTTGGCGCCCGGTGTGCGATTGCTCGGCTGCTACCACCCGAGCCAGCAAAACATGTTCACCGGTAGGTTGACACCAGGAATGCTCGACGACGTCTTTCGCGACGCAAAAGAACTGGCAGGGATCAAGTGACCTCTCATGTCTAGAGTTCTGGTATCGGGCGCCAGCGTGGCGGGCGCGGCGGCCGCGTTTTGGCTTGGACGGCATGGCTTTTCGGTGACCGTGGTCGAGCGCCATCGGGGCCCGCGCCCGGGCGGTCAGGCGATCGACGTGCGGGGCCCGGCGCTGACGGTGCTCGAGCGGATGGGACTGCTGGGTGCCGCCCAGAAGCGCAAGACGCAAATCCAGGGCTCCTCCGTCGTCGACCGCGACGGCAACGAACTGTCTCGGGACACCGAATCGACGCCCACCGGTGGACCCATCGATAGTCCCAACATCGAGCTATTGCGCGACGATCTGGTCGAATTGCTTTATGGCGCAAGCCAATGGACGGCCGAGTATCTCTTCGACGACACCATCACCGCCCTGCAGGACGACGGCGCGGCGGTCCGCGTCACCTTCGAGCGCGCCGCGCCGCGCAGTTTCGATCTGGTGATCGGCGCCGACGGATTGCACTCCAATGTGCGGCGATTGGTCTTCGGGCCGGAAGAGGATTTCATCGAGAGGCTGGGCACGCACGCGGCGATCTTCACGGTGCCCAATTTCTTGGACCTGGACTACTGGCAGATGTGGCACTACGGGGACGCCAGTATGGCGGGGGTGTACAGCGCGCGCAACAACACTGAGGCGCGTGCCATGGTCGGCTTCATGGATACCGATCTGCGGATCGACTACCGCGACACCGCGGCCCAATTGGCCGAGCTGGAGCGGCGGATGGCCGGCGACGGCTGGGTTCGCCCGCAGCTGCTCGAGTACATGCGGACCGCGCCGGATTTCTACTTCGACGAGATGTCGCAGATCAAGATGGATCGCTGGTCGCGGGGGAGGGTGGCGCTGGTCGGTGACGCCGGGTACTGCTGTTCGCCCCTGTCGGGCCAGGGGACCAGTGTCGCGCTGCTGGGCGCGTACATCCTGGCCGGTGAGCTCAAGGCAGCCTCCCAGGACGGGACGGTCGACTACGAAGCCGGGTTCGCCAACTATCAGCGCGAGTTCAGCGACTACGTCAAGCGCAACCAGTGGCTGGTCGTGGACAACATTCCGGGTGGCGCGCCGATACCGCAAGAGGTGTTCGACCGCATCGTCGCCTCCATCACGCTCAAGGACTACTGAGCCCGGGCGACGGGAACGTTCGCGGGCCCGCGCGCGTTGACGCGATCGTGCATCTTTCCGTCCTTGACCTCATCCCGGTGCGCACCGACCAGACGACCGGCGGCGCCCTGGCCGCCACCGTGCAGCTCGCGCAGGCCGCGGACCGGCTGGGTTTCAACCGCTACTGGGTGGCCGAGCACCACAACATGCCGTCGGTCGGTGCCACCAGCCCGCCGGTGGTGCTGGCCTACCTGGCCGCGCAGACCTCGCGGCTGCGGCTCGGGTCGGGCGGCGTGATGCTGCCCAATCACGCCCCGCTGGCGGTGGCCGAACAGTTCGCGCTGCTGGAAGCCGCTGCCCCGGGCCGGATCGACCTCGGCATCGGCCGGGCGCCCGGCTCGGATCCGGTGACGTCGTATGCGCTGCGCGGCGGTCGGGACGATCGTGACATCGAGAACTTCCCCGAATACCTCGACGACGTGGCGGCGCTGATGAGCGCTCGCGGCGTGCGGGTTCCGCTGCGCTCGGGTGATTACACCCTCAGGGCCACCCCCGCCGCGGCGGGTGAACCGCGTCTGTGGCTGCTGGGCTCGTCGATGTACTCGGCGCATCTGGCCGCCGCCAAGGGGTTGCCGTATGTGTTCGCACATCACTTCTCCGGCAACGGAACCGAAGAGGCGCTCGAGGTGTACCGCTCGCGATTCAAGCCCAGTGAGCTGACGGCCGAACCGCTGACCTTTCTGACGGTGAACGCGGCGGTCGCCGAAACACGGGAGGAGGCAACGGCTTTGATGCTGCCCAACCTGCAGATGATGGCCCGGCTCCGGACCGGGCAGTCGCTCGGGCCGGTGCCGCTGGTCGAGGAGGCCGCGGTCGCCGAGCTCACCGGACAGCAACAGCGGATCGTCGAGAGCGGCCTGCGACGCGCCGTCCTGGGGGCCCCGGCCGAGGCCGCCGAGCAGATCCGGGCGCTGGCCGACCGGTTCGGCGTCGACGAAGTCATGGTGAACCCGGTGGCCTCGGCGCGCCGCGGTACCGATCCCGACACCGCACCCGCGCGGGTCGCGACGCTGGAGCTACTGGCCAAGGAGCTGTTCTAGCCCTCGTTCGAACGCGCCCGCTCGTTGGACCGGCTGGGGTGGGGATTCGGCGCGTGGCCGGCCATCCATTCGCGCAGGTCGTCGGGCGGCAGCGGCGGGCTGTGCACGAAGCCCTGGGTGATGTTGCAGCCATACCGCCGCAGGGCGTGCAGGGTGGCCTCGTTTTCGACTCCCTCGGCGACCAGATCGGCACCCAGGTTTGACGCCAGCGCCACCGTCGAACGCACGATCGCGACCGATCGCGCGTCGTGGGCCAGGCGCGACACGAAAATTCGGTCGAGTTTCAGCTCGTCGACCGAAACCTCTTGCAGGCGAGCCAATGACGACCAACCGGTGCCGTAATCGTCGAGCGAGATGCGGATTCCCAGGCCCTGCAGCGCGGCGACGGTGTTGCGGGATCGCACGGAATCCACCAGTGCGCTCTCGGTGATCTCGAGGATGAGCGCCTCTGCGGGCAGATCGTGGTTGGCGAGGAGTCGCTCGACGGTGCCGACGAGTTCGATGTCCAGCAGGTTGGTCGTCGACAGGTTCACCGCGACGGTCAGCGGCATGCCTTCTTCGCGCCACGAGCGGACCTGCGCGAGGGCCATGGACAGCGTGCGGTTGGAGATTTTGCGCATCAGCCCGGCGCGTTCGGCGACGGACAGAAACTCTTCCGGCAGCAGTGTTCCGCGGGTGGGGTGCTGCCAGCGCAGCACCGCCTCGACACTGTGGACGCTGCCGTCGCGGCCGTCGATCTTGGGCTGGTAGTGCAGCCTCAGCTCCTCGGTATCGAACAACGCCGTGCGCAATTCCTCGATGAGGCTCGGGTCGTTGTCGCGATGAACCTCGAACGAGGAGTCGTAGACCGCGATCTTGCTGCGGGCGGATTTGGCGTGCGCCATGGTGGTTTCGGCGCGGCTCAACAAGTCTTGCGGGGAGTCGCAGTGGTCTGGGCAGAGCGCGATGGCGATTCGGGCGTCCACCTGCACCGTGATCGGATCCAAAGCGATTGGCTCGCCCAAGGCTTCGAGCAGCCGGCCCGCCGAGGCGCTGGCCGCGGTGAGGTTGGCCCCATCCGACAGCAGCACGGCGAATTGGTCTTCGCCCACCCGTGCGAGCAGATCGTCGCGACGGACGCAGCCGGCCAGTCGATTTGCGATATGGCACAGCAGCTCATCACCGAACTGCCTGCCGATCGAGTCGGTGATCTCGTGAAAATCGCTCAGGCTCAACAACAACAGCGCGCGGCGCGCGTGTGCTCTGGTCGGAATCGACCGCGTTGCCGATGGTGGCGAAACGGGCAACGCGGTCAGGGCCGTTGCCAGTGAGCGCCGATTCGGCAGTGCCGTCAACTCGTCGATCATCGCGAGTCTGTCGTTCGTCTCCAGCAGGTTCGCGTTGCGGAAGGTCAGCGCGAACCGGCCGGTCGCCACGACCAGGCTCAAGGCCGCCAGCGTCGCGGCGAGTCGCGAATGGTGTGCCAGGACGATCACGCCCAGCGCCACGATGGCGGATACCACCGGAGTGATGTAGGGCCCGTATCGGCCTCGGGGTGGTGGCGTCATCGATGACGATCTGGCCCAGCTCGCCATCGCGATGAGCAACGACGACGCGGCCCAGCACGCATCCAGCAGCGAGCCGGCCCGGTACAAGCCGGCGGACGTCTGAAAGAGATAGGCGGCGTCCGCGACCGCGAACAAGACCAATCCGGCCACCAGCAGCGCCCAGCGAATTTCGTTGCGCCAGCCAAGGATTGGCAACATCCCGGCGGCCAGGGCCAGGAGCACCAGATCGCTCCATGGATATGTCAACCCAACCCATACGGTCGCCGGGCTGCGTACCGCGGCCGCCCGGATCGGGCCGGCCGTCAAGGCCGCGGCCACCGCCGCCAACGTCAGTGCGCAGATGAACGAGTCGAGCTGAATCGGGATCGGCAGCCGCTTGAGCCGTGCCCGCATGAGCAGCAACAGCCCGGCGTAGACGAAGGGGTAGTACGCCAGGTACTCCGGATCGGCCACCGACGGGGATCGGCCGTTGGGCACCCACAGGGCGTAGACGACGTCACCCACGGCCGAGGACGCCATACCCGCGGCGATCAGTGCCCAGGCGAACCGGTCGGCCGGGACACGGTATGCGCGAAGCGCGATCAGTGCGGCCGCGACCACGGTCAGGGCCGTATACAGCGCGGCGGCCGAGGCGATGCCGTGCCCGGCGTTCGGGCGCACGACGCTGGACACGGTGAAGGCGGCCACTCCGATTGCCAGCAGCGCGATGGCGGCCCGGACGTCCCGTGGCGGCCAGCGGACGGTGTCGGGCGCGTCCTCGGGCAGGCTCGGTGCCGCCGTGGCGACCTCGGTGGCCGGCCGGGAGTCCCGCGGCGTATCGCCGTCACCAGCGCCGATAGCACGGGCGGCCACGGACGATCTGTGCGAACCAGGCGCCGCCGGAAACGCATATGGCAGCGGCATGTCGGGCATGAAGCTGCGGATGCATTGGCCGCCTTCGCGTTTGGCGGCATACATGGCCAAGTCGGCGTGCCGTAGCAGCTGATCGACCGTGCAGTTCGCCGAGCCGGTGGCCACCGTGAATCCGATGCTCGGGCGCACCGTGATCGGGATGCCGTCGATCAGAATGGCTCCGGTGAAGGCGTCGAGGATGCGGTGTGCGGCCGCCTGCGATTCTTCGACGGAGGTTTCGATGACGGCCGCGAATTCGTCGCCACCCAGCCGGGCGATGGTGCCCGTGTCGCCCAGCGCGGCGGTGAGCCGGCCGGCCACCCGGACCAGGAGTTCGTCGCCGGCCGGATGGCCGAGGGCGTCGTTGACCGCTTTGAAGTTGTCGAGGTCCAGGCACAGCACCGCGATCGGTGTGCCGTCGGGGTGTCGACGCGCGACCGCCAGCTCCAACCGATGCAGGAAGAGCGCCCGATTGGCCAGACCGGTCAGGTGGTCGCGGAAGGCCTCCTGCGCGACTTCGGACAGCAAATTCTGGTTCTCCACCAGGGCCACGAATTGTCGGGCCAGTACGGCGGCCACGAGTATTCCCAGCGCGCCCAGCAAGGGTTTGTGCAGCGTATTGCCGGCCGCGTGCGCCCAGCCCACCGCCGCCGCCATGATCAGCGGCAGATACGGCAGCCACAGGCGGGTGCGCAGCTCCACCTCGTCCGGCGATGGCTGCGATGGCGGCACGGGACGCTCGTGGCGGCTGGCCGCTGCGGCCAGCGTCAACATTGCCAGCCCGGCGACTCGGATCAAGTCGGCCACATAGCCGGTGTGATAGCTGCCGATGCCGGTGTCGAAAACCAGCACCAGGTCGGCAAGGTTGATGATCCCGATCCCGCCGGCCAGCAGGGTCCGGCTCGCCTGGTCGCCGGGACGCGCCCGCGACAGCATCAGGATTGCCGTAGTCAGCAGGACGATGTCGCTGAAGACCTCCACCAGCGTCGCCAGCCGGGCACCGGTGTGCTCGCGCAGCTGAGTTTCGACCACGAACACCCAGGAGATGACGAACAGCGAAGTCGCCACGATCAGGCCGTCGAGCAGCATGCGCCGGAAGTTGTCGAGGCGAGAGAGCCGCGACAGCAACACCAACGAGGTCATGGCGCCGAGCGGATACAACAGCAGCACGATCTCGGTCGCCGCCGGGTTCGCGGCGTGGTCGAACTCCGGGCGTACGTCGTAGACCGCCCAGATGATCTCGCCCACCGCCCAGCCGGCCAGGCCAGTGACCAGCGCCAACCAGCCGTATCGCTGTCGTCCGGCCTGGTGGCGGGCGGCGGAGCCGGCGCACACCGCCGTGATGGCGAGACACACCGCGATGACGACCTCGTTGATCGGCCGCGTCCCGTAGGGGCCATGCGATCCCCAGAACTTCGACACCACGATCGACAACTCGGCGACGCCGTACACGCCGGCGAGCAGCCAGCCTGTGCGTGCGGGCACCCCCGACCGCCGCCACGGATTCACCGCCCAGCGTTTCATCGCCGCACCAGCCGCTCCCCTGCTGTGTGGTGAAGAAATGAACAAACTCACCACGAGTTACAGGGGCATTAAACCGCTGCCGACCTTCGCGACGTGGGGCTTTTGCCAGGTTGGTGCGGGCGCGGGCCGTGATCTGCCCGGCGGCTCAATCCGGCTGACTTGCATCGATGCGGGCCAGCGCGGTGCGCAGAATCTGGCCGGTGGCGTCCCGGTCGGGGTCGCGGCGCAGCAGCAATCCCTTGGCGACCGACAGCTTGTCGCCGTTGCGGCGAGGCAAAACGTGCAGGTGGATGTGGAAGACGGTCTGGAAAGCGGCGCTGCCGTCGTTGACCGCGATGTTCGTCGCGTCGGCCAATTCGGTGCTGCGCGCGGCCCGGGCGATGCGTTGCCCCAGGGTGACCATTCCGGCCAGCGTCTCCGGCGGGGTGTCGGTGAGATCGACGCTGTGCCGTTTGGGTAGCACCAAGGTGTGGCCGCGGGTGAACGGGCGGATGTCGAGGATGGCCAGGTAGTCGTCGTCTTCGTAGATCCGGATGGCCGGAGCCTCGCCGGCGACGATCGCACAGAACATGCAGGACATGTCGCCCACGGTACTGGCTGCTGCGTCGCGCCCATGCCGAGACCATTCGGGGCCGGCCACGATTGTCGAGTTACGCTGCCGCGGTGAACGATCTCGCCTTCGCCGGCGCGGCGGCCCACGCGCGCATGCTGGCCAACGGTGAATTGACCGCGGCGGAGTTGCTCGAGCTCTACCTGGAGCGGATCGGGCGGCTGGACAGCCAGCTGCGTTGCTACCGCGTGGTGCTCGCCGACCAAGCCCGTTACCAGGCCGCCGTGGCGCAGGAGCGCCTGGACGCGGGCGAACGGCTACCGCTGCTCGGCGTGCCGATCGCGATCAAAGACGATGTCGACGTCGCCGGGCAGGTGACGACGTTCGGCAGCGGCGGACACCGGCCCGCCGTCAGCTCCGACGCGGAGGTGGTGCGCCGGTTGCGGGCCGCGGGCGCCGTGATCATCGGCAAAACCAATGTGCCCGAGCTGATGATGCTGCCGTATACCGAGTCGATGACCTTCGGAGCCACCCGTAACCCGTGGAATCCCACCCGCACCCCGGGGGGCAGTAGCGGCGGGAGTGCCGCCGCGGTCGCCGCCGGGTTGGCTTCGCTGGCGCTGGGATCCGACGGGGGCGGCTCGATCCGCATCCCCGCGACATGGTGTGGCCTGTTCGGCCTGAAGCCACAACGCGATCGCGTGTCGCTGGAACCGCACGACGACGCCTGGTACGGGCTGAGCGTCAACGGCCCGATCGCGCGGACGGTGATGGACGCGGCCGTATTCCTGGATGCGACGTCGACGGTGCCCGGCCCCGAAGGCGAGTTCGCGATCGCGGCAGGGCGCAGTCCCGGCCGGTTGCGAATCGCGTTGAGCACCAAGGTCCCAACCCCACTCCCGGTCAGGGTCGGCAAGGCGGAGTTGACCGCGGTCCACCAGGCGGGCGCATTGCTTCGCGACCTTGGCCACGACGTCATCACGGCCGACCCCGAATATCCGCCCTCGGCGATACTCACGAACTACCTGCCCCGCTATTTGCGCGGCATCTGCGACGACGCGGACGCACTGGCCCATCCGGAACGCCTGGAAGCGCGCACCCGCAACATGGCCCGCCTGGGGTCCTTTTTCTCGGACCGGCGGATGGAGGCCATCCGAGCCACCGAGGGGGCCGTGATCTCGCGGATTCAGGCGATCTTCGATGATGTCGACGTCGTCGTCACGCCCGGCACCGCGGCGGGCCCGTCCCGTATCGGCGCGTATCAACGCCGTGGCGTCGTGTCCACGCTGCTGAGGGTCGGTCAGTACGTTCCCTACCAACAGGTTTGGAATCTGACCGGGCAGCCGGCCGCGGTGGTTCCGTGGGACTTCGACGGGGATCGCTTGCCGATGTCGGTCCAACTCGTCGGCCGCCCGTATGACGAGGCGACCCTGCTGTCGCTCTCGGCGCAGATCGAAGCCGCCCGGCCGTGGGCCCTGCGGCGACCGCCGGTCTCCTAAGCGGGTTTAACCAGCACAGTCCACGCCGCGAGCTTGGTGCCCGGCCGTACCGCGTGGGCCGGGCTGGTCGACGGCAACCGCTGATACCCGATTCGCTCGGGCGCCGTCGCCAGCCGGCGGAACAGGTCGGCGGCCTTGGCGCCGTTGAAGTACACCGCCGTGATGGTGGGGTAGTGCTCGAATAACTCACCAAAATCGTTGACCGACAAACTCTTTGGCTCAATCGCCGAGTCGGAGCTGCCGACCCGGCGGCACGAGTGCAGCACGTCCCAGAGGGCGACACCATGGGACCGCAGTGCCGCGAGCCGTACGTTGTAGGGCGCGGTCGCATCGAAGCCGAACAGCTCACCGGTGATCGACCAGAACGCATTGCGTGGATTGGCGTAGTACTGGCCCGCCGCCAGCGACTGCGCGCTGGGAAACGAGCCGAGGATCAGCGTCCTGGCGCGCTCGTCGACGACAGGCGGGAATCCCCGCAGCAGCGGTGTGCTCATCACCTCACATCATGGCTCGCCCGCGTTGTACGTTGGCGACGTGCAGGACGGGGCCGACCAGAACATCGACGATCTGCTCGAGGGGCTCGAGGGCAACGCGCGCACCGAGCGCGCCGAGCTGGTGACGTGGCTGCTCGAGCAGGGCATCACCATCGAGGAGATCCGGACCACCAATCCGCCCCTGTTGCTGGCCACCCGCCACCTCATCGGCGATGACGGCACCTACGTGTCCACTCGCGAGATCAGCGAGACCCATGGCATCGACCTGGGCCTGCTGCAGCGCGTGCAGCGCGCGATCGGTCTGGTTCGGGTGGACGACCCCGACGCGGTCGTGCACATGCGGGCCGACGGTGAGGCTGCCGCCTTCTCCCAGCGATTCGTTGAGCTGGGGCTGGATCCCGAACAGGTGGTTCTCGTGGTTCGGGTGCTCGCCGAAGGTTTGTCGCGGGCCGCCGAAGTCATGCGCTACACGGCGCTTTCGGCGATCATGCGACCGGGTAACAGCGAACTCGAAATCGCCAAGGCTTCAAAGGCTTTGGTGGGCAAGATCGCGCCCATGCTCGGGCCGATGATCGAGCATATGTTGTTCATGCAGCTGCGCCACATGATGGAGACCGAGGCGATCAATGCCGCGGAGCGGGCCGCCGGCGAGCCGCTACCGGGAGCGCGCCAGATCACCGTTGCCTTCGCGGACCTGGTCGGCTTCACGAAGATCGGCGAGGCGGTATCCCCCGAGGAGTTGGGCCACCTGGCCAACCGGCTGGCCATTCTGGCCCGGGACATGACCGTGCCCCCGGTGCGATTCATCAAGACCATCGGTGATGCGGTGATGTTCGTCTGCCCCGATCCGCTGCCGTTGCTCGACGTCATCGTCAAACTCGTCGAAGCCGTCGACAGCGACAACGACTTTCCCCGGTTGCGAGCGGGGGTGGCGTCCGGCATGGCGGTGAGCCGGGCCGGTGATTGGTTCGGCAGCCCGGTCAACGTGGCAAGCCGGGTCACCAACGTGGCGCGCCCGGGCACGGTCCTGGTCGCGGATTCGGCCTGGGGCGTCATCGGTGACCGCGGTGGGTTCTCCGGATCGTTCGTCGGCGCACGTCGCCTCAAGGGCATCAAGAGCGAGGTGAAGCTCTTTCGCGTCCGCCGCGGCGACGGCGACTGAGGGCCACGCGGCACCGGGGAGAAAGCACCGGGAAGAAGAGTCCCGGCACATGGGCAGGCCCGGCGCGACTCTAGGGGGCGTCTGACTCCGTCTTATGCGTGTCCTACGCGGCCGGATTCCTACCCCGTGTTCCGGCACTTCGAATTGGTCGCTTCCGGGCCTGCTTCGCTAACCAAAATACGCCGACGAACTGCCCGGATCAACGGGTTTTGCGGGTTGGCCGGAGTCCTCGATCACCCGTGAGCCGGCGGCCGGATCTGGTGGGAAGTTGCCCGCGCGGGGTCCGTCGTTTCGCTGCCGGTGAAAGCCCGTTCCCTTACACATGCAACGGTGTAATCATGTAATCATGAAAGCGCATCACACACACGGGCGGCGTTACGGTCGCCCCGGGGGCTGGCAGCAGGCCCAGCAACCCGACGCCGGCGACGCCGCGGAATGGTTCGCCGGACGTCTCCCGGAGAACTGGTTCGACGGCGACCCCACGGTGGTCGTCGACCGCGAAGAGATCACCGTCATCGGCAAGCTCCCGGACGCGGAAGGCGAAGCCAGCGAGGCCCGCGCGGCCGGGCGAGCTTCGCGATTCCGCGAAGACACCCGATCGGAGCGGATGCACATCGCCGACGAAGCCCAGGATCGCTACGGGCGCAAGGTGTCCTGGGGCGTCGAGGTCGGCTCCACGGCCGGCACCGAGCGAATTCTGTTCACCCACATCGCCGTACCGGTCATGACGCGGCTGAAGCAACCCGAGCGCCAGGTGCTGGACACGTTGGTCGATGCCGGGGTCGCCCGATCCCGGGCCGACGCGCTGGCGTGGTCGGTGAAGCTGGTCGGCGAACACGCCGAGGAGTGGCTGGCGAAGTTGCGGGGCGCGATGTCGGCGGTCGACGACCTACGCGCGGAGGGACCCGATCTTCAGTCGTGACAAGAGCTTAACGGTACGGCCGGTCAGCCTTCCGGCTTGTCGCTGTTGATTTTTCCGACGATCTTGTCGGCGATCTGGCCGCCCTGATCGCTGATGTGGTACCCGCACGCGTTGATGTCGACGACAACGTTGTTGGCCACGCTGAGTGCGCGTTGGCACTCCCAGCCGTCGGCGCCTTCCTGGGTGTCCATCAGCGTGACTTTTGGCGGGCTGCCCTGAAGTTGGGCGAACGTCCACCGATAGGTCTTGTTCTTGTTGGTGACGGTCACCGTCTTGGCGGCGCAGCCCTTCCACTTCTCCGCGGAGGTCTGCACGAAGGTCTTGGCCCTGTCGGCGGACGGGAAGAGCACGACGGCCTGGTTGACCCAGTGGTCGTAATTGTCGCCCGCCTCCGAGGACACCAGTCCGCTGACCGCCGAGTAGCCGCTGCCGGCGTAGACCGGATCCTGGGTGGTGTAGAGCGCGCCCTGGCAATCCGGCGCGGACACCGTCACTGCGGAGCTGTCCGTCGCGGTGATCGGTTTGCCCGGCTGCATCGAGGACGAGCCCATTACGCCGTTGATGTCGGCCGGGCTGAGCAGCAGGCCACTGAGGCGTTCGGGTCCCAGCGGGGCGGCCTGCGGTGGTTCCGGTTTGGGCCGGACGACCAGCCAGATGCCCACCCCGCTGGCGATGACCACGAGCACGACGGCGACGGCCGCGATGATGGGCCAGACATTGGGGTGCGGCTTGGGCGGGGCCTGACCCCAGGGTGTTGAGCTGATGAACTGTGGCGGGCCGCCCCAGTTGGCGTTGCCGCCTTGGTAATACGGTGGCGCGGGCGGGCCGGCCGCCGGGATCGGGCCGCTGGTGGGGGTCCACGCCTGGACGCCCTGCGCCGGTATCGGACCGGAACTGGGGGCCGACGGCGGGTCGAATGGCGACGGCGGCGGGGTGTTGAACGTGGGCTGGTACGGCGGCGGAGGCGCTGGAGCGGCGTGGGCCTGAGCGCCGGGGTTGTCGACGGTGGGCCGTGCGGCTTCCTGGCTGCGGCGCAAGATGGTGGCGGCGCGGTCCTGGTCGGGGTTGCTGAGGGCCTCCTTGGCGGCGCGGGCCAGGTCACCCGCGCTGGCGTAGCGGTCTTCGGGCTTTTTGGCCATGCCGCGGGCTATCAACGCGTCGAAGGCCTTGGGGACGCCCGGGCGCTGTTCGCTGGGCGCGGGGATGGGATCCATCATGTGGGCGGAGACCAGCACGCCGGCGCTGTCGGCGCGGTAGGGCGGGGATCCGGTCAAGCACTCGAACAGCACGCAGGCCAATGCGTAGATATCGGCGCGATAGGTGACCTCCGCGTCGGAAAACCGTTCTGGCGCCATGTATTTCCACGTGCCGACCGCGGTGCCGAGCTGAGTGAGCTTCTCGTCGGTGGTGGCGCTGGCGATGCCGAAGTCGACCAGGTAGGCGAAGTCGTCACGGGTGACCAGAATGTTCTGCGGTTTGATGTCGCGGTGCATCACCCCGGCGGCGTGGGCGGAGTCGAGCGCGGAGGCGATCTGGGTGATGATGGCGACCGCGCGGGGTGGGGTCAGCGGGCCGAAGCGTTTGAGCGCGCTGTCCAGGTCGGTGCCCTCGACCAAGCGCATCTCCAGAAACATCTGGCCGTCGATTTCGCCGTAGTCGTGCACCGGTACCACGTGCGGTTCCTGCAAACGACCGGCCGTGCGGGCTTCGCGTTTCAACCGCTCGCGAAACACCGGGTCGCGGCTGAAGCTTTCGGAGAGGAGTTTGACCGCGACCGTCCACTCCTTGACGGTGTGTTCAGCCTCGTAGACCTCACCCATCCCGCCGCGGCCCAGCAGCCGCTTCAGGTGGTAGGGGCCAAACATCGACCCCGCCCGTGAGGACTGCTCGTCACTCATTCCTCATCCTTCCAACCCAACCCCCAGCAACCCGTGACTGAGCAATCATGACGGTAAGCGCGCGGGCGTCACACCGCACGATAACGGCAACAATTGCGGCGCGCGTGCGCGCGTGGTCGGCTTGCCCGGCTCCTAGCCCTCGTCGCCGTTGTCAACGGCGATCTGGAAGGTGAATTCGTGGTCGCAGATCCGGACGCGGTCGCCGTCCTGCAGGGTGGCGGCCGAGCGGATTCGTTGGTCCTGCACGTGCACGCCGTTCGAGGACCGTAGGTCGTCGATGATGTAGCCGGTTCCGGTGTCGACGATGACGGCATGGTGGCGGCTGACTTTGGGGGAGTCGAGGACGATGTCGTTGTCGCTAAGGCGCCCAATCGTTGTCGACCCTTGCAGGGGATAGCTGCGCCCGGTCACCTCGTGCAGATAGGCGCCAACCTTGTTGTCGGTCGTGTACTGCTCGAGCACGGTGATCGCGACCGCCGCGGTCGTCATGGCATTCTTCTTGGCGTCCAGCGGTTCCTGGCGCAGGATCCGGTCATTGAGGGCGCGCAGGTTCTGACCCGGGTCGATCCCGAGGTCATCGGCGAGCGACTTCTGCACGCGGCGGTAGGCCGCGAGCGCGTCGGATTGGCGGTCGGTGAGGTAGTAGGCGGTCATCAACTGAGCCCACAGCTGCTCGCGGTAAGGATGCTCGGCCGTCAGCGCTTCCAGCTCGGTGATCACGGTAAACGCACGTCCGCAGGCGATTTCGGCCTCGGCCTGCGCCGTGTGGGCCATGATCTTCTCCTCGACGAGGGACGTGGTGAAGGCGTCGACGAACCGGAAGTCTTCCAGGTCCTCGAGCACCGGGCCGCGCCATTCGGCCAAGGCCGCAGACAGGTGCTGGCTGGCCTGTTCGAAGCGTCCCGCCGCCGCCGCGTGCACGCCGGCGGTCTTTTCGGCGATGAAGCGGCCGAGATCGCAAGTGTCATTGGGAATGTTGAGCCGATACCCCGGCGGCGCCGCGACCAGTACCGTGCGCGGGTCCACGCCGGCTCCGGTCAGCAGCTTGCGCAGGTTGGACACGTAGGAGTGAATGCTGGCCCGCGCCCCCGACGGCGGCGACTCGTCCCACAGTGCGGTGATAAGCCGGTCGACGCCGACCGGGTTGTTGCGGTTCATCAGCAGCAGGGCCAGCACCGCCCGCTGTTTGGGCGTGCCGAGCGGCACCAGGGCACCGTCAACGCTCATCTCCAACGGCCCGAGCAGACCGAATTCGAGACGTTTGTCCGCCATCGGGCCTACCAGCCTTTCCGCGTCCGCGGCGTCGGATGCCATGAGGTCACAGTTGTGATTGTGACGCCAACCGGGCGGATTCGTTGACAATCCCGACAAACCGTCGAGGTCCGGCGGCATGTCGCCGAAATCATCGGCACGCTGGAGCACGGTCCCGTGATGACTGAAATGTGTTCGTGCCCAGCGCGATAGTGGATGCCTCGCACGAATTGGATTGCATCGTCGAGACATACCCGCGGCGCGCAAGTCCGGAGACGTTGCGCGCCGCGTGCGGCGAATCGCCGTCGGTTCAGGTGGTGACGACCATCAACTCGTTGCTGGTGTCCCATGACTGGACGAAGAGCTGGATGGGGATTTGCTCGTTACGGCCTTCCGGGGTGCCGCTGTCGTTGAGGTGAACCATGGCGGCGACGGTGTCCACACCCGTCACCACCACGGCGTGGTTGGACTCCGGGCGGCCGTTCTTGTCCTTCTGTTCGACGGGCTGGTGCCAGATGAGTTCGGCGTTGAGGCTGACGATCACCTTGTGACCGGCGGCCAGTGCTCGCTCGAGCCCCACCATTCCCGACGGGGTGCCGGTCTGCGCGGCGTCGTCCTTGTCGCCGGCGGCGGCGCCGATCTTGTACTGGGCCAGCAATTCGGGGATGTCCGCGGTGTTGGCTCCCGGGCCCGACTCCGGGTTGCTGCTGGCGGCGGGCTTGGTGTAGATCGGGCCGGGGTGGGCGACACTGGGCGTCGACTGGGCCTTTTCGATGATGTCGTGCTCGGACGGTTGCACGCCGGTGATCTCGCCGATGACGTCGGCGCTCGACATGAGCACGCAGTCGTCGTATTGCTGCTGCCGCCAGAACTGGGCGGCGGCGGTCGGGTCGCCGTAGGTGAGCTGGGAAGCCGCGGCGCCGGCCGGGGCTGCCAGACCGAGACCGACCGCGGTGGCGGCCACCACGAAGGTGAGGGTCTTGGCGATGTTGGCGGTCTTCACGGTGGGCCTCTTCTCGTGTCTCGCGGGTCTGTTGAGAAGAGCTTCGGATGTCCGCCTTTTTGACTTCTCTACGAATTCTTGGAGCCGTCCGGCGTGCGGTTGGCTCCAGCCGCCGATGGGGGATTCCGGTTACCCGGAATCCCCCATCGTGGATCGTTGGTCGGCTAGGCGGGCTGCCCGGAGAATTGCGGGCAGTAGGCGTTGGTGGCCGCGATCACCATGTTGGCCGCCTGCGGCGGAGTCAGGTTGGTGTGGCGGAAGATGTTGACGGTGACGGCGGTCGGGGTCTGGCCGGCGGCCAGGTCGGTGCATACCTGGTGGCCAGCTCGCACGGCATCCTGCGTCGACGCGAAAGAGACGCCGAGGCTTTGCATCTGGCCCAGGAACGCCTGGTCGGCGGTCTGCACGGAGCTCGCTGCGGCGGTGCCGGCCATGCCAACGGCGGCAAGCCCGATGGCGGCGGCGCCGACGGCGGTGGTGGCCATTGTGATGATGCGGCGGAAGGACATTGCTGCCACCCCTTTCAGGTGCGTTACTGAGTAGGACGATCCCAGCGTCTCGTTTGTTCCTTGGTGTCTTCTCAATAACTTCTTGGTAGCGATCGCGGCCGCTTATCAATGCGCTCGCCGGACGCGCGCCGTTACGCCTGTGTCATCTCGTAATACGTGCCGCGCCGGGCGAGTAGTTCAGTGTGATTGCCCTGTTCGACGATCCGGCCGGCCTCGACCACCAAGATCCGGTCCGCATCGCGGATCGTCGAAAGCCGGTGCGCGATGATAAAACTCGTGCGATCGCGGCGCAGTTCGCACATCGCATGCTGGATGATGGCCTCCGTGCGGGTATCGACCGAACTGGTTGCCTCGTCGAGGATCAACAACTGCGGGCGGGCAAGGAATGCGCGTGCGATGGTGATCAGCTGCTTTTCGCCGGCGCTGATGTTGCCGCCGTCACCGCTGATTCGGGTCTGGTAGCCGGCCGGCAACGTCCGCACAAAACGATCGACGTAGGCGGCCTTCGCGGCCTCGAGCACCTCGTCCGCACCGGCGTCGGGACGTCCGTAGGCGATGTTCTCCGCGATCGTCCCGTCGAAAAGCCAGGTGTCCTGCAGCACCATGCCTATTCGCGACCGCAGCGACCGGCGGTCCATCGTGGTGATGTCGACCCCGTCGACCAGGATCTGGCCCGCGTCGACGTCATAGAACCGCATCAGCAGGTTCACCAGCGTGGTCTTGCCCGCTCCGGTCGGCCCGACGATCGCCACCGTGCTGCCCGGTTCGGCCACCATGGACAGGTCTTCGATCACCGGAGTGCCCGGGCGGTAGGCGAAGCTCACGTGGGCGAATTCGACGCGTCCGCCCGGGCTGGCGGCGCCGGCGCCGGGCCGGGCGGCGGGCGTGGGATCCGGCGATTCCTCGGGCTCGTCCAGCAGCGTGAAGACGCGCTCGGCGCTGGCCGCCCCGGATTGCAGGGTGTTGTACATCCCGGCCAGTTGGCTCAGCGGTGAGTTGAACTGCCGCACATACTGAATGAACGCCTGGATGTTGCCCAGGGTGATGTGGCCGGTGGCCACCTGCAGGCCACCGACCACGGCGACGGCGACGTAGCCGAGGTTGCCGATGAAGGTGGTCGCCGGTGCCACCAGCCCGGAGAAGAATTGAGCGCCGAAACTGGCCTGGTAGACATCGTCGTTGAGGGTGCGGAACTGCTCGCGCGCCGCCGCCTGGTGGCCGAACGTCGTGACCACCGTGAAACCGCTGTAGGTCTCCTCGATGTGGGCGTTGAGACGCCCGACGCTGGTCCACTGGGCGACGAACAGACGTTGGGAACGTCGCGCGATCGCCCGCGTCGCCAACAGTGACAACGGCACCGTCAGCACGGTGATCAGCACCAGCAGCGGCGAGATGGACAGCATCATCGCCAGCACCGCCACCACGGTTAGAACCGATGTCAGCAGTTGACTGATCGTCATCGACAGCGACGATTGGATGTTGTCGATGTCGTTGGTGACGCGGCTCAGCAGTTCACCACGCTGGCGACCGTCGAAGTAGGACAACGGCAGCCGGTGGATCTTGTCCTCGACATCGGAACGCAGCGCGACCATGGTGCGCTGCACCGTGACGTTGAGCAGCCGGGCCTGCCCCCAAATCAGCAGCGCGGAAACGAGATACAGCGTCAGTGCCAGCATCAGCGTCCGTGCGACCGCCCCGAAGTCCACGCCGTGGCCGGGCACCACGTTCATCCCGGACAGCAGGTCGGCGAACGTGTTGGCTCCTCGGCTGCGTGCGGCGGCGACGGCCTGCGCCTTGGTGATTCCGACGGGGAGCTGGCGCCCGATCACACCGTTGAACAGCAGATCGGTGGCATGCCCCAGGATCCGCGGGACGATCACGCCGATGGCCGTGCCGGTGATTCCCAAGGTGATCACCGCGGCGCACAGTCGTCGTTGCGGCGCAAGCTGTTTCACCAAGCGGGCGGCCGAGCCCCAGAAGTCGCGGGAACGGGTGGCGGGGGCGGGCCGACCGGCCGCCTTGGTGGTCGCGCGGGTCACGGCGTGCCCCCGACTCGACCCGAGCGCACGGCGTCGACCGACTGCGAGTCGGCGAACTCGGCGTAGGTGGTGCAATCGGCCAGCAGCGATTCGTGCGTGCCCGCGCCAACCAGATTCCCGTTGTCGATCACGATCACCTGGTCGGCCTTCGCCGCGATCGAGATGCGTTGTGTGACAACGATGACGGTGGCGTCACTGGAGATTTCCTGCAGCGAGGCGCGGACCCGCGCGTCGGTACGGGCATCGAGCGCGCCGAACGAGTCGTCGAACAAATAGATGGCCGAGCGGCGAATGACCGCCCGCGCGATGGCGAGTCGCTGCCGCTGCCCGCCGGAGAAGTTGATCCCGCCCTGCGCCACCCGCATGCGCAGCCCGTCGTCGTGGCCCCGCACGAAATCGTCGGCGGCCGCGACCCGCAACGCTTCCCACATCTGTTCGTCGGTCACGGCGTGGCCGGGCGCGGCGCCGTAGCGCAGGTTGTCCGCGACCGTCCCGGAGAACAGGTAGCCGCGCTGGGGAACCAGCCCGATCGCCGACCACAACCGCTCGGTCTGATAGTCGCGGACGTCGATGCCGTCCACCGAGACCGCGCCGCTGGTCACGTCGTAGAGGCGGCAGATCAGCGAGACCAGCGTCGACTTGCCCGAACCGGTGCTGCCGACGATGGCGGTGGTGGTTCCGGGCAGCGCGGTCAGCGAAATGTTTTGCAGCACTGGGCGATCGGCGCCCGGGTAGCTGAACGTCGCATCATCCAGACGCACCGTCCCAGTGATCGCGCCGCGCGGGGACCGTGGATTCGGGGGATCGGTGACGGCGGGGCGGGTGGCGAGCACCTCGGTGATCCGTTCGGCGCAGACGGACGCCCGTGGCAACACCACCAGCGTCATCGTCGCCATCAACACCGCCATCAGGATCTGGGTGAAGTAGGCCAAAAAGGCGGTCAGCGAACCCACCTGCATCTGGCCGCGGTCGATGCGCATCCCGCCGAACCAGATCAGCGCGACGCTGGACAGGTTGATGGTCAGCGTGGTCACCGGCAGCATCAACGCCTGCCAGTTGCCCGCGGTCAGCGCGGTATTCGACAGCGCGGCGTTGGCGCGAGCGAAGCGGTCACGCTCGAAATCTTCCCGGGTGAACGCCCGGACAACCCGCAAGCCGGACAGCTGGTCACGCATCACCCGGTTGATGCCGTCGATCAGGCCCTGCATCCGGCGGAACAGGGGCAGCATGTGCGACATCACCCAGTAGTTGGCCACCGCCATGATCGGCACGCTGACCAACAGCAGCCACGTCAGCGCGGCCTCCTGGCGGATGGCCATGAATATCCCGCCGAGGCACATGATCGGGGCCGTCACCAGCACGGTGCCCGTTATCTGGACCAGGTACTGGATCTGCCGCACGTCGTTGGTGCTGCGCGTCAACAGCGTGGGCGCCCCGAATCGGGCGGTCTCGCGCTCGGAAAAGGTGGTGACGTGTTCGAACATCGCCGCACGCAGGTCGCGACCGAAGCCCATCCCGGTGCGCGAGCCGAAATAGACCGCCCCGATCGAGCACAACACCTGCAATGCGGTGACGCCGAGCATCACCATGCCGAGCCGGACGATGGTGGTGGTGTCGCCCTTGGCGACGCCCTCGTCGATGATGGCGGCATTCACCGTCGGCAGGTACAGCGACGCGAGGTTGCTGACCAGCTGCAGCGCCATCAGCACCGCCACCAGCCGTCGGTACGGCTGGATGTACTGGCGCAGCAGTGCCAGGAGCATTGGGTAACTGTCGCATACCGTCCGCCCGGCCGTCCCCGCCGACCGCCGGACGGTCAAGGTCCGCGTCGCACTTGATGGGCGCCTCGAAATACCTGCTCAGGCGCGTCGGTGGTTGACCCGCTGGGCTGCCGCTACAGTGCATCGTGTGGACCAGCAGCGGGCGGAACGGAAGCAGGGTGGCGGTGCGTCGTAACACGAGGGCGCTGGCTCTTGTGGCGTCAGCATTGACGATCCTGATCCCCGCGGCCGCGGGCTGCTCCGATTCCGGCGGCAACAAACCGGGCGCGACGGCGTCGTCGGCGCCGCAGAACGGCCAGGGCAGCCACGGTGCGATGTTCCCGCAATGCGGCGGCATCAGCGACCAGGCCGTTGCCGAGCTCACCAAGGTCACCGGGCTGATCAACACCGCACGCAACTCCGTCGGGTGCCAGTGGCTCGCCGGCGGCGGCATCCTCGGGCCGCACTTCTCCTTCTCCTGGTATCGCGGCAGCCCCATCGGGCGTGAACGCAAGACCGAGGAGCTCTCGCGTGCCAGCGTCGACGACATCAACATCAACGGCCACAGCGGTTTCATCGCCGTCGGCAACGAGCCCAACCTGGGTGACTCGCTGTGCGAGGTGGGCATTCAGTTCCAGGACGACTTTATTGAATGGTCAATCAGTTTCAGCCAGAAACCGTTCCCGCCGCCCTGCGACATAGCGAAAGAACTGGCTCGTCAATCGATTGCGAATTCGAAATGATGGCCCCGATGCGTGCCGGGTCGCGCAGCAGAAGGACTGCCCGCATCGCCGCTACCGTGGTGATCGCCGCGCTGCTGGTGTTGACGGGCTGTTCCCGCTCGATCGGGGGCAACGCGGTCAAGGCGGGTGGCAATGTGCCCCGCAACAACAACTCCCAGCAGCAGTATCCGAACCTGCTCAAGGAATGTGAGGTCTTGACCAGCGACATCCTGGCCAAGACCGTGGGCGCCGATCCGCTCGACATTCAGAGCACCTTCGTCGGTGCGATCTGCCGCTGGCAGGCGGCCAACCCGGCCGGCCTGATCGACATCACCCGGTTCTGGTTCGAGCAGGGCAGCCTGTCCAACGAGCGCAAGGTCGCCGAATTCCTGAAGTACAAGATCGAGACGCGTTCGATCGCGGGCATCGACTCCATCGTGATGCGGCCCGACGACGCGAACGGCGCATGTGGCGTGGCCAGCGATGCCGCCGGGGTGGTCGGATGGTGGATCAACCCGCAGGCTCCGGGCATCGACGCGTGCGGGCAGGCCATCAAGTTGATGGAGCTGACGCTGGCCACCAACTCCTGATCAAATCTAGCGCGGCGACGATGCGCCCGGCGGAGCCGGGTGTGGAGGAGCCGGGCAATCGAATCTAGCGCGGCACCTCGAAGTCGATCAGCGTCGCCAGCCCGAGCTCCAGCTGCTTCCACGCGCACGGCACGGCGAGCACCGCGATCGCCGACGTCGGAAACTTGGCCGAAATCCGTTCGGCGGCCGAGGTATTCGTATCACCTGCACCGCCGAGCCCCAGCGCGAGTGCCGATATCGTCGGCTCATGGCCGATGACGAGCAGCGTGCTGACGCCGTCGTCCACGGTGTTGATCTCGTCGATCATCGTGCCCGGGGTGGTGGCATAGAGGCGCTCGCTGTATCGCACCGGCGCCTCGACGCGGGTGTTCAGCAGCGTTTCGCGGGTGCGCGTCGCCGCGGAGCACAGCACCCCATCGATGGTGGGCGCGTTGGCACGCAACCAGTCGCCGGCGAGCCCGGCCTGCTTGATTCCGCGCGGCGCCAACGGCCGATCATGGTCGGCGACACCGGGCGGGTAGTCGGACTTCGCGTGCCGCATCAACAGCAAGGTGCGCTGGTCAGTCACGAGAAATCAGATTAATCAGTGCTGCGGCAAATAGTAGTCCTCACCATCGCCGTCGAGCAGTTTTTGCGGGTGGTAGCAGGTGTTGGTTGGCAGATGAAGTGGCCGAGCTCGGCTGTATCCGGTAGGCGTAGCGAGTGGAGATGGTCGGCCGATAGCCAGCACAGTCTCGGCGGCGACGGCCAGAACCAGCCTGATGGGGGACGAATCCTAAATTCTCTGCGAATTTGTCCCGGGCGTTGTAGAACTTGGAATAGCAGTCCCCCGCTCGAGGCACGCGCTGCCATTGCCGAAGCTAGAAGGCGTTACAGTGAAAGAGTCGTTGCGCACGGGAATTAGATTACTGGTGGCACCGGGCGCCACCTTGTGGGTAATCCTCAATTCGGCGGTAGCCTGGGCCGGGCCGGGCGGCAACCTTCCAGGCCCCGGCGTCTGCGACTATCCCGGTGTTGGCGGAAGTACTTTCGAGGCGGGGGCCACGACGTACTACTGCGATTTTCCTCTCGAAGAGAACAGCACGCACTGGCACTGCGAATATGGCGGATGGAACATGGGCGGTCCAGGTGGCAATGCCCCGATCGGTGGAAGTTTTATGGGTTTTGGGTTGACCCTTCCTGCAGGCGATTTCGGGGGTGCTTCCGGTAGCTGTTCATGGCGCTGGCCGGATAACACGATCGGCCCTGCACCGAATCCACCGGGCGCATGGAAGAACTATTTGGTGCCCAAGCCGCCACCGCCCGAACATCGGGCACCCCCGCCTCCATCAGCTGAGCCAGAGTCCGGACCACCGCCAATCATGAATCCGAATCCCGGCGATGAGCCACAGACACCGGCCTACACCAACCCGGCGTTTCCGAATCCCGGCAGGCCTGTCAACCCGCCAAGTTAGCTTGTATCGGAAAGTGTTGTTCGCCAATGTGGTTCGAGCCGGGCTCGTGGATGGTGAGCTTGGCCGACTGCAGCGGCTTGCGCAGGCCTTCAGGTCTAGATTCACACTGGCGCAACTCATCTGAGGCATAGTTCGCGAGCAAATTCCTGACCGCGGCATTGAGCCGGTTTTCGTCTCAGATTCGACCCGCCGATCAAGAACCACAGGGTGTCGCCGGATTTCTCAGATCGAGACCTGCCGATCGAGGTCCCGCGTCTTGTCGGTGCGCAGACCTAAACTCTCGATGCCCAGGTAACACGCACTTCGAAAGGGGGTCGCCGGCATGCGATTCCTGCACACCGCCGACTGGCAGTTGGGCATGACCCGGCACTTCCTCGCCGGTGACGCGCAGCCACGCTATTCGGCGGCCCGCCGCGACGTGGTTTCCGCTCTGGGCGCGCTGGCAGCAGAAGTGGGCGCCGAGTTCGTAGTCGTGTCGGGCGATGTCTTCGAACACAATCAGCTTCCGCCCAAGGTGATCGGGCAGTCCCTGGAAGCCATGCGCGCCATCGGAATTCCGGTGTACCTGCTGCCGGGCAACCACGACCCCTTGGACGCCTCGTCGGTGTACACCAGCGTGCTGTTCACCCGCGAACGTCCCGACAACGTGGTGGTGCTCGATCAGGCCGGCGTGCATCAGGTACGTCCCGGGCTGGAGATCGTCGCCGCGCCGTGGCGGTCGAAGGTGCCGACCACCGACCTGGTCGCCGACGTCCTCGACGACCTGCCCGCCGCGGAGGGCACCCGGATCCTCGTCGCGCACGGGGGCGTCGACGTACTGGATCCCGACCGGGACAAGCCTTCGCTGATCCGGCTCGCCACGGTCGACGACGCTCTGACCCGCGGCGCGGTGCACTATGTGGCGCTGGGGGATAAGCACTCGCTCACCCAGGTCGGCGGCAGTGGCCGGGTGTGGTACTCCGGCTCCCCGGAAGTCACCAACTTCGACGACGTCGAATCCGACCCCGGCCACGTCCTGATTGTCGACATCGACGAGGCCGACCCGCGGCGCGCGGTCTCCGTGACGCCGCGGCACCTGGGCAGCTGGCGGTTCGTCACGATGCACCGGCAGGTCGACACCAGTCGCGACATCGCCGATCTGGACATGAACCTGGACCTGATGACCGAGAAGGACCGAACCGTGGTGCGCCTGGCCCTGACCGGTTCGCTGACGGTCACCGACCGCGCCGCACTGGACGCCTGCCTTGATAAATACGCACGGTTGTTCGCATGGCTGGGCCTGTGGGAACGTCACACCGATTTGGCGGTGATCCCGGCCGACGGCGAGTTCAGCGATCTGGGCATCGGAGGTTTCGCCGCCGCGGCGGTCGAAGAATTGGTGGCGACGGCGCGCGAGGAGGACTGCGCGACCGCCGTCGACGCGCAGGCGGCGCTGGCGCTACTACTGCGCCTCACCGACCGGGGCGCGGCGTGAAGCTACACCGGCTGATCCTGACGAACTACCGCGGCATTGTGCACCGCGAAATCGACTTCCCCGACCACGGCGTCGTCGTGGTGTGCGGCGCCAACGAGATCGGCAAGTCGTCGATGATCGAGGCCCTGGATCTGCTCCTGGAAGCGCGGGACCGCTCGACCAAGAAGGAAGTCAAGCAGGTCAAGCCCACCCACAGTGACGTGGGCTCCGAGGTCTCCGCCGAAATCAGTTGTGGCCCTTATCGTTTCGTCTATCGCAAGCGGTTTCACAAGAAGTGCGAGACGGAGCTGACCGTGGTCCGGCCGTACCGCGAACAGCTGACCGGCGACGAGGCCCACGAACGGGTCCGCGCGATGCTGGCCGAGACGGTGGACAGCGACCTGTGGCACGCCCAGCGGGTGCTGCAGTCCGCGTCGACCGCCGCGGTGGATTTGTCCGGATGCGACGCGCTCTCGCGGGCGCTCGATGTGGCCGCCGGCGACAGCGGGGGCTTGTGCGGCACCGAGCCGCTGCTCATCGAGCGCATCGACGCCGAATACGGCCGTTACTTCACCCCGACCGGACGTCCGACGGGTGAGTGGGCCGCCGCGATCACCCGACTCGCCGACGCCGAGGCCGCGGTCGCCGAGTGTGCGGCGGCGGTCGCCGAGGTCGACGACCGGGTGGCCCGCCACGCCGTGTTGACCCAGCAGGTGGCCGACTTCTCCCAGCGCCGTATCGCCGCCGGGCCGCGCGTCACCGCCGCGCAGCAAGCCGCCGACAAGATCGCCGCGCTGACCGCGCAGCGGCGTGAAGCTCAGCTGGTCGCCGAGGCCGCGGCCGCCACCGCCGCCTCAGCTAGCGGCGCCCACACCGCACGCCGGCAACTGCTCACGGAAATCGACACCCGGGCCGGCGCGGTCGCCGAAACGCGAACTCAGGCCCAGGAAGCCGCGGCCGCCCACGCGGCGGCACATGCGGAGGCCGAAGCGTCCGGCGCCGCGCTGCAGCGGGCCACCGAGGCCCTGGCCGAGTTGCAACACCGGACCGAAGCCGTGCGAGGCGCGGTCGACCAACTCGCCAACCGCGAAGAGGCCGATCGGTTGACCGCCCGGCTGGCCAAAATCGATGCCATCGAGCGGGATCGCAAACGGATCGGTGTCGAGCTCGGCACCATCGCCGTCACCGAGGCGGTGCTGCGACGCATCGAGGACGCCGCGGCCGCGGTCGATCGCACCGGTGACCAGTTGGCGCTGACGTCGGCGGCGATCGAATTCACCGCAGCCGCAGACATTCAGCTGACCGTGGGCGGCCGGCAGATCTCCCTGCCGGCCGGACAGAGCTGGTCGACCACCGCCGCCGGACCCACCACGGTAGAGGTCGCCGGTGTCCTGACCGCCCGGGTCACCCCGGGCGCGACCACGCTGGATATTCACGCCAAACACGCTGCGGCACAAGAGGAGATGGCAGCGGCGCTGGCGGCCGGTGAGGTGAACGACCTCGCCGCGGCACGGTCCGCCGACCAGCGTCGCCGCGAGTTGCACAGCACCCGCGATCAGCTCACCGCAACTCTGGCCGGCCTCTGCGGTGACGAACAGGCCGACGAGCTGCGGTCGCGGCTGGCGCAGTTGCGCGCCGAACACCCCGCCGAGGCCGAACTCGTTCTCACCGATATCGGCGCCGCCCGCGCCGAACTCACCGCGGTCCTTCAGGCGCGCGCGGCCGCATCGAGCGAATGCGAGGCACGCCGCCAGGCCGCCACCGCCGCCGCCACCGAGCTCGCCGAGTTATCCACGCGGGCAACGGTTCTGCAGAACACCCTGGATGCTCAACGAGCCGAGCTGGACGCCGCCGCCGGCCGGCTGGCCGCCGAACGCGCGTCGGCCGGCGATGACGAACTCGCGGCCGCTGCGGCCACGGCGCTGGGCGCGGCGCAGGCCGCGCAACAGCGGGCTACCGAACTCGCCGACGCCCTGGCCGCGGCCGCACCCGATGCGGTCGAGACCGAATTGGCCGATGCCAAAAAGGAAGCCGACTCGCTGCGCGAGCGCTACGAGGAGGCCGCCCGCGCGTTGCGTGAGATCACGATCGAACTCTCGGTGTTCGGCAGTGAGGGACGCCAAGGCAAGCTCGACGTCGCGGAAACCGAACGCGAGCACGCCGCCAGCGAACACAGCCAGGTGGGCGCCCGCGCCCGCGCCGCGCAACTGCTGCGGTCGGTCATGACGCGCCACCGCGACACCACCCGTCGGCGCTACGTCGAGCCCTATCGTTCGGAACTGCAGCGGCTCGGCCGCCCGGTCTTCGGCCCGAGTTTCGAGGTCGATATCGACAGCGACCTGTGCATCCGCAGCCGCACGCTGAACGGCATCACGGTGCCGTACGAATCCTTATCCGGCGGCGCCAAGGAGCAACTCGGCATCCTGGCGCGGCTGGCCGGCGCGGCCCTGGTCGCCAAGGAGGACGCCGTCCCGGTGGTGGTCGACGACGCGCTCGGTTTCACCGACCCGGACCGGTTGACCAAGATGGGGGAGTTGTTCGACACCGTGGGCGCCCACGGGCAGGTGATTGTCCTCACCTGTAGCCCCGACCGCTACGACGGTGTCAAGGGCGCCCACCGCATCGATCTCAGCGCTTAGCCCTGGCGGCTGACCACCGCCGATATCGCTGATCAAAGCGATTCATCGCCGCACTCGCGCCTTGCCTGCAGAATGGGATGATGGGGGGCCCACGCGAATGACGATGAACGCGAAGCGCAGCCGGATACAGGAGAAGCTGGCGGAACTGCCCGGCGTCCGGCCCGTGCGCCGGCCGATCTCACCGCACAGCGCCGAAGAGTTCGATCTGTACTACGTGCGCGCGGGCCGCAAGTCCACCCATCCGCTGGTCATCATCCCCGGCGGTCCGGGAGTGGCGTCGGTGCAGATGTACAAGGGGCTGCGGCGGCGCGCGGCGGCGGCCGGTCTCGACGTCATCATGATCGAGCACCGCGGGGTGGGAATGTCGCGCCACGACGATTCGGGTGCCGACCTGCCCCCGCAAGCGCTGACCGTGAACCAGGTGGTCGACGATGTGGCGGCGGTGCTCGACGACGTCCAAGCGGAGTCGGCCGTCATCTACGGCGCCTCGTACGGCACCTACATCGCGGCCGGCGTCGGGGTGCGCCACCCGCACCGCGTGCGCGGCATGGTGCTCGATTCACCGCTGCTGTCGCGGCACGACATCGTCATCGTGCGCCGCGCGATCCGCCGGCTGCTGCTGAAGGGCGACAGCCCCGAAACGGCCCCGTTGGCACCCAAAATGCGTAAACTCGTCGATGCCGGCGTCATGAACGCGACGGCAACACAGGTCGTCGCGACGATCTACGGGTACGGCGGAACCGACTTGCTCGAGCGGCAACTCGACCTGCTACTCGATGGCCGAAAACTGCTGTGGTGGACGCTATCCCGGTTCACCACCCTGAGCAATCTGCCGTTTCGGTACGAAGAAGATCTGGTGAGCCGCATCGCATTCCGCGAACTGGACTACGCCGCCGAACCCGACGGCCTACCTCTCGATCCCGCGCTCGCCGAAAGCAGAGCCCGCACGCAGCGAGTGACTTTCGAAGACGAACCCTATGACCTGGTGGCCGAAATGCCGAAATTCGACTGGTCCACCGCGGTGGTTTCCGGAGGTCGTGACCTGATCACCCCGCCGGCCGTCGCGCAACGCGTCGCGTCGCTGCTGCCCAATGCGGTGCTGTTGAGCCTGCCGAACATGGCGCACAGCGCGCTGGATTTCCGTGAACCCGTCGCACTCGCCAGCGCCGACGCGGTTCGGCGCGGCGACCTGAATGGCCTCGCCGCACAGGCGTCGGCGTTGGACGCGCTCCCGCCGCGCCCGGAGGTGCGGCTGCTGTGGAAGGCGCTCGGGGCGGCGGCCGTCGTCGAGGGCGCCCTGCCGATCCCGAATCTTTTACGGCGGCGCCTCAACTCCGCGTGAAGCCGATGGCGGTGTAGTTGAGGTCGGCGAGACCGGCGGCGCCGAAATTGGCCAGCGTGCTGCGCACCGCGACATCGCCGGGCGACTGGGTCAGCGGAAGGCTGAATCCCTCCGCCCAGATCATCTTGTCGAGATCGTTGGCCAACGCCCGCGCCTTGGCCGGATCGAGTTCTTCCAGCGTGCCTTCGATGGCGGCGTCGATCTGCTCGCTGCCGATCTTGCCGAAATTGCTCTCCCCGTCGGACTTGTAGATCTGGGTCAGCGCCGACAGTGGGAAAGCATCTCCGAGCCAACCGAATTGGGCCATATCGAAATCGCCGACGTTGATGTAGTTGGTGAAGAAGCCGCTGCCGGATCGGGAGACGAGCTCGAGCTTGACGCCGATCTGGGCGAGGCTGTGCTGGGCGATCTGGGCGAACTGCCGGCTGCCCTGGGCGTCGTAGAACAAGTCGCGGATGACCAGCTGCCGACCGCTTTTCTCCCGGAACTGTCCGGCCCGCTTCCAGCCCAGCGCGTCAAGTTCCCGGCCCGCCGCGGCCGGGTCGTAGGGCAGGACCGAGCCGTTGTCCTGATAGCCCTGCTGCCCGGCGACATAGATGTGATTGCCCAGTGCCACAGGGTCACTGGTGAGGCCGTACTGGACGACCTTGGCGATGGTCTGGCGATCGATCCCCTTGGCCACCGCGACGCGCAGTGCCTTGTCGGCCAGGATCGAGCCGGGGGCACCGTTGAACGTGAAGTGTGACCAGGCCGGGGCGGGCGCGCGCCGGATCGAGATCCCCTTGGTGCGCTGCGCGATGGTCAGCTGGTCGATCGTGCCGACCCCGGTGGCGTCGATCGTGTTGTTCTGCAAGGCAGGGAGCCGCGCGGCATCGTCGAGCACCAGGTAGGTGATGCTGTCCAAGCGGGGCCGCGCACCCCACCATTTCGGGTTGCGGCTCAACACGATCCGCTGGGTGGTCCGATCCAGCGACGAGACCACGAACGGGCCGGCCGACGGACCGGGCCCCTCCAGCTGGCCCTTGTTGAACGCCTCCGGGGTGGTCGTCACGCTCTTGGGCAGCAGCATTCCGTTGCCGGCGAACATGCCGCGCCATTCGGCGTAGGGCTTGGCGAACGTCATGACGGCCTGCCGGTCGTCGACGCCGCGGGTCACCGACGCCACGCGGTCGGCGCCGCTGGGCCCGGCGATCTCGAAGGACTTGTCGACGCCGCTCAGGGCGTGGATCTGGCTTGCGATGTCCTCCCAGGTGATCGGCGTGCCGTCGGACCATACCGCCTTGGGATTGATCGTGTACGTAACTACTTGCGGCGCAGTGCCGGTGAGCTCGATGCTGGTGAAGTAGTCGGTGTCGACCGTCGTCGAGCCGTCGGGGCCGATGACGAACGCCCGGGGCAGGGTGGCCTTCATCATCGCGGAGACGTCGGCCGAGTTGCCGTCGATGTGCAAGATGTTGAAGTTCGGCGGAAAGTCGGTCAGCGCCAGTCGCAGGTCGCCGCCGTCTTGCAAGGTCGCCGGATCGTGTGGGTTGATGTCGCTCGTCGAGCCGATCTGCGCGTTGTGGCCGGTCTCCGGTATCAGGTTGACGGCCGGCGAGCAGCCCGACAGCGCAACGGCCATCGCCAGAAACGCTGCTGCGAACCGGGTACCCACACCCGCCTCGACCACCCGGCTAGACACGTCTGCCCGGATCCGGTTGCGGCACCGCATTCAGCAGCCGCCGAGTGTATTCGTGCTGCGGGTCGGCGAACACCTGACGGCTGTCGCCCTGCTCGACGATCGCCCCGGCGTACATCACGACGACCTGGTGGGCGAGGTGCTTGACCACCGAAAGATCATGGGAGACAAACAGATAGGACAGTCCGAACCGCTCCTGCAGGTCAAGCAACAGATTGATGATCCCGGCCTGGATGGACACGTCGAGCGCGGACACCGGTTCGTCGAGCGCCAGGATCTTCGGTTGCAGAGCGAGCGCACGCGCTATGCCGATGCGCTGCTTCTGCCCGCCGGAGAACTCCGCGGGGTAACGGACCGCGTCGGCGCGGCGCAGCCCCACGATCTCGAGCAGCTCGGCGACGCGCGAGTTGGTGCGGCTCTTGTCGAACCCGTTGGCCCGCAGGGGTTCCGCGAGCAGGTCGAACACCGGTAGCCGCGGGTCGAGCGACGCGACCGGGTCTTGGAAGACGACCTGGATGTCGCGCCGCAACGCTCGCCTGCTCGCGGCGCTCAACGCGGTGACGTCGGTGCCCAGCACCTCGATCGAACCCGATTCGGGCCGGGTGAGTTCCAAGATCTCGTGCAGGGTGGTCGACTTGCCCGAACCCGATTCGCCGACGATGCCCAGGGTGCGGCCCTGCCGCAATTCGAAACTGACGCCGTCGACGGCGCGCACCTCACCGGCGCTGCGGCGCAACACGCCCTTGGTCAGCCGGTAGGTCTTGGTCAGGTCGCGCACCCGAACGACCACCGACGTATCGGCGGATTCCGCTTGGCGGGCTTCGGTGCTCACCCCGTAGATGTCTGCGGCGCTTCGGCCGTCGACCTGATCGGTGCGGATGCAGGCTGCCCGGTGATCGGCGCCGACGGAAAGCAATTCCGGCTCTGCGAGCCGACATTCGTCGATGGCCAGCGGGCAGCGGGGCGCGAAGGGGCACCCGGGATCCAGGCCCGCCAGCGACGGCGGCGCACCGGGTATCGGCACCAACCGGGCGCCCTGGGCGGCGTCCAGCCGCGGGACCGAGCCCAGCAGCCCGACCGTGTACGGCATGCGTCGGTCCCGGTAAAGGTCATGCACGGAAGCGGATTCGACAACCCGCCCGGCGTACATCACCAGGGCGCGGTCGGCGAACTCGGCCACCACTCCGAGGTCGTGCGTGATGATCAGCACCCCGGCGCCGGTGATGTCGCGCGCCGTCTTGAGCACCTCGAGGATCTGCGCCTGCACCGTGACATCCAGCGCGGTGGTGGGCTCGTCGCAGATCAACAGGTCCGGGTCGTTGGCGATCGCGATCGCGATGACCACCCGCTGTCGCTCGCCGCCGGACAGTTCATGCGGAAAAGCGCGGGCACGTCGCTCCGGCTGCGCGATGCCCACCAGCTCGAGCAATTCCACGGCTCGCCGGCGAGCGGCCTTCCTGCCCACCCCCGGCTGGTGGACCTCGATCGCCTCGGCGATCTGGTCGCCGACGGTGTAGACGGGCGTCAGCGCGGACATGGGATCCTGGAACACCATGCCGACCGTCTTGCCCCGGAACCGCGACATCGCGTCGTCACCGAGGCCCAGCAGTTCGGTGCCTTGCAACCGCACCGAGCCGCGCACCTGCGCGTACTCGGGCAACAGGCCGATGGCCGCCATCGCCGAAACGGACTTCCCCGAACCGGATTCACCGACCATGGCGACGACTTCCCCCGGTTCGATCCGGTAGCTGATACCGCGCACCGCGGTCACCGGATCGCCACCCGTCGGGAACGTGACCGCCAGGTCGGCCACCTCGAGCAGCGGGCTCATCGGCCCCCACCGCCGAGCACCGCGCTGCCGGGGTCGAGCGCATCGCGCAGGCCGTCACCGGTGAGGTTGGCGCACACCAGGATCAGTACCAGCACTCCCGCGGGAAACAGAAACACCCAGGGAAAAGTGGTCGCGGATTGGGTGCCGTTGGCGATCAACGTCCCCAGCGACACGTCGGGTGGCTGAATGCCGAAACCCAGGAAGCTCAGGCCGGTTTCGGCCAGGATGGCCGACGCGACGTTGAGCGCGGCGTCGATGATCAAGATGGACGCCACGTTGGGCACCACGTGGCCGACGATGATGCGGCGGCTGGAAACCCCCATATACCTTGCGGCCCGGATGAATTCGCGTTCCCGCAGACTCATGGTCATGCCACGCACCATGCGCGAGCTGACCATCCAGCCGAACCCCGCCAGCAGCAGGACCAGCATCAAGACATTCGCCGAGTTCTTGATGCGCGGCGTCACGATGGCGATGAGGATGAAGCTGGGCACCACCAACAACAGGTCGACCACCCACATCAGCGCGCGGTCGCGCCAGCCACCGAAATAGCCTGCGATCGACCCGACGGTGGCGGCGATGCCGGTGGAGATTACCGCGACGCAGACGCCGATCAGCATCGACTTCTGCATCCCGCGCAGGATCTGCGCCAGCAGATCTTGACCCAGCGCGTTGGTGCCCAGCCAGTGGTGCGCGTTCGGCGGCTGCAGCAGCGCGGTGAAATCGAGGTCCTCGTAGGAATAGGGCAGCACCGCGGGCAGCGCGTAGCAGCCGACGAACAACAGCACCAACAACGTCAGCGACGCCACCGCGAACCTGTTGCGGGCGAACCGCCGAAGCACCAGGGTGCGCCGCGAGGTGAAGCCCGCGACCTCGTGACCCGAAAAACCGTGGGCGCCATCGATGTTCGCCTGGGACGTCATGACACCCGGACCCGCGGATCGAGGGCCGCGTAGAACACGTCCGAAAGCAGGCCGGCCAGCAGCACCACCGCGCCGGAGAACAGGGTGATGGCCGCGATGATGTTGGTGTCCTGAGTCGCGATGCCCTGCACCAGCCATTCACCCATGCCGTGCCATCCGAAGATCTTCTCCACGAATACCGCCCCGGTCACCAGGCCGGCCACCCCGTAGGCGAACAGGGTGGCCAGCGGGATCAGCGCGGTGCGCAGCCCGTGCTTGACCAGCGCCCGCCGGCGGGTGAGTCCTTTGGCGCGCGCGGTGCGAATGAAGTCCTGGCCCAGCACGTCCAGCATCGCGTTGCGCTGATAACGGCTGTATCCCGCCGCGGCGGCCAGCGCCAGGGTCAGCGACGGCAAGACCAGATGCCGTAACCGGTCGAGCAGGTGCGCGCCGATCCCGCCGGTCACACCCGGTGAGGTCTCCCCGGTGTAGTCGAAAATGTGAATGCCCACGGCCCAGTTCACCCGCAGCGCACCGAGGATCAGCAGGCTGGCGATCACGAATGTCGGGGTGCTGAGCACCAGCAGCGCCACCATGGTGACCACACGATCGCTGAGTCGATACTGCCGGATGGCGCCCCACGCCCCGGCCGCGATACCCAGCACGGTGCCCACCAGCGAACCAATGATCAGCAGGCGCAGGGTCACTCCGAGACGGCGCCACAGGGTCGTCCCGACGGGCTGCCCGGTGGTGGTCTTGCCGAAGTCACCACGCACGGCGTGCGACGCCCAGTGCGCGTAGCGGATCGGTATCGGCTCATCCAGCCCGAGCGTGTGGGCCTTGGCGTCGATCACGGCCTGGGGCGGGCGCGGGCTGCGCTGCAGCAGGCTGTCCAGTGGCTTGAAGGCCACCGACGTCAGCCAAAACGTCAGAAACGATGCCAGCGCCAGCAGCACCACGTAGTTGAGCAACCGGCGTGCCAGAAACCGAGTCATGCCGGTCCGCACACCCCACGTCGCATTGGGACAGGCTATCGAGCCGCCCGCGCAGCGTCGCGCGTTGCGGTCGCCCGGCGCGTTCGGTCTCCTTCCGATCCGGTTGATTCTGACCCGTGAATCGCGTGTGATCGGTTGTTAGGATCCACCGCGGTACCGAGCCGCGCAGCAAACGCAGCACGGTTTAGGCCGCGACACTCGCGAGGAGGCTTGCGTGACGGTTACCGATGATTACCTGGCCAACAACGCCAAATATGCGAGCACCTTCGAGGGGCCGCTGCCGATGCCGCCGGGCAAACATGTCGCGGTCGTCGCGTGCATGGACGCCCGGCTCGACGTCTACCGCATCCTCGGACTCAACGAGGGGGAGGCCCACGTCATCCGCAACGCCGGCGGAGTCATCACCGACGACGTCGTCCGCTCGCTGGCGATCAGCCAGCGATTGCTGGGGACGCGGGAGATCATCCTGATTCACCACACCGACTGCGGCATGCTCACCTTCGCCGACGACGACTTCAAGCGCAGCATCCAGGAGGAGACCGGGATCAAACCAGCGTGGGCGGCGGAGGCTTTCACCGATCTCGCCGAGGATGTCCGGCAATCGCTGCGCCGCATCGAGGGCAGCCCGTTCGTCACCAAGCACGTCTCCGTGCGCGGATTCGTCTTCGACGTCGCCACCGGCAGGCTCGAGGAAATCAAGCCCTGATCCGGCCTCTGCCGCTCGCGACCTCAACCGATCTTGTAGGTTGCCAGCGCCTTGGCGACCAGCGTGCCCTGTGGGTCGACGATCTCGGCCTCGCAGTTGACCAGTGACCGGCCGCGCCGCAGGATCCGTCCCACGCCGATCACGTCGGTGGCCCGGGCCGGCGCCATGAAGTCCAGCGTGAGGGACACCGTCACGCCCCGCAGCTCCGGCGGTGCCTGCGCGCCGCACCAGGCCGCCGCCATGACGGTGAGATCGGCGAGCGTGGCGATGGCGCCGCCGTGGACCATGTCGCCGATGGTCACGTTGGACGGGTCCCAGGGCAGCCGCAGCCGCACTTCGTCCTCTTCGAGGCGGTCGGCGACGATGCCCAGCTTGACGACGAACGGGGATTGGGGGAGGAACTGCGCGATGACGTCGCGACCGCTCGGCGCGGATGGTCCGGCGGTTTCAGGGGTGGCAGTCATCCGTACATGTTTTCGCACCCCAACCGGCGGCAAAAGTGTCGCCGCGACTCTTGACGTGATCTGTCCGGTGACCGGTGTGCGCGCCAGCGCACCGCCGACCGCAGGTCCCGCGGTTGACAGCGCCGGGCCGAGCTGCTCTGATTTATCGTTAAGATGCCAAATATGGTCAGTTCTGCCAGGTTTTAATCGAAGGAAGCTATGACCAGTGATGTGACGGTGGCACCCGCCGCCGGACAGTACGAGTTGAGTCATCTGCGCTCGCTGGAGGCAGAGGCGATCCACATCATTCGTGAGGTGGCCGCGGAGTTCGAGCGGCCGGTGCTGCTGTTCTCCGGCGGAAAGGACTCCATCGTCATGCTGCACCTGGCGCTGCGCGCCTTCCGTCCCGGGCGGCTGCCGTTTCCGGTGATGCACGTCGACACCGGGCACAACTTCGACGAGGTGATCGCGACCCGCGACGAGTTGGTGGCCGAGCACGGGGTGCGCCTGGTGGTCGCCTCGGTTCAGGAGGACATCGACGCCGGCCGGGTCGTCGAGCCGCGCCAGGGGCGCAACCCGATCCAGACCGTCACGCTGCTGCGTGCCATCCGGGAGAACAAGTTCGACGCCGCGTTCGGGGGAGCGCGCCGTGACGAAGAGAAGGCCCGGGCCAAGGAACGGGTGTTCAGCTTCCGCGACGAGTTCGGCCAGTGGGATCCGAAGGCGCAGCGGCCCGAGCTGTGGAACCTCTACAACGGCCGGCATCACAAGGGCGAGCACATCCGGGTGTTCCCGCTGTCCAACTGGACCGAGTTCGACATCTGGTCCTACATCGGCGCCGAGAACATCGCACTGCCGTCGATCTATTACGCCCACCAGCGCAGGGTGTTTCGCCGCGACGGCATGCTGCTGGCGGTCGACAAGAACATGCACCCGCGCGATGACGAACCCGTATTCGAGGCGACGGTGCGGTTCCGCACCGTCGGCGACGTCACGTGCACCGGCTGCGTGGAATCAAAGGCCGTCACCGTGGACGAGGTCATCGCCGAGACCGCGGTGTCGCGGCTGACCGAACGCGGGGCCACCCGAGCTGACGACCGGATCTCGGAGGCCGGCATGGAAGACCGCAAACGGCAGGGATACTTCTGATGACAACGCTATTGCGCTTGGCCACTGCGGGTTCCGTCGACGACGGCAAGTCCACCCTGATCGGTCGGCTGCTCTATGACTCCAAGGCCGTGATGGAAGACCAGTGGGCGGCGGTGGAGCAGACGTCCAAGGACCGCGGTCACGACTACACCGACCTGGCGCTGGTGACCGACGGCCTGCGCGCCGAGCGCGAGCAGGGCATCACGATCGACGTCGCCTACCGCTACTTCGCCACTCCCAAGCGGAAATTCATCATCGCCGACACCCCCGGCCACATCCAGTACACCCGCAACATGGTGACCGGCGCGTCGACGGCGCAACTGGTGATCGTGCTGGTCGATGCGCGTCACGGTTTGCTCGAACAGTCCCGCAGGCACGCCTTCCTGGCGTCCCTGCTGGGCATCCAGCACATTGTGCTCGCGGTCAACAAGATGGACCTGATCGGTTGGGACAGAGGGAAGTTCGAGGCGATCCGGGACGAATTCCACGCCTTCGCCGCGCGTCTGGACGTGCACGACGTGGCCACCATCCCGATTTCGGCCCTGCACGGCGACAACGTGGTGACCAAGTCGGACCAGACACCGTGGTACGAGGGACCGGCGTTGCTGTCGCACCTCGAGGAGGTGTACATCGCGGGTGACCGCAACATGGTCGACGTGCGGTTCCCGGTGCAGTACGTCATCCGCCCGCACACCCGCGAGCACCAGGACCACCGCAGCTACGCCGGTACCGTCGCCAGCGGGGTCATGCGTCCCGGCGATGAGGTGGTGGTGCTGCCCGTCGGCAAGCAAACCCGGATCACCGCGATCGATGGGCCGAATGGTCCAGTGCAAGAAGCGTTTTCGCCGATGGCCGTATCGCTGACTCTGGCCGACGAGATCGACATCTCGCGCGGCGATTTGATCGCCCGCACCCACAATCAGCCCCGGGTCGCGCAGGAGTTCGACGCGACGGTCTGCTGGATGGCCGACAGCGCGGCCCTCGAACCCGGCCGCGACTACGTCATCAAGCACACCACCCGCACCACGCATGCCAAGGTGACCGCGCTCGACTACCGGCTCGACGTCAACACGCTGCATCGCGACAAGACGGCAACGGCGTTGAAGCTCAACGAACTCGGCCGCATCTCGCTGCGCACCCAGGTGCCGCTGCTGCTCGACGAGTACACGCGCAACGCCAGCACCGGCTCGTTCATCCTCATCGACCCGCACACCAACGGAACGGTGGCGGCCGGCATGGTGCTGCGCGACGTGTCGGCGCAGGCTGCGAGCCCGAACACGGTGCGGCACAAGTCATCCGCCGTCGCCGAGGCGCGGCCTCGGGGCAGGACGGTGTGGTTCACCGGTTTGTCCGGCTCCGGCAAGTCATCGGTGGCGATGCTGGTCGAGCAGAAGCTGCTCCAAAAGGGAATTCCGGCATACGTTCTCGACGGCGACAATCTGCGGCATGGCTTGAACGCCGACCTGGGCTTTTCCATGGCCGACCGAGCCGAAAACCTGCGCAGGCTGGCGCATGTGGCGGCGGTGCTCGCCGACTGCGGCAACGTCGTGCTGGTGCCGGCGATCAGCCCGCTGGCCGAGCAGCGCGAACTGGCCCGCAACGTGCACGCCGAGGCCGGCTTCGATTTCATCGAGGTGTTCTGCGACACCCCGATAGAGGAATGCGAAAAGCGTGATCCCAAGGGTCTGTACGCCAAGGCCCGCGCGGGTGAGATCAGCCAGTTCACCGGCATCGACAGCCCGTATCAGGCGCCGGTGAACCCCGATCTGCGGCTGACCCCGGACGGTACCGTCGAGGAGCAGGCGCAGCGGATCGTCGACCTGCTCGAATCACGCGGGTAGCCGCCAGATCAGCCAGGCTGCGCCGAAATAGCGTCGTCGGGTGGCACAATCCTGTGAGTGCGCATGTCGGCGAAGGCGGAGTATGCCGTGCGGGCGATGATTCAGCTCGCCACGGTGCCCGACGGAACGCTGGTGAAGACCGACGATTTGGCCCATGCCCAGGGCATTCCGCCGCAATTTCTCGTCGACATCCTGACCAACCTGCGCACCGACCGGCTGGTGCGAAGCCACCGCGGTCGCGAGGGCGGCTACGAATTGGCCCGGTCCGGGAAAGACATCAGCATCGCCGACGTGTTGCGCTGTATCGACGGCCCGCTGGCCAGCGTCCGTGACATCGGGCTCGGTGACTTGCCGTACTCCGGGCCGACGGCCGCGCTCACCGACGTCTGGCGCGCGCTGCGGGCCAGCATGCGGTTGGTCCTGGAAGAGACGACGCTGGCCGACGTCGCCACCGGTGGCCTGCCCAAGCATGTCGCGCAACTGGCCGATGACTACCGCAAGCAGGAAAACCAGCGGCACGGCACAGCGCGCACCGGCGACTAGGGGCAACGCACGCCGTCCTCGATGCGTACGCCACCCAAGAAATCCTGACCCTGGATGGGTTAACTGCGCAGCTGCGCGGGAACCCAAATCACCTGACGCTCTGCCGAGCGGTGCGCGCCGTTTGTGCACTTGGCATATCGAGGACGGAGTGGATATTTATGGCTGAACCGAAAATGATCGAGCATTGGCTCGAGGGGTGTGCGTTACAGCGGATCATGTTCCGCGATGGTTTGGTTCTGAATTTCGACGATGACAACGAGCTTGTCATCTCGGTACCTCTGCGCTTGACCCTGCCGGCCCTTGCTACCGCCCCCGCGGAAGTGGTCGCGATCGATCCGACCGACCCGGCCAACCAGGTGCGTCCGCTCTTTGATTTCTCCGGGCAAAACTGCACGGGTATTGATTGGTTTGACACCGGAGATCTCCACCTCGAGTTCTCCGACGGTCACAAGATCGACGTGCCTCCGGACGACGATGTCACCGCGTGGGAGCTGTATGGCAAGTACCACGGATATGCTGCGTGCCTACCGCACGGCAAGGTGCGGGTTGTGCGGCACGACGTGGACGAAACGAACATCGACGAGTGAGCTCCCGGCGAACCTGATGGTCGCCGGTCGCGCTCAGCTGCCAGAGCCGTAGGGGCGCGTGAGGATCTCCATGGCGTGCCCCGATGGATCGAGGAAGTACACGCCGCGCCCGCCGTCCCGTTGGTTGATTTCGCCGGGTCGTTTGGCGCCCGGGTCCGCCCAGTGCTGCAAATTGCGCGATGTGATCTTGCCGTAAATGGTGTCGAACTCCTGCTCGGACACCAAGAACGCGTAGTGCTGGCGTGGGATGTCCGCCCCTTCAGCGGCATCCGCGTAGTCGAGGCTCACGCCGTGCTCGAGCTCGACAACCATGAAGTGGCCGAAGGGCTTTGGGCCGGGCAGGCCGAACAGCTCGGCGAGAAACTCGGCGGATTCGCGTTTGTCGCGTGACGCGACGATGGTGTGGTTGAAACTGATGGTCATAGTTCTTTCCAGTCAACCACTGCGCGACCGGCGCGACAACGCCGCGCTACTTGGGCGCGGTTAGCTCCAGGGCGATGTTGTCGGGATCGCGGAACTCCAGGATGTAGGACGGCCCGATGTCTTTGACCGGCTCGTGGGCCACGCTGAGTTCGTCGAGATGCGCTGCCGCCGAATCCAATTCATCTTTGCTGGCGAGCCGGAAGGCAATGTGGTCGAGGCCGACGCGGTCCTCGTTGAAGCGGTCGGCGGCGACCGGCCGCAGCCCGAGCAGCGTCCCGCCGAGGTCGTAGATGACGCCGCCGTACAGGAAGCTCAACTGGTTGCGGGTGGGTTCGTCGGCATTCTCGGGAACTTCGATCAACACCGGCCAACCGAACACGCTCTCGTAGAACTGCCGCGACCGCTCGATATCGGTCACGGTCAGTCGGACATGTGCGATGGAACTACTGGTGAACGCCACTCGCCCCATGGTTCCACTGAAGGGCCGCATATCAAACATGTCAGAATCGCCGTCGTGCGGATTGCGATGACGATGCCGGTGATGGAGCCCGATCTGGATGCGACGGTGCTCGAGACGTGGGCGCGCGCCATCGACGAGGGCCCGTTCTCTTCGCTGTGCTGGGGCGAGCGGATCGCCTTCGACAACCCGGACAACCTGACGTTGCTGGGCGCGCTGGCCGCCTGGACCAACCGGGTGCGGCTGCTGACGACCGTCATCGTGCCGCAGCTGCACGATCCCGTCATGCTCGCCAAGGGGCTGGCGACCGGTGACCTGCTCAGCGGCGGCCGGCTGACCGTCGGAATCGGGGTGGGCGGCCGGCACGAGGACTACCACGCCGTCAGCGCCGACCCGGCGACGCAGACGATGCGCGGCATGGCCGAACGCGTTGCCGTGATGAAGCGCGTCTGGGCGGGGGAGAAGACCACCGACTCGGTACTGCCCGTCGGGCCGGCGCCGGTCCAGCCCGGCGGTCCGCCCCTGTTCGTCGGCAGTATCGGGCCGAAAACCATCCGCAGCGCGGCCGCGTGGGCCGACGGGCTGGCGGGTACCACCCTTGACCTCGATGTCGCCAAGCAGAACGAGCTGTTCGACGTGACCCGGGAGGCCTGGGCCCGGGCCGGCAAGCCCAAACCGCACCTGATTACGTCGTTCTGGTTCGCGTTCGGATCCCCGGAGGAGTCTCGCGGCCAGATCCACCGTCATCTGCGCCGGTACATGAACTGGATACCGGCCGAGTACGTCGACGCTATGGCGCCGATGACGGGCTGGGCCGGCAGTGAAGACGAGCTGTTGGACGTGTTGCGCCGGTTCGAGGACATCGGCACCGACGAGGTTCAGCTCATCCCGACGAGCTCGGATGTCAATCAAGTACATCGCGCCGCGGACGTGGCGGCGCGGCTGTAACCTGCAGTCCTGTGGCATCGCCGCAGGTAGATCGGGGTGAATTGCCGCGTCGGCGCGGTGGCGATTTCATTAGCGAATGACTCAGCAGGAGCTGCCCGCCCCGCTGGCCGAACTGACCGGGCTGATGACAGAGTGCGCGAATCACGGCGATTACGCCGGGGCCGCGCGGCAGGCAAACGAGCTGGTCACCCTCTGTCGGGCGACGCTGGGCGAGCGTCATCCCACGGTCCTGGAACTCAAGGTTTCGCTGGCCACCTTGCAGTTGCGGGCGGGTGAGGAAGCCGTCGCCTACGACGAGTTCGCGCGGCTGATCCCGGATCTCATCGAGATGCTCGGCCGCGACCATCTCAGCACCCTGACCGCTCGCCACCTGTTGGCGGGCCGGCAACAACCTTCGCTGTCATCGCTTGCCGAGTGGTCGCAGCTTTTCGCCGACGAACAGCGCGTCCTGGGCGGCGAGCACGAGAGCGTGCTGGTCGCCCGCGAGAAGATCGCCGAGAAGCGTTGGGAGATAGGCGATGTCGTGGGCGCAATAGCCGAGGGTGAACAGGTGCTCGCCGCGCGCCGTCGCGTGCTCGGTGACGAACACGCCGACACCCTGGGAACGAGATTGATGCTCGCGATCTGGCGGGGCCGGGCGGGCGACGTCCCGGCGGCCGTCGCCGAACTCGAACCGTTGGTCCGCGACCTGCGCGAAAAGCTGGGAGCCGACCACGTTCACCTGCTGATGGCCCGGCACATGTTCACGCTCTGGGCCCCGGACCGGGCCGGCGTCACCGACGAGGTCGCCGCGTGGGCGGCACTGGTCGACGAAGAGGCGCGCGTGCTCGGTGAAGAGCACCCGGTGACGGTCGCCGCCCGCCACGAGCTGGCCGGTTGGTGCGCCCGGCGTGTCGGCCGCGCCGATGGATCCGGCGGCCCGGGGTCGGTGGGCTGGTCGGCTTCCTGACCCGTGTGGCGCTGAGTTTTTAGGTGGCCGCTTTGTCCGCGGGGCGTTCTTCGTTGACGGCCGGCTCCTGCGGCGGCTGCCCCTTGCGCAGCGTCTCCAGCAGCTCGCGGTACGGCCCCACCAGGTAGACGGTGTCGCCGGCGCGAAGCCACGCATCCCGGCGAGGATGCAGCTCTACGGGCGTATCGCGACGGGTGATCGCGATGACCCGGGTCTGGGTGGACATCTCGAACATCCGCAGCCCGTCGAGCTCGCTACCGGCCGCCACGTGCATGGCGCCGACCATGAACGAACGCGGCCCGACCGAAAACGTCCCCAGCACCTGCAGGCCCATTGCGGCGCCGATGAACCAGGGCGCGGCCAGGTCGACGGTCGAGCGGACGTTCTCGAAACCGAACCGCTTGGCCACCGCATCGCCCAGGGTGCGGTCATAGATGCGCAGCACGATCGGCACGTCGGGCCGGTTGACTTCGGGCATCACCCGGGGACCGAGCATCTCGCGCAGCACGATTCCGGTCTCGATGTTGACCATGTCGTCTTGAGTCAGTACCGCGACGGCGCGGGCGCGGTCGACGCGGGCCGACTCCAGCGTCTGCCGCAGGGTCGCGTCCCCGAAGATCACCGGCACGTCGAGTTCGTCTGCGGCCGAAAGGAATCGGTTGTTCTCGTCGCGCTCGATCACCGCGACGTCGTAACCGGCGGCGGTCAGATCGCCGACAACGCGGCTGCCAAACGAGCCGAGCCCGACGACGATGATGTGGTTGCGCAGATGGCGGGCCCGCCGGACGCCGGCCGATTGGACGAAGCGGCGCGACAGCAGCAGGTCGGCCAGGAACGCGACGAGCAGCGCGGTGGTGGTCACGCCGGTGAACATCAGGGCGACGGCGAAGATTCGCAGCCACGCGGATTGGTGGAGGAACGTGAATTCGCCGTAGCCCACAGTGGTGATGGTTTCCGCGGTGAAATACATGGCGTCCAGCCAGGACAATCGCGGCTTCATATAGGAGAAGTGCACGACGACCGTCGAGGCGAGAAGCAGGCTGAGCGCGAGCAGCATCGCGGGGAAAAGCATCGGGTTGACGTCGTCGCGCATCGCCCGGGCGGCGTCCGACACGCGCCGCATCCACGATTGGCGCGAGCGTGTCGCGCTCGGGCGGGGCGTCTTGATGCCGCGCGCGGCCAGCTCATCGGCGCTGCCGATCATGGCGGTCCAGTCGCCGGCGCGCACCCGATGATCCCGTCCCGGGCATGGGACCACTTCGTCGGGCGTGGCGGAGTTCTCGCCGTGAATCACGGCTACCGGTGCCAGGTCGCCATAGATCTCGCGAAGGGTCGCGTCGCGGGGCGCCTCGGCACCCGACACCAGAAATTTGATGCCGGCCGCCTCGACCGGATGCGTATGGCTCGACAGACAGGCCTCGACCACCGACGGCGCCGCGAGGTCGGCGACGTCCAGGATGGCGCCGGGACCGTTGTCGGCGGCCACGGCTCCCCGCAGGACGTCGTTGCCCAGGCGGGCGACGACGCGCACATGAGGGTTTGTTTTCCTTGCCAGCAAGGCGATTTCGAGATTCTTCGCGTCATCGTCCCCGGCGCACACGATGGCGTGTGCGCGGGCAAGATCGGCGCCGGCGAGCTCCTCGCTGTGCAACTTGACGATCGCGGCGCCCGCACGGTTCAGTTCCTCGGCGATCGTGGTCGCGAGCGCGTCGTCACCGCTGACGATGATGTGGCGGCGCGTGCTCATGTATCCCCACCTCTGACGTTGGCGCTCAGCTGTTGCTATGACTATCGGGCACCGTGCCGATTGATGCCAGCGCGACATGTCGTGAGTTTTCAGGTGCCCAGGCCGAGAAATGTTGCTCCTGGCGGGCCAGCCAGGCATCCAGCACCGTCGAGGGCGAGCCAGCAATGGTGGAATTTGGGATTACAGCCCCGACAGCATCGACCGGCTGACTGCCCTCGTGCTAGACGTGACGCCAACGGTCGAAGCCTTCCACACGATCTCGCGAATGCCGAGTTCGTTGACGGCGCCTCCTACTACCTCGGCGAGATGCTGCGGCGCGGCTACCCATCCCGATGGGCCTACCGCGATTTTTCAGACGAAGGCGACTCGATCACCGCCAACTTCAAGATTCAGCTCAACGACGCCACTGGCTTCACCGCCCCTTATCATCTGCTTTCCCACATGGTCAGGCACAAAGATCCCGCCGATATCCGTGGCTACTACGACGAGTGGGTCGGCTGATTTCAGTCATGACTTGTGGAGCTCCGTCACACCAAACCGTCCTGGGAGCGAAAACCGTTGTAAGTCTTTTATTTCCGCAATCTGCCTAGGTCGGCATCCTCGGATGAATCCCGAGTTAACCCGTCAGCCAAGAGATTTGGTGGATCTACAAGATCTGAACGTCGGCGGGCGACCAGAACGCGCGCATCGACGTGATCTTGGCGTCCCCGTCGAACGACATCGTCGAGATCGGCGAGATTCGGGTGCGGCTGTCACCGGCGTCCAGCGTCAGATGCCAGAAGAAGGCGGCTTCGCCGCCGCCGATCCGTATTTCGGCGAGTTCGGTGTCCTTCTTGGCGTCTTGGAAGCCCGCATAGAACGCGCGGATGGCGTCGTGGCCGCGGCGGATGTCGGATCCGATCGGATCCTCGATCGTGGCGTCGGCGGCGTAGAGAGTCACGATGTCGTCGGCGGTGCCGGTTGCGACCAGCGCGAGGTAGCGATTGACGGTCTCGGTGATGGCTTCTGGAGACGGCATAGCTTCGGACGCTACTCCTCGCCATCGCCACGGTATGTGTTGCGGTATTCAGGGCAATACTGGCGTCGTGACTTTCATCGAACGCCTCGCGACCCGTGAGATCTACCGGAACCCGTGGATAGTGCTGCGAGAGGATGACATCCGTCGCCCAGACGGCAGCAAGGGCATCTACAGCGTCGTCGACAAGCCGGCCTATGCGCTCGTGATGCCGTATGACGGGCACCGCTTCCGGTTGGTCGAACAGTTTCGTTATCCCCTCGGCCAGCGACGCTGGGAGTTTCCGCAGGGTACCGCTCCCGACCTGGTCGACGCCGAACCGGTCGAGCTGGCCGAGCGCGAGTTACGTGAGGAAACCGGATTGAGCGCAACGTCATTCGAGGCCCTCGGCCAGCTCGACGTCGCGCCGGGAATGACCAGTCAGCGGGGCTGGGTGTTTTTGGCCACCGGTATCGCCGAGGGAGAAGCCGACCGCGAGCACGAGGAACAGGACATGCGCAGTGCGTGGTTTGCGCGTGCGGAGATCGAGCGGATGATTCGCGGGGGAGTGATCGCCGACGCGCAGTCGATCGCCGCCTACGCGTTGTTCCTACTGCGAGTGGGATGAAAACTCGCCACGACACCGCGATCGTGTCCGCGCCGAGATCACGCCGCGTCATCGAACGGCCACCATTGACGCAATGCGGCCGAGGTATCGGGTAGTTGCGGTGCTCGCTGCCGTCGCCGCGTCGATCGTCGCGCCCGGCACAGGTGCGCATGCGCTGGCACCGTCATGGAACGGCAAATACTCACTGGTGAGGTATGCGGTCAGCAAAACCGGTACCAGTGTCGCCGCCACGCAAGCCGAACCGACCTTCAGCGCGGATTACGTCTTCACCACCGCATGCTCGTCGGGCAGGTGCGTGGCCACCGCCACCAACGGCCCCGAGCCGAAGAACCCGACGCTGCCCCAGCCCTCGCACTACACCTGGGACGGCGCCAAGTGGGTTGAGCGTTTCGACTTCCAATGGGATTGCTATATGGGCGAAGGCATTTCGAAGGTGTGGGCACCCGCGAGGTCGTGGGCTTACTACACACCGCAGCCCGATGGTTCGCTACGCGGGACCTGGCACACCGACATCAACAACGGTCCCTGCAAGGGGAGCGTCGAAATGCCGGTGGCGGCGTTCGCCGCCGGGCCGGCATGACGGAGACGCCGTCACGACGGCGCCTCAGGATTGCTCAGGGGCAGTAGTTCGATTCCGCCGCGCTCACAATGGCCGTGGCGTCACCGTAGTTGAAGGAACTGGTCAACCCGGAATGAACATCGGTCGCCAGCTCGTCCGGGGTCTTGCCCGCGGCGCGATCCGAGCAGATGGCGTGCCCCAGCGAGATCAGCGTGCCTTCGCTGCCGGGCTGCCACACGACCCCGATCTTCTTCAATTGGCCCAGGTATCCGTCATCGTCGGCAACGGCGACCCCGCTACCTACCGTTAACGCGGCAGCAACAACAGCCGGAATACATAACATTCGCAGCCCGCAAACAGCCTTCACGCTCGTCTCCTTCTCCCAGTGATAGTGATAACGGCCTCAGTATGCGGCGTGCGGTGCGGGGCTGCGCGGCGAACAGCAAAAGCTGGCAAACCAGCATTGGGCAACTATGTCCTGCGTCAGCAATCGAAGCTTCGTTCCGTGGCAACCACACCGGCCCGCGGTGTCGTGGGCTGAGCGGACGCGTCGACCCGCCGGGTCCCGCCCGCGATGCGTCTCCGGCCGATGCCCACCTCTTGCTGGGTAAAGACTCTGCGGATCAGTCCGGCGGCGCGGTGGTCATCGAGGCGATGTAATAGGTTTCGTGCCCGGTCGGGTAGCCACCTCCGCCGGTCGCGATGTGCACATGGTCGTAATGGTCGGCGGTCTCCGAGCCCAGGTCCGCCATCCAGTCGCCCCCGCCGATACCCGGGTAGATTTTCTGCCGCCAGATGACGTGGTTGATGCCCCATCGCTTCGCGTTCGCCAAGGCATAGCCGGCGATCTGGTTGCCGAGCTCGATGCCTTCGGGGGAGTGGTAGTTCGGGATCATCACGTCGATCGCCAGCCCGTTGGGATGCCACGGCAACGGATCCTCGCGGTATCCGTAGATGGTCTTGATCTGGGGGAAGAGCACCGAGATGACGCGGGCCGCCCAGATGGTCTTGACCTGCAACCGTTCCTCGGATCCCACACTGTGTGGCAACGCGAGCTGGAATTGCTGGCCGGCGGACGGGGCGGGCGGTGCCAACGCCGTCAGCGATTCCACCTCGGCGGGACTGGCGGTGCGCGGCGCGCTGGCGGGCGGCGGCGCGGCGGCGGCGCTGGTGGCGGGAGTCGGCGCGGGCGTCTCGATGCAGCACCGTGTCTTGGTGCCCTGCGCGTGGATCATGGCCGCGGAGACGACGAGCGACGCCGCGATCGCCAGCCATCGCCCGCCGCCCTTGGCGAACACCTTCACGCCCACCAGCAGGAGCTTAATGTGGTTTGTGACGCGTGGGGTGCGATTTCACGTTGCTCTTCAGGACGGTCGAGCGGACCACTGCGCTGGTGATCAGCAGCCGATCGGGCCGCCGCCCGCGCGGCAGGTGATTCCGCTAGGTGTGCAGCTCACCGACGTCGTTGTTCAGCGGCGGTCGGTGGCAGGGGCGAGGTGCGCCATCCCTCGGAGAACCCACGGTGCGCGCGTGGCAATCAACTCCACGGCGCGGTCCGAGCGTCGCATCGCGGTCCGGCGGCCGGGGGTGGGAATTGAAACAAGTTCCGCCTCAGGCGATCCCGCCCGCGGGCCGTGGCGATCGACCGCCAGCAATTGCCAACTGCCGGGCACGCCACGCAGCTCGACGCTGCCACGGTCTTCGAAGCCAGTGCCCGACCCGACGACCAGGTCACGCACGGTCCGGGACACGAGGATGTCGCCCGCCCCTGCGTGTCCGAGGATGCGCGCCGCGATGTGTACCGCGATTCCCCCGATGTCGTTGTCCAGTAGTTCGCATTCGCCGGTGTGGATGCCGACGCGAATCTGGATGCCCAGGATCTCGGTGTCAGCGCGCAACGCCTCGGCGCACCGGATGGCCTGCGTCGGGCCGTCGAACGTGGTGAGGTGGCCGTCACCGGTGCTCTTGACCACCGTGCCGCCGAACCGCTGCGTGAGGTCGGCGGTGATCTCACCAAAGCGGTACAGCACCGCCCGCCACCGCTCATCGCCCGCCGCCGCGGCGTGCTGGGTCGAGGCGACCATGTCGGTGAACAACACGGTGCGCAGGGCGCGGTGTGACTGTGCAGGCGCGGCATGGCCGCCGGTGAGGAACTCCTCGATGCCGGTCAAGATCTTGTCGGGCTCGGTCAAGAAGGGAGCGTGGTCCACACCCTCGACCTCGAGGTACCGCGCGCCGGGGATGTGGTCGGCGAGATACCGGCCGCCCTGCACCGGAACCGCGGGGTCCTCACGGGCATGGATGACCAGGGTCGGCGTGGTGATCGTTGGCAGGATCGGGCGCAGGTCGGTCAGAAAGGCCGCTTCGAATGACGCCCGCGCCATCCCCGGGCTCGCGCTCATGCGCTCCAACATTGCGAGCTGGCGTATCGACCGGACCGACGGCGCGCTGATGCTGGCTGCCGCACCGCTGCCCCACCCGGAGCGCACGGCGCGGCCGCCTTCCAGCCAGCGAGCGAGCTGTTCAACGGACGGCGTGTAGTCCTCACCTAGCTCGGAAAGGAAGCGCGCCCGCAGCTCTCCCGGGTCACGATTCATGTCGTCCCATCCACAGGGGTGGAACGAGTATGTGGCGCATAGGATCAGCGCCCGCACTCGCTCCGGCCGTGCTGCCGCGAACATCATGGACGCCGGTCCACCGTCACTCAGACCGGAGACGACGGCCCGTTCGAAGCCGACGGCGTCCATGACGGCCTCGATCTCGGCCACCCGATCATCCAGGGTGCGAACTTTTGGCACCGGGTCCGACAGCCCGACCCCGGCCTTGTCGAACAAAAGGACGCGACAGAACGTGGCGAGCTGCTCCATGAACGCCTTGAACTGGGGGAGGGTCCAGGCCAGCTCGAGGTGGCTGACGAACGGCCCGACGACGACGAGCTCTACAGGCCCGTCGCCGAACACCTGATACGCCAGGCTGAGATCGCCGCACTTGGCGTACGACGTGTCCGCCATGGCCTGAGCGTACTGCTGATCCCACCGCTCGGCGGGGCGCCAGTGATAATCCCCCAGGTAGTTCCGCCTAGTGATCACTCAGGCAGCTGGTCACCGCTGGAATGCCGAGCGCACCCGCCATCCTGTGCCGTCATCCTCGGCGAGAACGGCGGCGACCCTCTAGGCAAGACGGTAAATCGGCGGCTCCCGCCAATTGGTCGCCATTCTCAACACGCTTGGGAACCGGACGCAGCGGCGCGGGAAGCTGGCCGCCCTCAAGTCGGTGACGACCAGGGGGCAGTACACCGATTAGTGTTCTCAGCAGAACTCTAGGTCCACGTTCCATTGCCCGTAGGCGCGGCCTGCGGCACCGTCTTGAGCGGGGCCGACCCGGGGGTTAGTCCAGTACACCTTGAACGGACCATCCAGACCCTGGTGGCCATCGAGAATGCGACCCTCACCCCAACTGGCAGGGTAGAAGGTGGACCGCTGGATGCTCTGGAAGGCTGGGGGCGGGGGGTACAGCGAGCTTGCACTTGGTTGTATATCGCGGCCACCGCCTGCCCAGCGGAGGCCTGATCCCCGGAGTCCCCTGCGCCAGCGGGGCGTAGGCGGTACCCGCCGCCAGGAACAGGCCGGCTATCGGCACTGAGTTGTTCATGCTCCGAACTCCTGCCTTCAAGGTCAGTCAGAGAGCCGCGTTCCGTTTCCGACGTATGACCACCCAGGTCACCAAGCCCGCGGCTATCGCCAAGACCAACGCCAAACCGTATGTGGACCACGGTGTCGTGTTGCTCTGCGGATGCGACGGCGCCGCCAAGTCGATGAGGGATTGGCCGTCGTCGGTGGGGCCCACGCCTGGCAGGGTTTGCGTCTTAGTCACGGTGATCTGACCGCCGTCGCTGGGGTTGTTGGCCTGACCCCACGCCAGCGTGGAGTCATCGAGCATGAAAGTGTCTTGACTGCCGGCAGCTTGGCTATCGTCGTGGCCCACCGGTTGCACCTTGCCGACTTGGACGGTCTGGTTATACGCCGGGACGTCCGCGGCGACATCTTGGTATGCCGTCGGGGGCGACCCGCCGTCGAAGCTGCCCGATGTCAGGTAGTCGTCGCCGACCGCGGTGAACGGGAACACCCCGTCCACCGCGAGGTCAAGTACCACATTGCTACCGGCGGCGACGTAAACCTCCTGGTAGCCACCACTGTAGAAGTATCGGAAAGTCATCGCCTGATTAAGAGGGTTGTAGAGGATCGGATGGCGGGAGGCGTCGTAGTCGATGTAGTCCCAATGGCGCGGGTGGGTCAGCCCGTTGACAACGTCAACGTTGGCGTTGTGAGTCTTGATCACGCTCTGCACCCGCTGATTGAAGTCCACCCGCGTCGGGGGTTTCGGCGGGTTGGCTGGGTCAATGTGCGTCGGCGGTGCCGCCTTGGCCGCCGCGATGGCATCAGACGATGCCCCGAGTCCCTTGGGCGGTCGCACCGACGCCGCTTTATGCGGAGAAGCCTGAGCCGGGGTCGTAGCCGGAGCCTGTACCTCGGTGGTCGTTCGCGCTGAGGTGCTGGGACCAGCGCATCCGATCATGGCGGGGTAGCCCCGGCACATCCATCCGGGATTCCCGGGAAATGCGTCAACGCACTTAACGTACGCGGCAGTCTGCCCGCCTGGCGTCATCAGCGACCTGCAATTTGCATCAAAATACTGGTTATACGCCATCCCGCAAGACAGGTCCGAGGGAGCACACGGCACCGTTGGATCAGCGTGTGCTACCGGCACCAAGATGATCGGCGTGAAACACATGGCGGCTGCTGCCGCCGCAAAGGCAATCTTCATGGGTAACCCCTGGTCGCGCAACTTAGGGTTTGCCGCTACCTAACGAGCGTCCCACCGTGCCCAGCCTGCGGGTAGCTGGGGCGATGATGCGCTTATCCCATTCGTCATTGGCCTAACTCCCTAGTCGATCAACAGAACTCGAGGTCGACACCCCACTGGCCGTAGGCTCGGCCTGCCGGTCCATCCGTGGCAGGGCCGACTCTGGGGTTCCGGTAGGACACCTTGAACGGGCCGCCCAGACCCGCGTTGGCGTCATGGATGCGGCCGGTCCCACCGACGGCCGGGTAGAAGTCGTTCCAACTGATCGACTGGAAGGCTGGCGGAGTACGCGGTGTGCAGCGAGCCTGCACTTGGTTATAGATGGCCGTTACTGCCTGTTCGGCGTCGGCTCGATCACCGCTTTCGGCCTGCGCCAGTGGGGCGCAGACGATGCCCACCGCCAACACGGCGGGCATCACCACTGCTTTGTTCATCAGTAGATGTCCACTTCAGCGCCGTTCCCGCCGGTGCACGTCACCGATCCGTGACGGACGATGGAACAAGACATCAGGTAGCTCTGGCCTGTCTCTGGTGAGTACGCCGTGAACGAGGTGCCTGCCCCGCTTGTCATCTTGTTCGCCACGTTCATCGCGAACTGGCAACTGGTGGTGCCAACCGCAACGACTTTCCCCGGCGCGTATCCGCACACGGTGTCCGCCTGGGCCGGGGCGGAGCCTACTGTCAGCGGCGAAACAGCAATCACCGCCGCAACGAACAACTTTCCAATCATCTGAAAACACCTTCCTCACTCCGGGCACAGGTAGTGGCGTGCCGCGTAGACGACGTTGGTGGCCTGCTGACGTCACTAAAGCTTTTTAGATTCGTGGGTAACGGCCCAAGGCGGCACCTGCTACAGCGATCTGCATGGGTGACACCTCCTTCGGTAACCGCCGTTAATCCGGCGAAGTTTGGCCTTTACTTCGGCGAAGTGTCTCGCCTCGACATGAAGTTCATATGAGTTTTGGTGAACTTCGTTGACTTGCATCATGGAATTGGGTACGGGGCTCCGCCAGAAGAAAGGGCCATGGGTATTGAGAAACCCTGACGCGAGTAATACTGACTGAATTGCGGACGCCAGCAGAGGCCGTAACTCCCACCGAGTACTCCAAACACTCTTTCGGGGCGGCTGTCGTCGCACGGCCCATCCACGGCTGCGGCTGCCCGTCGACCTCAAAACGCCGTCGTTGCACTCCGCAACCGATTCCCAAGGGTGCCAAGGTGGCTGTTTCCATCTAAGGATTGACGAGGCAGCTGGTCATGCCGGGAGTGACCAGCGGTGCAACGATGACGCGGCCGGATCCGTGGGCGGCCGTCACGCCGTTCCTTTCGGTGGCTGTCGCGGGCCGTGAATTCATCACCGCGTTTGCCGGCGCCGGCCGGAGAATTCTTTGCGGGCACGCCGGGGGCGTATGAAGTTCGGACTGTGACCTGAAAACAGCGTCTCAACTGCGTAAAGCTCTGGTGCCCCCGGCAGGATTCGAACCTGCGGCCTTCTGCTCCGGAGGCAGACGCTCTATCCCCTGAGCTACGGGGGCGCACCGACATACCTGTTGCGCCATGGGGCTTTCGAACAAGCACGGACAGACTAACGCATCGCGGTGGCCACCCCGCCACCGCAATGGATTCGAGGCGCGGGCGCCCCAGCCAATAGGATGGACGCTCGTGACCCCCGCTGACCTGGCTGAGCTGCTCAAAACCACCGCCGCCGCGGTGCTGGCCGAGCGCGGGCTGGATGCTGCCGCGTTGCCGCAGACGGTCACCGTGGAGCGTCCCCGCAATCCCGAGCACGGCGATTACGCCAGCAACCTGGCGCTACAGCTGGGCAAAAAGGTCGGCGCCAACCCCCGCGAGCTGGCCGGATGGCTCGCCGAGGCGCTCGCCCAGGCCGACGGTATCGCGTCGGCGGAGGTGGCCGGTCCCGGCTTCATCAACCTGCGCCTCGAGGCGTCGGCGCAAGCCGTCGTCGTCAACAACGTCATCGAGGCCGGCGACCGCTTCGGTCACTCCGACGCGCTGGCCGGCCGCCACATCAACCTGGAGTTCGTGTCGGCCAACCCGACCGGACCGATCCACATCGGCGGGACTCGCTGGGCCGCCGTCGGCGATGCGTTGGGCCGGCTGCTGTCCACCCAGGGCGCCGAAGTGGTGCGCGAATACTATTTCAACGATCACGGCGCCCAGATCGATCGGTTCGCCAGCTCACTGGTCGCCGCGGCCAAAGGCGAGCCCACCCCGGAAGACGGGTACGCCGGCGCCTACATCAACGACATCGCCGCGCAGGTGTTGCAGAAGGCGCCCGACGCGCTGACCCTGCCCGACGCCGAGATGCGCGAGACCTTCCGCGAAATCGGTGTCGACCTGATGTTCACCCACATCAAGGAGTCGTTGCACGAGTTCGGCACCGACTTCGACGTCTACACCCACGAAGACTCGATGCACAACAAGGGCCTGGTCGAGGAAGCCATCGGCAGGCTGCGCGAGACGGGCAACATCTACGAGAAGGACGGCGCAACGTGGTTGCGCACCAGCGCCTTTGGTGACGACAAGGACCGCGTCGTCATCAAGAGCGACGGCAAGCCGGCCTACATCGCCGGTGACATCGCCTACTACCTGGACAAGCGGCAGCGCGGCTTCGACCTGGCCATCTACATGCTGGGGGCCGACCACCACGGCTACATCGCCCGGCTCCAGGCCGTGGCGGCGGCGTTCGGCGACGACCCGGCCACCGTCGAGGTGCTCATCGGACAGATGGTCAACCTGGTCCGCGACGGTCAGCCGGTCCGGATGAGCAAGCGGGCCGGAACGGTGATCACGCTGGACGACCTCGTCGAGGCGATCGGCGTCGACGCCGCGCGTTACAGCCTGATCCGTTCGTCGGTGGACACCCCCATCGACATCGACCTCGCGCTGTGGTCCTCGGCGTCGAACGAAAACCCGGTCTATTACGTGCAATACGCGCATGCCCGGCTCTCGGCGCTGGCCCGCAACGCCGCCGAGCTCGCCCTGATCCCCGACACCGGGCACCTCGAACTGCTCAGCCACGACAAGGAGGGGACGCTGCTGCGGACCCTCGGCGAATTCCCGCGGGTGCTCAACACGGCGGCGACGCTGCGCGAACCCCACCGGGTATGCCGGTACCTGGAAGACCTCGCCGGTGACTACCACCGGTTCTACGACGCGTGCCGGGTGTTGCCGCAGGGCGACGAGCAACCGACCGATCTGCACACCGCGCGCCTGGCGCTGTGCCAGGCCACCCGCCAGGTGATCGCCAACGGCCTGGCGATACTGGGCGTCACCGCTCCGGAGCGAATGTGAACGTTCACCCCGCCGGTCCTCGGCACGCCGAAGAGACCCGCCACGCCGAAAGCCCGCTGCGCCCGCAATCCCCCGAGGAGTTGCTGCTGCTGGCGCCGAATGTGTGGCCGCGCAACGTCGCTCGCGACGAAGCCGGCGTCGCCAGCATCGCGGGCATCGCGGTGACCGACCTCGCCCAGGAGTATGGGACCCCGCTGTTCGTCATCGACGAGGACGACTTCCGGTCCCGCTGCCGCGAGATCGCGTCGGCCTTCGGCGGCGGCAAGAACGTGCACTATGCCGCGAAGGCGTTCCTGTGCAGCGAGATTGCGCGCTGGATCGACGAAGAAGGGCTGTCCCTCGACGTGTGCACCGGCGGCGAGCTGGCGGTGGCGCTGCACGCCAACTTCCCGCCCGAGCGGATTACCTTCCACGGCAACAACAAATCCGTCGCCGAGCTGACGGCCGCGGTCAAAGCCGGTGTCGGCCATGTCGTGTTGGACTCGTTGGTTGAGATCGACCGCCTGGACGCCATCGCGGGCGAGGCGGGCATCGTCCAGGATGTCTTCGTCCGCCTCACCGTCGGTGTCGAGGCGCACACCCACGAGTTCATCTCCACCGCGCACGAGGACCAGAAGTTCGGGTTGTCGTTGGCCAGCGGCGCGGCGCTGGACGCGGTCGGCAAGGTATTCGACACCCGGCACCTGCGACTGGTGGGCCTGCACAGTCACATCGGTTCGCAGATCTTCGACGTCGCCGGCTTCGAAGTCGCCGCGCGCCGGGTCATCGGTCTGCTTCACCAGGCCGTCGAACAATTCGGTGTCGAGAAGACCGCGCAGATCTCCACCGTGGATCTCGGTGGCGGACTGGGCATCTCCTATCTCGCCGCCGACGATCCGCCGCCGATGGGCGAGCTGGCCGCCAAGCTGAGCGAGATCGTGCGCAACGAGTCGGCGGCTGTGGGGCTGCCGACCCCGCGACTGGTGGTCGAGCCGGGACGGGCCATCGCCGGGCCCGGCACCATCACGCTCTACGAGGTGGGCACCGTGAAGGATGTCGACGTGAGCGCCACCGCGCACCGGCGCTACGTCAGCGTCGACGGCGGCATGAGCGACAACATCCGCACCGCGCTCTACGACGCGCAGTACGACGCCCGGCTGGTCTCGCGGCTCAGCGATGCGCCGGCGGAGCTGGCCCGTGTCGTCGGAAAGCATTGCGAGAGTGGCGATATCGTGGTGCGCGACACCTGGGTGCCGGGGGATCTGCGACCGGGCGACCTGATCGGGGTCGCCGCCACCGGTGCCTACTGTTATTCATTGTCGAGTCGTTACAACATGATCTGCCGTCCCGCCGTCGTCGCGGTGCGCGACGGGCGCGCGCGTCTGGTCCTGCGTCGTGAGACGGTCGACGATCTCTTGAGTCTGGAAGTGAGGTGAACTGTGCCCCGTGACGAAAAGCCGGTTGGTGTAGCGGTACTCGGATTGGGCAACGTCGGCAGCGAAGTTGTCCGAATCATCGAGGACAGCGCCGATGACCTCGCCGCTCGTGTCGGCGCGCCCGTGGTGTTGCGCGGCGTCGGAGTGCGCCGCGTCGCGGCGGACCGCGGCGTCCCCGTCGAGCTGCTCACCGACGACATCGAAGCGCTCGCCGCGCGCGACGACGTCGACATCGTCGTCGAACTGATGGGGCCGGTGGAGCCGTCCCGCAAGGCGATCCTGTGCGCCCTCGAGCACGGTAAGTCGGTCGTCACGGCGAACAAGGCGCTGCTGGCCACCTCCACCGGCGAGTTGGCGCAGGCCGCCGAAAGTGCGCATGTCGACCTGTATTTCGAGGCGGCCGTCGCGGGCGCCATTCCGGTGATCCGTCCGCTGACGCAGTCGCTGGCCGGCGACACGGTGTTGCGGGTCGCCGGGATCGTCAACGGCACCACCAACTACATCTTGTCCGCGATGGACAGCACCGGCGCCGACTACGACACCGCGCTGGCCGAAGCCGGCGCGCTTGGTTACGCCGAGGCCGACCCCACCGCCGACGTCGAGGGCTACGACGCGGCAGCCAAGGCGGCGATCCTGGCGTCCATCGCCTTTCACACCCGGGTGACCGCAGACGACGTCTACCGCGAGGGCATCACCAAAGTCACGCCCGCGGACTTCGAATCGGCCCGGGCTCTGGGTTGCACCATCAAGCTGCTGTCCATCTGCGAGCGCATCACAACCGATGGCCAGGAGCGGGTTTCGGCGCGCGTCTATCCCGCACTCGTGCCGTTGTCACACCCGCTGGCCACGGTCAACGGCGCGTTCAACGCGGTGGTGGTCGAGGCCAAGGCCTCCGGCCGGCTGATGTTCTACGGTCAGGGCGCCGGCGGCGCGCCGACCGCGTCCGCGGTGGCCGGTGACATGGTGATGGCCGCGCGCAACCGGGTGCTGGGCAGCCGCGGGCCGAAGGAATCCAAGTACGCCCAACTTCCCATTGCCCCAATGGGTTTCATCTCGACCCGGTACTACGTCAGCATGAACGTCGCCGACAAGCCCGGCGTGCTGTCCTCGGTGGCGGCTGAATTCGCCAAGCGCGAGGTCAGCATCGCCGAGGTCCGTCAGGAGGGCGTCGTGGACGAAGGCGGGCGGCGGGTCGGGGCTCGCATCGTCGTGGTCACCCACAGCGCCACGGATGCCGCGCTGTCCGAAACCGTGGATGCGCTGGCCGATTTGGATGTCGTGCAGAGCGTCACCAGCGTGCTGCGACTGGAAGGGACCACGCTATGACCGCCCCGCGCACCGCCGTCCACAAGCCGTGGCCCGGTCTCATCGAGGCGTATCGGGACCGGTTGCCGGTGGGGGACAACTGGACCCCGGTCACCCTGCTCGAGGGCGGCACCCCGCTGATCGCGGCGGGCCGGATCTCGGAAAAGACCGGCTGCAGCGTTCATCTCAAGGTCGAAGGCCTCAATCCCACCGGCTCCTTCAAAGACCGGGGCATGACGATGGCCGTCACCGATGCGCTGGCGCGTGGCCAGCAGGCGGTGTTGTGCGCGTCGACCGGAAACACGTCGGCGTCGGCGGCGGCCTACGCGGCGCGCGCCGGCATTACCTGTGCGGTGCTGATACCGCAGGGCAAGATCGCGATGGGCAAGCTGGCGCAGGCGGTCATGCACGGCGCCAAGATCATCCAGATCGACGGCAACTTCGACGACTGCCTGGAGCTGGCTCGCAAGATGGCCGCCGACTTTCCGACCATCGCGCTGGTCAACTCGGTCAACCCGGTGCGCATCGAGGGCCAGAAGACGGCGGCGTTCGAGATCGTCGACGCGCTGGGGACCGCGCCTGACGTGCATGCCCTGCCGGTCGGCAACGCGGGAAACATCACCGCCTATTGGAAGGGATACACCGAATATCACCACGAAGGCCTGATCGAGAAGTTGCCGCGCATGCTGGGCACCCAGGCGGCCGGTGCGGCCCCGCTGGTGCACGGCGCGCCGGTCAAGAACCCGGAGACCATCGCGACCGCGATCCGCATCGGCGCGCCCGCGTCGTGGACGGCGGCCGTTGACGCGCAGCAGCAATCGAACGGCCGCTTCCTGGCCGCGACCGACGAAGAGATCCTGGCCGCCTATCACCTGGTGGCCGTGTCCGAGGGCGTCTTCGTCGAACCCGCCTCGGCGGCCAGCATCGCGGGGCTGCTCAAGGCCGTCGACGACGGCTGGGTGGCCCGCGGGTCGACGGTCGTGTGCACGGTGACCGGCAATGGCCTCAAGGACCCCGACACCGCGCTGCGGGACATGCCGACCGTCACCCCGCTGCCGGTGGACCCGGTCCTCGTGGTCGAAAAGCTGGGGCTGGCCTAGTGGGTTCCGCGATCGCGAAAGGCTGTTGATGACCCCGATGCTGCCCGCCGGGCTGGTGGCCAGCGCCGTGGTATCGGCGTCCAGTGCCAATCTTGGCCCCGGCTTTGACAGCATCGGTCTGGCACTGAGCCTGTACGACGAAATCATCGTCGAGACAACGGATTCCGGCCTGGTCGTGCTGGTCGAGGGCGAAGGCGCGGGCCAGCTGCCGGTGGGTCCCGAACACCTGGTGGTGCGCGCACTGGAGTGCGGACTGCGGGCAGTCGGGGTCCGCGCCCCGGGCCTGGCGGTGCGCTGCCGCAACGCCATCCCGCATTCGCGCGGCCTCGGCTCCTCGGCAGCGGCGGTGGTCGGCGGCCTGGCGGCTGCAAACGGCCTTGTCGCACAAACGGATTGGACGCCGCTCAGCGCAACCCAGCTGATCCAGCTGTCCTCGGAGTTCGAGGGTCATCCCGACAACGCCGCGGCCGCCGTATTGGGCGGCGCGGTCGTTTCATGGGCCGACTGCACCGGCGATCGTCCCCAGTACGCGGCGGTGCCGCTGCGGCTGCACCCCGATATCCACCTGTACTCCGCGATTCCCGAGGAACGCTCGCTCACCGCCGAGACGCGCGTGCTGCTGCCCGCGCAGGTCAGCCACGAGGACGCGCGCTTCAACGTCAGCCGCACCGCGTTGCTGGTGGTGGCGCTCACCGAACGGCCGGACCTGCTGATGGCGGCCACCGAAGATGTGCTGCACCAGCCGCAGCGCGCGCCGGCCATGCCGGCCTCGGCGGAATATTTGCGCCTGCTGCGGCGTCATAATGTGGCAGCAACACTTTCCGGGGCCGGACCCTCACTCATCGCGTTAACCACAGCGGCGGAGCTGCCCCCGGAAGTGGCGGAATACGGCGAGGCCAACGGATTTGCCATCACCAAGATGGCCGCTGGCGAAACAGTTCGCTGGAGTCCCGGAGTCACCGTCGTCGGTTGATCCACAGCGTGGCCGGAGGGTTTGCTTGCTTCCGGCAAGGATGGAGGCTATCCTCGGACGCGTCCAGCAATCGCAGCATCTGCATCTGCATCCATACTGCCTTGCCGCTAGGACACACCAATTCTTCTTGTGGACGAGGTTCGCCGTTTACTCCGCCGATCCAGGCGATCACCGTTGCAATGTCGATGATTGGGCGCACTCGGCAATTTGCCTGAATGCAACGAACCCTCCGTATGACCTGCTCAGCGGGGGAAAGAAAGGAAATCCGTGACTGATACGGACCTGTTCACGGCTGGCGAAAACACTGACGCCAATCAACTCTCGAATGCCGTGACCACAGACACTCCAGACGCGAAACGCAACGTCTCGGGTGGATCACTGTCCACGATGGTGCTGCCCGAGCTGCGCGCGCTGGCCAATCAAGTTGGCGTCAAAGGGACGTCAGGTATGCGTAAGAACGAACTGATCGCCGCGATCAAGGAAGTCAGGGGTCAGGCCAACGGTGCTCCCGCCAATGGCACCAAGCCCGCTGAGGACAGCGGCAAGCCGGACAACAAAGACGACGACAAGAACGACAACAACACCGCCGAAGCACCGGCGGCACAGGATGACCAGAACGGTGTGACGACCGAGGCTCCCCGTCGCGAACGACGCGGCGCTTCCCGCGACGCGGGTTCATCGGGCCGCGGCAACGACGACGCCGACCGCGAGGGCTCAGGCAGCCGTGAGGGCGCCGCCACCGGTGAGGCCGACCGCCGCGAGAAAGCCAAACACGACAACCAGAACCAGAATGACGGCCGCGGCCAAGACGGCGGCAACGACCAGGATCAAAACTCGGGCGGCGGCCAGCAGGGCCGCGGCGGCTCTAACCAGCAGGACGACGACGGTGAGGGCCGTCAGGGCCGGCGGGGACGCCGGTTCCGCGACCGTGACCGGCGTCGCCGGGGTGAGCGATCCGGTGAGGGTGGCGACGCCGAGCTGCGCGAGGACGACGTCGTTCAGCCGGTAGCCGGCATCCTCGACGTGCTCGACAATTACGCGTTCGTGCGCACCTCCGGTTATTTGGCCGGTCCGCACGACGTCTACGTGTCGATGAACATGGTGCGCAAGAACGGCCTTCGTCGTGGTGACGCCGTGACCGGCGCGGTCCGCGTGCCCAAGGAAGGCGAACAGCCCAACCAGCGGCAGAAGTTCAACCCGTTGGTGCGCCTGGACAGCATCAACGGCGGCTCGGTCGAGGACGCCAAGAAGCGCCCCGATTTTTCCAAGCTGACGCCGTTGTACCCCAACCAGCGGCTCCGCCTGGAAACCACGAGCGACCGGCTGACCACGCGGGTCATCGACCTGATCATGCCGATCGGCAAGGGCCAACGCGCCCTGATCGTGTCGCCGCCCAAAGCCGGTAAGACCACGATCCTGCAGGACATCGCCAACGCGATTACCAGGAACAACCCGGAATGCCACCTCATGGTCGTGCTCGTCGATGAGCGGCCCGAAGAGGTCACCGATATGACCCGCTCGGTCAAAGGGGAGGTCATCGCCTCGACCTTCGACCGGCCGCCGACCGACCACACGGCGGTCGCCGAGCTTGCCATTGAGCGCGCCAAGCGCCTGGTTGAGCAGGGCAAGGACGTCGTCGTGCTGCTGGACTCGATCACCCGCCTCGGGCGCGCCTACAACAACGCGTCGCCGGCGTCGGGCCGGATCCTGTCCGGTGGTGTCGACTCCACCGCGCTGTACCCGCCCAAGCGGTTCCTGGGCGCCGCGCGCAACATCGAGGAAGGCGGATCGCTGACCATCATCGCCACTGCGATGGTCGAGACTGGGTCCACCGGTGACACGGTCATCTTCGAGGAGTTCAAGGGCACCGGTAACGCCGAGCTCAAGCTGGACCGCAAGATCTCCGAGCGGCGTGTCTTCCCGGCGGTCGACGTGAACCCGTCGGGTACCCGCAAGGACGAACTGCTGCTGTCGCCGGACGAGTTCGGCATCGTGCACAAGCTGCGCCGCGTGCTGTCGGGCCTGGATTCGCATCAGGCCATCGACCTGCTGATGTCGCAGTTGCGCAAGACGAAGAACAACTACGAGTTCCTGGTGCAGGTGTCCAAGACGACACCCGGGGCGATGGACAACGACTAGCCGGGAATGCGCGGGCGCAGCTCGCTGTTTGGGATGATGGTGGTTGACCTGGCATAATCGGGGCTCGATTATCCGACAACCGCCTGAGGTTCGGAGTTCACGCCCGACCGTCCGAGTTTGGACGGGGGCGGGCGGCAAACGATCGAAGAGGACATCATGAAAGCTGACATTCACCCCGCCTACGGGGAGACCACGGTGCTCTGCGGATGCGGCAACACCTTCCAGACCCGCAGCACCAAGGACGGCGGACACATCGTCGTCGAGGTCTGCTCGCAGTGCCACCCCTTCTACACCGGCAAGCAGAAGATCCTCGACAGCGGCGGCCGCGTGGCCCGCTTCGAGAAGCGGTACGGCAAGCGCAACGCCGGCGCTGCTGCCGACAAATAGCTCGGTTACCGACGCCCGAACTGTGCGCACTGTCGCACAGGCCGGGCGTCGGTTTGCGTCTGCGGTAATCACAAGCGAAGCGGGGCAGGAGGTATGGCAGTGACCAAGCCAGTACAGACCATTGATGTGCTGCTCGCCGAACACGCCGACCTCGAGCGCCGGCTGGCAGATCCCGAATTGCACAGCAATCCCGACGAGGCCCGCAAAGCCGGACGCCGGTTCGCTCGCTTGGCCCCGATCGTGGGCACCTACCGCAAGCTGGTAGCCGCCCGCGGCGACCTCGAAACGGCGCGCGAGCTGGCCGCCGATGACGCGTCCTTCGCCGACGAGGTGACCGATCTGGAAACCCAGGTGGCCGAGTTGGACACCCAGCTCACCGACATGCTGGCGCCGCGTGACCCCCACGACGCCGACGACATCGTGCTCGAAGTGAAATCCGGTGAGGGTGGCGAAGAATCGGCGTTGTTCGCCGCCGACCTGGCGCGGATGTACATCCGCTACGCCGAGCGGCACGGCTGGATTGTCACCGTGCTGGACGAAACCACCTCGGACCTCGGCGGTTACAAGGACGCGACGCTGGCCATCGCCAGTAAGGGCGACACCGCCGACGGGGTCTGGTCGCGGATGAAATTCGAGGGCGGTGTGCATCGGGTGCAACGCGTCCCGGTGACGGAATCTCAAGGTCGCGTTCATACTTCGGCGGCCGGCGTGCTGGTGTATCCCGAACCCGAAGAGGTTGGCGAGGTGCAGATCGACGAGTCGGACCTGCGCATCGATGTCTATCGCTCGTCGGGGAAGGGCGGGCAGGGCGTCAACACCACCGACTCCGCGGTGCGCATCACGCACCTGCCCACCGGCATCGTCGTCACCTGCCAGAACGAACGCTCGCAGCTGCAGAACAAAGCCCGCGCGCTGCAGGTCCTGGCCGCCCGATTGCAGGCCCTGGCCGAGGAGCAGGCGCTGGCCGATGCGTCGGCGGACCGGGCCAGCCAAATCCGCACCGTGGACCGCAGCGAACGCATCCGCACCTATAACTTCCCGGAGAACCGGATAGCGGACCATCGCATCAACTTCAAGTCGCACAACCTCGACCAGGTCCTCGACGGCGACCTGGACGCCTTGTTCGACGCCCTGGCCGCCGCTGACAAGCAGACCCGGCTGCAACAGGCATGAACGTCCTGCGGCGCGTGATCGACGATGCTGCGGCCACCCTTGCCGAAGCGGGAATCGATTCTGCGCGTTGGGACGCCGAACAGCTGGCCGCGCACCTGGCGGGAACCGACCGAGGCCGCCTGACCCTGTTGGACTCGCCCGGTGACGAGTTTTTCCGGCGCTACCGCGACGTCGTGGCTGCGCGTTCGCATCGGGTGCCGTTGCAACATCTGCTCGGGACCGCGGCATTCGGTCCCGTGACGCTGCACGTCGGACCCGGGGTCTTCATACCCCGCCCCGAGACTGAGGCCCTCCTGGCATGGGCTGTCGCGCAACAACTTGCGCCGCGGCCAGTCATCGTCGACCTGTGCACCGGTTCGGGGGCTTTAGCGGTGGCGCTGGCCCACTACATGCCTGGGGCGCGAATCATCGCCATCGACAACTCCGATGCCGCGCTCGAGTACGCGCGGCGCAACGCGCAGGGCACCGCGATCGAACTGCTGCGCGCCGACGTCGCCGAGCTGGCGTGCCAGCCGGGGCTGCTCGACGAGCTGGACGGTCGGGTCGACATGGTGGTGGCCAACCCGCCCTATGTCCCCGACGAGGCCGTGCTGGATCCCGAAGTCGCGCAACACGATCCGCGTCAGGCGGTCTTCGGCGGCGCGGATGGATTGGCGGTGATCGCGCCCCTCGTCCAACTCGCCGGTCGCTGGCTGCGCCCCGGCGGGCTGATTGGCGTCGAGCACGACGACACCACCTCCGCGCGGACGGCGGAGTTGTTCGATCGCACAGGAGCGTTCGACGACGTCCAGTCCCGGGCGGACCTGACCGGCCGGCCGCGCTTCGTGACGGCCCGCAGGAAAGCGAGCACGGGGGAGAACGGCGCCAATGACTGAGGTCTTCGACTGTGCGGATCCCGGTCAGCGCTCACTCGGTATCGCCGCAGCGGCAGGAGCGCTCAAGGGCGGCCGGCTGGTCGTCATGCCCACCGACACCGTGTACGGCATCGGCGCCGACGCGTTCAACGGCGCCGCGGTCTCCGCGTTGCTGTCGGCAAAGGGCCGGGGGCGTGACATGCCGGTGGGCGTGCTGGTCGGCTCCTGGCACACCATCGAGGGACTCGTCTACACCATGCCGGACGGGGCCCGCGAGCTGATCCGCGCTTTCTGGCCGGGCGCGTTGAGCCTCGTGGTGACCCAGGCGCCGTCGTTGCAGTGGGATCTCGGCGACGCCCGCGGCACAGTGATGTTGCGCATGCCGCTGCATCCCGTCGCCATCGAACTGTTGCGTGAAGTCGGGCCCCTGGCGGTGTCCAGCGCCAACGTCTCCGGCCGCCCGGCGGCCGTGGACGCCAACGAGGCGCGCAGCCAGCTCGGCGATCTGGTGGACGTCTATCTGGAGGCGGGTCCTGCCGATCAGGGGGCCGCTTCGACGATCGTCGACCTGACCGGTGGCACACCGCGGATCCTGCGGCCGGGCCCGGTGAGCGCGGAGCGGATCGCGGAAGTGCTCGCTGTCGATCCGGAAAGCCTGACCGCCCCGGCCTGACTGGAGCGGGTGTCGAGGTGCCAGGTTTGTCCAGTACGGTCTCGGTGATGTCCAGCGACGTAACCGACCTTGCCGGTGGTTTGTTCGCCCTGGGCGACCGCGGCGCCGGCGTTCCGCTTCGTGAGCTGGCGCTGGTGGGATTGACCGCAGCGATCATCACGTACTTCGCGACCGGACCGGTCCGGGTGCTGGCCACCAGGCTGGGTGCGGTCGCGTATCCGCGCGAGCGCGACGTCCACGTCACGCCAACCCCCCGGATGGGTGGGCTGGCGATGTTTCTCGGCGTCATCACGGCCGTCTTTCTGGCGTCCCAACTTCCGGCGCTCACCCGTGGGTTCGTCTACTCCAGCGGTATGCCCGCGGTCCTGGTGGCCGGCGCGGTCATCATGGGCATCGGCCTCATCGACGACCGTTGGGGCCTCGACGCTTTAACGAAGTTCGCCGGACAGATCACCGCGGCCAGCGTGCTCGTCACCATGGGCGTGGCGTGGAGCGTCCTCTACATCCCGATCGGCGGTGTCGGCACCATCGTGCTCGACCAGGCCTCGTCGATCCTGCTGACCCTCGCGCTGACCGTGTCGGTCGTCAACGCGATGAACTTCGTCGACGGGCTCGACGGTCTGGCCGCCGGACTGGGACTGATCACCGCGCTCGCCATCTGCATGTTCTCGGTCGGGCTGCTGCGCGACCATGGCGGTGACGTCCTGTTCTATCCGCCGGCGGTGATCTCGGTGGTGCTGGCCGGGGCATGCCTGGGCTTTCTGCCGCACAACTTCCACCGCGCCAAGATCTTCATGGGCGACTCCGGCTCGATGCTGATCGGTCTGATGCTGTCGGCCGCGTCGACGACGGCCGCCGGCCCGGTCTCGCAGAACGCCTACGGCGCCCGTGACGTGTTTGTCCTGCTGTCGCCGTTCCTGCTGGTGGCCGCGGTCATCTTCGTGCCGATGCTCGATTTGCTGCTGGCGATCGTGCGCCGCACCCGCGCGGGCCGCAGCGCGTTCAGCCCGGACAAGATGCATCTGCATCACCGGTTGCTGCAGATCGGTCACTCGCACCGCCGGGTGGTGTTGCTGATCTATCTGTGGGTCGGGATCGTCGCGTTCGGAGCCGCCAGCACAATCTTTTTCCGTCCCCGCGATACCGCCGCGGTGATGCTGGGTGCGATCGTGGTGGCCGGCATCGCGACGGCGATCCCCCTCTTACGCCGTCGGGACGAGGACTACGACGAGGAGTAGTAGTGGGCTCCGCGGTGTGGTACGGTGCTGGTAGAACCCCAAAAAGCCGCGCAGGCTACCGGCCCATCGGAGGCTAATCCGATCGGGCTGGTTCAAGACCGGCCTCGGGAGATACCCCTTGGGTGATTCAACTGTGACGTGCGATACGCTCGGCGGGCCACCGATCAGTCGGTCGGGGGGTTCCCGTTTTACCAACCTGGGATTGAGGTGCTGCAGTGACGACACCAGCGCAGGACGCGCCGTTGGTGTTTCCCTCTGTTGCTTTCCGTCCGGTTCGGCTCCTCGCGATCAGCATTGCCATCACAGCGGTGGCGGTGCTCGCCGCCGGACTGTCAGGCCACCTGATGGTCGGAGTCTTCTTCGGCGTCGGGCTTCTCCTGGGTTTGCTCAATGCGGTACTGGTGCGTCGCTCGGTTGAATCGATTACCGCCAAGGATCACCCGCTGAAAAGGTCGATGGCGGTCAATTCGGCGTCACGGCTGGCCATCATCACCGTCGTCGGGCTGATCATCGCCTACGTCTTTCGGCCCGCCGGCCTGGGCGTCGTGTTCGGATTGGCGCTATTCCAGGTCCTATTGGTCGCCTCCACAGCGCTTCCGGTATGGAAAAAGCTGCGCGCCGGCGACTGGGCCGAGCCGTCGGACGGTGCCGAAGGCGGCGTGATCACAGGGTCGGAAGGACCGGAAGGAAGGAACACCACCGATGCCTGAGACGACGTTCCTGGCCGAGGGCGCGATCGAGGTCGGCGCGCACACCCAGGCCAAGTGGCTCGGCTTGACCGTCAACACCGACACGATCCTGGCGACCGGGATCGCCGCGGTGATCGTGTTGGCACTGGCCTTCTTCCTGCGGGCGAAGATCACCTCGACCGGCGTGCCCAGCGGCGTTCAGCTGTTCTGGGAGGCCATCACGGTCCAGATGCGCGATCAGATCGAGAGCGCGGTCGGCATGCGGATCGCACCCTTCGTGCTGCCGCTGGCCGTCACCATCTTCGTGTTCATCCTGATCTCCAACTGGCTGTCGGTGCTGCCGCTGCAGTACACCGACAAGTCGGGCCACACCACCGAGCTGCTGAAGTCGGCAGCGGCGGATATCAATTACGTTCTGGCGCTGGCTCTGTTCGTGTTCGTCTGCTACCACGTGGCGGGCATCTGGCGCCGCGGCGTCGTCGGACACCCGCTGGCCGTGCTCAAGGGCCACGTGGCGTTCCTGGCGCCGATCAACCTGGTCGAGGAGCTCGCCAAGCCAATCTCGTTGTCTCTCCGACTTTTCGGCAACATCTTCGCCGGTGGCATCCTGGTCGCGCTGATCGCGCTGTTCCCGCCGTACATCATGTGGGCGCCCAACGCGATCTGGAAGGCCTTCGACCTGTTCGTCGGGGCGATCCAGGCCTTCATCTTCTCGATTCTGACCATCCTGTACTTCAGTCAAGCCATGGAGATCGAGGATCACCATGACTGACGCGACCATGAATTGTTTTTGACCCACGCACCATTACAGAGGCCTGGTAGACCCCTACCAGATATCAAGGAGGATAAGAATGGCTCTGGACCCCCAAGTCGCTGCCGCTGCACTCATCGGCGGTGGACTCATCATGGGCGGCGGCGCGATCGGTGCCGGTATCGGTGACGGTATCGCCGGTAACGCGCTGGTTTCCGGCATCGCCCGGCAGCCCGAGGCGCAAGGCCGGTTGTTTACGCCGTTCTTCATCACCGTCGGTCTGGTTGAGGCGGCCTACTTCATCAACCTGGCCTTCATGGCGCTGTTCGTCTTCGCCACGCCCGTCGGCACCTAGTCCGCCGTGATGGGTGACGCGAGTCTGAGCGTTCTGGCATCCAGCCAGGTGGTGGCCGAGGGAGGCAACAACTTCCTCGTTCCCAACGGCACCTTCTTCTTCGTGCTGGCCATCTTCCTGATCGTGCTGGCCGTCATCGGCACGTTCGTTGTGCCGCCGGTGATGAAGGTGTTGCGCGAGCGCGACACCATGGTCGCCAAGACGGCTGCCGACAACAAGAAGGCGGCCGAGCAGTTCGACGCGGCCAAGGCCGACTACGAAGAAGCCCTGACTGAAGGGCGGGTTCAGGCGTCGTCGTTGCGCGACAACGCCCGCGCCGAAGGTCGTAAGGTGGTCGAAGACGCGCGCGCCCGTGCCGAACAACAGGTGATGTCGACGTTGCAAATGGCATCCGAGCAATTGAAGCGCGAGAGGGACGCCGTGGAACTGGATCTGCGTGCCAACGTGGCGTCCATGTCGGCGACGTTGGCCAGTCGAATCCTCGGCGTCGACGTCGCCCCCGCCGCCGCGACCTCATCCGCAACCAAGTCATCCGGACGGTAATCACGTATGTCGACTTTCATCGGCCAGTTGGTGGGCTTTGCAGCCATCGTGTTCCTGGTGGTGCGCTATGTCGTGCCGCCAGTGCGCCGATTGATGACCGCGCGGCAGGACGCCGTGCGCCAGCAGCTAAAAGATGCTGCGACGGCAAGTGATCGGCTGACCGAGTCGACCACGGCGCACAGCAAGGCCGTGGAGGCCGCCAAGACAGAGGCCGAACGGGTCGTCGCCGAGGCCCAGACCGACGCGGGCCGCATCGTCGAGCAGTTGCGGGCCCAGGCTGGTGTCGAGTCCGAACGCATCAACGTACAGGGCAGCCGCCAGGTCGACCTGTTGCGCACCCAGTTGAGCCGGCAGCTCCGTTTGGAACTCGGCCACGAAGCGGTGCGTCAGGCGGGTCAGTTGGTCCGCAACTACGTCGCCGACGCAGAACAGCAGTCGGCCACCGTCGACCGGTTCCTCGACGAGCTCGACGAGATGGCGCCCGCGGCGGCCGACGTCCAGTACCCGTTGATGACCAAGATGCGCTCTTCAAGTCGCGTCGCGCTGGGTAACCTGTCGGACAAGTTCAACACCATAGCCAAAGACCTTGACAGCAAGGGACTTTCGGCTCTCTCGACTGAACTGGTGACGGTCGCTCAGATGCTGGACCGCGAGATCGTGGTCACGCGGTATCTCACCGTTCCCGCCGAGGATGCCGCCCCCAGGGTCCGGTTGATCGAGCGGCTGGTCTCCGGCAAGGTCGGCGACGCCACGCTCGAGGTGCTGCGCTCGGCGGTCTCGGAGCGGTGGTCGGCCAACTCCGACCTCGTCGACGCCATCGAACACGTCTCTCGGCAGGCGTTGCTCGAAGTCGCCGAACGTGAGGACAAAGTCGACGAGGTCGAAGAACAGCTGTTCCGGTTCTCCCGCATCCTCGACGCGCAGCCGCAACTTTCCATTCTGCTGGGCGACTACGCGGTTCCCGTCGAGGGCCGAGTCGCGTTGTTGCGCAAGGTGCTTGACAGCGCAAGTGGCAAGGTCCAGCCCATCGTGGCTGCGCTCCTGACCCAGACGGTTGAACTGCTCAGAGGCCAGCCGGCCGAGGACGCTGTTCAGTTCCTGACGGAAGTCGCCGTGGCGCGCCGCGGCGAGATCGTCGCCGTGGTCAGTGCGGCGGCCGAACTCAGCGATGGTCAGCGGTCGCGTCTCACCGACGTGCTCGGCCGCATCTACGGCCACGCGGTGGCGGTGCAGCTGCAGATCGATGCCGAACTACTGGGCGGCCTGCTCATCTCCGTGGCCGATGAGGTGATCGACGGGACGCTCGCTTCTCGCCTTGCCGCGGCCGAGGCTCAATTGCCCGACTGACACCAACCATTCATCCCAATCGCACGCGAACCAAGATCAAGTAGGAAGACGAAAAGCCATGGCCGAGTTGACAATCTCCGCTGATGACATCCAGAGCGCCATCGAGGAGTACGTAGGCTCTTTCACGTCCGACACCTCCCGCGAAGAGGTCGGTACCGTCGTCGACGCTGGGGACGGCATTGCGCATGTCGAAGGCCTGCCCTCGGTCATGACGCAGGAACTGCTCGAGTTCCCCGGCGGCGTCCTCGGCGTCGCACTCAACCTCGACGAGCACAGCGTCGGCACGGTGATCCTGGGTGACTTCGAAAAGATCGAAGAGGGTCAACAGGTCAAGCGCACCGGCGAAGTCCTGTCGGTTCCCGTCGGCGACGGGTTCCTGGGGCGCGTCGTCAATCCGCTCGGCCAGCCGATCGACGGCCGCGGCGACATCGAGACCGATATCCGTCGCGCACTGGAGATTCAGGCGCCGTCGGTGGTGAATCGGCAGAGCGTGAGCGAGCCGCTGCAGACCGGTATCAAGGCCATCGACGCGATGACCCCGATCGGTCGCGGCCAGCGGCAGTTGATCATCGGCGACCGCAAGACCGGCAAGACCGCCGTATGCGTGGACACCATCCTCAATCAGCGGGAGAACTGGGAGAGCGGCGACGAGCGCAAGCAGGTGCGCTGCGTCTACGTGGCTATCGGACAGAAGGGCACCACGATCGCGTCGGTCCGGCGCGCCCTGGACGAGGGCGGCGCGATGGACTACACCACCATCGTCGCGGCTCCGGCATCCGACTCCGCGGGGTTCAAATGGCTTGCGCCGTACACGGGTTCGGCGATCGCCCAGCACTGGATGTACGAGGGCAAGCACGTGCTGATCGTCTTCGACGACCTGAGCAAGCAGGCCGAGGCGTACCGGGCGATCTCGCTGCTGCTGCGCCGCCCGCCGGGTCGCGAGGCGTATCCCGGCGACGTGTTCTACCTGCACTCGCGCCTGTTGGAGCGTTGCGCCAAACTGTCCGACGAACTCGGTGGTGGCTCGCTGACCGGGTTGCCGATCATCGAGACCAAGGCCAACGACATCTCCGCCTACATTCCGACCAACGTCATCTCGATCACCGACGGGCAGTGTTTCCTGGAGTCCGACCTGTTCAACCAGGGTGTGCGGCCCGCCATCAACGTCGGTGTGTCGGTGTCCCGTGTGGGTGGTGCGGCGCAGATCAAGGCGATGAAGGAAGTCGCCGGCTCGTTGCGTCTGGACCTTTCGCAATATCGCGAACTGGAGTCGTTCGCGGCCTTCGCCTCGGACCTGGACGCGACATCCAAGGCGCAGCTGGAGCGCGGTGAACGCCTGGTCGAGCTGCTCAAGCAGCCGCAATACCAGCCCATGCCGGTTGAGGAACAGGTGGTTTCGATCTTCCTGGGCACCGGCGGTCACCTGGACTCGGTGCCCGTGGAGGACGTCCGGCGTTTCGAGACCGAGCTGCTCGACCACATGCGGGCTTCGGAAGAGAAGTTCTTGAGCGGGGTCCGCGACAGCGGAAAGCTCTCGGAAGAGGGCGAAAACCAGCTCACCGAGATCATCAACAACTTCAAGAAGGGCTTCGCAGCCACCGGCGGTGGATCGGTCGTGCCTGACGAGCACGTCGAAGCCCTGAACGAAGAGGATCTGGAGAAAGAGTCCGTACCGGTCAAGAAGGACAAGCCGAAAGACAAGAAGGAATCCAAGGATTCCAAGGCCTCCGGCAAGGACAAGAAGTAACTACCGATGGCAGCCACACTTCGCGAATTACGCGGCCGGATTCGTTCGGCCGGGTCGATCAAGAAGATCACCAAGGCCCAGGAGATGATCGCGACCTCGCGCATCGGCAAGGCGCAGGCCCGGTTGGAATCCGCGCGGCCATACGCATTCCAGATCACCTCGATGCTCACCACGCTGTCCTCCGAAGCCGCCTTGGACCACCCATTGCTGGTCGAACGAGACGAGCCGAAGCGGGCCGGCGTCCTGGTGGTGTCCTCAGACCGTGGTTTGTGCGGCGCGTACAACTCGAGCATCTTCCGTCGCTCCGAGGAACTGTTCTCCCTGCTGAGGGGGGAAGGCAAGGCGCCGGTTGTCTACACGGTAGGCCGAAAGGCGTTGAACTACTTCAAGTTCCGCAACTGGGACATCACGGAGTCGTGGACGGGCTTCTCCGAACAACCGTCATATGAAAACGCCGCGGAGATCGCGTCCACCCTGGTCGAGACCTTCATGGCCGGCGCGGGTGACGACGAGTCGCAGGACGGCCGGGGCGTCGACGAGCTGCACATCGTCTACTCGGAGTTCAAGTCGATGATGTCGCAGGCCGCGGTTGCCCACCGCATTGCTCCGCTGGTCATGGAATACGTCGAGGACACCGACGAACTCCACACCCTGTACTCGTTCGAGCCGGACGCGACAACGCTTTTCGAGGCACTGCTGCCGCGGTATGTGACGACCCGGGTTTACGCGGCGCTGCTCGAATCGGCGGCATCGGAGCTCGCGTCGCGGCAGCGAGCGATGAAGTCGGCGACCGACAACGCCGACGACCTGATCAAAGAGCTCACGCTGATGGCGAACCGCGAGCGGCAGGCTCAGATCACCCAAGAGATCAGCGAAATCGTCGGCGGCGCAAACGCGCTGGCCGACGCTAAGTAGCACACGAGGAAGAAGAAAATGACTGCTACTGACGAAAAGACCACCAAATCCGAGACCAGCGGCCGCGTGGTGCGAATCACCGGCCCGGTTGTCGACGTCGAGTTCCCGCGCGGGTCCGTGCCGGAATTGTTCAACGCGCTCAACGCCGAGATCACGTTCGAGGAACTCAAGAAGACCCTGACGCTCGAGGTCGCACAGCACCTCGGCGACAACCTCGTGCGCACCATCTCGCTGCAGCCGACCGACGGTCTGGTGCGTGGTGTCGAGGTGACGGACAGTGGCAAGCCGATCTCGGTGCCGGTCGGCCAAGAGGTCAAGGGCCACGTCTTCAACGCGCTGGGCGACTGCTTGGACAAGCCCGGTTACGGAGAAGAGTTCGAGCACTGGTCGATTCACCGCAAGCCGCCGCCGTTCGAGGAACTCGAGCCCCGCACCGAGATGCTCGAGACGGGCCTGAAGGTCGTCGACCTGCTCACCCCGTACGTGCGTGGTGGCAAGATCGCGCTGTTCGGCGGTGCCGGCGTGGGCAAGACGGTGTTGATCCAGGAGATGATCAACCGTATTGCTCGAAACTTCGGTGGCACTTCGGTTTTCGCCGGCGTCGGTGAGCGCACCCGTGAGGGCAACGACCTGTGGGTCGAGCTCAAGGAAGCCGACGTGCTCAAGGACACCGCGCTGGTCTTCGGTCAGATGGACGAGCCGCCCGGCACCCGTATGCGGGTGGCCCTGTCCGCGCTGACCATGGCCGAGTGGTTCCGTGACGAGGCCGGCCAGGACGTGCTGTTGTTCATCGACAACATCTTCCGGTTCACCCAGGCCGGATCCGAGGTGTCGACCCTGCTCGGTCGTATGCCGTCGGCCGTGGGCTACCAGCCCACCCTGGCCGACGAGATGGGCGAGCTGCAGGAGCGCATCACCTCGACGCGAGGCAAGTCAATTACGTCCATGCAGGCCGTGTACGTGCCCGCCGACGACTACACCGACCCGGCGCCGGCGACGACGTTCGCCCACCTCGACGCCACCACCGAGCTGTCGCGAAACGTGTTCTCCAAGGGCATCTTCCCCGCGGTGGACCCGCTGGCATCAAGCTCGACGATCCTCGACCCGAGCGTCGTCGGTGACGAGCACTACCGGGTGGCGCAGGAAGTCATCCGAATCCTGCAGCGGTACAAGGACCTGCAGGACATCATCGCGATCCTCGGTATCGACGAGTTGTCCGAAGAGGACAAGCAGCTCGTTCAGCGTGCACGACGGATCGAGCGATTCCTGTCGCAGAACATGATGGCGGCCGAGCAGTTCACCGGTCAGCCGGGCTCGACGGTTCCGCTGAAGGAGACCATCGAGGCGTTCGACCGCCTGACCAAGGGCGATTTCGACCACGTCCCGGAGCAGGCGTTCTTCTTGATCGGTGGCCTCGACGACCTGGCGAAGAAGGCCGAAGGCTTTGGCGCCAAACTGGAATCCTGAGGCGTGAGCGAACAGGCTCTGAAAGGCTCGTGGCATGGCTGAATTGAACGTTGAGATAGTCGCCGTCGACCGCAAGATCTGGTCGGGTGAAGCAACGTTTCTGTTCACCCGCACCACCGTCGGTGAGATCGGCATCATGCCGCGGCACATCCCGCTGGTGGGGCAGTTGGTCGACGACGCAATGGTGCGCGTCGAACGAGAGGGCGAAGACGATCTGCGGATCGCGGTCGACGGCGGATTCCTGTCCGTCACCGAGGAATCGGTGACGATCCTCGCCGAATCCGCCGAGTTCGAGTCGGAGATCGACGAGAGCGCCGCCAGAGAGGCTGCTGAGTCTGACGATCCGCGTATCGCCGCCAAAGGGCGCGCGAGATTGCGCGCCGTCGGCGCGATCGACTAACCGCCGATGAGCGCGCCCATGATCGGCATGGTCGTGCTCGTCGTCGTGCTGGCGAGCGCCGTCATCGGGCTGAGTTATCGGCTGTGGAAGCTGCGCCAGGGCGGCACGGCCGGGATCATGCGAGACATTCCCGCGGTTGGAGGCCACGGCTGGCGGCACGGCGTAATCCGTTACCACGGCGGTGAAGCCGCGTTCTACCGGCTCTCCAGTCTGCGACTGTGGCCGGACCGGCGGCTGAGCCGGCGGGGCGTGGAGATCGTGTCCCGCCGCGCGCCGCGCGGTGATGAGTTCGACATCATGACCGACGAGATCGTCGTCATCGAGCTGCGCGATACGACCCAGGACCGCAGGTCCGGCTACGAGATCGCCTTCGACAAGGGCGCATTGACCGCCTTCCTGTCCTGGCTGGAGTCGCGTCCGTCGCCCCGTTCCCGTCGCCGCAGCCTGTAGGCGCACAGGGCTGCCGGCCGACTACGCGCCGGCGTTCTCGCCGCCGGGTTTCCACAGCACGTCGCCCTCGGGGTTGGCCACGCGCGACAGGATGAACAGCAGATCCGACAGGCGGTTCAGGTATTTCGCCGGCAGGGGGTTGACCTGTCCGGGCGCGGCGTCGATGGCCGCCCACGCCGATCGCTCGGCTCGACGTACCACGGTGCGGGCGACGTGCAGCAGCGCCGACAACGGCGAACCACCGGGCAGCACAAACGAATTCAGCTTCGGCAGTGGTTCGTTATATGTGTCACACCACTTTTCGAGTCGATCGATGTAGGGCTGGGTGACCCGCAGCGGGGGATATTCGGGGTTTTCCACCACGGGAGTCGACAGATCCGCGCCGGCATCGAACAAATCGTTCTGGATCTGCCGCAGCACACCCGTGAGCTTCTCGTCCGGCTGGCCCACGGCGACGGCCACGCCGATCGCCGAGTTGGCCTCGTCACAATCGGCGTAGGCCACCAGGCGAGGGTCGTTCTTGGATACCCGCGAGAAGTCACTTAATCCCGTGGTGCCGTCATCACCGGTTCGTGTATAGATGCGAGTCAGGTGTACAGCCATGAGCAAACCGTACTCGGGTGTGGGTTAGCCGACTGACAAGCCGATAGCGCTTCACTAGACTGACCCGGGTGGCTGAGCGATTCGTGGTGACCGGCGGCAACCGGTTGTCAGGCGAAGTCGCAGTAGGGGGCGCAAAGAACAGCGTGCTCAAGCTGATGGCGGCGACGCTGTTGGCCGAAGGCACCAGCACCATCACCAACTGCCCCGACATCCTGGACGTGCCGCTGATGGCGGAGGTGCTGCGCGGCCTGGGCGCAACCGTCGAACTGGACGGCGACGTCGCGCGAATCACCTCTCCCGATGAGCCCAAGTACGACGCCGACTTCGCCGCGGTGCGACAGTTCCGCGCGTCGGTGTGCGTGCTGGGACCGCTGGTCGGCCGATGCAAGCGCGCGCGCGTCGCGCTGCCGGGCGGCGATGCGATCGGCTCGCGCCCGCTGGACATGCATCAGGCCGGCCTGCGCCAACTCGGTGCGCAGTGCAATATCGAGCACGGATGCGTGGTGGCACAGGCCGATACGTTGCGCGGGGCGGAGATTCAGCTGGAGTTCCCTTCGGTGGGAGCCACCGAGAACATCCTGATGGCCGCGGTCGTGGCCGAGGGCGTGACCACCATCCACAATGCGGCGCGCGAGCCCGACGTCGTGGATCTGTGCACGATGCTGAACCAGATGGGCGCGCAGATCGAGGGCGCGGGTTCGCCGACGATGACCATCACCGGCGTCCCGAAGCTGCACCCGACCGAGCACCGCGTCATCGGGGATCGCATCGTCGCCGCCACCTGGGGTATCGCCGCCGCGATAACCCGCGGAGACATCACGGTGACGGGCGTCGACCCGGCGCACCTGCAGGTGGTGCTGCACAAGTTGCACGACGCCGGCGCCACCGTCACCCAGACCGACGACAGCTTCCGGGTGGCGCAGTACGAACGCCCGAAGGCGGTCAACGTGGCGACCCTGCCGTTCCCCGGATTCCCGACGGACCTGCAGCCGATGGCGATCGCGCTGGCCTCGATCGCCGACGGCACGTCGATGATCACCGAGAACGTATTCGAGGCGCGCTTCCGATTCGTTGAAGAAATGATCCGCCTAGGCGCCGACGCCCGCACCGACGGGCACCACGCCGTCGTTCGGGGGTTGCCGCAATTGTCGAGTGCACCGGTGTGGTGTTCGGATATTCGGGCCGGCGCCGGGCTGGTGTTGGCCGGGCTCGTCGCCGACGGAGACACCGAGGTCCACGACGTCTTCCACATCGATCGCGGCTACCCGTTGTTCGTGGAAAACCTGGCGATTTTGGGAGCGGAGATCGAACGGGTACAGTAACCAAAGTCAGTGCCCCACAAGCGCGATCACCAACGCGAAGGTGGACGAGAGCGGGGCCTTGACTCCCTTGCTGGATTGGTACTAGCCTGGCACGGCTGCTCCCGACACGGTCTCTAGAAAGATCAAAATTGGGAGTTGACTTACCTGCCGGATCTGTATTAAGCTGGCAGGGTTGCCCCAAAACGGGCGAAACAAGTGTTGTTTGAGAACTCAATAGTGTGTTTGGTCTTTTTATTTTGTTGTTGTTTTTTTGGCCATACTAAAACACTCCCCGTGTGTCGGTATGGCCGTATTTTATGATGCCAGTTTTTGGTGTCTTTTTGTTAGGTCAGATTTTCTCTGATTTGAATTCACCTCGTTCTGCGAGGAGTTTTTGTTTGGAGAGTTTGATCCTGGCTCAGGACGAACGCTGGCGGCGTGCTTAACACATGCAAGTCGAACGGAAAGGCCTCTTCGGAGGTACTCGAGTGGCGAACGGGTGAGTAACACGTGGGCAATCTGCCCTGCACTTCGGGATAAGCCTGGGAAACTGGGTCTAATACCGGATAGGACCTTTAGACGCATGTCTTTTGGTGGAAAGCTTTTGCGGTGTGGGATGGGCCCGCGGCCTATCAGCTTGTTGGTGGGGTGATGGCCTACCAAGGCGACGACGGGTAGCCGGCCTGAGAGGGTGTCCGGCCACACTGGGACTGAGATACGGCCCAGACTCCTACGGGAGGCAGCAGTGGGGAATATTGCACAATGGGCGCAAGCCTGATGCAGCGACGCCGCGTGGGGGATGACGGCCTTCGGGTTGTAAACCTCTTTCACCATCGACGAAGGTTCGGGTTTTCTCGGATTGACGGTAGGTGGAGAAGAAGCACCGGCCAACTACGTGCCAGCAGCCGCGGTAATACGTAGGGTGCGAGCGTTGTCCGGAATTACTGGGCGTAAAGAGCTCGTAGGTGGTTTGTCGCGTTGTTCGTGAAATCTCACGGCTTAACTGTGAGCGTGCGGGCGATACGGGCAGACTAGAGTACTGCAGGGGAGACTGGAATTCCTGGTGTAGCGGTGGAATGCGCAGATATCAGGAGGAACACCGGTGGCGAAGGCGGGTCTCTGGGCAGTAACTGACGCTGAGGAGCGAAAGCGTGGGGAGCGAACAGGATTAGATACCCTGGTAGTCCACGCCGTAAACGGTGGGTACTAGGTGTGGGTTTCCTTCCTTGGGATCCGTGCCGTAGCTAACGCATTAAGTACCCCGCCTGGGGAGTACGGCCGCAAGGCTAAAACTCAAAGGAATTGACGGGGGCCCGCACAAGCGGCGGAGCATGTGGATTAATTCGATGCAACGCGAAGAACCTTACCTGGGTTTGACATGCACAGGACGCGTCTAGAGATAGGCGTTCCCTTGTGGCCTGTGTGCAGGTGGTGCATGGCTGTCGTCAGCTCGTGTCGTGAGATGTTGGGTTAAGTCCCGCAACGAGCGCAACCCTTGTCTCATGTTGCCAGCGGGTAATGCCGGGGACTCGTGAGAGACTGCCGGGGTCAACTCGGAGGAAGGTGGGGATGACGTCAAGTCATCATGCCCCTTATGTCCAGGGCTTCACACATGCTACAATGGCCGGTACAAAGGGCTGCGATGCCGCAAGGTTAAGCGAATCCTTTTAAAGCCGGTCTCAGTTCGGATTGGGGTCTGCAACTCGACCCCATGAAGTCGGAGTCGCTAGTAATCGCAGATCAGCAACGCTGCGGTGAATACGTTCCCGGGCCTTGTACACACCGCCCGTCACGTCATGAAAGTCGGTAACACCCGAAGCCAGTGGCCTAACCTTTTGGAGGGAGCTGTCGAAGGTGGGATCGGCGATTGGGACGAAGTCGTAACAAGGTAGCCGTACCGGAAGGTGCGGCTGGATCACCTCCTTTCTAAGGAGCACCACGAAAAGCACTCCAATTGGTGGAGTGCGAGCCGTGAGGGGTTCTCGTCTGTAGTGGACGAAAACCGGGTGCACAACAGCAAATGATTGCCAGACACACTATTGGGCCCTGAGACAACACTCGGTCGAACCGTGTGGAGTCCCTCCATCTTGGTGGTGGGGTGTGGTGTTTGAGTATTGGATAGTGGTTGCGAGCATCTAGATGAACGCGTAGTCCTTTGGGGCTGACGTGTTCATCAAAATGTGTAATTTCTTTTTTGATTCTTGTGTGTAAGTAAGTGTTTAAGGGCGCATGGTGGATGCCTTGGCATCGAGAGCCGATGAAGGACGTGGGAGGCTGCGATATGCCTCGGGGAGCTGTCAACCAAGCATTGATCCGAGGATTTCCGAATGGGGAAACCCAGCACGAGTGATGTCGTGTTACCCGTATCTGAATATATAGGGTGCGGGAGGTAACGCGGGGAAGTGAAACATCTCAGTACCCGTAGGAGAAGAAAACAATTGTGATTCCGTCAGTAGTGGCGAGCGAACGCGGAACAGGCTAAACCGCACGCATGTATAACCGGGTAGGGGTTGTGCGCGCGGTGTTGTGGGATTGATATGTCTCAGCTCTACCTGGCTGAGGGGTAGTCAGAAAGTGTCGTGGTTAGCAGAAGTGGCCTGGGATGGCCTGCCGTAGACGGTGAGAGCCCGGTACGCGAAAACCCGTCACCTACCTTGTATCAACTCCCGAGTAGCAGCGGGCCCGTGGAATCTGCTGTGAATCTGCCGGGACCACCCGGTAAGCCTAAATACTTCTCGATGACCGATAGCGGATTAGTACCGTGAGGGAATGGTGAAAAGTACCCCGGGAGGGGAGTGAAATAGTACCTGAAACCGTGTGCCTACAATCCGTCAAAGCCTCTTCGTGGGGTGATGGCGTGCCTTTTGAAGAATGAGCCTGCGAGTCAGGGACACGTCGCGAGGTTAACCCGTGCGGGGTAGCCGCAGCGAAAGCGAGTCTGAATAGGGCGCATCCCCTTTGGGGTGTAGTGGCGTGTTCTGGACCCGAAGCGGAGTGATCTACCCATGGCCAGGGTGAAGCGCGGGTAAGACCGCGTGGAGGCCCGAACCCACTTAGGTTGAAGACTGAGGGGATGAGCTGTGGGTAGGGGTGAAAGGCCAATCAAACTCCGTGATAGCTGGTTCTCCCCGAAATGCATTTAGGTGCAGCGTTGCGTGGTTCACCACGGAGGTAGAGCTACTGGATGGCCGATGGGCCCTACTAGGTTACTGACGTCAGCCAAACTCCGAATGCCGTGGTGTAAAGCGTGGCAGTGAGACGGCGGGGGATAAGCTCCGTACGTCGAAAGGGAAACAGCCCAGATCGCCGGCTAAGGCCCCTAAGCGTGTGCTAAGTGGAAAAGGATGTGTAGTCGCAGAGACAACCAGGAGGTTGGCTTAGAAGCAGCCACCCTTGAAAGAGTGCGTAATAGCTCACTGGTCAAGTGATTATGCGCCGATAATGTAGCGGGGCTCAAGCACACCGCCGAAGCCGCGGCACATTCACCGTACGGTGGATGTGGGTAGGGGAGCGTCCCTCATTCAGCGAAGCCATTGGGTGACCGGTGGTGGAGGATGGGGGAGTGAGAATGCAGGCATGAGTAGCGATAAGGCAAGTGAGAACCTTGCCCGCCGTAAGACCAAGGGTTCCTGGGCCAGGCCAGTCCGCCCAGGGTGAGTCGGGACCTAAGGCGAGGCCGACAGGCGTAGTCGATGGACAACGGGTTGATATTCCCGTACCCGTGTATAGGCGTCCCTGATGAATCAGCGGTACTAACCACCCAAAACCGGATCGACCATTCCCCTTCGGGGGCATGGAGTTTCGGGGCTGCGTGGGACCTTCGCTGGTAGTAGTCAAGCGATGGGGTGACGCAGGAAGGTAGCCGTACCAGTCAGTGGTAATACTGGGGCAAGCCTGTAGGGAGAGCGATAGGCAAATCCGTCGCTCATTAATCCCGAGAGGTGATGCATAGCCGATTGAGGCGAATTCGGTGATCCTCTGCTGCCAAGAAAAGCCTCTAGCGAGCACATACACGGCCCGTACCCCAAACCAACACAGGTGGTCAGGTAGAGAATACCAAGGCGTACGAGATAACTATGGTTAAGGAACTCGGCAAAATGCCCCCGTAACTTCGGGAGAAGGGGGGCCGGAATACCGTGAACACCCTTGCGGTGGGAGCGGGATTCGGCCGCAGAAACCAGTGGGTAGCGACTGTTTACTAAAAACACAGGTCCGTGCGAAGTCGCAAGACGATGTATACGGACTGACGCCTGCCCGGTGCTGGAAGGTTAAGAGGACCCGTTAACCGTAAGGTGAAGCGGAGAATTTAAGCCCCAGTAAACGGCGGTGGTAACTATAACCATCCTAAGGTAGCGAAATTCCTTGTCGGGTAAGTTCCGACCTGCACGAATGGCGTAACGACTTCCCAACTGTCTCAACCATAGACTCGGCGAAATTGCACTACGAGTAAAGATGCTCGTTACGCGCGGCAGGACGAAAAGACCCCGGGACCTTCACTACAACTTGGTATTGGTGTTCGGTACGGTTTGTGTAGGATAGGTGGGAGACTGTGAAATACAGACGCCAGTTTGTATGGAGTCGTTGTTGAAATACCACTCTGATCGTATTGGACACCTAACGTCGAACCCTTATCGGGTTCACGGACAGTGCCTGGCGGGTAGTTTAACTGGGGCGGTTGCCTCCTAAAATGTAACGGAGGCGCCCAAAGGTTCCCTCAACCTGGACGGCAATCAGGTGTTGAGTGTAAGTGCACAAGGGAGCTTGACTGCGAGACTTACAGGTCAAGCAGGGACGAAAGTCGGGACTAGTGATCCGGCACCTCTGAGTGGAAGGGGTGTCGCTCAACGGATAAAAGGTACCCCGGGGATAACAGGCTGATCTTCCCCAAGAGTCCATATCGACGGGATGGTTTGGCACCTCGATGTCGGCTCGTCGCATCCTGGGGCTGGAGCAGGTCCCAAGGGTTGGGCTGTTCGCCCATTAAAGCGGCACGCGAGCTGGGTTTAGAACGTCGTGAGACAGTTCGGTCTCTATCCGCCGCGCGCGTCAGAAACTTGAGGAAACCTGTCCCTAGTACGAGAGGACCGGGACGGACGAACCTCTGGTATACCAGTTGTCCCACCAGGGGCACGGCTGGATAGCCACGTTCGGACAGGATAACCGCTGAAAGCATCTAAGCGGGAAACCTTCTCCAAGATCAGGTTTCTCACCCTTTTAGAGGGATAAGGCCCCCCGCAGACTACGGGTTCGATAGGTCAGACCTGGAAGCCCAGTAATGGGTGCAGGGAACTGGCACTAACCGGCCGAAAACTTACCAACACACAATCGCAACCACAGTCCAATTCACGGCAGTAATGCCGCGAATGCCACACCCCCCACCAAACAAATTTAAATAGAGTTACGGCGGCCACAGCGACAGGGAAACGCCCGGTCCCATTCCGAACCCGGAAGCTAAGCCTGTCAGCGCCAATGATACTGCCCATACGGGTGGAAAAGTAGGACACCGCCGAACATACACAAAAACACCCCCGGCAACGGGGGTGTTTTTGCATTCGCGATTAATCGAATAGGGTCAAATTCTCCCGTTGCTTTTCCAATTCGAGCAATGTGCGCTTTCGGCCGAGGCCACCGCCGAAGCCGGTGAGACTTCCATTGGCCCCGATAACGCGATGGCAAGGAACGACGATGGCGATCGGGTTGTGGCCGTTGGCCAACCCGACGGCGCGGGCTGCCCCCGGTGCTGCGATCTGCTCAGCGATTTCACCGTACGAGCGGGTCTCGCCGTACGGAATGGTCAGCAGCGCCCGCCATACCCGGCGCTGAAATTCGGAGCCTCGCAGGTCGAGCTCGACATCGAAATTCGTCAGCTCGCCGGCGAAGTACGCGCCGAGTTGCTCGACGGCCTCGCCGAACGCCCGCGGGTTCGGCGACCAATCGGTGCGGCTCGGCTCGTAGGTCTGATCGACCATTCGTAGATTCGTCAACACCGAGCCGTGACCCGCCAGGGTCAGCAGCCCGATCGGGCTGTCGATGGTGCGGTACTCGGTCATGCGACCTCCTGTGGCGGCCAATGGTTTACCGGATGCTCGAGGGTGGTCCAAAGGTATTGGGTGGCATAGGACCGCCAGGGCCGCCATTGCGCACTGCGCGCGACGAGGGAGCGCTCGTCGGATGGGAAGCCCAGCTGTTCGGCGGCCAGGCGCAGGCCCAGATCGCTGGCGGGAAACGCGTCGGGATCGCCGAGGCCGCGCATTGCGATGACCTCCGCGGTCCAGGGGCCCACGCCGGGCAACGCGAGTAATTGCGCTCGGGCACTTTCCCAGTCGCAGCCGGCGCTCAGCACGACACTGCCCTCGGCGAGGCCGGCGACCAGAGCGCTCAGCGTCCGTTGCCGGGACTTGGGCACCGCCAAATGGATGGGGTCGATGACCGCGAGCTGCTCAACGGACGGGAAGGTGTGCGTCAACGTTCCCTCGGGATCGTTGATCGGCTGCCCATAGGCGGCGACCAGGCGGCCCGCGTGGGTGCTCGCTGCCTTGGTGGACACCTGCTGACCCAGCACCGCGCGCACCGCGAGTTCGGCTTCGTCGACGGTGCGGGGAATCCGCTGCCCCGGTGCCTTGGCCACGACGGCGCAGAACTCGGCGTCCGTACCCAGCGCCTCGTCCACCGCTTCGGGATCGGCATCGAGGTCCAGCAGCCGACGGCAGCGCGCGATGCCCGTTGTCAGATCGCGGAAGTCGTCGAGCACGAGCACGCACCGGACGTGGTCGACAGCCGGGGTCAGGCTGACGATCGCGTTGCCGAACGGCAGGCGCAGGCTGCGCCGGTACGCGCCGTCGCGGACCTCCTCGCAACCGGGCACCGTGCCCGCCGCCAGGTGACCGAACACACCGGCATAGGCGAACGGTGTGCGTACCGGGAGCCGAAGGCACACGGTGCCAGGCGAATTCGGGACCGATGCGGAACGTGTCGCCGCGCGTTGGCGCAGCGCGCTCGGTGTGTTCTCGAACACCGAGCGAACGGTGTCGTTGAACTGGCGGATGCTGGAAAAGCCGGCGGCGAATGCGACGTCGCCGAATGGCAGATCCGTGGTCTCGATCAACACCCGGGCGGTCTGCGCCCGTTGCGCGCGGGCCAGTGCGAGTGGGCCGGCCCCGACTTCGGCCTGTAACAGGCGCTCCAGCTGCCGGGTCGTGTAGCCGAGGCGGGCGGCCAGGCTACCGACACCTTCCCGGTCCACGGTCCCGTCGGCGATCAGGCGCATTGTTCGCGCCACAACGTCGCCGCGCACATTCCATTCCGGAGATCCCGGGGACGCGTCGGGGCGGCACCGCTTGCAAGCCCGAAAGCCGGCCCGTTGAGCGGCGGCCGCCGTGGGGTAGAACCGCACGTTACGGGCGAACGGTGGCCGCACCGGGCAGCTGGGCCGGCAGTAGATGCGGGTGGTCAGCACCGCGGTGACGAACCAGCCGTCGAACCGCGCGTCCTTGGACTGGACGGCGCGGTAGCAGCGTTCGAAGTCGTCGTGCACGGTTCCAGACTTACACCCGCCCACCGACAAAACTGGCGGAAAAGCGACATCGTCGTGGGATGGGCCTGAGGCGAGGAATCGGGCCGTGGGATGGCTCGCCATCCCGCGCGGATTTCTCGTCGATTCGAGATATTTACCGCGCTCAATGGTATTTACTGTGATCCGGCTCACTGACTCTGGTGGTGTGACTCGACGGGGCGAGCGAGTTCGGGGAAAGGCGAACGAATGACGTGGCTGGCGACTTGGTGGGGCCAAGACGACCATTTCGACTGGCTGACAGGCTATTTGCAGGCCCACGGGCTCAGCACCCCCACCCGCAGGGTTTTGGCCGTGGTGGCGGCCTCTCTGGTGCTGGTGCCAGTCAACGTTTTGTACGGACCGACCCCGATGTATCCGCGGCTGGCACTGACGGTTTCGGTCGTGGCCGCCATCCTCGGGCTGGGCATGACGGCGCTGTGGTTGACCGGGTGGCCTACCCGGCGCCAGTCCGTTTTCTACATCATGACCGGGGCCGTATCCATCGGCGGCGGTTGCCTGTGGCAACCTCAGCCGCTCATCGGGCTGATGGCATGTTCGGCGATGGCGGTGACGGGTGGCTACATCGCGTTCTTCCACACGGCCAGGCTCATGGCGCTGAACTTCTTCATGGCCTGCGCGATCGCGGCCTGGCAAGCGGTGCGCCTGGCCGCTACCGGACAGGCGGTGCTGGCCTTCACCGGCTACTTCCTGGTGCTAGAACTCAACGTGGTCGTCCCGCTCGCTATCCAGGTCGTGGTGCGGGCGCTGTGGCTCGACCTCCTACGCGCCAACCGCGACCCGCTGACCGGGCTGCTGAATCGGAGGGCCTGCGACCGGGCGATCGTGGGCCGCATGCTCGCCGGCGGCCATCACATGCACCTGGCGGTGGCCATGGTCGATCTGGACCGCTTCAAAGAGCTCAACGACACCCGCGGGCACGCCGCCGGCGACGAGGCGCTCATAGCGGTGGCGGGCACCCTGACCACCGCATCCGGCGAGACCTCCGTCGTCGGTCGCGTCGGCGGGGAGGAATTCCTGGTCGCCGACATCGTGACGACCGAGCAACTGCTCTCCTGGGGCCGACAGCTCTGTGACGCCGTGGCCGCGGTGAACGCTGCGGTGACCGCCAGCGTCGGAATCGCCACCCTGGCGTTGGGCAGCGTCGTCTCGGAATATGCCGAGCACGCGTTTCACCAGTTGGTCGCCCACGCCGACACCGCGATGTACGAAGCGAAGCGGTGTGGGGGTAACCAGACCCGCCATCACCAGATCGCCGTCTGAGTCGGCATTCGCCATCCCGGCGCGGTCACGACGTCGCGCTCTAGCGTCCTGCGGGAGGGATTGTCCGGGGCCGCATCTCGTGGTGCTCGGCGGCCGCGGCGGCCGCGATGAAGTCCCGTGCTGAGCGAGACAGCGGCCGATCGGAATTCCAGATCATGCCCACATCGCGATAGGCGTCGGCGTCGGCCAGCCGCAGCACGCGCACCCCCGGTACGTACTCGCTGCCGTCGATGGGCACCAGGCTGACGCCCAGGCCGGCGGCGACCAGGCCCGCGACCGTCGTGAGATTCGGCGCTTCCAAGCCGATCCGGGGCCGGAATTGCGCGGCGGCGCAAAGCTCGTCGAGCAGTCGACGCATGCCGAATCCGAGGTGCATGGTCACGAACGGTTCGTCGGCCAGATCGGCCATGGATACCGCCGTGCCGTCCGAAAATCGGTGATCGTCTGGAACGGCGACACCGAGGCGCTGGCGAAACAGGCTGCGCCAGGCCAGAGTTCGTTTGCGCGGACGCGGTGACACCACTCCGATGTCGACAACGCCGGACTGCACGCGATCGCCGATCGATTCGGCGGCCCCCTCCTCGAGCGTGAAGGTCACTCGCGGCGACGACTCCCCGAATCTCGCGATCAAGCGCGGCACCACGGTTGACCCGAACGAGCTCAGAAAGCCCAACCGGATCTCGCTGACGGCCGGATTCGTCAGGTCCTCGATCGCGCGCCTGGCAGAATCGAGCTCCAGCTGGGCCCGCCGCGCGTGCTCGTAGAAGATCCGGCCGTAGGTGTTGAGGGACAGCCTCCTGCCGTGGCGATCGAACAGCGACACCCCCACCTGCTGTTCCAGGCGCGCCAGCATCCGCGTCAGCGTCGGCTGTGCGACATGAAGCTGCTCGGCCGCCGACGTGACGTGTTGCAGCTCCGCGAGTGTGATGAACCACTCGTAGTCACCGTCCGCCATCCCGTCACCTCTGCTTATGTGTTTAATGCATCGTAAACCGCGAATTAATTCATTTCCTTTTGACAGCCGCGGCGCGAAGCATCATTGCTATGCCTCAGGCCGTCGTCGCGCATCAAGCGGGAAGCAAGGGATACCGGCGAATGACGGCCGCGCTCTACGGCGCCGGCCTGGCCAGTTTCGCCGCGATGTACTGCACGCAGGCCCTGCTGCCGGCGTTGTCGGCGAGTTATCGAATCACCCCGGCAACCGCGGCGTTGACGGTCTCACTGACGACGGGGATGCTGGCGCTGTCGATCATCCCGGCGAGCGTGCTCTCCGAGCGATACGGGCGCATCACCGTGATGCTCGCCTCGGGGATAGCGTCCAGCGTCATCGGGCTGCTGCTGCCGTTGAGCCCCACGCTCGGCGTGCTGCTCGCGGGGCGCGCGCTGCATGGCGTCGCGCTCGCCGGCATACCCGCGGTCGCCATGGCTTTCCTCGCCGAAGAGGTGCACGCCTCGTCGCTCGGTTCGGCGATGGGCCGCTACGTTGCCGGGACCACGGTGGGCGGGCTGGCCGGGCGGATCGTGCCCTCGCTGGTCGTCGACGTCAGCAATTGGCGGGTCGCGCTGCTGGCGTGCTCCGCGACGACATTGGCCGGCACGGCCGTATTCGCGCTCCTGGTGCCCAGGTCGCAATTCTTCACCCCGAAGGCGGCGAGTGTGCGGGCCACCATGCACAACCTTGCCGCGCATGCGCGAAACCCCGTGTTGCTGAAGCTGTTCGGGTTGGGCTCGGTGCTGATGGGGGGATTCGTCACGGTCTACAACTACCTGGGCTACCGGCTGACCGAGCAGCCCTTCGGATTGGCGTCCTCGGTGGTCGGCCTGCTGTTCGTCCTGTATCTCGTGGGAACATGGACGTCGGTCGTGGCGGGGCGGCTCGCGGACCGCAGGGGGCGCTGGTTCGTGCTGGGCGCCGCGTTGCCGATCACCGTGACCGGCCTCCTGCTCACCGTCCCGCATGCACTGGTCGTGATCGTCATCGGTGTGGGCGTGTTCACCGGTGGATTCTTCGCCGCGCACACCGTTGCCAGTGGCTGGGTGGGCGCGGTCGCGCACCGGGACCGCGCCGAGGCGTCCGCGCTGTATTTGTTCAGTTACTACCTGGGCGGGTCGGTGGCCGGCGCGCTGGGCGGTTTCGTCTACGCCGCTGGCGCCTGGTCGGCGACGACGTGGTTTGTCGGCGGGCTGCTCGTGGCCGGCTCGCTGCTCGTCGCACTGTTGGTGCGGGAGAACGGATCCCGCGCCAATAGCTTCGCCGGGTCGATGGCCACCGCTCAGTGACCCACCCGCTGCGCTAGCCCCGCAATCAGCCGGGAGGCGTCCCGACGCACACGCCGCCGGCGCATGCTCCCGCGCCGCCCGGTCCGGCGGAAGCCCCGGCGCCCGGCACGCCCGCGCTGGCCCCACCGGGTCCGGCGCCGGCGCCCGATCCGCCCGGCCCGGCGGTGGTGGCGCCACCCGGTCCGACGCCGGGTCCACCGCCACCCGGGCCGCCTGTCCCCGGTGCCGACGGAGCCGTCGTCGTGACGCTCGCCGGCGTCGTGACGGTGGTGGTGACGGTCGAGGTGCTGGGGCTCTTGTTGTTGTTGCTCGAGCATCCCGCGGACAATGAACTCAGGGCAATCGCCGCGGCGATTCCCGCGGCGACCGAAACACGGCGGGCAGTTCCACTACCGGTCATCTCAAAGCCAATCTCTGAGGGGTCAAGTTCCTTGTCGCTGTACCCATTTCGGCTCGATATCAATCATCGACCGGCACGACCGGCGACGCCAGCCGGATGGGACGCTCGTGCCCGCGCAGGGTCACGCTGTCGCCCAAAGACCAACGCGCCCGCTCGTTTTCACCTGCGCCCTCGATGGCGCCGGCCGTCGCGAGCATCCGGCTCGGGCGGGACTTGGCCAGTTCGCACAGCCGGGCGGCTTCGTTGACCGGTTCGCCGATCACGGTGTACTCGAAACGTTCCCTGGCGCCGACGTTTCCGGCGACGGCTTGACCGGCCGCCACGCCGATACCGGCCGAGAGTTCGGACATCTCATTGGCCAGTCGCTCGGTAATGCAGCGGGCGGCGGCCAGCGCCTCGTCCTCCGGAGAATCGAGACGGTTCGGCGCGCCGAAGATGGCCAGGGACGCATCGCCTTCGAACTTGTTGACCAGTCCGTGATGTCGATCTACTTCCTCGACGACGATGGCGAAGAACTGGTTGAGCACACTGACGACTTCGGCCGGGCGCTTGTTGGTCACCAACTGCGTGGAGCCGACGATGTCGATGAAGACGACGGCGACATGGCGTTCTTCGCCACCCAGCTTCGGCCGCTCGCGTTCTGCAGCCAGGGCTACTTCGCGGCCGACGTGGCGACCGAACAGGTCGCGCACGCGTTCGCGTTCCCGCAGGCCGTCGACCATCGCGTTGAAACCCCGTTGCAGCTCGCCGAGTTCCGTGCCGTCGAATACCACCAAGTCCCCGCGCAAGTCGCCCCGCTCGACACGCCTCAGCGCAGCCCGGACCACTCGCACCGGAGTCGCGGTGAGCCAGGCCAGGATCCACATCAGGGCGCATCCAAAAATCAGTGCGGCCGTCGACACGATCAGCACACCGACCGCGAACTGGGTTTCGGTGAGATTGTTCAGCCATATCTCAAAAAACGCCAGGAGCGCGATGCCGATGACGGGAACGCCCGAACCGAGAAACCACACCACCATGGTTCGGCCCATGATCCCCGACGCCAGTCGCCGCGGCGGCGGCCCCGCCTCGAGGGCCTGAGCGGCTACCGGACGCAATGCGAACTCGGCGAGCAGATAGCTGGCGGTAGCCACCAGAACACCGCAGAAGCTCACCCCGAACAGGAACCGCGGGATGAACATCGTGTTGACCAGGCCGTAGAGGAGCGTATAAAGCACCGCTCCGATTCCCCACAAAACGAGGTCGACCAAGGCGATTCGCCACGGAGCGATGAAGGTGTTGCGCTCGTCCTCGGGAGTCGGAGTGCGCTCCTCGATCGCCCAGCGCAACGCGAGCACAGTTCTGCGGGTGATCCAAAAGGTGCCCAGCGTCGCCGCCAGGACGATGTAGGCCGGTGCGGCCCCGAAGGTGATCCACGCCGGTGCGTCGTCGAAAATACTCGGTACGGGGATGGCGACGGTCACCAAGATCAGCCCCGCGCCGATCCCGATCAGGTTCGCTCCCAGAACCATCACGGTCATGATGATCTGGATGCGTACCCGGCGACGACTTTGGCTTTCCGACACCCTTCCGAGCAGCAGGGAGCCGTAGGCGGGCGTCTCCGGCAGACGGCCGCTCTGACGGGTGACCCGCTCGAGCACCCGACCTATTCGTTGTGCCATGGACTTGTTGGCCAACATGGTGGCGTCAGCCTATGTTGTCGGCCACGCTCTAAGGTGAATCGGGTGCGTCTAGTGATCGCTCAATGCACCGTTGACTATGTCGGCCGGCTCACCGCGCATCTACCCTCGGCGCGCAGGTTGCTGCTGTTCAAGGCGGATGGATCGGTCAGTGTGCACGCCGACGACCGCGCCTACAAGCCGCTGAATTGGATGAGCCCGCCCTGCTGGCTGACCGAGGAACCCGGCGATGAGTCCCCGGTGTGGGTGGTCGAGAACAAGGCCGGCGAACAGCTGCGCATCACCGTCGAGGAGATCGAACACGACTCCAGCCACGAGCTCGGCGTCGATCCCGGGCTGGTCAAGGACGGCGTCGAGGCGCACCTGCAGGCCCTGCTCGCCGAGCACGTGCAACTGCTGGGCGAGGGATACACGCTGGTTCGCCGCGAGTACATGACTGCCATCGGGCCCGTCGACCTGCTCTGCCGCGACGAATTCGGTGGCTCGGTGGCGGTGGAGATCAAGCGACGCGGCGAGATCGACGGCGTCGAGCAGCTCACCCGGTATCTGGAGCTGCTCAACCGCGACACCGTGCTCGCTCCGGTCAAGGGGGTGTTCGCCGCTCAGCAGATCAAACCCCAGGCCCGCACACTGGCCACCGATCGCGGAATCCGTTGTCTGACATTGGATTACGACAAGATGCGCGGGATGGATAGCGACGAATACCGGCTGTTCTGAGGGTCCGCACTAAACTGACCGCATGGCTCGGCGCCGTACCCCGCCACGCCGGCAGCGGCCGTTGGCGCCGCCGCCGGCACTGCGCCGGGTGGAGCTCGGGTCCGATGGTCACGAGTACGAGGTCCGTCCCGTCCCGGCGGCCCGCGCGGTCAAGACCTATCGGTGCCCCGGCTGCGATCACGAAATACGCTCCGGCTCAGCACATCTGGTGGTGTGGCCGATCGATTCGACGCGCGGGGGAGGCGCCGGTCAGGTCGAGGACCGCCGGCATTGGCACACGCCGTGCTGGGCGAACCGCGCTACCCGCGGTCCAACCAGGAAGTGGTCGTGAATACCCGGTCTCAGGCGGCCGGTTCGACGAGTTCGATCAGAACTCCGCCGCCGTCCTTGGGGTGGATGAAGTTGATCCGGGAGTTTGCCGTGCCGCGACGGGGTGCGTCGTAGATCAGGCGCACGCCCTGCTCGCGGAGCTGCTCGACCAAGGTGTCGAGGTCGCTCACCCGAACGGCCATCTGCTGGATGCCCGGACCGCGTTTGTCGATGAACTTCGCGATCGTCGAGGACTCGTCGATCGGGGCCATCAACTGGATCTGTGCGGTGCCCGCCGGGGCGCCGCGCACAGCCAGCATGGCTTCGCGGATTCCCTGCTCCTCGTTGACTTCCTCGTGCACCAGGATCATGCCGAGGGTGTCGTGGTACCAGGCGATGGAGGCGTCCAGGTCGGCGACTGCGATGCCGACGTGATCGATCGCCGTCACCAGTGAGGTGGCCAGGATCTGACGGGCGTCAACTTGATCGGTCGTCATCACATAACGGTAACCTGGCGGCAAAGATTGCGCTTCTCCGGGAGGCTGAAACGGCCGTCGAGGGAGCGCCTAGCAGGCCTTAGGAGACAGTCATGACGACGTCGGTGATCGTTGCTGGAGCACGGACCCCCATCGGCAAATTGATGGGTTCGCTGAAGGACTTTTCCGCCAGCGATCTGGGGGCCATCGCGATCGCGGGCGCGCTGGAAAAGGCCAACGTGCCGGCCGCCGCGGTCGACTACGTGATCATGGGCCAGGTGCTGACCGCCGGGGCCGGCCAGATGCCGGCGCGTCAGGCGGCCGTCGGGGCCGGCATCGGCTGGGATGTTCCGTCGCTGACCATCAACAAGATGTGTCTGTCCGGCATTGACTCCATCGCGCTGGCTGACCAGCTCATTCGCGCCGGGGAGTTCGACGTGGTGGTGGCCGGCGGCCAGGAGTCCATGACCAAGGCGCCGCACCTGCTGATGGACAGCCGCTCGGGCTACAAATACGGCGACGTGACGGTGCTGGACCACATGGCCTACGACGGCCTGCACGACGTGTTCACCGACCAGCCGATGGGCGCGCTCACCGAGCAGCGCAACGACGTCGACAAATTCACCCGACAAGAGCAGGACGAGTTCGCTGCGCGGTCCCACCAGAAGGCGGCCGCGGCGTGGAAGGACGGCGTCTTCACCGACGAAGTGGTGCCGGTCAACATCCCGCAGCGCAAAGGTGACCCGCTGCAGTTCACCGAGGACGAGGGCATCCGGGCCAATACCACCGCCGAGTCGCTGGCCGGCCTCAAGCCGGCATTCCGCCGCGACGGCACCATCACCGCCGGTTCGGCCTCCCAGATCTCCGATGGTGCGGCCGCCGTCGTGGTGATGAGCAAGGCCAAGGCCCAGGAAATGGGGCTGACCTGGCTGGCCGAGATCGGCGCGCACGGAGTGGTGGCCGGACCGGACTCCACCCTGCAGTCGCAGCCGGCGAACGCGATCAAGAAGGCGCTCGGCCGTGAGGGCATCTCCGTCGACCAGCTCGACGTCATCGAGATCAACGAGGCGTTTTCCGCGGTGGCGCTGGCGTCGACCCGCGAACTGGGCGTGAACCCCGACCTGGTCAACGTCAATGGCGGCGCGATCGCCGTCGGTCACCCGATCGGAATGTCGGGGGCGCGGATCACGCTGCATGCCGCCCTGGAGTTGTCACGACGGGGCTCCGGATACGCCGTGGCGGCGCTGTGTGGGGCCGGCGGGCAGGGCGACGCCCTGATTCTGCGCGCGGGTTAGCCAGGGTTCGGGGCCTGTCGCCGACGTTGCTGGCGCGACGCGCCGACGACGAATTGTGATCTTCGTCATATTTGCCGCTGGCGCCCTTCTCGGTGCGCTTTTCCGCCGGGTGGAGTTGCCATCTGAGCGCCGCAGCGACCGGGTGGATGGGTAGCCCATACGCATGACAAACTTGACGGCGTGACACGTCCGCGACCTTCTATCGGTCCCGCCCTGGCTGGTGCGGTCGATCTCTCCGCACTCAAGCAGCGGCCCCAGTCCGCGGGCCCTCCCGGAGGGTCCGCGCCGTCGGCGGCCGAGGGTGACGCCGGAATCATCGCGGTCAGCGAGGCCAACTTCGAGGCCGAGGTGCTGCTGCGGTCCGAGGAAGTGCCCGTCGTCGTGCTGCTGTGGTCACCGCGCAGCGACGCGTGCGTCCAGCTGCTCGACACGTTCGCCGGCCTGGCCGCCCAGGACAACGGCAAGTGGTCGTTGACGACGGTCAACGTCGATGTCGCGCCCAGGGTCGCGCAGATCTTCGGTGTCGACGCGGTCCCGACGGTGGTGGCGCTGGCCGCCGGTCAGCCGATATCGAGTTTCCAGGGAATGCAGCCGGCCGAACAGTTGCGCGGCTGGTTGGATCAAATCCTTTCGGCGACCGCCGGAAAGCTCAAGGGCGCAACGGGTTCCGGCGAGCCGGAGGAGGTCGACCCCGAGCTGGCCGCGGCCCGCCAACAGCTGGAAGACGGCGACTTCGAGGCCGCCAAGGCGTCGTACCAGTCTATCCTGGACGCCAACCCGGCCAACGCCGAAGCCAAGGGCGCGATACGCCAAATCGAATTCCTCACGCGCGCAACCGCGCAACGCCCGGACGCCGTCGCCGTCGCCGACGCCGCGCCCGGTGACATCCAAGCCGCCCTGGCGGCGGCCGACGTGCAGCTCCTCAATCAGGATGTCGGCGCCGCCTTCGATCGCCTGATTGCCTTGGTGCGCAGCACATCCGGGGACGAGCGCACCTTGGTGCGCACCCGGCTGGTCGAGCTCTTCGAACTGTTCGACCCGGCCGATCCCGAGGTTGTCGCCGGACGGCGCAACCTCGCCAACGCGCTGTACTGACCCGGCGTTACTCGGGCGCTAGCCACAGCGCCGACGTGGGCGGCAGCACCAGCAGCGCCGACGCCGGCCGCCCGTGCCACGGGTCCTCGGTGGCGTCCACGCCGCCCATGTTGCCGATCCCCGAACCGTTGTAGGCGGTCGCGTCGGTGTTGAGCACCTCGCGCCAGCGGCCGGCCGACGGCAGACCCAGTCGGTATCCGCCGTGCTCGGCGCCTGCGAAGTTGAACACGCACGCCATCACCGAGCCGTCCTTGCCATAGCGCAGGAAGCTCAACACGTTGTTGCCAGAGTCGTTGGCGTCGATCCAGGAGTAGCCGTCGGGGACGGTGTCCTGGCTCCACAGCGCCGGGTGACTGCGATAAATGTCGTTGAGGTCGCGGACCAGGCGCAGGACGCCGTTGGAGAATCCCTGCTCGTCGAGCTGCCACCAATCCAGGCCGCGTTCCTCGGACCACTCGGCGCGCTGACCGAATTCCTGTCCCATGAACAGCAATTGCTTGCCCGGGTGCGCCCACTGGTAGGCGAGCAGGCTGCGCAGCCCGGCCGCCTTGACGTGGTTGTTGCCCGGCATCCGGCCCCACAGCGTGCCCTTGCCGTGTACCACCTCGTCATGGCTGATCGGCAGCACGTAGTTCTCGCTGAACGCGTAGAGCATCGAGAACGTCATCTCGTGGTGGTGGTAACTGCGATAGATCGGATCGCGGCTGATGTAGTCGAGCGTGTCGTGCATCCAGCCCATGTTCCACTTCATCGAAAATCCCAGGCCGCCAAGGTTAGTCGGCCGCGTCACCCCGGGCCACGAGGTCGACTCTTCGGCGATGGTGACGATGCCCGGTGCGGTCTTGTGCACCGTCGCGTTCATCTCCTGCAGGAACTGCACTGCCTCCAGGTTCTCCCGGCCGCCGTAGATGTTGGGGGTCCAGCCGCCTTCGGGGCGCGAGTAATCCAGGTAGAGCATCGAGGCGACCGCGTCCACCCGCAGGCCGTCGATGTGGAACTCTTCGAGCCAGAACAGCGCGTTGGCCACCAGGAAATTACGGACCTCCCGGCGACCGAAGTCGAATACATAAGTGCCCCAATCGAGTTGCTCGCCGCGCTTCGGGTCGGAGTGCTCGTAGAGCGGCGTGCCGTCGAACCGGCCCAGCGCCCACGCGTCTTTGGGGAAGTGCGCCGGCACCCAGTCCACCAGCACGCCGATGCCGGCCTGGTGCAAGGCGTCAACCAGGGCGCGGAACTCGTCCGGCGTACCGAACCGGGACGTCGGCGCGTAGTACGACGTCACCTGGTAGCCCCACGATCCGGCGAACGGGTGCTCGGCGACCGGCAACAGCTCGACGTGGGTGAAGCCGTTTTCCACCACGTAATCCGTCAGTTCACGGGCCAGTTGCCGGTAATTGAGCCCGGGGCGCCAGGAACCCAGGTGGACCTCGTAGGTGCTCATCGGCTCGAACACCGGGTTGCGCTGCGGACGTTCGGTCATCCAGTCGGCGTCTTGCCAGGTGTACTCGCTGCGCGTCACCCGCGAGGCGGTGTGCGGCGGCACCTCGGTGGCGAACGCCATCGGGTCGGCCCGCTCGGTCACGACGCCGTCGGCGCCGTGCACTCGGAACTTGTACAACCCGTCGAGGGGGAACCCGGGCCAGAACAGCTCCCAGACGCCCGATGAGCCCAGGGCCCGCATCGGGGCGTCGCTGCCGGTCCAGCCGTTGAACTCACCGATCAGGTTGATGCCCTTGGCGTTGGGCGCCCACACCGCAAACGACACGCCGGTGACCACACCGTCGGCCGTGGTGAAGGAGCGGGGATGTGCGCCAAGGACATCCCAGAGCCGTTCGTGGCGTCCCTCCCCGAACAGGTGCAGGTCGACCTCGCCCAGCGTCGGCAGGAAGCGGTATGCGTCGGCGACGATGTACGGCTCGACACCCTCGTAGGTGAGCTGCAGCCGGTAGTCGATCAGGTTGACGAACGGCAACACGACGGCGAAGAGGCCGGATTCGATGTGCTGCATCGGGAATCGGTCGTCACCGACCAGCGCGACGACCTCGGCCGCGTGCGGCCGGTACGCCCGAATGACGGTGTGATCGCCATATTCGTGGGCACCCAGAATGCTGTGCGGGTTGTGGTGGGTGCCAGCGACCAGGCGCGACAGGTCGGCCGGATCGGGCGCCAAGTGTGTCCGAGCGAGTTGATCGGCTTGGCTCATGTCCCTTTCACCTCCGGTCCGTTTCATCGCCTGCGGAGCAATGTCATTCGTGAGTCGTACGGTATGAGTGGCATGTTGATGATGTGCGCGACCGCCTGCCCGGGGTCGAGCCGAACGTAATTGGCCTGGCCCCATTGGAATTCCTGGCCGGTGATCTCGTCGCGCACCCAAAAACGCTCGTATGGCTCCATACCCAAAACGGCCATATCTAAAAACAGCATCCCTTCCTCGGCGCCGAACGCGTTCAGCGTCACGACCATCAAAACGCAGTCGCCGGTCGCCGGGTCGAACTTCGAGTAGGCGAGCAACGCGTCGTTGTCCACGCTGTGGAAATGGATCGTGCGCATCTGCTCCAGTGCTGGATGTAGTCGGCGAATCACGTTGAGCTGCGTGATGAATGGCTCGAGCGACCGGCCTTCGGCGAGCGCACCCGCGAAATCGCGGGGCCGCAACTCATACTTCTCCGAGTCCAGGTATTCCTCGCTGCCTTCCCGCACCGCGCGGTGCTCGAACAGTTCGTAGCCCGAATACACGCCCCACGCCGGCCCCATCGTCGCCGCCAGCACCGCGCGGATGGCGAACATGCCGGGCCCGTTGTGCTGCAGGATCGCGTGCAGGATGTCGGGGGTGTTCACGAACAGGTTGGGTCGGCGGAAGTCGGCGAGGTTGGCGATATCGTTGCCGAATTCGGTCAGCTCCCACTTCGCGGTGCGCCAGGTGAAGTAGCTGTAGGACTGGGTGAAGCCCAGTTTGGCCAGGCCGTACTGGCGGGCCGGCGGTGTGAAGGCCTCGGACAAGAACAGCACGTCGGGGTCGATGGCCTTGACCGTGGCGATCAGCCAGGCCCAGAAATCCGGCGGCTTGGTGTGCGGGTTGTCGACGCGAAAGAACTTGACGCCGTGGTCCATCCAGTGCCGGACCACCCGAAGCACCTCGTCGTAGAGGCCGGCCGGGTCGTTGTCGAAATTGATCGGATAGATGTCCTGGTATTTCTTCGGTGGGTTTTCCGCGTAAGCGATGGTGCCGTCGGGCAATTCGGTGAACCAGTTGCGATGGTCGCGCGCCCAGGGGTGATCCGGCGCGCACTGCAGCGCCAGGTCCAGCGCCACCTCCATGCCCAGCTCGCGCGTCGCGGCGACGAAGGCGTCGAAATCCTCGATGGTGCCCAGATCCGGGTGCACGGCGTCATGGCCGCCCTCGTCGCTGCCGATCGCCCAGGGCGATCCCACATCCCCGGGGGCCGCGGTGGGGGAGTTGTTGCGGCCCTTGCGATGTACCTTGCCGATCGGGTGGATCGGCGGCAGGTAGACGACGTCGAATCCCATTGCCGCGATGCGCGGAAGCTGGGCGGCGGCCGTGGCGAAGGTGCCGTGCACCGGGTTGCCCTCGGCGTCCCAGCCGCCGGTCGAGCGGGGAAACATCTCGTACCAGGAGCCGAACCGGGCAAGTGGCCGGTCCACCCAGACGCCGTACTGCTCGCCCCGGGTGACCAGATCGCGTAACGGGTAGTCGGCCAGGATTTCCTCGATCTCCGGCCCCAGCGCCAGCGCGGTCCGGGTCACCGGGTCGCCGGGCTTGCGCAACGCGGTGGCGGCGGCCAACAGCGGTTCGCGCAGTGCGCGCGGCACTCCCGTCGCCGCGCGCTCGAATAGCCCCGCACCGATCAGAAGATCGTTGGACAGTTCGGTCTCACCCTGACCGGCGTCCAGTTTGGCGACCACCCCGTGGCGCCACGAATGAATCGGGTCGCCCCACCCGTCGACCCGGAACGTCCACAACCCGACCTGATCGGGGGTGAATTGACCGTGGAAAACGTAGGGCTCCAGGCCCATCGTCATCGGTAGCAGCAGCGGTTTGATCCGTTGCTGGTCCACCTTGCCGTCGCGTTCGGTCACCGGCTTTTCCGGAGCCTGAACCGCCTTGACGCGACGGGTCTCGGTTACCTGCGGATAGCCAGACCCGTGGTAGCGCACGACCAGGGTCGCCGCGACCGCCTCGTGGCCTTCCCGCCACACCGCGGCGCTCACCGGCACGACTTCGCCGACTACGGCTTTCGCGGGATACGCGCCACAGGAAACGACCGGCTGGACGTTATCGATCTCGACACGACCGGGCACCACCACTCCGTTCCGATTGTGTGCGGCCGATCCCGCGGTGTGCTCCGTGCGGAATGCCGCTCGTCGGGAAACTTCCTGTCGTGGGGAAAATTTCTGTGCGGGGAGGCATCGTTGCGACCCCGATAACTACCCGATACCCACCCTAGTCATCGGTCACACACCGGCGGGGAAACGCGGCCCTTCCCGTCGCAGTGCGCGGGCCGGGAACCTCAGTAAGGTAGGAACGCGTGAAAGCCCTCCGCCGGTTTACCGTCCGTGCTCACCTTCCGGAGCGTCTGACCGCGCTGGACCAGCTGTCGACCAACCTGCGTTGGTCATGGGACAAACCCACCCAGGAGCTTTTCGCGACCATCGACCCCGAGCTCTGGGAGCGGTGCGGCAGCGATCCGGTGGCGTTGCTGGGCGCGGTGAACCCGGCGCGGCTCGACGAGTTGGCGATGGATGAGGCATTCCTGGGCCGGCTCGACGCGCTCACCGCCGATCTGAACGATTACCTGAGCCGCCCGCTGTGGTACCAGCAGCGGCAGGAGCAGGGCGCCGAAATGCCGGCCGCGATCGCCTACTTCTCGATGGAGTTCGGCATCGCCGAAGTGTTGCCCAACTACTCCGGTGGCTTGGGAATCCTTGCCGGCGATCACCTGAAGTCGGCGTCAGATCTGGGCGTGCCGCTGGTGGCGGTGGGGCTCTACTACCGCTCCGGCTATTTCCGTCAGTCGCTGACCGCCGACGGCTGGCAGAACGAGACCTACCCATCGCTGGACCCGCAGGGTCTGCCGTTGCGGCTGTTGACCGATGCGACCGGCGAGCCCGCCCTGGTCGAGCTGATGCTGCCCGACTCCGCGCAGCTGCACGCCCGGATCTGGGTCGCGCAGGTGGGCCGGGTTCCGCTGTTGTTGCTGGATTCCGACGTCCCGGAGAACGAGCACGATCTGCGTGGCGTCACCGACCGCCTGTACGGGGGCGACCAGGAACACCGGATGAGGCAGGAAATCCTGGCCGGCATCGGTGGGGTCCGGGCGATCCGTGCCTTCACCGACATCCACGGCCTGCCCGCACCCGAGGTGTTCCACATGAACGAGGGCCACGCGGGTTTCCTCGGAGCGGAACGCATCCGCGAGCTTATGACCGGTCCGGGATTGGACTTCGACACCGCGCTGACCGTGGTGCGCTCCAGCACGGTGTTCACCACCCACACCCCGGTACCCGCCGGCATCGACCGGTTCCCCATCGAAATGGTGCGGCTCTACTTCGACGACCACGCCGGCGATGAGGCCGAATCCGGCCAGAAGGCCCCGACATCCGATGGCACGCCCGTGTTGCTGCCCGGGGTGCCGACGGCCCGCATCCTGGCGCTCGGCGCCGAAGACGACCCCACCAAATTCAACATGGCGCACATGGGTCTGCGGCTGGCCCAGCGCGCCAACGGTGTGTCGTCACTGCACGGCCGGGTGAGCCGGTCGATGTTCAACGAACTGTGGCCGGGCTTCGACGCGAGTGAGGTGCCGATCGGCGCGATCACCAACGGGGTTCATGCGCGCACGTGGGCGGCGCCGCAGTGGCTGCAGCTGGGTCGTGAGCTGGCCGGGTCGGATTCGTTCAGCGATCCGGGTGTTTGGCTGCGCCTCAAGCAGGTCGACGCGGGCCACCTGTGGTGGATCCGCTCGCAGCTGAGGTCCCTGCTGGTCGACGACGTCCGGCAGCGGCTACGTCGCTCCTGGCTGGAACGGGGCGCTTCGGACGCCGAATTAGGTTGGATCGCAACGGCCTTCGACCCAGAGGTGCTGACCATCGGGTTCGCCCGGCGGGTGCCGACCTACAAGCGGCTGACGCTGATGCTGCGTGATCCGGATCGGCTGGAACAGCTGCTACTCGACTCGGAACGGCCGATCCAGTTGATCGTCGCCGGGAAGTCGCACCCCGCCGACGACGGCGGCAAGGCGCTGATCCAGCAGGTGGTGCGCTTCGCCGACCGGCCCGCGGTGCGCCACCGCATCGCGTTCCTGCCCGACTACGACATGTCCATGGCGCGGCTGCTGTATTGGGGCTGCGACGTCTGGCTTAACAATCCGCTGCGGCCGTTGGAGGCTTGCGGCACTTCGGGAATGAAGAGCGCACTCAACGGCGGGCTGAACCTGTCCATCCGCGACGGCTGGTGGGACGAATGGTACGACGGCGAAAATGGTTGGGAGATACCGTCTGCCGACGGTGTGGCCGACGAGGACCGGCGCGACGACCTGGAGTCCAGCGGGCTCTACACGTTGCTGGAAGAGGCCGTGGCGCCGAAATTCTACGAACGCGACGAACACGGCGTGCCGCCGCGCTGGATCGAAATGGTGCGCCACACGGTGCAGACGCTCGGTCCAAAAGTGTTGGCGTCGCGCATGGTGCGCGACTACGTCGAGCAGTACTACACGCCCGCCGCGCAGTCGCTGCGCAAGACGATCGCACCCGCCGACGACGCGGCGGGCGGCGGCGAGTTCGGCGCGGCCCGTGAGCTGGCCGCCTACCGCCGGCGCGCCCAGGAGGCATGGCCCAAGATCGTCATCACCGACGTGGACAGCACCGGTCTGCCGGACACCCCGGTGCTGGGCTCCAAGCTGACCCTGACCGCCACCGTGCAACTGGCCGGCCTGGCGCCCGACGAGGTCACCGTCCAGGCGGTGGTGGGCCGCGTCGACTCAAGCGATGCGCTGCTGGAGCCGATCACCGTCGAGATGTCCTACACCGGCACCGCCGAGGGCGGCAACCAGGTCTTCTCGACGACGACCCCACTGCCGCTGGCGGGATCGGTCGGCTACACCGTGCGCGTGCTGCCGCACAACCCGATGCTGGCGGCCAGCAACGAGCTCGGCCTGGTCACGCTGGCCTAAGTGCTCGACAACGATCCAAAGCGGGCGAAGCGCTGTCAACGTATTGGACTCGCGCGCAATGGTTTTCGCGGCTATCCGCGGCCCGCGCTGTTCGGCGGCTTCGAGGGCAACGTGAGGTATGCAGTGGTGTCGGCCGGATTGGAGCCGTGCTCAGCCGTGAATCGGTCGCCGCTTGTTAATTTTCACAACAGTAATTAGTAGATTTTCGAACTCAGCACGGGCGCTTGAGCGACAATTGCGACGCGGTCAGAGTCGCAACCGCCTCACAGTGGAGGTGCGCCATGACGCACAGAATTGCTGTCACAGCCCGGACTACCCCGAGGCGCACTGCAGAGCGCGCGACGACGAACGGGGATGGCCGGGCCGGCAGAGTCGTCGATCCAGACACCGGCTTGAGCCGGAGACGTCTCCGGACGGGCCGGCCCCCCGCCCCGCTCACTCGACGTCGACAGCCCTCCCCGACAGCAGTGCTGCTGGTCGCGGCTTTCGGCGCCTTCCTCGCATTCCTCGACTCCACCATCGTCAACATCGCTTTCCCGGCCATCCAGCGGTACTTCCACAGCAGCGATATCAGCAGCCTGTCGTGGGTGCTCAACGCCTACAACATTGCCTTCGCTGCGTTCCTCGTGGCCGGCGGCAGGATTGCTGACCTGCTTGGCCGCAAGCGGATGTTTATCTACGGGGTGGTGTTGTTCACCGTCGCGTCAGCGTTGTGCGCGGCCGCCGACACTGTCGGCCAGCTCGTCGCATTCCGGGTACTGCAAGGCATCGGAGCGGCGGTCCTGGTGCCGGCGTCCCTGGCGCTCGTAGTCGAAAGTTTCGACGAGGCGCGCCGCGCACATGGCGTCGGCCTTTGGGGCGCGGCAGCCGCCATCGCGTCGGGTCTCGGGCCGCCAATCGGTGGTGCTCTCGTTGAGGCATCGAGTTGGCGCTGGGTTTTCTTGGTCAATCTGCCGCTTGGCGCGGTGGCCGTGGTGGTGGCTCGACGAGGCCTGGTCGAGAGCCGCGCCTCGGGACGACGTCGCGTACCCGACTTACGCGGCGCGGCGTTGTTGGCGATCGGGGTCGGGTGCTTGACTCTTGGCTTGGTCAAGGGACCGGATTGGAGCTGGGTCAGCCCGGCAACCATCGGTTCATTCCTAGCCGCCGTGGTCGCGATGCTCGGATTCCTGATGAGTTCGCGGCGGCATCCAACCCCGTTGATAGAGCCAGCGTTTCTGCGCATCCGGTCGTTCACGGCGGGCAATACCTTGACGTTGATCGCCAGCGCGGGGTTCTACGCCTACCTGCTGACCCACGTCTTGTTCCTCAACTACGTGTGGGGTTACAACTTGCTGCGCGCGGGCCTGGCCGTGGCACCTGCCGCGTTCGTCGCGGCTGTCGTCGCCGCGGTACTAGGCCGCGTCGCCGACCGGCATGGTTACCGCCTCATCATCATCGCCGGCGCGCTGATCTGGACAGGCAGCCTGCTGTGGTACATCGAACGCGTCGGCTCCAAACCCGATTTCCTCGGGCAGTGGTTGCCCGGCCAAATGCTGCAGGGCATCGGGGTCGGGGCCACGCTGCCAATGCTTGGCAGCGCCGCACTGGGTGGCCTGGCCGCAGGCGGCAGCTACGCCACCGCATCGGCGGTGGTCAGCAGCACGCGGCAGCTCGGAGCCGTGATCGGCATCGCGCTGTTGGTGATTGTGGTCGGAACGCCGGCTCACGGCGCCACTGAAGCGACGTTGCGACGAGGTTGGGTGCTGGCCGCGGTCTGTTTTGCGTTGGTTGCTATCGGTGGGGTGTTGTTAGGCCGCACCCGCCACGTCGCGGCGATTGCAGGGGAGTCTGAACCGCCGCCGCGACTGGGTTCGCCGGGATCGCGGTCGGCGCCGGGGCTCGTGTCTTTGCCCGCTGAGATCCGGCAGACGGCAGACGGCGAGGCCGACCCGCTCGGCGCTCTGCCGCTGTTTGCCGGCCTTGACCCGAGCGCTCTGGCGGAGCTGCGAGAGCACGCCGAGCAGGTTGAGCTGGAGGCCGGGTCGTATCTCTTTCACGCGGGCGAGGCGTCCGATTCCCTGTACGTCGTGCGAAACGGCCGCCTGCAGGTGCTCCAGAATGACGTCGTAACAACGGAATTGGGCCGCGGCGAAGTCGTCGGCGAGTTGGGATTGCTCATCGATGCGCCCCGCTCCGCATCGATTCGCGCGGTGCGCGACTCGACGCTGGTGCGGCTCACCAAAACCCAATTTCAAAGCATTGCCGATTCAGGCGTCCTAGGAGCAATGGTCCGGGTGCTGGCCACGCGGTTACACCAGGCTCCGCCGCCTGCGGTGCCGCGGGCGGCAACACCGGAGGCGGTCGTTGCGATCGTCGGCGTCGACGCCGATGCGCCCGTATCACTGGTGGCCACCGAATTGGTCACCGCGCTGTCGGGCCGGCTACAGGTTGTGGACCCGGGCCGCGTGGACCGCGACGGGTTGGACCGCGCCGAGCGGGTGGCGGACAAGGTGGTGCTGCACGCGGCGGCCAATGATGCGGACTGGCGTGACTTCTGCGTGCGGTCGGCCGATCGCGTGGTTCTGGTGGCGACGCGTCCGGCGCCACCAGTGGCACCGCTGCCGGTGCGTGCGGCGGGAGCCGACCTAGTCCTCGCCGGACCACCCGCAGCCCGTGAACACCGGCACTTGTGGGAGGAATTGATAACGCCACGCTCGGTGCATACAGTCCGCGCCGGGCACGCGACCGCCGATCTGCGACCGCTCGCAGCGCGCATTGCGGGACGCTCGGTCGGGCTGATCCTCAGCGGTGGGGCCGCGCGAGCTTTTGCGCACCTTGGGGTGCTGGACGAGCTGGAAGCGGCGGGGGTGGCCGTCGACCGTTATGCCGGGACCAGTATGGGGGCGATCATCGCCGCGCTCGCAGCAACCGGTAAGGATGCGGCTGCCGTCGACGCGAACATGTATGAGTACTTCATCCGCAGCAACCCGACAAGTGACTACACGCTGCCGAGCAAGGGACTGATCCGCGGGCGACGCACCTTGGGTGCTCTCGACAGCGTCTTCGGGGGACAGCTAGTCGAGGAATTGCCGAAGGAATTCCGCTGTGTCAGCGTCGACCTGCTGGCGCGGCGGGCCGTCGTGCATCGACGAGGTCAGCTTGCCGATGTCGTCGGCTGTTCCCTGCGGGTCCCGGGTTTGTATGCACCGGTCGTCTACAACGGGGCGCTACACGTCGATGGCGGTGTGCTCGACAACCTGCCGGTAATGACGCTGGCTCGCCACGAGGGCCCACTGATCGCAGTGAGCATTGGCACCGGTCAGCAGGCGACCCCCGCCTCCGCTACGAGGCTGCCGCGCTCGCCACGGGTACCTAACGTCGTCGACACGCTCATGCGCACGATGACGATCGGTAGCGCGATGGCATCAACGGCGGTTCTGCAACGGGCCGATCTGGCGATCCACCCCGACACCAGCACTATCGGATTCCTGGAGTGGCATCAGATTGACCGCGCCCGCGAGGCGGGCCGGATCGCGACGCGTGAAGCCTTGCCGCGGATCATGGAGGTGGTCGGTGGCTGACGTTGCGGTGGTTACCGACAGCACCTGCGCGTTGCCGCGGGCGCTCGTCGAGAGCTTGGACATCACGGTGGTGTCGCTGTATTACGACATCACCGGCGCCGCGTCGCCCACCGGCGGTCACGAGCTGCCCGGCCGGGGGGAGCGCGAGTCGGACTTCGACGGCGATTGGGCACGGTTCTTTGCCGAGCTGGACGCGTCGAAGACCGTCGCGACGACCGGGCCGCCCAAGGTCGAAGAGTTCGTCGCAGCCTATGAACGCCTGCTGCAGCACCACAGCGCCGTGGTCGCCGTCATGCTTGGCTCAAACCTCTCCCCGACGTGCGAGTTCGCACGGGAAGCAGCGGCGCGGGTGGACAGCGAGCGGATAGTGGTCTTCGATTCCGCCGGCGTGGCCGGCCACCTGGGCTGTCAGGCGCTGGCGGCGGCGCGCGCCGCGGCGGCAGGAGCCGACCTACAGGGCGTGACCGAGCAGGCGCGCCGGGCGCGCCAGGAGGTCAGGCAATGGGTCCTTGTTGACACGCTCGAGTATCTGAGGCGCGGCGGCCGGGTCGGCACCGCGGCCGCATGGATCGGATCCGCGCTCGACCTCAAGCCGATCTTGATGATCGAATCAGAGATGAAGGCCGTCGAACGTGTGCGCACGTTCAAGCGCGGGGTCGAGCGGTTGGTCGAGTTGATGCGACAGCGCCGCGCGGTGGGTGCCGATCGATGGTTCGTCCAACACGCCTATGCGCACGAGGACGCGCGGCGACTGGCCGAGCGTCTCGCCGGGCTGTTCGGCACCGAGCCGGAGTTCATCTCCGAGGTCGGGCCGGTACTCGCAACTCATACCGGTCCAGGGATGGTGACGGTCGGTGGTCTTCCCGGCGCGGCGTTGGAGGGTGCGTATGGCTGATGTCGCGGTGGTTACCGACAGCACCGGCTACCTGCCGCGTGCTCTCGTCGACAAGTTCGAAATCACGGTTGTCTCACAGTATTACGACGTCGGTAGCGGACCGCTGCGTGAGTCGGAGTTCGACGGTGATTTCGGACGGTTCTATGCGGAGTTGGACGCGTCAAAGAACATCGCGACGACGTCGGCGCCGACCATCGACGATTTCGTCGCGGCCTTTGACCGGCTGCTGCAGCAGCACGCCGCCGTTGTCTCGGTGCTCATCTCCTCTGGCGTTTCCGAGACCTGCTCGATGGCTCGGCAGGCAGCCGCAAAGCTAGAGGGCGACGGAGGCGCGCGAATCACGGTGATCGACTCGGCCGGCTTCGGCGGCCACCTTGGACTCCAGGTGCTGGCGGCAGCGCGTGCCGCCGCCGGGGGAACCGACCCGGAGGGCGTTATCGACCGCGTACGCCAGGCGCGTCAGGACGTCAAGGGCTGGGGCCTGGTGGATACGCTCGAGTACCTTCGCCGAAGCAACAGGGTGGGCACTGTGGCCGCATGGGTCGGATCGGCGCTCGACCTCAAGCCAATCCTGTCGATCGAATCGGAGCTCAAGGCCGTCGAACGCGTGCGCACGCACCGGCGCGGCGTCGAGCGGCTGGTCGAGCTGATGCGCCAGCGACGCGCGGCGGGCGCCGACCGGTGGTTCGTCCAGCATGTCCACGCTCCTGATGATGCGCAGACTCTAGTGGACCGGTTGGGAACTGAGTTCGGCACCGAGCCGGAGTTCGTCTCCGAGGTCGGACCGGTGGTGGCAACACACGTCGGGCCGGGGACGCTGTTGGTCGGCGGACTTCCCGGGGCGGCGTTGAGGTGACCGAGCCATGAGTGCGCCCGCGAGTGTCGAATGCAGCAAATGCGGGGCCGGGAACCGGCCGCAGGCCAAGTTTTGCAACAGCTGTGGTGCCCCGATTGTGGCCGAGGTCGCGTGCCCCGGCTGCGGCGCGCGCCAACCGGGCTCGCAACGCTTCTGCGACGAGTGCGGCACCATGCTGGGTGTCCAGGCTATGGCGGCGCAGCCGGCGGCACCGCCCGTGCCCAAGACACTTGCGGACGGGCGTTACACGCTCGGCCGCCTGCTCGGCGAAGGCGCGGGCAAGAGGGTGTACCTGGCAACCGACACGCGCCTGCAGCGCGAGGTGGCTGCTGCTCTGTTGAAGGCCGGCGGGACGGACGAGGCGGCGATGCGCCGCGCGCGCCGGGAAGCCGAGGCGATGGCGAAGCTTGGCGAGCACCCCAATGTCGTCAACGTGTATGACTTCGGCGACCAAGATGGGCAGCTCTACCTGATCAGCCAGTACATGGCCGGCGGTGATCTTTATGGCCTGCTCGCCGACGCGGCGGATCATCGGCTCGCCATCGAAGAGGTGGTCCGGATCGGCGGGGAGATCGCCAGCGGGCTCGCGCATGCGCATGCCCAAGGCGTCGTGCACCGCGACGTCAAGCCCCAGAATGTGTGGCTGGCGCCCGACGGCACCGCCAAGATCGGAGATTTCGGGCTCGCGGTCGCGGAGGGCTCAACGCGCGTGACGGCCGTGGGGACGGTGATCGGAACGGTCGCCTATATGCCGCCCGAACAGGCTCTCGGTCGCGGCTCCGACGCTCGTTCGGACATCTACTCCCTTGGCGTTTTACTGTACGAATTGCTTTGCGGGATAACACCTTTTGCGGGTGAGTCGCCGGCTGCCATTGTCTCCCAGCATGTTTCGACCGCTCCGGTAGCGCCAAGCGGGCATCGCTCCGGCATTCCAGCACCGCTCGACCAGTTGCTGCTGAGGATGCTGGCGAAGTCGCCGGAGGCGCGTCCCCAGCAAGCAGCCGAGGTTCGCGATGCGCTTGGGACGATCGCTGCTGCGGTCGCGAGTGGTGATGGCGCGACTCGGGATATGGCGGCGCTCGACCGGATCACCGACAGCACGTTCCTCGGGCGAGAACGAGAAACGCACGCGCTCCGCGCCGCGATCGATGACGCCATGGGCCGCCGCGGCCGCACCGTGCTGATAAGTGGAGAGTCGGGAATCGGCAAGACACGCCTTGCGTCGGAGGCCGCGGCATACGCCGCCCTTCGGGGCGCGCAGGTTCTGTGGGGCCGCTGCTATGCGGGCGCGGGTGCTCCTGCCTATTGGCCGTGGGTGCAGGTGATCCGCGACTATGCACGTAGTCACGATGCCGAGACGGTGGCTTCTGACCTGGGCTCAGGCGCGTTCGAGATCGCTCAGATCGTCTCTGAGATACGCGAGCGTATGCCGGAGATCCCCGAATCGCCACCGCTGGACGCCGAGCAGGCGCGCTTTCGGTTGTTCGACTCGGTGTCGCGGTTTCTGATCGGCGCCTCAGACCGCCAGCCGCTTGCGATCTTCCTCGAAGACCTGCAACAGGCCGACCACCCTTCGTTGATGCTGTTGGCGTTCGTCGTGCGCGAGCTGGCCCACTCGCGCGTGTTCGTGCTGGGCACTTATCGAGACGACGAGCTTCCCGACGACCATTACTTGAACGAGGTACTGACCGGGCTCAGCAAGGAGCGGGGATACGCACGCATCAAGCTGCGGGGTCTCTCCGATCAACATGTCAAGGCGATGCTCGAAGCGGTACTGCAGCAACCGCTGCAGCGACGAAATGAACTCGCACTTGCAGACGCCGTTTGCCGCGAGTCGGAGGGCAACCCGTACTTCACCGAAGAGATCGTCCGCCATCTGATCGACTCGGAAGTGCTCGACTGGCGCGACGGCCGGTGGGTTACCAACATTCGGGACGGCGAGGAGCTCGGCATCCCTCGGGGGGTCCACGAAGTGGTCTCCCGCCGGTTGGAGAAGCTGCCGGCCGAAACACTCGAGCTGCTGTCGACCGCGGCGGTGATCGGCCGCGAGTTCGATCTGCCGATCTTGACCCACGTCAGCGGGCTGGAGGCAGACGTTGCGTTTGCGCGGATGCAGCCGGCTCTGGATGGGGCGATCGTGCGGCAGGCCACCGGCGAGCCGGGCCGCTACGGCTTCGCGCACGGCGCGACCCGCGACGCGCTGTATGACGACCTGCCCGCGCTACGGCGCTCCCAGCTGCACATCGCCGCGGGCGAGGCGATCGAGGAGCTCTACGAGGACCGGATCGAATCTCATCTGTCTGCAATCGCATTCCACTTCGCGAAGGCGGCTCCATACGGTGATGCCGCGAAGGCAGCCGACTATGCCTGGTGGGCGGGGGAACGCGCGGCGGCGACGTATGCCTACGAAGACGCGGTCAGCCTTTACGCGACGGCGCTCCGCCTCTTCGACACGATCTCGGAGGTGGTACCGCAGCGCCGATGCGATCTGCTGCTGGCGCTGGGGGATGCGCGGTGGCGGGCCGGCGAAGCCGAAGGCGCTCGCAAGACATTCGGCGAGGCTGCGACCATCGCGCGCGAGCTGGCGCTCAACGACCACTTTGCCCGTGCCGCGCTCGGATACGGCGGCGGCCCGGGCGGCTTCTCGATCACCGATCGTGCCGATGAACAGCTGGTGGCGTTGTTGGATGAGGCGCTCGAGGTGCTGCCGGCACGTGATAGCGCGCTGAGGGTGACGGTGCTTGCCCGGCTGGCCCTCGAGCTTCGCCGCAAGGGCGCGCTGGCGGAAGCCGACCGAACCAGCGCGCAGGCCATCGAGATGGCCGAACGCGTCGGCGACACGAAGATCTTGTTGCTGGCCATGCATAGCCGTCAGTGGTCAACCTTGGGCCCCGACCGGACCGACGAGGCCATCGCGTCCGGCGAGGAGATGGCGCGGCTCGCCCGGATCGTCGGTGACCGTGACATGGAGTTCGAGGGCCACCAGCTGCGCCTGATCGCGCTTGCCCAGCTCGGCGACTTCCGGGCGGTAGATCACGAGATCGCGGCGTGTGACCGGCTGGCGGGCGAGTTACACCAGCCGCGCTACCTGTGGCAGACCGCGGTGTTCCGCACGATGCGGGCGCTGATGCAGGGTCGCTACAAGGAGTCGGAGCGTCTCGCGCAGACGGCGCTGTCGATCGGGCAACGTGCCGAGCCGGAGGTGGCGGCAGTGGTCTTTGGCGCGCACTCGTTTCTGACCCGGCTCGCGGATGGCACTCTGGAACAGCTGCGCGACGCCGCCCGCGAGGCCGCCGCGCGCTACGGGCAGGCGTGGCCGGCATCGTACGTGTGGCTGCTGACCGAGATCGGCCAGCTCGATGAGGCTCGCGCCAAGTTCGCGGAGTTCACGGCCGACGGCTTCGAGGCGCTCCGGCGCGGCAGTGACTGGTTGACTTCGGTCTGCGTGCTCTCCATGGCGTCGATCCCGATCGGTGATCGAGAAGCCGCAAGCGCACTCTACGAGCTGCTGGTGCCCTACGAAGACCGCTGCACTCTGTTTCTGGCCGGAGCCGGGTGCCTCGGCTCTAACCACACGTTCCTCGCCTTCGCCGCCGCGGCGGCGGACCGCCATGACGACGCCGTGCACCACTTCGACCTCGCCCTCGCGCGCAATGCTGAGATAGGCAGCGACTACGTGACACCCCGGGTCTGCTATGAGTACGCACGCATGCTGCTCGGCACATCTGAGCCGGCGGATCGGGACAAGGCGATGGGCCTGATCGACCGGGGGCTTGACCTCGCGCAGCGCAACGGCATGCGTGTCGAGGTCGAGCGACTCGTGCAGCTGCGCCGAGTTCACAAGGAGAGCCGGGCGCACCAGCTCGGGTGGTCGGTGATGGACGACGTTGCAGAGTCCGTCGAGGCGGACCGGCCCGACCTCAGCAAGGTGGCCGCCCCCGACGGAACGGTGACGATCATGTTCTCGGACATCGAAGGGTCGACGGTGCTCGCCGAGCAGCTCGGCGACGAGCGCTGGCTGAAGCTTTTGCATCGCCACAACGCGGTCATCCGTCGCCAGCTGGCCGCGCACAGCGGCTTCGAAGTCAAATCGCAGGGCGACGGATTCATGGTCGCGTTCGCCAGCGCCCGTAACGCGCTGCGCTGCGCGATCGCTATCCAGCGTGACTTGGCGGCGTATCGCGACCAGTCCGGTAGCCAGGTGCTGCGCGTACGGATCGGACTGCACACCGGAGAGGTGATCCGCGAGCAGGAGGATTTCTTCGGGCACACCGTCATCCTCGCGGCGAGGATCGGCGCGAAAGCAGACGGTAACGGGATCCTCGTGTCGGCGGTACTGCGCGGGCTGGTTGCCGGTAGTCACGAGTTCCGATTCGGCGAAACGCGCGAGGAACAACTCAAAGGGCTGCAGGATCCCCAGCGCGTCTATGAGGTCTGCTGGGAATAGGGCTCAGGCCGACAGGCCCTCTTCGGTTGCCGGGGCGGTGCGCAATCGCTGCAGCGCCTGGCGCACCTGGTCCCCGTTGGTGGTCTGCCAGAACGGCGGCAACGAGGCCCGCAGGTAGCCGCCGTAGCCGGCGGTGACCATGCGCGAGTCGAGCACCGCGACCACTCCTCGATCGGTGACGCGGCGCAACAGCCGCCCCGATCCCTGCGCCAACAGCAGCGCCGCGTGGTTGGCCGCGACGGCCATGAAGCCATTGCCGCCGCGCGCGGCGACCGCACGCTGCCGCGCACCCAGCAGTGGGTCGTCGGGCCGGGGGAACGGGATGCGGTCGATCAGCACCAACGACAGCGACGGCCCGGGCACATCGACGCCCTGCCACAGCGACAGCGTGCCGAACAGGGAAGTCTGGGGGTCGGCGCTGAACTGCTCGACGAGTGCCGACGTGCTGTCGTCGCCCTGGCACAGCACCGGCGTCGAGAGGCGTTCGCGCATGGCCTCGGCGGCTGCCCGGGCGGCCCGCATCGACGAGAACAAACCCAGGGTGCGCCCGTCGGCGGCGGCGATGAGTTCGGCGATCTCGCTCAGCTGCTCGGCCGAGCCGGTGCCGTCGCGGCCGGGTGGGGGCAGGTGCGCGGCCACGTAGAGGATTCCGGCTTTGGCGTGCTGGAACGGCGAACCGACGTCCAGACCACGCCACCGCGCGTCGTCGTCATCCTCGGCCGTCAGTCCCCACGCCGCGGCCATGGCGTCGAACGAGCCGCCGATGGTCAGCGTCGCCGACGTCAGCACCACCGTCGAGCGCGAGAACACCCGGGACCGCAGCAGCCCCGCGACCGATAGCGGCGCCACCCGCAACACCGGACGCGACGAACCCCGGATCTCCTCGTGCTCCAGCCACACCACGTCGGTGCGGTCGGGGATGGCCGGGCCGAACGATTCCAGCACGCGCGACGCGGTGTCCGAGATTTCGCTCAGTGCCGCAACGGCTTCGGCGCGCGCCGACGCCGCCCTGGGATCGTTGGTGGTGTCGATCGCCGAGCGCGCCGCGGTCGCCACGTCGCGCAGCGCCCCCAGGTAGGTCGCCAGCTCGTCGTCGAGGCGGTCGATGCGGCCCGGCGTGCCGTCGTGGATGACCGAGGCGAAATTCGCCGTCGTCGCCTCCAGGCGCTGGACCAATTCCGGGTCCACCAGTCGGGCGATCCGCCGGGCGGCCACCCCGAGGGAGGCCGATGTCAGCTCCGCGGTGGCCACCGACGTCACCCGGTCCACCAACTCGTGTGCTTCGTCGACGACCAGCAGCGCATGCTCGGGCAGCACCGCCGATTCGGCGACCGCGTCGATCGCCAACAGCGCATGGTTGGTGACCACGACGTCGGCGCGGCCGGCCTGCGCCCTGGCGCGTTCGGAGAAGCACTCGGTGCCGAACGGGCAGCGCGCCACACCGAGGCATTCCCGCGCGGAAACGCTGACCTGGGACCAGGATCGGTCCGGGACGCCGGGCTTCAGGTCGTCGCGATCGCCCGATTCGGTGCTCGACGCCCATTCGGTGAGCCGCTGCACATCGCGGCCCAGCGCGCTGACCGCCATCGGGTTGAAGAGTTCCTCCTGCGGCCGCTCGTCGCCTTCGTCACCGTCGGCCACCCCACCGTTGTGAATCTTGTTCAAGCACAGGTAGTTTCGCCGGCCCTTGAGCAACGCGAACTGCGGGCGGCGCGGCAGCGCATCGGCCAGCGCATCGACGAGCCGAGGCAGATCGCGATCGACGAGCTGGCGCTGCAGAGCGATCGTGGCCGTGGACACGACGACGGGGGAGTCGTCGTCAACGGCGTGCACGATCGCGGGTACCAGGTACGCGAGCGACTTGCCGGTGCCGGTGCCCGCCTGCACCACCAGGTGCTCCTCGGTGGCGAAGGCCCGCGCCACCGCGGCGGCCATCTCCTGCTGGCCGCCGCGTTCACTGCCGCCGAGTGCGGCCACCGCGGTGGCCAGCAGCTCGGACACGGAAACGTCGGACGTGGCTACCCTCTTCGCTGTTCGGGGCGGCGCTCGCGCCGCGGCATCTATAGGGCGGTGCTAGCGCCGGCCGCCGGGAATCTGCGTCGTCGTGACCGCGGGATCGCCGTGCGACAAGTTCAACCCCTCCCACGGCAGACTGCGCAGCCCGGAAGTTACCAGTTCGCGCGCCGCGGCGAGGTTCGGTTTGGACACCAGTTCTCCACCGCGGACCAGCGGGACGGTCAACACCCGGGCCGGATCGGAGACGACGGGCTGTTGGCCTGCCGGATACACGACCTCCTCGGTGATGATGCCCGAGCCGCGCGACAGGCGCAGCGCCTCCTTACGCCCGCCGTGAGATTCCTTGTGGCTGCTGCGCTTCTGGACCGGTAAGCCGTCCACCTCGACGAGTTTGTACACCATGTTCGCCGTCGGTGCGCCCGAGCCCGTCACCAGCGACGTGCCCACGCCGTAACTGTCCACCGGCTCGGCGGCCAGGGCCGCGATGGAGAACTCGTCGAGGTCGCCGGAGACCACGATGCGGGTCCCGGTGGCTCCCAGCCTGTCGAGCTGCTCACGCACCTGGCGGGCCAGCACGCCCAGCTCGCCGGAGTCGATGCGCACCGCACCGAGCCCGGTGCCGGCGGCGGCCACCGCATTGGCCACACCGGTCGTCACGTCGTAGGTGTCCACCAGCAGGGTGGTGTCCACGCCGAGCGCGTCGACCTGCGCCCGGAAAGCCGCCAATTCGGTCGATTCCGTAGGGCAGTCGGCGCGGGTATGCAGCATGGTGAACGCGTGCGCGGAGGTGCCCTCGGCGGGTATGCCGTAGCAGCGCTGGGCCTCCAGATTGGACGATGCCGCGAAGCCGGCGAGGTAGGCGGCGCGGGCCGCGGCGACGGCCGCCTGCTCGTGTGTGCGCCGCGACCCCATCTCGATCAACGGGCGTCCCCGCGCCGCGCTGACCATGCGTGCCGCGGCGGACGCGACCGCGGTGTCGTGATTAAAAATCGACAGCGCCAGCGTCTCGAGCACCACGCATTCGGCGAACGTCCCGCTCACCGACAGCACCGGGGATCCGGGGAAGTACAGCTCGCCCTCGGCGTAGCCGTCGATGTCACCGCCGAACCGGAATTCGCGCAAGTAACGCAACGTGTCCGGGTCGAGGAATTGCCCCAGCGATTGGCACGCCTGATCATCGAAGGTGAACTGAGGTAGCGCTTCGAGCAGTCGGCCGGTCCCGGCGACCACGCCGTAGCGGCGGCCTTCGGGAAGTCGGCGGGCGAAAAGCTCGAAAGTTGTCCGCCGATCTGCGCTGCCGTCTCGCAGCGCCGCCGCCAACATCGTCAACTCGTACTTGTCGGTCAGCAGCCCAGTAACGACCGGGTCGTTCATTCCATCACGGTATCGGCTGTGATCGGGGCTCGGAAACGTCGTCCAACCCTCGGTATCGTGTAGGCCATGGTTGTTATGTCAGCGCCCACTAAGCCGGGCACTACAGGACAACGAGAGTCCGCTCCGGTAGAGGTCACGTCGAGTCCGTGGGTCACGATCGTCTGGGACGACCCGGTGAATCTGATGACCTACGTGACATATGTGTTCCAGAAGTTGTTCGGCTACAGCGAGCCGCACGCCACCAAGCTGATGCTGCAGGTGCACAACGAAGGAAAGGCCGTGGTGTCCGCCGGCAGCCGGGAGTCCATGGAAGTCGATGTGTCCAAGCTGCACGCCGCCGGTTTGTGGGCGACCATGCAGCAGGACCGCTGAAACTCGAGGCGCTGGCGATTCCCTGTGCGCAAATGGAAGCGGGTCGAGACCGCGAGCGGTCCCCGTTTTCGGTCGTCCCTGGCTTCGCACGAGGCCGCCCTGCTCAAGAACCTGGCCACGGCGATGATCGGACTGCTCGACGAGCGTGAATCTTCTTCCCCCGCAGACGAACTCGAGGAGATCACCGGGATCAAGACCGGCAACGCCGACCCGCCGAAAGATCCCACGTTGCGTCGGCTGCTGCCCGACTTCTACCGGCACGACGACGAGGACACCACGCCGCCCGACGACGCGGACAGCCTCAACGCCGCGCTGCGCAGCCTGCACGAGCCCGACATCGTCGACGCCAAACGCGTTGCCGCACAGCGGTTATTGAGCACGATCCCCGAGGACGGCGGCCGTTTCGAGCTGACCGAGGACGACGCGAACTCCTGGGTCGCGGCGGTCAACGACATCCGGCTGACCCTGGGGGTCATGCTCGAGGTCGGGCCCGAAGGTCCGGAGCGCCTGCCGGCCGACCATCCGCTGGCCGTGCACTTCGACGTGTACCAGTGGCTGACGGTGTTGCAGGAGTACCTGGTCCTGGTGCTGATGGGGCCCCGATGATCGGCGACAGATGAATGCCATCACCGACGTCGGGGGTATCCGCGTCGGCCACTACCAACGACTGGACCCCGATGCGTCCCTGGGCGCCGGCTGGGCCTGCGGCGTCACCGTCGTGCTCACCCCGCCGGGCACCGTCGGCGCCGTCGATTGCCGCGGCGGTGCGCCCGGTACCCGGGAGACCGACCTGCTGGACCCGGCCAACACCGTGCGGTTCGTGGACGCGGTGTTGCTCGCGGGAGGCAGCGCCTATGGGCTGGCCGCCGCGGACGGTGTCATGCGCTGGCTGGAGGAACGCGAACGTGGCGTGGCTATGGACGGCGGGGTGGTGCCCATCGTGCCGGGAGCGGTGATCTTCGATCTGCCGGTCGGCGGCTGGGAGTGCCGCCCGACGGCCGAGTTCGGTTACGGCGCCTGCGCCGCCGCCGAGGACGGCGCCGCGATGGGTGTCGGGACCGTTGGCGCAGGCGTGGGGGCGCGCGCCGGCGCGCTCAAGGGCGGCGTCGGGACCGCGTCGAGGGTGCTGCCGTCCGGGGTGACCGTCGGGGCGGTGGCCGTGGTGAACTCCGCGGGCGAGGTCGTCGACCGGGGCACCGGCTTGCCGTGGATGGCGGATCTGACCCGGGGGTTCGGCCTGCGGCCGCCGCCGGCCGAGCAGATCGACGCGTTCGCCCGGTTGCCGTCCCCGTCGAATCCGGTGGACAACCCACTCAACACCGTCATCGCGGTGGTGGCCACCGACGCCGCCCTGAGCTCGGCGGCGTGCCGGCGGGTGGCGATCGCCGCCCACGACGGCCTGGCCCGCAGCATCCGGCCGGCGCACACGCCGGTCGACGGTGACACGGTGTTCGTGCTGGCCACCGGGGCGGTCGAGGTGGCTCCGGCGGCCAGTGCAAAACCGCTACCCGCCGCCTTCTCCCCGGAGACCCCGCTGGCCACCGAGGTGGGCATCGCCGCCGCCGATTGCCTGGCGGACGCGGTGCTGGGCGGTGTGCTGGCCGCGGAATCGATCGCCGGCATACCGAGTTACCGCGACGTGCTGCCCGGGGCCTTCGGTCGGTGAGATCGACCGGCCGCTGCGCCGGTAGCCTTGACATGCTGGAAACACGCTGGAAGGGCAGCCATGGGTAAGACGACCCCGCGGGGACGCCCCGGCGCGCGCGCCGCCCAGCCGACGAAGCGGTCCACCGCGACGGTGGGCGCCGCCACGATCCTCACCTTCGTGGCACTGCTGTACCTCGCCGAGCTGATCGACCAGCTGTCCCGGCATTCGCTGGACGTGAACGGCATCAGGCCGCTGGAAGCCGACGGCCTGTGGGGCATCATTTTCGCCCCGGTGTTGCACGAGAGCTGGCAGCACCTGGCGGCCAACACCGTGCCGCTGCTGATCCTGGGGTTCCTGATGACGCTGGCCGGCCTGTCCCGGTTCGTCTGGGCGACCGCGATCGTGTGGATCCTGGGCGGCGTCGGCACCTGGCTGATCGGCAACGTCGGCAGCAGCTGCGGCCCCACCGACCACATCGGTGCCTCCGGCCTGATCTTCGGCTGGCTGGCCTTCCTGCTGGTGTTCGGGATCTTCGTGCGCCGGATGCGCGACATCATCATCGGGCTGATCGTGATGTTCGCCTACGGCGGCGTCCTGCTCGGAGCCATGCCCGTGCTCGGCAGATGCGGTGGCGTGTCATGGCAGGGCCACCTGTGTGGGGCGATCGCCGGCGTCGTGGCCGCCTACATGTTGTCCGCGCCGGAACGTAAGGGCCGGACATCGAGGAACGCCGGCACCACCGTTCCGCGGCCCAAGACATGAGCTCGGCCTTGGCGCCCATCGGGGTCTTCGACTCCGGTGTCGGGGGACTCACCGTCGCGCGGGCGATCATCGACCAGCTGCCCGACGAGGACATCATCTACGTCGGCGATACCGGCCACGGTCCGTACGGCCCGCTGACCATCCCCGAGGTTCGCGCGCACGCGCTGGCCATCGGTGACGACCTCGTCGGCCGCGGCATCAAGGTATTGGTCATCGCCTGCAACACGGCGTCCGCGGCGTGCCTGCGCGACGCTCGCGAACGCTACGACGTGCCCGTCGTCGAGGTGATCCTGCCGGCCGTGCGCCGCGCGGTCGCCACCACTCGCAACGGACGTATTGGTGTCATCGGCACGCAAGCGACCATCAACTCGCACGCCTACCAAGACGCGTTCGCCGCCGCCCGCGACACCGAGATCACCGCGGTGGCCTGTCCGCGTTTCGTCGACTTCGTGGAGCGCGGCGTGACGAGCGGCCGTCAGGTGCTCGGCCTGGCCGAGGGCTACTTGGAGCCGCTGCAGCGGGAACAGGTGGACACGCTGGTGCTCGGCTGCACCCACTATCCGTTGCTGTCCGGGCTCATCCAATTGGCGATGGGTGACAACGTGACGCTGGTTTCCAGCGCCGAGGAGACCGCCAAGGAAGTGCTTCGGGTGCTCACCGAACGGGACCTGCTCCGGCCTCACGACGCGCCGCCCGCGACACGGGTTTTCGAAGCCACCGGCGACCCCGAGGCATTCACCGCTTTGGCGGCGCGATTCTTGGGTCCGACCGTATCCGGCGTACAGCCTGTTCATCATGTGCGCATTGATTAACGGCCGGACGAGATTCTGGTCACACCAATGCGGCCATGTTTTCGTCATGGTGCCATTGGGCATGGCACAGTGGTGTCCGTGCGAATAACCGTGCTCGGCTGCTCGGGCAGCGTGGTCGGTCCGGATTCGCCCGCGTCGGGTTATCTGCTCCGGGCACCGGACACTCCGCCGTTAGTCATCGACTTCGGCGGGGGCGTTTTGGGCGCGCTACAACGCTATGCCGATCCCGGTTCCGTGCACGTGCTGTTGTCCCATTTGCACGCCGACCATTGTCTGGATTTGCCCGGGCTTTTCGTGTGGCGCCGCTACCACCCGACGCGTCCGCTGGGTAAGGCGTTGCTCTACGGCCCGGGGGACACCTGGTCGCGGTTGGGTGCGGCGTCGTCGCCCTACGGCGGCGAGATCGACGACTGTTCGGACATTTTCGATGTTCGGCATTGGGTCGAAGGTGAGCCGGTGACGATCGGCGCGCTGACGGTGACGCCGCGAGTGGTGGCTCATCCGACCGAGTCCTACGGCTTGAAGATCACCGACCCCTCGGGCGCCTCATTCGTGTACAGCGGTGACACCGGCTTCTGCGATCAACTCGTCGAGCTGGCTCGCGGCGCCGACGTCTTCCTCTGCGAGGCGTCGTGGACGCACTCGCCGGACCGTCCCTCCGCGCTGCACCTGTCGGGCACCGAGGCCGGCCGGGCCGCGGCCGCGGCCGGCGTGCACGAACTGTTGCTGACCCACATCCCGCCGTGGACCTCGCGTGAGGATGTGATCAGCGAGGCCAAGGCCGAGTTCGATGGTCCCGTGCATGCCGTGGTGTGCGGTGAGACGTTCGATATCCGCCGCTCCGAGAGGGTCTGAGCCACCCGCGTTAGTGTTGGCGGCGTGACGAGACGAGAAGACGGCCGCCTTGACGACGAGCTTCGGCCCGTGGTCATCACCCGCGGTTTCACTGACCACCCCGCCGGTTCGGTGTTGATCGAATTCGGCCACACCAAGGTCATGTGCAGCGCCAGCGTGACCGAAGGGGTGCCGCGCTGGCGCAAGGGATCGGGCCTAGGGTGGCTGACCGCCGAGTACGCGATGTTGCCGGCGGCGACCCACACCCGCTCGGACCGCGAATCGGTGAAGGGCCGCCTGTCCGGGCGCACCCAGGAGATCAGCCGGCTGATCGGGCGGTCGCTGCGGGCGTGCATCGACCTGGCGGCGCTGGGGGAGAACACGATCGCCGTCGACTGCGACGTCTTGCAGGCCGACGGCGGCACCCGCACCGCGGCCATCACGGGCGCCTTCGTGGCGTTGTCCGACGCGGTGACCTATCTCGCGGCGGCGGGCAAGCTGTCGGATCCCCGGCCGTTGTCCTGTGCGATCGCGGCGGTCAGCGTGGGCGTGGTCGACGGGCGGATCCGGGTCGACCTGCCCTACGAGGAGGACGCCCGCGCCGAGGTCGACATGAACGTCGTCGCCACGGACACCGGGACGCTCGTCGAGGTTCAGGGGACCGGTGAGGGCGCAACGTTCCCGCGCTCGACGCTGGACAAGTTGCTCGACGTGGCGCTGGCCTCCTGCGACAAGCTGTTCGCCGCGCAGCGCGAGGCGCTCCAGCAGCCATACCCCGGTGTGCTCCCCGAGGGGGCCCCGACGCCGAAGGCGTTCGGCAGCTGACCCGCCTCCTGGTCGCCAGCCCTGACCGCGGCCCTAACTGCCCCGCGGTTTACCACCGCCGACACCGCGGCCAAGACGAGACCCCCTCCGGTCGGTCATGACTCGTCCTTCTGCAGCTCGAATATTGGGATGGTGCGCGTGGTTTTCGACTGGTAGTTCGCGAACGCGAATGCGGGTACGGTCGCGTTGATCTTGGGAATGATCGCCTGGCGTTCGGACGAGTCGAGCTCGTGCGCGACGACGTCGAACGAGTCGGTGGCGACTTCAACGCGCGCCCGCGGGTTGGCCCGCAGGTTGTGCACCCACCCCGGGTTGACGTCGGCGCCACCGTAACCCGCGACGATCAGCAGCTTGCCGTCGATACGGAAGGCCACCAACGGCGCGACGCGCGGCTCGCCGGACTTCGCGCCCGTCGTGGTGAGTAGCAACAGCTCGTTGCCCTCGAATCGCCCGCCGACCTTGCCGGCGTTGGCGCGAAACTCGTCGGTGATGTTGTTATTGAGCGCCTTGAGCGTCTCGGAATCGGGTCTTTGGCTCACCCTGGGGGAAGCTACTTCGTTGCCCTGTCTATTCCTTGTGGAGCGTGCCGTCTGCCGTGCCGGCACCGCTGAATGCATTCGCATCGCCAATGCATGGGCTCACAGTCCGTAATGTGGCCGGGGTGCATTGGCAACTGCCCCGACGCATGTTGAGGAATAGCTGGTGACCCGCGTGCTGGTCGCCAGCCGCAACCCGAAGAAGCTGGCCGAGTTGCGCCGGGTGATCGATGCGGCGGGCCTGACGGGATTGACGTTGGTGTCGCTCGACGACGTGGCGCCGTTCGAGGAAGCGCCGGAGACGGGCGCGATCTTCGAGGACAACGCTTTGGCCAAGGCGCGGGATGCCTTTGCCGCGAGCGGGCTGGCAACTGTGGCCGACGATTCCGGGCTGGAGGTCGCCGCGCTCAACGGCATGCCCGGTGTGCTGTCGGCGCGGTGGGCGGGTCGGCACGGCGATGACGCGGGCAACACCGCGTTGCTGCTGGCGCAACTGCGCGACGTACCCGACGGACGGCGCGGTGCGGCGTTCGTGTCCGCCTGCGCGCTCGTCTCGACCGCCGGCGAGGTCGTCGTCCGCGGCGAGTGGCCCGGGAGCATTGCCCGCGAACCTCGCGGCGACGGTGGCTTCGGCTACGACCCGGTCTTCGTTCCCCAGGGGCATGACCGCACGGCGGCGGAGCTGAGCCCATCGGAGAAGGACGCCGTCTCGCATCGCGGTCGCGCGCTGCGGCTGCTGTTGCCGGCGCTGCAAACGCTGGCCCGATCCGGGGGCTAGGGTCCAGCGGCACTCGCGGTGCCGTGCCCTTCGGTAGCTGCGGGGCTTACAACCCGAAACGCGCTTTGACGTCCCTGGTTTGGAAGTGTTCGACGATGATGCCGAGCAGCGGGATGGTCCCGGACAGCAGCACACCGACCGTCTTGCCGAGCGGCCAGCGCACCTTGACCGCCAAATTGAAGGCGGTCAGTACGTAGATGAAATACACCCAACCGTGGACCACTTCGATCCACCGGATCTCGTGGCCGAAGGCGAGGTGCGAGACGATCTCGTAGCACAGCGCGATGAGCCACAGACCCGTCGTCCACGCCATGATCCGGTAGCCGAGCAGCGCGGTGCGGATCTTGTCGACGGGCACTGCGGGCACTGATGTTCCGGGCGTCTCCGGTGTGGTCATGCGGTTGTCCTCTTCTGCTTTTCGGCGTCCTGCGCGGCGAGCTCGGCCAGGTAGGTGTTGTACTCGCGCAGCGCGGGGTCGTCGGGTGCCTGCGGCGCGGGCTTGGGTCGTTCGGGCAGCAGCCCGGCGGGTATCTCCGTCATCGCGTCTGTGCTCCGCGGCTGTGGTGGTTCCTCTTCATAGCGAACGAATTTGCGGTAGGCGTACACGCAGAATCCGGCGAACAGTGGCCATTGCAATGCATAGCCCAGGTTCTGAAAGGAGCCGGAGACGGAATTGAACCTGGTCCACTGCCACCAGCCCAGGGCCAGGCAGCCGCACGCCGCGACGATCACCAGCGCGATGAGCGCGGGCCTGCGACGATGCGTAGTGGACACCCCTTGACCGTACCGCTCATGATTTGGGCCCGACGAATTCGTCGAGCCGCGCTACCGCCGCCTTTCGATAAATGGCAATGACATAGCGGCTCGACCGGGTCCACGGGATGCCAAGGTTGTCGAGCGCTCCGGTGAACAACTCGCGGATGTCGTCGGAACGGTTCGAGAAGTGGTATCGGACGCTTCGAACCCCGCGGTCGTTGGCCACGACACGACATCCGTCGCTATCGATCAATCCGCGAATGAATTCCTCGGTGGCCTGCTCAACCAGAACCTGCTGCCAATGTTCCAGCCGAATCGGCCTTAGGTGCTTGCGGCCTGGGCCATGTTGAGGGAGCAGACACGGCCAGTGTTTTGAATACAGCGAGACGACGACACACCCAGTTGGCTGGGGATGGACTGCTGCATGCTGCCCAGGCATAACTAGGTTGACCGCGGTGCGGCAACGCTCGACGATCCCCGGGTACTTTTTGTCGAGAGTAATTCTTAGGTGCCATACGCGCTGAGATCGTGATACGTGGCCGTCGCCCAAATACAGGCCAAGCAGGTAGCAATATGCTGCCGCGGGGAGCGCGAGAAAATCATGACCGATGCCGCATCCTGGTCCGCTCATCAGCCTGGTGCGAATTTGCTTCCGCTGGCGCCAGTCCCGAATTGTCGTTCGTGGCACACCGACGTGTCTTGAAATAGCGCAGTCGTTTACGCCGGCCGCGATGAGGCGCCTGGCAGCGTCAAACTGTTCCCCGGACCGCATGCAGATACCTCTCTCCAGTTATGAGCAAAGCTAGGTCCCATGACCGACAGGTTGTGGAGTCGTCGAGGCTGTACGATCGCTACGCGCGCGGGCGTGGTGAAATTCGGCAAACACGCCGGCTTTAGGTGCCGGTGCTCGTGAGAGCTTGAGGGTTCGAGTCCCTCCGCCCGCACTGTCGACACCCGAGACGAAATCTTGAAGACGTAAGCGTCAAACCCTCCCTGGTGGGTATCTGGAACTCACGGGACACAAGGGAGACGCCATGCCCATCGGATACGAGCCCTCACCACGAGGCGAAAAAGCCTTCACCGCAGAAGATGTCGAACTCGCCGAACACGATGCCGCCGCGGCCCGCGTACGCGCCGCCCGGGCGGGGTTGTCTACCGCGCAGAGCTTTGAGGCATCCGCGGTTCGGCACGAGCGGGTCGCGAAAATTCAAGATCAAGCCGTTCAACAGGGCGTCTTGCACACGGACGTGCACCGCAGGTCTGCGCTCAAGCACCGCCAGGCGGCCGAAGAGGACCGCAAGCTCGCAGCGCTGAAGCGGAAGGAATCCCAAGCCGACCTCGCCGCGGCGCCGGGCATCGACTGATGCCGATCAGTCCGCCACGAAGCGGGCGCGAACCTCTGGGGCCGGCAGCGGACAACTGTCGTACTTGCCGCCGACGCGATAGCGGATCGCGGCGAATCGGTCGTAGAGCCAATCGCGCAGCGGAGCCGGAATGACGCGCGCGACCCCGAACATTCGCCACGGTCCGCCGAGATAATCCGCCACGCGCAGCACGGCCTCGAATCGGACGGCCACCCGTTCGGAGGGCCCGCCCGGGTCATCCACAAACACCACCGAGTCGACGCTGCCGATCTCCGGGTGCCGCTCGATGATCGCTTTGGCGAATACGCTCTCCAACGCCGCGAAGCGCAGCGGACCGCTGGGATCGAACCGAAGGATCGTGCGCACCGACCGGTTGCACACCCCGCAGACTCCGTCGTACAGCAGCACGGGCGCCGCCGACTCACCGCTCATGTGCCCCAGGTTACTGAGTGGGCGGGGCCGAGGTTGACCTATGGTAAGGCAACCCTTAGTTTGTGGGGGTAACGTACCAAGTCGTGACCGGCTGGCCGGCGATCCGCGGCACGGTGCCGCCTGCGTGGGGTCGTCGAATTCAGGGTGTGCGCGGCCCATGCGGGCCACATCGATCCGTGGCCTCGTGGCGGTGAACCCGTCCGGGTCGTCAGATCGGCGAGGCCTCGCGGCGCGAGGCGCCGCGAGAAAGGACCGCTAATGGCACGCGGATTCCAGGGTGTGATGCTGCGCAGCTTCGGCGCGCGCGACCACACCGCGACGGTGATCGAAACCGTCCGGATCGCGCCGCATTTCGTGCGGGTGCGCATGACGTCGCCGACGCTGTTCGAAGACGTCGATGCCGAACCGGCCGCGTGGCTGCGGTTCTGGTTCCCGGACCCGGACGGATCGAAGACCGAATTCCAGCGCGCCTACACGATCTCGGAGGCGGACGTTCCCGCCGGCCGTTTCGCGGTCGACATCGTGCTGCACGATCCCGCGGGCCCGGCATCGTCATGGGCGCGCACCGTGCAGCCCGGGGCGACCATCGCGGTGATGGCCCTGATGGGCTCGTCGCGATTCGACGTCCCCGACGAGCCGCCGGCCGGCTACCTGCTGATCGGCGACTCGGCGTCCATCCCGGGGATGAACGGGATCATCGGGGTCATCCCCGACGACGTCCCGATCGAGATGTACCTCGAACAGCACGATGACGACGACACCTTGATCCCGGTCGCGCAGCATCCCCGGCTGCGGCTGCACTGGGTTGCCCGCCACGACGAGAAGTCGCTGGCCGCGGCGATCGAGAGCCGGGATTGGTCGAACTGGTACGCGTGGGCGACGCCCGAGGCCACGACGCTCAAGCAGGTCCGAGCACGGCTGCGCGACGAGTTCGGCTTTCCCAAATCCGAGGTGCACGCCCAGGCCTACTGGAGCGCCGGGCGCGCGATGGGCACCCGGCGCGGCGACGAGCCGGACGCACCCGACAGCGCCACACCCAGCGTTTCCGCGGAAGACATTGCGGCGCAACTGGAGTCGGCTCCGCAGGCATCCGACGCGGCCCCCGTCCCGGCAGCCCGCGGGAACTGGCGTGCGCAGGGCGCCGGCCGGCTGCTGGCGCCGCTGCGGTCGGCGCTGATCGTCTCGGGCGTGCTGCAGGCGGTGATCACGCTGGTGCAACTGGCGCCGTTCGTGTTGCTGGTCGAGCTGGCCCGGCTGCTGGTTTCCGGCGCGCCCGCGTCCCGGCTGTGGGATATTGGCATCGCCGCGGTGGCCCTCCTGGGCCTGGGTGCGTTGCTCGGTGCCGCGCTCACTCTCTGGCTCCACGTCGTCGACGCACGATTCGCGCGCGACCTGCGATCGCGACTGTTGCACAAGCTGTCTCGGTTACCCCTGGGCTGGTTCACCGCACGCGGGTCGGGGTCGATCAAGCAACTGCTGCAGGACGACACGCTGTCGTTGCACTACCTCGTCACTCACGCCATCCCGGACGCGGTGGCCGCGGCCGTCGCACCGGTCGCGGTGCTGGTCTACCTGTTCGCCGTCGACTGGCGGGTGGCGCTGGTGTTGTTCGTGCCCGTCCTGGTTTACCTGGTGCTGACGTCGTCGCTGACGATTCAGTCGGGCCCGCGCATCCCACAGTCGCAGCGCTGGGCAGAGACGATGAGCGGCGAGGCCGGCGCATACCTGGAAGGCCAACCGGTGATCCGCGTCTTCGGTGGTGCCGCCGCATCCAGCTTCCGGCGCCGCCTGGACGAATACGTCGGCTTCCTGGTCGCCTGGCAGCGCCCGCTGGCCGGCAAGAAGACCTTCATGGACCTGGTCACCCGTCCCGCCACGTTCCTCTGGCTCATCGCGGTCACAGGAACTCTGCTGGTGGTCACCGGCCGGATGAATCCGGTGGATCTGCTGCCGTTCTTGTTGCTGGGCACCACCTTCGGCGCACGGCTGCTCGGCATCGCCTACGGCCTCGGCGGCGTCCGCGCCGGCATCTTGGCCGCGCGGCGCCTGCAGAACACGCTCGACGAGGCCGACCTCGCCGTGCGAGACCACGACGAAGCCCACCGGGATCCGGCCGCCACGGTGGTGTTCGACAACGTCGGCTTCGGCTACCGCCCCGACGTTCCCGTCATTCACGACGTCTCGCTGACGTTGCGGCCCGGCACGGTCACCGCGCTGGTCGGTCCCTCCGGATCAGGCAAGTCGACGCTGGCCGCCTTGCTGGCCCGGTTCCACGATGTCGGGCACGGATCCATACGCGTTGGGGGACAGGACATTCGGTCGATGACCGCCGACCAGCTCTATGCTCAGGTCGGATTCGTGCTGCAGGAAACGCAATTGGTGCACGGCACCGTGGCGGAAAACATCGCGCTGGCCGTCCCCGATGCCGGCGCGGCGCAAATCGAACAGGCCGCGCGCGAGGCACAGATCCACGACCGCATCATGCGACTGCCGGACGGCTACGACACCATGCTCGGCGCCGGCAGCGGGCTCTCCGGCGGCGAGCGGCAACGGCTCACCATCGCCCGCGCGATCCTGGCCGACACCCCGGTGCTCATCCTCGACGAGGCCACCGCCTTCGCCGACCCCGAATCGGAATACCTTGTGCAGCAAGCCCTCAACCGCCTGACTCAGGACCGCACCGTGCTGGTGATCGCGCACCGATTGCACACGATCACCCGGGCCCACCAGATCGTCGTGCTCGATCACGGCCGCATCGTCGAACGGGGCACTCACGACGAGTTGCTGACCGCCGACGGCCGGTACCGGCGGCTGTGGGAGGGCGGCCGCCGTGACCGGGTGCCCGCCGGCGCGACGGGCGAGGGGGCACGATGATTCGCACGTGGTTGAGTTTGGTTCCGGTGGATCGCCGCGACCGGGTCATCACCTACACGGTGCTGGCATTGATCTCCGTGGTGGTACGCGCGGTGGCCACCGTGCTGTTGGTCCCCCTGGTCGGGGCGTTGTTCAGCGACGAGCCGCAGCGCGCCCTGGTCTGGCTGGGCTGGCTGACCGTGGCGACCGTGACCGGCTGGGTCATCGACACCGCAACCGCGCGTATCGGTTTCAACCTGGGCTTCGCGGTACTGGATCACAGCCAGCACGATGTGGCGGATCGACTGCCCGGCGTGCGGCTGGATTGGTTCACCGCCGAGCACACCGCGACGGCGCGGCAGGCGATTGCGGCGACCGGACCGGAACTCGTCGGCCTGGTCGTCAACCTGCTCACGCCGCTGATCTCCGCCATCCTGCTGCCCGCCGCCATCGCGGTGGTCCTGCTGCCGGTCTCCTGGCAGCTGGGGGCTGCCGCGCTGGGTGGCCTGCCGCTGCTGTTGGGCGCGCTGTGGGCGTCGGCCCGCTTGGCGCGCCGCGCCGATGCCGCGGCCGCCGACGCCAATAGCGCGCTCACCGAGCGGATCATCGAGTTCGCCCGCACCCAACAGGCGCTGCGGGCTGCGCGGCGCGTCGAGCCGGCGCGAAGCCTGGTCGGCGATGCGTTGGCCGCACAACACGGCGCCACCATGCGCTTGCTTTCCATGCAGGTCCCTGGGCAGCTGTTGTTCAGCCTCGCCAGCCAGCTCGCGCTGATCCTGCTGGCCGGGACTACCACTACGCTGACCGTGAACGGGACGCTCACGGTGGCCGAGGCCATCGCGTTGGTCGTCGTCATCGTGCGCTACCTGGAACCGTTCACCACCATCAGTGAGCTGGCGCCGGCGCTGGAGAGCACCCGCACCACGCTCGACAACATCCGTTCAGTGCTCACCGCGCCGCTGATGAATGCCGGCGCCGGCACGCTGACGGGCGCCGCGGCGCCCCGTATCGAGTTCGACGATGTGGTGTTCCGCTACGACGGCGCGGGCGCGCCGGTGCTCGACGGGGTGAGCTTCGCGTTGGAGCCGGGCAGCACGACGGCGATCGTCGGACCGTCCGGTTCGGGCAAGAGCACCATCCTGGCGCTGATCGCCGGGCTGCATGAGCCCACCCGCGGCCGGGTGCTCATCGACGGGGTGGACGCGGCGACGCTGGACGGCGACGCCCGACGTGCGGCCAGCAGCGTGGTGTTCCAGCATCCCTACCTGTTCCACGGGTCGATCCGCGACAACGTGTTCGCCGGGGACCCCGGCGCCGGCGACGAGCGGTTCGCGCGGGCGGTGGCGCTCGCGCGTGTCGACGAGCTCGTGGGGAGGTTGCCCGACGGCGCCGACACCGTGGTGGGCGAGGCCGGCTCGGCACTGTCCGGTGGCGAGCGGCAACGGGTCAGCATCGCCCGCGCGTTGCTCAAGCCCGCGCCGATACTGCTGGTAGACGAGGCGACCAGCGCGCTGGACACCGAGAACGAGGCCGCAGTGGTCGACGCCCTCACCGCCGACCCGCAATCGCGCACCCAGGTGATCGTCGCGCATCGGCTGGCCAGCATCAGTCACGCCGACCGCGTCCTGTTCCTCGACAACGGCCGCGTTGTCGAGGCTGGAACGGTTGACGAATTGCTCGCTGCGGGCGGCCGTTTCGACGAATTCTGGCGCCAGCAGCACGAAGCCGCCGAATGGCGGATTCTGGCCGACTAGCGCACCGCGGTTGACCGCAACTCTTGCGGTATGCCTTACAGTTTGTCAGTCGGACCGAGCTGTCTGCGTACAGGAGGCGTGCTGCTTATGAGTGCTGTGCTGTCGATACCGCGATACCCCGGCGACGTGACCCCGCAGTGGTTGTCGGCCGCGCTGTCCGGCAGCGGCACACCCGTCGAGGTCGCCGGCGTGGACGTGGTCGCGATCGGCACCGGACAGACGGGGGCGACCTACCGGGTGACCGCTAGCTATGCGATCGATCCCGGGGATCTGCCGCAGACCTTTGTGATCAAGCTGCCCGCCCAGGACGACACGGTGCGCGACCGGGTGGTCATCGGCTACCGCAGCGAATGCGCGTTCTACTCCTCGGTGGTGGACCGGGTCCAGGTGCCCACACCGCGGTGCTTCTATTCCGAGATCACTGATGATGCAATGGATTTCGCCCTGCTGTTGGCGGATCAGGCGCCGGCGGTGCAGGGCGATCAGCTCGTCGGCTGCGGCGAAACCGAAGCGCGCCTTGCGGTTACCGCTCTGGCCGGGTTGCACGCGCCCAGTTGGTGTGATCCCGTCTGGCTCGATTTCCCGGGCATCGCGTTCGGCCGGCCGGACGAGGCCGGTGCCAACGGCATGGGCGAGGTGGCGAAGATCAGCGCAGACATCACGCTGGAGAAGCTGGGCGATCGGATGAGCGCGGAAGACCGCGACACCTTCACTGCGGCAATGGGATCGATCGCGCCGTGGCTGCTGTCCGAATACGACCGGTTCGCCTTGCTGCACGGCGACTACCGGCTGGACAACCTGCTGTTCGACCCCGAACGAACCAGGGTGAGCGTGGTCGACTGGCAGACGCTGGGGGTGGGATTGCCGGCCCGGGATCTCGCCTACTTCACGGCGACCAGTCTCGATTCGCAACTGCGCGCGGGCATCGAGGAAGAGCTCGTCACCGACTATCACCGCGCGCTGACGGCCGGCGGGGTCAGCGACTACGACCGCGAAACCTGTTGGCGCGATTACCGGCTCGGCGTTTTGCAGGCACCGCTGATCTCGGCCCTGGGTTTCGCGTTCGCCGCGGCCACCGAGCGCGGCGACGACATGGTGCTGGCCATGCTCAGCCGCGGCTGCCAGGCGATCCGCGAGCTCGGGACGCTGGACCTGATCGGCTGAGACCTCAGAGGTCGCCGGTGAAGTCGGCGCTCAGCCAGCGGTCGGGCCGGATGGTGAACAACACCTCCTCGACGCCTTCCATGCTGGCCGCGAATGCGCGCCCGCCCTCCTCGCCGAGGTAACGGATGGCGATCGATTCCTGCAAGTCGGCCGGGGCCGGATTGGTGGTCTCGACGACGGTGCCTTCCACCACCACGTACTGATACGGCGGCTCCTCGCGTTGGACCACCAGCGTCACGGCGCCCGCCTGCTTGATCAGGCGGGCCTTGCGGCTGGACGCCCCGGTCATGATCCGGACGTTTCCTCCGGGGGTGTAGTCGTACCAGATCGGGACGCTGGCCGGCGGGCGGCCTTCGGTGGCGGCGACGGACAGCACCGCCACATGCTTGTCGGCGAGGAACTCCTGGCGCTCGGATTCGCTGAAGGCTTTCATGACGAGTGCAAACGCCGGGGCGGTAGAGCTATTCCCGCGCGACCGATGATCAGTACTGCGTCGAGCCCTGATCGACCGGGATCTGCGCTGCGGTGACCTTGCGCGACTCGTCGCTGGCCAGCCAGCACACGGTGTCGGCGATCTCCTCCGGCTCGGCGACCCAGTCGGGCAGGAACGGCGTGAGGACGTGCGACAGCTGGGGGTTGGTTTCCATGGTCTTGCCCACCGCGTTGACCATGTCGCCGGAGCCCATCGCGGTGTTCACCGGACCCGGGTGCACGCTGTTGACCCGAATCGAATGCTTGCCCAACTCCGCGGCGAAAGCCCGCGCCAGCCCGGTGACCGCGTGCTTGCTGGCGGTGTAGTGAATCATGAACGGCTGCATCTTCATTCCCGCCGCGGAGCTGATCAGGATGATGGAGCCGCCGCGGCCCCCCTCGATGATCTTGTCCGCACCGGCCATCACGGTGTTCCAGGTGCCCGTCACGTTGATGTCCATGACGTCGCGGAAGTCCTCCGGCGTGATGTCGTCCCATGCCTGCGGAGCCGCGACCCCGGCGTTGGCCACGATGATGTCCAGCCGGCCCAGCTCGGCGACACCCTCCGCGACGACCTTTCGGAGACCGTCGAAGTCGCGGGTGTCCACGACCGACGAGATGATCCGGCGGTTCGCCGCCTCGACCAGGCGCACGGTCTCGCTCAGATCGTCGGGCGTCGCCGGGTCGTAGGGCACGCAGGACGGCAGCTTGCCGGCGATGTCGACGGCGATGATGTCGGCGCCTTCCTGGGCCAAGCGCACCGCGTGCGCCCGGCCCTGGCCGCGTGCCGCGCCGGTGATGAATGCCACTCTTCCGGCAAGCTTGCCGCTCATACTTGCTCCTCTACTGGGTTCGGCCACTCTTACCGCTGCGCGGCCTTGACGAGATTCGCCCCGATGATCAACCGCTGAATTTCACTGGTGCCCTCGTACAGTCGCAGCAGGCGCACATCGCGGTAGATGCGTTCGACGGCGACGCCTCGCATGTAACCGGTGCCGCCGTGAATCTGCACCGCGAGATCCGCGACGTTGCCGGCCATTTCGGTACAGAAGACCTTGGCGGCCGACGGCGCGATCCTGCGGTCCTCGTCGGCGACCCACAGCCGGGCGGCTTCGCGCACCAGCGCACGTCCGGCCATCACCCCGGTCTGCTGGTCGGCGAGCATGCCCTGCACCAATTGGAAGCTTCCGATCGGCGTCCCGCCCTGGGTCGCGGTGGCGGCGTACGACACCGATTCGTCGAGCGCGCGTTGGGCGGCGCCCACCGCCAGGGCGGCGATGTGCACCCGCCCGCGGGCCAACGAGGTCATGGCCGCGCGGTATCCGTGGTCTTCACTGCCGCCGACGAGGGCATCGGGGCCGACGCGGACGTCGGTGAAGTTGACGTCGGCCGTCCAGGCGCCCTCCTGGCCCATCTTGGCGTCCTTGGCGCCCACCTCGACGCCGGCGGCGTCCGCGGGGACCAGGAAGACGGCGATCCCCGGACCCTGGTCGTCCGCAGGCCGGGTGCGCGCGAACACCACGAAGAGATTGGCGACGGGCGCGTTGGTGATGAAGCGCTTCTGCCCGGAAATGACCCAATCATCCCCGTCGCGAACGGCTTTGGTGCGCAAGCCGGCCGGGTTCGATCCGGCGCCGGGTTCGGTCAGTGCGAAGGAGGCGACGACGTCTCCGGATGCGATCGATTCCAGCCAGCGGGATTTCTGTTGGTCGGTGCCGAACCCCACCAGCACCTGTCCGGCGATGCCGTTGTTGGTGCCGAACATCGACCGCAGCGCCAATGACGTGTAGCCCAACTCCATCGCCAGCTCGACGTCCTGCATCAGGTTGAGGCCAAGGCCGCCCCACTCCTGGGGAATCGCGTAGCCGAACAGGCCCATCTTCTTGGCCTCGTCGCGCAGGTCGTCGGGGACGCGATCGGTGTCGAGGATCTCCTGCTCGCGGGGGACAACGGCGCTGCGGACGAATTGCCTTGTCTGAGCGAGGATCTCGCGGAAGTCCTCGTCGGAGACTTCCGCGACTTCGGCGGTGGCCATGGGCTCCACACTCCTCTCTCGATCCGGGGCACCCCGGTTCAGGGCAGGATCCTATATCAAATATGATATTTGCCTTACGGGTGCCCGGTGGAGGCGATAACAGTGAAGGGTGTGTGATCGACAGTGGCGTTGTTGACAGGTCAGACCGCGGTAATCACGGGCGGAGCGCAGGGGCTGGGTCTGGCCATCGCGGAGCGCTTCGTCGCGGAGGGTGCGCGAGTCGTGCTCGGTGACGTCAACCTCGAGGAAACCCAGGTCGTGGCCAAGCAGTTGGGTGGCGATGATGTCGCGGTCGCCGTTCGGTGCGATGTCACCCAGTCGTCCGACGTCGAAACCCTGATCCAGACCGCCGTCGAGCGTTTCGGCGGCCTGGACATCATGGTCAACAACGCCGGGATCACCCGGGACGCGACGATGCGCAAGATGACCGAGGAGCAGTTCGATCAGGTGATCAACGTGCACCTGAAGGGGACCTGGAACGGCACCCGGCTGGCTGCCAACGTCATGCGCGAAAACAAGCGCGGCGCCATCATCAACATGTCCTCGGTGTCCGGCAAGGTCGGCATGATCGGCCAGACCAACTACTCGGCGGCCAAGGCCGGCATCGTCGGCATGACCAAGGCGGCCGCCAAAGAGCTGGCCTATCTGGGGGTCCGGGTGAACGCGATCGCTCCCGGCCTGATCCGCTCAGCCATGACAGAGGCCATGCCGCAGCGCATTTGGGATTCCAAGGTCGCCGAGGTGCCGCTGGGAAGGGCCGGTGAGCCCAGCGAGGTCGCCAGCGTGGCGCTGTTCCTGGCTTCGGATCTGTCGTCGTACATGACCGGCACCGTTATGGAAATCACCGGCGGCCGCCACCTATGAGTGCCGACGCCGTCGTCTGTGAACCTGTTCGGACCCCGATCGGCCGCTACGGCGGAATATTCAAATCGTGCAGCGCCGTCGACCTCGGCGTCACCGCCCTCAAAGGGCTGCTCGAGCGGACCGGGCTGGCGCCCGACGCCGTGCAGGACGTGATCCTCGGACACTGCTATCCCAACAGCGACGCACCGGCGATCGGGCGCGTGGTGGCGTTGGATTCCGGTCTGCCGGTGACGGTTCCGGGCATGCAGGTCGATCGGCGTTGCGGCTCGGGCCTACAGGCGGTCATCCAAGCGTGCCTGCAGGTGGGCGCCGGGGACAACGACCTCGTCGTCGCCGGGGGCTGCGAGAGCATGAGTAATGTCGCCTTCTACTCCACCGACATGCGTTGGGGCGGCGCGCGCAACGGCGTACAGGTGCACGATGGGCTGGCCCGGGGACGCACCACCGCCGGCGGCCGGAACTACCCGGTGCCGGGCGGAATGCTGGAGACGGCCGAGAATCTGCGCCGCCAGTACGGCATTTCACGCCAGGAGCAGGACGAGCTCGCGGTGCGATCCCACCAGCGCGCCGTCGCCGCGCAGAAAGACGGCGTCCTGGCCGAGGAGATCATCCCGGTCGCGGTCCGCACCCGCAGCGGCGAGGAACTCGTCGACACCGACGAACATCCGCGCGCCGACACATCGGTCGAGTCGCTGGGAAAGCTCAAACCCGTTCTGCTGAAGGATGATCCGGACGCGACGGTCACCGCCGGCAACGCCAGCGGGCAGAACGACGCGGCATCGATGTGCGTGGTCACCACACCGGAAAAGGCCGACGAATACGGCCTGAAGCCATTGGTGCGCCTGGTCTCGTGGGGCGTGGCGGGGGTCGCCCCCAACGTCATGGGCATAGGACCGGTACCCGCGACCGAGGTCGCGCTGGCCAAGGCAGGCCTGCAGCTGTCCGACATCGACCTCATCGAGCTCAACGAAGCCTTTGCCGCGCAAGCGCTTGCGGTGATGCGGGAATGGAACTTCAGCGCCGCCGATCACGAGCGGACCAACGTGCACGGTTCGGGTATCTCGCTGGGCCATCCGGTAGGCGCGACGGGCGGCCGGATGCTGGCCACCTTGGCGCGCGAACTCCATCGCCGCGAGGCGCGCTACGGCCTGGAGACCATGTGCATCGGCGGCGGCCAGGGCCTGGCGGCCGTCTTCGAACGGGTCGCATCGCGATGACCGGTTCGGCGTTGCCACTGGACGGCCTCACCGTCGTGGAGGTGTCGAGTTTCGTCGCCGCTCCGCTGTGCGGCATGACCCTGAGTCAGCTTGGCGCAGAAGTCATCCGAGTCGACCCGATCGGCGGCGCATCGGATGTGCAACGCTGGCCACTGGCGGCAGATGGCACCTCGATCTATTGGACCGGCCTGAACAAGGGAAAGCGTTCGGCCACCATCGATCTGCGTTCCCCGGAGGGCCACGAACTGGTCCAGCGGCTGATCATCGAGGGCGACGGCATCGTGGTGACCAACGCCGCGGGATTGTCCTGGCTCAGCCACGAAGTGCTGGCGGCCAACCGCCCCGACGTGATTCACGTTCAATTACTCGGGCGCGGCGACGGTTCCACCGGAGTGGACTACACGGTCAACGCGGGTCTCGGCTATCCGCTCGTCACCGGTCCGGCCGATCATGGCGGCGCGATCAATCACGTGCTCCCGGCCTGGGACGTGTGCTGCGGGCTGTACGCCGCGCTGGCGGTCGTCACCGCCGTCCGACACCGCGAGCAATCCGGGACGGGAGCGCGGATCAGCCTGGCGTTGGAGGACGTCGCCCTGGCCACCGCGGCCAACCTGGGGTTGCTGACCGAACCGCAAGTCAATGGGACGCAACGCGAACGGCTGGGTAACGCCATCTACGGCCAGTACGGGCAGGACTTCGTCAGCGGCGACGGCGCCAGGTTCATGGTGGTTACCTTGACCGGCAGGCACTTTCGCGACCTGCTCGCGGTGACGGGCACCGGCGCCGCGGTGTCGGCGCTCGCCGAGGCGCTGGGCGCCGATTTCGGGTCCGAGGGCGACCGCTACCGCTACCGTGACGTCCTGTCGAGTCTGTTCGCCACCTGGTTCAGCGATCACACCGCCGACGAGATCACCACCACGCTGTCCGCCACCACGGTGCTATTCGAGCAGTACCGCACCTTCGCCGAGGTCGCGGCGGGACCGAAGGTCACCGACAATCAGATGTTTTCGCGATTGCGCCAGCCCGGTCTCGGCGATTACTTCGCCCCGGGCCTGCCGGTCGCGTTCGACGGCACACATCCGGCCAGCGCGCCCGCGCCGGCCCTGGGGCAGGACACCGCCGACGTCCTTGCGCGTCTGGGGTTGGGCGCCGCCGACATCGAGCGCCTGACCAACGCCAAGACCATCGCCTGCTGAGCAGCCGGAAGGGAATCACAGCACATGACCAAACTCGCCCAGACCCTCGGATTGACCGAGGTGCAGACTGAGATCATCGCCACCGTAAGGAAATTCGTCGAGAAGGAAGTCATTCCCCACGCGGCCGAACTGGAACGCAGTGACACCTACCCGCAGGCGATCGTCGACCAGATGCGCGAGATGGGCCTGTTCGGCCTGATGATTCCGCAGGAGTACGGCGGGTTGGGTGAGTCGCTGTTGACCTACGCCCTGTGTGTCGAGGAGCTGGCGCGCGGCTGGATGAGCGTATCCGGCGTGCTCAACACGCATTTCATCGTGGCGTACATGCTGCGCCAGCACGGCACCGACGAGCAGAAGCAGCGGTTCCTGCCGCGGATGGCAGTCGGTGAGACCCGCGGCGCCTTCTCGATGTCGGAGCCGGAGCTGGGTTCCGACGTGGCCGCGATCCGCACCCGGGCCCGGCGGAACCCCGACGGCAGCTACGCCATCGACGGCCAGAAGATGTGGCTGACCAACGGCGCCACCTCCACGCTGGTGGCGGTGCTGGTGCGCACTGACGAAGGGTCGGACAAACCCCACCGCAACCTCACCGCGTTCCTCGTCGAGAAGCCGGTCGGTTTCGGTGAAGTCGTTCCCGGCCTGCGCATTCCGGGCAAGATCGAGAAGCTGGGCTACAAGGGCATCGAAACGACGGAGATGATTTTCGACGGATACCAGGCTGGTGCCGATGACGTGCTCGGCGGCACCACCGGCCAGGGCTTCTTCCAGATGATGGACGGCATCGAGGTCGGCCGCGTCAACGTGTCGGCGCGTGCGTGCGGTCTCGGGATTCGTGCGTTCGAGCTCGCGGTGCGCTACGCGCAGCAGCGCGAGACCTTCGGCAAGCCGATCGCCGGGCACCAGGCCATCGCCTTCCAGCTCGCCGAGATGGCGACCAAAGTCGAAGCGGCACACCTGATGATGGTCAACGCGGCGCGGCTGAAGGACTCGGGGGAGCGCAATGACGTCGCCGCCGGGATGGCCAAATACCTGTGCAGCGAGTACTGCACCGAGGTCACCCAGCAGAGCTTCCGGATCCACGGCGGCTACGGCTATTCCAAGGAATACGAAATCGAGCGGCTGATGCGCGACGCGCCGTTCCTGCTGATCGGCGAGGGCACCAGCGAGATCCAGAAGAACATCATCAGCAAGCGACTGCTCGCCGAGTATCAGGTGTAAGCGGATGAGCGTTCCGGAATTCGCTGCGCGGCCTCAACTTTCCGAGGACGTCGCGCGGATCATCCGCGGGCGGATATTCGACGGGGCGTACGCGGCCGGATCGTACGTCCGGTTGGACCAATTGGCCGCGGAGTTGGGTATCAGTGTCACACCGGTGCGTGAGGCGCTGTTTGCGTTGTGCGCCGAAGGCCTGATCAACCAGCAGCCGCGCCGGGGCTTTGTGGTGTTGCCGGTCACCGGACGCGACGTCACCGACGTGGCGAACGTGCAGGCGCACGTGGGTGGTGAGTTGGCCGCGCGGGCGGCGCTCAACATCACCGATGACCAATTGCACGAACTCAAGGAGATCCAGGCGCAGTTGGAGGACGCCTATGCCGGCGATGAACACGAACGCACGGTGCGGCTGAATCACGAATTTCACCGCGCCATCAACGTCGCGGCGGACTCGCCCAAGCTCGCTCAGCTGATGTCGCAGATCACCCGTTATGCCCCCGAATCGGTGTTTCCCGCCATCGAGGGCTGGCCCGAACAATCGATGCAGGACCATCGGCGGATCCTGTCCGCGCTGAAAAAGCATGACGACCAGCTTGCCCGCGCGGCGATGTCGGAACATCTTGCCGCCGGCGCGGTGCCGTTGATCGATCACCTGATCGCGCGCGGGGTGGTGGCCGACGGGGGCGGTCAAACGTCCTCGTGAACCCGCACCCGGCGGCAACTCTTGTTGCGTGCGCGCACCGAGGCATACGCTGCAACGCAAGGGGGCCAACCGAGCAGAGCGAGGAAGTATGTCCCCACCGCTTCGCGCATCGGCAGTTTTCGTAGCCTGCGTTTCGGCAATCGCGTTCGCGGCACCGGCTCATGCCGATCTGCTCGACCCCATCCCCGGCAACGGTGTCTTCGTCGTCGGGCCTGACATCGTGCCGGGCCTCTACCACACGAGTGGGTCGGGGTCGGCGTTCGGAGTGTGGATCAACAACGTGCCGACCCAGGACTCGATGTGCTCGTGGTTCACCTACAGCACGCCGGATGCGAACAAGGACCATGTACTGCAAACGAATACCTCGATCGGCCCGATGTTCGCCAACATCAACTCTTCGGTGCAGGCCTTCGAGTCGCAGAACTGTCAGCCCTGGACGCGGGTCCCCTGAGCCTGGTCTGACAACATCTCGCGCAGCCGACGGGTGTCGACCTTTCCGGTGCCGCCACGCGGAACGTCGTCGTCGGAATCCAGCAGCACCCACACCGTCGGGACCTTGAAGGCGCTCAGCAGAGCTCGGGCGGAGCCGCGCAGCTGCTCGGCACTCAGCGCACGGCACACCACCGCCGCGCCCACCCGATTGCCCGCAGCGCCCGGAACATTGGTGACGAAGGCGTTGTCGACACCTTCGATTGCGCGCAGGGCGCTCTCGACTTCGCTGGGGTAGACGGTCGCGCCGCTGACTTTGAACATGTCGTCGGATCGCCCGTGGTAGAACAGGAATCCATCGTGGTCGAGGTGGCCGAGGTCACCGGTGGGGTAGAAGCCGTCGGCGGTGAACAGCTCCTCGCGGGTGCGCCCGCAGATGCCGCGCAGCGTGTGCGGTCCACGGATGTGGATCATGCCGGTGGCGCCCGCCGCGACGGGCGCGCCGCTGTCGGTGTCGACGATGCGGACCTCCATGCCGGGGAACGGTTTTCCGCAGCTGCCCCACGCCGAGGCGGGCATGTCGGTATCGGCGGGGTAACCGCAGTACGGGCCGAAGGCCTCGGTCATGCCGAACAACGTGGCGCGCGCGCCGGGCTGGGCGCGCTGCTCCGGCGGTAGCAGGGCCTGCAGGCTCCCCGCCTGTAGCGCCGACAGGTCGGCGCCGGCCTCGCCGGCGTGCCGTGCCAATGTCTCGGCCTGGTCCGGCCAGCCCCGAAACAGCGTGACCCGTTCGTCTTCCAGCAGTTTCAGGGTCGTCTCTGGTCGGGGGATTTCTTCGGTCACCAGGGTGGCGCCGGCCAGCAGGGCCGAGAGAATTCCGCTGCCGAAGCCGCCCACCCAGAAGAACGGCATCGGCAGGTACAGGCGGGTCTCGGCGGTGATGCACCGCGCCGCAAGGCCCGACCGGACGGCGCCCAACGCGTTGCCGTGCGAGTGGATGACCCCCTTGGGCGATCCGCTGCTGCCCGAGGTGAACATGATCACCAACGGGTCGGCCGGGGTGACCGTCGCCGTCATGGGGTCGACGATGTTGCGGGCCTGTTCGCCCGCGACGGCGTTGTCGAGTCGGTCGACCGGCCAAACCTGCCGTAATGCAGGAAGTTCGGTTCCCCGCATCGTCGCGAGGTCGTCGAGGTAGCGGTGGCCGCGGAATTCCTCGACGCTGACCACGAACTGCACCGCGGCCGCCCGCAGTTGCGCGGCCAGCTCTGCGGCCGTCAACAGGGTGCTCAGTGGTACCAGCACCGCGCCGATACGGGTCAGGGCGATGGCGACCTGCACCCAGCGCGTGCTGTTGGGCATGATGAGTCCCACCCGGGTGCCCTTGCCCACGCCGGCCTCGATAAAGGCGGCGGCCAGATCCATTGTGGTGGAGTCGAGTTCGCGGTAAGTGATCCGGAAGGTGGGATCGATCACCATCGGCGTGTCACCGTCGTGACCTGCCCGCAACCGCACCAGCTGGTCGATGGTGCTAGACATCGAAGAGCTCTCTGAGTCGCCGCGTGTCGACCTTGCCACTGGACAGCAGCGGAACCTCGGCGCCACGTAGGGCGATGAACCGCTTGGGAATCTTGTAGGCGGACAGTTCCGTTTTGAGCAGCGCGACCAGTGCGGCTTCGTCGAAAGCCGCGGCACCGTCCGGCTGGACAACCACCGCGGCGACGACCTGCCCGCGCCGGGCGTCGGGAATGCCGATCACATAAGCCGGCGCCCCGTCGGTGACCCTGCTGATGGTCTTTTCCACCTCAGCCGCCGAGACATTGGCGCCCGCCGTTTTGATCATCGCGTTGCGTCGGCCGACGAAATAGACGAATCCGTCGGCATCGATGCGCACCAGATCGCCGCTGTGGAACCAGCCGTCGGCATCGAAACACTCTTCCCGGCTGCGCTTGTGGTAGTGCTGCATCAGGTACGGCCCGCGGAGGCACAGTTCGCCGGCCTCGCCGACGGGCACGGTGTTCACAGTGTCGGGATCGATGACCTTGGTCTCGAATCCCGCTGCCGGCTTGCCGAACGAGCCGCGCCGGTGTTCGGGTTGGTCGGATTCGTCTTCATCGATCAGCACGACGCTGCCGGCCTCGGTCATGCCCAACATGTTGTGCCGCAGTTCCGGGTCGGCCGGGCGGGCGCCGGGAGCCATGATCGGGTACAGGTTGCCGCGCCGCATCGACGACAGGTCGCGTCGGGGGAAGCTCGGGTGGTCGGCCAGGTGGGCGATTCCTGCCGCGAATCCGTTGGTGACGGTGGGCTTTTCGGCTTCTAGCAAGTCAAGCGTCGCCCCCGCATCGCTGGCGTTGGAACACACCAAGGTCGATCCGGCCATCAAACTCGCGAGCAGGCCGAACGCGAGCCCGCCGATCCAGAAGAACGGCGAATTGCAGAACAGCCTGTCGTCGGCCGTCAAACCCCGGATTCCATTGAGGTTCCGTTGATGCGCGAGCAGACTGCCGTGCGTGTGCACCACTCCCTTGGGGGCGCTGGTGGATCCCGACGTGTACACGATCGCCAGCGGATCACCTTCCGCGACATCAGCTTCGAGCGCCGTCAGCAGTGCCTGATCGACGGTATCGGCCAGCCGGTACACCGGCTCATGAGTGATCGCCACGTGGCGCAGCTGTGGTGCTGCGGCACACATCAACCGGGAACCGAGATCGGCACCGGAGAAGATCTCGGTCAGTCGCTGCACGTAATCGTGAGAGCGAAACGATGCGGCAGTCAACAGGATTCCCACGTCGCTGTCGACCAGTTGCTCGCGCAGCTCACGGGCGGTGACGAAGGTGGAGAACGGGACCGCCACCGCACCGATTCGCGCCGCGGCCAGCATCCCGACGACGAACTCGGGTCCGTTCGGATAGAGCAGCCCCACATGGGTTCCCTTGCCGGCGCCCAGGCCGATCAGACCGCGCGCGAGTCCCGCCGACCGGGCGTCGGCCTCGGCGTAGCTGATCCGGTCGGCATCGCTGACCAGAAGCGGGTGATCGCGGCGTAAACGGGCTTGCCGTCGCAGAAGCTCGGCGACCGTCAATGGATCAACGGGCATGGTCGCGCGGCACCGCGGGCTCACGGAAGAAGCCCCGAATCGCACCGAGATCGGCCTTTCCCGAAGGCGTTCGGGGGATGGTGTCGACGATCGCGATTTCAGTGGGTATCTCGTAGCGCGCCAGCCGCTCGCGCAGATACCCCACCAGCGCGTCGGCGTCGGCGTCGGCCCGTTCGCGTAGCTCAACCATGGCGACCGGTGTCTCGCCGAGGCGCTCATCGGGTCGGGCGATCACGGCCGCACCGGCCACGGCGGGGTGGCTCTCCAGTGCGATGCGGACGTCGTCGGGCATCACCTTGAAACCGCCGCGGATGATCGCCTGGTCGGCGCGGCCGACGATCCAGAGAAACCCATCGGCGTCGATCCGGGCCATATCCGTGGTCCTCATCCATTCCGCGGCAGGTCCCAGTTGGCCTGGCTTGACCTCCAGCAGGCCGACTTCGTCTGGGCCCAAGGGGGTTCCGTCCTCGGCGACCACCCTGAGCTGAGCGCCCGGATTGGCCCGCCCGACACTGCCCCGTTTGGCGTGCCAGTACCGCTGGTAATCGGGAAGGGTCCAACCCGCCACACCACCGCCGAATTCAGTTGCCGCATAGGAGGTCAACACCGGGATGCCGTACTTCTCGGTGAAGGCGTCGGCATCCTCGGCCGACAGCGGCGCCGTCCCGCAGGTGACGGCCCGCAGGCTTTCCAAGTCGGCGCGCGGAACATCGGAGTGCAAGACGGTGCGCAGTGCGGCCGGTACCAGCGACGCCGCGCGGGGCCGATGCTTGCGCACCGCCTCGGCCCAAGCGTTGAGTTCGAATCGTTCCAGCAGCACGAATGGTCGCGCCTCGGCGATGCATTGCAGCACCCGGAATACCCCGCCGATATGCACCAGCGGCGAGTTCACGATCGCGACGCCGCGGCGCAACTCTTGCGGCGGCGCCGCCTGATCGGGATCCGGCCCCATCACGCTGCGCGCCAGCATGTCGTAGCCCAGATCGATTCGCTTGGGCGGGCCCGTCGTGCCGCTGGTCAGCATGCGCACCGCGACACCGGATGGCGAAGCGGCGTCGCCTGCTGGGGGCGCGGACACGTCGGCGTCATCCAGCAGGCCCGAAATCGCGACCGCCGGCGTGCCCGCGGCGACCAGCGTCGTCAGATCGTCACTCTCGCCGACGATCACGGGAAGCTGCAGTCTCGCGATGTCGGTCTTGGTGCGCTCGTCACCGCGAGAGGGGTTGATGACCACGACCGTGCCGCCGCCCAGCAGCACGCCCAGAAACGCGGCCACGTGTCCCGGCCGGTTGCGCAACAGCATCCCGACCTCGGCTCCGGCGGTCACGTCGGCGATGCGTTGTGCCGATGCGGCGAGCCGAGCCCAGGAGATCCATTGGCCGCCATACTCGATGGCGTGCGCGTCCGGCTCCAGGTCGAGCACGTCGGCGATGCGTTGAACCAGCGGGTTACGCGGCATCAGCGAATCTTCGGTTTGCGCGCGGAGCCCCGGGCTTGGGAATCGCTTTGAGCGGCCAGCTCGGCGCTGCCCAGCGGATTGCCCAGCCGGGTGTAGATCAGGTTCTGCTCCATCGCGGCGCGGTAGGGCTTGTCCAGCGACTCCCAAATCGCTTTGACGGTGCCCGCGGTCGCGGTCGGCGGCTTGGCGGCGATGGACGCCGCGATCTCGTGGGCGCGATCCCACAGCTGGTCGGCGGCGACGACCTCGGAGACCAGTCCGATCCGCAGCGCCGTGTCGGCGCTGACCCGTTCGTCGTTGCCCATCAGGGCGATGCGCAAAGTTTCACCCAGGCCGATCCGCCGCATCAGGCCGACCGGCTCCAATGCGCAGACCAGGCCCGCCGACACGTGAGAGTCGAAGAACGTGGCGTTTTCTGCGCAGATGACCACGTCGGATTCGTTGACGAAGTAGAACGCGCCCGCGGTGCACATGCCCTGGACCGCGCACACCACGGGCTTCCACATCTTCTGCCACTTGGGGCTCAGCAGCTCCCCGGGATCCTCGTGGTTCCAGATGTTTTCGGGCTGGCCGTAGGGCGTCTTGATGTCAAGCCCGGCGCTGAACGCCCGGTCGCCGGCCGCGCGCAGCACCACCGCATGCACCGACTCGTCGAGTTTGACCGTGCGCCAGGCGCGGGCCATCTCCTCGCACATGGTGCGGTTGAACGCGTTCAGCTGATCGGGCCGATTCAGCGTGATGGTGGCGACGCGGCTGTCCGCGTCGACGTCGAGCAGAATGGTTTCGAAGGTCATCGGCATTGCCAATTCGGTTTGCGTTTCTCGACGAACGCCCTGGGGCCTTCGGCCGCGTCCTCGGTGCGCAGCACGCGTTCGCGGAAGGTTTCGGCGAGTATCTCCGCCTCGTGCAGTGGCACGTTCAGGCCCTTGAGAATTGCCAGTCGGGTCCCCCGAACAGCCAGCGGCGCATTGGAATTGACGATGTCGGCGATCTCGTGAGCCCGCTCCAGCAGGTTATCGTGCTCGACGATCTCGCTGATCAGCCCGAGCTCGTAGGCGCGTTGTGCGCTCATCCGCTCGTGCTTGCCCATCAACGCCATTCGCAGCGCGATCGAGCGGGGCAACACCCGAGACACCCGCACCAGCTCCCGGCCGGCCACCAGCCCGATGCTGACGTGCGGATCGAAGAAGGTCGCCTGCGCGGAAGCGATGACGATGTCGGTCGTCGTGACCCAGTCCATCCCGGCGCCACAGCAGATTCCGTTCACCGCGGTCAGCACGGGCTTGGCCATGGTGCGAAACGGCGGCGTGCCCTCCTGCGGCGCCTCCCACTGGTCGTACGTCGACAGGTACGGCCGCTCGTAGATCACCTTGCCGTCTTCGGGAATCTCTTTGACGTCGGCGCCGGTGCAGAACGCGCGGCCGGTGCCGGTCACGATGGTCAGCCATACGTTGTCGTCGTTTTCGGCTTCATCGTAGGCCGCTCGCAGCTCGGTGATCATGTGCGGGCTGAGCGCATTGAGGGCATCCGGGCGGTTCAGGGTGACGGTCGCGGTGTGCCCGTCGACTTCGTACTTGATCGTGTCGAACGAATCAGTGGGCATTGATCATCCCTTCGATCATCGGCCATCGAACTTCGGTGGGCGTCGCCGCCGGAAGGCCTCCAGGCCCTCCTTGAAATCACTTGTTCGGCAAGACAATTCCAGGTTGAACAGCTCCTGGGTCAGTGATTGGCTCAGCGTTGCATGCTGGCCGAAGTTCAGGGCCTGTTTGGCCAGGCCGATCGCGGCCGTCGGCCCGGCGGCCAGTCGGCGCACCAGCTCCTCGGCGGCGTGGTCGAGGTCGGGGCCGCCTACGGTCTGGTGAATCAATCCCCAATCGGCCGCGTCCGGCGCGCTCACCTTCTCGCCGAGCAGCAGCATGCGTTTGGCCCGCGCCAGGCCGGCCAGCCGGGGCAGCAGCCAGGTGGATCCGGAATCCGGGCTGAACCCGCGGTCGATGAAGGGTTCCCAGAACACCGCATCGTCGGCGGCCACGGTGAAGTCGGCGGCCAGCGCGAGGTTGCAGCCGAATCCCACGGCCCAGCCCCGCACGCTGCACACCACCGGCAGCTGGATGGTCGCGACGAGCTCGATCACCCGGTGAGCGGCGTGGGGGATCCGTCGCACCAGATCACCGGTGCGTGGACGTTGCCCGCCCGGATTGTTGGCGGCCACCCAGTCGGCGCCGGCGCAGAAGTCGTCACCCGCACCGCGGATGTGGACGGCCCGCAGCGAATCGTCGGCGGCGGCATCGGTCAGCGTTTCGACCAAAGTCCCGATCATCAACTGGGTCAACGAATTACGCCGGGATGGGCGGTCGATCGTCACCAGTAACACCGCACCGTCGCGGTGCACTGTTACCGAACCCTCGGCACCGGCCGTGTCGGCCCCCTGACTCACCGTCGAATCCGGCCTTTCTTCGCCGATACGGTTACCCATACAGTAGGCAATACGATTGATACGCTGTATAAGTTAGCAAGGATACGCTGCCTGCGAAACAACTCGGGGTGAAAGAGGGAACCATGGCTTTGTCGGAGGGGCATGCCGCGCCCGCGTCGGCGAGCAACGGCGACGCCAGATTCGGCGAGGCGCCGCTTGCCCAGACCGTCGCCGCAGCTGCCGCCATGCGGCGCCTGAGCTCGCTGCTGGTCTCCCTCGAGCACCCGCACCGGGCGGTCGACGCCATGCTGCAGAAGTTCGCCGAGTGGGAGGGCGAACTGTCGGCCGCGGCGCCGACGGACAATGCGCCGCGCATCGGCGAACTGCCCGACGATCCTCGCCGCGTCTACCTCAACCACGCAACCGATATCGGTGCGTACAATCCGTGCTTTCCCGAATACCGGTTCGACCGACTTGATGCCGAGAATGCAACGGGCAGTGTCGAGTTCCCGCTGGTGTACGAGGGTCCGCCGGGACTGGTGCACGGCGGATTCCTGGGCGTCTTCTTCGACTGCGTCATTCAGCACCACAACTGCGTCACCGGCCTGTCCGGCAAAACCCGATCTCTGGTCGTGACCTTCCGCCGGCCGACACCGGTGCTGACGGAGCTGCGATTCGACATCGCCCGCTCCGAGGGTGAGCGCGGCATCACGTCGACCGGGCGGCTGCTGCTCGACGACGAAGTCCTGTCTACCGGCGAGGTCAACACGTTGGCGTCACGGCCGGAGAAGCTTGCCGGATCGCGATTCGGCAGGCGCCGAAAGGAGTCCGATACATGACCGCCTCGAGCACCTCAGACGATCGCGTGCTCTTCGACGTCGATCCCGATCGGCGAATCGCGACCATCACGCTGAACAATCCCAAGCAACGGAACTCTTATGACGCGTCGATGCGTGAGGCCGTCGCCCGTTGTCTGGACCGGGTGGCCGAGGACGACGACCTGACGGTGGTGTTGCTGCGCGGTGCCGAGGGGGTCTTTTCCACCGGAGCCGACATGAACAACGCCTACGGCTGGTATGGCTCGTCCGCGCCACAGAACCAGGCGGCCGGCGACGACCGGGCGGCCAACCGACGCCCCAGCCAGCGCCGGCGACTTACCGTGGACCGCAAGTCTTTTGGCTTTTATCACAATTTCATGGGCTTCCCGAAGGTGACGGTGGGGGAGATCGCCGGCTACGCCCTCGGCGGCGGCTTCGAGATGGCGTTGATGACCGACATCTCGGTCATCGCGCGCGACACCAGGATCGGCATGCCGGCAACCCGTTTCCTCGGGCCCGCGCTCGGCAGCCTGCACATGTTCTTTCACCGGCTCGGGCCTGTGCTGGCCCGGCGACTGCTGCTGACCGGCGACATCATCGAGGCAGCTGAGATCGAACACCTTGGAATCTTCACCGACACCTGCGCGCCCGGCGCGGTGACGGCCCGGGCGCGATATTGGGCCGAAAAGGCGGCGAAGATGCCCGCCGACGGGGTCGTGATCGCCAAGGAGGCATTCCGGCTGGTCGAACAGAGCCAGGCGTACCAGGGCGAAGAGGTCGCCAGCTATCTGTTCCACGCCTTCGGCACCAATCTGCAATTCGGGCCAGACGAATTCAACTTCGTCAAAACCCGTGCGCAGCACGGCGCCAGGGAAGCGTTTCGGTTACGCGACGAGCACTTCCACGTACCGGAACCCGAAGACTGACAAGCGGTTCGGGCCAGGTTAGCGGGACGCTGCCGCCTTGGCCCGGCTCCCGGTCGTAGCCGACTTGGCCGGCTTGCGCTGGCGTGACGGCGCAGCCTTGCTGCCCTTCGACCCATTGCTCTCGTCGATCAGCCGGCTGGCGTGGTCGAGAATGCAGGTCAGGCCGTACTCGAAATTGGTTTCATCCGGAGCGCCGATGCGGTGACCTATCCGGGTCACCTGAGCCAGGAGCGGGGTCTTTTCCGGGTCGATCGTCACGGCGTCCTCGATGGCGCGGGGGCCGACGTCCGACGACTGGTTCTTTTCGTAGAGCCGTTGCAGCACCACCGATCCGCGGACGTGAACCGAAATCGCCGAATAGGTGTCGAACGCATCCTCCGGTGACAGGCCGGCCTGCACCAGATTGGAGACCGCCTTTTCCATCTCCTGAGCGCCCATCCGCGCCGCCTTCGGGGAAAGGGCCGCCCGAATCAGAATCAGGTCGCACAGAATTGGGTTCCCCATGAACGTCTTACGCATCAACCGCGCGTGGTTGGCCAACGTTTCGCGCCAATCACTGGCCTCGACATAGGGAGTGGCGAACACGTACTTGCTCAGGGCGCGGTCGGTCATCGCGTTGAGCAGGTCGTCCTTCTTGCGGAAGTACCAGTAGATGCTCGTCACACCGACACCGAGATGTTTGCCGAGCAGCGGCATGCTCAGGTTGTCGATCGACACCTGCTCCGCGAGTTCGAATGCGCCGCTGATGATGTCATCGGGATTGATGGATCCGCGTTCCCGTCGCTGGCGCTTATCGGCGGTTGCCTGTTTTGCCACTACGGGCACCTCCATCAAAATCTGTTTCGTGCATGCGGTCTGGCAGCCGTGCTGCCGGTAATATCGAATTTACCGGCACTTCTGATCTGACCTGCGTATACGCCGTCGTGTCGCATTCTTCCTCTGCTACTGTAATACCTATCGTAGGCTTTTTGGTAAACCGGCTGGACAGGCGAAAATGACCGGACTAGAGCTACGGATTAAGCGATGGATCTAGGGCTGGCGAATGCCACTGCGGTGGTAGTCGGCGGTAGCCGCGGTATGGGATTGGCGACGGCACGCTGCTTCGCCGACGAAGGCGCCCGGGTGGCGGTGGTCGGGCGTAGCCGAGATGCCCTCGATGCGGCGGTGACCGATCTCACCCAACGCGGCAGCCCGGACGCGATCGGACTGACCGCCGACATCGGGGACGACGATGCGGTCGGCGCGGTGTTCGGCGGGCTCGCGCAGCGATGGGACGGCGAACTCAACGCTCTGGTCATCACGGTGGGGCCGGGCGCCGCGGGCACGTTCGAAGACCTGACCGACGACCAGTGGCGCGAGTCCGTCGAAGACGGCGTGCTGGGCATGGTGCGCTGCGTGCGTGCCGCGCTTCCGCTGCTGCGCCAGGCGCAATGGGCCCGCATCGTCACCTTCTCGGCGCACTCGACTCAGCGGCAAAGCGTCATGCTGCCGGCCTACACGGCGGCGAAGTCGATGCTGACCAGTGTTTCGAAAAACCTGTCCCTGCTGCTGGCCAAGGACGAGATCCTGGTCAACGTGGTATCGCCCGGCAGCATCGCGTCGGAATCCCTGGTCGGCTGGGCGAAGTCGGTGGGGGTCGACGGCAACGACCCCTACGCCCTGATGGAGGCCATCGCCAAGCATTTCGGCCACCCCGCACACATGCCGCGTGCGGGCCTGCCGGACGAAATCGGCCCGGTCGCCGCGTTCCTGGCCTCGCGACGCAACTCCTACATGACCGGAGCCAACATCAACGTCGATGGCGGCTCAGACTTCACCTGACCACGGGTTCAAGAAATCGATTGGCAGACAAAAGGAGTCGACCATGGCTACGGCAGCAGAGGCGCGCGCGTGGGCGCCCGGCGCATTGCGGGGGATCGGTGACTCCCTCTATACCCCGTTCTGCGGCACCGACGGCGATGACATCGATTGGGACGCCTACCGGACGCTGGTGCGCTACTGCGTGGGTGATCTCGGGCATCCGATGTTGTGGTGCACCAGCGGAATCGCCGAGTTCTGGTCGCTGACCCTCGACGAGCGCAAACGCCTGCTGGAGGTGGCGGTCGAGGAGGCGCGCAGCATCAATCCCGACGTGGTGGTGCAGGCCTGCACGGCGGCCATGTCGGCGAAGGACTGTGTGGACTTGACGCTGCACGCCCAGGAGGCGGGTGCTGACATCGCCTACATTCAAACGCCGATGATGGAGGCGCACGGCGGCGACGGCGTGCTGCGCTTCTTCAAATACGTGGCGGCGCGCACGAATATCGCGTTGGGCATGTTCAATTCGCCCTCGTCGGGTTACGTGCTGACACCGGCCGAGAGCGCCCGGATCTACAACGAGGTGCTTGCGGTGTGCGCCACCAAGGAGGGCGCCTTCCGGCCGGCGAGCAGCCGGATGCTGCATGAGCTGGCGCCAGGTCTGGCGGTGTGGGAATGCGACAGGACGGTGTACCGGGCCGGTTGGCTGCGCGACGGGATCGTCTGTCCGGCACAACTGGGTACCGCGGGTTACCTTTTCGAAACGCCCACGCGGCGATTGTTTTCCGAATATTGGGATCTGATTCAGAGCGACAAACTCGTCGAGGCCATGGATTACGGCCGCGAGTCCGGCCTGGACCAGTTCGACCTCGACGTCGGACCCTGGTGGACTTGCTACCCGGGGCGCGCGGACTACTTCACGCACTGGGGCGGGGCGTTCAAGTACGCCGCATCGCTGCTTGGGCTGCCAATCGGGGCCTATCCGCATTCCCGTCCTCCGCAGGCCGAGCTGCCCGACGAGGCGAAGGTCCAGATCGAGAACGCCTACCGGCGCCTGGGTCTACTGGAAACCGTGTTGCAGTAGCAGGGATTACACAGCGAAGCGGGCCCGGTCAGTGACCGGGCCCGCTCGATTGGCCGGGCGTCTACTTCTGCTCGGCCCGCTCACGCTCCTCGTAGGCCTTGGCCTTGCCGCGGGCTTTCTCAGCGGCGGTTTCCTTCTTGCCGGCGTTACGCTGCGCGTCCGCCTTGTCCTGCTGAGCCTTACCCTCTTCGATCAGGCCGTTGTTGCCGATGATGATCCCGATGACCTGCTTGGTCTTGCCGAGGGCATCTTCGACGATGCCCCGAACGAGTTCGACCGGGCCGCTCTTGACGTCAACCATTCCATCTACCTCCCATTGTCGGCTGGCTCCTGATGGGTTTCCCGATCGCGCGAGGGACGCAAACGTGGCTCCAACGTGTCCCACACCACAAGAATCAAGTCTTGCCACGTCGCCGGGCGTTTGTCCGCCGAAAAAGAATTGCCGGCGTTCGGTTACGGCACCGTCAAATTTGTTGCCCGCGGGGCCGTCGATCCACCGGTGGCTGGAGCGACGGTTCGGCGCCCGAAAGCGCAGATTAGTAGGGGTTTCGCACCCGACTGGCGCCGGTTGTGGAATGCAGTACCGATAGGTATACAGTATGGGTACAAACTCGCCTGCTGGTCAGCTATGAGGGGACGGTCCGATGAGCGCCGCCGACCGTGTGGTCACCGATGAGGCGGTGCTGTATGAGACCACTGAAACCGGTGTTGCAATTCTGACGTTCAATCGCCCGGATCGCCTCAACGCCTGGGGCCCCGACATCGCCGCCGGGTTCTACGCGGCGATCGACCGCGCCGAGCAGGACCCGGCCGTCCGGGCCATCGTGTTGACCGGCCGGGGCCGGGGGTTTTGTGCGGGCGCGTATTTGGGTGCGCCGAGTTCAGCACCCAGCTACGGCGAGACGATGGAGAAGGCGGGTCAGACCAACCTGGCCGACCTGGTCGGGGAGCGCCCGCCCCACTTCGTCACGACGCTGCGCAAGCCCGTCATCGCGGCCATCAACGGTGCGTGTGTCGGCATCGGCTTGACCCAGGCGCTGATGTGCGATGTCCGGTTCGCCGCCGTCGGCGCGAAGTTCGGCGCCGTGTTCGCGCGCCGCGGTCTGATCGCGGAGTTCGGGATTTCCTGGATACTGCCGCGGCTGACCAACTGGGGCGTGGCTCTCGATCTGTTGCTGAGCGGGCGGACCTTCCTCGCCGAGGAGGCGGCCGAGCTGGGCCTCGTGAAAGAGGTTGTCGCTCCGGACAGTCTGATGAAGCGTGCGCTGGACTACGCCGAGGACATCGCAACGAATTGCTCCCCGGCGTCGATGGCGGTGATCAAGAGGCAGGTTTACGGCGACGCGACCCGCGACGTCGAACAGGCCAATTCGCTCGCCGAGGTTTTGTTGCACGAGGCCATGCCGCGCCCGGACGTGATCGAGGGCATCACGAGTTTTCTCGAGAAGCGGCCGCCGCAATTTCCATCGCTCGATTCGACCGACGCTTAGTGTTCGCCGGCAATGGCGGAAAGGATGATCATGGCTGACTTGGGTTACCAGGCGATCGACGTTGACAATCACTACTACGAGCCCCTGGACTCGTTCACCCGCCACTTGGACAAGAAGTTCAAACGGCGCGGCGTCCAGATGGTCAATGAGGGCAAGCGGACGTGGGCCGTGATCGGGGATCGCGTCAACCACTTCATCCCCAACCCCACCTTCGACCCGATCATCGTGCCGGGCTGCCTCGACCTGTTGTTCCGCGGCGAGATTCCCGAAGGCGTCGACCCGGCCTCGCTGATGAAGGTCGAACGGTTGGCGGACCATCCCGAGTATCAGAACCGCGACGCCCGGATCGCGGTGATGGACACCCAGGACATCGAGACGGTGTTCATGCTGCCGACCTTCGGGTGCGGGGTCGAGGAGGCGCTCAAACACGACATCGAGGCGACGATGGCGTCGGTGCATGCGTTCAATCTGTGGCTCGACGAGGACTGGGGCTTCGACCGGTCCGATCGCCGAATCATTGCCGCGCCGATCATTTCGCTGGCCGACCCGGCCAAGGCCGTCGAAGAGGTCGAGTTCGTGTTGGCGCGCGGCGCCAAGCTGGTGCTGGTGCGTCCGGCGCCGGTTCCCGGCCTGGTCAAGCCGCGATCGCTGGGCGATCCCAGCCACGACCCGGTGTGGGCCCGGCTGGCCGAGGCGGGGGTCCCGGTGGGATTCCACCTGTCCGACAGCGGTTATCTGCACATCGCGGCGGCGTGGGGCGGCAAGGCGACGTTCGAGGGCTTCGGCGCGAAAGATCCACTGGACCAGGTGCTACTCGACGACCGCGCCATCCACGACACGATGGCCTCGATGATCGTGCACGGGGTGTTCACCCGTCATCCGAAACTCAAGGCGGTCAGCATCGAGAACGGCTCATACTTCGTGCACAGGCTGATCAAGCGGCTGAAGAAGGCGGCGAACACCCAGCCCCAGTGGTTCCCCGAAGACCCGGTGGAGCAGCTGCGAAACAACGTGTGGATCGCCCCCTACTACGAGGACGACCTGCCGGAGCTGGCCGAGGCCATCGGCGTCGACAAGATTCTGTTCGGTTCCGACTGGCCGCACGGAGAGGGTCTCGAATCGCCGCTGTCGTTTGCCGAGGAGCTGAAAGGCTTCAGCGAGTCCGACGTTCGAAAGATCATGCGGGACAACGCGCTAGACCTGCTTGGCATCCAAGTCGGCTCGGCTGCCTGATCGACTTGAATACCCAAGGCCGGCTACGCCCGTGAGCGAATGGACCATTGGGGCGGTTCTCGACGAAATCGCCGACGTCATCGGAGACCGGACGATGACGGTGTGCGGCAACCGCCGCAGCACGTTCCGCGAGTCGGCGGAGCGCACCCGCAGGCTGGCGAACTTCCTGGCAGGCAACGGGTTAGGGGCGCATCGGGAACGCGCATCCCTGCAGAACTGGGAATGCGGGCAGGACCGGGTGGCGCTGGTCATGCACAACGACCTGTACCCGGACATGGTCATCGGCTGCCTCAAGGCCCGCACCGTCCCGGTGAACATCAACTACTACTACGCGCCGCGCGAGGTCGGCGAGCTGCTCGACTACGTGAAGCCTCGAGCGGTCATCTACCACCGCGCCCTGGGCGCAAAATTCGCCGACGTGCTGACCGGCGCCGGCGTCGACGTGCTGGTGTCGGTCGACGACGGCAGCGGGGTCCCGGAGCTACCCGGCGCGGTGTCGTTGGATGACGCACTGGCACAGGGGGATACCGACCAGAGCGTGACGGCGTCCCCGGATGATCTGCTGATGATCTGCACCGGCGGCACGACCGGCCGGCCCAAGGGCGTGCTGTGGCGACAGTCCGACATCTACGTGTCGTCGATGGTGGGCGCGGACCACGCCTGCGCCCAGGAGATCCACGACAAGGTGCGGGGTGACGCCGGTGCCCCGTGGTTCGCCGTCTCCCCGCTGATGCACGCGGCCGGCATGTGGACAGCGTTCGCGGCGATCATGGCGGGCACGCCCGTGGTGCTCTACGACACTTCGAAAAGGCTTGACCCGCATGTAGTCTGGGAGACGGCCGAGCGTGAAAAGGTCGGCATGATGACCATGGTCGGGGACGCCTACGCCGCACCGCTGGTGGCACAGTTGCAGGGCGGTTCCTACGAGCTGTCGTCGCTGTACGCCATCGGCACCGGCGGTGCCGCGACGAATCCGAAGTATCAGCAGGCCCTGTTGGAGTTGCTGCCCCACATCACCCTCATCAACGGTTACGGCTCATCGGAGACCGGGAACATGGGCTTCGGTCACAGCCGGCGCGGCACCCAGGCCGACACCTTCACGCTGCGCGAGGGCGGATTGGTGCTGTCCGAGGATTACAGTCACTTCCTTCCCCCCGGCGAGCGCGAGGTGGGCTGGGTCGCCAGGGAAGGCCGAATACCGTTGGGATACTTCAATGATCCCGACGCCACCCGCAAAACCTTCCCCGAGATCGACGGCAAGCGCGTGGTGATATCCGGTGACCGGGCGGGGCTGGAACCCGACGGGGCGTTGCGGCTGTACGGCCGTGACTCGCTGGTGGTCAACACCGGCGGCGAAAAGGTTTTCGTCGAGGAAGTCGAAGAGGTGCTGCGCGCCCACCCGGCGATCGCCGACGCACTGGTGGTCGGCCGGCCCAGCGAGCGCTGGGGCGAAGAAGTCGTCGCCCTCGTCGAACTCCGTGATGGCGCCGCAGCGGCCGCCGAGGAGCTGCACACGCTCTGCACGTCGCGACTGGCGCGGTTCAAGGCGCCCAAGGAGTTCCTCGTCGTCGAGCAGGTCCAGCGGTTGGGCAACGGCAAGGCCGATTACCGTTGGGCGAAACGTCACGCAACAGCAAAGGCGCCGATGTCGACATGAAAGCTATCGATTGCCTGGTCAACGTGCACTTCGGCGAGACCGAGCAGCAGCCGACCTGGATGCTCAAGGTGCGGGACGACTACTTCAAGGGCCCGGAGTCGATGTTCGCGCCGGTCGAGTTGTCGAAGTTGCTCGAGGAGATGGACGCTCAGGGTGTGCGCAAGGCGATCCTGATGGACAACCTGGCCAAGCCGTCGGTGACCGCGCGCAAATTCGTCGAGGAGAAGCCGGAACGTTTCGCCCTGGCGATGGGTGGGGTGAACCTGCTGCGCCCGATGCCGTCCCTGCGCGAACTTTCCGCCATCGTCAAAGACCTGCCCGTCGCCTATGCCGCTGTGGGACCGAGCTTTTGGGGAGACGGTCAGTACCCGCCCAGCGACGCCGTCTATTACCCGCTGTACACCAAGTGCGCCGAGCTCGAGCTGCCGCTGTGTATCAACACCGGCATTCCCGGGCCGCCCATCCCCGGGGAGGTGCAGAATCCGATCCACCTGGACCGGGTCTGCGTGCGATTCCCGGAATTGAAGCTGTGCATGATTCACGGCGCGGACCCGTGGTGGGACGTGGCGATCAGGCTGTTGATCAAATACGCCAATTTGCGGTTGATGACGTCGGCGTGGTCGCCAAAGCGGTTGCCGGACAGCCTGTTGCACTACATGCGGACCCGCGGGCCGAACAAGGTCATCTTCGCTTCCGACTGGCCGGTGCTCAAAATGCATCGCGTCGTTCCCGAAGCCGCCGCGCTTGACCTGCCCGCCGACGTGCTCGACAACTATCTCTACAACAATGCCCAAGAATTCTTCTTCGGTGGCCAGGAGGAAGGCTGAGGATGGACCGCTATGAACTACGTAGGCTCGACTACAGCCTGACGTCGGATCACGAGGCGCTGCAGGCCGCCTATCGTGATTTCTTCAAGACGCATTGTTCGATCGAAACCGTGCGCGCCGCGGAGGAAACCGGCTTCGACAAGAACCTGTGGGAACGGTTGTGCGCCATGGGTGCAACGACCATGGCCGTCCCGGAATCCGCGGGCGGAGACGGTGCGACGATCGTCGACCTGACCTTGGTGGCCGAGGAGATCGGCCGGTCACTGGCGCCGGTACCGTGGATCGACCAGGTCTGCACCGCACGGCTGCTCGCCCGGCTCGGCGCAGCCGAGCCCGACGTCGTCCACGGCAAGCGACTCGCCGCATTCGATCCGCAGCACGACAGCGCATCCGGTGCCCGGCTCCTGCCCACCGGGTCGATCGCCGACCAGATCATCGTTCGTGACGGCGACGACGTCGTCGCGCTGACCTTCGGGACGCGCCCGACCAAGGTGGACAACATCGGCAGGTTGCCGATGGCCTGGGTGGATCCGGCGACCGCCGACACCCGCACCGTGCTGGCCAGCGGATCCGACGCGTTGACGGAATACCAACGGGCGCTAGATGAGTGGCGGGTGCTGAGCGCCTCGGCGCTGGTGGGCCTGGTGGAGGAGACGATGACCATCGCGGCCGAGTTCGCCAAGACCCGCTACACGCTGGGTGTGCCCATCTCGACGCTGCAGGGCATCTCTCATCCGCTGGCCAACATCGCGATCACCGTGCAGGGCGGCCGGAACCTGGCGCGGCGCGCGGCCTGGTTCCTGGACAACGAGCCGCAGGAGCGACCGGAGCTGGCGCCCTCGGCGTTCGTGTTCATGGCGGAGGAGGCAACGAAGGCCGCGACCATGGCGGTGCATATCCAAGGTGGACTTGGTGTTTCGGCGGAGGCCGCAGCGACGGCGTACCTGGTGCGTGCCCGCGGCTGGGCACTGGCCGGCGGGGACCCCGGCGCCAGCGCCAAGTACATCGGCGAGCTGGTGGCCGCACGTGAAAGTGGAAAGGGCGCCTAAGTGGATTTCTCACGGGTCACGCTGTCCGACGACGATCAGCGCTTCCTCGACGAAGCGTGCGATTTCCTGCGCACGCATGTGACGGAAGATGTCAAGCGCCGGGACCGGGAAACGGGTGACAACTTCGACGAAGGAGTGCACCTGGCGTTGGGTGCCGCCGGTTACCTCGAGCGCGAATGGAAGCCGGAGGCCGACGGCGGCTTCAGCCGGTTGCGTCGCCGCATCTGGGAGCTGGAGAAGCGGCGCGCGCACGTGCCCTGGGTGACCTGGGGCACCACCGCCATGGTGGCCCGTTCGGTCGCGAGATTCGGCTCTGCCGAGCTGCAGGACGAAGTGCTACCGGGCGTCTTCAGCGGGCACGTCCGGCTGTGCCTGGGCTACACCGAACCCGAGGGCGGGTCCGACATCGCCACCTGCAAGACCCGCGCGGTGCGGGAGGCGGATGGATCGAGCTGGGTAATCAACGGCTCCAAGATGTTCACCACCGGAGCGCACAACTGCCAGTACGTCTTCCTGATCACCAACACCGATCCGGGCGCCCAGAAGCACAAGAGCCTGACCATGTTCCTGGTCCCGCTGAACTCCCCGGGCATCGAGATCCAGGGCATCCGCACCGTCGACGGTGACCGCACCAACATCGTCTACTACAGCGACGTGCGCGTCGACGACAAATACCGCCTGGGCGACGTGAACGCGGGCTGGACGGTGCTGCGTGAACCCCTCAACACCGAGCACGGCGCGGTGGCGGCCGCCCCGGACGGGCTGCAGGACGTGTCGATCATGATGCACCAGGCCGGTTTCATGGCCGATGCTCTGGACAAGGCCGCGGCCAAAGTCGCGGAGCGGGATCCCAACGGGCGCAGGCTGATTGACGACGCCGCGGTGGCATATCGGTTGGGGCGCAGCGCCGCGCGGATGGAAGCGTCGCTGAGCGCGCCCAGCATCTTCGGGCGTGTCGCCCTGGCGCAGACGATGCGTGACATCTCCCCGGACCTGATGGACATCCTCGGCACAGCCGCCACGCTGCCGCTCGGCACCGACGGCGCCGCCGACAACGGGGCCGCGGAGTACGTGTACCGGTTCGCCCCGCTGGTCGGGATTTACGGCGGCACGCTCGAGGTGTTCCGCAACATGATCGCGCAATACGTGCTTGGCCTGGGCAAGCCGGCATATGCGTCGGTCGCGAAGAAAGCCTCCTAGCGCCGGCCGTCAGGTCGTGAGGATGGTCGCCGCGGCGGTGCCCGGTGCGCCGTACAGCTGGGTGAATCCCACCTTCGGGTTGCCGGGCACCTGCCGCTCGCCCGCCTCACCGCGGAGTTGGCGCACGATCTCGTGGATCTGCCGCAGGCCGGAGGCGCCGATCGGCTCCCCGTTGGCGATCAGCCCGCCGTCGGTGTTGACCGGCATCGCGCCGTTGATCTCGGTGGCTCCATCGGCCAAGAGCTTTTCCTGATCGCCGTGCGCGCAGAACCCGCATTCGGCCATGTGGATGACCTCGGCGCCGGCGTCGGTGTCCTGCAACTGGATCACGTCGACATCGTCGGGCGCGATGCCGGCCTTCTCGAACGCGGTCCGGGCGGCGTAAACCGTTGGGGCCATGTCTTCTTCGACCGGCGCGCAGGTGGTGTTGACCTCGTAGGCCCCGTAGCGGCGGGTGCGCACCTCCACCGCCCGCAGATAGACGGGCTTGGAGGTATAGCGGTGCGCGATGTCCGCTCGGCACATGACCACGGCGGCGGCGCCCTCGTCGGGCGCGCAGAACATGTATTGGGTCAGCGGATAATTCAGCATCGCCGAGTTCAGGATGTCTTCTTCGGAGATCGGCTTGCGGCGAAATGCGTTGGGGTTGATGGCCCCGTTGCGGAAGTTCTTCGCGGCGACCTTGGCCAGGGTCTGCTGGGAGATGCCGTGCTCGTGCAGGTAGCGGTTGGCTTTCATGCCGAAGAACTGGGTCGTCAGATACTGCCCGTTCTCGGCGTACCAGCGCGGCATTCCGACCAGCGCGGGGTCCTCCGTGAATGCACCGCGCGGATGCTTGTCCAGGCCGACGGCGATCCCGATGTCGTAGTCGCCCAGCCGGATGCCGTCGGCGCACGCCTTGGCGGCGCTGGCGGCGGTCGCGCATGCGTTGAACACGTTGGTGAACGGGATGCCGGTCAGGCCGACCATGCCGACGATCGCGTCCGGGTTGGCAACCGTCCAGCTCCCGCCGGAGGCGAACTGGACGTCCCGCCAAGCGATACCGGCGTCGGCGACCGCGGCGAGAATGGCGTCGACGCCCATCTGCATCGCCGACTTGCCCTCGAAGCGCCCGAATGGGTGTAAACCCACGCCGATTATGGCGACATCGTTATTGGAGGTCACGCAATGGCTCCCGCATTCTTGAGTTCCTCGATCCGGTCCCAGTCCATGCCGAGCTCCATCAGGACCAGCTCGGTGTGCTCGCTGGCCTGCGGCGCCCGCGTCGTCGTCAACGGCTCGTGGTTGAACTGGACGGGGCCGCGGACCACGCGGAACGGCTTGCCACCACCGGCGAGCTCGACCTCGGCGATCATGTCGTTGGCGATCGCCTGCTCGTCGTCGACCAGGTCGATGAGGCTCTGGAATGGCGCCCACTGACCCTTCATGGTTTTGAGGTGCTGTCGCCAATAATCAAAGGGCTTGGTGGCAAAGGCCTTTGAGATCAGTTCCGCGGCGGCGTCGGCGTTCTGGATCAGCGGGAGCACGTCGGAAAAGCGGGGATCGTCGGCCGCCTCGGGAATGCCCAGGTGTTCGAACGTGTCGCGGATCAGCCCGGTCGGGCTGATGATGCACAGGTTGATGGTGCCGCCGTCGGAGGTTTCGTAGTTGCCCATGAAGGGATTCACCGAGGCGCCGGAGCCCGGCATGGGCGTGCGCATGACCTCGCCGGTCTCCATGCCCTGCGTCACGCTGGCGCCCGCGGCCCACCAGGCCGTGCTCAGCAGCGACACGTCGAGCTCGACGGCTTCGCCGGTGCGCTCGCGATGCAGCAGCGCGGCCGAGATGCCGCCGGCGATGAACATGCCGCCGATCGAATCGCCGAATGCGGGAATGCCTTGTCCCAGTGCGCCGCCCAGCTCCTCGGGGGTCAGGGCGCACCCGATGCCGCTGCGCGTCCAGAACGCCGTGCCGTCATAGCCGCCGGTGTCGCGTTCCGCCCCCTTGTCGCCGTAGGCCGAGCCGCGGGCGTACACGATGTTCGGGTTCACCGCGCGAATGTGCTCCACGTCGAACTTGTGCTTCTGGCGCTGCGCCGGCATGTAGTTGGTGAGGAACACATCCGCGGTCTTGGCCAGCTCGTAGATCACTTCCTGACCGCCCGGTGTGGACACGTCGATCCCGACGCTGCGCTTGCCGCGGTTGGGATGCTCCATCAGCGGGTGCCGTTCCGGATCGACTTGAATGCCACCCATATTCAGGAAGCCGCGCTGGGTGTCGCCGCGCGCCGGGTGTTCGACTTTGATGACGTCGGCTCCCCAGTCGGCCAGGATGGCTCCCGCCGCGGGCACGAAGGTGAACTGCGCAAGCTCCAGGACCCGAAAGCCCGTCATGACTTTGACCATTTCGCCGACCCTACTTCGCGTCGAACGTCACCGGAAGCGCATTCGGTGACCGGAACGGTTGACCGTGGATGTGCGGGTCGTCGTCGGTCAGCAAGGTGACGTTGGTCAGCCGGTCCAGCAGGCATTCCATCGCGACGCGCGTTTCCAGCCGCGCCAGATGCAAACCCAGGCAGGTGTGCTCACCGGCGGCGAAGGAGATGTGGGGCACGTGCTTGCGGAAGATGTCGAACTCTTCGGAGCGTTCCCAGCGCCGTTCGTCGCGGTTGGCCGAACCGATGCACACTCCGATCACCGAACGAGCCGGAATCTTCACGCCTTCCACCTCGGTGTCTTCGGTGGTGAAGCGTTGCACGACGGTCAGCGGCGTCTCGTAGCGCAGCCCTTCCTCGATGGCCGGCGCCAGCAACTCGCGGTCGGCTTGCAGCGCGGCGAACTGCTCCGGGTGCGTCAGCAACAGGTACAGCAGGTTTCCCGACGAGCGGTAGGTGGTTTCCAGGCCGGCGGGCAGCAGCAGCCGCAGGAACGAGTAAATGGCTTCGTCGGTGAGCTTTTCGCCGTCGATCTCCGCGGTGACCAGGTCACCGATGATGTCCTCGGTGGGCTTGGACTTGCGCTGTTCGATCTGTTCGAGGAAGTAGTCCTTGAGCGCGGCCGACGCCTCGAAGGCGCCTTCGTAGTTGATGTGGTAGCTGATCAACTGGACGGCGCGCTTGCGGAACATCGGCAGGTCGTCGGCCGGCAGTCCCAGCAGCTCGGCGATGACGCGGGTGGGGAATTCGAAGGTGAAGTTCCGGATCAGGTCGGCGCGACCGGTCTCGATGAACTCGTCGATCAGGGCGTTGCAGATCGGCCGCACGATGGTGGGGTCCCAGCGTGCCAGCGCCTTGGACTTGAACGCCGCCGAGACCAGGTTGCGGTGTTCGCGGTGCTTCTTGCCCTCCATCGCCAGAATCGTCGGCCCCATGAACAGGCCGATGGTCTTGTCGTACGGCTTGGAACTGAACACCCGGCCGTCCCGGAACACCGTGTTGACCGCGTCGAACGACATCGCCGAATATTCCTGCTTGGGCATCAGGGACTCCGGCGTCTTGGAGTAGTCCATCACCGTGCCGGCGAACACGCCGGCCTCCCGCCGCTTGCGGGCAAAGAACGGGTAGGGGTCACGCAGGCTGACGGTCTCGTCGCCGGCACCGGCGGCGGTGTGCACGTTGGTCGTCACCTGATCTCCAGCATCTTGATCTCAGCACGATCGAACACTTACTTCGTAAGATCGTACTGTAATTATTACAGTAGGCAATATGGGCATGACCATGCGAGGCCGCTCGCCGGTCCGGACACCGAAGGTGAGTCATGAGCACACTTGACGAACACGCTCACGGCACTGCCGAACAGTGGGCCGCTGAGCTGGACGCGGTCCTGCAGCGGCAGCGGCGTGCCTTCGCGGCTGAGGGGCCGCCCAGCCTGGCGGCGCGGCGCAACCGCATCGACCGGTTGATGGCTCTGGTTCTCGACAACACCGGCGCGTTCGTGGACGCCATGGCCGCCGACTTCGGCACGCGCTCCAAGGCGGCAACCCTGTTCACCGAGGTCATCGGGATGTTCTCGGTCATCGAGCACACCAGATCCCATGCCGCTCAGTGGATGCGGCCAACCAAGCTGATGCGCACGGCGCGGCTGTTCGGCCTGCGGGCCGAGGTCCAGCCCTCGCCACTCGGGGTGATCGGGATCATCGGTCCGTGGAACTTTCCGCTCAATCTCGTTGTCCTGCCCGCCGCCACCGCGTTCGCGGCCGGCAACCGGGTGATGATCAAAATGTCGGAGGTCACCTCGCACACCGCTGACCTGATGGCATCGCTGGCGCCTGAGTACTTCGACTCGGACGAACTGCACGTCGTCACCGGCGGTCCCGACGTGGCGGCCGCCTTCGCCGCCTTGCCCTTCGACCACCTCTTCTTCACCGGCTCACCGTCGGTCGGGGCCCTGGTCCAGCGGTCGGCGGCGCAAAATCTGGTTCCGGTGACGTTGGAGCTCGGCGGCAAGAATCCCGTCGTCGTCGCGCCGGGCGCCGACATCCGCCGGGCGGCGACACGGATCGCGCAGGCCCGCATGGTCAACGGGGGCCAGGTCTGCGTGTGCCCCGATTATGTGTTCGTGCCCGAGGGGCGGCTGGACGCCTTCGTGGACGTCGCCCGGAATGCCCTGCGCGAGATGTTCGGAAGCATCGTGTCGAACAAGGACTACTGCTCGAGTGTCAATGATGCGAATTTCGACCGGGTCATCGGGCTGATCGAGGACGCCCGCCACAAAGGTGCAAGTGTGGAAACCGTTGCGCCGGTGGGGGAGTCGCTACCGGACCGTGCCTCGCGCAAGATCGCACCCACCATAGTTCGGGACGTCGACGAGCGCATGAAGATTGCAAGGGAGGAGATCTTCGGCCCGGTCCTCGTGGTGAAGGCGTACTCGGGCCTGACGGAGGCCATCGACTACATCAACGACCGACCGACGCCACTGGTGGCGTACTGGTATGGACCCGACGACGCCGACTTCCGCGCCTTCGTCCGCAGCACCCGCAGCGGCGGCGTCGCCCGTAACGACTTTGCGGCACAGATGATCCCGTCGGCGGCGCCGTTCGGGGGAGTGGGCCGCAGCGGGATGGGCGCCTACCATGGCAAGGCCGGTTTCGACTCGTTCAGTCATTACCGCACCGTGGTGGGCAACGATCTGCCTTTCAGCATCACGGGGAACGCGGCGCCGCCGTTCGGCCGCTCGTTGCGGCTGGGCGCCGACGTGATGATGCGAATAACGAAGGCCCGCAACCGCCGTCGGCTCAGCGCGAGTCGGTCAGTTTCCCGGCCCTAGCCAACAGGCCCGCGTAGCCCGCGCCGAGGAGGCGCGGCATCGCCGCCATCACGCGGCCGTCGGCTCCGATAAGGATGCGGGCGCGGTTCTTGTCGGCCCCGCGCAGGATCAGCCGGGCGGCCTTGGTGGCGGAGGTCAGGGCCGCGCGATCGAACATCTTGGTCGCCATCTCGGGATCCTCGGTGTCCGCCGTGCGCATGTTGGCCCCGAAGTTGGTGCGCACCACCCCGGGGTGCACGCAGTGCACGGTCACCGGACGGCTCTCCATGATCATCTCCTGACGCAGCGCCTCGGTGAGGCCGCGCACCGCGAACTTGGACATGCTGTAGGCGCCTTGGTACGGAACCGCGATCAGCCCGAAGGCGCTGGACAGGTTGATCAACCGGGCGGGACGTCGCGTCGTACCCGCTTCGATGAGTTGTGGCAGAAAGGCTTTGGTCCCGTTGACGACGCCGCCGACGTTGATTTCCATCAGCCAGTCGAAGTCCTTCCAGGACATCTCCGCCACACCGGCGAACAGGTCGACCCCGGCGTTGTTGAACACCAACGAGGCGGGCCCGTGCTGCTCGCGCACCTCGTCGGCGAAACGTAGCACCGCATCACGGTCGGCGACGTCGACCCGGTACGGCGTGACCTGCCCGGGCAGACACGCGGCCTGGGTTTCGGCCAGTCCGTCCGGGTTGATGTCGGATGCGGCGACGTGCGCACCATCCCGGGTAAGCGCCTGGGTCAGGGCGCGGCCGATGCCGGAGCCGGCACCCGTGACCACAGCGACACGACCTTGGTACTTCATGAGTTTCTCACGCGTCCACTCCTGCCTCGACAATGCTGCGGATCCGATCCACCGAGACGTCGAGGTTCTTCTGCAGATCCCCGCGACGATCCCGGACGAACAAGAACAGATGCTCGAAGGCCACCGCGCCGAACGGCAGCGGCACGCACATCCGGACCATTTCGGTGAGCCGCGTCGTGCCGGCGGTGGGACCGGGCTCGATGAGGTACGTCCATTGCGTCCAGTCGCCACCCATCGCCTGAACGACGAAGGAGAACCTGTGCCCCGGTTCGGCTTCGACAACGTTGGCGACGGTGCGCCACCGGCCCAGCCGCCGGCGGTTCCAGGCCTGAAAGCGATTCGGCGCCAACCACTCTGCGCGCGTCGTCTCCGGGCTCCACTCCGGAATGCGGGTGACGTCGGAGATGACGGCATAGACCTGATCCGCACCGGCACGCACCTCGGTCGATGCCATCAGCGTCTCGTCCTTTTGCAGCAACGACATGGTCTACCGCCTTCCCGCGGGGGGCCGCCGGGATCACCGGTCAGCCACTCACCGCCTGCTCGCGCGCCCACCGGTAGTCGGCCTTACCCGACGGGCTGCGCTCGATGACCGAACGGAACACGATGGCTTTGGGGAGTTTGTAACGCGCCAGCGTCTGCGCTGCGTGCGCCACCAGTTCTTCGGATTCGGCGCTGGCTCCCGGTGCGAGCGCCACCACGGCGATGACCTCCTGGCCCCACCGCTCGCTCGGCCGACCGGCCACCACCACGTCGGCCACCGCGGGATGCGACGCGATGGCCGTCTCGACCTCTTCGACGAAGATCTTCTCGCCCCCGGAGTTGATGGTCACCGAATCCCGGCCCAGCAATTCGATGGAGCCGTCGTTGCCGTGGCGCGCGCGGTCACCGGGGACGGCGTACCGGACGCCGTCGATCACCGGAAATGTCTTGGCCGTCTTGGCCGCATCGCCCTTGTAACCGAGCGGAACGTAGCCTCGCTGCGCCAGCCAGCCCATCCCGTCGTGGCCCGGTTCCAGGATTGCCGCCAGGTCCTCGGCGGCCACGAAGGTGTCCGGCCCGGCGTTGAACGTGCCGGTTGCCACCGCTCCCGATGTCGACATGTGGTGCATCTGCGCCCCGGTCTCGGACGAGCCGACGCCATCAACGACAACCGCGTTCGGCAGCGTTTCGATCAATCGCTGCTTGACGTACGGGGTCAGCAGCGCTCCGCCGTTGGCGACGACCGCCAGCGACGATACGTCGGCGATCCCCTTCTCGATCGCGGCGACCAGAGGGCGCGCCATCGCATCGCCCACGACGGTGACGACCATGACCTTTTCCCGCTCGATGGTGCGCACCACGTCGTCGGCGTCCAGGTGATCGACCACCGTCGGAAAGACGACGGACTGCCCCGTCGTGATTGCGGTCATCACACTCCACTGGGCGGCGCCGTGGATCAGCGGGGGCAGAATCATCAACTTGGTGCCCGGGCCCGACGCGGCGCGTTCGACGATCTCCTCGAGGGAGCTCGACGGCTCGCCTGTCATCATATTCCGGCCACCGAACGACGTCATGAAAATGTCGTGCTGGCGCCACAACACGCCCTTCGGCATGCCCGTCGTGCCACCGGTGTACAGCACGTACAGGTCGTCGGCGGAGTGCTGAACCGGCGGCGGCTCCGGGGACACCGAGGCCAGGGCGGCCTCGTAATCGACTGCGCCCTCGAGCAAGTCGTTGCCCGAGTCGTCGGCGATCTGGATGAGCACGCGCAGCTGTGGCAGATCCGGCAGGACCTCGGCCACCCGCGGCGCGAACGCGGCGTGGTAGAGCAGCGCGGTCGCCCCGGAATCCGCCAGCAGGTATTGCAGCTCGCTCTTCACGTAGCGGAAGTTGACGTTGAATGGGGCGACCCGTGCCCCGAAGCTGCCCAGCAACGCCTCGACGAATTCGTTCCCGTTGTAGGCGTAAAGGCCCAGCAGGTCTTGGCCCACCTCGTGGCCGCCCAGCGCCGAGCGCTCGGTGTGGCAACCCAATCCCTGCGCGTGCAGATACGCGGCCAGCCGGTTGGAGCGCTCGATCACCTGCCGGTAGGTGTAGCGCCGGTCCCCCTGGATGATCAGCTCCCGATCGGGGATCGCGGCGGCGACGGCCTTCGCGACGGCCGGAACCGTGAATGTTGTTGTGGTGTCGGACATCGTGCCTCTCACGGCTGGTGGGGTAACAAACGAACCATCAGGCCGTTGGCTTCGCTGAGCAAGGTTCCATCGGCGGCTATCATAGTAGCGTCAATGAAAACCTTCCTTCCGTCGACGCTGGTGATGCGGCCGTGAGCGGTCAGTGGCTGGTCAATGGGGGTGATGCTGCGGAAGTCGACGTGCAGGTAGGCAGTGCGCGTCGGCCGGATGTCCGCGGTCGTCACGACCATGCCGAACAGCCAGTCGTAGAACAGCGGGATCATGCCGCCGTGCACGGCCCGGTTCCCACCGATGTGGGCGGTGCTGAAATGACCGGCCATCCGCACGCCGTCGGGACCGGACTCCGTCACCATCCAGGGCGGTATCAGCGGATGGGCCAAACCCGGCAGGTTCAGCACCCGGCCGGCCACCGCCTGGGTCTCGGGGACCTGGTGGCCGTCCAGCAGCGCGCAGGCGTTCTCCAGGTGCGTGGTCGCGGCGGCCCACAGCGCGGGGTCGGGCTTGGTGGACACGGTCAGGTCCTGCAGGCGGCGCAGCGCGGCGACGAACGGGCCCAGTTCCTCGGGTGCGTCCTCGACGGGTCTGACGTCGGGGAATCCGCCTCGAACTTCCGGCGCAGTTTCGGTCATCGCGGTCCTTCGTCCCAGGCCCGGAGCAGATCGTCGGTGCTGGTGATCGTGGCCAGCAGCGACAGGGTGTTGGCGATCATCGCTGCACCATAGTCGGCGGGCACGCCGGCCACCGCGTCGCGGGGCAGGACCACCCGGTAGGCGGCGTTGACGGCATCCATGACGAGGTTGGGAATCGCGATGTTCAGCGAAACACCCACCACGACAATGGTCGACGCCCCGAGATTACGCAGCACCGCGTCCAGGTCCGTGCCGCCCATCGGGCCCACGCCGTGCCACCGGCGCAGCACCAAATCCGAAGGCTCCGGCCCTAATTCGGGCAGCAGCTCCGCACCCGGCGTGCCGGGTGTGATGTCCACCTTGTTGCCGCCGCCCATCGCGAAGATCTTCGCGTTGTGGTTGGAGCCGAGCCCGTCGGGCCGCCGCTGCACCAGGCAGTGCACGACCCGCACCCCGGCCGCGCGGGCTGCGGGTAGTAGCCGCGCGATGTTGGGCAGCGCCTCGCGGCGCGCCTCCTCGGCGAGCATCGCCAGTCCCGCGTCGGGACCCATCACCGCGCCCTGGCACTCCTGGGTGACGATCGCGGTGTGCTCGGGTGCGGCCAGCCCGGCCAGTCGGTCCGTCATGCGGGGGCGCCCACCGGGGTGACGTCATAGAACTGTGTCGCCCACTTCCGCAGCGCCATATAGCCTTTCGCGTCGACTTTCGACAACGCGGGGTGTTCCACGTACTTCTGGTAGCGCCAGATCTGCAGATCGTCGAACACGGTGGACAGGAATTGTTTCTCGATGACGTCCCGCAGTTTGCCTTCCGGGACGTCCGCGGTATCGCCGGGGAGCCGCGGCCACCAGATCGAGTAGAACAGGTCCGAGCATTCGTCGTCGACCGGTGTGCAGGTGAAGATCAGCCGATGGTTCTGTGCGCCCTCGAAGACGCTGATCGCTCCGCCGAGGCCGAACAGGTGGCTGTGGAACCGCAGCGCGAGGTCCTCGGGGTTGTCGCTGCTCGCGTCCGGCCAGCCCGCGATGAACTGCCATTCCTGGTCGACGATCTTCCAGTCCAGCACCCTGGGCGTGACGGTGGCGTGGTGCACGTACTCGAAATGTGCGCTGTCGGGGGCATTCTCGGCGACGATCTGCGGATGCACCGGTTCGCGCTCCGCGCGCCGGGAGAACTCCGGGTACGCCCGGTAGTAGGCCGCCGGGTCCGTCTCGAACTGGGGGAACTTTCCGAAGATGTCCGGCATCTCCCACTGCGGCTCTTTTCCGTCCGGGTGGTGCCAGACGAAGACGCAGTCGTACTGCTCCTGCACCGGAAACACCTTGAGACGTAACCCGCGGTTGGGCCGGTCCGGCTGGTAGGGGATGTATCGGTTGGTGCCGTCCGGACCCCAGCGCCAGCCGTGGAAGGGGCACTGGACGCAGTCGCCGACCACCTTGCCGCCGTGACCGATGTGCGCGCCCAGGTGTTTGCAATGTGCTTCCAAGACGTGCAGCTCACCCTGCTCGTCCCGGTAGGCCACCAGATCCTCGCCGAAATAGTGCAGCGGCCGGACCTCGCCGACGGGAAACTCCGGAGACCAGCCGACCATGAACCAGCCGGTGACTTTCCAGGTGAATGGGACTTTCACACGAAGCCTCTCGATTCCTGATAGATACTAAGTCCGTTACAGTATAGATTTCAGCAGTCAGGTCCGTAAGCGGCAAGGGAGTGCGATGACTGAGGCGGCTGACGAGCTGGAAGCCATCCGGCAGCTGAAGGCGCGCTACTGCCGTTTCCTGGACACCAAAGACGTCGGGGCGTGGCGTGACGTTTTCGCCCCCGGCGGATACACCGGTTTCAAACTGGCATAGCTGGCGAAGGTGGGCGAGATGGCGACGGCGCTGAGCGGGCTGGGCCTGGCCAGGGATGTGGTCCGTGAATTGGGAATGCTGGCGCCGCGCACGGTGGCCGGCCTGCAGGAGTCGACCGGCTGGGTCCCGCTATCGCCACGCGGTGCACGCCAGTTCGGCGAGGCGATGCTCGACGAACTGGTACTGAGCGCCTTTTCGCTGCTGGGCGGAAGCCCCGCCCCGTTGCGGCCACTGGACGCGTGCACCGCGGCCGCCGAGGAGCTCTCCTCGCTGGGTATCGACCGGGCGCACGCCGACCCGAAGCCGTTGCGGGCCAGCTCGATACGCAAGCGCAGTATCCCGGGTCTGGCGTATGAACGGATGGCCTTCGAGCACGACCCGGCATTGCCGGCCACGCTGGAGGCCGATGGCCTGGGCGGCCCGGCACGGGCGGTGGTGCATCTGTGCCGGCACCGCGATGAGCCCAGGCCGTGGCTGGTCTGGGTGCACGGCGCCGGCCAGGGTGGCACCGAGGACCTGTTGTTGTCCCGGATCGGACACATCCATCACAAGTTGGGCTTCAACGTTGCACTGCCCGTGCAGCCCGGCCACGGGTGCCGGCGGGGCCAATGGCCGGTCTATCCCGACCTGGATCCGCTGGGCAACGTGGCGGGCATGATGCGCGTGGTCTCCGAGGTACGCGCGATCGTGCGCTGGGTGCAGCCGCAAGCCAGCGCCGTTGTGGTGGCAGGGATTTCGATGGGCAGCCCGGTGGCCGCGCTGGTTTCCCACCTGGAGAAGCAGGTCGACGCCGTCGCCCTTTACACGCCGATCCTGGGGCTCAACGCGATGATCGCGCGCCACCTGCAGCGATGGGGATCGTCGCGCGAGGGATTCCGCGAGTTGCTGGAATCGCCCGTGGCGACCCAGCTGACTTCGGTGATCGATCCACTGGCGGTCACCCCGTCTCCGCCGCCGGATCGCCGGCTGATCGTCGGGGCGTGGCACGACCGGATGGCGATGCGCGAGCCGGCCGATGCGTTGCAGGAACGCTGGGGCGGCCAACTGTACTGGTACGACGGCAGCCACGTCGGGCACATCTTCTCGCGGCGGGTGCAGCGGATCACCGACCGATTCCTGCGCGACGTGGCCGCGCAAAAAGCCGTGGTGCCCGACTGATGGCACCCACGTGGACCGCGCGAACGGTGGTCGAGCTCTACAACCTCGTCGTGTGGAACGAATGCAACATCGACCTGGCCGACGAACTGTTGGCCGACAACGTGATTCGGCACGAGGTCGGTGGGGTGCGGACGCTGACCCACGCCGAAGCCGTGCAGCGGGTGGTGGACATGTGGGAGCTGGCCGACTCGTTGCACTTCGACCTCAACATCGTCATCGAGGGCGACGACGGCGAGCACGTGGCGATCGTCTACGACTCGACGATCGTCACCAAGGACGGCACCGAGACCAACATCGCCAGCATCGAGGTGTTCCGCGTCGTAGATGGCAAGATAACCGAGGTTTGGAACTGCGGCTACCAGCAAGGGGTTTGGAAGTGAGTGACCGAACGCTTGATGAATTGGGTTTCTACCTGCTGGCCGGGGCCGGCGGTGAGGGCCCGGCAGCATTGATGGACGAGGCCCGCCGCGGCGAGGAACTCGGCTTCGGCACCGGCTTCATCTCCGAGCGGTGGAACGTCAAGGAGGCGTCGTCTCTGGTCGGGGCGGCATGCGCGGTGACCAACCGGATGCAAATCGCTACCGCCGCAACTAATCACAACACCCGCCATCCCCTGATCACCGGGTCGTGGGCGACCACGATGCATCGCCTGTCGGGCGGCCGGTTCACTTTGGGCGTCGGCCGCGGCATCGCCGCGATCTACGGGGCCTTCGGCATCCCGGCGGTGACGACGGCGCAGATGGAGGACTGGGCCCAGGTGATGCGCCGGCTGTGGCGCGGCGAGCTGATCTTCAACCACGACGGCCCGATGGGCAAGTACCCCATCCTGTTCCTCGATCCCGACTTCGACGAGGACATTCGGCTGGCGCTGGTGGCCTTCGGGCCCAACACGCTCGCACTCGGCGGACGCGTGTTCGACGACGTCATCCTGCACACCTATTTCACGCCGGAGACCTTGCAGCGCAGCGTCAACACCGTGAAGTCGGCGGCGGAGAAGGCCGGCCGCGACCCGGACAGCGTGCGGGTCTGGTCGTGCTTCGCCACCGTCGGCGACCACCTACCCGAAGAACTGCGGCTGAAGAAGACCGTGGCGCGTCTGGCCACCTACCTGCAGGGTTACGGCGACCTGCTGGTCAGCACCAACAACTGGGATCCCGCTGTGCTGCAACGGTTCCGCGAGGATCCGGTGGTCACCTCGATCGCGGGCGGGATCGATCACAAGGGCACGGCCGAGCAGATCGAGCACATCGCGACGCTGATTCCCGACGAATGGCTGGAGCCCTCGGCCACCGGGTCGGCGCAGCAGTGCGTGGATCGGATCCGCAAGGAATTCGACTACGGGGCCGACGCGCTCATCATGCACGGCGCCACACCCGACGAGCTCGAGCCGGTCGTCGCGGCCTACCGCGCGACGGATCGGCTTTAGCCGCCCGGCGCGCCACTCACGGCATGATGACGGTCCGGCTCACCGGCTGGGCGGCGGCCTGCCTGCTGGACAGGCCACGCTTCAGCGAGGCGAGCAGGACATCGCGCGTCTCACGGGGATCGATGAGTTCGTCGAACCCCATGTGCTCGGCAGACCGAAAGGACGCCTGCAACTCGGCCTCACGCAACTTTGCGGTGACGTCCTCGCCGGCGTGCGTCGCCCGGCCCAGCGCGGCCGCGCTCATGGCACCCATCGTCGCGCCGGGGAAGGCGAAGGTCGCGGACTGGCTGTCGAAACCCAGCAGGGACATGACCATGGAGCCGAACCCGTACGCCTTGCGCAGCGTCACGTGCAGCTTCACCGTGGTGGCCGTGGTTTGGGCGGCGAACATACGTGCGCCGGCGCGCAACACACCGCTGCGCTCGGACCGGCTGCCGGGCAGCATGCCGGGATTGTCGGCTAGGAAGACGAGGGGCAGGTGGAAAGAGTCGGCCACCATGATGAAGTGCGCCGCCTTGTCCGCGGCCGCGGCGTCGATGGAGCCGGCGAGCACCTGGGGCTGGTTGGCCACCACCGCGACCGGGTGACCACCGAGATGGGCCAGCGCGCAAATGATCGCCTTGCCGTACTGCGGCTGGACTTCGAACCAGTCGGGCCGGTCGAAGATCACGTCGAGCACGGCGCGCATGTCGTAAACGCGGCGATTGTCGCGGGACACTATGTCGAGCAGCTCCGGCGTCGCACGTGGCTCGCTGTCCTCGTCCTGCGGCAACGATGCCGGGTACGACCACGCGCTCGGCGGAAAATAGGACAGGTAGCGCCGGACCTCGTCGAGGACGGACTCATCGTCCTCGGCGACATTGTGGATCACCCCGCTGGGCAAAGCGACATCCGGCCCACCAAGGTCCTCCTTCGAAATGTCTTCTCCGGTGGACTCTTTGACTACGGGCGGCCCGGCAGTGAAGATCGCGCCCTGCCTGCTCATGATCCGGAAGTCGCAGACCGGGGCCACCAGCGCGCCGTGTCCGGCCGACGGCCCGAATACGGCACCGACGGTCGGGACGCGGCCCGAGCACTGCGCCTGGGCCAGTAGGTCGGTGGGGGTGCGGCCGTAGTGCCCGCCGCCGGGACGAAAGCCTGCGCCTTCGAGCAGCATCACCAGCGGGATCTTGTCGCGCAGTGCCAGTTCGGCGATTCGGTATCGCTTGGAGTTGCCGCCGGGCCCGATGCTGCCCGCCATGGTGGTGAAGTCTTCGGCGCCCAGCATCACCGGTGAACCGTTGATCGAGCCGGAGCCGACGACCAGGCCGTCGGCAGCGATCTCACCACCGACCAGGGTGCCGAGCTCGCGGAACGTGCCCGGGTCGAGGAGGTACTCGATTCGTGCGCGGGCATCGAGCTTGCCCTTGTTGCGGTGCTTGTCGAGTCGCTCCGGTCCGCCCATGTCCCGCGCGTGCTGACGGCGCCGCTCGAGATCCTCGAGCGTTTCTCCCCAATCCTGGGCTTTCGGCATGCCTATGTCCTACCTCATGGAGATTCGTCGCGCGACCAGATTTGTAGGGTCACATACTGGATTGCTTACTGTAAAGTTACCCGCATGTCTGACGCCGCCCGTCCGGAGGTCGACGGAGCGGCCCAAATCGAGGAGTCTCAGCAGTGAGCGCAACGACGATGGACGAGGCCGCGAAGCTATTGGCAGACCCGTTGGCGTACACCGACGAGCAGCGGTTGCATGCGGCGCTGACGCACCTGCGCGCCAACGCCCCGGTGTCCTGGGTCGAGGTGCCGGACTACAAGCCGTTCTGGGCGATCACCAAGCACGCCGACATCATGGACATCGAGCGCGAGAACATGTTGTTCACCAACTGGCCGCGCCCGGTGCTGACCACAACCGCGGGCGATGAGATGCAGGCCGCCGCCGGTGTGCGCACACTGATCCATCTGGATGATCCACAGCATCGGGTGGTGCGGGCGATCGGCTCGGACTGGTTCCGTCCAAAGGCGATGCGCGCGTTGAAGATGCGCGTCGACGAGCTGGCCAAGATCTACGTCGACAAGATGTTGGCCGTCGGGCCCGAGTGCGACTTCGTCCAGCAGGTCGCGGTGAACTACCCACTGTTCGTGATCATGTCGCTGCTGGGTATCCCGGAAGCCGACTTTCCTCGCATGCTCAAACTCACCCAGGAGCTGTTCGGAAGCGAAGACAGCGAATTCAGGCGTGGCGATTCGAACGAGGATCAGCTGCCCGCGCTGCTCGACATGTTCCAGTACTTCAACGGCGTGACCGCCGCGCGCCGTGAGCACCCGACCGAGGACCTGGCCTCGGCGATCGCCAACGCCACCGTCGACGGCGAACCGCTCTCGGACATCGACACGGTGTCGTACTACCTGATCGTGGCCACCGCCGGTCACGACACCACCAGCGCGACCATCTCCGGCGGCCTGCAAGCGCTCATCGAGAATCCGGACCAGCTCGACCGCCTGCGCGACAACCTCGACCTGATGCCGCTGGCGACCGAGGAGATGATCCGCTGGGTCACCCCGGTCAAGGAGTTCATGCGGACCGCCGCCGAGGACACCACCGTGCGCGGGGTGCCGATCGCCGCGGGGGATTCGGTGCTGCTGTCCTATGTTTCGGCCAACCGCGACGAGGAGGTCTTCGGCGATCCGTTCCGCTTCGACGTCGGGCGTGACCCCAACAAGCATCTGGCCTTCGGGTATGGCGTGCACTTCTGCATGGGGGCTGCGCTGGCCCGCATGGAAGTCAACAGTTTCTTTTGCGAGCTGTTGCCGAGGCTCAAATCGATTGAGCTGACCGGCGATCCGGAGTTGATCGCCACCACCTTCGTCGGTGGTCTCAAGCACCTGCCGGTGCGCTACTCGCTGACCTGAGTGCGGCCGCCCCCTTCGATCGGGGCCCTCGCTACACTCCCGGTGGAGGTCGAGGCAATGGCGCGTAGGACGATCGTCATCACCGGTGCCAGCGACGGCATCGGCGCGGCGGCGGCCCGCCGGATCAGCCGCGGCGGCGACAACCTGGTGCTGGTGGGACGCTCGGAGAGCAAGACCGCGGCCGTGGCCGCGGAGCTCGATGCCGACTACTTCGTCGCCGACTTCGCCGACCTGTCCCAGGTGCGGGCCCTGGCGGACAAGATCCGGTCGGAGTATCCGCGCCTCGACGTGCTGGCCAACAACGCCGGGGGAGTGTTCTCCAAGCCCCGGCGGACGGCCGACGGCCACGAGATCACCCTTCAGGTCAACTACCTGGCGCCGTTCCTGCTCACCACGCAGCTGCTGGAGGTGCTGGTCGGTTCGCGGGCCACGATCGTCAATACCTCCAGTTCGTCTCAGCGGCTGCTGCGCAAAGTCAAGCTCGCCGACTTCGACGCAACGGACCGGCGCCGGCCCAGCACTGCCTATGCATTGGCGAAGCTGGCAAACATCTTGTTCACCAAGGAATTACACCGGCGCTTTTCCGCCGACGGCCTCGCGGTGGCGGTGGTCCACCCGGGCTTCGTCAACACCAACATCGGTCACTCGTCCGGTTCGCGGTTGTTGACCACCATGCAACGCACACCCGTCAGCCGAATGATCAAGACCGCCGATCACGGCGCCGACCAGCTGGTCTGGCTGGCGACCAGCGTGCCCGGTGTCGACTGGGCGGCCGGCGAATATTACGTGAAAGGCAAGGCCGCCAAAGCCAATCGGGCGGCCAGCGATCCCATCCTCGCGCGTGAATTGTGGGATCACACGATGGCCAAGCTCGCCTAGGCAAACCCGGGTGCGAATTCGACTGCGGCGGCGCCGAGTCGGTTCCGTCGGACACCGTCCCGCCGCGGATAACCAGCTCAACGCCGGCCATCTCCTGCCATCCCTTCGATACTCGTTAGTATCCACTCGATACTGTCAAGTATGCTGTGACCATGTCGCCCGTCAAGCCACTCCGAACCCGCCCCACCCGCGGCGAGGTCCGTGACCGGATCCTGGACGCGGCGTCGAAGGTTTTCGCCGCCGAGGGGTTCGCCGGCGCCACCATCGACGCGATCGGCCAGTCCGCGGGCTTCACAAAAGGCGCGGTCTACTCGAACTTCGAATCCAAGGACGGACTGTTCCTAGCGCTGCTCGACCGCGAGTTCGAGCTCCGCGGCAAGCAGATCGCCACGGCGCTGGACAGCAGCGGCGGCGACACCGGTGCAGCCGCACGCGAATTGAGCCGGTCATGGCTCGACTCAGTTCGCGACCATTCCGACTTTTACGTGCTGTTCGTCGAATACTGGCTGCGCGCCCAGCGCGACCCCCAGCTGCGCGAGCGCCTCATCGAACGTCGCCGCGCCGCCGCCGCCGACCAAGCGGTGCACATCGTCAACTCCACCCCCTCCGTGGCGTCCGATCGGGAGCTGGCCGACGTCGCCCAGCTCGTCGTCACGATCAACCTCGGCATCGCGATGGAGGAGGTCCTGCGTCCCGGGACCATCAACCCCGACCTGCTCGCGCAGCTGATCACCGCGGTGCTGGAATCGGTCCCGGTTTCCGCCGATCAGGGAGAGCCTCACCATGGATACAAATGACGGGCCGGAGCCTGCGGCGCCGGTGATCACCGCCCGCGGTTTAGGCGTCGACGGGGAGCACGGCCCCCTCTTCTCGGATATCGATCTCGCGCTCCCACCGGGTTTTCACGCAATTCGGATGCCTGGCGGACCAGGGCAGACCACGCTGCTGCTGACGCTCGCGGGACGTTTCAAGCCGAGCCACGGCACGCTGACCGTCCTCGGTCAAACAACCCCGCGCGCGATCCGCCGGAACTGCTCGATCGCGGCCTTCGACGACATCGACGAGCTCGAGGAATCGGTGACCGTGGAGACCGTGCTCGCCGAGCAACGCCGGTGGCTGGCGCCGTGGTACTCAGCTGTGCCACTGCAAGCCGGCCAGGCCGAGCTGACCGAGGTTTTCGGCGAGATGACCCCGCCGCCCCATGACACGTACATCGTCGAATTGTCAGACCTGGAACTGTTTTTGCTGCGAATCACGCTGGCGTTGCTCTCGAACCGTCCGATCCTGGTGGTCGGCGACCTCGAGCAGGTTCGGGACAACTCCCGACGGGCGATCGCGGCCGACCGGCTGGGCGTGATCGCGAAGCAGCGCACCGTCGTCGTCGGGGTGACCAACCCGCTGGGCGCGGACGCGCCCGACCATGAACTTCACGATCACCGCATCCTGACCGGAGAGGAATGACGATGCTGGCTGGACTCGCCTTTGGCTCGGAGATCAAACGTTTCGGCCGCAGCCGATTGACGCGCGTGGCCATCGTCGTACTGATGCTGCTGCCCCTGGTGTATGGGGCGCTGTACCTGTGGGCGTTCTGGGATCCCTTCGGCCACACCAACAAGATGCCGGTGGCGCTGGTCAACTCCGACCGTGGCGCCGTCGTGTCCGGGCAGCAGTTCAACGCCGGCGCGGAGATCGCCAAGAGCCTGACCGCGGACGGCGGGCTGGACTGGCACGTCGTGGACTTACCGGAGGCACGCAACGGAGTCGACCACGGCAAGTACTACTTCATGGTCGAGTTGCCGCCGGACTTCAGCGCGGCGATCGCTTCGCCGGTGACCGGGCAACCCAAGAAGGCCAACCTGATCGCCGTCTACAACGACGCCAACAACTACATCTCCACGAGTATCGGTCGTACCGCCATCGGCCAGGTTCTCAACGCCGTGTCCAGCCGGATCTCGGGACAGGCCGTCAATCAGATGCTGTCGGTAGTGGTTTCGTCGGGATCGGGTATCAAGCAGGCCGCAGACGGGGCCGCTCAACTCGATGACGGCGCCGGTCAGCTGGTGGCCGGTCTGGACACCGCGCGGTCCGGCTCGGCAACGCTTGCCACCGGTGCCAAGCAACTGTCAGACGGAATCAACCAGGCCACCGACCCGCTGCTCGCGGTGACCAAGGCGGTGTCGCAAATCGGCGGCAGCACACAGCAACTGCAACAGGGCGCAACCGCGCTTCAGCAGGCCAACGACCAGATCGGTGCCATCGCCGCGGCGCAGGATGCCGCCGCAAACTCGCTTTCATCGGTGATCGATCAGCTCTCCGCACGACAGGATCCGCTGGCAAACAACCTGCGGAGCGTCCAAGATCAGCTCCGGGGTCACCAGTTGACGCCCCAGATCCGCCAGCAGCTCACCGACGCGCAGAACGCGGCGATCGCCATGACATCGGGGTTGCGTAACCCGGGCAGCCCGCTCGGGTCCGCGCTCGACCAGGTCGGCAGCAAGGGACAGGACCTGACGAACAAGCTCACCCAACTGCGCGACGGAGCCCAGCAAGTTGCCACCGGTAACGCCGAATTGGCCGGCGGCATCGCCAAGCTCGACGACGGCGCACGACAACTCAAGACGGGATCGGCCGAACTGGCGACCAAACTCGCCGAGGGGGCCAAGCAGGTACCCAACTGGACAACCCAGCAAAAGGATGCGGTCGCCGACACCATCGGTGGTCCGGTGCAACTCGAGGCCTCACACGAGAACGCCGCGCCCAACTTCGGCACCGGGATGGCTCCGTTCTTTGTCACGCTCGCCTTGTTCTTCGGCGCCCTGGTGCTGTGGATGGTGCTGCGGCCCTTGCAGGCTCGCGCGATCGCCGCGGAGGTGCTCGCGCTCCGCGTGGTGCTGGCCAGCTACCTACCTGCCGCCGTGATCGCGGTATTCCAAGCCGTCATTCTCTACTGCGTGGTGCGGTTCGCCCTCGGTATGCACGCCGTGCACCCGGCGGCGATGCTGGGGTTCATGGTGCTGATTTCCGCCGCGTTCGTAGCCGCGACACAGGCGATCAATGCGCTTGTCGGTCCAGCGGTGGGCCGGGTGCTGATCATGGCCCTGCTCATGTTGCAGCTCGTCAGTGCGGGCGGCATGTATCCCGTGGAAACCACGTCACGGCCATTCCAGGTCCTGCACCGCTTCGACCCGATGACCTATGGCGTCAACGGACTCCGGCAGCTGATACTCGGCGGCATCGACGCCCGACTGTGGCAGGCGATCATCGTGCTGGTTGGGATAACGGCTGTCGCACTGGCGATCTCCTGCCTGTCGGCGCGAAGGGACCGGCTCTGGAACCTGAGCAGGCTGATCCCCGCGATCAAGATGTAGGCAGAGCCTTCAGGCGACCCCGAAATCGATGATGCCCCGGACGATTTTGCCGTTGAGCAGATCGTCGTAGGCGTCGTTGACCTCGTCGAGGCGATAGCGTTTGGTGATCATCTCGTCGAGCTGAAGCTGGCCCGTCTCATAAAGCCTGGCCAGCCGGGAGATTTCCGCCTTCGGGTTGCACGAGCCGAATATGGTGCCCGCCAACGTCTTGTTCATCAAGATGAAGTCCTGCAGGTCGATCTTGACCGACCGGGTCAACTGCGACGTCATGCCGGTGAGCACGCAGGTGCCGCCCTTGCGGGTGAGCTTCACGGCGTCGCGGACGTCCGCCGGCGTGATCAACGAGGGCGAGACAACCACCGCGTCGGCCATCACCCCGTAGGTCAGACCGCGCACCAGATCCAGCGCCTCGTCGATCGTCGCCGCGCTGTGCGTCGCGCCGAACTGCAGCGCCGACTTCTGTTTGAAGTCAACCGGATCCACCGCGACGATCTGCGCGGCGCCGTTGATGCGGGCTCCCTGGATCGCGCCCGTGCCGATTCCGCCGACGCCGATCACCACGACCGTATCGCCGGCGCGCATGTTGGACCGGTTGGCGACGGAACCGTAACCGGTCGGGATGGCGCACGACAGCAGAGCGCTCGATGTCAGTGGCAGGTGTTGCTCGATCTTCACCAGGGAATTCGTCGATACCACGGTGTGTTCGGCGAATGCACCGATCTTGGCGATGTGGCCAAGGTTGCGGCCGTCGGCGGTGTGGTGGCGGAACGTGCCGTCCGTCGGCATCCCCGGGATCATGGTGCCGATGCCGACGTCACACAGGTACTCGATTCCGCTGGCGCACCAACGGCATTGGCCGCACACGGCCACGAACGACATCACCACGTGGTCACCCGGCGCGAAGTCGGTGACACCCGGGCCGACCTCGCGCACGATGCCGGAGCCCTCGTGGCCACCGATCGTCGGGAACATGGTCGGCAGCCCCATCGATCGCATCACCTCGTTGGGCGCCGACATGTCACCTTTGAGGATGTGATCGTCGGAATGGCACAAGCCGGCCGCCGCCATCTGCACCAGGACCTCACCGGCCTTGGGGGGGTCGAGCTCGAATTCCTCGACGGACCACGGGCCGCCGACGTCGTGCAGGATCGCTGCGCGGCTTATCATGCGGCGGGGGCGAATGTCACCGGAAGCTTGTTCGGCGACCGGAAGGTGAGCCCGACGATCTTGGATTCCTCGCCGGTTCCGTCGTCGGGCACGAACGCCAGATTTTCGACGCGGTCCAACAGGCTGTTCAACATGACCCGGGTTTCCAGCCGGGCCAGGTGCATGCCGAGGCACATGTGGATACCCCCGGCGAAGGCGATGTGGGATTGCCGCGGCCGGCGGATGTCGAACGTGTCGGGATCGGTCCAGCGGGTCTCGTCACGGTTGGCCGAGCCCATACACATGTCGATCTGGGCCTCGGCAGGGATTGTCTTACCGCCGATTTCGACCTCTTCGGTCGTAGTCCGCATGACCATGGTCAGTGGCGTTTCGAACCGCAGGCCCTCCTCGATCGCCATCGGTATCAGTGACCGGTCCTGGTTGACCATCGCGAGTTGTTCGGGGTGGGTCAGCAGCAGGTAGAGCAGATTGCCCGATGAGCGATAGGTGGTCTCCAGGCCGGCCGGGAGCAGCAACCGCAAGAAGGCGATGATGGCCTCGTCGGTGAGTTTCTCGCCGTCGATCTCGGCGGCGACCAAGTCGCCGATGATGTCATCGGTGCGCTTGCGCCTGCGCTGCTCGACCTGTTTGAGGAAATAATCGTAAAGCTCTGCGGCGGCGTTCAATCCCGCCTCGATGTCGGTCGGAATCGAAATCAGGTCCAGGGACAGACGCCGGAAGAGGTCCAGGTCCTCCGCGGGCAGACCGAGCAGTGTCGAGATGATCCGGGTGGGAAATTCGAAAGTCACCGCCTTCACCAGATCGGCATGACCGTCGTTCTTGATCTCGTCGACCAGTCGCTCGCAGACCGGCCCGATGACAGACGGTTCCCAGCGTTCCAGTGCGGTCGCGCGGAACGCCTTGGCCACCAGGTTGCGGTGATCGTGATGCTCCCGGCCGCCCATCGCCAGGATGGTGTGTCCCATCACCAATCCGATCGTCTTGTCGTAGGCGGCCGACGTGAAGATCCGGTCGTCGCGAAAGGCTTGGGATACACCGCCGTAATCGAACAGGACCCACTCGTCACTGGGTTGCAGCTCTTCCGGCAACTGGGTGTTATCGCTCATAGAACCGTGCCACACCGGGTCGGTGTGACGCATGTGTTGAAAAAACGGGTAGGGGCTGGTTTCACCGGTGAAATCGAGTGAGGGTACGACGGGCTGACCGTTCGGGCCGGTGCTGAGCGTCATCAGCGCTCCTCCTGAAGCAACGGATAAGGCGGTTTACGCGGACCGGACGACGAGTGCCCGCGAAGTCCACGGCGGGTGGGTACTGAGCGGAAAATAGCTATCATAGTATAGATAGCAACGAAGCCCAATGGCTGGTGCTCGCCCGGCCGACCGGCTACGGATCCGCGGCGCGCCGAAGGCCCACTCGATGTGGCCCCATTTCTACCGCGGCCGGCCCGCCGGGCTCGTTTCGCGGCGCCGAGCACCTGGTGTGCCACCGCCTAAAAGCGCAGGTCTACCTTGAAGGTGGTTTACGGTAAGGCTGACCTTCCGGGACCGCCGATGAGCCCGCACGACGAGCCCGAAAAATGAGTTGATATGACACAGACGAACCTGGCCCGGCCGCACGGCCTCAGTCGCATCGATCCGGTGCTGCGCGATGCCGCCGTGGAGTTGGGCGCCTTCGAATTCCGCACCGAGACACTGCCCGCCGAGCGCGAACACGCCAACCTGCTGGCCGCGCAGCGCGCCGCAGCGGCCGATGCCACCGGCGTCCCCATCGATTCACGATCCATCGCCGGTCCGGACGGTCGGCAGCTGGGCCTGCGGTTGTACCGCGGCCGCACCGAATCCTCCGCGCCGCTGGTTCTGTACGCGCATGGCGGCGGGTTCGTCACCGGGAACCTGGAGACGGACCACGCGCACTGCGTGGAGCTGGCCCGTGACGGCGATTGTCTGGTGATTTCGGTCGACTACCGACTGGCCCCCGAAAATCCTTGCCCGGCGGCGCTCGACGATGTCGAGGCGGCCTTCCGCTACGCCGTCGAGAACAGCGCGGAGCTGGACGCCGACGCGAGCCGCATCGCGGTAATGGGCCGTGATGCGGGCGCGGCGCTGGTCGCGGGTCTGACCCAGCGCATGTTCGACCAGGAAGGTCCGGCGATCCTGATGCAGATCCTGCACCAGCCGATGCTCGATTCCGATGCCACGCCGTCGCGTCGGGAATTCCAGCGCACCCCAGGTCTCAACGGTCCGGCCGTGAGCCGGGCGTGGAACCACTATCTCGGCGACGCCCGGGCCAACGGTCAGCACGTCCCCGCGCACCGGGCCAATCTCGAAGGCCTGCCGCCCACGTTCGTCAGCTGCTCCGAGATCGATCCGTGCCGGGACGAGGCCATCGACTACGCCAACCGGCTGCTACACGCGTACGTCCACACCGAATTGCACGTGATCGCCGCGACCTTCAACGGCTTCGACTCGATGGTCCCCGATTGGGTTGTTTCCCAGGAGAATAGGGCGCTGCACGCGCAGGCGGTGCGGCGCGTGTTCGCCATGTAGCGCAACCGTGTGCGAGTGACCACGCCGACCGTCTCGACTTGCGTGCTCGTCCCCGCTTTTACCGACTGAACTCCGGTATCTCTTACCGTATCCAGCGTTGCTAACATCAGAATCGGCAGCCAACCGAGGACCGATCGGGCGGATGATCAAACACTCAAACCGATTCCGTTGCAGCCGCAGCGATCGAATGTCAAGAAGGATCCCCTCGGCACTATGACCACCCTCGACTCTCCCGAAAAGATCCTTTTCACCTCGACCACCCAGGCGTTCCTGGAAAAGGAAGCGCCGCTGCGCCGGGTGCGGGAGCTGCACGCCGCGGGCACGTCATTCGACCCCGCGTGGTGGCAGCGCGCCGCGGAGCTCGGCTGGACGGGCCTGCTCGTGCCGGAGGAGCTGGGCGGCGGAAGCGTCTCGGAGAACGGCTTCGCCGATCTGGCGATGGTCGCCGAGCAACTCGGCAAGACGGTGGCGCCCGGACCGCTGTACCCGGTCAGCACCGTGCTGGCCGGGCTTGTCGAGTGCACAAACTCGGGCGAGCACGCCGACGCCATCGAGGCGCTGATAGCGGGTGAATCCGTGGCGTCGTGGGCGGTCTGTGAGCCGGGCCCGGGCTGGGCACCGCTGGATCCGTCGGTCACGGCCACCGAAACCGACTCCGGTTACCGCATCGACGGCATCAAGGATCGCGTCGAGGCGGCCGCCCAGAGTGCGCTGCTGCTGGTGGTGGCGCGCTGCGGCGCGGATGCCGAGATACGTCAGTTCCTGGTCGCGACGGACGTGCCGGGGGTCCGGATCGAGCCCCAGCAGTCGGTCGATCTGGTCAAGCAATACGGCCGCGTGTACTTCGACGGCGTCGTGGTGCCGCGGTCGGCGGCCGTCGGCACCGCGGGCGAGACGGCTGCGCTCGTCGATCGACAAAGCCAGATCGCCCAGGTGCTGCAATGCGCCGAGGTGGTCGGCGCCCTGCAGACGGTGTTCGACCTCACCGTGCGGTGGGCGCTGGACCGTCACACATTCGGTCGCCCGTTGGCGTCGTATCAGGCACTCAAGCACAAGTTCGCCGACATGAAGCTCTGGCTGGAAGCCTGTCGCGCCACCACCTCGGCGGCGGTCGCCGACGTGGCGGCCCGCGCGCCGGAGGCGAATTTGTCGGCCAGCATCGCCAAGTCCTACGTGGGCGAGATGGCGGGTCAGATCGTCCAGGCGTGTGTGCAGATGCACGGCGGCATCGGCGTCACCTGGGAGCACGACCTGCACCTGTACCTTCGCCGGATTACGTTGTACCGCGGCATGTTTGGGACGCCGGAGGAGCATAATCTGCGCGTATACGAGTTTGAAAAGGCGGGTCGTTCGGCGAAATGATGAAGATCCGATGACCTCGACCGAATCCGTTGCGGAGTTCGCCGCCCGGGCCAGGGCCTGGCTGGCGGCCAACATGCCCGCAATCGACAGTGAGGCCCCGCCGGCCGCGCCACGTGACGAGGAACGGTCCTGGCTGAGGGCCAGAGAACTGCAAAAGCGTTTGTATGAAGGCGGATTCGCCGGCATCTGCTTCCCCCGCGAGTACGGCGGTCTCGGGCTGGACTACGAATACCAGAAGGCCTTCGACGTCGAATCCCTCGACTACGAGATGCCGCTGATTCTCAACACCCCGACGTTCACCATCTGCTGCGCCACCCTGCTCGACACCGGCAGCGAAGACCAGAAGAAGCAGCACATCGCCGCGGCGCTGCGCGGTGAGGAAGTGCTGGTGCAGTTGTTGAGTGAGCCCAGCGGCGGATCGGACCTGGCCGGTGTCCTCACCCGGGCCGAGCGGCGGGGTGACCGTTGGATCATCAACGGCGCCAAGACCTGGAGCACGAGCGCGTTCGCCGCCGATTACGGCCTGTGTCTGGCCCGCACCAACTGGGACGTGCCCAAGCACGAGGGGCTGACGATGTTCCTGGTGCCCATCGCGCATCCGGGAATCACGTTGCGGCACATCACGATGCTGAGCGGTTCCACCGAATTCTGCGAGGAGTTCCTCGACGGCGTCGACGTCGGAGATGACGCCGTCGTCGGCGAGGTCGACGGCGGCTGGGCGGTGGCGTCCCGGCAGCTGTACCACGAACGCCGCGCGGTTGGGCAGGGGTCCGAGTTCGCCAGCGGCAGCGGCAGCGAGGGCGGCAACACGATTCCGGTCGACTACGTGGAGCTCGCGGAGAAGACCGGGCAAGCCGACAACGAACGCGTGCGCGAGATGGCCGGTCGCGCCCTGGTGCACCGCGCGGTGGCCGAGCAACTGATCGGTCACGTGTACCGCAGCGTCAGAGACGGGGTGCTGCCGCCCGCCGCCGGAACGCTCATCAGGCTGTTCCACTCCGAGACCACGACCACCAACGTCGACACGGCGCTGGCGATCGCCGGAAGCGCCGGCGTGGTGGGGGAGCAGGGCGCCGGTCTCGAAACGGGCCTGCGGTATCTATCCCGGCAGACGGTCGCCATCGGCGGCGGCACAACGGAGATGGCCCGCAACGTGATCGGCGAGCGGGTGCTGGGCTTCCCCCGGGAATACGCTGCCGATCGCGGGGTTCCGTTCAGCCAGGTGCGGCACGGCGAGCGAGCCGACCGGCCCTAGCCCTCGGCGACGACGTTCTCGGCGAGGCCGCTGACCACCGGGATCTGCACCAGCGACAGCACGTGGTGCGCCGGGCGGCCCGGCGGGGCCACCAGCACGTACTCGCTGCCCTGTCGGCGCGCCCGCTCGCGGGCGGCGGCCAGCGCGCTGACGCCCGCCGAACCGAGGTGGGTGACGGCGGTGAGATCGACCGTCAACGGTGCGACGCCGGAACGGCTTTCGACCGCGATCTGACGGTCCAGGGTGGAGGCGGTGTTGGAGTCGACGTCGCCACTGACCACGATGCGGCCCGGTTCGCTGACCTCGGAGACGAATTCCGCATTGGCTGTCCGCCGGTCGGCCGCCCGGCTGACCACTGAGTCGGTGACGAAGTTCGCCGGCCGCGAGAGTTGGTGCGTCAGACTGGCGGTCGTCCCGTCGGCGCCGTGACTGACGTGCGCCTCCGACACCAGGGCCTCGGCCATCGCGAGGCCGCGGCCGCGACCGGTCTCGCCCTCGCGGTGGTCCTTCCACCGTCCGCGGTCGCCCACCGAGGCGTGCAGGTTGCCATCGCCCGACAGCGTCGCCTCGATGACAACGCCGTCGGGGACCTCGGTGGCATAACCATGCTCGACCGCGTTCTCGACGAACTCCGAAATCGCGTGCACCACATCGGAGATGTCGTCGGCGTCGGCGCCGATCTCCGACAGCCACTGCCGCAGGCGGGTGCGTACCGCGCGCGCGGTCCGGATGGTCGCGTCCAGTGTCAGGTGTAGGGGTGCCGCCGGTGTCCGGCGTTGCGCCGCAAGGAGTGTCACGTCGTCGCTGTAGCCCGTCGAGCGCAGCAGTAATTCCAGTGTCTCCGAGCAGATTCGGTCGATCGGCCGCACGGATGACTCGATGACGAAGCCGCGCTGGCCGCCGACGATGTTCGCGGCCAGCTCGGCGAATTCGGCGGTGCTGGCGCCCAGCGGCCGGCCGGGCCGTTCGATCAGGCCGTCGGTGTACAGCAGGATCGAGTCGCCCACGTCGAGGAATTCGGTACGTACCGGAAAGCCGGTGCCGCTGCCGAGCGGACCGCCGCCCGAGGGCTCGAGATAGCGCGCGGTGGCGTCCGCCGTGACCAATAGCGGCGGCGGGTGTCCGGCGGTGCAGTACCGGAATTCGCCGGTGCCGAAGTCGAGCGAGCCGACGCAGATGGTGGCCGTGTTCGACCCGGGGACGTGCTTGCGGAATCGGTCAACCGCCTCGAGCGCCTCGGCGATCGGATATCCGGCGACGACCTGCATGCGCAGCGCGGTCCGCAGCTGCGACATCACCGCGGCCGCTGCCACGCCGTGGCCGACCACGTCTCCGACGACGAGCACCAGCCGGTCGCCGAGGGGTATCGCGTCGAACCAGTCGCCACCGGCCGCGGTGTCCTCCGCGGCGACGAGGTACTGCGCGGTCACGTCCGCGCCGGGGACGACGGGTACCGACGGTGCCAGGAGCGCCTGCTGCATGACGGTGGCGGAATCGCGGACGTTGCGGTACCGCTCGGACATCTCCTCGAGGCGCGCTTCGGCGGCCATCCGCGTCTGCACCCGGCTGGTGACGTCGACGAAGGCAAGCTGGACGCCCTCGATCGAGCCGTCCTCTGCGCGCCGCGCCGTGACGATGAAGTCGAAGAAGTGTTCCTGGGCGCGTCCCTCGCCCTCGAAGTCGGCCTGCACTCGCCATTCCGTGCCCGACTGCGGTTCGCCGGTTTGATATACCCGGTCGAACATCTGCAGGATTTCCTGGCTTTCCAGCTCGGGATAGACGTCGCGCACAAATAGCCCGATGGAGTCAATTGGCGGACTGAGCGTGCGGTAAGCCGCATTGACCGCGACAAATCGGTGGTCCGGCCCCTCGAGCCCGACCAACAGCGCGGGGACGTTCTCGAAGACGCGGCGTACGTCGTCTGCCGCACCGACGCTTCTGTCCCAGTCGTTTTCGGCCACCATCTGGCCGTTCCTCCTAGCAGCCTCCGAGCGGCCCGCAAAGCGGGACCGCTCGAAACCGGGTCAAATGGGCTGACCTATTTGCACACGTTATTGTTCAGATTAGCAATCGTTCTTGCATTCGTATTGCAACGGTTTGGTACGGTCTGATCGGTGTCGGCACATTTGCCGACAAATCCAATTGACGACTGCGAAAATCGCGGCCCGTAAACGGCCGAACAGCCCCGTTTGCGGACGTGCGGGGCAGGGTACCTCGCAGTCGTGGCCGATCTGGTGGAGCGACGCATGTCGGCGCTCTGGCGGCGCTTCCTGTCGTCACGGGTGCTGACCTTGAACGGCTGGGTGGCGTTCAACCTGCCGCGCACGGTGACCGCGCTGGGCGGGGGGCTGCTCGCCGGGTTGGTGGCGGTGCACGTCTACGTGCTGGCCACCGAGCCGGACCTGCCCCAGTATTTCGCCGCCTACGCGCTGGTGCTGGCGGCCGCGTGCGTGACCGCGGCGAGCGCCATGGTGGTGCGCATCACACCCGCTGTGCCCCAGGCCGGTTGGTATCTCGGAAGTTTGGTTTGCTTGGGCTTTCTCGCCTTGTATCTGGTCACTCGCTGGGTCAGCTTGCCCGGGCTCGTCGCGGTGACCGCCCGATGGGACTTCGCACCCGGGACGTTGGGGATGGCTTGCGCGGCGGCGTTTATCGCCGTGCACACGACGGTGCTGTCGGGCATCAACGTGGCCTATCCGCGACGCCAGCAGTGGTACGACTGACGGGGCCCAGGCATGACAACGTTGGACTATCCGGTATGGCTGCGCATCGATCATTGGCTGAACGTTTTGTTCGTGACGCTGATCTTGCGCAGCGGTCTCGAGATTCTGGCCACCCACCCGAAGCTGTACTGGCACGACGACAGCAAGCCGGGCACGGAGTGGGCGCGCTTCACCCGAAAGGTGATGCCGCGGGACAGGATCTACGACACCCTGGATGAGGAAGAGGACTACAGCCCGTTCATTTCGTTGCCAGGCCGCGCGCAGCTCGGCGTGGGTCGCCACTGGCACTTCTTTGTGGTCATCGGCTGGATTCTGCTTGGCCTGTCCTATTACATCCTGTTGTTCGCAACCGGCCAGTGGCATCGCTACTGGCCCGCCTCGTGGTCGATCTTCCCCGAAGCGTGGGACGACATCGTCACCTACCTGACGTTCAATCTGCCGCCGGTGTTGCCGGGTGAACCGCTGGACGCCATCCAGAAGCTGACCTACGCCGGGATAATCTTTATTCTTGCGCCATTTCAGATCCTGACCGGGGCCGCTCAGTCTCCGGCGATCGAGGCGCGATTCCCGTGGTATGTCCAAATGTGGGGCGGCCGGCAATGGGCGCGAAGCTTGCACTTCCTGGGCCTCATCGCGTTCCTGGTCTTCATCGTGATTCACCTGTCGATGATTTTCTTCTGGGGCTGGGGCAGGCTCACCGCGTCAATGATTTTCGGTGCCGTCCGCAATACCTATTGGGCGACCACCATCTCGCTGCTGATCATTGCGGCGATCATCGTCGTCCATGTCGCGGCGACGGTCTGGAGTCTGCGCAACCCGCGGTCGGTGCAGCGCGTGCTGGGCGCGGTGGTCACCGCGGCGCGCCTGCTGCTGCTGCGGCCGCTGAACTCGCGGCAGAACTATCCGGCGCACAAAATTTCCAAACAGCACCGCATCAACGGAAAGCCGCCCACCAGCACGGAATACAAGGTGATGGCGGTGCACAACTTCGTGGACTGGCGGCTGCGGGTCGGCGGGCTGGTGGAAAACCCGGTGATCCTGGACCTCAACGCGCTGCGCACGCTGGCCGAGTCGGAAACGCAATGCGTGATGCACAATTGCGTTCAGGGCTGGACCAGCATCGGCGAATGGACCGGCGTTCATCTGCATCAGCTGGTGGACCTGGTGCGGCCGCTGCCGCAGGCGCGCTACATCTGCTTTTTGACGATGCAGGACAACAGCACTGACGAGCCGGCGTCACACGGCGGAGGCCAGTTCTATGAGGTGCTCGACCTCGAGTTCGCCGACAAGCCGCAGACCCTGCTCGCCTATGAAATGAACGGCGCGCCTCTGCCGATCCAGCACGGTGCGCCCTTACGCCTGCGGGTGGAAACTCAGGTGGGCTTCAAAATGGCCAAGTGGATCAACCAGATCGAATTCGTCGAGGACTATGCCGGGATCGGCATGGGCACGGGCGGGTGGCGCGAGGACCGCGTGTACTACGACAAGGACGTGGAAATCTGAGATGACCGACATGGCGACCGAGGGAGTCGGGGTACGCCCCGAGCTGATCAGCTTGGATGCGGTGGCGCACCATCGCGTACTCGAGCAGATCGCGGCGAAGGGCGGGCACTGTGAAGCCTGCGGCGCAACGGATTTCGCCGTCGGCGGCGCCCTGTACCTCGGTTTCCTGTTCTTGAACGAGGATGCCGATGCCTACATGGTCGCGCTCACCTGTCGCAACCCGGACTGCCCCAAGCCGCGGACCGCGATCAGATTGCGCGACACAGACTTTCTCACCTACGCAGGAAGCGACTCGGACGCTTTCGGCGGCGACGCCCCCGGCTAGTTTGACCGTCCGTGGATCCTGGGAGCTGCGGCCGTGCGAGGTCGAATCGCTCTATCAGCGGCGACAATTCGCGTAGCTGGTCGCACAGCGATTGAAAGCGCCGCTGATCGTCGTCGCCGAGCTGCCCCAGCGAATCGTAATGCGCCACGCGTGGCAGCCGTCCCGCGAGCGCGGCGCCCCACCTGATGCTCAGGTCGTAGATCTCTTCGTCGTCGACGTCGTCACGCTGCCCGAGTCGTTGCAGCGCCTCGATCTGCTCGGTGAGGAGCGCGACGTCGTCATCGATACTGACCGGCGTCCGGCCTTCCGATGTCACGCTCATCTACCCTCCTCGTCCCGATGCACGTGCCAGTGACCGCAGGATCACGCACCTTGGTGGCGTATACCCCTTTCGGGCCGGGCGGACGCGCACATAACCGACGCAGGATCGCCGCGAAGTGCGGCGACGGGCATACGGCGTCCCCGCTCCCGCCGGCTGCGCTCGTTTACGTGGGGTGCCGGGGGGTACCTGTCGGACACTGTGCAGGCCGACCTGGTCGATAAAGCGTTCTGCGGCGCTTGCGGCCCCGGGAAGGCCCCCTTCAACCGCGCGAAGCACCGCGCAAGGAGTAGTGCGATGAGCGACCCGGACCGAATCATCAAGCGATTGCGCGCCGTCCTCGACGGGTCAGAGGGCTTGGCCGATCTGCTCGAGCAGTCACTGGCCCAGGCCCGAGCCACGGCGGAGACCCAATTGCGGCCCGACCTGTTCGCGGCGCTCGAGTGGCCGACGAACACCGCGGAGTACGAGGACTACCTCAAAGACTTCATCAGATGGGTGCCCAAGCAAACGAACGCGGAGGCGTGGCAGGAGCAGGCTCCTGAAGGACGGCAAGCCAAGGAAGTCAACGACCGGACCGCGCACTTCTACTATCTGGTCGATCAGGAGATCGATGGCGCGGCGCCGCAGGGCTCGCAGCGGTTTCGCGAGTGGATGACCGAATTCTCGCGGCAGTGGGGCGGTTTCCTGGACACCGCCGACTCGTTCAGCCCGGAGATCCTGCAGTCGTTCATCGACAACGCTCCGGAATACCGCATCCACGAGTCATTGGTGAATGGCGTCCCCAATATGCCCAGTGGATGGTTGACGTTCAATCAGTTCATCGGGCGCGAGCTCAACGGCGGCTTACGTCCGATCGCGGAGCCGTCCAGCAACGCCGTGGTGACCTCGCCAGCTGACTGTATTTTCCAGCACTCCTATGACATCGACGATGAGTCGAACATCCCGGCCACCACGATCAAGAACACCCACAAGTACGGCAACATCACCCAACTCATCGGGGGCAGTCGCTACGCCGAAAGCTTCGCGGGTGGAACGTTTGTCCACTACATGCTGCCGCCGTCGGCCTACCACCGTTTTCATCTGCCGGTGGACGGACTTGTCGAAGAGTCGTTTTTGATCAGCGGAAAAGTCTTCATGCGGGTTGCGATCGAGGACCGGGAATTTCAGTCCAGCGACAGCACCACCAGCGGTTTCGAATTCAGCCAGAACCGCGGCGTCGTCACCATCGACACCTCGGGATCCGACTGTGGCGACGTCGGAATCGTCGCGGTCATCCCGGTCGGCATGGCGCACGTCTCCTCGGTCATGCTGACAGCGGTCGAGGGCCAACACATGGCCAAAGGCGAAGAGTTCGGGTTCTTCCAATTCGGCGGCTCCGACATCATCGTCCTCTTCCAAGAGGGTGTGGGCCCGCAGGTCGACACCAGCAAGGAATACCGACTCGTGGGCACACCGATGGCGCGATGCGACCGCCGACCTACCTGATTCGCTTTCGCCTTCGTCGTATCCGCTACCGCTGCAACGCCTTCCGAGCCTCCCGGCTTGCCGGGCAGCGGTCAAGCGATCAGGCCGAGACCGGCTTCTTGGCCGGCGCGGACACCTTCATGAGCTTCATCAGGTTGCCGCCCATGATCTTGGCGATGTCGTCTTCGGAGAAGTCGGTGAGCTCGTCGACGAAGCTGATCGGATCTTTCAGGCCCTCGGGGTGGGGCCAGTCGGAGCCGAACAGCACCCGGTCGGTGCCGACCATGTTGACGATCTCGGTGAACCGGTCCTCCCAGAACGGAGTGATGTAGACGCACCGCTTGAACGCCTCGATCGGGTCCTCGCTGAATGACTGCGGCATCTTCTTGTAGACGCCCTTGAGGCCCTTGAACAGGTCTGGCACCCAGTCGGCGCCGTTCTCGATGGAAAGGATCCGCAGCTCCGGGTTGCGCGACAGGGCGCCGTGGCATACCAGCGCACCCATCGCATCCAGGATCGGCCGATGGCCCATCGCGAAGCTGCGGAAGGCGGTCGGCTTGAACGGCAGGAACTCGTCGCCGGGCTCCCACACGTTCGCGAACTCGGAGTAACCGCTGTCCGAAGCGTGCATCGAGACCGGGATCTCGGCCTTGATGCAGGCCTGCCAGAACGGGTCGAACTCCTCGAGGCCGAACGAGCGGCTGCCGCGGTACCCGGGCACCGGCGCCGGGCGGACCAGCACAGTGCGCGCGCCGCGCTCGAGACACCACTGAAGCTCTTCCAGCGCGCGATCAACGATCGGCAGCGTGATCACCGGGGTGGCGAAGATGCGGTCCTGGTAGTTGAACGTCCACTGCTCGTGCATCCACTCGTTGAGCGCGTGGATGACGTCGTGGGTCATCTCCGGGTCGTCCTTCATGCGCTCCTCGACCAGGCTGGCCAGCGTCGGGAACATCAGGGCGTAGTCGATGCCGAGCTCGTCCATGACCTCCAGCCGCGCGCCCGGTTCGCGGAAGGCGGGAATGGCCTTCATCGGCTCGCCGAGGATCTCGCGGTAGGTCTTGCCCTGCGCGCCGTTGCGGAAGTAGTCCTCCTGGGCGCCTGGCTTGGCGACCTTCTCGAAGGTCGGGTTCGGGATGTACTCGCTGATGTGGCCGCGCACAACGATCTTGGTGCGACCGCGAACCTGCACGTAGTCGATGACGTTCTTGCGCTTGTCCGGAAGGTACTTGGTCAGCGCTTCCTGCGGCTCGTACATGTGGTTGTCGGCGTCGAAGACGGGGAAGGAAAGTTCGCGAGAGGGCATGGCGATCTCCTTGCAGAAGCCTTAAATTCTCACTGTGTGGTAACGACGTTACCACTTACGCGGAATTAGGTGTACCGGATCTTTGGTCGGCCCGCCGGCTCAGGCGTCCGGCCAGCTTGGGAGCTTTGGTGTGGTCCCCTCGATCACGGCGAAGTTGACGGTCGCGGTCGCCAGGAGGTCGTCGTCGCCGTCGCCGTATATGTCCACCTGCATCACCATCGCTCGTCGCCCGGAGCGCAGCATCGTGGGCACCGCGAAGGCCGAGCCCTGGCGGACCGGCCGCAGGTAGCGGATGAACAGATCCGCGGTGGTCATCGTGGTGCCCGGTTGCAGATAGTCCAGCCCGAATTGTCCGCCAGCCACGTCGACGAGCGTGGCGATCAGGCCACCCTGCAGCGCGCCGGACGTGTTGACGACAGCGGGGCTGACCGGCATGGTCATGGCGAATTCGCCGTTGCGGGTGCCCGGGCGCATGCCGATCTGGGCGAACAGCTCGGCCAGCGACGGGGCGGCCGATTCTTCGTCGGTGTCGCGGATGCCCAGGGCGCGACTGCAGAAGTCATACAGCTGGCCGGCGTCGACCGGTGATCCATTCAATTCCGAACCGAGCCAATGCAATCGCTGCGCACCCATTATTGTCTGCATGACGATGGCGGCCGCCGCGCCGACGTCCAAGCCGGGGTTGAAGACTCCCTCGGTGATGCCCTGCCCGACGATGTCGCGAATCAGGCCGTGCAGGGGAGAGAGCACACGCGCGTATTCGCGGGGCCGGGTCTCGGCCAGGTGCTGGTTGTAGAGGGTCAAAGCCCGGTTGAGGCTGTCCTGCGTGCTCGACTCCGGCTGCTGGCTGAGCCGGTCGATCAGCAACTTCAGTGCCGAGGTGCTGTCCAGCCCCGTGGTTTCGGTGCGCCACGCCTGCACCGATTGGGCGATGGTTCGGTCGAACAGCGCCAGCAGCAGTGCATCCTTGCTGCTGAAGTGTTGGTAAAAGGCGCGCAGCGACGTCTTGGAGCGCGCGACCACCTCTTGCACGGTGAAGTCGGTGCGGCCCGTCTCGCCCAGTATCGCCACGGCGGTCTTGATGAAGCGGTCGCTACGGGTGATCTCCACGTCGTCGCCGGGGTCGGCCATGAGCGATCGGTCCCTTCCCTAGCGCGCTGCTCGCGCTATGAGAATGAGGTTACCGCGCCTGGCGGCCGGGAGGTGGCGCTTAGGCCTTGGGGCAGAAGATCCCGAGTATCTGCTGGCAGTTGTCTCTGGTGATGAGTGCCGGCGGTGGCGGGGGCTTCGGCGGCGGGTTGTCCCCGTCCCAGATCATGTTGGAGACGTTGCCCATGCCCGGCCAGAGGTAGTAGTAGGTGTGGCAGACGCTCGTGTCCCAGCCGCGGAAAGGGTCCGTGACGTGGTTACCGGTCGCCGGTAGCGGTTCGCCTGGGCACCAATGGTGCGCCGGGCCCCAGTCGGGGTTGTCGGCCCGGGCGGTGCCTGCGGCGAGCCCCGCACCGGCCATCGCCAGACCACCCGACATCAAGGCGCCGGCGATGAGCTTTTTCATGATGTGGATGCGGGCCACGACGCGTTCCTTTCGCTGCTGTCGGTCGTAGTGGTTGCCGACGATTGGCAAAAGTCTTGCGCTTGTTTTCCGCTACCGATCCCAAATTGCAGGAACTAGAAGGGCGGTGGTTCCGGGTCGGGCGGATGACCTTGAGTGGTGAGCGGTTGTGCCCCCCGACTCGTTTCGGAGGTGACGCGGGATGCGCGGTTATGCCGGCGTTCGCCGGCGATGTACTTCGCGCGGTTGTCCGCGCGGGTGCGCTGCCGTCGCGGCATCATCGCGCCACGATCGGTGAGGCGGTCGGGCTGCCGAGGCCAGGCGATCTCACCGGTGGGCGCGCACAAGGACGGAAACAGCAGCGCGCTGCCCGGGGTGGTCACGTAGGTGTGCCCCGACGGGGAGCGCCAGATCACCGTGCCGTCAGGCAGCTGCTCGTCCTGCCATCCCCAGAAGGTTTTGATCAGATGATGTGTGCGGCAAAGGCATTTCAGATTGGAAGCGTGCGTCGCACCGCCCTGAGAGTGCGGGATCGTATGGTCGAGATCCGCTTCGGTCGCGGGGCTGTCGCACCCGGGGAAGCGGCACGTCAAATCGCGGCAGCGCACGAAGTCGGCCAGCGCCTGTGAAGCGACGTACCCGCGCTCCGGCGGTGCGTCCCCGGGATGCGCCAGCGGTCGCAGTCTCGACGAGTCGGCAAGTTGCGCAACCAACTCCGCAGGGACGAGCACGTCGGTGCCGATGATCGAGCCGGGGTCTGGCGAGGCGCCGTCAATGGTGGATTGGCTGGCCACCACGTGGATCACGGCCGGGCGGGGCACCGAGCGCGCGCCGGCGGAACACGTCGGCTGCCCGCAGCGGCAGAGCAGCCGTTCGGCGCCGGCCGCCAATGCCCCCATTGCATCGGCGCGACGCTGCTGCAGAGTTCGCGGATCACCGTCACAAACAGTGCCGGCCAAGGCATTCAGCCGAGCGTCCACGGCATGGGCATCGGTGGCGAACAGCCTTGCGTGAACCTCTGACAGGCCGTCGCCTCCGTCCCAAATGGAGAACTCACGACTCGCTTGGTGCTCGCGGCGTCGCCGGACCGCGTCGCGATCGGCCCGGGCCACCACCCGATCCACCGCAGCGGCCAGTCGCCCGCGCGTCATTGTCGGCCACCGTTGCACTCGTAGCGCGAGCGTGGCATCGACCGCGGCCATCACCTCAGCATCGTTGATCAAGTCGGTGCGGAACACAATCGTCTGGAACGTCGAATAACTGATGTCACCGGAAACCAACGCGGAGCCCACTTTTGGTAGCCGATTGCGCATGGCGCGCGAATAGTTCAGGTAACTCGACGCCAGCGCCTGGCTGATTCCCAGCGCGGCGGCGATCTCTGCGGATATGGAATCCCACGTGTCGGTCACCCAGGTCTCGCGTTCCCCGTACTGGCGCAGCCGCAGCATGTCGAGTTCGCCAATTGCCACCAGGCGGTCACCGGCCGCTTGGTTCTCCGCGCGCGACGACGAACAGATCCGTTCCAGCAATGCCGCGGACTCGGGCGTAGCGGCCGGACATAGGCGCGCGAACATGGCGTCAAACCGAGCGATCACCTCTGGTGGCGATCCGCGGCCGGTGGTCGCTTCGAACATACATTCGACTATACGGCGTAGCTCTGACAAGCCTTCGCGCTCAGCCGCCCCGGGCCTCGATCATCGCCGAGCGGTTGACCTTGGTCGCCGCGGTCCGCGGAATCGCGTCGACGAACTCGACGGTCTTGGGCGCCTTGTACGGAGCGAGGCGATTCTTCGCGTACTCGATCACCTGCTGTTCGCTCAGAGGCGCGGCGCCGTCGGCGTCGGCGCGCTGAATAACCGCGTGCACCCGGCGACCCCACTGCTTGTCGGCCAGCCCGATCACGACGACGTCGGCGATGCCGGGGTGGCCGGCGAGCGCGGACTCCACCTCGGCCGGAAAGACGTTGGCGCCGCCGGTGACGATCATGTCGACGCGGCGGTCGACGATGTAGAGGTAGCCGTCCTCGTCGAGGTGGCCCATGTCGCCGGCCGAGCGGAAGCCGTCCTCGGTCGACGGCAGTGGGGGCGCCCCGCCCAGGTAGCGGTATCCCGCGCTCATCGGCGCCCGCAGGTAGATGTCCCCGTCCTCGCCGGGGCCCAGCGGTCGTTTGTCGGCGTCCAGGATCCGGATCTCGGTATCCCGGAAACCGCGGCCCACACTGCCCGGGTGGGCGAGCCACTCGTCGCCGCGCAACGCGGTGAGCCCGAGGTTTTCGGTCATGCCGTATGCCGTCACCATCTGCTCGGGGCTGAGCAGTTCGAACCAGGTGTGCAGCAGCGACGGCGGCATCACCGCGGCGCCCTGCAGGACGAACACGATGCTGGACAGGTCCCGCTGCCGCACGTCGGGCCGGGCGGCGATGCGCGCCAGCATGGTGGGGGTGGCGGTGAAGTTGGTGATCCGGAAACGTTCGATGACATCGAGAACCAGTGCCGCATCGAACTTTTCGAGGATGACCAGATGGTCGCCGGCCAGCATCATCAGGAAGGTGGCGAAGCCGTTGGTGTGATACATCGGCGCGGGCACCATGATGGTTTGCGGCTGCGCCACCGGTGTCCAGTTCGAAAGGAAGGGTTCGCCCTGCTGCGGGATCCACAGCGACGGCGCCAGATTCAGGATCACTTTGGGCACACCGGTGGACCCGCTGCTGCAGATCCCGTTGGCGGTGGGGGAGACGGCGACCGGTAGGGCATCGGCGGACTCGGCGGCCGCGCGGGCGTCGAGCTCCCAGCGGCTCTGCTCGTCGACGACGACGGCGGGGTCGATCACCGCCCGCACCCGATCGCGCTCCCACTCGGGCAGATCCCAGTGCATGGGGACGGGAACCGCGCCGATCTTCCAGCACCCCAACGTGGCGAGTACAAGATGCCGAGAATTCGGGATAGCAAGCGCGACAAAAGAACCCGTTTGGGCGCCGCTGGCGGCCAGAGCCCGTCCCCACTGGTTGGCGCGGGCGTCGAGGTCGCCGAAGGTCAGCGGCTCCGCGGTGCCATCGAGCGCGACGATGGTGACGCCCGGATCGTCGCGCCGCTCTTCGGCCAGCTGCTGCAGTTTGATCCCGAATGGGACTCCCTCGTCGAACGGATTCGGCGTCATCGCGGCCGCGGGGGATTCGGTCATGCCGATACCGGCTCACTGAACAGCGTCTCGAACGACCCGTCCGACACGCAGGGCATCAGGCGCACGGCGAGCTCCTCGGTGCCCAGCGGCAGCCGCATCAGCGGTTGGGTGTGCCGATCGAGCACGCTGACGTCGGACTCGTCGCAGAAGCCCAGCGCTCCGAGCAGCTGGTGGGACGAGCGCATCACCTGCCGTGCCGTGTCGGCGGCCTTGAGCCGCAGGATCAGGGCGTCGGCCGAATGAATCTGCGCGGGAAGCGAATCCGAGCGGCAGATGGTGTACTTCGCGAGCTCGTGCAGTCCGCGGACCGCGACGGCCGCATCGGCGACGGCGAATCTGACGGCCTGAAAGTCCGCGAGCGGCTTGCCGAACTGAATCCGGGCGCGCACATGCTCGGTGACAATCCGCAACGACTGCTGCACCGCTCCCAGAATCCGCCATGATCCCAGCACGAGATGAAGGTTAACGTCGCCGGCGGGCACGGTGCCCTCGGGTGCGCTCAAGGTGGCCGGGACCAGGAACGGCCCCAGCTTGGCGCCGGTCCGCGAGCCCGGCTGTGGCCGGTACCGATTGCCGTCCAGGTCCGCGGCGACCCAGTCGCCGGCCAGGTCGCCGTGGTCGATACGCGGGCCTTTCGGATTGACCAGGGCCAGGCGCGCGCCATCGATCGCGAGCAGTTCCTCCACCAACGGGTAGGGGAGCACGGTGGCGCCGGCGGCCTGACACAGCACCGCCGCGGCCAGCAGGTCATCCGGCGCCGAGCGGACGTCGAGGTCGAACGCGCCGACATCGTTCAGCGCGGCACGCGCCGCATCCCGGATGGCGTCGTCGGTCTCGGCGCGCAGCGCGGCCGGCGGACCGCCCAGCCGGGTGAGCCGCTTGCCGGCGACGGCGGCGAAGTCGCTGATGTCTTGTGGTAGATCGGTTTTCACCTGTGTTCTCCCAATACGTCTCGTGCCACCAGCATGCGCTGCACCTCGATGGTGCCCGATGCGACGGTGGCCGCTTGCGCGTAGCGCCAATGGTCTTCGATGGCTCCGTGCAGTGCCGCGGAGGTCCCGCTGTCCAGCGCCGTCGGGCCCAGCACGTCGAACAGCAACTCCGCGACGAGTTGATCGCACGTCGTGGTGATGATGCGCGCGGCACTGGCGGCCGCCCCCGCCGCCGGGTCGTCCTGCAGTGAGACCGCGCGATAGGCCAGCAATCGGGCGACCCGTAGGTCGACAAGCGCCCGCACCCACCGGGTGCGGATCGTTTCGGGCAGCTGATCCCAGTCGTCGCCGAGCTGGGCGCGCATGCGTTCGAGCAGCGATTCACAGCGCGCGTAGCGGGCGATGCCCACCCGCTCGAACGCCAGCGCTTCGCGCATCACCCGCCATCCGTCGCCGACCTCGCCGAGCACGTCGCCGGGGAACGCCTGTACGTCGTCCAGGAACATCTCGTTCAGGTGGTGCGGTCCCAGCATCGACGGGATCGGCCGGACGGTGAAGCCGGCCCGGTCCATCGGGATCAGAAACAGGGTGAGCCGCTTGTGTTTTGGAGCCTCGGGGTCGGTGCACGCCGCCAACACGCACCAGGATGCCATCAGCGCGTACGACGTCCACACCTTCTGGCCGGTGATGCGCCACCCGTCACCGTCGGCGACGGCGCGGGTACGCAACGACACCAGGTCGGTGCCGGCCTCCGGCTCGGAAAAGCCCTGGCACCAGATCACGTCGCCGGAGGCGATGGCCGCCAGGTGCTTGGCCTTCTGTTCGGCCGTCCCGTATCGCATCAGCGCGGGCCCGACCCAGTTGATCCCCATGTACTGCGGACCGCGCGGCTCGTGCTGGGCCCACATCTCCTCGCGCAGCACCGTCTGCTGCCAGACCGAACCACCGCCGCCGCCATGCTCTTTCGGCCAAGCCAGCGCCAGCAGCCCCTCGGTGGCCAGCAGTTTGCAGAACGTCTCGGTGGTGGCGAGGTCCTGCGGGTTCTCGGTGCAGGCACCCAGGAAGTCGGCGGGGATGTGGTTGGCAACCAGCTCGCGCAGATGGCCGCGCAGTTGCCCGGCGTCGTCGCCGAGGTCGTAATCCATTGTCGTCATCCCTTCGGCAACCCGAGCAGCCGCTCGGCGATGATGTTGCGCTGAACCTCCGACGTTCCGCCGTAGATCGTTGCGGCCAGCGCGTCCTGACGTTCGAACAGTAGATCCGGATCGGTGGCCGAATCGGGGCCTGCGGCGGCCGCACTCAGTTCCCAAACACGCTGCAAGGTAAGCGATCCGAGCAGCTTCATGGTGTCGGCTTCCGGGCTTTGACGTCCCGCGAGTTCGTTGCCCAGAGCGCGATATCCGGTGGCGCGCAACGCTTCGGCGTCCGCGAGCAGCGAACCGAGTTCGGCGTACACGTCCCGGCTCGAGTCCGTGGCGCCGGCCTCGCGCACCGAGTCGAGCCCGCGTTTGATCTCGACCCAGTTCATGATCCAGATCATCTGGCGCTCATGGTGCAGCGACGACAGGGCGACGTTCCAGCCGCCGTTCAGCGGTCCCAGCAGATTCTCGGCAGGCACCTCGACGTCGTCGAGGAAGACCTCGCAGAACGTCTCGTCGGAGATGGACGCCATCCGGATGGGCTCGATCGTGACCCCGGGGGAATGCAGATCGAGGATGAGGCAGGAGATGCCCCGGTGTTTCGGTGCTTCCGGATCGGTGCGGGCATACAGGGTGCACCAGCGCGACAGGTGCGCCTGGGTGGTCCAGATCTTGTGGCCGTCGACCCGAAACGCGTCGCCGTCGCGCACCGCGCGGGTGCGCAGGGCGGCGAAATCCGACCCCGCCTCGGGCTCGGACATGCCCAGCGCCCACCACTCGTCGCCGCGCAACAGCGGAACGAGCAGACGCTCGATCTGGGCGGGTGTGCCGAACTGACGAATTCCGGGTGCGGCGACGCCGGGGCCCTGAACGTTGGGCAATTTGGGTGCGGACCGAAGCGCCGCCTCGATCCGGACTTCCATGGCGTCGCGCAGGCCCAGCGATCGACCGCCGTGCTCGCGAGGCCAGGTCGGCTGCAACCAGCCGGCCTCGAACGAGGCGCGCTGGTAATCGCGCCGCAGCCCCAGATCCCAGCGGTATTGCCGATAGTTCGCGTAGTAGTCGTCGGGCAGAAACTCCGCCAACCAGGCGCCGAATTCCTCCACCACCGCGCTCACGCGGCACCCCCGCAGAATCGGCGGCCCACCTCGTAGTACAGGGAGCGGCTGTCGCCCAGCATGGCGGCACCCTGCCAGGCGCGCCGGACATAGAGGTGGGCGTCGTGCTCCCAGGTCTGCCCGAGGGCGCCGTGCACCTGGACCGCGGTGCGTGCACAGCCGGTCGCCGCGTCGTTGGCCGCCGCCTTGGCCAGCGCCGCGGCGGTCCATAGATCTGCCGGGGGCGCGGTCGGGTCGGCGAGCCGGGCCGCCGCGGCATAGGTCAGGCTGCGGGCACGCTCGACGCTGACGTAGTTGTCGGCCAGTGCGTGCTTGACGCCCTGGAACGCGCCGATCGGCCGGCCGAACTGGCGCCGTGATTTCGCGTACTCGACCGAGCGGTGCAACGTTGCGCTCGCCACGCCGAGGAGGTCGGCGGCCGCGGCCACCCAGGGCGCCGCGAAGGCCGACTCGAGGTCGACCGGCGCAATCGCGATGGGCTCGGCGTCGATCTCGGCGCCTGCCAACGGATGAGCGGGATCGGTGGATTCGGCCGCCGGCACCGCGGTGACGCCGTCGCCGCAGCGGGCCACGGCCGCCACGGTGTCACCGGCGCCGGAGCGGGCCAGGGTGACGACGAGCTCCGCGCGCGACAGGTTGGGGACGGCAACCGCAGTGCCGCGCAGGCGTCCCTGGCGCAGCGTCATCGGCGCCCCGGGCAGTCGGGATCCCGGGGCGTGGACGGCCAGGGTCGCCACGACGCCGCCGGCGATGTCGGTCAGCACCGAGTCGAGCCCCGTGTTGCGCAGCAGGCCCGCGGCCAGTCCGACGCTGCCCAGCAACGGAATTGGCGCAATCGCCGCACCGCATTCCTCGAGGACCACGGCCAGTTCGACGGGGCCGTAGTCGCCGGCCCCTTCCTCTGAGGGGGCGGCGAGCTCGGTCCAGCCCAGGTCGACGACCGTCTTCCACAGGGTGCGCCAGCGCTCCGGATCGGTGATCGCTTGACGTGCGGCGTCGGGCGGGCACTCCGTACGTAATATGCCGCGTACGGTGTCGCGCAGCGACAGCTGCTCCGAGCTCAGTCCGACATCCATAAGACCTCTAACATAGTAAAGATAATAAACTAGCCGTGCCGTCGCAATCGCACGGAACCCGACGTTGAGGTGGCGCATGGCCGAGTGGTATCTGTTCCTGCCGCAGGTGCGATTGTCGGTGGCCGACATCGCGGACCGGGCACGTCACGCCGAGGCCAGCGGCTTCGACGGGATCGCCTTCATCGATCACCTCGAGGCGCCCGGGCTGCCCGACGAAAGCATCTGGGAGGCAATGGGCGTTGCCACCTGGGTAGCGGCCAAGACCGAGCGGCTGCGGATCGGTCACCTGGTGCTGTGTGACGCGTTTCGGCATCCTGCCGTGCTCGCCAAGCAGGCGGTCACGTTGTCGGAGGCATCCGGGGGCAGGTTCGAGCTGGGCCTCGGGGCGGGATCGTGGCCCTCGGAATTCGCGAGATTCGATGTCGGCCAACAAGATCCGCGGGCCAGGGTCGAACAACTCGGCGGCCACCTGGAATTGATCAGGCGGTACTGGGGCGACGCAGACGACCAATCCGGCCCGGCCCCGCAGGCTCCGCGCCGGTCCTACCCGATACCGCTGGTCCTGGGTGGCAGCGGGCCTAAGATGATGGAACTCGTTCGCAGATACGCAGATTGGTGGAATCTGCCGGCGAACCAGCTCGACCGGCTGCCGAAGCTCGCCCCGGCCGCGGGAACGGCCCGGATGTCGATTCAGCAGATGGTCGGCTTCGTGCGGTCGGGCGGCGACCCCGACCGCGTGCGCGAGGTGAGCACCCGTCGATTCGGCAACCTGGGGTCCGGGCTGGTCTGCGGCGATGCCGACGAGCTGATCGGGCACTTCCGCGGTTTGGCCGCCCAGCGGGTCGAGCGGTTCTACGTGTGGTTCGCCGACTTCGCGGCCCCGGACTCCCTGCAAGAGTTCGGTGAATCGGTGATCAAAGCCTTCCCGGCGGCGTAGACCTCACCCTCGTCGCGCGCGGCGCCGCGCCTCGGTCGGCACCACCGGCGGTCGCGCGAACGGACCGCGCTCCACGGCGGACAAGCGGATCTCCGGCAGATCGACCGACGGATCGACGGTGTCCAGCCAGGCAACCGCCTCGGCGACGTCGGACACCCCGATCGCGTACATCTCGAACGGAACGTCCTGCAGCATCTCGGTGGCCACCGGTCCCGGCGTGACGATGTGCACGCTGATGCCGTCGCGGTCGACCTCCAGTGCCAGGGCGCGGGCGAACGCATTCATGCCGGCTTTGGAGGCCGAGTAGGCGGTGCGGGCCGGCATCGGCTCGTGTGCCGCCGACGACGAGATGAACACCAGCCGCGAGCCCGCCGTCATTTTCGGCAGCACCGCAGATGTCACCACGAAGCACGAATCCAGATTGGCCGACATGATCGCGTGCCACTGTTCGAAGGTCTGCTTGCGCGCGTAGGTTCCGCCCAGTGCACCGGCCGCGTGAACGACCAGGTCGATCGTCTCCAATGTGCTTATCGCAGCGGGGAATCCGCTGGGGTCAGACGCGTCGGCCACGATGTGCCGGGCACCGAGCTCCTCGGCGGCGGCGCGTAACGGGGCCTCGCGGCGCGCCGAGAGCACCACGTCGTAGCCACGCTCAACCAGCTTGCGGGCGCATCCTTTTCCGATCCCGCCGCTGCCGCCGGTGACCAATGCGGTTCGCATGACCGTTGCAGGCCGCTCGTCAGGAATGCCGGATATCCCGCGGCCGCGACAACGCCTGCGGGGAGAGCGCATAGATGCGTTGATCGTGCTGACCGGACAGGACATAGGTCTGCGTGTCGGCCAGATGGCGACCCGCGATGCGGCGAGCCCGGTCAACGTTACCCTCGGCGATGGTCTCGGTCAGCTTGACGTGCGTGTTGAGCACCGCGCGGCGCTGGGTGAGCGACGGGTAGGTGCCGCGGGACGCACTCTCGTCGGCCCATTGCCGTTCGTGGCTGGTCCACAGCGTCTCCAGGCTGCCCACGACCGCGATGATCGTGTGATTGCCGCAGCCGCGGACGACCTGATCGTGGAATTCGCGCCCGATTTCGGTGAAAAGCCGTCCGTCGTCCAGGTTTTCGGCCATCGACTCGTTGATTCGGGTGAGCTCGGGTACCAGGGTGTCCGCCCGGTCCGGCCGGCGGGCGGCCAACGCGGCGCAGGCGGGCTCGAGTTCCTGCAGGGCCATGCCAAGATCGGCGAGCTCGACGGACTCGCTCTGCAGCAACAACCCGAGCATGTAAGCGGCGCTGGTCTTCGCCGGGGCGTGGACGACGGCGCCACCACGGTTGCCGCGCCGCACCGAAACCAGCCCCTCGGTCTCCAGGATCCGCAGGGCTTCGCGCAGCGACACCAAACTCACGTTGAATTGTTCGACGAGCAGCTCTTGGCGCGGCAGGAGATCACCGTCCGCGAGCTCGCCGTCGATGATCTGACGGCGCAACTCATCGGCTACGATTTCGGCGATCCGCGGCGCCGACAACCGGCGCCGGGCGTCGGGGCCAATTCCCAAGGCGGTCATCCGATCCTCGAAACAAATGCAACTCGCTGGCTTAGCTATTTTAGCAGTAATGATATAAATAGCTTCTCTGGTCGCATGTCGATCGGAAGGGCGGGTGCAATTGAGCGAGCGGTCCGAAAGCCGGCCGACACCGCTACACGATTTGCGTGTCGTCGAGATCAGTGACCGGATAGCGGGCAGCTACTGCGGGAAGCTGCTGCGCGATGCCGGCGCGCAGGTGCATAAAATCGAACCGCCGCAAGGGGATTGGTTGCGGCGCTACTCCGCCAGTGCTTCCTCGATTCCCCAGGGACACAGCGGGCCGTTTTTCAGTTACCTCAACGCGGGCAAGCGCAGCATGACTTTCGCCCCCGACTCGCAGCGCTATCGCGACGAACTGGCCGGCGCCGACGTCGTCGTCGTGACGGCGGGCCGGGCGCGCGCCGCGGCGCTGGGCATCGACCCACAACAGCTGCTGGAACACTCGCCGCGAGTCATCATCGTCAGCATCTCCGACTTCGGCTGGACCGGACCCTACGCGGACCGGGCCGCCACCGAGTTCACCCTGCAGGCGTGGGCGGGTTCGCCCGGCTTCCGCGGCGATCCGGCCGGGCCGCCGATCTCCATCGGCGGCGATCTGGGCGAGTACATGGGCGGCGTGTTCGCCGCGTTCGGCGCCCTGGCGCTGCGCCGTCGCGTCGAGCGCGGCGGGCCCGGCGAACACCTGGACCTGTCCATGCTGGAAGCGTTGACCACGATGCAGAGCAGCGAATGGCTGCATTCGCAGCTGCTGCGCGTCCCGCCGATCCGGCGCACCACGGAGGTCCCGTCGATCGAACCCGCCAAGGACGGCTACGTCGGGATCACCATGGTCACCGGTCAGCAGTGGCTCGACTTCGCCGCGATGGTCGAGTGCCCGCAATTCGAGGAGATCGAACAGCTCCGATTTCAAATCGGCCGGTGGCAATACCGCGACCTGATCCGCGAGCAGATTCGTCCGTGGCTGGCCGAACGCACCGTCGCCGAGATCGTCGAACTCGGACAACTGTTCCGGCTGCCGATCGCCGCGCTGGGTAACGGCTCCACCATCCGGGAGCTGGAGTACGTGCGCGAGCGAGAGGTCTTCACCCGCAACCCCGCCGGGTTCGATCAGCCCCGGCCGCCCTGGCTGATGTCGGTGTGCGCGCCAGCACCCGTGGGTGACACGCCCCTTCGTGGTGAGGCCGACGACGAGACCCCTTGGCGCCGTGTGGAATCCGACGTCGAGCCGGCGCTGGACGGGCTGCCGCTGGCCGGTGTTCGCATCGTCGACCTCACCGCGTTCTGGGCCGGGCCGGCCGCGACCCATCTGTTGGCCGCCTTCGGCGCCGACGTCGTCAAGATCGAGTCGATCCAGCGTCCCGACGGCATCCGATACTCCGGCGGGATGCGCACCGACGTGGACGACTGGTGGGAGTACGGCTGGGTGTTCCACGCGATGAACACCAACAAGCGTTCGGTCACACTGGATTTGGGCTCCGAGCAGGGCCGTCGCCTGTTCACCGAGTTGGTCGCCGGTGCCGACGTCGTGATCGAGAACTTCTCGCCGCGGGTGATGGAGCAATTCGGGCTCACCGACGACGTGCTGCGCGAGGTCAACCCGAAACTGGTGTTCGCCCGGATGCCCGCGTTCGGTGTCGAGGGGCCATGGCGGGAACGCGTCGGGTTCGCTCCCACCATGGAACAGATCGCCGGCTTGGCCTGGGTGACCGGCCTGCCCGACGCCCCACCGGTGACACCGCGCGGGGCCTGCGATCCCCTGGCCGGTGTGCATGCCGCCTTCGCCGTGCTGGCCGCGCTGAGCTTCGCCGAACGCACCGGGACGGGCCAGCTGGTCGAGCTGCCGATGCTCGAAACCGTGCTCAACGCCACCGCGATTCAGGCGATCGAGTCCGAGGTCTTCGGGGCGACGCTGAGCCGTCGCGGCAACCGCGGCCACGGTGTGGCGATCCAGAACATCTACCGCTGCGCCGGATCCGACGACTGGATCGCGATCACCGTTCGCGACGACGCGCAGTGGCGCGCGCTGGTGGACGTGATGGATCGGCCGGCGTGGTGCGGCGACGACGAGTTGTCCACCGTCGCCGGCCGGCACGGTCGAGCCGACGACATCGATGGCCGGCTGGCGGACTGGTTCGCCGGGCAGCCGCTTGGCCCGACGGTGGATCGGCTGGCCGGCGCGGGTGTTCCCGCGGCCCCGGTGGTGTCGCCGTCGCTGGTCACCGACAATCCGCAACTGCGCGAGCGCGGCTTTTTCGAGTCGTTGCATCATGCGAGCACCGGCCTCGGCCTGTACCCCTGTCCGCCGTTCGCTCGGCTCGCCGGTCAGGATCAGTGGCTGCTGCGGCCGCCGCCCAGGTTGGGCGAGCACAATGAAGAGATCCTGCGCGATCGGTGCGGGCTGACCGACGGAGATCTGACACGCCTCGCGACCGGCGGGGTGATCGGGACCCGACCCAAGGGCCTCTAGAGAAGTGGAGGGCATTTGATGCGCGTAACGGTCGACGAGAACTTGTGTGAGGCCAACGGCTTCTGCGAATCGCTTGCGCCGGAGGTGTTCGAGCTGGGTGACGAAGACGTGGTGCAGATCGCGGACGGCCCCGTGCCGCCGCGCCTGGAAATCGACGTGCGCGCCGCGGTGGACCAATGTCCCAAGGCCGCGTTGCGTCTGCAGGACTGACTGCCTATCGGCGTGCTCAGCGCCGCTCGGTCAGCGAGATGGCCATCTCGTCGTAGATCGACATGTTGGTGGTCAGGTTCGGATGGGCCACCTTCGCCGGGCCGATCTCGATGTCATCGCAGCGCAGGAACAGCTCGTCGAGGACCGCGCGGAGTTCCGCGCGGGCCAGCATGGCGCCCAGGCAGTGATGCGGTCCGCCGCCCCCGAATGCCACGTGGGGGTTGGGCTGCCGGCCGATGTCGAAGGTGAACGGCGACTCGAAGACCTCCTCGTCGCGGTTGGCCGAGCGCAGCGTCGACACCACCCGGTCGCCCTTGGCGATGTGCTGGCCGTCCATCTCGACGTCGACCTTTGCGGTGCGCGTCCAGTAGGCCACCGGCGACGCCCAGCGCAGCACCTCCTCGACCGCGCCGGCCCGCAGCGCTTCCTCCTGGCGATAGCGTTCGATCTGCTCGGGGTTGGCGACGAACGCCTGCAGCCCGATGGCCAGTGCGTTCTTGGTGGTGTCGCTGCCGGCGAACGCCAGCACGAAAAAGAAGAACTCGAGTTCGTTCTCGGGCAGGCTGAACTGCTCGCCGTCGTCGCCGGTGATCACCGCGGTGGCCAGCGTGCTCCAGATGTCGTCTGTCGGGTTGCGCCGCTTGTCGGCGGTGAGCTCCGTCGCGTAGCTGAAGACCGAGCCGAACAACTCGAGTTCCACCTGGCCGCTCGGGCCCGCCTCGGGCGCAAGCGCCTTGAGGATGCGGTCGAAGATGTCGAATATTCGCGGCCGGTCCTCGTCCGGGATGCCGATGATGTCGCCGATCACCGTCATCGGTAGCGCGTCGGCGACGTCCTCGATCCAGTCGCCACCGCCGTTGGCGAGCAGACCGTCGATCATCCGCGCCGCGCGCGCCCGGATGCCGTTCTCCAGCTTGGCGATCGCACGCGGGTTGAAGGCGTTCGAGATCAGTTTGCGGCGCTTGTTCAGGTCCGGCGGGTCCAGCGTGATGATCGTGGGGGACGCCGAGAACATGGCGACCGGCTGGATGAGCGGGCCGTCGGCCGCGGTGAACGACTCGGTGTCGCGGTGCAGGCGGACCGCGTGCCGGTGTTTGGTGGCGACCCAGAACTGGCGCCTGACGGTGTCGGCGACACCGGGTGTCAGGTCGTGCTTGAAAAGCGGCATGGTGCGCCGCAGGTCGGCGAACAACTCGTCGGGAAAACCGTTACGCCACAAGGCGAAGTCGGAAAGGTCCACCGCAGCGGCCGTCATGCGAACCCCCATTGGCTCAGGCACCACGCGACCACCGGCCGGCGTCGCGTTGACGTTCAATGTCTAAAATAGTAAAAATAGACTTTAGTCGTCGAAACGCGGTGAGGTAAGAGCGGCCCAAAGTGCGCCCGGTCGCGTGGGAAACGGAGTTCTCGTGACGAATACGATTCCAGAGTCAGACCCTTCAGAACGGGAGTTCGGCCCGGGCGGCATCGCCCTGTCGACCTACCGTTTCCCGACGGGCTGGTTCATCGTCGCCTTCGGAACCGACCTGGCTCCCGGCCAGGTCAGACGCGCGCACTACTTCGGTGAGGAGTTGGTGCTGTTCCGCACCGCATCGGGCCAGGTTCACGTGATGGAGGCCTACTGCCAGCACCTCGGCGCCAACCTCGGGGTCGGCGGCACCGTGGAAGGTGAAAACATCGTCTGCCCCTGGCACGGCTGGCAGTGGCGCGGCGACGGCACCAACGCGCTGATTCCCTACAGCAAGATCGGCTGCAAGAACAACGTCCGCATCCGGACCTACCCGAGCATGGAGTGGTACGGCTTCATCCTGGCCTGGCACGAGCGCCACGGCCGGGCGCCGTATTGGCAGCCGCCGGTGCTGCCGGAACTGGAAACCAACGAGTACTACCCGCTGCACCCGCACACCCAGATGCTCAACCGCGTCAAGGTGCATCCGCAGATGATCATCGAAAACGCCGCCGACCCCTACCACGTTCAGTACGTGCACAAGGCCGCCAATCCGGCCACCACGGCGTCGTTCGAGGTGGCCGGCTATCACCTGCACGCCACCGTCAACGCCCATTTCGGCGGCGGCCGGGCGCAGACGTGGCTGACCCCCAACGGTCCGGTCGACGCCAAGATCATCTACGACAACTACTCGCTGGGCCTGGGCGTGGTGCGCTTTCCCAGCGAGCTGGTGGCCACCGTGCAGGTCACCGGCCAGACGCCGGTCGACGAGGACTACACCGACTACTTCTACACCCAGGCGTCCGTACGTGAACCGGGCGACAGCGGTGCCGTGCCCACCGGACGTGCCGCCCGGTTCCTCGCCCTGCAGCAAGAGGTCATCAAACAGGACTTCTTCACCTGGGAGAACATGAAATACCTGGAGAAGCCGAACCTGGCTCCAGAAGAGGCGCACGACTACGCGGCCCTGCGCCGGTGGGCGCACCGCTTCTATCCGGGGGAGGAGCCGTCGCCCTCCGACTTCGGTTACAGCGCCGATGGCGCGCCCGACCCGGCGGCCGCCAAAGCTTGACCAGAGCCAACCAGCCTGATGTGCGCTGACCGCAGCGGGCCCGCGCAGCCCTCCGATTACGGCGCCGAGCGTTTCACCGTGCCGGCCGTACTCGATCGCCGCGCACAGCAGTACCCCGATCGGGTGATGATGTCGATCGCCGGAGTCGACGTGACGTTCGAGCAGATGCGCCAGCGGTCCTGCGCGGCGGCAAACCTGTTGACCGACTTGGGTGTCGGACCCGGTGACCGCGTCGCGTTGTTCACCGGCACCTGTCCGGAATGGGTGTACTTCTGGCTGGGCGCCGCGCGGATCGGGGCAGTGAGCGCGGCGATCAATGCCGCGAACAAGGGCGACTTCCTGCTGCACGCCCTTCGGCTGTCGCAGGCCAAGGTGATGCTGACCGACGCCGAACGCCGGCCCCGCGCCGCCGAGGTCGCCGACGCGGCGGAATTCCTGACGAGCATTGTGGTGCAAGATGATTCACTGACCGCGACGCTTTGTCAGGACACGGACCGCGCACCGGCCGACAGCGCCGGGGAGCCGGGCGACCTCGGCTGCTTGTTCTACACGTCGGGCACCACCGGCCCGTCCAAAGCGGTGGCCACGACCTGGCACTACCTGTTTTCGGTGGCCGCGACCGTCTCATCGGCCTGGGAATTTCGCGAGGGCGAGGTGCTGTGGACGGCGATGCCGCTGTTCCACCTCAGCGCGGCGCCCAGCATCTTGGCGCCCATGCTGGTCGGCGCAACGACGGTGCTGGCCGGGGCTTTTCACCCCGGCGAGGTGTGGGACGACATACGTGCCCGCGGTGCCGTCGGATTCGCCGGCGCCGGGGCGATGGTTTCGATGCTGCGGAATCTGCCCGCGGATCCGGGCGACGCGCGGCTGCCGTTGCGGTTCATCTCCGCCGCACCGATCGACGCGGGCTCCTACCGCGACATCGAAAAGCGCTACGGCTGCCGCATCGTCACGATGTACGGGCTCACCGAGGCGTTTCCGATCGCGGTCAAGGCGCTGGCCGACGACGGGGTTCCCGGAACCTCGGGGCGGCCGAACCCCGATTTCGACGTGCGCATCCTCGACGAACAAGGAAACCCATTGCCCACCGACATCGTGGGTGAGATCGCCTGTCGGCCCAGGCATCCGCACGTGATGAGCGAAGGCTACGTTGGCGCGGATTCGCAACTAAAACCGCATCCGGAATGGTTTCGCACCGGCGACCTCGGGCGGCTCGATCGCGATCAGAATCTGACTTATGTGGATCGAATCAAGGATGCGTTGCGCCGCCGCGGTGAGAACATCTCTTCGGTCGAAGTGGAGAGCGTTGTCATGCGCCATCCCGCCGTGGTGGAGGCCGCGGCGGTCGGCGTGCCCAGCGAGCTGGGAGAGGACGACGTCCTGGTGGTCCTCACGGTGCAGCCCGGCGCCACACTGGATTTCGCGGAACTCCTCGACTTCTGTGCGGCGCGCATGCCCTACTTCTGCGTGCCGCGATTCGTGGAGACGGTGAGCGAGCTCCCCAAGAATGTGATCGGCCGGATTCGTAAGGACCTATTGCGTGAACGGGGCGTCAATCCGGGAGCGTGGGATCGTGAAAATAGGGGGTATATCGTTAGCCGTTAGGTTCCATTAATGTCACGCAATAGTCGTCAAGTTGCCTTAGTGTTCCATCAGCCGATTGCTGGCAGTCATTTCCGAGAGAGGCTGGAAAGCGATGACCATGACCTATCAGGAACAGCAAATGCTCCAAGCCGTCACCGGGCGCGCTGCCATCCTGAACCTGAATGCTCGGCACAATCGGGCCTATTCCGACGGCAACCGCAAGCGCTGGATCGCGACCTTCCGCCACTCCGGTGCCAGCTACACCCGCGATGGCGAGGTGTTCGACGATCTGAGCGCGGCCTTTGATGGCGGTGACGGACAGCGCATGATCACCGTCGACCACGAGATCCAAGTCGACGGGGTCGATGCGGTCCAGCATTGTGTCGTCGTGTTGTTCGCCAGCATGTTCGGCGACATCGCGCTGCGGGCCACGGGCACCTTCAAGGACAAGCTGATCTACGAGCGCGGTGGCTGGTATTTCACTTCCCGTGTGCTGGAATGGGATTCGGTCCCGAGTCGGCACCCGCTCGTCATGTGAGCGACACCGATACGTGGATCAGGATTTCAGTCAGCGGCTGGCCTTCGGCACCTATGAAGATGCGCTGCGGATGGTCGGCACGAAAAGCGAGCCGCGCACGGCGGCGACCGCGGTCAGCGCCGCACGCATCCAGTTGTTCGCCGCGATGGTCCGGGACGGCAATCGCTCGTATTGGGATTCAGAGTTCGCCCGGCAGCACTGGGGAGGCCTGCTGGCGCCGCCGGCGCTGTTGATGGGCTGGCTGATCACACCGCCGTGGCAACCTGGGGGTCGAGGGACGGCTTCGTTGATCGCCCTGCGGGTGCCGCTGCCCGGTACCACATTCATCAACGCGGCCAACGAGGTTGAGTTCCCAGAGCCCATCGTCGAGGGTGACGTGCTGACCGTTGTCGACGAGCTGGTCTCGGTGTCACCGGAAAAGCAGACGCGGCTCGGCGTCGGTCATTTCGTCGAGACGCTGGAGACCTTTCGCCGCCAGGACGGGACCGTGGTGGTGGCCACCTGCCGCAATACCTTGTTCCGGTTCACTCCCGAGGCCTCCTCATGAGCGGCGACGGCCTGGACTGGAGCCATCTCACCGTTCCGGTGGAGCTGCCGGAAGTTGTCGACCACATCAGCTACCAGCGGGTGGTGGAGAACGCCGGAGCGACATGGGACTATTTCCCCGGCCATTTCGATCCGAATTATGCTCAGGCGCAGGGAAATCCGACGATCTACGTGAACACGATGCACCTGGCCGGGTTCGCCGACCGCGTCGCGACGGACTGGGCGGGTCCGCGGTCGCGGGTGGTGCGCCGATCCATGCGGCTGGCCGGGTCGGTGTACGCCGGCGACACGATGATCGGCCGGGGCCGGGCCGTGGCGAAGCGCCGGGACACCTCGGTGGACCCGCCGCGCTGCCTGGTCGACGTCGAAATCCAGGTGACCAATCAGCATGGTGCGCTGTGCTGCCCGGTCGAGCTGACCCTACAGGTGCCCGAGTCCCCGCGCGACAGCGATGGATGAAGTCGGCGAATTGCACCTGGCGGTGTGCCGTCGCTTCGGTGCGGCGGTCGCCGCGGCGGACGGCAAGTGGGACCGTCCATCACCGTGTGATGCGTGGGACGCCCGGGGAGTGCTCGAACACGTGATTGGGTTCCATGATGTTCTTCTGTTGCGTCCCTTGGCGTTGAAGCCCGACCGGCCACGCGACGACCCTGGGGCGCGATGGCAACTCACCCATGACTCGTTGACGAAGGCCCTTGGATCCGGTGGAGCGACTCAGCTCGATGGGTACCGGTTGATGCCGAACCTGACCCGTGATGTCCTGGTGCACACCTGGGACCTCGCCCGCGCGGTGGGCGCCGACGACGGCCTGGACCCCACGTGGTGTGAACTGTTCTGCTCCGGCCTACCGGAGGACCCCCAGGGCTTGGCCGCGTCCGGGATGTTCGGTGCGCCAATCGCCATTGGCGACGAAAGCGCTTCGCAAGCAAAGCTTTTGGCGCGGCTTGGCCGCGACCCATGGTGGAGGCCGGAAACGCTATAGCGGCGGTAGCTGGCCCTTGCATATCAGCGTCTGCAGTTCGACGTACTCGTGCAGGCCCTCGGGCCCGAATTCACGCCCGATGCCGGACTGCTTGAAGCCGCCGAACGGTGCGCCGATGTCCAGGGTGTACATGTTGATGCCGTAGGTTCCGGTGCGGACCGCGGCCGCGACGTCCAGGCCGTGTTCGATGTCGGCGGTCCACACCGAACCGGCCAGGCCGTAGTCGGTCTCGTTGGCGATGCGGATCGCGTCGTCCTCGTCGCGGTAGCGCAGCACCGTCAGCACCGGCCCGAAAATCTCCTCCCGGGCGATGCGCATGTCGTTGGTGGCGTCGGCGAACAGCGTCGGCTGGACATACCAGCCGCGCTCGGACGGGCTCTGTTCGCCACCGAGCACGACGCGCGCGCCTTCGCTGCGGCCCGACTTGATGTAGTCCTGGACGCGGCGCTGTTGTCGTTGGGCCACAAGCGGTCCGATGTCCGTCGACTCATCGGCCGGGTCGCCGACATTCAGCGCCGACATCATGTCGGCCAGCGCGTCGACCACCTCGTCGTGCTTACGGTCGCTGACCAGGATCCGGGTCTGCGCGACGCAGGCCTGGCCGTTGTTCATCAACCCCGCGGACTTCAGGCCGGCCACCGTCTTGGCGATGTCGGCGTCGTCGAGGATGATCGCCGCGGACTTGCCGCCCAGCTCCAGACTCACCCGTTTCAGCTGCTCGCCGCACAGCGCGGCGATCCGGCGGCCGACGGCACTGGAACCGGTGAACGCGACCTTGTCCACTCCGGGATGGCGGACCAGCGCCTCACCGATCTCGGGACCGCCGGGCAGCACGGACACCACGCCTTCGGGCAACCCGATCTGCTCGATCATCTCGGCCAACCACAAAGCGTCCAACGGCGTTTCGGGCGCGGGCTTGATGATGACCGTGCAGCCCGCGATCAGCGCCGGGATCAGCTTGGGCATGATCAAGAACTGCGGCACGTTCCACGGCACAATCGCCCCGACCACCCCGACCGGGGCCCTGCGCAGATGGACTTCGCCGAGCACACCCTGGCGGCGTTCCTCCCACGGGAACTCGCGGGCGGCGGCCAGCGACAGGTGGATCAGGGCCGCGGCGGCCGCCCCCTGGCCCATCCGGCTGAAGCTGCGCGGTGACCCCATCTCGTCGGTGATGAGATCGGCCATCTCGTCGGCGTGGCCGGCGTAGATCCCGGCGAGCTGTTCAACCTTGGCCATCCGGTCGGCATGGCTCATCCGCGGCCACGGACCGTGATCGAAGGCGTGCCGTGCGGCGGCGACCGCGGCGTCGACGTCCTCGGGTCCCGCGACCTGGACATGCCCGACCGGCTCTTCGGAGTGCGGCGAGATCACGGCGAGCTGCTGGGGATTGGCGGGCTTGCGCCACTGGCCCCCGATGAACAGCTCGTTATAGGAGCGATGGCCGGAAGTTTCTGTCATCGGGCACTTCCTCAGGGGATCGGACCGCGACCGCAATTTCGCTATTCACGCTAACATAGCGAAAAAAGCAGCGAGGCCCGATATGACCAGCGATTGGCGCAGTTACCCGTTTCAGTTGGTGCCCGGCGACGGCCAGCTGGAGTTTCCCGCCGCCGAAGGCGAACACCCCGATCAGGAGTCGGACACCTGGTTCATCGCCGGTCAGCTTGACGCCGCCGAGACCGATCGGTCGTTTGCCTTCCTGACTATCTTCAACAAGAACCGCCCGGGCGGAACCATCGTCGCGGACTTCTACACGATGGCGCTGTTCGACCTCGACACCGGCGACTACGGCACCTTCACCGACTACGACATGCCGCCGGCCAATATGGAGCCCGGCGCCCAGCGCAAGCTGGCGATGGCATCCGGCCATCTCGACATCAACTACCACAGCAGCGCGGGGACCGCGTCGTGGACGACCAGCCGCAACGGTGATGGTGAACTGCTGCCCTACACCTACCGGGTCAGCCTGGTCGGGCAGGACCAATCCGGGCGGCGCATGCGGCTGGACCTGGCCGTAACGCCAACGCGCGCACCGACACCGGTGGGCGCGTCGACGTACAACGGAAAGATCGTCTGCTTTGGTCAAAGCGACACCTACTCCTATTTCCAGACCGGCATGGCGATGACCGGCACCCTGCGCTGGGGAGACGTGGTGCAGCAGGTGTCCGGCGCCAGCGGGCACGTCGATCGGCAGTGGTTCCCCAAGTACGCCGGCGGCGGGGGATCGGGCGGAGACCCGCGGGCCAGGTCGCACGAATGGCGCACGATCAATTTCGACAACGGTGTCGACCTGAGCATCTGGCGCCAGTTCGACCGCACAGATGGCAATGCGCTGCAGCCGTTTACCGGTATCACCACAAGCCACCCGGACCCCGCGATCGCGCCGGAATGCGCCGAAGACATCGAGGTCACGGTGAGCAGCTACGTGCGATGGCCGGAGGCCATGCGGCCCTTGGTGCGACCCCTCGCCCCGGCCCGGTACATGCCCGACCGGCACCGGATCACCTGTCCCACACTGCAACTGGACCTCATCGGCGAGCCGCTGGTGGCTGCCCCGGCGCACGGCCTGCCGATCGAGTACATGGAGGGCCCCTATCGCTACCGCGGAACGATGTGGGGGGAGCCGGTGACCGGCTTCGCGTTCAACGAACGCTCGCTGGCGCTGTACCGGGATTGGGAACTCGTCGACGTGCTGTCCACCACCGTGGCGAGCCTGGCACCGCCGGAGCCCACTTTGCAGGCCATGGTGGATCAGGTCGTGCCGCTGGTGGCGGCCGGCCGGCGCAAGGATGCCGTCGAGCTGCTGTTCCGCTCCGCACCCGTCGAAAACGACACGCTGGCAAAGCTTCTCGACGATCTGATCGCGGTGCTGTCAGCCGACCCCAGCTGACTGTGACAGCGCTCGGGCCCACGTGATGTGGCGATGCTGCAAGCCCGGCTCGTTGCGGCCGAACACCAGGTGGTCGCGGGCTCCCGACTCGAGATTGGCTTGCAGCCCCTCGGCCAGCCGGTAATCCTCGTCGCGAACGGTGGCGTGCGCATAATCGAAAACGGATTGGACGGCGGCCGCCACCGCGTCATCGGAGACGTCCTGCGGTGTTGCGTTCTGGTGGACGGTGATTGACCTGCCCGGCCGATCCCCGGGGTACACCCGAAACAGCTCACCATTGGCGATTGTCACCGAAAGCACGATATTGGGGAACAGCGCATAGATCACCACCACGTTGTAGAACGGACTCCACTGATCCTCGGGCATGTCATCGAGGTCGCGGATGGTGTTGAGCGGAAAGATCAGCCGGTGGTGCGGCCCGTAGGAGTCGAACACCGTGCAGTTGCTGCGCGCGATCGTGCCGAAGGTCTGTTGATGGACGGTGGCGAAATGATAGTTCTCGGCGAAGGTGTCGATCGCCAGCTTCCAATTGATCGGGGAGTCCAGCACCTTCTCGCCGAGCGGGGACCAGCGCCCGATGCCCCACGAGTCGAGTTCGTCGGCGAGCGGGCCCAGGTGTGCCGCCACGTCCAGTGTCGCGCCGGGATCCAGCGCCACCCACAGGAATCCGGCGAATTCGGTGGCCGGGAGCTCGGTCAGCCCGTCGGACTCGATGGCCACTTCCGGGAACCCCTCGCGTCCCGGAAGCGCCACCAAGTGCCCCGTGTTGTCGTACGTCCAGGCGTGGTACGGACAGGTGAACCGCCTGGCGGTGCCGCAGCCCGAGACCACCTGCGACTGGCGGTGCAGACACACGTTGTTGAACGCCTTGACCGTTCCCCGCGAGGTCCGGGTCAGCAGGATGGACCGTCCCATCACCGTCTTCGTGCAGTACGCACCCGGGGCGGGAAGTTCCGAGACGTAGCCGACCAGCTGCGGACTGGCCAGCAGCATGGCCCGATCCCGGTGGTGCCGCTCGATACTCGTGTAGTCACTCGCGTCGACCGTGTGCTGGGCCGAAGCGAGATCGGTCGCCTTGTCCCGCGCCAACTTCAACGCGCGCCGCGTCAGGTCGATGAGCTGGTCGTGCTCCATCCGCCCAGTACAGACCTTGTCACAGTTGTAAGGTCAAGGGGTGGCTGAGCAGTTGCTGATCGGCGACGTCACGGCCTTGACCGGCATCGCTTCCGGGCGCATTCGCCATTACGAGAAAATCGGGTTGCTACACGCGCATCACCTGTCCAACGGCTACCGGGTCTTCGACGTCGAGCAGGTTCTCGACTTGCTGCGCATCGATCTGATGCGAAGCCTCGGCGTCGGTATCAATGACATTGCGCGGTTGATCGAAGGCGGGCACAGCACGCTGGCGGGCCTGCTCGACGAGCACCGCGCGCTGCTGATGCGGCAACGGGAGCGGATCGACCACCTGATCCGGGCCATCGATGCGGCCACCGAGTGCGGCGACGCGGACCTCAACGAGGACATCCTGCACCGGTTGGCGACCACGCACCGCGACAGCATTGGGGTTATCGGGCGGCTCAGCGCCCCGCTGCCGGCGCCCGTCGCCGCGATGTACGCCGACCTGTTCGACGAATGGGACCTGCCGGTTCCCGCGTTGTTCGGGCAGATGGTGCTTCCGACGGCGGCCAGCACCCTGCTGTCGCAACTGGCCGAGACCCCGGGCCACGAGGTGCTGTTCGATCGGTTGCGCAGCCTGGCCGCCGACGTGATCGCGCTGGGCGAAGACGATACTGCGGCAACGGAGCTGGCGGGCCGCTGGATCGACCAGCAGCTGGCCGACCCCCTGCCCGACGAGGTGGTCGGCGTGCTGCGGGGTGTGCAACCGCTGCTGGAGCGCGATCCGGTGATCGTGCAGGGATTTCGCACCTGGGCGGGATCGATCAGCCCGGCGGCTGCCGACTTCATAGAGGAGATCGCCCAGCAGACCGCCCGGCGCGGAGTGGAGGCCGTGAGCGTCATCGTGCTGCCCGCGCGGCAATCCGTTCAAACGAACGATGCGGCACTGTGATGCACACGTGACCGGTGTGATCAACGTGTCATATGGGGTTTGTGTCGTACCCTGTGGCTTGTGTCATCCGTTTCGCGGCGCGATCTGCTCAAATTCGCGGCCGCAACCCCTGCCCTGCTGGGCCTGGGCGCGGCCGCCGCGTCGCTGAGCGCGGCGCCCGCATCGGCGTCGCTCGGCACCCTGCTGGACTACGCGGCCGGCGTCATTCCGGCCAGCCAGATCCGGGCCGCGGGCGCCGTGGGGTCGATTCGGTACGTCTCGGACCGTCGCCCCGGCGGCAACTGGATGCTGGGCAAGCCGATCCAGGTTGCCGAGGCGCGCGACCTCGATAGCAGCGGACTGAAAATCGTGTCCTGCTACCAGTACGGCAAGGCCAGCACAGCGGACTGGCTGGGCGGTGCCAACGCCGGCCTGCAGCACGCGCAGCGCGGGATGCAGCTGCACGCCGCGGCCGGTGGGCCTGCCAGTGCACCCATTTATGCCTCGATCGACGACGACCCCTCCGACGCCTGTCTCTTATACACATC
>NZ_LZSX01000088.1 GCF_001665835.1 Mycobacterium colombiense | reverse complement strand
ACCGCCCATGGAACAGAATCTGCCCTTTGACCTCGATGCCCTGCTGGTATTCGGCAAGGTGGTGGACTGCCGCAGCATCTCGAAGGCGGCGACGGCGCTCGGCATGCCCAAGTCCACGGTGAGCCGGAAGCTGACCAAGCTGGAATCCGACCTGGGCATCAAGCTGCTGCGGAAGAACACCCATCAGCTGACGGTCACCGACATCGGCGAGCAGATTTACGACCACGCGATGAACATCTTGACCGAGGCCAACGGCGTACGGGCGCTCGTGGAGGGCAGTCGGCAGGAACCCCAGGGTGAACTGCGGGTCGCGATACCGGTGAGCCTGGGCATCGACTACGCATCCCGTGTCGGCGCGACGTTCTTGCAGCGTTACCCGAACTCGCGCTTGGATATTCGGTTGGTCGACAACATAGTCGATCCGGTCAAGGACGGTTACGACGTCGTGTTCGGACCCGGACCGCTTCAGGATTCGACGCTGATCGCGCGAAAGGTTTTCGACCTGAACCTTTTCCTATGCGCCTCAACCGATTTCGTGGCGCGACTCAATGATCCGATCACCGAACCCGCGCAGGTGAACACTCTGCCGTTCATCGACTTCGGCTTCTGCGGGCCCCAAAAGCTCAAGCTGGCCGTGACCAGACTCGACAGACGACACGAGTTGTCACCACGAGTACGCGCGCGGGCCAACAACTTTCAGGTGTGCAAGGAGTACATCCTGCAGGGGCTCGGTATCGGCGCCATGCCCACGCAGATCATCTGCACCGAGGAACTACGCGACGGCACCATCGTGCCGATACTGCCCGACTGGGCGGTCGAGCCTCTGGCCGTGCACATGATCTATCCCTTCGAGCTGTCCTTCTCCACCCTGATCAGCGCCTTCTACGACACGGCCTGCCAGATCATCGTCGAGAACATCGCCAGGGCGCAGGCCTAGAGTCGTCCGAATCGAGAGATAATCGCCTCATGCCCAGTGAACCCCGACATCCACCGCGGCCCGCGCCGAAACCCGAGCAGGTGCACGTCACGCCCGAGGACGTGGAGCGGTTCGGCGACGAGGAGCAGGTGCGCGAGGCGTCCGACGAGCGCCGGCTGCGCGACGAGCAACCGCCGCATCACCACTAGCCCGCCGCGCCCGGCAGAAGGCACTGGCGAAGCTCGACGCCACTGAGTGAGACTGGAAGGTATGAGTTTCGTGGAGAAGCTGCTCCCGCAGGTGCTGCGGGTGCACAACACCGTCTATCAGAAGACGAACGGCTGGATCGGTCACCGCACGCTGTGGATACCAAGTCTGCTGCTGCATACCGTTGGCGCGAAGACCGGTAAACGACGCACGACCTCGCTGACCTATGCCCGCGACGGGGACAACTATCTGGTGGTGGCCTCCAAGGGTGGTGCGCCCGAGGCCCCCGGCTGGTACCACAACCTGAAGGCCAATGCCGACGTCGAGATCAACGTCGGCCCAAGATGTTTCGCCGTCACCGCGCGACCGGTGCTGTCCGGCGATCCTGACTATCCGCGGCTGTGGCAGATCGTCAACAAGAACAATCAGAACCGGTACAACGAATACCAGAAGAAGACGTCGAGACCGATTCCCGTGGTCGTCCTGGCCCCGAAATCTTGAACTTCAGCTGAACAAACCAAGAACCGCCGGTGTGAGTGCAATCGGTTCCAGCGGGCGTCTTGCCGGACGTCACGTCGGTCATGGAAAGCTACGTCGTGTTCGATGGCCGGAACTAAGGAGAACAAGCAGTGAGAGCCCTCGTCGCGGGCGCCGCCGGGTTCCTGGGGTCCCATCTGTGCGATCGTCTCCGCCGCGACGGCATCGAAGTCATCGGACTCGACAACTTCTGCACCGGCAGGCGCGAGAACATCATGCAGCTCGATGAGGACCGGGGATTCAGTTTCGTCGAGCATGACATCACCCGGCCGGTCGACGCGGTCGTGCCGGGTCCGCTGGACGTCATCTTCAACCTGGCCTGCCCCGCTTCGCCGCGCGCCTACCAGCGGGATCCCCTGTTCACCCTGGAGACCAACTACGTCGGGACCAGAAACCTTCTGGAACTGGCGCGCGAGCGGGGGGCGACGATTCTGCAGGCCTCCACCAGCGAGGTCTACGGGGATCCGACGATCCATCCGCAGGCCGAGAGTTACTGGGGCAACGCCAACTGCTTCGGGGTGCGGGCCTGCTACGAGGAAGGCAAGCGGGTCGCGGAGACGCTGATGCTCGAGTACGCGCGTCGGTACCGCGTCCCGATCAAGGTCGTCCGCATCTTCAATACCTACGGTCCGAGGATGGATCCAGCGGACGGCCGAATCATCTCGTCGTTCATCGTCCAGGCGCTGCGCGGGGAACCGATCACCGTCTTCGGGGACGGCAGCCAGACCCGTTCCTTTTGTTATGTCGAGGATCTCGTCGAAGGGCTCGTGAAGATGGCGGCGAGCGACGCTTGGTTCACCGGACCCGTCAACGTGGGCAGCCCGGCCGAACGCACCGTCCTCCAAACCGCGAGCGTTATCAAGGAAATGACCGGATCGCCTTCGGCGACGGTCTTCGAGCCACTGCCGCCGGACGACCCGAAGCAGCGCAGGCCGGACATCGCCCTCGCCGAGTCCACCCTCGGCTGGGTTCCACGAGTCTCGTTCGAAGAAGGCGTCGAACGGACGATCGAATATTTCAGAGGCATCGTCGGCCCTGGCTCCGATGGGGGCGTCCAGCGATGAGAATTGTGCTGGCAACCTTGGGAACTCGGGGTGATGTCGAGCCGTGCGCCACCATCGGCCGGGAGCTGCAGCGCCGAGGTCACGATGTCACCATGGCGGTGCCGCCCAACTATGTTGGCTTCGTCGAGTCGGCGGGCCTTGCCGCGATCCCCCACGGCCCCGACCAGGTACGGCAGAACGCGGATATCGCCCGGAAGTACGGGGAGACACCGAATCCCGTCTTCATGGCGTGGGTGATTTCCGAGGATCTCAAACGACTCTGGCCGCAGCTGGGCACGGCGCTCACGTCACTGGCGGACGGGGCCGACCTGTTGTTGACCGACGCAAGCCAGCAGGGGCTGGCCGCCAATGTTGCGGAATACTACGATATTCCGCAGGCCGCGCTGCACATCTACCCGCTCGGGCGTGACACGTGTTCGCAAGTCACCAAAGAGGCCGAAGACGCCTTCCGCCAAACATTAGGCCTGCCGGAGGAAACGGGGCCCTCGGCCCGACAACCGCTGGAGATTCAGGCCTACGACGAACTCTTCTTCCCGGGACTGGCAGCCGAGTGGGCGAAATGGGATGTCCGACGGCCTTTCGTCGGCGGGCTGACGCTGGAGTTACCGACCGATGTCGACGACGAGGTCTCGTCATGGATTGCCGCGGGAACGCCGCCGATCTACTTCGGCTTTGGCAGCAGCGCGCGAGTCGCCTTTCCCGCCGGCTTGCTCGAGATGATCAGCGGGGCCTGCGCGCAATTGGGCGAGCGCGCGCTGATCTGCAGCGGCGTAAGTGATTTGGCCGGCATCCCGCAGTTCGACCATGTAAAGGTTGTCGGCGCGGTGAACCACTCGGCCGTCTTTCCCGCTTGCCGCGCGGTCGTTCACCACGGGGGTCCCGGCACCACATTCGCCGGCATACGCGCCGGCAAACCCACGCTGGCCCTTGCGGTTTCGGTCGATCAGCCGATGTGGGCCGCCGCGGTCGGCCAGCTGGGCGTCGGCATCGGACGGCACTTCTCCGCAACCACCCCGCATTCGCTGCTCGCCGATCTGCGTGCCATCCTCACCCCGCACTGCATCGCTCGAACCCTTGAGATCGCCGCCCAGATGGCCACACCCACCGAAAGCGCTGCCACGGCCGCCGATCTCCTGGAAGCCACGGTCGGCCAAACCTCGGGCTGACCGCCCGTCAGTGCTCGTCGGCCGAGTGGTGAATCTGCGTGTCCGAAACGCTCCGATATGAAGGGAAGTCGAAGTCGGGGAAGGCGCAGATGTCACCGCGATCCCGGACCCGTTCCAACCAGTAACTCTGATCAGCGGCCGACGTGCAGGCATAGAGCTTCATATACGTCGCCGCGAACGGGAACACGAAGCCATTGCCGACGGCCTGCCAGACGGCCGCCGCCACGCCGGGGGTTTCGACCCCTCGATAGTCGTCCATCACGATCACGCCCCGTTCGGCCGTGTGAGTCACGGCGAGGCGGATGTCATTGGCCACGCACTGGTAGGCGTGGCAGCCGTCGATGTGGACGAAGCGCAGCGCCCGCTCTCCCAGATCGAGCGCCGATGATTCGCAGACCTCCAGCGTCGGCCGGCGGGTGTGGAACCGATCCCAGTTGGTCAGGAACTGCTGCTGGTCCAGGCCCGAGTACTCCTGGCGTGGGGCCTGCGCGATGTCGGCGTGATCCATCACGGCGCCGAACAGATCGCAGATCACCAAGTCTTCATCGTCACGCAGGCCGTAACCCATCAAGATGGCGGACTTGCCCTGGTACGCGCCGATCTCCAGCATGTCACCCTTGATGCCCTCGGCCGTCTGGCACGCGAGCAGCTGGCTGAAGAGCTCGACGTCGGCCTCGAAGAACCAGCCGTCGACGTTGTTCATCTGCTCGGTATAGAGAGCCCAGGCGGCATCGCTCATGACGCGCTCCTGCGCATGAACTCCTCCAGTGCGGTTGTGGGCTGGCGAACTTTACGGCGGCCAAATTGGCGGCCGTGGGTTGACCGTATCAATTCTGCGCCCAGCCGCAATCGATGCTTTAGCCAAGCACTGTTCTCAGTGCGGCTTTCGGTCCTGTAGAGCAAGAGTGAAGACTTGCACTAAAGCGGATTTGCCCTTCAAAGCGTGCGTTCCCCGATCGAGCAGTCCGTGCGGTCGACTGGTCAGCGCGTCCACGCACGAACCGGTGAGCAGCATCGCATCGCCCGTGGCCTTGGTGAGCTGCTCGACGCGGGCCGCGACGTTGACCGCATCACCGATCAGCGTGAACTCGAGCTTGCCTCCGCCGCCGATGGTGCCGGCGATCACCTTTCCGGTATTGATGCCGATGCCGATGCGAAGCTCACCGCCGAATCGCTCGCCGACGAGACGCTGAATCACCATGGCGGCGTCCACCGCGGCATCGGCATGGTTTGCGAGATCGTTGGGGGCGCCGAACACGGCCAGTGCGCCGTCGCCGAGGAACTTGTTGACGTGCCCACCGGCGTCGACGACGGCGGGCACGACGATCTCGAACAGCGCGTTGAGCCGGGCGACCGTGTCCTCGGCGGTGTTCGCCTCGGCGAACGGTGTGAAGTCGCGGATGTCCACGAACATCACGGTCACCTCGCGCCGTTCACCGGTGAACACGTCGTCGCCCTGTTGAAGCAGCCGCGCAGCGAGAGCCGGGTCGACGTAGGTGCCGAACGCGCCCTGAAGTCGTTGTCGCTCAGCCAAACCCGTCTGCATGCGGTTGAACGATGCGGCCAGTACGCCGAGGTCGTCGTCCTGAACGACCGGCAAGCGTTGGCTAAAGTCCCCTGCCGCAACACGTTCGGCGCCTTTAGCGAGGTCGCGAACGGGTTGCAGAGAGTGTGAAAATCCGATACCGACGGTGACCGGCACCGCGAAAGCCAGCGTCAACACGCATCCGATCACGGCGGACAGGATCGGTGCGTCGCTGATCGGGTTGAGCACCGTCGCGAACATAGCGCCGGCGACGGCGTAGGCAAACGCGGCTGCAAGCATGGACACGTTCGACCGCGTGGCAAAACTCGGGCGCGAGTGCGGCAGCGAGTCCCCGATCCCCGTGTCGCCGGCAAGGGCGATCCTGACCGGACGCTGCATCGCCTCCAGGATGCTGTGATAGGCGATCAGCTGCACCGCTATTCCGACGACGGCGCCGCGGATCCCGTATTGCACCAACCGGGTCCATGCGGCTCCGGCGATCGCGGCGACGACGACCGACAACGCGGCGGCCCATACGCCGGTGGCCCAGACCGTCAAGGCCGACGATTTGCGGCTGTAGCGGTAGGTCTCCTCGAGTGCGGCCGCTCGATCGATTTTGCGACCGGCTGCCCACTGCTGCATAAAGCGAATCCATTGGCGACCAGGAAGGACCATGATGCATACGAGCAGCAGCACGGTGATAACGGTGACGACGGTCGCGTCAACGTACCGTCCGGACTTCTCCGAAGCGACGATTGGCACCAATATGAACACGGAGTAGACGGGAAGCGAAACGAGATACGCGGCAACGCACAGCGCCCACCAGTAATACCTCGGCCCACAGCGATCCCAAGTCCACTGCCAGATGCGATCCATGTCGGGAGATTAAATCGTCGTCGCCCGCGATGTGCGGGAAAGGGGCCGCATCGGATCGGCTGCAGCGTCGAGGCACCATGTCTCTCATGGTCGCCGTCTACCGCGCGCCGATGCGATCCCGCAACGCTGCCGTCGAGCCACAAGCCACCATCGATCGCGCTCGCCGGCTCGGCGTGTGCGGGTTTGGCCGACTTGTGAGCAGTTCAGCCGAACAGGGCCGGCTTGCCCGTCGGGTCGCCCGATTCGCCGAGCTCGACGAAGGCTCGTTCGTCTGGACCCGCGACACGCACGGCTGGTTCTGGCTGGGCCGCATCTCCGGGCCTTACGGCTACGACCCCGGCAAAACCGCTAAGGCGGTGGATTTGGTGCACATACGCCCCTGCGAGTGGCTGTCCATCCCAATCCTGGAACAGGATGCGCCCGCCGCCGTCGTCGCCACATTCAATCGAGGTGGACGGAACTTCCAGGAGATCGACAACCCCTCGGTCGGTGTGGAGACACAACGGATTTGGGATTCGCGGATACATCAGCCGGCCGAAACCTAGAGCACGGCGGAAGCCGTATCCCGTCAACCCTCGACGGCGAACAGCCCCCACTCGCCCGCCACACCCTTGAGGGCGTGCTCGCCGCGAGCGGCGAAGCTGAGGCCCGACCCGGCGACCAGGTCGACGACGATGCGCGAAACGAGCACCTCGCCGGCCCCGGCCGCTGCCGCCACACGCGCTGCGATGTGGACGGCGATGCCGCTGATGTCGTCGTCGCGCAACTCGACCTCACCCGTGTGGACGCCTGCCCGCACCTCGAGGCCCAGGCTCCGCATTACGTCGCGGATCGCCATGGCGCAGCGGATGGCGCGGGCGGGCCCGTCGAACCGGGCGAGGAAGCCGTCGCCCGTCGTGTTGACCTCACAACCCTGGAATCGTGCGAGCTGGCGCCGTACCTGGACGTCGTGCCTGCCGAGCAGCTCCTTCCATCGCTGGTCGCCAAGCTCGACCGCCCGCTTTGTGGAGTCGACGATGTCGGTGAACAGCACGGTGGCCAGGACGCGCTCGACCGCCGGCTGTGGGCGGACGCCGGTAAGGAACTCCTCGACCTCATCGAGCAGCGCATCGGCGTCGCCAGTGAAGAACAGATGGTCGGCGCCGTCGATCTCGATGAACTTGGCCCCGGGGATGCGGTCGGCAAGGTAGCGACCCATCTGGCACCTCACCATCCGGTCGGCGCGCCGGTGCACCACGAGCGTCGGCGCCTGGATCGCGGGCAGCACGTCACGGATGTCCAGCTGCGGATAGAGCGCGAAGATGTTGCGGACCATGCCCGGGCTGGCGGCCACGCGCTGCAGCCGCGCCCACCACCGCCGGAAATCGGCGTCGCCCCGCCGGCTTGGAGCCCAGGCACCCAATCCGACGCCCTCACCCCAGCCCTTCGCACTCACCTCAACCAACGCCGACAGCTGCTCCTCGGTGACGCCGAGCGGGTAGTCCGTCGTTCGGAGCAGACGGGAGAACGAGCCATATAGGACAAGCGCATTCACGCGATCGGGATGGCCGGCCGCTGTCAGCATCGCCATCGTGCCACCCTCCGAAACGCCCACGAGGTCGGCGCGTTCACATCCGGCCGCGTCCATGACGGCGCGCAGATCATCGACGGACTCTTCCAACGTCGGCGCGTGCATCACCGGATCCGAGAGACCGGTGCCCCGCTTGTCAAAGGTGACGACGCGACGAAAGGACGCGAGCCGCGAGTAGAAGTGAACGACCGACGGCTCCTCCAACATGATGTCGAGGTGCGAGATGAAGCCGGGCGCGACGACGAGGTCGGGACCCTCTCCGGTCACCGAGAACGCGATGTTGAGGCCACCGCTCTTGGCATAGTGAATGTCCGGCGGGGCGTTCATGGTCGAACCTTACGCCTGCGTGGGCCACGCCAGGTGCCACCGGGCGATCCGCCAACGACGGCCGCGCATGCAGGGCAATATTGACGCGAACGTCTCCGCCAAGGTCTTGCAGCAGTTGAACCTCCGCCGGTCTGGGTAGGTCCTGCCTTTTTTGGGGCGGATGCCTCATGCGCCGCCAACGGTGTGCGGTGGACGATTCCTGCATAGAAACTTCGACATCGCACGCGAAGCCGCTCGTGGATCAGCGGCCTCCCGCGAAGGAATTGGGAGGCAACCGTGTTCACCATCGAAGAGCTGGCCACCATTCCGCTCTTCTCGACGCTGGGGGACAAAGAACTGGAGTACCTTGCTGGCGCCGTGGAGGACATCCACCTCGTCGCCGGTGAGTACGTGGGCCACGAGGGCGAAGGAAGGTCCCTGGCGATCGTGGTCGAAGGTAAAGCCGAGCTGACGAAGCTGGTGAACGGAGTCGAGGAAGTGATCGGCGAACGGCTTCCGGGCGAAGTCGGAGGCGAGATTCCGATGACACTCGGTACGCCGTTGCCCGCCAGCATGCGAGCCGTCGAGCCGTCGCGGGTAGTGAAATTGACGGTCGAGGTGTTTCACACGCTCGCCGCCATGGCCCCCCAAATTTCCGAAACGGTCGGTGCCGCCGCGTTGGAGCGCATGGAGATGCTCAAAAGGGCCACCGCGCACCCGCGCGAGCCAGCGATGTTCGTGATCGGCCCGCGCGTCGACCCCGGAGTGCACGCCTGTGGCGTCTTTCTCCACCGCAACCAGATTCCTTTCGAACGCCTAGGCCCGGACGATCCTGCAGCGCTCGCACGCGCCGGAGGCAATCCCTCCGCCTGTCCGACGGTGATGCTGCGCGACGGCACGCGACTGACTACCCCGACGATGCGCGCGGTTGCGAAGGCCGCTGGACTGACGGTCGAGCCAAACCGGTCGCATTACGACGTGGTGATCGTAGGCGGCGGCCCGGCGGGTCTGACGGCGGCGGTCAACGGCTCCTCCGAGGGTCTGCAGACGGGCCTGATCGAATCCTTCGCTCCCGGCGGGCAAGCCGGCACCTCAACCCGGATCGAGAATTACACAGGCTTCCCGTTCGGTATCTCCGGTGACGACCTCGCAGCGCGGACGCTGCAGCAGGCGAAACGGTTGGGTGCCGAGATCGTCGTGACCCGTCAGGTGGAAGACATCGACCCCACCGACATGACCGTCACGCTGGATGGCGGCGATGTTCTCCGAACGAGGTCGATCGTGCTTGCGACGGGTGTGGAGTGGCGACGACTCCGGGTCGATTCGATCGATCGATTCGTCGGCTCCGGTGTCTACTACGGCGCGGCGCGTAGCGACGCGGGCCTGGCGCAGGGCAACGATGTGTATTTGATTGGTGCGGGTAATTCGGCCGGCCAAGCCGCCGTCTTCCTCAGCAACCACGCCCGATCGGTCACGCTCCTCGTGCGGGGCGAGTCGCTCGCCGAGAGCATGTCTCACTACCTCATCCAGCAGATTGCGACAAAGGCGAACATCCGGGTGGAGACGCGATCCGAGGTCGTCGCCGTGCACGGAGACGAAGAACTCAAGGCGATCGAGGTGATCGATCGAAGGGCGGGTATCTCATCTCGGCGGGACGCAAGCGTGCTCTTCGTGCTCATCGGCGCCGAAGCGACGACAGATTGGCTGCCCTCCGAGATATCGCGCGACGAGCACGGATTCGTATTGACAGGGACCGCAGCGATGCAAGCGGGACAGTGGAACGTCGATCGTGAGCCGTTCGCTCTGGAAACGAGCGCCCCCGGGATTTTCGCAGTCGGCGATATTCGCTCGGGATCAGTGAAGCGCGTCGCGGCATCGGTCGGTGAAGGCAGCATAGCGATCGCCCTCGTACATCGCTTCCTGCAGCTCCCAGCTAGACACGGCTGTCCTGCGCCTATCCCGCTCGGCGATCCGTAGTCGCACCTGTCAGCCGTCCGTAGCGCGCACACCTCGTGTCGCACCGCGCAAGGTAGCCAGTGGCCGCAAGAGGGCGGGGGACCGCTCATAGCGGAAACCGCTACGGTGCCCTCATGCGTCGTGTGGACTACGTCATTCACTATGTCGAGTCGCTGCGCGGATCGGTGGCGTTTTACCGCGACGTGATCGGTCTTCGGGTGCGCATCGAGGGCGACGGCTATGTCGAGTTCGAAATGGAGAACACGAAGTTCTCGCTCTTCGAACGCTCGAAGCTGCCGGAGCTCATCGGTCGCGAGGGCGGCAACCCGCCCTGCGGTGAGATCGGCTTCCTGATCGACGACGTCGACGCGGAAGCGGAACGGTTGCGTGGGCTCGGTGTCGAGATTCTCAGCGGACCGGTGGATCGGCCATGGCACGAACGGACGCTGCACATCGCCGACCCGGACGGCAACATCATCGAATTCGCGCAGAAGCTGCGGTGATCCTCGCAGTCGACCTCGGTAAGACCTCCTGCCGGGCCGCGGCAGGTGGCCGCAGGGCCGAGGGCGCGGGCGCGCCGGGGCTCGCGGCGCCCGGCGGCGTACGGGCCGCGGAGGCGGCGATTCTGGCAGTTGCACGCGAGCTCGGCCCGGTCGACGAGGTGATCGTGGGCGCTGCGGGGGCGCTCGCGGCGCCGGACGCAACGCGCTCGCTGGCCGACGCGTTGCTGAAATCGCTTCGGGCGCAACGCGTCGCCGTGACGAGTGACGCGGTGATCGCGCACGCGGGCGCGCTGAACGGTGAGCCGGGCGTCGTGCTGATCGTGGGCACCGGCGTCGTGGCGCTCGCCATCGACGCGAACGGCGCGCTGCGCACGGCCGACGGTTGGGGCCCTTGGCTGGGCGACGAGGGCGGCGGCGCGTGGATCGGCGCCGCCGGGCTGCGCGCGGCGTTGCGCGCTCACGACGGCCGCGGACCGTCCACCACGCTGCTCGAGGCCGCCCGCGCCCGCTTCGGCGTCCCGAAGACCTGGCCCGCGCAGCTCACCGGTGCAGCCGCACTCGCGTCGTTCGCGCCCGACGTCCTGGCCGCGCAGGGTGACGCCGCGGCGCTGGCGATCATCGGCGCCGCCGCCGAGGCGCTCGCCGCGACCGCCCGCGCGGCCGGGGATGGCCCGGTGGCGATGGTCGGCGGACTAGCGGGAGTCCAGGCGCTGCGCGCGCAGCTGGATCTCATCCCGGCCGCCGGCGATGCGCTCGACGGCGCGCTGCAACTACGGGCAATCCACGAGCCGTATGTGATTCGCGTGCACGAGGATGCGAAAGCCGTTGTTCCACAAGGGCTCGATGCGCTCGCCACCGAGGCGGTTCGGCCAGACCTCTACGATCTCGACGCGCGCCCCATCGCCGAGGTCGTCGCGCTGCTCGTCGCAGCCGAAGCCGAAGCGCACGGCGCGGTGGCCACGGCGGTCCCGCGGATCGCGGCGGCGGCCGAGGCGATCGCCGCGCGGCTCGAGCGCGGCGGCCGCCTGGTCTACGCCGGAGCCGGGACACCTGGGCGGCTCGGGGTGCTTGACGCGGCGGAATGCGCGCCGACGTTCGGCACCGACCTGGTGCGTGGCGTGATCGCCGGTGGACCGGCGGCGCTGACCGAGGCGATCGAGGGCGCCGAAGACGCGTTCGATCACGCCGATCTCGCCGACCTCACCGCCGCCGACGCGCTTGTCGGGATCACGGCGTCGGGCCGCACCCCGTATGTGCTCGGGGCGCTCGAGCACGCGCGCGCGGCTGGTGCCCTGACCGTCGCGATCGTCAACAACCCGGGCAGCGAGGCGTCCGCCGACGTGTTGATCGAGCTGCTGACCGGGCCCGAGGTGCTCGCCGGCTCGACGCGGCTGACCGCGGGCACGGCCCAGAAGGTGGTGCTCAACGCGCTCTCGACGAGCGTGATGATCGCACTCGGCAAGGCGTACGGACCGCGGATGGTCGACGTGCGCGCGACCAATGCGAAGGTGCGCCGCCGGGCGGTGCGGATCGTCCGCGACGCGGCCGGCGTCGACGAGGAGACCGCGACCGCCGCGCTCGCCGCCGCGGGCGGTCACGCCAAGACGGCGATCGTGGCGCTGCTGAAGGGCGTCGACACGACCGAGGCCGCCGCCCGGCTCGACCGGGCGCGTGGACGCGTGCGGGACGCCCTCGGCGGGACATGAATGAAGGCGTCCCACGGGCGTGCGTCACGCCCGTATCGTGAGGACCGTGTGTGAGCCAGCGTGCGGCCGGCCAGCTCCTGTCAGCCGCCGTCAGCTGCTGATGGTGGCCGGCAGCGCCGGCGTGGCGTCCCTGGTCGGCGGCTGTTCGAGTGCGACATCTGAGACGACCTCTGAGACCCGCCCGAAGCCACCTTTGGCTCCGGCTCCTCCCCCGACGTCGACAATCGGTGCAAGCCTGACCGCTGCGGATTCGGCACTGTTGCTATGCCGGGACGCGTGGGGCGCGCGACCGGCCCGCTCCGGGGGGAAGCGCCACACCATCACCCGGATGACTCTCCACCATGAGGCCGTCGTCCTCGGCGAAAACCGCAATGCCCCAAGCCATCTCCGCCAAGATCAGCGATATCACCAGGACCAGCACGGTTGGATCGACATCGCCTATCACGTCGGCGTCGACCGCAATGGCAACATCTACGAACTGCGCAGCACCGAGATCGCGGGCGATACCGCGACGGACTACGACACGACGGGCCATTTCCTGGTCCTCTGCGAAGGAGACTTCGATCAAGAGGCGGTGCCGGAGGCCCAGCTCCAGGGAGCAGCTCGCGCGTTCGCATGGGCGGCTCAGAATTTTCACATTTCGACCGGCACGCTGGCGGGCCATCGGGATCTGGCCCAAACCTCTTGCCCGGGTGCAAACCTGTACACCCACCTTTCGTCGGGCGCCCTCAAGCGCCGCATTGACGACCTACTCGGCGGGGGCGGAGTGGACCTCCAGCGCTTCTGCGGTCCCGACGCGGCGGCAAGAGTCGCGTCAATCGAGGCCGGCAACTGACCCCTGCTCCCCTGAGGCGCTCGTCGGCGGAGCCGGCCGGGACTCGAATCGCCGGAATGTTTGTAGTCCCGCAACAGCGGGCATTTCGCTGAACACGCGCAAAAAAGGGGTCAGCATGTCGGTCACACATTTCAGCGGTTTCGCCAACGCCTGCCAGGAGGCCGTGAAGGCCGTCCTTCATGCCATCACCGCTCAGGGAGAGGAACGACGGGGACACCTCTCGGAGGCCAAATCGGCAGTAGACATGGCGTTACGCGATGCCCATAGCGGTGAGGAATGGTCCTTGGCCGAACACCTGCGCCAGGGAATCAAGGACGTGGAGACCCGCCTGCGCGACGCTTCCTAGTCGCGGACCGATCCCCTTGGCAGACCGAGACAACCACGAAGCCCCTGGCGATTAACCGGGGGCTGATTTGCGGAAATCGCCACGGCGATTTCGGCCCTGGACGTACACTCCCCAGCTATGACCAGGGGGAAGAAGGTCCTGTTAGCGCTGGTGTTCGCGTTCGCCGTCTCAACGACGACGTCGAGTTGCGTTCCTATTGTCAGCATCCCCAGCTGCCCCGCAGGTGGCAGCTTCGTCGGCTGCTGATCGGATGCCCGAGCCAGTCAGCTGGTGACGCGCAGTCCCTTTCGCTCCTCAAGCTCCTCGTCGGTAACCCGTTCGAGCATCGGTTGCCCTGGCACGCACACCAACGTGAGGACGAAGCTGCACGGAATGTCTGTGCGGTTGTTGGCGTCCCGATAGTGGATCACGTCGCCGCCGGGTCCCCAGAACGCGTCTCCAGCCCGGAGGACGCGTGGCGCTTCACCCTCGAGCTCGAGCAACATCTCACCGTCAATCATGTAACCGAATCCCGGACCGCCGGGAAGGCGATGTGGTGGGTAACCGGGAGCGCCCGGTGGATGTTTGATGAGAACCGTCATCACATGGGCGTCTTGTGGAATCAACGGTGACGGCACTTCCTGCAACACGGTCATGGTTGATTTCGGTTCCGAGTCAGTCGTATTCAACGGTTCAGCCTCCTTAACTGCGGCGCGCGTCGATCCAGTCGGAGTATCGAGTAGTGAAGATGGTGGCGTTCTCGTCGGGCGCGAGGGTGCGATCGTCGATCACCGCACCGAAGTATGGCGCCCGGGCGTCGGTCACGACCCGACGTCGATCACCATCGGCGGCAAGGCCCCTACGGACAAAGTCGTCCATCCTCATTACCTCGGGTCCAGCGATCTCCGTCACTGCGTTGGTTGGACGCCCGACAGCGGCGCGGGCCACGGCGGTGGCGACATCGTCGGCGGCGATAGGACGAAACAACGCGTGCGGCAACCTGACAATGTCTCCCTCCGTCGCGGAATCGGCCAAACCAACCGCGAATTCGAAGAAGGGAGTCGCTCGCACGATCGAATAAGGCCGGCCCGATTCCCTGATCAGGTTCTCCTGGGCCGCTTTCGCGGTGTTGTAGCCGCTATCTGGCATGACCTGCGCACCCACCACCGACAACGCCACATGGTGTTCGACTCCGGCTTCCCGTTCAGCTGCAAGGAGATTCGTGGTCGTGGTGGTGAAGAAGCGCATCACAGGTTCATCGTCGAACTCTGGCGAATCCGCGACGTCGACCAGGACATCCGCACCGGCGAGCGCGCTGGCAAGGCCTTCACCGGTGAACGAATCGACACCTGATCGACGTGAGGCGATGACGACGTCGTGGCCCTGCGCGCTGAGCTTGGACGCGACTTTCGAGCCGATCAGCCCGCGACCGCCGATGACTACGATCTTCATGATGAACCTTTCAAAGTTGCGTTCAACTGGTCACTTCGGTTTCGTGCCTTCCGCCGCCGATCTAATTCCTGCAACGATCCCTCGCGCCCGGCGCAGCCCGGTTAGGTGCTGTCGGGCGCAGCGGGCCGCGACACCGGGCGGAGCAATCCCTGATATTGGTCCGTCACCAGATCCCGGTATTCAGGATGGCGCAGGATGTAGTCACCCGTGATCTTGCACCGCGGAATAACCGTGTGCCCCGCCCTGCGGATCAGTGTGAGCACACCACTGATCATCGCTGAGGAGACACCCCGATCACGCCATTGCGTATCGACTTCGGTGGCCATCAACACGATGTGGCCGCGGTAGCGGCGGTAGGGCTGCCGACGAATCACCTGGTCGTCTACGGTGGCCTCGAACCGCCCTTCTTGGGTGTTGTCGGTGATGATTGTCAGCAGTCCATGTTGAGCACTGCGTTCGATACTGCCCATCGGCGTTGGTGATTCACTCACAGTCAAAAATCCCTTCCATGTCATCACAGGCGGCAACTCGGCGCACATCAAGCTCGTGCAGCCGCGTCCTCATGCTGTTGCCCGGCCTCGCTCGTCGGTGACTGCCTGTCAATCCAGTCAGCAGCGAATTGTGTTCGGAATCATCCTGGAGAGTGATGCCTTGATCACCAACTGGCGCACGGGACCTGGGCTAGCGGTCAGCCGACGTCCTCGTCGTCCTGGTCAAACTCTTCGCGCGCCACACCGTAGAACGATGGGCCGTCGTGTGGGCTGCCACTGATCTGACCGCGGTGGCGCCGGGGCCTTAGCGGCGGTTCCTCGGTGTAGTCGAACTCGGGCTCCTCAGCGGCTAGGCGCTTATCCAGCGTCAGATTTTCCTTAGGCGAGATCCAGCGCAATGGTGCGTCGACCACGATGTCACCATCGTCGTTGCGCACCTCGTCGGAGTCCAGAGATTCGCTGGGACCCAGGGTGTTATCGGGCCCCGGGTCGTCGTAATCGCCGTCCATGGTTGTCCTCCTTGATGTTTCGCTGGCGCACGGCTGGCCTTCCCGCCGACTTTGCTTGGGGATACAGGGATTTCAGACCCCGCGGTTCATTATCAAATAGGTTCACCGGGGAATTTCAAGTCGAACCGTTTGCATAGTTCTGGGACGCTGTCGACGTCCATCTCCAGCTCGTACCGCGCACAGAGTTCGTCTAGCGTCTCTGTCGATATCTTGTCTATGCCGCCGAGGTCAGAAAGTTCGTCGAAGAACTGCTCAAATCCTGCGGGGGAAATAATCTCCAGGATGCGGGCCGGCTCATCGCCCGCGTTCCAGAATGTATGCCATTGGCCTCGTGGCTTGAAAATGAAGTCGGCTGGTCCGCCGTAGAGCACCTCGTCGCCAAGCAAAGCGCCTACGCGTCCCTCGATGATCCAGCTGTACTCATCTTCATTGTGGTGGCGATGAAGTGGTGCGGCCAGCGCTCGGGGTGACATTGGATGCTCGAGCACTGAGAAACGCCCTTCCGCCTGAAACTTATCCAGGATGTGGCGGACACCGACCGTCCCATTGAACACGGACTTGCCTTCGGTGCGGCCGACAGACTTGGCCGGCGGGCCGCCTGGCCTCAATATATCGATTGTCACTGCAATCTCTCCTCGACTGCTTCTATTTTCAAAGAACACTAGATTTTGAGGGTATAGTCAATTGTCCTGCGCGCCAGAGGGTTTCAGACTGGCTTCCTAACGCCCCCAGGAACTCCATCGGGTTAGTTGCGACCAGCCATGATGCCGCCGTCGACATTGAGAATCGCGCCGGTGACCCAGCTGGCCGCGTCGGAGAGCAGATAGCTGATGGCGTTGGATACGTCGGCGGGGGTGCCGACTCGCCCCAGGGGATGAATCGGCGCGAAAGTGTCCAGGGTGGAGTCGATCTCGTCCTTCGGGACCCACCGCTCGAGAGCGGGCGTCTTGACGGCGGCCGGTGCTACGGCGTTGACGCGGATCTGGTGCCCGGCCAGCTCGATGGCCAGGTTATGGGTGAGCGCATGCAGCCCGGCTTTTTGCATCGAGTGCCCGGTCGACGGGGTAACGCCGATCGCCTGATGCGCCCACATGCTGCCGATGTTGACGATGGACCCGCCCTCGCCGCGGGCGATCATCCCCGCAACGACGGTCTGCGTCAGGAAGAACAGCGCAAAGTTGAGCTCCATGTAGGAGTCGTAGTCCTGCGAGTCGTAGGCGAGAAACAGCTTCGGGATGAAGAATCCGGCCGCGTTCACCAGCAGCGTCGCATCGCTGTGATTCTCCGAAAGCGCGCGCTGCGCGTCGGCGACCGTCGCGCGGTCCGTCAGGTCGGCGGCGATGCCCCAGGCTTCGCCGTGGCTCGTCAGGTCGGCGACGGTGTCGTCGACGCGCGCTTTCGAGTGTCCGACGATCACCGCGCTACCGCCGTGACCGACGATGTCGATCGCGACCTGCCGGCCCATGCCGGCACTACCGCCGACAACAATGACCTTCTTGCCATCAAAATGCATACTCGGGGTCCCTTCCTGGTTCTCCTGACGGCTATGAGTGGACGCCGCTCTTCGTTTCGACGACGCGTAACGCCCTCTGCTGGGACGCCCCGGAGTGACAATCGCGCCGGGCCGTGCTCGTACTGAGACTGCGGCCGGCCCGGGTGAGCTGTCATCACCCCAACCACCCATTCACCCGGGTGAGTAATGCGCCGCCGTGCGGCGAAGCGTGAATGAATAGGGCGGTGAAGATAGTTAATTTCGTTCGCGTAAATGCGGTGGTTACCTTCAATTGCACGCCATTTGCTTTGCGAAACTAGTTTGTTTGCCTCGATCTGAAACAGCTTCGAATTAGGGCTAAAGCGCGTACCCTGAGCGGTATGGCCAAGACCAAGGTCTGCGTACATTGCGGCCATACGTTCGATCCGAACGACCGGCCGCGCGAGCTGTCCGATCCGGAATGGCTTCCGGCCGCATCAGTCTATTGTTCGCATGATTGTAGTGACCGGTTCCATTGCGATATGGGGCATTGCTGCTCGGCCCACGCGAAGGAGAAGGCTCGGCGCGACGCCGCCAAGGCGGCGCGTTAGCCGACACAATCCGCAATCGGCGACGCGGCTGATGCTACGTCTGCGGATCCGACGGGACCCCGTGCCGCGGGTGGTACAAGAGGGCACGAACCAACGGACGCGGCCCCACCGACCGAAGCATCTGGCTGGCCGGGCGGACGCGTACCCGCTTCGGCCACCAGAACCAGCGTCCCATCACCGTCATGATCGACGGCGTGATGAGCGATCGGACGACAAAGGTGTCGAACAACAGGCCGATGCCGATCGTCGTGCCGAATTGGCCGATCGCCCGGAGATCGCTGGTGATCATCGTGGCCATGGTGACGGCGAACACCACACCGGCGGCAGTCACCACCGGGCCTGTCACGCCCATGCCGCGGATGAGTCCCGTTTTCAGGCCGGCTCCGATCTCCTCCTCGATTCGGGACACCAACATGAGGTTGTAATCGGACCCGACGGCCAAGAGCACAATCAACGCGAATTCTGTTGCCACCCAGTGCAGCTGGAAATTCCCAAGGTGCTGCCAGATCAGTGTCGAGAACCCGAATGCTGCCCCCAGCGACATCACGATGGTGCCGACGATGACACCCGCTGCGACCAACGCGCGGGTGACGATCACCATGATGATGAAGATGAGCACGATCGAGGCCACCCCGGCGATCATCAGGTCATACTTCGCGCCGTTGGCGATGTCGTAAAACGTCGCGGCCGTACCGCCGAGGTAGATGTCGGCATTTTCCAGTGAGGTGAGTTTCAAGGCCTCCTTGGCCGCTTGACGCTCCTGATCGACGGACGCGATTCCCTTTGTGGTCGCCGGATCCACTGCGTGAGTGATGATGAAGCGAGCGGCCTTGCCGTCCGGCGACACCATCAAGCTCAACCCCAGCAAAAAGTCTGGGTTCTGGAAGATCTCGGGTGGCAGGTAAAAGAGGCTCTCCACCTGAGAGTCGTTGAAGGACTTGCCCATCACGGCGTTCGTGTCGGTTAGCCGGTCGAACTGATCGATCAGACTGTCGAACGAGCTGTAGATGGTCAGCGTCGTATCCCGGATCGACTTCGAGACAGCGATATTCTCGGGAATAATTGCCAGCAATTCGCGCGTGGCCGCAGCCGTGTTGGTGAGGTCGCTAGTGAGGGCGTGGAACTTTTCGGCCAGCTGATCGAACCCGTCCAGGGCGTCGAACAGGCTTCGTAGCGACCAGCAGATCGGGATGTCGTAGCAGTGCTTCTCCCAGTAGAAGTAACTGCGAATCGGTCGCCAGAAGTCGTCGAAATCCGCGATGTGGTCTCGAATCTCGTCCGTGATAGCCGCCGTCTCCCCCGTGGTTTTCGAGCTGTCGTCCGCGGCGTTCGCGAGCTTCTGGGTCACCGCGTACTGGCGCTCCAACAGTGCGATCTGAGTGTCGAGGAAACCGGTGATCTTCTTGATGTCGCCGACGCGGTCCTTCAGGTAGTTCAGGTTGCTGCGGATCGGCGCGCTTTGCACACTGAGCTGGAACGGAATGGATCCGTCTTGAATCGGCGGACCGAGAGGTCTGGTGATGCTCTGCACCCGTTCGATGCCGGGCACCCGGAAAATGGCGCCGGCAATCTTGTCCAGGACCAGCATGTCCCTGGGATTGCGCAGATCGTGGTCCGATTCGATCATCAGTAGGTCCGGGTTCAATCGGGCCTGGGTGAAGTGTTGATCGGCCGCGGTGTACGCCTTCACTGATGAAGCACTCTGCGGCAGGTAGTACAGGTCGTTGTAGCGCGGAGTGAAGCCCATCAAGCCAATTGCGCCGACGATCGCCAGGATGACGGAGGTGGCGAGGATGGGCGCCGGCCACCGCACGATGGCCGTCGCCAAGCGGCGCCACCGGGTGTAGTTGAACTCGCGCTTCGGGTCGAACAGGCCGAAGCCGCTTGCGAAGGCGATCAGCGCCGGCGTCAGCGTGACCCCGGCGGCCACCACCACCAGCAGACCCACTGCGCACGGAAACGCCAGCGAACTGAAGTACGGCAGCCGGGTGAATTTCAGACACGCCAATGCCCCGACGATCGTCAAACCCGAACCCAGCACCACTTTGGTGACCCCGGCGAACGTGTCGTAGTAGGCGGCTTCCCGATCCAGCCCCCGTTCGCGGCCCTCCTGGTAGCGGCCCACCATGAATATCGCGTAATCGGTACCCGCCGCGATGGCCAGTGCCGTCAGCAAGTTGACGGCGAAGGTCGACAGCCCCATGATGCCGGTCTCGCCCAGCAGCGCTACCACCCCGCGGCCGGTGGCCAGTCCGACGAACAGGATGACCATCGTCAGCAACACCGTGCCGATGGATCGATAGACGAACATCAGCATGATCGCGATGATGATGATGGTGATGATCGTCATCTTGGCCAGGCTCGCGTCGCCGACAACGATCGTGTCGGCCGTCAGGGCTCCCTGACCGGCGACGTAGGCCTTCACCCCCGCCGGCGGCTTCGAATCCGCGACTATTTGGCGAACCGCGGCCACCGATTTGTCGCCGATGGCTCCGCCCTGGTCACCGCGCAGGTTGACCTGGACATAGGCGGCCTTGTGGTCGTAGCTCTCGACACCGGAGGCCGTGAATCGCTGCCCCCAGAAATTCAGCGCATGCTCGACGTGTTCGTGGTCCTGCTGCAGCTTCGTGACCAGATCGTCGTAGAACCGGTGAGCGTCCTCGCCGAGAGGTTTGTCACCGACCAGGGTCACCAGGACGAGGTTGTCGGAGTCGTACTCCTTGAATTTCTCTCCGATGTGCTTCATCCCGGTCACCGACGGCGCGTCGGATGGCGAGAGCGGCACCGAGACCTCCTCGGCAACCTTCTCCAACTGTGGGACGAAGACGTTGACGCCGACTGCGATCAGCAGCCAGACCGCGATGATCGGCAGCGCCAAAACGCGGATTGTGCGGGCTAGACGCGGTTTGTGCTCAACAGTGGTGGGTTGCGCGACGGGGATTCTGTCGGTGTCGCTCGTGTCGTCGGTCACGCGGACTTGTCCAAGCAGGAAACCTGCGCGTCCCGGGTGTTGGCCTGCTGTTGATCGACCAATTTGCCGTCGACGGTGATGCGGCAGCCGATGGAAGGACTGTCACCTTGGGCGACGACGTAGGCGAAGATGCCGGGCATCTGGGCGACGATCGTCTTCGACCACGGCAATGTGGTGAAGCTGGCCTTCTGCGGTAGTGAGTCCGCGTCCATCCAGTTGACAACGCCGGTCGTCCCGGGCGGTCCCAGGATTTCGTAGATGGCGGTCTTGGCCGCATACGGCGGGGTCGCGTCCCGGGGATCGGGCTTGGGCAGGCCAGGTCCCGGGAAGACGCCATTGAGTCGGAGCACTGCCACGCCGCCGATGATCAGCGCCACTGTCACGACCAGCGGAACCCATGCCCGCTTGAGAAGCGTCAACACCGTGCCCCCCGATCAGGAATGCTCGATGGGCTGATATTAAGGCATCTCTTCGAGTGCGCCACGGCTAGCCGAACGCCATAGCGGTCGAGTTGATTCCCGGGGTGGTCGCCAGAGCGGCGCTGCATCAGCATCTTGTCCACCATCTCCAGCTCGCGGCCGTCAAACCCCTCGGTTACAGTGTTTCTCACTATTACCTTTCGGCGATCGCGTAAACGACTACTGCGGAGGGACGGATTCGGTTGCGGCCGAAGGGCTGCTGGCCAGGGCCGGTTGCACACCGGGCCGGTCACGGCACAACGCCGCGATGTCGCACGGCACAGGTTGGCACCCGGCAGGCGGATTGGTTATCAACAGCGCGGCGCACAATGCGCCCAGGGCGAATAGTGCGGCGCTGACCTCTAACACGTGGGCGAATCCGGTGGCGCTCACCGTGCCAACGCTGATCAGGCCGATCGACCCGATCGACATCAGCGCGGCGAGTCGTGAGACGGCGTTGTTGATGGCCGACGCCAGGCCGCTGTGTTCGGTTGGGACCGAGGCCAACGCCACCGATATCAGCGGTGTGATAGTCGCGACCAGCCCGATGGCCAGCACGGTCATCCCGGGAATCAGGTCGGTGATCGCGTGGAATCCATTGGGTTTCGGGCGGATCAGCAGCAGCCCGATCCCCGCTATGGCGGGGCCGGCGATCAGGAACGCGCGCGGTCCCACGCGTGCGGCGATGCGGCCGACGTGACGGGCGAACACGAATGACAGCGCCGGGATCGGGAGGGTGGCCAGTCCGGCCGCGGTGGCTGAGTAGCCGCCGACTTCTTGGGTGTAGAGGGCGATGGCCAGCGATGCCAGAGTCAACGCGCCGTAGACGAACGCGGTGACCAGATTCGCGGCGGCAAAGTTGCGAAATGTGAACAGCGGCAACGGTATCATCGGGCGCCTGCTGCGGCACTGCCAGCTCACGAAGGCGGCCAGTGCGGCCATCCCGATCACCAACGGTGTGATGACCATCGGGTCGGTCCAGCCGTCGCGTTGCGATTCGATCAACGCGTACACGGTCGCGGCCAGCCCGACCGCCGACAGACCCGCCCCGGCGGTATCGACGCGGGCTCCTTCGACCCGCCCCGACGTCGGGCACAGCCAGAACGTCAGCGCATACCCGACCGCCATGGGGATGGCCGACAGCACGAAAATCCAACGCCAGCCGAGGAAATCGACACACAATCCGCCCAGCAGGGGGCCCAGCGCGAAGGCGGTTCCTGTCCACCCGGTCCAGACGCCGATCGCCGCGGACTGGTGCGCTTTGTCGAACACCGTGTTGATCAGCGCCAGCGAGCCCGGCACGAGGAAGGCAGCACCCACGCCCTGGATGAGGCGCCCGGCGATCAGCATCGCGGGTGAGGCGGCGACCGCCGCCAGAACCGACCCCGCCCCGAAAGCCAACAGCCCGAACCGCATCACCGGGACGCGTCCGAACAGATCCGAGATCGACCCGCCGGGCAGAATCGCGGCGGCCATCGCCAACAGGTAGCCGTCGACGATCCATTGTTGCAACGCCAGGCCGCCGCCAAGGTCGTGCTCGGTGGCCGGCAAAGCCAGGTTGATCACGGTGGAGTCGAGGAACGCGACCATCGACACCATCACCGCGACCACCATCGCACGGCTGGTCGGTGCCGCGTCGCGCAATGTCACTGCCGGCGCCGTTGCGCGCGTGATGATGACTGGGCACTAAACCTGTTGCGGCTCACCATCGGTCGAAATGCAGCACGTCGTCGAGCGGAATCCGTTTGGCACGGCGGAAGGTCGTGCCGGTGTAGTACGCGGTGGGGATGGTCGTGGCGTGATAGACGTTGTCGGGCAGCCCGAGGATGGCCCGCATCTCGTCGTCGGCCATTATGGTCACCCCGGTCCACGTGGTTCCCAAGCCCCGAGAGCGCGCGGCGAGCATGTAGCTCCAAGTGGCGGGCATGACCGAACTCCAATACTGGTTGGCGTTTTCGGCCGTCAGCCTGCCGTCACCGTCGATGACCTCGACGCACGGGATCATCAACACGGGAACCTCGCAAAAGTGCTCGGCGAGATACGCCGCACTGTCGGACACTTTGCGCTGCTCGCGATTGCGCGCGGGGTCGTTCTTGAACCGATCAGCGACCGCGAAAGGGGACGCGACAATCAAGTCCCATGTGCGGCGGTACACATCACCAATCGCGCGACGCTGTTCGGCATCGGTGACGACGATGAAGCTCCAGTTCTGCACATTGGCCGACGTCGGTGCCTGCACCGCGATCTCCAGGCATTCCCGGATCAGGCCGATGGGAACAGGTTTGGTCAGATCGAGACGTTTGCGCACCGAGCGCGTCGTGGTCAGCAGCGCGTCGGTGGACAAGTCGACGATGGGGTACTCGCTCATGACCGCAGGATGGCGGTGACTTCGACTTCCACGCGGATGTTGGGCCACACCAGCCCGTCGATGATGCTGAACATGGCGGCGGGTTCGTGGCGGATGATCTCTTTGCTCACCGCCAGGTAGGCGGACGCATTGTCACGGCTGGTGACCCATTGGCGCATGTAGACAATGTCGGTGAGCTTGGCGCCTGCCTTGCCGAGCGCGTTTTCGACATTGGCCCAGCACTGCCGGGCTTCGTCGGTGAAGTCCTCGGGCAGGGTGCCGTCTTCGCGTACCCCGGGCGTTCCGGAAACGAAAATCTGTGTGCCGCCGCCGGATACGACGACAGCGTCGGCGTATTTGCCGATGTGATCGGCCACTCCGGTACGGATCCGGGTCATGGTGGTCATCTCGAGACTCCTTGGTGGTGGGAGATTTTTTCGGCGTGTGATGGCGAGCTTCGTTATATGTCTTTCGTGATGACCACCCCGTTGGACTCGTAGCCTGCGACGACGTGCGCGAGGGCGGAGGCGGCCTGATCCAGGCCGCAGGAGCGCGGGGTCGGCATGCTCAGCCGGCGGGAGGCGAGTAGCGCGGTCAGGCGGTCGAGTTGAGCGCCGTCGGAACGGACGTAGACCGCGGTTACGTTGATGCCGCGGGTGGGTGCGGGCGGGTCGGGGGTGATGGTGGCCAGTCGGCCGCCGTCCGCAAGCGCGGTCATCGCCGCAGCAGCGCCTCCGGGGGCCGCGTTGGCGACGGCGTCGATAGGGCCTTGTGCCAACGCCTTTGCGTGCTGTGGCCACAGGCGATCGCCATAGTCGATTACTTCGCGGGCGCCATGCCCGCGGACTCGGTCGGCGCTGCGCGGGCCGGCGGTGGCGAGCACATCGGCACCACGCAGGGCGGCCAGCTGGACAATGAGCCCGCCGGTGATTCCGCCCGCGCCATGAACGAGCAACGTTTCGCCACCGTGAAGGGCCAACGCCTCGCCGACCACCTGCTCGGCGGTCAACGCCGGCACCGGAAAGATCGCTGCGGTCTCCCACGGAATCGCGGGCGGCTTGTGGGCGAGCGATCCCACGGGTGCGATCAGAAACGGTGCCCACGTGCCTTGGTCGCGCAGCGGCACCGGGTGGCACAGCACCTCATCGCCCACACTGAATCCGCTCGGACGGTTACCAACGGCCTTGATGACTCCGGCAGCCTCGACGCCGAGCGCCAGCGGCGGCCTCGTGCCAACGTCCCAGCCACCGTAACGAATGATGTTGTCCCAGTTGCCAATCCCAGCGCTCCGAACGTCGATGAGGACCTCGTCCGCTGCCAACGGTCGCGGGTCGGCCACGTCGAGCATCTCCACTTTGCCGCCGAGCGTGCGGACCCCCGCTACCAGCATGGTCACAGGGAGACGACCGGCCAGTCGTAGGTCATTGTGGTTCCTCTCAAGGATCGAGGTCTAACGGGTTTGATGGGTAAGGCGATTCGCTTAAGCGCTCTTCTGTGCTTTCTGCGTCCCGTTTTTCAGTAACGGGGCATGGTCGGACTCTTGGGCGACCAGCAGATCCCAGACCTGATTAACCGTCGGATGCGGCGCGACAGCATGGCGTAGCAGACTGACCGGGACCTTCGCGACGATAGCCAGGGTGGCTGCTTGAATTAGTTCCGAGAACTCCGGGCCGACGAACGTCGCTCCGAGCAATGTGTTGGTCTCGGCGTTGATGACCAGCTTCGCCCACCCTTGGAAGCCATCCCTGAAAAGGGACAGAAATGACAGTGTGCCGGGGTAACGGGCGGTTCGCGTCCGTACCACGAACCCTTCTGCTCGAGCCTGACTTTCCGTGCGCCCCGCCCAGGCCACTTGAGGCTCAGTGAAGATAACCTGGGCAAGACTGCCGGCATCACGCGCGATCAACTCGTCCTCGGACAGTTCTCGCCCTGCGGCTCGGGCCGCGATGATGTCCGCCACGACACGGCCGTGGTAGGTGGAGATATGAGACAGCCGAGCACGCCCGGTGGTATCTCCCAGCGCGTAGAGCCAGCCGCCCGCGACGCCGACCGCCTGTAGATGGTCGTTCACAGAAACGAACCCGCCGCCTGGCAGGCCAAGGGTTTCCAGCCCGATGTTGTCGGTGTTGGTGCGCCGTCCGGCCGCCAGGACGATTTCGTCTACCTCGACGGTCTGACGGTGGAAAGTCGCGGTGACGGGGCCGCCCGCCACGGGGCGGGCTACCGTCGACAACTCTGTCTCAAAGTGAATCGTGACGCCTTTGCTTCGCAGTGACTGCGCGACTAGCTCACGGGCTTCGGGTTCGCAGTTGGGAAGCAGGGTGTTGCCACGTACCAGAAGGGCTACCGCGGAGCCCAAACCGTTCAGGATGGTCGCGAATTCGACGCCGACGGGGCCGCCTCCCACCACCAGCGCGCGGGGTGGCACCTCTGTCATCGTCGTCAAGTCCCGATTGGTCCACGGGCGTGCTTGCGCCAACCCAGGTATCTCCGGCACGTTAGGACGAGTGCCGGTGGCCAGCACGACCGCGTGGCGTGCGGTCAGGACGGCTTCGGTGGTATCCCCCAGGGTGTAGGCCACGCGCACTGTTCGTTGGCCGCTCAACTGGCCGAACCCATGAAACACTGCTACACCGGCTTGCCGCAGTGATGCTGTTCTGTCTTGATCCGAGAGGTGCTCGATGATCGTGTCGCGTTTCGCGAAGACGGCCGCAACATCCAGTTCTGACTTCGAAATGGCTTCTCGCACACCAGGAACAGCCTTCGCGAGATTGAACACCTCGATCGGGCGAAGTAGCGTTTTGCTCGGGTTGCAGCCCCAGTAATGACACTCTCCACCGAATAGACGATCCTCAACGAGCGCTACCGAAAGGCCTATGGACGCAAGCTTCCGCACTGCGGCCACTCCACCCACACCGCCACCTACGACGATCACGTCGAAGTCTTTACCAGCTTTCATCTACCCTCGTTCCCGATGATCGGTGCGTCCAGCTGTGTTCGCGACTGGACAAGGCGCCCGTGGTGTTTGGCGCCAGGGGTATGTGGGGACCATGATGTGCCGAGTATGGCGTAGGCCGCGGCTGCGCTTGCCGCAGAGAAGACGTTGTAGCTAAGCGGTGATTCCATACCGAGGGACACAGCCATCGCGGTTCCAAAAATTATGAGCAACGAGCAAGTTGCCGCGCCAACGAGTTTCGGGCGCCAGCCCGCGATCAGCAAGGCCCCCAGGGTCGCTTCGGCGGCGGTAGCAGCCCACACAATGAAGGTCAATAACCATCCAGAAACAAACGGAACCAGCTGGTGGGCATAGTCGGTGAAGCGGGCCATGCTCCCCCAGCTACCCTGCCCAAACGGCTCCCACCAACCGAACCGGTCGGCAACAGCGGACAGAAAGGACGCCGCCAGCGAGAACCGCAATGCCATCCGGACAACTTGGATCGGATCAGGGGTGCGCATGGACTTCTCCAGGAAATAGGAGCGTCAAACTATGAATGTCGAACGGTGCGAACATTTTTCATCGTTGACGCGGCAGCTCATTTTCGCGCGTTGTCGTCCGTGGTAAGCGGGCTGTCTCCGGTATCGAGCAGGAAGACTGCGAGTAATTCAGCGGGTTCGGTGGCGCTGGCATTTTCACTGATCGTATGGTGCGCGCCCGGGGCTTCACTCCACGTCTCGCCGGCGTGATAGACGCGTTCAGGCTCACCTTCGACTTGGCTGCGGATCGCTCCGGAGATCACGTACGCCATGATGAAAGCCGATTTCGCGTGGTGGTGAGCTCCGCTTTTAGCTCCGGGCGGATAGCTGACGGTCACTGATTCAAGTGATTTGCCCGGAACATTGGTAGGTTGATTGAAAACTGGGCGGACAACCGGTTTTTGATCCGAATTCTCGGGTGCCGGCTCAGCGTGGGCCGCGGGCGCGAGCATCACCGCAACTGTCAGTGCGGTGAGTGGCATTCTTAGGGCCATTCTTGGCTGCCTTCCGTCTTCAGTCTTCGGCGACGCGCAGGATCGTCTTGCCAGGGATGCGCTTGCCGGGAGCGAACGCAGCGGCAGCTTCGGCGAGCGGCAGCACGGCACCCACCACCGGCTTGAGGCGTCCATCCCGTACTCGCGCGGCGAGGTCGGCGAGCTGGGCGCGATCGGCTTCGACAAGGAAGAAAATTGCCCGCCCATCGCGCGGCAGGGTCTTCGGCGGCTCGGCGATGGTGACCAGCGTTCCGCCGGCCCGCACCAGAGCCGCCGAGCGGGCCAGAATGTCTCCACCGATCACGTCAAACACGACGTCGACTTCGCCTGCGTCCTCGAGGTTTTCGGTCTCCAGGTCGAGGAAGGTGTGGACGCCGAGCTCCCCCGCCCGGTCGCGGTCTGCGGTCCGGCCGGTACCGATGACGCGCGCACCGACCTCGCGAGCGAGCTGCACCGCGATCGATCCAACCCCACCGGCGGCGCCGTGGATCAGAACCGTTTGTCCGGCGGCGAGGCGGCCGTGGTCGAACAGACCCTGCCAGGCGGCCAATCCAGAGATCGGCAGCGCCGCGGCCACAGTGTGGTCGATGTCCATCGGCAGCGGTGCGAGATTACGGGCTTCCACAGCGGTGTACTCGGCCAGCGAGCCGTTGCGTGCCCAGTCGGCGAGCCCGAAAACCCGCTGACCGACGCTCAAAAGGGTGGTGCCGTACCCCAACTCAACCACGACGCCTGACAGCTCGTGGCCGGGCACGCTTGGTGTCCGGTCATGACCCGCGCGGTCGATCCAAGTGTGCGGCCACTCAAGCTCCCCGGGTGTGAAACCGGCGGCGTGTACCCGCACGACGACATCGTTGTCGGCCGCCTCGGGGTAGGGCAGGTCCGTCAGCGACAGGCCGGCGACACCGGCGTCGCGATCTGAAACAGTGATGGCTTGCATTACGGGTCCTTTCTGATGTGGGGTTTTGTCGTCGGGTCGGCCGCAGGCTGCGGTTGTACGCTGACGAGCTCGAGGCCTAGATCGCGGACCCGGTCGAGAAGTCCGTAAAGCTGTGACTGGTCGCGGATTTCACCGGTGAAGACGGTTTCGTTCGCACCAGCCTCGAGGCGCATCCCTTCAAATACGTACCCCAGCCGCTCGGTCACGCGGCCTTGAATGCACATCCGGTACGTTGTCGGCTGCATCTGCCCTCCGCTCGCCAGCTGCTGAGTCAGCATTCACCGACGCGGGGTGAGTCGTCATCACCCGGCGAGCTGATTCACCCGGGTGAGTACAACGGCATCACTGGGGCGGATCGGCGCGCATCAGGGCCCGTTGTGGTTATCCGGCGGGCGCGGCGTCACAGTGATGGTGATCGTGGGCCGGCCCTGAGGGGGAGCGCCGCGGATGCCGCGTACGGCCATACCCGCCAAAAGCATTTCGTTGAGCAGGTTTTCCGGGATCGCTGCCAGGACCGTCGGGGCGGCACCGGGGAGGGTGTTCGGCCACGCTACCGCGGCGCGTCTGATCGGCGGGGCGGCTGCGGACCAACTCGGGGGCACCGACAGCGCGCCGATTGAGGAGGCTCGGCTTAAACCCGCCGACGACACAGGTGCCGTACCGCTGCCTGTCCCCAGGTCTGCCGAGCCCGATGACGCTATTGCGCCAGTTCCTGAGCCTGCCGGAGCCGCCCCCAAACGTTGCAATATGGCATCCATCTTGCTGGCACCGTCTGGGTCGTAGTGCGCCGCATATCCCAAGCCCGCGTACCACCCGGCCATGCCCGTCGACGTGATGGCCGTCGACCCCGACGCAACGGCCAGGTTCACCGGGCTCAGTAAGCTCAGCAATTGCGAGCACGATGGCAGTGATGCCGCGGCGGCCGGTAAGGGCAGTGCAAGTCCCTGAAGCGCATTGGGTACTGCAGAGAGCAGCTGCGATCCCGTCGAGATGATGGTCTGGGTGGCTGTGCCGGCTGGCTCGGCGCTGGCGTGGGCAACCGCAGCAACCTGGCCGGCGACCCCGGCTGGATTTGTGGTGGGCGGGGGCGGGGTGAACGGCGGTAACGCCGAAGCGGCAGCGGACGCGGCGGCATACTCGTACATCGCCCCGGCATCCTGGGCCCACATTTCGCCGTACTCGGCTTCGGTGGCCGCGATTGCCGGGGTGTTCTGGCCGAGGATGTTTGTCGCGATCAGCAACATCAGCCGCGCGCGGTTGGCTGCGACCACCGGTGGGGGCACCGTCATCCGCAAATGCGGCCTCGTAGGCCGCTGCGGCGGCGCTGGCCTGGGTGGCGGCCTGCTCGCACAGCGCAGCAGTCGTCGTCAGCCACCAGACGTAGGGTGCGGTGGCGGCCGCCATCGCCACCGACGCGGGACCCAGCCATGGTGCGCTGGTCAGGTCCGAGATCACCGACTGATAGGAGCCCGCTGTGGAATACAGGTCGGTGGCCAACCCGTCCCAGGCTGCCGAGGCAACCAGCATCGACCCACAGCCGGGCCCGGAATACATGCGGCCGGAGTTGATTTCTGGTGGCAATGCCCCGAAATTCATCTTCGAAAACCTCAGGGTCCCTTGGTCATCCGGTCGCTTGGCGGATGTAACGGCCGATCTGGCGCAGTGAGCGGGTGGCTTCGGGGATCATCGGCGCGGCAAGTTGGAACACGTGGATTGCTCTCAGGCCGGGGCGCGGTGAACCCGACGCGGTGGCTGGTGCGCTCATGTCAATACTTCCGGGCCGCGCTCATCGTGCTCTCTCTTAGTTGAGGACCGGCGCGCACGCCCCGCATAAGCGCGCGCCCTGCCGGTCAACGAATCTGGGTGAGTCGCTTGGTTTTTGGCGCGCGGCTCCGCATAACGGGCACTGTTGGTCGGCAGCCGCTTGCCGGTCACGGCGCTCCCAGACGGCCGCTCGTCCCCGCGCCACCGCCTTGCGGCGTCGCCTGCCCGCGTAGGCGATCAGCCCGGCCGCGACAGAGGATCCCGCGCAAACGGCAGCGGTGACGACGAAATCGATTAGCTGACCATTGATCAACATGAGGACCGCGTTATCACCGGAAACCACAGCCACAAACAGCAAGGCAATGTGTAGTCGTCGGGTCATGGTGCCAGCCCCTCGGGCCCGATCGGGCGCACAGCGAAGACACTGCGCAGGTATCCAGTGGCACGCCCGCAGGTGGTGCACACCGGGTGGGCGCCGCATCGCGACGCCATCTCGCGTTTGTCTCCCACGTAGCTCGCCATCGCCCATTGCAGAGTGGACAGGCAGGCTTGACAGAGCGTCTCGACAAGGTCGCCATCTGGGCTCAGCCCCATCTGGTCGCATCCGTCGATGGCGTGTATCTCGGCGACCGCCACCGCCGGTGCACCGCATATAAAGCCGGTCGACACCCGCTGGGCACTGCAGATGGGCTGCAGCGCGTGAAGTTGATCCTCGATCGCCGGGACGGTGTCCATCGCGGCATCTCCTATCCGGTGCGCCCAACGCCGTGCAAAGGCGGCGGCGTCCCGCATTCGATGCGGCAGCCATGGTGCTCGCGCGGCGCCGGAGCCGTATTCAGCAGGCGGTCGTTGAAATTGGCGACGCTTCATCTGGTTTCTCCAATTTGTCGCGATGGCGTTCCGCGGTGATCAACGCAGCCAGGTCGTCCACCGTCATCGCGACCCGTTGCTCGCTTATGCGGCCCCGAACGCAGATCCGAAAAAACATGGCCGGCTCCACGTACCGTCTGATCGCCATCTGTCAAGCGAGCATTAACCGATGTGGGATGAGTGGTCATCACCCGGCGAACTGATTCACCCGGGCGATTTGGCGACTATCACGAGCGGCGAGGGAGAACTCAAGTTTGCTATTGCGGTAATGGCGATTAGGGGAGAAGCGCCCGCCTATGCGAGCAAATGATGAGGGACGCGGCGCTTCGCATTATGCTTGTGGGCCAATGCTTTTGGGCTGACAAACGTAGGGGTGTTACGCGATGCCGCAGTCGTTTGTCTTGCGGTAGATGGTCGCCCGCGACCTTCCCAGGGCGCGAGCCGTCTCTGCTTGTTGCCGCCGTTGTCTTGCAGGCTATGGAGCCGTCGGTCAATCGAAGTCAACGACCGCGACCTCACGGCGATCACCGACACGTGGGGCATGCGAGTCTTCTGACCGAGGTGGGTGCGCGGCGTCCCACTGCGCATCGATGCGGGTCACGCGGCGAAGCTCCATGGCGAGCCACAGTGCTCCGGCGACCGCGCCGAGAACGGCGATGAGCACCGTGGTGGAAAGCCATTCGTAATGCCGATAGGCCGCGGCTGCCGCCGTGCTGATCAGTCCGAACATCGCTACGACCAGCAGGATCAACCCTGGCCAGAAGAAGTTATCCTTCACCGCGATACCCGCACGCGGCTGCGTGGTCCGTGAGTGATCCGTCGGATCGTTATGCGTGTCTCCCATCACCGCTCCCTCCGTCGCCGGATGGGATATCAAATTTTGTCCACTGCGGGATCCGGGCGAAATGCAGAATCTCGACGCGGACCACCGACGTACACCCGTTTGCGCCGGCGTGTATTTGGTCAGGTCGAGCCGCCCCGGCGCGGATGAGCAGCTCGGGCAGCGTAATCGCCCCGATCGTTGTCACGAGCCACACCACAACCGTCGTGGCCAGCCAGGATGCCATGCCGTCAATAGTGATCCCGTGCGTCAATACCGACGCGAGGATCAACGCGACGATCGTCAATGCCAAGCCGGTGCCCCCAAGGACCAGGGACGCATACCGACGGGGCAACGTCAAGATCGACAAGGACAGGATCGCCTGCGCTACCGCGAACACCACTACGGCGACCATGAACCCAGGTACCGACAACGAAACTCCAGGAACGATCCACGCCGCAACCAGTAGTCCCATCGCCCACGATGCCAGAAGCACAACTGCCCGCAGCAGGATTTTCCTCATCGCAATAAGCGTGGGTCGCTGCGCTGGGCCCACGTCCAACCGTGTTGGGCACCGACCTCGTTTCCGATTGTGAATCGCCAGCCATGGAGGTCGATGCCCGGAGTCGGTCCTGCCTGCAGGACTGGGAAGTCCGCGGTCAGCCGTTGACCGGGTGGCAACTGGCGGGCCGACTCCGCGTGGTGGCCGCTAAAGCGTTTGTTGACGATCGTCATTGGTGCTCCCGTCGTAGCAATGATCAAGTTGGCCCCAGGCTTGACCCCGCCGGTCAGTCAGCTCGGCCACGGTGTCATCGACACGACCTTTCGAGCGTCCAATGATCACCGCGCTGCCCCCGTGATCGATGACGGCGAGCGCGGCTTGGCGTCCTATGCCGGCGCTACCGCCGACCACTACGATCTTCTTACCGCCGAACTCTGCGCTCATCGCTCAGTCCCTTTCCCGTTTCTTCACCTGCTACACCGTGCGCAACGTTTGGTTGCGTGGCGCCGAAAACGATCGGTCATCACCGCGCAGGTCCGTCGGAAGTCAAGCCTGGCCCGCCGCGGGGTGAGCTGTCTTCATCCCGCAGCGCCAATCACCCGGGTGAGACATACCGGGGGCGCGATTGAGACCAGTCATCCCCTCGGGCGCGGTGTAATTGCGCCGCACCAAAGGGCCACGCGTTCAGAGATAGTCATTGACTTCGCGGACGAGGTCCGATTTTCCGCGTGCGCCCACGATGCGGCGACGGGTTCGCAATCCTTGACAACGATCAGGGGGGATGGACACAACCTGGTACTGCTTGAACCGGCAGGGTTGGCGTCAACGTCGAGCGTTGCCACGCTCGGCACATTCCCCCGCTTTGGCTACCCGGAGCTGGTGGGAGCAAATGGCGAGGGACGCGGCAATTCACGATGAAGATTGTGGCCAACGTGTTTGGGCCGACGATGCTAGCGGTGTTACGCGATGCCGTAGCGGTTTAGTTTGCGGTAGATGGTTGCGCGTGACATGCCCAGGGCGCGTGCCGCCTCTTGCTTGTTGCCGCCATTGTCTTGAAGGCTACGGACAATCGCGTCGCGCTCGAGGGCTTCCATTGGAGTCAGCTTGTGCCGCGTGACGGAGCGGCACTCCGGTGGCAACTTTTCGGCGCTGATAATGCCGGATCGTTGTCGGGCAACGGTTTCGGTCAGAACCCGACGCAGCTGCGAGACGTTGCCCGGCCACGGCAGCCTACTGAGTTGTCTCATGGCATCGGGTGCCAACTCCACATCAGCACCCCGGGTGATCTCGCGCAGCAGCAGCGGCACCAGTTCCTCGAGATCGTCAATCCTGTGTCGCAGCGCCGGCACGCTGACAGTATGGGTAAACAGCGGCAGCAGCTGCGTGATCGGTGCTGAAGAAGTCGCGCCACTTGTGGTCGCCGCGATCCATCCCCGGCCTGCGCGCGCGGCCAGCATCGAGGTGATCGATTCGAGCGTGTCCTTGTCGATGGCATCTACGTCGGCGATCACCACGGCGAAGTCCTCATCGCCGGACAGTGTCGCCAGCTCGGCGACGAAAGACGCGGCGCTGGCATATGTTTCGGCGCGCATCACCCGAACCGTTCGGCCCGACTTAACATACTGCCCCACTGCCTGGGCCAGCCGTGTCCGACCAGATCCTCTCTCCCCCTCGAGCATCACCCATTCTCGGTCGCGACAGCATTGCCGTACCTGCTGACAGCAGCGCAGCCACGCGCTATTACGACCTGCCAGGCCAGGGATACGAATGTCCGCCAAGCGGCCGCTTTGAGGCGGGTGCGAGCTGGTCTCGGTGGAAAGATCAACGTGGAAAACGACGTTGGCGCGGCCGGCGCCTGTAGTCGACCGGTCGGCGGTAGAGATTTTGGCGACTCGCCCGCTTGGCAGAACAGCCAGCGCCGTGCCCGACAGCGTGCGGCCGATCAGATCCGAGGCGTGTTCGAGCAATGCGGTCTGCTCGTGGCCGTCCAGTGTCCGGCGCAGATAGGGGTTCATCAACACCACATCGCCACCCATCGCAACCACACCGCTCGTAGATCGCCGCGTCTGCTGCAGGTACGCCTCCAACAGCGCGGTCTCACCTTCATGAGCCTGCACCCGCATGCGATCCTCGATGTGACGACCGGCGCTGGTAGCCAACGCGAGCAAGAGTGGATCGGATTCGCTGGCAAGACAACTCAGATTAACGGCGCCGATTACCCTGCGCGTTATAGGATCCCGGATCGGCGAACCTGCGCATGCGAAACCGGTGAACATCGCGACGTAGTGCTCGCCACCACGGATGAACGCGGGCCTCCCAGTCTCGAGCGCGGTGCCAATCCCGTTGGTGCCCGCCACCTCTTCAGCCAAGCTATAGCCCGGTATCAGGCTCACCGTATCCAACGCGTTGAGGATGGACACTTCTGCGGCGGTCCGTTCAAGCACCACGCCGTCAGTTGATGTCAGGACAACGCTGACAGCTTGCGCAGCCAGGTCATCGGTAACGCGATGCAGCACCGGCGCGGCCGCACGCGCCAACCGCGAACCCCTGTTGGGTTCACGCACATACGGGAGCTCGACCCGGTCGGGGTGTACGCGCAGGGCCTGCGACCGACGCCAGGAGTCCAGAACAGTCGGCCGCAGAATGTCCTCGTCGAGTGGGCGCGCAGCGTCAAGGGACTCCACGGACAGGAACTTTTCCCTGGCGGTCTCCGCCTCCAAGGCCCCCTCGGACAAGAAGCGTTCCCTCACCCGGCGAACGTCGGTTTGGAGGTCGGCCTGCAAGCTCATCGCGGCATGGACCTCGCTCCCCCACCGAGCGGTGCAGGCGCCCCGCAATTCCGGCGTCTCAGATTGAGACGCGCAACCCTGCTCAGATTGAGACGTTCAGCATACGCCCGCGGCTGTGTCATGGGTCACATCAGCTAACACATCGGACCCATCGGAAGAGTGACGGTGAGGCAAGCAACGGCGGCTCGGCTGTCAGGCGTATCGATGCCGGCCATCCCGGCACGAGCGCCCGATGCAGCGCAACAACCACAACGTGATCCAGCGAAAGGTATGGAGAAATGACTATCTATCAGGTGACCGATCGCCTACACGATGGCCGTACCGTACGTGTCCAAGGAGCAGATCACATCGCGGCGACGGTGGCCTCATGGCTGGCCGAGTTGGACGCCTGCAGTCCATTAGTCGAGTTGCTTAGCCGAGCGTTGCGCGATGGTGACTGGCCTGCAGCACACGGCATAGCCGACTACCTGTCGGTGGAAGTCCAGGTGGCAGCATGACATCGGGCGGGGAGTCGAAGCGTCTTTTCGAGGCATACTCGGTCAAGCCAGCAGCTTCTGTCACATATGTTCCCTTGGATAATCCACGCACACCAGGGCGCCCGAATGTGCCGGGTCCGTCGCAACGAATGGTCGTACGCGCGACGCGTGCTGCGGCGCCCGCCCAGCCCGACAAGCCCAATGGCGCTATCCACGAGCCTCCGTTAGGCTTCCGGCAATCCGGGACCACGGACCCGGGGGCGGGGGTTCGCATGAGCACCGCGAGGGCGTCAGGGAAGCTGCGCATACCGCCGATTCGTGGGCGGGCGAGCGAGCTGAAGGAGATCGGCGCACTGATCGCGGCCGTCGCTCACGGGCGCGGCGGCGTACTGGCCATCGAGGGGCCGCCGGGCATCGGGAAGAGCCGCTTGTTGACCGAGGTCTTCGCGCTCGCCGAGAAGGCCGGTGTTCGGGCACTGTTCGGCGAGGCGTTCGAGTACCAGCAGACGGTACCGTTTTTCTCGCTATTCATGGCGACCCTGCGCGCGGAGCCCCCTGTCGGTGATGCGGAGGCTTTGCGTCGCTTGGGCACGTCTGCCGATCTCCGCTACTGGGTGGTGCGCGATCTGCAAGCCGCCATACATGCGGCTGCGTCCCGAATACCCTTGGCGATCGTTCTTGAGGACATCCACTGGGCCGATAACGCCACCCTGTTGGCGCTGCGGTCGCTGGCCGCGACAAGGCCCGATGCCCCGGTGCTGTGGGTGCTAACCGCACGAACCGGCGCCGGCGGCCCCGTCGTTCGCGAGACGCTGACCGCGCTGGAACGCGAGGGTGCCAGGTTTCTGCGGTTGACGGCCATGACACCGAGCGCGGTCGCCGACATTGTGCAGGACGCCGTGCGAGCCAACGCGGATGTGTCTCTCCTGAGCCTGGCCGACAAGGCGCACGGCAACCCGTTCCTGCTAACGGAACTGCTGCGGGGACTGGACGAGGAGGGCCGACTCGATGTCAGCGGCGGGCGCGCGGCCGCCACTGGAGACACGTTGCCGCGACGGCTCAGCGACACTATGCAGCAACGACTCGACCAGCTCTCCCATCCCGCGAGCCAAGTCGTGCAGGTAGCCGCAGTGCTGCCTGACCGGTTCTCGGCCCGGCTGCTCGCCGCGATGTTGGAACGCCGGCCCGCTGCCCTGGTATCGGCGGTAGAAGAGGCTGTCCGCGCCGACTTACTCGTCGAAGACGGTGATCAGATGAGATTCCGTCACGATTTGCTGCGCGAAGCGACCCGGCAGTCGTTGCCTCAGTCGCTGCGCCGAGCGATGGAGCGGCAATCGGCAACCGTCATGCTGGACATGGGGGCCGCGCCCGAGGAGGTCGCAACCCAGCTCGCCCGCAGCGCAGAGGTGGGCGATCAAGCCGCGATCGCCGCACTCCGCGAAGCCGCACAGTCTCTGGCCTATAGCGATCCGAGCGCCGCGTCGGATTTGAGCAAGCGCGCGTTGGAGCTCCACCCCGCCCAAGACTCAGAACGCGCGCCACTCGTGACAGAAACGATCGTGCTGCTCAATCGGGCCACACGCTACGAGGAGGCGGAAAGGTTGGCCAGCACCACCCTGTCTGCCGCGCTGGCGCCCGAAGAGGAGGCCGAGATTCTTCTCCGGCTCCGGACGCCAATCACCGATACGACAACGCGACACATCGAAGACAACCGCCGGGCACTTCAGTTGCCCAACCTCAGCGAAATCACCCAGGCACGACATCGGGCATGGCTGGCATACAACCTGGCGATGTACGGCCAACACGGACATGACAGCGCGGCAGCTAACGAGGCGGCGGCCGCCGCCACATCCACCGGTGATCTCGAGTCGAGGATTCTGTCCGGAGTAGCACTTGCCTGCCTCGACTGCGCGGACGGGTACGCGGACCGCGCTCTCCACCGCGTTGAGCCGCTGCAAGACCTGACCCCCGCGGGCGATATGACCGCTCATAACCTCGCCGCATGCCACCTAGCAAACCTGCTTGCGGTGGTCGGGCGGTTGGACGATGCTGCGGCGCTGATCGCGAACTGCACGGAGAAATCCAAGAAGGAACGCGACGGCATGGCGCTTCACATCTGGGCCCTGACGGCGGGGGTCGTGCAGGTGGCCGCGGGCCGATTGTCGGCTGCCCGCGCCGCCATCGAGTGGCTGCCCACGCCAGAGCGAACGGGGTCGACGTTCGTAACCGCGATGCGCATGTTCACCCTGGCGGAGGTGGCGGCGCGCACCGACGACCGAAGGTTGTTGCTAGAGACGATGAGTGAGGCACGTGATGCTTACTCCGGCGGTACACCGGCCGTACGTCGCGGGGCGGCGGCCGCGCTGGGGCTGGCGGCGTGGCAGCGCGACGACGTCCACGAAGCGGTGCGGTGGCTCGGCGGGGATATCTCGCTACTCATGACACCGGTCTTACCGATCGTCTTTGATCAGCTGACCTTGACCGCGCGCGTAGCGTCAGCCGCCGGTGATGCCGGCCTGCGAGCGCGCCTTCTGGACGCCGTTGACGTGCTGGAACGCGAGCGGCCCGGGGTTCCGTTGTTCTCCACAGTGGCCCAACACACCCGCGGGATACTCGAGCGTGATGCGCAGGCGCTGGTGGCTGCCGTGGAGTTGCTTGAATCGTCGTCGCGGCCGCTCCTTTACGCCGCGGCTGCCGAGGACGCCGGCCGCGAGTTCAGTCGTGCACAGCGCAACGCTGAGGCGATCGACCAGCTGAACGCGGCATTCGACACCTACATCGAGTGCGAAGCGGTTGCCGATGCCCGCCGGGTCGGCCGCGCACTGCGCCGATTAGGTGTGGAGCGGCGCATCGTCACCGCGCGGGCAAAAGCGGGCTGGGACAGCCTCACCGATTCCGAACTCAGGGTCGTCAACCTCATTGCGCAGGGCGCGACCAACCGCGACGTCGCTACCGAGCTCCACCTCTCCCCCCACACGGTGAAGACCCACATCCATAACGCATTTACCAAGCTCGGCGTGTCTTCCCGCGCCCAATTGGCGCAGCTCATGCGCGGCGCTGATTGACCGGCAGCAAATCGGATAGATGGCATGCGCGGGCCTACAATGACGTGCACTGCCATGGCAGTCCGGTCAACGGTAGATAGGACACACACCCGATGGGGCCTTCAACCGGTCTTTTTGACGTCGATGGCCCGGGCCTGGTCACTCCGCCGATTCGGGGGCGGGCAGACGAGCTGAAACTGATCGGCGCACTGGTCGCGGCGGTGGCCCAGGGGCGCGGGAGCGTGCTGGTGATCGAAGGCCCGCCCGGCATCGGCAAGAGTCGGTTGCTGACCGAGGTGTTGGCGCTGGCCGACAAGTGCGGGGTGCGCACGTTGTTCGGTGAGGCGTTCGAGTATCAGCAGACGGTGCCGTTTTTCTCGCTGTTCATGGCCACGCTGAACGCCGATTCCCCGGTGGGCGACGCCGAGGCGTTGCGCCAGCTAGGCGGCTCGGCCGATCTGCGCTACTGGGTGGTGCACGACTTGGCCGACGCGATTCATGCCGCGGCCGCGGAAACGCCGCTGATGATTGTGTTGGAGGACGTTCACTGGGCCGATAACGGCACGCTGTTGGCGCTGCGGTCGATCACCAGCGCGCGGCCGGATGCGTCAGTGTTGTGGGTCTTCACTGCCCGCACCGGGGCCGGCGGGCCTGCGGTGCAAGAGACGTTGTCTGTGCTGCAACGCGCGAATGCCACATTTTTGCGATTGGCGGCCATGACGCCGGATGCGGTCGCCGACATGGTTCAAGACGCCGTGCGGGCGAAAGCCGATGTGTCGCTGCTGAACCTGGCCGCCAAGGCGCACGGAAATCCGTTTTTGGTCAGTGAGCTTGTCGGGGGGCTGGGCGAGGAGGACCGACTGAACGTTACCGGTGGGCGCGCGGTGGCCACCGGATATGAGCTTCCGCGGCGTCTGGGCGCCAGTATGCATCAGCGACTCGACCTGCTCTCCGAGGGCGCTTCAGAGGCGGTCCGGGTGGCCGCGGTGCTACCGGACCGGTTTTCGGCTGGCTTGCTGGCCGCGATGCTGGAACGATCGCCGACGTCGCTGCTGTCGGCGCTCGAGGAGGCGGTGCGCGCGGATCTTTTCGTCGAAGACGGTGAGCAGTTGAGGTTTCGGCATGACTTGCTGCGCGAGGCCACCCGGCAGTCGTTGCCGCAGTCGTTGCGGCGGGCGATGGAGCGCCAATCGGCGTCGGTCATGCTAGGTATGGGCGCGGCGCCAGCCGAGGTGGCCACCCAGCTGGCGCGCAGCGCCGAGCCGGGAGACCGTGAGGCGATCGACGCACTGCGCCAAGCCGCGCAATCGGTTGGCCGCGGCGATGCGAGCGCGGCCGCGAACTTGAGCAAGCGCGCGTTTGAGCTATTGCCCGCCGACGACGCCGAGCGTGGATCCCTGGTCGCAGAGACGGTGGGGTGGCTCAACCGGGCCAGTCGCTATGGCGAGGCCGAAGAATTGGCCGACGTGGCGCTCTCGGAGGCAGCGTCGCCCGAAGTAGAGGCCGAGATCCGTCTCCGGCTTCCAGTCCACACCAAGCACACTGACCGGCGGCGGGTGGCGGAGAATCGGCGGGCGCTCGAGTTGAGCGGGATCAGCGAGGTCACCCGGGCACGGCATCTGGCGTGGCTGGCGTACAACCTGGTGTTCGACGAAGGTGGGCAACGGCGCGAGGCCGCCGACGAGGCTGCCGCGGCCGCGGTGGTCACCGGCGATCTCGAGGCCACGATCATGGCCGACGTCACCCTCGCTCTGCTCGATGCTGGGGAGGGGTACACAGCCCGCGCACTACGCCGTTTCGAAGATCTCAGCCCGCTTGCTCACACGAATGAAACGGCGTTAGCGCATGCCTATGCCGGAATGTACGACGCAAACCTGCTTGCCGTGGTCGGCCGGTTCGACGACGCGGCGGCCCGGGTCACCGACGGGATAGAGCAAGCCCGCCGGGAAGGCAACGCGATGGCCCTCGCCATGTGGGCCGTCTTCAGCGGGCTTGTGCACCTCGCTGCGGGCCGGCTGTCGGCCGCTCGCGATGCGACGGAGTCCCTTCCGCCCCCACAGTCGACGGGGGCAACCGAGCATGACGTACTTCGCACGGTGATTCTCGCCGAGGTGGCGGCGCACACCGATGACCGGAACTTGCTGCAGCAGATGGTCAATGATGCGCGCGATGCCCACTCCACTGGCTCCGCCGGCATACGCCGAGGGTCGGCATATGTGCTCGCGCGGGCGGCGTGGCAGCGTGACGACGTTCATGACGCGATGCGCTGGCTCGGCGACGTGATCCTATTGGCGACACCATTTTTCCCCCACGCATTGGTTCGGCTGATCTTGGGTGCGCGGGTGGCCTCGGCAGCCGGTGATGCCGGTTTGCGCGCCCGGGTCTTGCAGGCCACCGAGGTGCTTGAGCGTGAGCGGCCTCCGGTGCCGCTGTTGGCGGCGGTGGCCGGGTATGCCCGCGGCATCCTCGAACACGATGCCCAGGCGTTGGTGGCTGTTGCGGAGTCGCTTCGCGCGTCGGCGCGGCCGCTTCTTTATGCAAGCGCTGCCGAGGACGCCGGCGGCGAGCTGGCTCGCACACAGCGCAACGCCGAGGCGATCGACCAACTCAACGCGGCATTCGACACCTACATCGAGTGCGGGGCGACCGCCGACGCCCGCCGGGTCGGCCGCGCGCTGCGCGGGTTGGGCGTGGAACGGCGCATTGTCAACCACCCACGGGCAAAAACGGGCTGGGACAGCCTGACCGACTCTGAACTCACCGTCGTCCACCTCATCGGCGAAGGCGCGACCAACCGCTCCGTCGCACAGCAACTGCACCTCTCCCCCCACACCGTGAAGACCCACGTGCGCAATGCGTTTACCAAACTCGGCATCACTTCCCGCGCCCAATTGGCTCAGCTCATGCGTGGCGCTGACTGATCGACGCGAATCGGGTGGCTGCACGTGCGCGGCCTAGAATGACGTGCACTGCAGTGGCAGTCCGCTAGACGGAAGACAGGGAACCCCGTGGGGTCTTCAACCGGCCTATTTGATGTCTGCGGCCAGAGGCTGGTCACTCCGCCGATTCGGGGGCGGGCAGACGAGCTGAAAATGATCGGCGCACTGGTTACCGCGGTGGCCCAGGGGCGCGGTGGCGTGCTGGTCATCGAGGGCCCACCGGGCATTGGCAAGAGCCGCTTGTTGACCGAGGTCTTGGCTCTCGCTGAGAAGGCCGGTGTTCGGGCACTGTTCGGCGAGGCGTTCGAGTATCAGCAGACGGTGCCGTTTTTCTCGCTATTCATGGCGACCCTGCGCGCGGAGCCCCCTGTCGGTGATGCGGAGGCTTTGCGTCGCTTGGGCACGTCGGCCGATCTGCGCTACTGGGTGGTGCACGATTTGGCCAACGCCATTCATACGGCAGCCGCGGCAACGCCGCTGGTGATTGTGTTGGAGGACGTTCACTGGGCCGATAACGGCACGCTGTTGGCGCTGCGGTCGCTGGCCACCGTGCGGCCGGGTGCGCCGGTGCTGTGGGTGTTGACTGCCCGCACCGGGGCGGGCGGGCCTGCGGTGCAAGAGACGTTGTCGGTGCTGCAACGCGCGAATGCCACATTTTTGCGATTGGCGGCCATGACGCCGGACGCGGTCGCCGACATGGTTCAAGACGCCGTGCGGGCGAAAGCCGATGTGTCGCTATTGAATCTGGCCGCCAAGGCACACGGAAATCCGTTTCTGGTCAGCGAGTTGCTCGGGGGGCTGGGCGAGGAAGGCCGACTGAACGCCAGCGGCGGGCGGGTGCTGGCCACCGGAGACGCGCTGCCGCGGCGTCTGGGCGCGACAATGCACCAGCGGCTGGACCTGCTCTCCGGCGACGCGTCAGAGGTGGTGCGAGTGGCCGCGGTGCTGCCCGACCGGTTTTCGGCCGGGCTGTTGGCCGCGATGCTGGAACGCCAGCCGGCGTCGTTGCTGTCGGCGCTCGAGGAGGCGGTGCGCGCGGATCTGCTCGTGGAAGATGGTGCACGGCTGAGGTTTCGGCATGACTTGCTGCGTGAAGCCACCCGGCAGTCGTTGCCGCAGTCGTTGCGGCGGGCGATGGAGCGCCAAGCGGCGTCGGTCATGCTGGGGATCGGCGCGGCCCCGGCGGAGGTGGCCACCCAGCTGGCACGCAGCGCCGAGCCGGGAGACCGGGAGGCGATCGATGCGCTGCGCCAAGCCGCGCAATCGGTTGGCCGTGGCGATGCGAGTGCGGCCGCCGACTTGAGCAAGCGCGCATTGGAGCTATTGCCCGCCCACGGCGTTGACTACGGGTCACTCGTCGCCGACACGGTGGAGTGGCTGAATCGGGCGACCCGGTATGACGAGGCCCACGCGCTTGCCGACAGGGCGCTCGCAACGCAGCTGTCGCAAGACGACGAAGCCGAGATTCGGCTGCAGGTGGCCGCGGGCACCGAGGACCCGGAGCAACGCATTGCCGAGCTCCGTCACGCGCTGCAATTGGCCGGCATCAACGACATCACCAGGGCGCGCCATCAGGCCTGGGTGGCCTACTTCGAGGTGGTCAACGGCCTGCATGCGGACGCCGCGGCAGCGGGCGTGGCCGCGGCCGCGGCCGCGGCGACCGGCGATTTGGAAGCCCGGATCGTCAGCGCCACCGCGCTTGCCCTGATCGACTATCAGGACGGTTATGCGGTGCGCGCACTTCGGAGCATGGACAAGGTAGAAGCGCTGACGCGCAGCGGTGAGGCTACCTTCGGCGGCATCTACGCGGCCAAGCGCCGCGCAGGCCTGATTGTTTGCACGGGCAGCTTGGAGGACGCCAGCGCGCAAGTTGCCGAGGGTACCGAGAAAGCGCATCGCGAGCGCAACGCGATGGCGCTTCCCGGCTGGACCCACCTGGGCGGGATGGTTCATGCGGCGGCGGGTCGTTTGGCCGCGGCGCGCGGCACCATCGAGGCGCTGCCCCGGCGCGAATGGGCGAACAGTACCGAGGTCAACATTGAGCGCATGCTCGTTCTGGCTGAGGTCGCCGCGCGAACAGGTGACCGAAAGTTATTGCAAGACCTGGTGTCTGAGGCACAGGGCCTGTATCCCAGCACCTCACCTTTGTTGTCCTGCGGCGCGGCTTACGTGGTCGCGCTTGCCGCGTGGCACCGAGGCGACGTTCACGATGCGGTGCGCTGGCTCGGGGGCCAGAACACGCGTGTCATCACACCGCTGTGGCCTAACGTGTTCGACCAAGTCATCTTGATGTCGCGGGTGGCGTCAGTGGCCGGCGACGCCGGGCTGCGCGCGCGGGTGCTGCAGACCGTCGAGGTGCTGGAACGCGAGCGCCCCGGAGTGGCGTTGTTCGCGGCGGTCGCCCAGCAGGCCCGCGGAATCCTGGATGGTGATGCTGATGCGCTGTTGGAAGCGGCCAACGCGTTGGGTACGTGGCGTCCGCTTCTTTACGCCGACGCCGCCGAGGACGCCGCCGAGGAACTAGCACGCGCCGGACGCGATGCGGAGGCGACCGAGAGCCTCGATAAGGCATTCGACACTTTCGTGGAATGCGAAGCGCTCGCCGATGCCCGCCGGGTCGCCCGCGCGCTGCGCCGATTAGGCGTGGAACGGCGCATCGTCGCCCAGCCGCGGGCAAAAACGGGCTGGGACAGCCTCACCGACTCCGAACTCAAGGTCGTCAACCTCATCGCACAGGGCGCGACCAACCGCGACGTCGCCACTGAGCTGCACCTCTCCCCCCACACGGTGAAGACCCACGTCCACAACGCATTCGCCAAACTGGGCATTACTTCGCGCGCCCAATTGGCGCAGCTCATGCGCGGCGCTGGTTGACCGACACGTGAGATGCGGGGCCGCCTAGTACTGCATCCATCTGCCCCTAAACATCAACCCTCGGGCGATGGTTTTGCACTGCCCGCACGACGACCGTAGTACTCGACGACTAATTGCGTCCTCACCCGAGCGACGGTCGCGGCGCAGTCATACACCCGCCAGTGAGCACGCAACGGAAAGAGCGAACAATGCTGAACGCAGCTAAGGAATGCTGGCAATGCTGCCGGTGACGTTCTGGCTTGCCGGGTACGCGGCGGTGTCGCGATGACCGCACGCTGGCCCGGCCCGATTGCCGAATCAGCAAGCCGCACTATCGATACCGACGCGCGGGTGCGACGAGCGGGGAATGGCGAACTTGCAACCATCATCCAACGATTGCGTGCCAAACGGGCGCAAAAACGCCGCGAGCAAGTGGAATTCGAAGCATGGCTACAGATCACCGCGGACCCACTTTGGTAGAGGCTGTTGGCCATCTTGATGGTCAGACGATGTTATGTCTGAATTAGGGCGACTAATCACGTTCTAACCCGAGCGACCGCCTCGTAATTCACATTGGGGCGACTGCTCCCTGCCGAGCCTGATCAAGCTTCGCGATTATGCCGCTGGTGTCATGGCCGTGTTCAGCTTGGTCGTCGAATATCTCGGCGGTGGTTGGGCCTGCCGTCTCAGCCCATGACCTGAACCATCGGCTGTGCTGTTTCACCTCAACGGCTTCCCACGCGTCGGCCTAAGTACTAGACCCGTCGGCCCCTAAACATCAACCCTCGGGCGATGGTTTTACACTGCCCGCCCGACGACCGTAGTACTCGACAACTAATCACGTTTCTCACGCAAAGCGACGGCCCAGCCAGGCCACACACCGTGCCGGTGAGCGCACAAGGGAAAGAGCGAACAATGTTGAATGCGGCGCTTGGAATGCTGGCGATGGTGCCGGTCGCGTTCGGTGTCGCCGGGTACACGATGGTGTCCCGATGACCGCCGGTCGCGCCAGCTCGCTCGCCGAAACAGCGAGCAGGACTGTACATCTCGATGGCCATGTCGGGTGACACGGCGATGACGCCAAAGAGGCCGCCACCGCGATGCAGCCGTAGGCGAACGCCCGGCACACGTCGATCGCTGGCCTGCGACCGCACAGTCACCACGAGCGATGGCGTCTCGCTGTCCGTTCGTGACTGGGGATCTCACGCCGCTGGCCATACAGTCGTACTTCTCCACGGCTTTTGCTTGAACAAAGAATCGTGGAACATCCAGATAACGCAGTTGATCCGTCGCTGGGGCAACAACATCCGGATCATCAGTTACGACCACCGTGGTCACGGCGAATCCGGCAATGCGTCAATGCACACGTACCGGATAGACCGACTCGCCGACGACCTCGCCGAATTGCTGGTCGCGCTTGGCGTTACGGGCACGCTCACCCTGGTGGGGCACTCGATGGGCGGGATGACGGCTTTAGCCTATCTTCGCCGGCCGGCCCGCAAGCGTCCCGTTGACCCGGAGAGCCTTGTTCTCGTCGCGGCCGCCGCGGGAAATCTCGCCTCGCACGGTCTCTGCCGGCTGCTGAGTACCCCCGCGACCAGCATGCTCTACTACCTCGTACACCGCATGCCTCGCGCTGGTACCGATGAGGTCGTTCAATTCCTGGCCCGGCCGGTGTGTGCGGCCGTGACCAGACGTGGCGGATACGGAGAAGCCGCTCCGAAATCGTTGGTCGCTATGTCCGCGGCCGCCGTCAACGCCACCCCGTCGACGACCAAAGTCGGCTTCTTACGCGGCTTAAAAGAGTACGACTGCTCTCAAACCCTGAGCTCTATCACGGCCAAGACAACCATCATCAGTGGAGGAGCGGACAAGCTCACGCCGATGTGGCACGCGCGCGAGCTGGCCGACGGTATCCCAGGGGCGACGCTCATCCACCGGCCCACCGCAGGGCACACGCTTTTGCATGAAATCCCGCAGGCGGTCACCGAAGCCATCAGCTCCGCCATCGCCGCCACCAGCCCAGCTCTCGCGGCTGGGAGCCAGGTGAGTCGGTTGGCACAGTCCGACGCGGTAGCCCGGGTCGTCGATTACGGCCATTCCGGAGCCTATGGCCCGGGGATGTCCGCGGCATCGGAAAAGCCGCTAGGCGGCGACTTCCGCCTCGACCATTGCGATTCGGCATTTAAGGCGTCACCCGGCGAAGTTGAGGAAGGAGTCTCATGACCCGGCTAGCCAGAGCCTCCGTTTTACTCGGAATCTTCGCAGGCGGTTACGCATGTCTTCGACGCAACTCATGCGGCGCTCGAGTTGACCGGTGCGCCGAATATCAAGGCCACTAGGTATACACCGACCCAGCCCTAAAGATCACCCGTTGGGCGATGGTGAGGCGGTACCCGCGCTGCCAACGTAGTCATTGAGCCTGAATTGCCAACGACACAGACGAATTGAGAAAACGATGATGAACGCAGTGTTGGGAATGTTGATGATGATGCCGCTGGTGTTCGGCGTCGGTGGGTACGCGTTGGCGAACCGACGACCATGAGTACGCCCAGACGACGGGTCGCCACCCGCACGGCGTCTCACTTTGAGACGCTCATTCACCTCATGTTGAGACGCTAACTCTCTGCCCGCGGCGGTGTCATAAGTCGCACGAGCCAATACATCGACGCACAAGAGGAGAAATACGGTGAGCGGGCACAGCGTGAGCGCGGCTCACGAGACAATCATTGAGCCCTTAAGCTGGGATGCTGAGATGGCGGCGTCCACCCAGGACGCGTCAAGGCCGACTTTTCCCGCCCGGCTGCTGGATTCAACAAATTCGCGGAGTTCGGACATGAACGGCTCAGCTGGGCGCAGCGACAACGGCGTCGGAGAAGCCGCTGCGCGAGCAGTTCTGCTCGCCACCAAGTTGCACGTCCCTGCCATCGGCGCGCAGCTCGTTCACCGGGCCGCCCTGCTGGACGCACTATCGGCGGGACGCCGCCGCAAGCTGACCCTACTGAGTGCGCCGGCAGGCTGGGGCAAGACGACATTGCTGGCGCAGTGGGCTTTGGGCGCGGGCGAGGACGAGCGGTTCGCCTGGCTGTCGCTTGACTCCTCCGACCACGACCCGGTGTGGTTTTGGATGTACGTGGTCGCCGCGCTGCAGAGGGTCAGTCCCGGGACGGGGATTCGCGCGGTCGAACTCCTGGCGATGGGTGCCGACCCAGTGCAGGTCGTTCTGCCTACCCTGCTGAATGATCTGGACACAATCGCTAGTCCGGTCGTGCTCATTCTTGATGACTATCATCTGGTGGTAGGTCGAGCGGTGCATGAGCAGCTTGCGTTCTTTATCAGCCGGATGCCGGCGAGTCTTCACCTGGTGTTGGCCACCCGCTCCGATCCGATGTTGCCGTTAGCTCGGCTGAGGGCCAGCGGCGAGCTTGCCGAAGTGCGAACCGAGGATTTACGTTTCGGGCCGATTGAAGCGGACCATCTGCTGAACGATGTACTCGGGCTGGGCTTGGCCCCCAAGGACATTCAACTGTTGCACCGACGCACTGAAGGGTGGGTTGCCGGCCTCTACCTTGCCGCCCTCTCGCTTGCCGGGCGTGCTGATACCGCCACGTTCATCAGGACGTTCGCAGGCGATAACCGTCATATCGTTGATTACTTGATGGCCGAGGTGCTCGACGGTCAGCCACCGCAGCTGCGCAGCTTCCTGCTACATACGTCGGTCTTGGGACGACTATGCGGTGCGCTGTGCGACGCGGTGCTGCAAACGTCCGGCTCGACCTCGGTCTTGCAGAAGATAGAGCGCGAAAACCTGTTTGTGGTACCACTGGACACGTCGCGTCACTGGTATCGCTATCACCAGCTATTCGGAGAGTTGCTGCGCACCGAGCTGCGCCGCACCGAGCCCGATCTCGTCGCCGACCTGCACCGACGAGCCGCGACGTGGTTCGAGGCCGAGGGGCTCATCGATGAGGCGGTGCGTCACCTGCTCGCTGCCGGTGACATCGCGCGCAGTGCTGATCTGATCGCCGCGGACTGGGTCGACGAATTCAACGGGGGCGGCGTATCCACCATCTCCGGCTATCTCGATCTGCTTCCCGAGGAGACCGTTTTACAGGATCCGCGGCTGAGCGTGGCCCGGGCCTGGATCACCTTAAGCGTCGGTCAACTCGATGACACCGCCGAGTGGATCGAGGCAGTCGAGGCCCGATCCGAGACCGACACCGCAGAGGGTCGCGCTATCAGCGCTCAAGTCGTCGTGTTGCGCGCAATTCACTCGTTCAAGACGGCTGACGTCGCCGGGGCGCTTGAGACAGCGCGCCGGGCAATCACCCTCGATCTCGGCGAAGCGCCGCTCGGCCGATCCAGCGCCTACTGCATCTATGGTTCCGCACTGTACTTTTCGGGCAACACCGCCGAGGCGCAAGCCGCCTTCCGGCGCGCCGTAGAGCTGGCCGAAAAGGTGGACGATCGTCGCGCCCGCATCTACGCGTTAGGCCATCTGGCGCTGATTTCGGCCGAGCATGGCCAGCTCGCAGACGCCGAACGTCAAATCCGCCGGGCTTCCGGCAGCTCCCGGGATCTCGCGGATGCGGAACACCTCGTGGACGTGATGGTCTCGCTTACCACGGCCAAAGTCCTCCGTATGCGCGGTGACACGAACGCAGCGGCGTCTGCCGCCGACATGGCCGTCATGTCGGCGCGCCAAGGTGGAGCAATCCTCGAGGTGGCCAAAACGCTGTTGGTCAGAGCGGAGATCTTCGAGGACCTCGGCGACCACGAGAACGCAAAGGCGAGTCTCGCAGAGGTCGCGACGCTGGTACGCGGTTGCGCCGATGCCGGCATCGCCCCGACGCTCCTCGCTGCGGCGCAGCGGAGCGCAGGCGTCGCGGCGAGTTCGCGCAACGAGAGTTGCTTGGTCGGTGAGGAACTGACCCCCAAGGAGCTTGAGGTTCTTCGCCTGCTCGCCACCCGGTTGTCGCGACGTGAAATCGGTGAGCGGCTCTACGTCTCGCTCAATACGGTGAAGACCCACCAGCGCGCCGTGTACCGCAAGCTCCGCGTTGAGCACCGTGGCGCGGCGGTGAGCCGGGCGCGAGAACTCGGCCTTTTGTAGTTCGCATGCCTCGTGGCTGTCGGCACCCTTGCCAGGTGTTACCCGTCACGAATCATCGTGTCTGAGAATGCCTTCCATTGATCACCCGGGCGAACAGACGATCGGGGCGATGACGACTCACCCAACGGAGGCAGCCTTAGCTGCGCAGCAGCGTGCGGTTGTAGCAGCACGAAGGCAGGCTGGCAGGCCGAATAAAACCTTGCAGTTACGAAAGGGAGACGGCGCGATGGGGATTTCCGAATTCGATGATGTGCAGGCCCATCTGCTCGAACCAGAGGAAAGCCTGGACTCAGAACAGACTGGCATCGACCTGGACGAAGGCTACTCACCCCCGGAAAGTCCGCGGGAATTGCGGGCCTGGGGTCTCACTGCGAGGGAAGCGCATACGCATGAAAGTCTGGCGCGACGACTGGCCCGTGAGGTGCCCGACGTGACCGACCAGTGGGACGGCGACGGGATCGGTGACAGCGCCGATAGCGATGGCGAGCCAATCGACGACCAGGTCGGCGGCATGCGCGCGGGTCGGCTCGTCGCCGTCGACATCGACCCCACGGATCCAGGTACGGATTACCTCGCCCACGACATCGGCATTGATGGCGGCGCCGCCTCGGCTGAGGAGGCCGCCATGCATGTCGTCGTCGACGAAGACACTAGCGCCGGTGAGGGATGGCGCCTCTGGTGACCTCACCCGGGTGAATGGTGGTGAGGGTGATGACAGCTGAATCGGATTCGGGTCATGCTCAGAACATTGCTTGCCATCGACCTGCCGGGCATGAGTTACGGATCAACGCGGTTGCGCCCCGGGGCGGGTGAAAGCATCGCCCCTGCGAAGAACCCAATAACGGAGGACGTGTGATTACAAGGCAGTCCTTCACGGGACAACCGCGAGCCGGACCACTACAGGGAGCGCCAATGAGTAACGTCAGCAAGGACGTTCGCGGACACGTGGAAGCCATCGCCGCCATCAGGGGCGAAACACCAAACCCACCGGCAGGCAATGAGCACTGGCTGATCGGTGCAGAAGACGTCGATGACTTTTGGGTGCCACACCCACTGGGCGCAGACAACGCTAGGAGCCGAATGGTTGAGCATCGTCACGTTGAATGGGACGCCGACACGCGGCGCATCAGCACCCCCCGGCTGGCGTTGCGGCCATGGCGGCTCGATGACGATCTCGCCGCACATGGCATCTACGGTGCGCCCGAAGTGACGCGTTGGCTCTGTCCGGCTTTGTCCCCCATCGTCGATGGGGTCGAAATGCGACGCGTACTGGCGGCGTGGATCGCCGAAAGCGACCCGACCGGGCTGCCGTTGGGCCGATGGGCGATCACCGCCAGAGACTCCGGCGAGGTGATCGGGGGCGTGGCCCTGCTTCCATTGCCGCCGGGCGGCACGGATCTAGAAATCGGGTGGCAGCTGTCTCCGAAGGCCTGGGGCTACGGGTACGGCGCGGAAGCGGGTCACGCGGTCGCCCATCGGGCATTCGAAAACATCGGTGTCAGTGAGGTCTTCGCAGTCGTGCGACCGGACAATCGCCGTGGTGTGGCCACCGCCCGACGGGTGGGAATGGAATGGGTCGGCGAGACCGACAAGTACTACAACCTCACGCTACAGGTCTACCGTCTGACGAAGGCCGACCTGGACCTACCGGAGCCGGCGTGCGCGGGATGAACCCGGACGGAAGGGCGTCGTAGCGCACCCGTTGCCGGTCGGCGTCGCTGTCTGACTAACAGACGATTCCGACGCGATACGTGGTGACCAGGAGGTGTCACCTCCAGGGCCGAACGACGCTGCCGACAACGGCATATCGCCCTCTCACCCGGGTGAATTGCACCGGAGGATGAGGACAACTCACCCTCGGCGCAGAGATAGTGGTCGCTGACCTCAGCGGCAACCGAAACCGCCTGAATCACCGTGTCGATCAACTGCGCCGCCAACGAACGCCGCGCCGAGTCCGGCAGCAGCCACGCGGTGAAGCACATACACACAGAACGGAGACCACATGTCACAGAGTGAGGCCACCGCCGTGATCACCGATGGGCCAGGAAAGTCTCGAACGACCGACATTGCGCCTCTTGTCGCACGCTATGGTCTGGTTATAGTCCTGGCCTGGTTCGGTGCCATGAAGTTTACTCACTATGAATCCCACGGTATTTCGCATTGGGTGGCCAACAGCCCCTTCTTGGGTTGGGTCTACGAGAACATGTCCATCGATGCCTTTGGTCGATTGAACGGATCAATAGAATTGATCACCGCAGCACTGCTGGCGGTCAAGCCATGGTTTCCCAAGGCTTCCGTGGTGGGCGGCATATTCGCCTCGCTGTTCTTCGTGACCACGTTGAGTTTCATGATCACGACCCCCGGGGTCGGCGAGGCGTCTGCTGGTGGCTTCCCCGTTTTATCCGCCGACGGGGAGTTCTTGATGAAGGACATTGCGCTTATCGGCTTAGCGCTGTGGCTGCTGGCGGACGCGATCGACGCAACCCGCAGACAGGCGACGCTCGCCAAACGGACTGACACATCGCGCTGATGAAGTCGCGCGCGGCGAGGAGTCGACCCGATGCATTCGGAAAAGGGTGGCGATGACTGAGGCTTATGTTTTGGGTGGCGTACGAACCCCGTTCACCCGCTATGGCGGCCCACTGTCGGGTATTCGGGCCGATGACTTGCTGGGTATGACGATGAAGGGCGCGTGTGACCGGCTCGGTGTGCCGCTTGGTGCCGTGGAAGACATCCTGGCGGGTTGCGTGAACCCCGCTCACGAGGGCATGGGCGATGTCGCCCGCTGGGCGGCATTGGCTGCCGGATTTCCTGACACCGCGGCCGGGGCCACCGTGAACAGATTTTGCGGATCATCACTAACCGCGGCGGTGACCATTAGCCACGCGATCAAAGCCGGCGACCTCGGCCTGGGTATCGCCTGTGGAGTCGAGTCGATGTCGCGATCGGGGTGGGCGCTGATGAAGGGCGACGCCGCTTTCAGTCCCCGGGGTCCGGTCCTCATGCTCGACACCATGTGGAGCGGCGCTGGAGGACCGCCCAACCCGGTTCTGTTGGCCCGCAACGCTTACATCAGCATGATCGAGACCGCGCAAAATGTTGCCGACCGCTACTCACTGGACCGTGAAGAGATCGATGCTTTCGCACTCCGGTCCCAGCAACATGCTAAGTCTGCGCGTGATCGAGGTCGGCTAGCCAAAGAGATTATGCCCGTGCCGATTCCGGCGACAAAAAAGACACCTGCCAGGCTGGCAGAACATGACGAGTTCATCCGCGATGACACCACCGCCGAGGCGCTGGCGGCTTTACCGGCCCAGCCCGGAACGACTCAAATGACGGCGGCCAACTCCTCGCCTTTAAGTGATGGTGCCAGTGCCGTAGTCATCGCTTCCGGGGAGCGAGCCAGCGAGCTCGGCATCCAGCCGTTAGCCCGAGTGGTATCGAGTGCGGTCTATGGCATCGACCCCCTCATTATGGGCGTGGCCCCTGCATGGGCGATCCCGGCCGCGATCCGCCGGGCAGGACTCAGCCCCGAGCAGATCGACGTGTGGGAGGTGCACGAGGCATTCAGCGCCCAGGCGCTAGGCGTGCTACGGGAATTGCCGAACCAGCTCGACGGTTTCGTGGTGCCCGATGACAAGCTGACACCCAATGGTGGCGCCGTCGCGATCGGACATCCCTTCGGGGCTACGGGAACTCGCTATTTGTTGACGCTGGCGACCGAATTGCGTGAAAGAGCCGCCCATTATGGGGTGATTGGGGTCTGTATCGGCTCTGGTCAGGCAGTAGCAGTGGTTTTGGAAAACACTGGCGCAGAATAGAAGACGCGTACACCGCATGGCCCACAGCACGTTTTTGAGCTGGGTCTATCACATCATGTCGGCCAGTGCGTTCGGTCGATTGCTGGGACCGGCCCAACCTCTACAACACCGGAGGCAGGCACGCTTTGACGCACGACGCTCTAGACCGGGCCCACGCCGATTGACGCCGACACAAACCGGATTCGTGATGTCATCGTTGTCGGGTCAGGTCCAGCCGGATACACCGCGGCGATCTATTCGGCTCGGGCCGGACTGGACACCCTGGTCATCGAAGGCCACCAGCCCGGCGGTGCGCTCTTGGCTGCCGGGCAGGTAGACAACTACCCCGGTGTCGCACCATTCGTCGCGGGTCCCGCGCTGGCGGCCGCGATGCGACGGCAAGCTCAGCAGTTCGGCGCCGAGCTCCACCCCTGCTACGTCGACAGATTCGATCTCGCCGGCGCGCTCAAGACGGTCGGCGTGCGCGATACCCAATACCACGGCCGCGCAATCATTCTCGCGATGGGCTCAGCGGGCCGGCCCCTCAACGTGGCGGGCGAACGCGAGCTCCTCGGCCGCGGCGTGAGCACCAGCGCGAAACGCGACGGCGCACAGTTCGCCGGTCGTGACGTCGCCGTCATCGGCGGCGGCGACGGTGCCGTTGAAGAGGCGCTTCACCTTGTGCCGCTGGCCCGCCGCGTCACCCTCATCCACCATCGCCCCCGACTACGGGCATCAGCCATCGCCGTTGATCGCCTGCGTGCACATCCCAACGTCGCGATCCTGACAAACACCGAAGTGCTGGCCGTACACGGCGCCCAACATGTCACCGGGCTGCGCATACGCGACACGCGCAACGATTGCGATTCCACCATCGCGCTCGCAGCCGTCTTCGTCGCTGTCGGCCAGAAACCGTGCTCGGGTCTCTTGATCGGACTCGTCGACCTCGATGCCGGTGGCCACATCGTGACCAATGGCGATACGACCTCTACCTCCCTGGAGGGCGTATTCGCCGCCGGCGACCTGACCGACCGCCGCTACCGCCAAGCAGTCACTGCCGCAGCCAGCGGATGCGCGGCCGCACTCGATGCCCAGCGCTGGCTGAGCCAACCACACTGTCCCCTATTGGATTCCATTGCCAGGCAATCAGCGGAGTAAGTGGGATGCGGGCGCCGACCGAACTCGAGAACCCTGGCGATTCACCCGCTCCCATTCATTAACAGAACGGAAATCGCGCCTTTGGCTTCGAAGACCGCGAGGTGAATACGATCGGAGCTTTCGTGTCCGTGCTGTCGTAGCACAGCTTCGAGATCGGCAATGGTTAGTCCGCACCGACGCAGGTTGCGTCGGTCGACGTGTCCGTTGCGGATCAGCACTTTCAGAGGCGGATCGATGAAACGCCGAATCGCCGGAATGAACCGCAATCTGGCTAGTACCGCGTGGGTGACGAGAAGACAAATGAGCGCCGCGGTTGCGTTGAGCCACGAGGTATCGGTGGCGGTAGCAGCCCGACCGACGATGGCTCCGGCGGCGACCGCCGCGATCCAGTCGAAGGGAGCGAATTCGGCGAGGGTGCGGCGCTCCATGAAGCGAAAGAGCATCGCAGCCGTGAGGAACAGCGCCGAGGTTTTGATGGCGGCATCGACGGCACCGGTCGGGTCTCCGATCAGGACATGAAGTATTCGGTCCACGGGTGCCTCCGTTTCAGGGATGAGTCATCGACTTTTGCGGCCTTTTGCCGCCGTCCGGTCCGGTACGGGATCAGGTAATCATCATGTGTAGACGGCGATAACCATTGTCAATCAACCCAATTCACCTGAGAGGGGCGCGGCGGGGCAGCTTGGTCGGGCTTACTGGACGATGGCGACGACCTCGATCTCGATGCGCTGGCCCGGCAATGCGAGCGCCTCGACGCCCAACGCGGTCCATAGCGGCAGACTTTTGCCGAACCTCTTGCGGAACTGGTCCACCATCACCGACATGTGTTCATTACCAATGGAATCATCGGCCGTAGGGACGTGGTAGGAGTGGATGTTCACGACGTCGCGCCAGCCGGCGCCCGCCTCGGCGAGGGTCTTTTCCACGTTGTCGCACGCCTTGACGATCTCCTCCTCCAGGGATGTGGCCGTCAAGGTGAAGTCCGCGTCCCAGCCGCCTTGGCCGGAGATCTCGATGCGATCGCCCATGCGTAGGGCTTGCCGGTAGTTGTTGCGGGTGCGGGCGATCTCGCCGTATCCGGGGGTGTCGAAGAATTCGATCTTGTCCATGCGGGGGGTTCCTCTCGTCGTTGATTGTTAGACCATGGTTGTTGCGATTGATGCGTTGTCCGAGAAGCGCGGTCGCGGAGGGCGCAAAAGCTGGGTGCGCCAGCGGCAGGCCCGTCAGTTCTCATTGCCTCCCGGTGTGGTTGGGGTTTCGCCTCGGATGGTGGCTATGGCCTCCGCGTCCTCTACCGCGACTTGGTTGGCGGTGCGTAGTACGGCGCGCACGTCGCCCGCGGGTATGACGGCGGCGCCGGAGACGTCTGCGAAGACGTAGTCGCCGGGACGGACCGCCACCCCGGCGACCACGACCGGACGGTTCGCCTCGTACGGGGTGACGACGTCGCCGCCCCACCGCGTTGTTTCGCCTCGGCAATAGATGGCGAGATCGTAGAGTTCGAGCTCGGCGAAGTCACGCAGCCGCCCGTCCGCGAGAATGCCGGCGAGCCGATGGTTTCGGACACGCGACAGCTTTGTCGCACCGCCCAGTGACGCATCGGTATAGCCGTTGCTGGCCAAGACCAGCACGTGCCCGTCGGCGCCGCCTTCGATGGCGTCGTAGAACAACCTCTTGAAGTTGTAGCGCTCGGCGGGCAGAGCGGCCCGGCACGCCGGGAAATAGGAGATGGTCACGGCAGGGCCAAACAACCGGCGGCCGGGTGTCGGACTCACCAAGTCGAGGAGATGACACCGATGTTGGTGCCCTCGCCCCATGGCGTCCACGATGTCGGCGGTGCGTACGCGACCGGCGAGCGCGTCGAGGGACTCCATCAGCGGGCGGAGATCGGGACACGCCAGGACTGGGCGCCGCGGAAGTCGAGCCACACATCGGTGGGCGTGTGCACCAGCCGGGCCAGGACGTCTCCGCAGCACGCGCAGCGCACCACGATGCCGGGCCCGCGGTGATAGACGTGACTTTCGGCGAAAGCTCGGGCGCGACAACATTTCCCGCAGGTCAACATCGCGGTGGTCACATCGAATCCCAGCACTTCCGCGAAGGCACCGGCGGCCGCGTTACCGTCGACGTGCAGTGGTTCGCTCATCATTCCTCGTTCCTGGATTAGTTGCTCGGTCCGAACCGCTCGGTGCGGATGGCTGACGGCTGATGCCCCTGCTCGATCAGCTTCGCGGTCACCGATTCCACAAATCCTGTTGGACCGCAAACGTAGACGCGTGTGCGACGGTCGGGGATCCACCCGGTCGGCGCGAGGTCAGAGGAGCCGACCCGACCGGGCGGCCGAGCGGTTTGTGATGCGGCCGCGCGGGTGTAGACCAGCGCGACCTGCAGCCAGCCACATTCGCGCTCGAGCTCGCCCAACTCTTGGGCGTAATACACATCGGCGGGACTGCGCACCGAATAGACCAGCCGAAAGTCGGCGCTGCCCGCCACTATCCGCTGTCGCAGCATGGCCATCAACGGCACGATCCCCGACCCGCCGCCGACGAGCAGAACCCGAGCCTCCTCGTCCGGGCGCCAGACGAACCAGCCGCCGATGGGTCCGCGGAGTTCGATCTCGTCGCCGGCGGCAAGCCCGACGAGGTAGGGCGAGACCTCCCCGTCGTCGGTCCGCTGCACGGTGAGTTCTATGCGCTCGCCGTCGACCGGTCTGCCCAGTGAGTAGCTGCGTTGCGCGCTGTACCCGTCCTCAGCGGTCAGCTTGAGATCGATGTGCTGGCCGGCCAAGTGGCCGCCCCAGCCCGGCACGTTCAGCCCGATCGTTTGCGCAGACTCGGTCTCGGGTTCAGAGTCCACTACGCGCGCGACCCGCCAGCGCAACTTCGGTTCCATGTCGCAGCCGTCGTCAATCCCCGGCATAGCGTTGTTCTCGCCACGGGTCCCCGTAGTTGTGGTAGCCCAACCGTTCCCAGAATCCAGGTGCATCGCTGTCGCGTAGCTGAATGGATCTAACCCACTTCGCGGACTTCCAGAAATACAGGTGCGGCACCAGCAGCCGCGCCGGGCCGCCGTGCACCGCGGTAAGCGGTGCACCCTGGTACGCGTAGACGATCCAAGCCTTCCCACCGAGAAGGTCGCCCAACGGAAGATTGGTGGTGTAGCCGCCGTAAGAACCGACCAGTGCGAATCCGGCAGCGGTGTCGATCGATTCGAAAAGTGTGTCCAGAGAAACGCCTTCCCACTTGGTATTCAGCTTCGACCAGGTGGTGACGCAGTGAATGTCCACCTCGAGCCGCTCGCTGGGCAGGAGCTTGAGCTGGCTCCAGGTCCACTCGTGTTGGGTGCCGAGCTCGTCGTGAATGGTGAATCGCCAGTCATCGAGATCGATCCGCGGAGTCGGCCCTGCTTGCAGGACAGGGAAGTCCGCGGTCAGATGTTGACCGGGCGGCAGCTCGAGGGCCGATTCGACGCGGCGGCCCCGAAAGCCTTTGTTGACGATACTCATTCTGCCCCTGCCGCCTTTGGTAGCTGGAAGACTTCGCTGGCCGTGAATTGGGCGTGGGCACCGCAAACGAATCCCATTGACAACACCGTGCGGGGGAAGAAGACGTCGGTGAGATATGCAAGTGCGACCGCCCAGCGGTTGACGAGCCGGGGAAGCGCGTAGAGGTGGTAGGCGCGGGCGATGAGCTTCGCGGGATAGCCCGATAGGTGCACGCCTAGCGGGTTGGCGACGGCGTAGCGCGGACCCAAGTCGACGACCAAACCTTTGTCGCTGTGCCGGTAGTTTTTCCGCTCGCCGTACCCGAGACTTGCGGCGACGTTGCGGGCCAAAGTCTTACCTTGTCGGGTCGCGTGCTGGGCGGTGGGCGGTGCGATCTTGCCCGGCTGGGTTAGGTCCGGAACGGCGGCGGCGTCGCCCCCGGCGAACACTTCGGGGTGACCTGGCACCTGCAAATCGGCCTGTACCGTCAGCCGGCCCCGCTCTGTTTCCAATCCCAGTGTGGCGATCAGCGGTGACGGGGTCACGCCAGCCACCCACGCTACCGTGCAAGTGTCGATGCGCGAATCATCGGTGAGCACAACATGGTCGGCGTGAACCTCCTTCAGGGTGGTGCCCAACCGCACATCGATTCCGCGAGAGCGCAGCACACGCATCGCCGCGTCGCCGAGCCTCTGCCCCACCTCGGGCATGACGTGGTCGGCCAGGTCCAGCAGCACAAATCGCACCGAGGCCCGATCGAAGCCCATCTGCTTCGCCGCTGCGTCGGCGAGTGCGCGCAGCTGCGCGGTCAATTCGGAACCGGAATACGAGGCCCCGACAACGACAATCGTGCGCCGCGCGGCTGCGCGGGCCTCGTTTTCGTCGACGTGGGCCAGTTCGAACTGTTCGATCACATGATCACGCAGATACAGCGCCTCGGCGGTCGACTTCAGCCCGTGCGCGTGGGTGGCCAAACCGGGCGTATCGAACAGGCGGGTCACCGAGCCTGGTGTCAAGACCAGCCGATCCCACGATAGCGTCCCTACCCGACCCTCCGGATCGGTGAACGAGAGCCTCTGCCTATCGAAGTCAACCTGGTCGACTCGGCCGCGGACCGCCTGCACGCCCTTGAGCGTTCCGGCCAGCGGAACACAGACAAACCGCGGGTCGACCAGCCCACCGGCAACATCAGCCAGCAATGGCGAGTACTGCATGTAATCGACCGGCGAAACAATGGTCACCCTCACATCCGAGGCGCGCGCCCTGTTTAACCGTCTTGCCAGTCCGCGCGCGCATTCGAAAGCGGCGAACCCGCTCCCGACGATCACAACCGAGGTGGCCGGTTCCTCCTTCTCCGGTTGACGGTGAAGTGGGACCGCGTTCATATTTCTTCTCCTGTTTGGTATTCGGGTATCCACATGAGGTTCGCGGATTAATCGCACGAGGCCGTGGTGTTCATTGGTGACCACGGCGTCCTGGACTGCGGCGTGCTAGACGGCTGTAGCCAGCTCGGACATCGGGATCAGATAGTGAGCATCGCCCGACTCAGGTCCACCTGTCATCACCCCTCATCACGATTCACCCGGGTGATAACGCTCAAGCTGCGACCGCCGCCCCGGATGGACTGCCCGAGCAACTGACTGACGCGCTCACTTCAAGGAACCGCCGGCCCAATTAGTCCGTGCATCAGTTCAGATCATCGCGGGCTATGAGCCGGCGGGCCGCCTCGGTGACCGAACCGGACAGCGACGGATAGATCGCAAGCGTCTGCGCCAAATCGTCGACGGTGATCCTGTTTTGAACAGCCATCGCGATCGGGAGTATCAATTCCGAAGCGATCGGAGCGACCACCACGCCACCGATCACCACGCCGCTGTCCTGCCGGCAAAATAGTTTGACGAAACCCCGCGTCAGCTCCGACATCTTGGCCCGCGCATTGGTTTTCAGCGGAAGGATGATGACACGAGCCTGGACCGAGCCGTTGTCGATCGCGGTCTGCCCGATGCCGACCGCCGCAACCTCGGGGTGGGTGAACACCGTCGCCGCGACGGTGCGCAACTGAAGTGGATTAACGGCTTCACCCAGGGCGTGATACATCGCGATCCGGCCCTGCATCGCGGCAACCGAGGCTAACGGCAAAACACCGGTGCAGTCCCCCGCAGCGTATATGCCCGGAACCGATGTGCGTGAAACACGGTCGACAGCAATGTAGTTGCCACGTGCGAGGTCGATGCCCACGCGTTGTAGACCCAGGCCGCCGGTGTTGGGAACTGACCCAACTGTCATCAATGCGTGGCTGCCCTCGACGGTACGGCCGTCGGTCATTATCACCAGCACCCCGTCGTCGGTGCGCCTGACCGATTGTGCCCTGGCATTTTTGACCAGTTTGACCCCGCGTTCGGCGAAGGACTCTTCCAGCACCCACGCAGCATCGGCGTCCTCGTACGGCAACACCCGGTCGCGGCTGGCCACCACTGTTACCGCCGCACCCAGTTCCGTGTAAGCGTTAGCGAATTCGGCACCAGTCACACCGCTTCCCACCACAACAAGGTGCTCGGGCAGCGAGTTCAGTTCATAGAGCTGGCGCCAGGTCAGGATGCGCTGGCCGTCGGGGCGCGCCGACGGCAGGATCCGGGGGCTGGCCCCAGTGGCGATCAATACCACATCGGCCTCGCGCATCGTGGAGCTGCCGTCGCGTGCGGTCACCTTGACACAGTGACGTACCAGGCCGGGAGTCGTATCAACCAGTTCGCCCCGGCCCGCCACGAGCTCCACACCTGAGTCGAGCAGTTGCTCGGTGATATCGGCCGACTGCTCGCTAGCCAGCATCTTCACCCGCTGGTGGATTTCCGGAAGAGAGATCTTGGCGTCGTCGATGTCGATGTCGAAACCCAGGCGGGTTGCCCGTCGCAGTTCGGTGCGCAGCCCCGTGGAGGCGATAAAGGTTTTCGACGGCACGCAATCGCAGAGGACAGCAGCACCGCCGACCCCGCCGGAGTTGACCAGTGTGACCTGAGCCGCGGCGGGATCCCGTCCGGCGGCGACCAATGCTGCCTCATAACCGGCCGGACCGCCGCCGAGGATTACGATTCGGGTCGTCACGGAACTGCTTGCCTGCCTCAGCCGAGCGCCTCGACAAGGTCACGGCAGGCCCGTTCACAGCGACGGCAGACGTCGGCGCACACCCGGCAATGCTCGTGTTTCGGCGCATGTTTGTCGCACTCGTCTGCGCTTGTCTTACAGGCGGTGGCGCACGTTTGGAGCACCGTCCTAGTCAAGTTGGCGTCGTAGTCCGTGTGCCGGGACAAGACGCGGCCGGTCGTCGCGCAGACATCCGAGCAGTCAAGGCATGTGCGTATACATTTGGTTAAGTGATATACGTCGTCTTCACTCAGGCAGGCGTCTGCACATGCTGTGCAGGCTTGGTCGCATTCGATACAGGCGTCAATACATGCGACCAGCTTGGCTCTATCGATCCGACCTAGATCTCGTGGATAGGTCTCCAACATTTCCTTGGCGGCGCTCACTGTAGTAGTCCTCGTTCAGGGCGATGGCTGTCTCTTCTGTCCTAGCCTTCTCCACGCAAGGTAACGCTCGGGGCCGTGAATCTCTGCTGTGCTTCTTACACAACAGAACACGGCTGCGCGGGTGTAGACATTAAGAGCATCGCGCAAAGGGGGATGGACTGTCGTCACCCACCCACATCATTCACCCGGGTGATAGTTGAACACGAGCAGTGGTGCGCGGGCGACTGCCACAGCCCGAGCGGCCAACTTGAACACTGGTGGCGCGAGCCATCACCCGGATGAATTGCCTCGGCGGGTGATGACCACTCACCCCGCGGCGGTGGATGCTGGCCGAAGAATGGCAAGCGGAGGTTCGGTGAAGCAAGCAAATACCTCACCTATGGTATCGCTGCGTCAGGTGGCGACCCCCCTGGAAGGAATGCACTTGAACGGGCAGTCAATACTTTTCACGATGACAGGAACATAGCGTGGGTCGCGTGCGCGGGGAATGTACAAAGGTGCCAGACAACCTGTTGAGCGCTCAATTTGAAAGCGCCGTCATCCCGCTCCTTGAGCCTCTCTATCGGCAAGCTCTTCGGATGACCTCCAATCGAACGGACGCGGAGGATCTGGTGCAAGAAACCTTGCTCAACGCTTATGCCGGTCTCCGGGCATTCGAACCAGGAACGAATCTCAATGCATGGCTGCGGCGGATCATGACCAACACCTACATCAACACCTATCGGAGGCAAAAGCGCCGTCCCACCCAATATCCGACTGGTGAGATCACTGATCGACAGCTCGTCGCCGGTGCCCCACGCGAGCCCGGGGGCCTGCGGTCGGCCGAAGATCAGGCGCTCGAAATGCTGCCAAACCCCAACCTCAAGGCGGCGATGATGGGCCTGCCTGAGCAGTTTCGCATGGCCGTCTATTTTGCCGACATCGCGGGATACTCCTACAAGGAGATCGCAGCCATGATGGGCACCCAGCAAGGAACCGTCAGTTCGAGGATCAACCGCGGACGAAAACAGTTGCGCGATTTACTATTCGACCCGTCGGATAACCATGCCGCCCCCAGTCCGAGTCGCCAATTGTGCAACGCACCGACCTACGTCGGGGAAGGCGCGGGCGCGAGGCATCGAGTTCATCCGGTCCGGTCGGTAGGTCAGGCCTGATGAACGACGCGAGAGTCCAGCGCACGCATTCGGTTTCGCCGCCGTCACCCTGGAATGTCAGCCTGACGCTACCGGCGCTAGAACATCTGGCGTTCTATGCCGGCATCGGTGCAATGGCCGTACTAGGGATGATGGAATGGCCCGTCGTCGCAGCGTTGGTGGTGGGTCACACGCTTGTCAAAGCGCAGCACAACAAAATTCTTCAATCACTTGGCGAGGCATTGGAAGAAGCCTAGCGGCAACGTATTACGGACTGGCACTGTGCTGGCGACCACTCCAGTTGCGGACTCGGCAGTTATCGCGTGTTCGCTCGTGCCAGCGTGACGTGGGCTTCGCTGCGCATCCGTTCAATCATGTGCGGATAGTGCAGTTCGAAGGCGGGCCGCTCAGAGCGGATGCGTGGCAGTTCGGTGAAGTTGTGCCGTGGGGGTGGGCTGCTGGTGGCCCACTCCAGGGAGTTGCCATAGCCCCATGGATCGTCGACGGTGACTGGTTCGCCGTAGCGCCAACTACGGAACACGTTCCACACGAACGGCAGCACCGAAGCCCCGAGGATGAGTGCCCCGATCGTTGAGATGACGTTGAGTGTCGTGAACCCATCGGTGGGCAGGTAGTCGGCGTAGCGGCGCGGCATCCCCTTATTGCCAAGCCAGTGTTGCACCAAAAATGTTGTGTGAAACCCGATCAGCGTCAGCCAGAAGTGCAACTTGCCCAGCCGTTCGTCGAGTAGCCGCCCGGTCATCTTGGGAAACCAGAAATACACGCCGGCGTAGGTGGCGAACACGATGGTGCCGAACAGCACGTAGTGGAAGTGGGCGACCACGAAGTAGGTGTCGGTGACGTGGAAGTCGATTGGTGGGCTGGCCAGCAGCACGCCCGACAGGCCGCCGAGCAGAAAAGTCACCAAAAAGCCCACCGCGAAAAGCATCGGGGTTTCAAAAGTCAGTTGGCCCTTCCACATGGTGCCGATCCAATTGACGAATTTGATTCCGGTCGGAACCGCAATGAGGTAGGTGGCGAACGAAAAAAATGGCAGCAGCACCGCACCGGTGGCATAGAGATGATGGGCCCACACCGCGATCGACAGCGCCCCGATGGCGATGGTTGCGTAGACCATGGTGGTGTAGCCAAACAAGGGTTTGCGGGAAAACACGGGGATGACTTCGGTGATGATGCCGAAGAAGGGCAGCGCGATGATGTAGACCTCGGGATGGCCGAAGAACCAGAACATGTGCTGCCACAGCAGGACTCCGCCGTTGGCCGGGTCGAATACGTGCGCGCCAAGATGGCGGTCGGCGGACAGCCCGAACAACGCGGCCGTCAACAGCGGGAAGGCCACCAGCACCATGATGCTGGTGACCAGGATGTTCCAGGTGAAAACCGGCATCCGAAACATCGTCATGCCCGGCGCGCGCAGGCACACCACGGTCGTGATCATGTTGACCCCACCCAAGATGGTGCCCAATCCGCCCACGATCAGACCCAGGATCCACAAGTCGCCTCCTGGGCCCGGGGAGTGGACAGCGTCGGACAGTGGCGTGTACGCGGTCCACCCGAAAGCGGCCGGCCCACCGGGGGCGATGAAGCCTCCCAATGCGATCATCGCACCGAATATAAAGAGCCAGAACGATAACGCGTTGAGGCGCGGGAAGGCTACGTCGGGGGCGCCGATCTGCAGGGGCACCACTAGATTGGCGAACCCGAATACTACCGGGGTCGCGTAAAACAACAGCATGACCGTGCCGTGCATGGTGAAGAGCTGGTTGTATTGCTCGTTGGACAAGAACTGAAGCCCGGGCGCGGCCAGCTCGGTGCGCATCAGTAGCGCCATCAGCCCACCGATAAAGAAGAACGTAAAGCACGCGACGACATACATGATTCCGATCAGTTTGTGATCGGTCGTGGTGATGAGCCGGTAGATCAGGCTGCCCGTGGGGCCTATGCGCTCCGGGAATGGCCGACGGGCCGGCAGCTCTTCTAACTCGGGCACCGCGGTGGACAATTAAATCAGTCTCCTGAATAGGTGAATGATGTAGCGCCGCAGGGTATTTAGGGTCGAACGGACCGTAGCCACGACGCTGCGAACTTTCCCACCCCGTCATGTTCGAGCACGGCGAATACGTTGGGTAGATCGATACCGATCGCGCTCAGCCGGTCCAACACTTCCTCGGCCTGTGCCGCCTTGCCAGTGATGGTGTCACCCTTGATGACGCCGTGGTCGGCCACCGCCTCCAATGTCGCCGCAGGAATGGTGCTGACTGTGTTCGGCGCCACGAGTTCGGTGACGTACATCGTGTCCGGATACGCGGCGTTCTTTACCCCAGTGGAGGCCCACAGCGGACGCTGCACGCGAGCACCCGCGGCGCGCAACGCGGAGTAGCGCGGCTCGGCTTCGAAGACCTGGTGGTAGGCCGCATAGGCCAACCGCGCGTTGGCGATGCCTGCCTGCCCCCGCAGTGCGAGTGCCTCGGCGGTGCCGATTTGCTCAAGCCGCCTGTCGACCTCGGTGTCCACCCTGGAAACGAAAAGCGATGCCACCGAGTGGATCTGGGATAAATCGGCCCTTGCGCATTGTGCGGCTTCCATGCCGGCCAGATAGGCGTCCATCACGGCCCGATGCCGTTGCGCGGAAAAAATCAGCGTCACGTTGACCGAGACACCTTTAGCCAGTGCTGCAGTGATTGCAGGCAGCCCCGCGTCCGTGGCCGGAATCTTGATAAACACGTTGGGCCGGTCGACGGTTTTGGCCAACTGGATGGTCTCCATGAGTGTTCGATCCGTGTTGTCCGCATCCAGCGGATTGACTTCGACGGAGACTCTTCCGTCGACACCATCGGAGGCCTCCCACTGCGGGCGCAGCACATCGCACGCCGCACGGACGTCATCAGTGATCACCGTGCGGATCGCCGCGTCGATCGCGATGCCGCGCGCAGTCAACTTGGCGATCTGCTCGCGGTAGAGGCGGCTGTGGGTCAGTGCTCGCTCAAATGTCGACGGGTTGGTCGTGACACCGACGACACTTCTGGTATCGACGAGGCGCTGCAAGTTGCCCGATTCCAGCCAGTCGCGCGACAAGTCATCCAGCCAGACCGACACGCCCGCTGCCGACAGCGCCGCCAGGTTCGGGTTCTGAGTCATCGTGTCACCGCCGCTCGCCGATCTCCGTACAGGGGCAGCACCCATGCTGCGACACGTGCGGCCCCATAACCGATCACCGGCGCGTACGCGCTAAACAGCACCTGCCAATCACTCGCACTTGTCCACGCCTTGCCTATTGTTGCCGAACCCATATCGCTATTGAGCGGGCTCTGCATGTTCTGCCGTCACCGCCCGCGCGCCGGCGCTGCGAGTGTGGTTGGGCAGCGTCCATTCTGGGCGGATGTAGTGGCAGGTATACCCGGATGGATACTCCTGTAAGTAGTTCTGGTGTTCAGGTTCGGCTTCCCAAAACTCAGCGGCAGGAGTGACTTCAGTGACGATCCTGCCGGGCCATCTTCCTGAGGCCTCGACGTCGGCGATGGTGGCCAACGCGACTTGCTTCTGCTGGTCGCCGAGGTAGAAAATCGCCGACCGGTAACTGCTGCCGACATCATTGCCTTGACGGTTCGTGGTGGTCGGGTCGTGGATCTGGAAAAAGAATTCCAGCAACGCCCGGTAATCGGTCGCCTCTGGGTCGTAGGTGATCTCGAGTGCTTCGGCATGGCCGGGATGGTTGCGGTAGGTGGGATGCGCGTTACGGCCGCCGGTGTATCCCACACGGGTGGACACCACGCCCGGCAGCTTGCGAAACAGCTCCTCCATGCCCCAAAAGCACCCACCGGCGAGGACGGCGATCTCGTTGGAGTTGGTCATGACTGCTGCCCGCCTACGCTTTGGTGTTGCGCCGGTTCACCCTTCGTGAAAAGACCGAGGTATTCCCCATAACCCTGGGCTTCAAGGTCGTCGCGATGGATGAACCGCAGCGAGGCAGAGTTGATGCAGTAGCGCAACCCGCCGGCTTCCCTTGGCCCATCTGTGAATACGTGGCCCAGATGACTATCGGCGCGTGCTGACCGCACCTCGACCCGTTCCATGAAGTGGCTGCGGTCACGCTTTTCAACGATATTGTCCGCGTCGATGGGCTGGGTGAAGCTGGGCCAGCCAGTTCCACTGTCGAACTTATTCACCGAGGCGAAAAGCGGCTCACCAGAAACGATGTCAACATAAATGCCCGGCTCGTGGTTATCGCAGTATTCGCCGGTGAACGGAAGCTCGGTACCGGCCTCCTGGGTGATGTGGTATTGCTCAGGGGTTAACGCGTCTACCGCGTCAGGGCTCTTGCTGTATTGGCGTGGCATCCGATCTCCTTCGTTTATGCGCCGCTGATGTGATGAGGCGCTGAGTGTTTCAGTAGGTTTCGCCGCGTCGTCGGGTTAATTGCGGCCGGCCATGATGCCGCCGTCGACATTGAGAATCGCGCCGGTGACCCAACTGGCCTCATCAGAGAGCAGATACGTCACGGCGTTGGCCACGTCGGCCGGCGTGCCCACTCGTCCCAGCGGATGAAGCGGCGCGAATGTGTCAAGCGTGGCGTCGATCTCGTCTTTGGGGATGAACCCCTCGTAGAGCGGGGTCTTGACGACGGCCGGCGCCACCGCGTTGACCCGGATCTTGTGCCCGGCAAGCTCGATGGCCAAGTTATGGGTCAGGGCATGCAAGCCGGCCTTTTGCATCGAGTACGCCGACGACGGTGTCGCACCGATCGCCTGATGTGCCCACATGCTGCCGATGTTGACGATTGCCCCGCCCTCACCGCGGGCGATCATGCCCTCAACGACGGTCTGCGTCAGGAAGAACAAGGCATAGTTGAGCTCCATATACGAGTCATAGAACTGGGCGTCGTACTCGAGAAACGGCTTGGGGATGAAGAATCCGGCCGCATTGACCAACAATGTCGCGTCGGCGTGCTCCTCAGAAAGCGCACGCTGTACATCGGCGACCGCGCTGCGATCGGTCAACTCGGCAGTGATTCCCCAGGCTTGCCCAGCCCCGCTGGTCAATTCGGTCACGGTGTCGTCAACACGGTCTTTCGACCGGCCGACGATCACCGCACTGCCGCCGTGGCCCACGACATCAATGGCGACCTGCCGGCCCATACCGGCGCTGCCTCCGACGACGATGACCTTCTTGGAATCGAAGTGCATGGTGAGACCCTTCTTCTGATCTTCGCGACGACTGCCGCGCCGTTATCGGTTTGCCGGGAGAGGAAGGTTCGCGGCCTGGCGACGACGCCCGGCGCCCCGTATCTCGGCGGTGAACTGGCTTCAGTCTGCTGCGCGGCGGGGTGAGCCGTCATCACCCCAGCGTTGTTTCACCCGGGTGAGTTCTGCCGGGGTGCCGCGACCGACTGGCCTATTGGTGTCCGTTGTTGATCACGTTTTCGGCCCGGCATCCGCAAGCCGACGTTCGGCGCCGGGATGACACATCATGCCCCAGTCGACCGACCGCGCCGCGCCGCGAATCCCGATGTGGCAACTGCAGTTTGGCTAGTGCGGTGGCGGTGCACAGGCTGGCTCTGGCAGATCCAGATCGGCCTTGCTCAGGCGGTAGATCTCAAGGGTCAGGTTGTAGTACTTGTCGGTCTCACCGACCCATTCCATGCCCACTCGCCGCGCCGTAGCCACCCCGCGATGATTGCCCGGCCGCACGACGGCGAAGACCTCACTGACACCGACATTTGTGAATGCTTGATGGGCCACCGCATGGCCAGCCTCCGCGCCGTAGCCGTGACCCCACAGCTTCGGTGCAACCTGCCATCCGATCTCGAGATCGGTGCGACCGGGTGGAAGTGGTAGCAGTGCCACTCCCCCGATCAGGTCGCCAGAGGCTCTATCGGTGATCGCCCAGCGGCCCAGGGGCACGCCGGTCGCGTCGCTTTCGGCGACCCACGCGCCCAAGAGTTGGCGCATGTGCGCGGCGTCGGTGATCGACGGCAGCGCCGGACACAGCCAACGCGAAACCTCCGGCTCCCCGTATATCCCGTAGGCGAAGACGTCGTCGTCGAGTTGCCACGGGCGCAATAGCAGCCGGCTGGTCGCGATTCGTCGCGTGTCAGGGTCCCATTCGACGTGGCGATGCTCAACCATGTCGCCTCCTGGTTCGTGATCCACAAAATCACCTTGTGCAGGACATCGTCATCGTGCATTGCCCGGAGCCGCCGGGCTAGCGGGACTGGGCGGAGTCCCAGAACTCGTTGGGGTCGCAGGACGCGTTGTGGTCGCAGGACTGGTTGTGGTCGCAGGACTCGTGGGACTCGTTGAGGTCGCAGGACTCGTAGGACTCGTTGAGGTCGCAGGACTCGTCGGACTCGTAGGACTCGTGGGGGTGGTACTCGCAAGGCCTGGGCCTTCGCCACACCAGTCCGCCACATCCTTCGGGTACTGCTCGAGCGGCGGGGGACAACGCTGCCCCGGCGGGAAATTGGCGCCGGCGTTGAGCAGATCGCAGGGCACGTAGACCTGCTTGCCCTTGGGAGTGTTGGTCAGACACTTCGTCGGCGGCTCGCCATGGGCCTGGACGGGAATGATGGCCGCCGCTACCACCGCGGCGAACGGCCAAGCAAGACGGCGATACGTCATGAGAACTCCTGGTGATGCGGCCTTGGGCGTGCACAACGTGACATCGCCGTCATATGACGATTAAAGCCGCTCACCCCAGCCACAATCCAACCCATAGGTCTCTGGCGTAGTTGCGGCGCTTACCAATTTATCGCTTTGAACAGCACATCTCTGTGGAGCTGCCGGGAGTCGAACCCGTTACAAAAAGTGGCGTGACCTGCGAAAAGCACGAAATTTGACTACGCGAATCGAAGCGAAGAAATGCTGCGCGGCCTGCGGATACATCGAAAGGTGTTGACGCCGTCAACACGGGTCCGACAGTAAGCGGAACCTCTACAACGATCGTGAGGACTATGCAGGAGTCTCCGGGTTGCTGTGAAATATTTGTCGCGCACCTGCGGTCGGGTGTTCGCCTCGCAGCCGCGCTCACTACACGTCCTCTGCGGCGTCGAGCTCCGCCGCGTCGGCCGGGTTCGGACTCTTCCAATCCAAACGGAGGTCACGCCATTGACCGATGAAGGCATGGGCCGAACTCAGTCATGCGCTGTCTCTTCGGATCCCCCGCGACGATCCCGGGAAGCGTGGCGTGCGCCGCGTCTGCGGGCGTGGTGGCCGTCGTACCGCCATTAGCCGAGAAACTTATCATACACGTTGGACGGTAAGCGTATGATAAGGTAGCGTCGCTTGCCATGGGAGCAATATTCGATTCCGAGCACTTGCACTCGATCGCTAAGAACGCTGTCGGTCTGGACAGCAAGGATGCGGCTTTTGCGCAGATCATCGCCGAGCTGAAACGCGAGTATCCGGGTCACATCCGCGACGACATCCCCTGGGTGTTCAACAACGCCGGCGGCGCGATGGGGCAGATGAAGCTCCTGCACGCGTCGCTGTCGGAATACCTCATCTTTTTTGGCACCCCGATCGGCACCGAAGGCCACTCGGGCCGCTACGCCAGTGAGGTGTGGGACTTCATCATCGACGGCGAGGTGTGGTGCTACCAGGAGGGCGAATTCGAGCGCAGCGTCTACCGACCCGGCGACGTAACCTATCTGGCCGGCGGCCGGGCCAAGGGCTACGCCGTGCCTGACGCGGCGTTCATGCTGGAATACGCGCGCGGCCCGATACCCGGCATGATGCCCTTTGGCATCGCCGACGCCGTCTTCAGCACCCTCGACCCGCCGACGATCGGCAAGACTGCCTGGTACTACACCCGGCTTGTCGTCGGCGAGCTCCTCAAGGGCAAGATCTGAAGCCGCGGAACACGAAATGCACCATTCGAGGTCAACGCACCGCTAGCAGCTACTACTGTCCGCCGGCGGCAGCGACGGCGGGGGCGTGTGGCTGGGCCGAGATCGCGCCTCCCAGCCACCGTTTGATGAAGCGCCGCAGGTCATCTCGGCTGCGGCCGGGGTGGTTGGGCGCGACGAAGAACGACAGCATCGTGCGCAAGGTGAACTCCACCAGTTCGCGAAGCGCCGCCTGGTCGTAGCCGTAGTGCTCCCAGTCAACATCGAAGCGGGTGATCATCCGCATCCCGAACGCCTGGGCTTCATCGGAGGCCAGGCTTGGGGTATGAGCGTTGCGGTACGGTTCGGACAGCAGAATGCCCAGATGAGGTGTGCGCCTTACCTGTTCGAGGGCATATAACACCGCTTCTGTCATCGCTTCGGTTGGATCGGTGATGCCGCCGACCGCCTCGGCGAGCCGGTCGAGGAAGCCGTCGACGGAGGCCACCGCCGCTGCCTGCATCAAAGCCTCAGCGCTGGGAAAGTAGCGATACACCGTCTGTCTGATGACGCCCAGCGACTCGGCAACCTCAGCGATGCTGACATCGGAACCACTTTCGGCCATCAGCGTGACCGCAGTGGCCACGATGCGCCGCGAGGCTTCCTCATCGGTTGCCGGCGGATGCCCGTCCCAGCCCCGTCTACGCGCCACCGTCGACCTCCACAAGCAACAACACTCCCGCAGGATATCGACTGCGTACAGGCGCCTACGGAACTGCAGCCGACGTTGGCCAGAGCCGCCATGGCCATCGTCATACATCCAATACCACGAATGTATGATGATTGGCGCGCTGGCGTTGCGAAATAGCGCTAGGGTGTCCTCGGTCGGTGGCCTGGGACTATCAAAACTAATTATTGTTTGTGCTGGTCAATCAGTGGAGCTGCCGGGAATCGAAACCGATGCTCTACCTGGGCTTTTGCAACCTGAGCTGCAGTTTCGATACTTCTCATTCCCGTTGGGCCCCGCTCGTTACCTGCCGTTTTGTTTTCAGGTCTTGACGGCGTCAAGAGCAACACAGGGTGCGCTCTGTCCAGACACGGCGGTCGGCCCGCGCCGACCAATGCGAAAACCGGCCGATTTGATGGTCAACTCACTGGCGGCCCGCGATTGGCGTGGCGCCGAAGGCGTCTTCGCAGCCGATCGCGGCCATGCGAGACGAGAGTTGCTTGAGAAGGTCCCGGGCTGGGGTCTCGCAGTCGACGGAGTCGCGATAAGCGGCGACAGCAAGCACATGGAAGACGGAGTTCAGCTGATCGAACGAGTACCAGCGACGGCGATAGCAGCAAGCCGCGACGTCGATGACCATGCGGAACGTGAGGTATCGGTATCCGCCTGGTGAGCGCAACGGCTCTATGGCGGTGCCGTCAGTCTGTACAAATTCGCCGTGACGCAGCCGCAGATCGAGCCAGGAGTAGCTCCTCCCGAGGAGGACAGCAGCCTCTCGGACCGAGTATGTCGGCTCCAATCCGGTGATTTGTGTGATTAGGTTGGTCGACATAGTTCAGGCCTCCATTTGTGCGTTGGCAGCCGAAGCTGCGCAATACCGTCACAAATTCAGACGGAAACCGGGCCGAATCACAGGCCAAGGACAGTTAATGTCAAGGCCTGGTACGAACGCTCGGAACCTGTCGAACTGCCCAAAGGTTCGAGACGGAGGGACGTGAGCTGTGTTTTTGTCATGGAATGGTTCGTTCCTGCCCGATTAGGCTGCGTAAAACCTACGCAAAAAGTGGAACTGAGACGCGACAACCGTCGGTTGTCGTACTTGGATTTGCGAGCTGGCCCGTTTCCACATGATTCGGCGTGCTTTCCGGTCGCTAGGCCGACCAGAACTCAACCATCGGCTGACGAGTGCCGCACGCATCCCACATCGGGATGGCAGCGATCGGTGACAGCGACGAGGACGAGTGAATACGGCTACGTCACCGTCTTGGGTGGCGTCACGCCAACTGATCTTGTGGTATCGGTTCGGGCTGCATATTCGCTTTCGTGGTCATGTCTCGGCATTCGCCGTAGATGGTGATTGATCCTCCTGAGTTTTGGACTGGGGAGTAGGGATCGAAGACTGCCGTGACGCCCTGTTTGCTCAATGCAGAGGCGTGGGTGTGGAAGTCTCCTGGTGCTCCCCAGCCGTGTTGTTTGAGCGTCGCGATCATCTGCTGGATCTCGGCTCGGGACGCTTCCAGCGTAGGCGCGTGATCGTAGGCCAGCCCGACGATTCCCCGGAAAGGCGCGACAGCCTGGTCGTTACAAGAGTCACGGCTGAAATGACCCGAGACTCCTTTGAGTCCCAGAGTCGTGGCGATCTCTCGTGCTGCATCGACCACTTGGGCCTTGGATTGTTCAGGAGTCATCGGGTTAGACACCCCTCCGCTCAGATTCCTTATGCTGCTGCATGATTGAAGCGCGAGGGCGAGCGCCCCCGCTGCGGTGAGGACAACCACCGCATGCCACACGGTGTTGAGCCTCTTGAAGGTGTGCATCGATCTTTTCAATGGTAATGGCCTCCTGTCGGGCGTCGAAGCGCCTCTGGGTCGAATTCATCGGGGAGCCAATAGGTGCCGCGATGCTGTGCGGTCATGTTGTCGTGCGCCAATGCATCACCATGACCGGATGCAATATCGGCCATGCTGAACAACGATTCGTTCCCCGGTGTGAAGTAGGAACTGTGATCCTTCAGCGGGAACGTCAGGCCGGGTGCTTCGGCCTTGAATCGGGTCGAACCCCAGCCTTCGACGGCCGGGTCGCTACCGAGACCGACGGTGACTCCCGTTCCGGGCAGGTGTCCTTGTATGCCGCCAAGGTGAGTGATGGGGTCCGTAGTTGCGGCGCCGACATAGACGTGTCCGCCTTCGGGAAGGTGGAAGTCACCGGCGTTGTGGGCAAGGTCTGTTCCTGGGCACCCCACGAGCACAACGTCATTGGCGTGCATCCCGGAGCCCGCTGCGGCATCGGCCACAGTTGTGGACCCGTAGGAATGGCCCACTACGGTGACGTGTGAGTTTCCTGGTTGGTGAGTGACGCCGAGCGCGTTGACATCTCCTGCCAGCAGGCCCCCTCCGTTTCTGGCCAGCGTTGTCTGCCCTATCTGAGGGTCAATTGCGCTGTCGGGGGCGTGATATCCCATCCACACCAGAACCGAATTTGATTTGGTGGGATCGGCTCGTTGAGCTTCGTTGTAGATGTTGCGTCCATCCGTATGACTCAGATAGCCGTCGCGCACGCTGCTGCCCGTCCCCGGCACGAGCACGGTGGTGTTGTCGGATTTGTCGGGGTTGCCGATGGCGATGGCTTCTCTGCCTCGACCGTCGAACGCTTCGGGGTCGTAAGTCTGCAGGAATACCGGGTTTTTGCTGCCATCGGGGTTGGTGCCGTTCGTCTTGAGCCCATCCTGTGTCTTCAGTGCGTTGTTATAGCGGGTGATAGCCGAGGGGGTCAGGCCGTACTGCTCCGGATGTTGAGTCACCTGGTCGACGCCAACATGGGCTCGGTCAGCCGCGTTTTGCACGCGGGCGATGTCGTCGTTCATCACCGCCTGATTGACCGCGTCTCGGTTTTCGGTCTCAATGCCGTTGAGGTTTCCTAACCCTGGCGGATGGTGGGCGAGTAACTGATCACGTTGTTCCTGGCTAAGCGACTCCCACCACCGCTTGACGTCCTCGGGTTTGGTGTTCGGCGGCGGTAGTTCAATCTGTTCGGGTTTGTCCTGCGCATCCACCGGCGCAAGAGGCTTGGGGTCATATCCGTCAGCGCGCAAAGTGTCGAGAGAGTTTTGCAGCGTGGCCGAATAGCCATTGCGGGTCGAGTTCAGCTGGTTGAGAGCCTCTTTAGTGTCATTAACGGCAGCCGTTCTGAGGGCCTTGATTATCGAATGCAGCTCTTGCTGGCTCGCCGCGTCAGGATGGTCCCGCAGATCCTGCTCCGCTAAGTCGATCATGTGATCGAGCTGCTCCAACTGACCTTCCAAGGTGGCGATCTCTGCGGCACCGGCCTTTTGCGCGTCGGCCAACGCAGCGGCGATATTTTCCAAGTCAGCGCCGATCTTGGGTAACTGTTCAGACTGCGCGCCAAGCGATTTGACGGTGCGCTGCACTTCATCGGAGTTGTTGATCGGGTTGGGGCCGCCATCCTGGTGGTTCCAGGCGGCATTGAAGCGTTGCTGCGCCTGCGCGAATGCATGATCGGCCTCGGCGGTGTGGCGTCCCGCGCCGTGGAAGGCTTCCGCCAGACGCTCAATCTGGGCCGGGCTACCAGCCTGCAGAGTCCGATTGACCTCCCACGGATCGCCCCCAGCCCCGGCAACCAGCTCGGCGATGGTCAGATGCTTCAGCTGCATCGCATGCCCATACCGCGCCGCTGTGACTGGTCAACGATTCGCGTTGCACACCGGTCAACGCAGCAAGCCCCGGAGCGGCGCCGCCGACCTCTCCCGACAGCATCGCCATCCCTTCCGTGCACGGGAAAAGATTACCGCCGCGAGCTGGTCGATCAATTCACTTTCGGACTGTGGGTGGCGTGGTGCTCAAGCCCGATACTTCGCCGTCGAGTCAGCGAGATGCCAATTGAACGAGGGACTTGTTCGTTCGGAACCCCGGGGGTCTACGGTGCCATCGTCCTCGGCGATAGCGAGTTCTCGGAAAATGGTCTTCAGCTCATCAAATGAGTACCACCGGCGCCGGTAGCAATACGTTGCTACCTCCCACAGCATCTGAATACTGAAATATCTGTACCCATTGGCTGCTCGCAACGGCTCCAAGACGCTGCCGTCGGGCGCCGCAAATTCGCCTCCGCGTAACCGCTGATCGAGCCAGGAATAGCTCCGTCGGAGCAGGGCGGCAGCTTCTCGGGCCGAGTAGGTCGGCTCAAATCCGGCGATCCGGGTGGTGGCATTAGGTGGCATGATTCGGACCTCCGTCTGTGATTTGGCAGCTGAAGCTACGCATGAGTTAGCAAATCCAGATGCGAGTCGCGACGAATTACAGTCTGCGGATAAATAGATTCAAGTTAGATACGAGTTCTTGGACTTGTGCCCAGGCACCCAAAGGATTGAGATTGACCGAAGTGAGCTGCGGTTTTGCCTAACGCAACTGCATTGCTGCCCGATGAGGTTACGCAAAACCTTCGCAAAATACGGAATTGACCCACGACACCCGGCGCCTGTTGTACTCGTTGCGCGGGCCTAGGAGTTCGTTCGACCCGATGCGCGCCATCATTCCCCCGGCGCTGCGGCATGAATGCCATCGAGGCAGCCCGCGTTGAAGTCGGTCAGGTTGTACGGGTTCGGGTTCCATACGTTGGCCGCTTCCGTCTGCGCTTTGCATGCCTGGCTGGATGACACCCCGGCCCTCACCATCTTCAGCGCGAGGGTCTGGCCGACCTGATGGCCTGCGTCATACGACCGCGCATCACGGGCGGGTCCTGAGCTGCAGCCCGCAGTGCCGATGGCCACCGCGATCGCGATGAAGCCAGCGGGAGCAAATTTCTTGAGCTTCATGCCTGCTTGGACTTCCGGGCTATAGCCAGGTATCCGGCGCGGGGGCAGCCGACGCCTGCGGGCTGGTCTCGGACCATTTACTGTTCTGTCGCAAGGGTTTCATGGCTAGCACCTACGCGTTTGGGCACAGATCGCGGTTGGCGAGAACAACGAACTGGACGGCGTCGGGAAAGCTGACGTGAAAGGTGTTCATGGTGGCGTGCTCGAAGCTGTTCAATGCGGGATCGTTCCCCTGTGCCAGCACCCGACACGCCATCTGACCAACCTTTAGATACACAGCGGGCGGATATGTCGCATTCATGGGGAAGCTGCCTTCGTTCGCCACGTCGCTGATGAACGTCGACTGATCGGCATGAACGGCCGGGGCTAGCAACACCGTTGCGCCAACGGTGAGGGCAAGTGCCGCAGATGTTTTCACCATTAGGCCATCGTTACTGGCTAGACCGACATTGGTACTCACCCTGTTGATCAACCGAAGCTGGGCCCCCGTAACAAGGGTCGGCCCACGGCAGCGGTCGCGGGAGAACATTCGGGCAGTAATGATCAACCGCCTCTGAGACGAGTAATTGAAGGTGGTTTCGGTCCAGGTTTGGAAACGACCGGTTCATGTTGGTAACCAGTTCATTGGGGCTAGCCCCACCGCCCGCAGGACCCAGGTCGAGGCAAATGCGCTGAGCCAATCCGATCTCCGCTGCGGGGCTCGTCAGATTTAGAGTCGCGGGAGTCAGCCCGAGCGCGTTCAGCTCCTGTAGATACGCAACGTCATTCTGATCGGCTCGGGCTACGGGCGCCAAAATCAATGCGGCCAAGACGGCGGCTGTCATAGCGATGGTTCTCATGGCGTTCCGGATACCGATTGAGGCTCGTTTTTGAGTCATCGGATTCGGCCTCCTGCCATCGACGAGCAGCTCGAATATCCTAAATTGGGATAAATCTGCTCGCAAGGTGCGCTTTCCGGGTGGAGAAATCCATTTACTCGGAGCAGTACCAGCAGCTGTGTACGTTGCTGCGGCAGCTGCGCCGAGAAGCTGGACTCACCCAGGTGGACGTGGCTAAGCGGCTAGACGTTCCTCAATCGTTCGTCAGCAAGTACGAATCGGGCGAACGTCGACTGGATGTGATTGAACTCCGCCATGTTGCCGAGGCGATCGGAACCTCCCTGGACGTCGTAATCGCGCATCTGGCCTGACTCTTCGACGACCGCCAAGTCCAAAAGATTGACCCCGATTGCTCGCGGCGGCGTGGGGAATCGCGAAAACGAACAATGGTTGGGTCCGTGAGCACCTCCAAAATTCCCGAAGTCTCGTGATCACCGAAACAGAGAACCGATTCATCGGGACCGGCCGGGCGGTCCCTAACGCCGAAGGTGTGGCAGAGCGATGCTCGAACGTTGATTGCCACGAGTCCGCAAGGACGACCACCAAATCCCTTGATTACCGAACGCTCCGCGCCACGCGGCAACGACCCAGCAAGGTGGTCCCGGTCGTGGGTAATCTCCCCCGCGAAGCGGGTGCCGCGAGCCCAGCCCACACTTCGGCATTGCCGTAGCCGCATTCGTCGCATAAACACGAACCGATCTGTTGAAATCCGCTGCGGGACTATGCAGTGGTTGGCTAGCCTCTGAGTCGTGAGGGCGATCGTACTTGCAGCCGCTGCAGGGATGCTGTCGGTCTCGGCGGCCTGCTTTGCGTTGGTCTGTGGGCTGGTCCCTTCGGCTCTTGTCGACCCCGGACAATACGTCCGAACCCAGTCAGGGCAGGTGCGCTGCTTGGTGATGGTGAACGATCAAGGGCACGGAGGGGGCCCGGCGGTGGCTTGCGAACACGGACCCGGCTTCCCGCAAGCTCCTATGGGTCAATACGGCAATCACCTCGACCTCGCGGTCATCCATGCTTCAGGTGCCTTCAATTGGGATGACGGAAATATCGGCGGAGGAGGCGCGCCGCAAAACGACTTGGTGCTGGACTATGGCCAGACGTATCACCTCCAAAACTGGACGATCCTGCCGAACAGCGATGGCACCCGCTTCACCAACGACGCCACCGGGCACGGCATGTTTGTCAGCGTCGACAACGTCTCCTCGTTCTGAACGCCTGCGCTGCTTGCGACTTCGTCGCCGGATGCATCCAAAGACAATGCCAGCACACCGAATCCAACTGAACGAAACGGTCACGCCCACGGCCGCGCTCGGAGTTGCGGTTTGGCACGGTACGGGGCTGGGGGTTTGATGGGGACACTTAGCGATGGATGAGGTGGCGTTCGGGCGCTACCGACTGATGGAAGTGATCGGTCAGGGCGGCATGGGCAAGGTGTATCGAGCCCACGACACCGTCATTGACCGCCATGTCGCCGTGAAGGTGTTGTCCCCCGAGCTAGCGGCTGAACCCGGGTTTCGAGAGCGCTTTCGCCGCGAAGCCCACACGGCCGCTCGGCTTACCGAACCGCACATCATTCCCATCCACGACACCGGTGAAGTCGACGGCCGGTTGTATCTGGTCATGCCGATCATCAACGGCATCGATGTGGGCACCTTGCTCAAACGTGATGGCCCGATGAGCCCACAGCGAGCTGTAGTCGTGATTGAGCAACTGGCAGCCGCACTAGACGCCGCCCACGCCGCTGGACTTGTTCACCGAGATATCAAGCCTTCCAACGCATTAATGACCAATAGGGAATTCACCTACTTGATCGATTTTGGCATTGCTAACAACGTCGCAGCGACACGAGTGACCAAAACCGGTGCCATCATTGGCACTTTGGCGTACATGGCCCCCGAGCGTTTCACCGATGGCACCGCTGATGCGCGAGCCGACGTCTACTCCTTGGCTTGCCTGCTGCACGAATGCCTCACCGGCGCCCAGCCCTATCCCGGAGATAGCGCCGAACAGCAGATCACCGCTCATCTCACCCTCAACCCGCCAAAGCCCTCGATCCTCAACCCGGGTGTCCCGGCCGCCTTCGACGACGTCATTGCTCGCGGTATGGCAAAACAGCCAGCGGACCGTTTCGCTTCAGCAGGCGAACTCGCTAGGGCAGCAGCCGATGCGGAGGCGTTCTCCCAAGCACCAACCGCTTTCGCTTCCGTCCCTCGAAGGCCGGTGGGCACCCGTGAGTTCTCGGCCCGATGGCCCAATCCAGACGGCAGCGGATACACCCCGTATGCCGAACACCTTCACGCCCCTCCGCCACCGGAGCGCAAGTCTGGGCATGGGCGACTGGTATTGGTTGCCGGAGCCGTGGCTGCGTTCGTGGCTGCCGCACTGATAGCGGCACTACTGATCTTGCGAGACAACCACGAGTCGCCCCCGAGCGCTGCCGACTCAACGTCGTCGAGGGCACCGAGTACTAGCGAAACAACGGAGTCTTCGACCGTCCAACCATCATTTACGACGACGCCGAAGCCTCAAATCGCCTTGCCAGACACCGATGCCCAGGGGTTTGTGGGTTATCCCGCCGGTCGTTGCGATGCAGGCAGTACGCCAGCGCTAATGGCACGTACCACTCAGTCTTTGATCGTGGTTTGTGAGGCAGGGCCAGCGAATTATTACTATCGCGGCGTTCGTCTCAGCGACGGCGCCAGCATCGAACTGGCCAACGCGGTGCGATCTTCGGGTGGATTCGACGTCACCAATCCCGCCGATGGAACTCGCTATCAGGTGCGACCTACGGGCATCTCGATAACGTCTCCGAGCGGCCATGTGGACTCCGAACCAATGGTCGAGTACGCGGCAAGGTGATTCCGAGGGTGTGTCCATGCCTTTAACAACCGGTCAGCCCTTCGCCGGGTACACCATTGTTCGCAAGCTGGGGGCTGGCGGAATGGGCGAGGTTTATCTAGCCCAGCACCCACGGCTACCGCGCCGAGATGCCCTGAAATTGCTACCTCGCGAGTGGTCGGCCGACGAGGAGTTCCGGGCTCGGTTCAATCGGGAAGCCGATCTCGCTTCGACGCTTTGGCATCCCCACATCGTGGGTGTGCACGATCGAGGTGAAGAAGACGGGCAGCTGTGGCTCGCTATGGATTTCGTCGATGGGCTAGACGCAGCCCAGCTTCTGGCGGATCGGTATCCGGCCGGAATGCCGGTGGAGGAAGTCACACGCATTGTGACGGCGGTCGCCAGCGCGCTGGACTATGCCCACAAGCAAAAACTTCTTCATCGAGACGTTAAGCCCGCCAACATCATGCTGACCCATCTGGACGACGACGGTGAACAGCGAATTCTCCTGACCGACTTCGGAATAGCCCGCAACGTCAACGACATCAGCGGACTAACTAAGACGAACATGACTGTGGGCACCGTCGCCTACTCGGCGCCGGAACAACTGCTAGGCGAAGATCTCGATGGACGCGCTGACCAGTATTCGTTGGCGGCAACCGCATTTCATCTATTGACCGGTTCACAATTATTCCCGAACTCTAACCCCGCAGTGATGATCAGCCGACACCTCACCTCGCCACCGCCGGCACTAGCGGACCGCCGACCGGAACTTGCGAAACTCGATCCCGTCCTCGCCATCGGCCTTGCCAAGGACCCTAACGACCGATTTCAGCGTTGCTCTGATTTTGCACGTGCTTTGTCCGATGAGTCCTCTGAAGACGGAGCTGCGTCTGCGAACGCGACGACTCAGGCGGTAGGGCAATCACGCAGCAAGACCTCCAAACTGGCTGCCAGGCAGCCCAAACGACCCGCCGCTCGATCTCGGCTTGTCAGGGTAGTTCTGGGCGGATTCGCCGCGACCGTTCTGCTGATCGGCGTCATCGGGGTCGTCCGATGGCGGCCATGGCAGCACTCGCCATCGAGTAACGCTGTCATCTCATCGAGCACTGCACCGACCACACCCACAACGACCGCGACGGCAGCCGGACCTGCCCCTGTCCCGACTCGTGCTGCGCCGGAGCCGCCGCTTCCTACGAGTACGGTGGCGACACCGTCGGCGACGGTGCCAGCCCCTGCGTCCAACCCCAACGGACCCGGATGTTCACCGCAGCGACGGGACAAGTGTGGTCAGTGGACGCCGGAGGAGGCCGCATTCGCCTGCAGGGCAGTCTTGGGGGGAGCCGACTACACCACAGACCTCAAGCGCATGCTGATGAATCGCTACGGCCTGAGTGACGAGAGCGCCTTCTTCCTCGGCAAGGAGGCCATGTACAGCATTAATAGCGGCGGCTACATCAACACCGGGGGCAACGCCGACGGCCCGCATCCCTTGTGCAACGACTTCGTTCCTTGACAAGACGTCCGAGCCTACCGACGCCAACCGCGAGTCGATGGTTCGACCTGAGATCGAGTACCAGACATAGGAACCCATAGCCCTTGAACCTCTGAGAGCACGCGCCAGGTGCCACAGCTTTGAGGCGAGATCAGTTTCGCGGTTTAAACCGAGCGCGGTAGTCGGGGTCTGCTGATACGTCCGCCGGGAGCACCTTCAGGGCGTCTCGTTTCGGCAGGCGAGGGTACTCGGCCAGGTAGACCTCGCCCATCCCCCGGACCCGAGCAGGCGCAAGATCGTAAACCCGGCGAAGGTCTCTCCGATTCTCAGTGACATAGCCTGGAGCGCTGCATTATTCGCGGAAGAGGGGCATCTGGTGCTGCCGGTGATCGGCTGTGTACTTCCCCACGAGAACACCCGCCGCATCGAACGGTCGATTCGCGCCGGTCGGGCGCGAGTGCGAGTTGAACGACTCGATGTAGCCGTTGCGATTCGTCGCGCAGTAAAAGCGCTGTGTTGAGTTACGTTTCTGCTATGACCGAGCCGCCTCCCAGTGATGAAAAGCAAGGCGAGTGTCCCGACCAACCGCCGGTTAGCGAGCCATCAGAAACCCACGGGGAGTACGGGAACGACGCGCAGCCAGAGCCGGGCAGATCCGACCAAAACGAGCCGAGGATACTCGACCAACGCGACGTTGACCGACCGGACACAGTCCCGCTAGTCACCGGCGAACCGCCGTCGAACGCGCGCGAGCATCCGCCAGATGAAATGCCACAGGCGTCTGCCTCCGGGCATCTGCCGGTGATGTTCCCCTTGAGTTCCGTGCCACCTGAGGAATCCAAAACTTCACCATCAGAAGGGGGGCGCGGGAAGCGTGACAAGTTCGAACCGCGGCAATGGCACTGGTGGCTAAGTGTCGTCCTCGGCCCAATGGTTACCATCATCAGCGTTGTTGTCGCTGTCACGGCCCTACTCATCAATCACAGTGACAGCGAACGTGCCCTAGCAGCCACCAAGCTTCCTTCCGTAAATGGGTCACCAGGTCAGCCCATTGCTGATATAGCCGACCCGTGCTCGGAGTCTCCCAGCAATATCGCTGGGTGGGGACCCGATAGGCCCATGGTCGGCGGCGAAACATTTCTGCCGTGGGCCGGGTTCAACTCCAATCGCTTCAGCGCAGAGCTGGACGGCGACGAGCGAAATATGTTCGGAGGCCGGGAAGTCAACAGTAGCCAGCTCTGGAGCAACAACCTTCGCGTCGAGGCAAACAAGACGTACGTCCTGCGGATTTACATACACAACAGCGCCGCGGACACCTCTCAGACTGTCGCGAGGGGCACCCGCGTACGCATTCCGTTGCCATCCTGCAAGGGCAGGAAAATCGCCGTCAACGGCTTTATTTACTCGCCCGACGCGTTTCCGATTCAGATCTGGGGTGGCGTGAACTTGACAGCCGACAGCCCATTTCGAGTGAGTTATGTCGTCGATAGTGCGAAGTTGGAAGGCAACTTCACGTTGCACGGCGACGGTGATCGCGTTCTCGGCACCGATTTTCTTGGCGAACCGGGACAACTCGTCGGTCAGCCTCGGCGTGACGGCAACGTCCGTGGCGGTCTAGCCAACGTGATGTACTTCTCCATCCTTGTGCGGGTGTCGATGGACTGATCCCGTATCAGGCGAATCTCAAATGAGACCACATACAAGACACCGAGCGGCAGGTCCGACTCAGTCGCGTTCGCCGACGTCGGGTTGTCTCAAAACTTTGTCTTGGAAATAACTTTCGCAAATCTGCGATTTCCATACTTATGAGTCATGAGAACAGCAGCGGCCGAACCCCAGTCGGGCAGCTGGTCGGCTACACCCGGGTGAGCACCGTCGCCCAGACTCTCGATCAACAGAACGCCGCGCTCGAAGCGGCGGGTGTGGCGAAGACCTTCTCGGACATCATGTCCGGCGCCCGTGATGATCGCCCCGGTCTGGCCGCGCTGATGGAGTACGTCCGCGAAGGCGACACCGTGGTGGTGTGGAAGTTGGACCGACTCGGCAGGAATACATTGCACATTTTGGAGACCGTCAAGGCCCTGACGGATCGTGGTGTCACCCTGATATCGGTAACCGACGGTATCGATTCATCGACTGCGGTGGGCCGGATGATGATCGGGGTACTCGGGTCCCTAGCTGAGTACGAGCGGGAGTTGATGAAAGAACGCACCGCCCTCAAGCGGGCGACTTCGCGGGCGAACGGCACCAAGTTTGGTAGGCCCCGCAAGATTCGGGAAATCCAGGACCTCGCTACGGCCAAGCGCATGAAGCTCGACGGCCACACCGGGAAGGCGATCGCGAAGTACCTGGGCGTCAGTCGTGCCACCGTCTACAGGTACCTAGCCGATGCTTCGGCGATCATTTGACCCACCTATATGAACACACCATTTGGGGTGCTCAGGCGCTTCGTCACGTCGGTGACCGCATCGGTTTTTCGACATGAGTGTCGATAAGGAATCCCGCCACGGCGAACCCGGCATTGACAGCCAGCTTCGCGTGACGCGGAGCTGGCCGAACTGAAGCCTTTCCGCGCCCGTGCGAGTCGCTGAGGCTATTGCGCATCGCGGCCAAACCATTCACCACGGTGACTACCCCACTCAGAATCTGCTTGATGATCTGCTCGGAGTGTTGGTCCGGCGCGATGTCCATGGACGCCGCAGCCGCCTTGTACAACTTCGCAAGATCACCAGTTTCTTCGTACTCCGCGCCACGTTCGTCGCAGATGTGCTTGCAGACGCTTTCTAGCGTGGTCCTGGTTGCGGTGATCGCTCCCTCGGGGTCGCTGACAACTTTGGCGAGGGCGGCGTCCCATGTTCGCCGGACCGCTTCCCAGTCCTCAAGCTGGTCGAGTCGGTCCGAGGCGGCCATCGCTCCTGGGGCGCCGTCGTCGAGCAACAGGCCACGCAACTTTGCGATGTTCTCGTCTGACGGCATCGGATACTTGCTCCGGCCGTCGAAAGTGCACAGGTCGAGCAGGAAGCGCCGTTGGTCTTCGAGCGAAAGGGCGTTGAGCCCCGTTTGAAATAGCTCCCAGCGCGAGGGACCGCCCCCGCTCATGGTGTAAGAACCCAGCACATCGGTGTAGTCGGCGAGCAATCGATGAATCTCCGGGCCGCTGAACCCGGTATCGCGAGCGAACATGTCAGTTGCGAGATTGACTATGCGGTTCGACAGCGCGGTCTTTGGCTTCGGCACGATCAGATCCTTGCACCCGCAAGGCTCCGCTCTGCGGAGTTCCGACTGAGTGGTGGTCCAGTCGGTAAGTTCGCCATACCCGTCGCACGGCAGTCCCGGCGTCACTTTATGAGCACTCACCACCATGGCGCGTCCAGGCCCATTCACAGTCGGTATTGGTGCATAGGGCCGGTTCGGACCTGATTTCTCGCTCGTAGGAAGCCTGAGCACCTTGTGCTTTCGCGGCCGTCACGGGGATGTCAGGGTTGACGGTTCGGAACTTGGCTATCACCGTTTCCACGTAGTGCCGGGTTTCAGGCGTGAGGTTGTCGTCGAGCACGTAGCGGTAGTGATGGGCCTGGTTGTTTGCCGTCTCCCGACCGTCGTTCTTCTCGTTAACCACGACGCGGATAATCCCCTGCTTCATTTTTCGGGCGTGATTGAGCAGCCAGTCGGCGTAGTCGATTTTGATACCCAATCGCTCCGCGAGGAGATCCCGGTCAGTGCCACCCTCTTCTAAAAACCGGATGGCTTTACCGAACTGGTGATTACCTGCCATCTCGTGCTGGGCTAACTCAGCCCACACTCCCGGCGGGGGCGGGAAAACCTCATCGAGACCTGGATTCATGCGTTCTCCTCTAATCATTGGTCGGCATGTCTGTTCCAGAAGGTTTGGGCTTGCGCTCGTCACGCCCTCACGGCTGATATGCCGATCATGACGTCGTGGCGGAGAGCGGGATCGACGGCCAGGTGCATGCCTAGGGTGGTGATCCTGCCGTCGAGCGGATGCCATGCGCGGTCCGGGCGAGTACGCCCCAAGATTGGATCGAGGGAGTCAATCGTTGGCTTCCACAGGTTCAGCCAGTTTCTCCCGGATCCGACGAGGAAGGCGAGTTCGAGCTTGACAGGTCCGGGTGGAAGTTCTTCTGCGCCAGCGACAGCGGCATGGATCTGAGCTTGGGCGGCCTGAGCCTCCCACGACGCTGTCGTTGTTACCCGCAGTACGTCCGTCGACGGCGCGGGGATCTGGCAAGCAGCTTCGATGCGCACGAACGAATGCTCGCTATGGCGCTTCGTGCACCATACCGAGACCAGATCGCGATCCTTGAGGCGAGAAGCCAACGGGAGCGCGTAGTTATCGAGGTCCGCCATGTTGAGCAGGTCCCGTCCAGTTGGGAGCCCGACATCTAGCCGGAGTGCCCACGGGCCTTCGACCCGCGAGGCTGCGAGCAGTTCTTCGGTGTCGTCGAGAAACGCATGCAGCCGGACTTGATCTGGATCGTCGGCCTTATTCCAGGATGCCAGCCGAGGCGTGACTCTCAGTTGCTGTTTGTGACCTTCGGGGCGGGAGTACCACCGCATCGGCGCCACGGCCGTCTCTTGAGCTGGGACCAGAACTTGGGCCGCAAGGTTGGACGCGACTCCCCGGTCATTAGAGCAGTTTTCACCTTGGCGCCGTGACATGGACGACAGCATAAAGACGCGCTCTGACATCGCCGTGGTTAATGGACTGAGTGAAACCTGGCAGGTCAGTCTTGAGTCTCAGTGTGGCCTGAAGCGGTGTCCGTGAAAACCCGGTTGGGCGCGATGCCTGCGGCGCCGACGGCTTCGTGCTGCTGGTCGACAATGCTCATGTCTACAAAGAACAGCTGTTGTCCGACGATTCATCCGGTGTCAGATCCCGGGAAAACTCGGACTCTCCCGTGACACCAGGAAACCAGACTGCTCGGCCTCGTAGATTCTGGTGCCTGCGGTCTGGTGGGCCCGGATCCCAAATCTTCAGAAACGACACCTGTTCGGCGAACTCGCCTGCATCATGACAGTGCTGGGAACAACCTGAACGCTGCCCAGCGTCAGTGGGAAGTTGCAGACTTTATGCCTGCTGGGAACGGGCGGTGATCGAGCGATCGGGGGGAGCCGAAGTGGCGCGCACCTACAACATAGATAATCCCGGCGAGGCGGCCCGCTCAATTGAACGATGGTTCCCGAAAATGTTCGGCGTTGAGATCAGCGCCCGGCAGGTACAGGCCTACTTTGACTATCGCGAGGAGTTCGAGACCCAGCAGCGCCAGGCTGGTAGGAGGTTCAGGAACAACACGCGCCCCATTAACGATCCATCACCGGTGGCGATCGACTGTGCAAACTTCCTCACCACCAACAAGGGGGTCCCCGTAGATGCGTCGCAAATTCAGGCCCTCTGGAACCATCACCGGAGTTGGCAAAGCAGTCCGGAACGCTATGCGGAACGCGGGGAAGGGCAAGTTGACGCACTGAACAAACAGACGGCTGGCGCCGCATACTTTATCCTCAATCAGCGCGAGGTACGTGCCGATGACGATGGCTACAACGATGTGGAAGGACGAAGCTACCACTGGACTTCCCAGTCGTCCGGAGCATGGAAGCAGCTGTCGACCTCGTCGGGCGCCCGCTTTATCTACTACCGCCCCAGAACGGCGTCGGACGGAACAACGCAAAGCTACTTCGGAATGGGGGTGATCGGCCAGGTTTCAGAGCAAGCGCCTGGTGACTTCGTGGCGACCATCGAAGACTATGTGCGCTTTGAACGGCCGGTGCCGTCGGCGGACGGGCCCGTTGTCAACCATCAGACATCAATCCTGCCGATCACCAAAGAAGATTTCGACAAATTAATCAGGCTGGGCGAAGGCCACCCAAGGCCTAGGCAAAAGATTTGGATCTTCCAGGCCAACCCACACATGTTCGATCTGAGGGACTTTCTCACCCAGCCGTCAACTCAGATCGGCGACGTCGACAGCTGGCTCCTACGCCAGCACGCAAACGATGTCTCTGACGGCGACACCGTCCTGCTGTGGACGGCAGGGGAAAACGCAGGCATCTACGCGACCGGCACGATAATCGGCGAGAGCTTCACGAGGGACCGCGAGGAGTGGGAACCCACCGACGCACCGCCGGAGAGCCGCGCCATCCGCTACCGCCTGGAACGCATCCTCCTGGAAAAACCGGTACTGCGTCGAGACCTTATGGAGCACCCGGTCTTGAGGGATCTGTTGATCATCCGCCAACCCAACGGCACGAACTTCCCTGTCAGCGAACAACAGTGGGAAGCATTGCGCCCGTTGATCGAATTACCGAGCCGCACCCAGGCGACACCGCTGCCGCCTCCGCAGCGATTTGATGCATCGGACGATTTAGAATGGCTAATCCGCGAAACCTTATGGAGCAGAACCGAGGTCGAGGATGTCATCGACACGATCCGCACACGTCGGCCCCAGATCATCCTGGCGGGCCCCCCGGGCACCGGCAAGACCTGGGTCGCGGAGCGGATCGGGCGATTTCTCACCGGTGGCCAACCGGATGCTGTCCATGTCGTGCAGTTCCACCCGAGCTACGCCTACGAAGATTTTGTGGAGGGGTTGCGGCCTGTCGCACGCAACGGACAAGTGGCGTTCGAGGTGGTCTCCGGAGCACTGGTCAAAATCGCGGATCATGCCCGCCGGGTCGCTCATCCTGTTGTCCTCGTGATCGACGAGATGAACCGGGCGAACCTTCCCAGCGTCTTTGGTGAGCTGTTATACCTGCTCGAATATCGCGACAAGGAAATACGACTGCTTCACCGTGATCGTTTCTCACTGCCGCCGAATCTGTACGTAATCGGCACTATGAACACGGCGGATCGAAGCATCCGCAGCGTCGACACCGCCCTCAGAAGGCGATTCGACATCTTCGACTGCCCACCTCGGCCCGACATCCTCGATGCCTACTACCGCAGCGGGGGAAACAACTCCGAGGTCTCCGGACTGGTCGAGGGCCTACGGAAACTGAACGATATGTTGACCCAACATCTCGACCATCACCACACAATCGGCCACACCTTTTTCATGGCAAAACGCCTCAGCCACAAAGACATTCACCGCACATGGCGTCGGCAGATCCGGCCACTGATCGATGAGTATTTCTTTGACCAGCCTGATCTTGTCCAGCAGTTCGACCTCGCGATGTTCTGGCCGAGCCACCCCGCCCATGAAGACTGAGCGGCTCATCGAGTCGAAAACCACGACGGTGACGCTCACCGACAGCCAAGCCTATGAACTGCGCCGGATCGGCCGTGCCCTGGCATCCCGGAAACAATGGTGGGGAGCCAGCGACCACGCCGATGCCCGGGACCGCAGCGTTGTGCGATGCGAACGCCTCGCAGATGCCCGGCACACCGTCAGGGTGTCCGACGCGATCGGAGCCATCGGGCTGGGAGATCTGCAACTGATCATCGAACCGAAGATCCCGCTGCCGCACCTGCTATATCTGTTGGTCGAGTCGAACCAGGTCCCACGGTCGCTGTATGAGCGGTCGAGCCTCGGGGTCGACGATAATTTCTTTAGTGTCATCGCACGATGGTTCGTTCATACCTTTGAGGTGCTCCTGAGGCACGGACTGGCCAGTGACTATGGGAGGGTCACCGGCGACTTGCCGTGTGCGCGGGGACGCATCCACACAGTGAAGACCGCGCAGTCAGTCCTGGCGGGTCGTCCCGTAATCCGCTGTGAATTTGATCGATTCGGCGAAGACACCAGTTTGAACCGGGTTCTGAAAGCAGCGATTGTAAGGCTGCTCGGGTTGCCTGGCTTGCCGTTAGGCCTACGGCAGCGCTGCCGACGAATTCATCACCGGCTAAGCAACATTGGAGAACTCCGGCGGGCCGATGTCGGCGCCAGACCAGATGCCCTGAGCCGACGCTACCGCGATGCCCATCCACTGGCGCTGGCCATACTTGCGAGCACGGGCCTCAGCATGAAAGAGGGTGAAAAGTCAACCTGGACTTTCCTGTTCCGGACACCGGAGGCCGTCGAAGAAGGCTTGCGGAATTCGCTGCGTTCACATCTTGAGCCAGACTGGAAAATCCAGAAAACCGCCAAAATCCTGCTCGGCGACCGCAATAGAAGTCTCAATCCTGACCTTGTCTTCGGCCACAACCACGCCGTCGGTGACGTGAAGTACCGTCTCACTGACGGCGGAGAAATCAAACGGGGAGAGCTGAACCAGGTCACAACCTTCGCCACCGGATACCACGCGAAGAAGGCGACGGTCATCGGGTTCGGGCCGTGCGAGATAGGCGAGGAAGTGTTCGTCGGATCCGTCCAAGTGAACGGGTTCAACTGGAATTCCGACAAGGTGACACCGGAGCAAGCGGCCATGAGGCTCGCGGAGAAAGTCGGAAGCTGGCTCACCCAAGCTGCGACCGCGACGTGATGAACTGCGAGTAAAGTCCGCGCCAATGGCACCAAGTCGGGCGACCTCGCAGGACTGACGACAACGTGTTGACCACCCCAAGGCGCATGCGAAAGACGGGGATACAAGTAGAGATCTCGCTCGGTTCCTCGGCGTTTCTCGGACAACTGCATCTACATATCCGGCCGATGCTTCCGGGGTCGGCTAACCACTCGCAGGGGAAATTACGAGGGTGACGATTTTGTCGGCTGTTTGGGTCGCACCCTCGCGTCGCGCACCGCAAGTTATGACCTGACCATCGGTTTACCGCAGGTCGATACGAGACCAGATTCAATTCCCCCAGAGATTCGGCGGCGTCTCGGTGAGCCCGCTGTACCAAAGTGGGATTTGATCCCTCCTGCATGGGCCCATCACCCAACGGATGAGCGCGAGCGCACCGAGGAGCAACACATTAGCCCTGTCGGGGGCGGGATCCGTGACGCCAGCCGTGCGGCTGATGGCGATGAGTTTAAAGTTGCTGCCCAGAATTTCCTGAGCGAGCTTAACGACTGGTGAACACGGTTTACGTCATGGCTGGGGGATTCTGACATCACAAGATTTCGGGGGCTTGGACGGATAGCACGTCGCTCTGATCGCCGTAATTGGTGGTCCGATACGCGGCGGATGGACATAATCTGCAGCATGACCCATTCCAATGACTGGCTTTGACCCAGTGCTCTACGACGCGTTCATCTCCCATGCAAGTGAGGACAAGGACGACTTCGTTCGCCCGCTCGCCGAGAGGATGCGAGACCAGCACATCAAGGTCTGGTTCGACGAATTCAGCCTCCGTGTCGGCGATTCGCTCCGACGGTCGATCGACAAGGGCCTGAGGCAATCCCGGTTCGCCATCGTTGTCCTCAGCCCCAGATTCTTCGCCAAGGACTGGCCCGAATGGGAGCTCGACGGCTTGATCGCGCGAGAGATCGCAGAGCGCGGGATACTTCTGCCGGTCTGGCATGGGGTGACACGCGATGACGTCTTGAAATATTCACCACCCCTCGCGGACAAGCTGGCGGTGCCGAGCGCGGTCGGGATTGAAGAGGTGGTACGCCGACTCTGTGACGTCATGCGCCCTCAGGGCTCGACGCTGGTAGTCGCGCGCGATCACCTTATCGATCTGGGGTACGAGCCACCGGTTGTAACCGACGACTGGTGGCTTGATGTCGCGGCGGCATCGGAATCGAACGACATGGAGGGCGGCTGGCAATCCGCAATGGGCTGGGGTAGATGGGGATTCCCGCTACCCGCGCCCTCGCGAGAACCCACGGAGCGTGGACGTCGACTAGCCCGGGCTGCGATGCAGATGCAGTGGCAGAACGCCGCCGACGATATCCCGATTACCCAAGTGACGCACCCTGATCAAGTTCACGAGTTCATTGACTACACACCCGGCCTGGCCGACGTATGTCATGAATATCCGCACTACCTTGGCGTGTACGCGCCACAACTTACTATCCGTGGCTTCGGCGGCCAGTTCGAAGGCGAGTTTGAGGCGCTGTACGACCTATCGTGCAGCCGGAATCCTAAAGGTCGCTGCGATGAGCAGTACGTGCTGCGGGATCCAAATCTGGCCACTTACGATGCGAGCGGAATCGCGTGCGATTTTGTTCAGGGATACGGCGTAATAAGTGGTCCATCGGCCACCTACTACGCCGAGCCCGAATACATCGCGTGGCTATTGTCTGACCGCAGTAGATTCCTACCCGAAGAGATCAGATCAGTCCTCACGGTCGGCATGGCGGAATGGGGAGTGTGGCCCTGGACCGAGAGTCTTCATCGCCTGGACGACTTCGGATATGAGCAGGGCAAATTTGATGGCCAGCTCCAACAGGAGCTTCTTTCTGTCGAATCGATCGACATGTTCCACCCAAGTCGCCAGGCGATCGAGGACGCGGTGCATCGAATGAGCTTCAGCGCACGACTCCTGGCCTTGCCCGAGAGCGGCGACCAGCTGGCCGAGCGGCTGCTATCACCCCAATTCTTGGCCCCGTATTTCTCTCACCGAACTGCCCGGCGAGAGAACCGCTAAAAGATGCGGTCTCCGGGGGCCAGAGGTGTCCCACACCGGCAGCATCGTCCGCGTGAGTTTGGCCCCTCCATATGTTCGGGGCACTCATCAGGCTTCTTTGGCCAGTCGTCAAATTCCAGCTGCTGGCGGTGAAGTCGTTCAGCCAGAGCCTTTTCCTCGGGATCAGCGATTTCGTAGCCGTCCTCCACCCGGATCCACCGCCCCGCTACCACGAGCTCCATCGCAGTCAACGACGTCTCAGCACCGAGATAGCTATCGGAAATAAACCCGGGAGTGTCATGCCGAACGCTCGCCCCAATCGCAAACGCACTCAATTCAAATGCAGCGCGGGACAGCGTTACATTGCCGCCGCCCGAGCCCTGCTCTACGCGGAAGAACTCACGATGGTCATCGTCCTCGAAGTCGCCACTAGTCACCATGAGGACTTTCCTTTCGAATGCCTCACCCCGCGCCGCTGAGCCGGGGTGCTCATCGATTTATGCGTCGATCAGCTCATCGATGAGCTGTTCAGCAGCTTCGTCGAGTTCGACGTTCAGCCAGCCCTGCAGCCCTAGGACCGCCAATGCATCAACGATGGCAGCACGCTTCACAGGTGGCTTCCGGCGAATCTTCCACTCTTCGACAGCAGCAATCACTTCACTCGCGGTCGGACGAGCCTCACGCTCCTGCGCAAGTCGCAATGCTGCGTAGTGGACGGTTGCGGCGACCTCGGCTGTCGAAGTATTCATACGCGACATGAGGTCGGCTGTCCGCTCGACCGCAGGGCGCCATTGCTCCATCTTCTCGCGGTAGCTGTCCACAGCGTCGCCATATGTTGACCCGACCTTCACTTCAAACATTTTGCCCCGTTGACATTCCACAGCGAGACCGTTGTTCTGGAGCCGCGCAGTGTGCTGCTTCAGTGCATGGGCGAACGGGCCGTAGCTGTTGGCCTCAAAACGCAGTCCAGTCGGTATGCCAGCCTGGGTGGCGAAGTAAACCAGCTTCTGGAACATGACTCGACCGACCGGCCAGTGATACTGCTGCCGTTCTATCCGGTCGAGGATGGCGATAACCGCGACCCACTCTGGCGCTACGAATTGATCCGGCGGTGCATCCCCGCCGGGAGACGGGATGAGTTCCATCTGCTCGAAGGGGATTGCTTCACCCTGCGGTGCATATAACTGAACGGGAATGTCAAACCGAGCGAGATGCCTTGCGAGAGTGGGTCCCACCACCTTCCATTCGAGTTGGCCGTTTCCACACCCCAATGGTGGGACAGCTATCGATGTAATGCCCCATTCTTTATAGTGCTTTTCGAGATAGTTCAGCCCGTCGACGATGTCCTGCAGGCGGCTGACGGCTCGCCAGTGCTGCTTGGTTGGGAAGTTGACGATCAAGTGATCCTCTGCTTGGAAGACATACGGTTGGCCCAACCGAACCTCGTTTCGATCACAGCGCGCGACGTAGTCCCTGAACATCTCGGGGTAGCGACGCTTGAACGCCAGCGCAATTCCTTTACCCATAACTCCGACGCAGTTGACGGTGTTGACCAGTGTCTGAGCTCGCGATTCGAGTACATTGCCCGAAGTCAGTGTCACGTTGCGTCCTTCATTCGAAGAAGACATGCCGATACACCTTTCCTTCAATCTCGGGACAGAGTTGCTGGCATTGGGCAATCACCGCGTCGGAGTAGACGTAGCAGCCTATGAGGTGCACGACTGCTACGCCGTTAGGTACGAGAACTTCGGCGCATCGTTTCCTCTTCCACTCTCTATATGTCCACGGGTCAGAATGTGTCCACGAGTGCGCGTAGACGCGAGCTTCTTCCAGCCCCGCTATGCCGCCCGGCGACGGTCCGCACTTGGTCGACGGTGACGCGGCGTTGCCATCGGTGATGACCGTCCCCGGAATGTCCAACACCGCAGGGTGGACCCGGAGGACTGCAATCGACGTCTTTTGGTCGAGCCGCTTGTACATCATCGCGTTGCGCGCATCAAAGTAGAGATTGACGTAATCATGAAGGGCCAAACCGTTGGGCACCGTCAGACCGGCACGTATGTCTTGCGCCGATTGCAGAGCAATCGAGACATGTTGGAGCCGCTCGGCAGAATTATGGCTGAGAATGCCATGGGTGCCGATCGACGCCAAGTTGGCGATCGGGGTGATGTAGTGCAGCTCCTTGACTCGACTGCGGTCCACGCTTCAACCTCTGCCTCACTGTGCGGCACCGCTCTCACGGCGACGTCATCACACATGGCTGCACTGTACGACCGGCCGCCGACATCGCCGAGCAACGCGCCGCTCTGACGTGGCGTGTTACTCATTGCGGTGGCTCGGCCACAATGCTGCCATGGCGTCCGGCTGCGGGAACGATGTCGGTTGACAGATCGTTGTGCCACCGTAATGCAAATAGTGGTGTGAACTTGTGGTACTGGCTGGGACGTGAACTGGGTTTCGCAGCCCTAATAGTTGGTTTGCTACGGATGCGCCATCAAGCCCCCGGCTCGGCACACACCAACCCCACGCTCATGGGTGGTCCGAGTGATGAAGCGGTCGAGCCAAGCGGGTCGGCAACAGCGCCTCTCTGCGGAGGCCCGGAAAACACGGAGGCTCGATGTGGTCTCGACCGTCAAAAGGAGGCACCTATGAGTGCTGAGCGCGGCTGGATCGGTGAACCGCAGCCAACCAAGGAGTGGCACACACCAGGTTGGCTGAGCGAAAAGGGTACCGGCCATAGCCACTTCCACTCCGGCATCTCCACCCTGAACCTGACCGAGGAGCAAGGGGCCAAGAGCGCCGAATCCGAAATCGACCACGGTCACAACGGGCCCTGGGGATCGCCAAGCGGTACCGGTTAGGGCGTAATCATGGCTGAAGGGGCGAAGTCGCTGATGAACTTGGATTGGCCTAGGCCACAAGATTTTTGGAGGTCTTAATGAGTGCTGAGAGCGACTGGATCAGCAAGCCGTCGTCCACGATGGAGCAGATGCGCGAGCGGTGGATCGTCAGCCACCGGGGACAGGGTCATGAACCCTACGCGGCCCCCACCCAGGAGAACCCGGAGCGGTGGGAGTGCGAGTGTGACCCAGATGCAGTCTGGACTGCCGTCTGGCGCATCTTGACGCCCGATCAGATCAGGCAGAAGTTTGCGCACCTCAGCAAGCGGCCCGCCCTGGCGCCCAAAGTCCAGCGATCTGAACTACAGGCGCACATCGCCAAGATTGAGGCCGAGCAAGAGGCCGAGAACGCCGAGCTGCACAGGCTCGACGTCAGCCATATTCACTGCTTACGAGTCCGCGCCCGGTATTCAGCTGGGAGACCGAGGGTCACGTAGTACAGAGGGCTTCAGGGGAATGACTGCGCAACCACTGACCAAGATCGGCCCTCGGTTTTGTGTCCATGGCGTACTCGATTGTCGAGTTTTACAACGCCGTGTCTGCCAGCGCCATCTGCGCTTAATAGGCGACACGCCGAGCAGGCTAAGCGGGGTGTCCGAACAGTAGAACGCCCCCAGGCCGAGATCGACTTGGGGGCGTTCCCTCAATGAGCCGGGCGGCAAGTACACCGAGGCTGAGGTCGCGACGGCGGTGGCGGTGGCAAAGGAGTCACGACGACCGGCGACACGATCGTGTAACTCCTGACGGGCACATCACGACCGCCATTGTCGGTAGTACCGCCGTAGTTCGTATTACCGCTGTTGCTGGTATTACCGCTGTTGATGTTCACGCTGATCGAAGAGTTGAGGATCAAGGTGAAGGAAACCGCAAGCGTTAAACCGCTTCCCAACGCTGCTGCTGCCCACCTTTCCCGCTTGCTCATGTCTTACTCCGCTCGGGTTCTATGGCCATGCCATTGGCCATACGATGGCAAGTCGGGGACCGCCGGTGGTCCCGAACTGTGTCAAAGAAGCCGCGCTGCAAGTGGCCGCAGCTTCGGGCGAAGCGCCGGCAGAAGCCGACTGGTGGAATTGGCTGCAGCTCGCAAGCTTCAGCCGCGCTAGGGCGCGAAGCCCTTCATCGCGGGTACGGCATTCGAGGAGCGCGCGATCCTCGTTGCCACACCTCCGTCTCGGAAGTCCGCCATCTGACCCAACCAATTGTCGTGAGAACACCTAGACTACCTGCGGAAACGCTGCTCAATGTGGCCTGGACAACTTCTGTATCGAATAAGTGAGCTATCTAACGGTGATGCTCTGTTCATGTTCAGCGGTTGCCAGCATCCGCCGAAACCAATCTGCAGCGGATGGACCCGCTGCGTTCATCACAGGCGTAAGCCGTTGTGCGTCAACCAAAAACGTGCTCAGAGCGGCCAGGTAGTCGCTCAGACCGTTCGGGTAGTGCCAGCCGGTCGAACGACTGCAGTTCCTCCGGGAGATGGGCAGCCATGGCGGCGGGCTCGCTGGCACGGCGCCCGGCGACCGTGATGTCTTCCCCACGAACTCCTGCAGCAATCGCTGAGTTAATGAAGTACGGCCCCGCCCATCCGGGCAAGACGAGCCAGTGCCAAGCGGTTCACTACCCGTTTTGGGGTAGTTCCGTTGCCTTTGAATCGGACTCGAACTGGCACAGTGGGCCAAGCACGTCCAATGAGCGGCTCAGTCACAGCCACGGAGTAGTAGATACAAGAAATCAGCAACTCAGGTGGCCAGCCAGCGTCCGATCATCGATAGCTCTGACCGGACCATCCAGTCACCACGGCTGGATCGTCAGGGACATAGCCCTCGGCGCGGATCGCTGCGCGTTCGATGTCACCCATACAGCGGTGGACGCAAGCAGTTCGCCATCGGTTCCCACGAACCCCCGGGCGAAGACGGCGACGCGCTATCAGCTTGTGTGAGACAGGATCACCACCGCGCCCGGCGACCAGGCGGCCGGGTAGCTGCGGGCCCGTCATGGCACCGGCCCGTGGCGGGCCCCGTCGTATTTGCAGAGGTTTGATGAGGGGGTAGTCCAGGGGAAGGTAGGTAAAACCTTGTCTACCCCCTCCAACCCCTATATAGGGTTGGACGGGGTTGTAGGGAGTCTTCTTGGACGCGGTTTGGACAAGGTTGGACAAGGTACCGACCTGGTAGTTTGCTCATGGCTGACCTTGTCCAGACAAAGTCGGGTTGGACAAGGTCTCCTCGGCTGTCAGGTAATGACGTGTCGGCCTTCCCGGGCCCAATCGATCCAGACGGATCTTGCCCTTCTTCACCCCCAGTTCAATAGCAGCGCGGACATCGGCATCCTGGAAAGCGACTTCGAGCCCGCCGTTATTGCGCAGGGCTCGCATTGCCTTGCCGATGGCGGACCCGGACGCCCCCGGCTCCTTCCCGAGGTGCTGGCACACCGGGTTCAGCAACGCCGCAGCCTTGGCATCGCGCTTGGCCTCGGCCCGGCCGCCGCTCCCGGTCATGCCCAGCAGCCGGGTGGTCGGGTCATAGTGCAGTAGGTCCTCGTCCACCGACACATCCCTGCCCATCGCCCGCAGATACCGGGACTTCTGGTCGTCGCCGAAGGTCATAGTCACAATGGAGTCGGCCCAGTCCTCGATGGCTGAGCTGCCTCGGGCGCGCTCCCCGTTCCACCCGGCATGCACGGTAAGGATCACCTCGTTGGCCCCCACCTCGGAACGTGCGAAGACATCGAGGTCGGTTAGCCACGCCCCCACCTCAGCGGAGTCGTTCTGACTGGTGCCGGTGTAGGCCCTGCCGAAGGGATCCACGATGAGCGTCTCCACGTTGTGCTCCCGCAACTTCTCGGCCAGCTGGTCGCGATCCTCCTTGTGCAGCAACGGATTTCGCCTTCCCCGCAGATTCACCAGCAATAGCCGGTCACCGGGGATGTCCATCTGCTTCGCCCATCTGGCCACCTGGGGGCCCGAGACCTCGTAGTTGACGATGGCCACCCGTCCGGCTGCGAACTTGGTGGTGAACATGCCCAGAAATGGATCGCCGGTGATCAGGCTGTGAGCCAGGTTGAGTACCAACGTCGTCTTACCCGTCTTGCGCTGGGCCACGACCACCATGCCACCACCGGCGGGCAACAGACCCTCGATGCGGTACGGGGGCTCCGCGCAATCTTTGAAGTCATCTAGGAGGCCCCACTCGAAGGGTAGTGCCGGACCGGCCTTCTCGGCGGCCAGCCGCTTGCGGGCCTCCTCCCGCACCCGCAGCCTGTCCAGCTCGGCAATGACGGCCCGTTCACGCTCATCCTGATCAGGCGTGCCAGCGACTTCCCCGGTGACGGTGACCGGAACCACCTTATTTACGTCGGTCAGCATCACAGCCCCCCCGGAGAGCCCGGGCAGCGGCGGACAGATCCCCACCATGATTGAGCACCGCATGGGCCCGAAACTTCGTGTAGCCGTTTGGGCGCCCGGATTCGGTCACCTCAAAGGGGGTATTGGTGGAGTACACGAACAGGCATCCATGCCGGATCGTCGCCGAACAGGAGCTGGTCGCGTCGGGATGAAGCCAGCGGGCCCCATCGGCGTCAGGATCCGGGTCTAGACAATTCCAGCCGTGCGGCGCCAGCACGTCCTCCCAGGTCTTGCTGCTCTCGAAGGCATCGGCAGGTCCTCCGCCGGACCGGTATTCATGACTGCGCAAAGCCGGGGGTGCAGTGACCAGGGGTATGAACCAGCCCGCCGGCGCCGGGATCTCTCCATCAACGAGCACATAACGGTCGCCAGTATCGGGGTGGATAGATGGAGGCATGACGGTATAGCCAGTGGATGTCTTCAGGTCGATACCGGGTCCCAGCCGGGCACTGGTGAGCCGCCCGAGGGGCCGCCGGACAAAGCGGTGATGACCACCATCACCCCGGCCGGACAGCACCATCATGGAGTCAGGAAATGACCCGTACCGCTCTTCCAGGTCCGCCCAAGACTGGTCGCCACCGTGACGCGGATCGATGTCAATCACCAGCATTGCCTCGGGAACCCGGGCCCCGATATTGCACCCACGGTATGCGCCCGACCACCATTCGGTCACGGTGTGCACATCGTCGGTGGCGTCATAGAGGCCATGTCCTAGCCGCCCACATTCCCCTTTGCAGCCCCAGCGGGGATTGGGGTGATATTCAATGCCCTCGATGCACGGCCCAAACTGGATGCTAATGAAACGGAAATGCGCACCCGGAATTGCCGGTACTTTGCCGCTGAGGGGGAATATCTGCCAGCCGTGCTCGGCCAGCTCGACGGCCTCGGCCAATAAGTCGACCTCGTGCGCAAGCAATTTATTTCTGATAGAGTTAGACATACACAATTCCTGGTTGGTAAAAAAACGGCCCTCGTACTACGCTAGACGGGGGCCGTTTTCGTTGGGCGGTAGTTTCCGTAGACGACGCTCTGAAACTGGCCCAGAATTAACCTGAGCGGCTCCTGCACATAGGATCGTGAGTACGTAAGAACGGAACCAGCCGCCGCGGAAATGTCAGCATTTGCGTTACTCATGGGGTAACTCCTCTAATGCCTTAATTGCGCGCCAGGTCCGGTAATGACTGGCTAAATGATTGGGGATGTCTCGTGGTTCAAAGGATCCAAACAACATGTCCTCGATGGCATCGAATGTCATACCTTTTCCTTGGGCAAAGGCGACATCCAGCCCTGAGCGACTGCTCCCGTCACGCACGATAGCCCACATGCCCCTGCGGGTCCGCAGGGAACCGCCGGTCAGATTCCTGGCCATCCAGCGTGCACGTTCTATTCTCGCCATAGAAGGTGGCCTCGTCCGTTCATCGGCTCGCTGCCGCAGCCATTTCTCGGTCAGCCCAGATCGTGTGTAGAACTCAGCGAGGACCTCGGCGGCAGAGTCGATGCCCGTCGGCAATTCTGCCTGCCCGACAACTTCACCTCCCCGGTTACCTCGGCGAGCGTTATGCCGTGTGCCATTTGATCGCAGTCCGCCTTGTGTAGTTTGGATGCGCCTGTTGTTCTGATACGTCATTTCCCGCAGTCACCATCCACGCCCCGGTCGAGCCTTTGTTGAAGACGACGGGCGGTGGTGGGCGTCATTGAAGACGAAGCCGCACCGCAGGAACCGGCAGAGAATTCGGACGTGTGATTCACTGTACAGATTTCGAGAATGGTGACGATGTCTTCATCGGACAGCACCCATTTGCGCCCGATCTTCTTGCCTGGAAAGCGACCAGCCCGCAGCCCATCTGCAAGCCACCGCACGTTACCGTGCAGCTTAATAGCGGCTTCGCTCAGGTCATAGATATTCATTCCTCTGTCGGCCCCTTCGGTAGCGATGGCGATGACCGAATGCTATCGGGACAAAATTGAACAGGAAAATGACGAAACCGGCGCCGAGTGTTGAATTCTCAAAGCGGTGTAAAGGCCCTGTCAAGCAGGTATCAAACTCTTGTCAAATCACATTACAAACGCCCAGCTGAATTTCGAGCCAGCACCACGTTAGACGAGTGACGAAGATCACAAAGGCAAGTGAAGGTCAACCGTAGGAATCAGGCGTCGGCCGAACCGTTTTGCCGTTGCACGTACCTATTCGCCGCGAACGCCATGCCGACGACGTCCGCGACCACCGGCGACGACTTCCGGCGCCCTGGCGGTTGGGATAGTCCAAACAATCTCGTGGCCTGAGATGTCGTTAGATCATTGTCAGTGGGCATCTTCCAACGACGAGGCGTTGGCTTGTCTGAGGTGATGACGAAGGGTTAGCGCAGCAGATTGGCGATGGCGTCAGCTGCCGCCCGCCCGGCCGACCGGTCGAGGTGCCCATACACCCGGGCCGTCGTGGCAGCGTCCTCGTGACCCAAGTGGCCCGAGACAGTGATCAGTGGGACGCCAGCACCCAGCAGCCACGAGGCGCAGGTATGCCGGAGATCGTGGATACGCGGATGCTTTTTCAGCAGCATTTTTTCCGGGTTCTCGGGATCCCTGGTCTCCGCTTTGGTCCGGCTCGGCACCCAGACATTGGTGCGCCAGGAGTACAGCCGGATCGGCCCACCCTCGCTGTTGATGAATAGCCAGTCGTGGTTGAAGTCGAGCTTGTCCAGCACCGCGGTGGGCACGTTGATGGTCCGCACCGAACGCCTGCTTTTGGGTTGGCCCATCTCGTAGCCCGACTCCGTGCGCTTCCATGCCCTGGTAATCCTCACCGTGCCATTGGCGGCGTCGACGTCGGCCGGGGTCAGTGCTGTGGCCTCGGAGAACCGGCAGCCGCTGGCTACCAGGAAGTCAAGAAACGGGTGCCAACGCTCGGTGAAGTAGGCCTTCAGCAATTGGTATTCGTCAGGGGTCAGGAACACCATCTCGCGGCGGACGGTGCGAGAAATACGGACTCCGGCAGCGGGGTTGGCAGGGATCTCTCCCGCCTTCACGGCCAGATTCAGACAACCCGACAGGAAGCCGAGCTTGTTTTGGATGGTCTTGCCGCTGGCACCATCGGCCCGCAATTTGTTGACCCACTTGCTGATGTCGGTGCGGCTCAGCGTCGACAGCGGGATATGGCCGAGCATCGGCTCAACGTCGCGGGTCAGGTACCGGCGGTATTCGGTGACGGTCTTCTTCTCTACGCCAGAAAGCGTAGACAGGTGTTCGTTGACGTAGCTCTTGACCGTGTGGCCATTGCGGGGAGCTGTGGTCCTCCAGACCTTCAGAGCCTCGCCAGGTCCGAGCCGATTGCAGACGTCCTGGAACTTCAGGGCCTCTGCACGGTCGTTGAAAGACGACGAGGTTTGTTTGCCGTTATGGACGTACAGCACGGCCGTATAGCTGCTGCCATCCATGCGGGTCCGGGTCCGGATCGATGCCACGAACCCGCAGCCTACACCTCCGGTCTTGACGGGAATCTTGACGGGGAGTGGAAATACAACATACTTATGGATCTGAACAGCTAAAACTCGGTGGAGCTGCCGGGAATCGAACCCGGGTCCTACGGCATTCCCTCAAGACTTCTCCGTGCGCAGTTCGCTATGCCTCTACTCGGATCTCCTGATCACGCGAACAAGTCAGGATGACGATCCCAGTCGCTGTTGGTGTCCCGATAAGTCCCGCGACCGAACTCATCGGTGGATCCCTCTAGCTGACGCCAGGCTCCGGGTCGAGGGCTTTCCCGGTCTGACGGACTAGCTGTCGCTTAGGCAGCGAGAGCGTAGTCGCGCTGATGTGAATCGGCGCTTATCTGTTTGCAACGACGCTTACGGTGGTCAGTTGCCTGCACCGGCACGCTTCCCTTGATTCGATGCGCGAAGTCGAAACCGTTCAGCCCCTCGCACCCCGCCGACTTTCGGCAGGAATATCAATGATACCTGCCCATCAACCAGCGGCAACGGAATTATCTTCCCTGCCGGGCCGCGATCAGATCACAAAGTTGAGGCGCTCGACGACCTGTGCGGCCACGCCTTTGTCGCCGTCGAGGTCGACGTCCTGGGCCCGGGCGGGACACATCGGGCGGCCACCGGCGAGCCTGGTGAACTGCAGCCCGTCCAGCCGGATGGTCGCGGTCGGGTCCTGCCCGGCGAAGTCGTCGACCACCGCGGCCCGCCCGTCGACGCTGACCCGGATGGTGCGGGCCAGCGGTCCGGAGAGGTCGAACTGGACGCGGGAACCGTCGGGCGCCTTGGCCAGCTTGCCCACGACGTAGCCCATCGTCGCGGCGATCTCGTCGACGGCCAGCGACGCCGCGGGGCCGGCCAGCTCGTCATCGGACGGCGGCCGCTCCAACGCCACGCGGATGTCTTGTTCGTGCATCCAGCAGTCGAACACGCGGATCCGCATGAACCGGCCATAGGAATCCGGGCCCGTGGGCGTCATCGTCACCGCGTCCCACTCCTCACCGGACAGGCTCGTCAACGCCTCGCGCCGATCGGTGGTGATCGCCCTGAAGCTTTCCAGCACGTCGGCGTCGGCGTGCGCGCTCAGATGGCGAACCCAGCGCTCGTTCATCACGCCGACGTCGTTGCGCACATGCTCCAGCGTCGAGACGTCGATATCGGGCTGGGGCGCGGCGATGCCGGCGAGGAACGACTCGGTACCGATCATGTGCGCCACCAAGGCTTTGACGTCCCAGCCCGGCAGCGGGCTGGCCGCCCGCCATTGCGCTCCGGACAACCCGGCCAGCAGCGCGTCGATGTCATCCCACACCGCGAACAGACCGGTGAGCACGGCGGACTTGTCGAGTTTGGTGACGGGACGATCGGCCATGGTCAGGATCGTAGGCCGCTCAGGTTCTCCTCAACAGCAGGCGCCTCGGTGCGGTCAGGCGGACGCGATCATCGCCACGGAGCCCATGGCGAGCACCATGCCGATCCCCTGCAAGCGGGTCACCCGCTCACGCAGCACCACCATCGCCAGCACGACCGTCGCGGCCGGATACAGCGAGATCAGGATGCTGGCCAACGACAGCAGCCAGGTGTGCAGCGCCGCCAGCATGGTGATGTTGGCGAAGATATCGAGCACGGCGACGGCCACGGCCAATTTGAGTGGCCGTCCGCGCGGCATCTCCAGGTTCTGGCTGGTTTTGGCCATGGCGAACACCACCAGGCTGGCCGCGACCCGGGCGAAGACCAGGGGCCAGAGCTTGCACACGTGCGGCGCCTGGTGCAGGAACACCAGGTTCAACCCCATCGCCGAGCCCGCAACTACTGTGAGCCAGGCCACTTTTGGCGTGAAACGATACGGCGTGCCCTCGACGGGGGCCTCACGGCTGACCAGCATCACCGCGCCCAGCGCCAGCACGACGCCCACCAGGGCCGCCTGCCCGGGCCGCTCCCCCAGCGCCATACCCACGGCGACGGGCACCGCGGCGTTGAGCACGGCCGCCAACGGTGAGACGACGGAAATCGGCCCGGAGCCAAGGGCCGCGAAGAATGCCCACATACCGAACGCCATGCCGATGCCGTAGAGGCATCCCCACAGAACGGCGCCGACATGAATAGGTCCGCCGACGAAGATGGCCATCACGCCGAGTAACAGCGTCTCGATCGGGTAGGCGACGAGCATTACGCGCAGCGCGGCAACCCGCCGAGCTGCGACACCGCCCACGAAATCGCTGACTCCGTACGTAACGGCAGACAGCTGGGCGTACGCCGCCCCGATCAGGTCATGCCCTTTGCTCGACGTCCCATCTCACGAACCACCTCGCGCTGTGCATCGCGCTGCGCCATGTCCTGGCGCTTGTCGTAAGCCCTTTTACCGCGCGCAAGGGCAAGTTCGACCTTGACCTTGCCCTCGGAGAAATACAGAGACAACGGCATCAAGGCGAGGTTACCATCTCGTATCTTGCCGACCAGCCTGTCAATTTGTTGCCTATGCAACAACAACTTTCGGTTGCGCCGCGGCTCGTGATTGGTCCAGCTACCGTGCTGATACTCCGGAATGTACAAGTTACGCAACCAGACTTCGCCGTCGTCGATTGTTGCGAATGCGTCAGCTAACGATGCTTGGCCCTGGCGAAGGCTTTTGACCTCAGTGCCCTGCAAAGACACTCCGGCCTCGAACATCTCGATGATCGAATAGTTGTGCCGCGCTTTGCGATTGGTGGCGATGACTTGTTTGCTGCCACCTTTGCCGCCCGCCGCCTTGGCTCGGCCGGAACCCTTGGCCACAGCTACCGCCGTATATAGAGGCGTAAGGTCGCGTACCCCGTCACCGCCGCCATCGACACGCCGAGCAGGAACAGCCACGGCGAGATGTAGAGGATGTCGGCGTAGTCGACCTTGGCGATCAGATGTGCTTGATAGAACTGGCTCAGCGCGTTGTCCAGGAACAATGCCCGAACCAGCATGAGTCCGACGACCGCGATCGCCACACCGATGGACGCGGCCAGCATCGCCTCCACCAGGAAGGGCAGCTGGGTGTACCACCGGCTGGCCCCCACCAGCCGCATGATCCCGATCTCGGTGCGCCGGGTGTAAGCGGCGACCTGCACCATGTTGGCAATCAACAGGATTGCCCCGACGGCCTGCACCAGGGCGACGGCGAACGCGGCGTCGCGCAGGCCGTCCAGGACGGCGAACAACCGGTCGATGAGGTCCTTCTCGTTGAGGATGCTGCGCACCCCGGGCTGGCCCTGCATCGCGGCATCGAACTCCGCGTGTTGTTCGGGATTGTTGAGTTTGACGATGAACGACGCCGGAAACGAGTCCTTACCCGCCACGTCCTTGAACTCCGGGAACTTCTTGATGGCGTCGTTGTAGGCGTCCTGCCGGTTGACGAAGCGCACCGATTTCACGTCTTGCCGCGCATCGATCTTGTCGCGCAACCCCTTACAAGGCGGGGACGCACACGTCGTGTCGTTGGCCGAGATGTCGTCGGTCAAAAACACCTGCGTCTCGACGCGGTCGAGGTAGATCTCACGCGAGTTGTCGGCCAGCCGGACGACCAGCAGACCGCCGCCGAACAGGCCGATGGAGATCGCGGTCGTCAGGATCATCGCGGCCGTCATCGTGATGTTGCGACGAAACCCGGTCAGGACCTCGTTGAGTAGGAAACCGAAGCGCACTTAGCGGTCCATCCCATAGATGCCGCGCTGCTCGTCGCGAACCAGCCTGCCCAGCGACAACTCGACGACGCGCTGGCGCATCGAGTCGACGATGTGGTGATCGTGCGTTGCCATCAGCACCGTCGTCCCCGTGCGGTTGATCCGCTCCAACAAATCCATGATGTCCTTACTGGTATCTGGGTCGAGGTTGCCCGTCGGCTCGTCCGCCAGCAGGACCAGCGGCCGGTTGACGAACGCGCGGGCGATCGCCACCCGCTGCTGTTCACCACCGGACAACTCGTGGGGCAACCGATTGGCTTTGCCGGACAGGCCGACGGTTTCCAGCACGTCCGGCACCACCCGGTTGATCGCGTCGGTTCGTTTGCCGATCACTTCCAGCGCGAACGCGACGTTCTCGTAGACCGTCTTTTGCTGCAGCAGGCGGAAGTCCTGGAAAACGCAACCGATGACCTGGCGCAGCTTCGGGACGTGCCGCCCGCGCAGCTTGTTGACGTGGAACTTTGACACCCGGACGTCGCCGCTGGTCGGGTTCTCCGCGCCGAGCAGTAGCCGCATGAAGGTGGACTTGCCCGACCCCGACGGGCCGATCAGGAAGACGAATTCACCCTTGTCGATCTTGACGTTGACGTCTTCCAGCGCCGGGCGGGCCGACGCTTTGTACTTCTTACTGACATGGTCCAGGGTGATCATCACGGCACGCCAGTGTAGCGGTGAATTTCGCTGGCAGGCGACGTCAACTGGCCGGTGGCGGCGAAGTCGGCACCGGCCCGGGCCCCGGCTGGGGTTGCTGCGGCGGCGGTGTGGCGGGGCTTGAGCTGGGCGGGCAGAACGGCGCCGGCAGGATGCACGGCAGCTGCGGCAGCTGGAACGGCGGTGTGGTGGTCGTGGTCGTCGTCACCGGTGGTGGCGGCGGTGGCGGGGGCGGCGGCGTGCTCGTCGGCGTCGGCGTCGGGGTGTAGGTGACGGTCGCCGGCGGCGCCTGCAGGCGGCTGCGCGGCACCCAGGTGTAGTTGGGGTCGGGCACGAAGCCGGGCGGCACCACTTGCTGGGCCGGGGGCTTGGGCGCCGGTTCCGGGCGGTAGGTGTCGTAGACCCACCACACGACGAAGAAAGTGACGATCAATACGAACGTCGACGTGCGCATTCGCCCGCCGAACACGTGCTTCGGCCAGCGATGCTCCGCATCCGAGTCGTCGCCGCGCTTCTCGAGGATGTTCAGGGTGAACTTCAACGCTTCTGCACCGCACCTTGGACTTCATCATCGTTTTGCTGTTCGGCGGCCTGGGCGACCGGAACCGAGGGGTCTTCCACCAGGCCCACCCTCGCGTCCGCCGCGGTCACGATCCCGACGCGGGCCAGCGCCCGGATGACCAGCACACGCAGCTGCCGGCCGACCTCGAACTGCTTGCCGGGAAGCGTCCGGGCCACCAGACGCAACGTCACCGTGTCGACCGCGATGCTTTCCACACCCATCACGGTGGGTGGATCCAACAGCAGCTCCCCGAGCACGGGGTTGTCCATTGCGCGGGCGCATTCCTGATGCAAGACCTCGTTGACCCGGTTGAGGTCGGCGCTGGTCGACACGGGGATGTCCACCACCGCGCGGGCCCAATCCTTCGACAGGTTGACCACCTTGACGATCTGCCCGTTCGGAATGGTCAACACTTCCCCATCCGCTGACCGCAGCCGGGTCACCCGCAAGGTCACGTTCTCGACCGTGCCGCTGGCGTCCGTCGCGGACACCACGGTGATGGTGACCAGGTCTCCGAAGCCGTACTGGCGCTCCACCAGAATGAAGAAGCCCGCCAACAGGTCTCGTACCAACTGTTGTGCGCCGAAACCGAGCGCGGCGCCGACCACGGTGGCCGGCGCGACCAATCCGCCTACTGAGAACTGCAGCACGGACGAGATCTGCATGATGACCCAGATGCCAATAATGACGACCGACACCCAGGAGATCACCGATGCCAGCGCCTGCCGGTGCTTGGACGCTTCCGACCGCACCAGCGCATCGCTTTCGGCGAATCCCAGGTTGAGCTGGTGCGTCACCTGCTGCGCCACCCAGTTGACGAACCGGGCCGCCAGCACCGCGGCGATCAGGACCATGACGATCCGCAGACCCCGGGTGATGATCCACTCACCGAGCTCGCCCCGCCAGAAGTCGTGCCAGCGGTGCGTCATCGATGCGGCGAGAACGTCTCTTCCCGCAAGAAGGGTTGTGTTATTCGTCATCTTTTCGGTTGCGCCAACGGATTCCCGCTTCCAGGAACCCGTCGATGTCTCCATCCAGGACGGCCGCGGGATTGCCGACCTCGTACTCGGTCCGCAGATCCTTGACCATCTGATACGGCTGCAGAACGTAGGAGCGCATCTGGTTGCCCCACGAACTGCCACCTTCGCCTTTTAACGCGTCTAGCTCGGCGCGTTCTTCGGAACGCTTGCGCTCCAACAACTTTGCCTGAAGAACTCGCATCGCCGAAATCTTGTTCTGCAACTGCGATTTTTCGTTCTGACAAGTCACGACGATACCCGTTGGGATATGGGTTAAACGTACCGCAGAGTCGGTGGTGTTCACCGACTGGCCTCCCGGGCCACTCGAGCGGTAAACGTCAACGCGCACATCGCCTTCCGGAATGTCGATGTGGTCGGTGGTCTCCACCACCGGAAGCACCTCGACTTCGGCGAACGATGTCTGACGGCGGCTCTGGTTGTCAAACGGGCTGATTCGCACCAGCCGGTGGGTGCCCTGCTCCACGGACAGCGTGCCGTAGGCGAACGGGGCGTGCACGGCGAATGTCGCACTCTTGATGCCGGCTTCTTCGGCGTAGGACGTGTCGAACACCTCGACGGGATACTTGTGTTGCTCGGCCCACCGGATGTACATCCGCATCAGCATCTCGGCCCAGTCCGCGGCGTCCACTCCACCCGCGCCGGAACGGATGGTGACCAGCGCCTCGCGTTCGTCGTAGTCGCCCGACAGCAGGGTGCGCACCTCGGTGGCTTCGATGTCCGCGCGCAGCGCCTTCAGCTCGGCGTCGGCCTCGGCCAGCGCGTCCATTTTGCTGGCGGCGTCTCCACCTTCTTCGCCCGCCAGCTCGTAGAGCACCGGCAGATCGTCCAGGCGGCCCCGCAACTCCTCGACCCGGCGCAGCTCGCCCTGAGCGTGCGACAACTCGCTGGTCACCCGCTGGGCGCGCGCTTGGTCATCCCACAGTTGGGGATCGGATGCCTCGTGTTCGAGCTTCCCGATGCGCGCGCGCAGACCGTCCACATCGAGCACTCGCTCCACCGTGGTCAGGGTGGCGTCGAGGGCGGCGATATCGGCTTGACGGTCGGGTTCCACAGGCGACAACGTTACCGGGGCCCTCCGGGCAGCTTCCGCTCGCAGCGAGTGTCCAGGTCACGACCAGCGGTCATGCGTTTAGCATCGAGTCACGATCATGTGCGCCCCGCTTTGCGCGCGACAGTCCCTTGCGCGCATTCGGGCACGAATAGAAGGTCGAGAATGCGCCCTTACCACGTTGCAATCGTCGGCTCCGGACCGTCGGGCTTCTTCGCCGCGTCCTCCTTGCTGAAGGCGGCCGACGGGTCCGAAGACGTCGATGTCGCCGTCGACATGCTGGAGATGCTGCCCACCCCGTGGGGGCTGGTGCGCTCCGGCGTCGCGCCCGATCACCCGAAGATCAAGTCGATCAGCAAGCAGTTCGAGAAGACGTCCCAGGACCCGCGCTTCCGCTTCTTCGGCAACATCTCGGTCGGGGAACACGTGCAGGCCGACGAACTCGCGGAGCGCTACGACGCCGTCGTCTACGCGGTCGGCGCGCAATCCGACCGTGCGCTGAACATCCCCGGCGAGGACCTTCCGGGCAGCATCGCCGCCGTCGACTTTGTCGGCTGGTACAACGCGCACCCGAACTTCGAGGAGGCCACGCCCGATCTCTCGGGTTCCCGGGCCGTCGTCGTCGGTAACGGCAACGTCGCCCTCGACGTCGCGCGCATTCTGGTCACCGATCCCGAGGTGCTGGGACAGACCGACATCGCCGACCACGCGCTGGACTCGCTGCGCCCGTGCGGCGTCGACGAAGTGGTGGTGATCGGTCGACGCGGGCCGCTGCAGACCGCGTTCACCACCCTCGAACTCCGTGAGCTGGGAGACCTGGACAACGTCGACGTGATCGTCGACCCCGCCCAGCTGGAGGGCGTGAGCGACGAGGACGCGGCCGCGGCCGGCAAGACGGCCAAGCAGAACATCAACGTGCTGCGCGATTACGCGAAGCGCGACCCGCGCCCCGGACACCGCCGCATCGTGCTGCGCTTCATGACCTCCCCGATCGAGATCAAGGGCGACCAGAGGGTCGAAGGGATCGTGCTCGGCCGCAACGAGCTGGTCACCGATGACAACGGGCGGGTGTCCGCCAACGACACCGGCGAGCGGGAGGAGCTACCCGTTCAGCTGGTGGTGCGCTCGGTCGGCTATCGCGGCGTGCCCACCCCGGGGCTGCCGTTCGACGAGAAGACCGCAACGATCCCCAACAGCGGCGGCCGGGTCGAGGGCAGCCGCAACGAATACGTGGTCGGGTGGATCAAGCGCGGGCCGACCGGTGTCATCGGCACCAATAAGAAGGACTCCCAGGACACCGTGGACACGCTGCTCGCCGATTTGTCCGGCGCCGCCGGTCTGGCGGATTTCCCCGGCGACCACGCCGAAAAGCTGGCCGACTGGCTGGCATCGCGCCAGCCAAAGCTGGTCACCTCGGCGCACTGGGACCTCATCGACGCCCACGAGCGCGCGGCCGGCGAACCGCACGGACGTCCCCGCGTCAAGCTGCCGAGTTTGGCGAAGTTGCTTGGGGTCAGCCACGGCTGAGCCTGCTCCGGGAGTACGAAGGGCTCTACTCAATGCCGGTAATTCTCCGTAGCGTTGGGGGCGTGGGTAGCGACCAACCGGTAACCGTGCTTTCCGAGGACGAGAACTGGAATCTGTTAGGCAGTGTTTCGCTAGGCCGCCTGGTCACCAACTTCGCCGGTGAGCCCGAGATCTTTCCCGTCAACTTCGTCGTGCAAGACCGCACCGTGCTGTTCCGCACCGCCGAGGGCACCAAACTGTTCTCGGCCGTGGCCAATCACGCGGTGGTCTTCGAGGTCGACGACCACAACCTCATCGAGGGATGGAGCGTGATCGTGCGCGGTCGCGCGCGACTGCTGAAGGCAGACGCGGACATTCAACAAGCCGAACGCGCGCAGCTGTTGCCGTGGACGGCAACGCTCAAACCGCACTATGTGCGCATAACGCCGACCGAAGTCACCGGCCGTCATTTCCGGTTCGGTCCGGAGCCCGACCGCCACGAGCCGGTCGCGTGACGAGCAACTCGGGCGCGTCGGCGCCGGTCAGTCGCCGGTGCATGGCCCACGCGATCCGGCCGGCCTGAACTTTCGCCCGATCGGCCGCCGGCCCGCGATACATCTCGTCAACGGTGTTGTGCCACAAGGTGAGCCAGCGCCGGAAGTGACGATCCGACAGTGGGGCACGCCGGTGGATTTCGCGGTGCGCCTGCAACGCACTGCCGCGATAGAGGCCCGCTCGGAACAGCACGGTCTCCCAGAAGTCGCACATCGTCGAAACGTGGGTCTCCAACCCCGTGGCCCGCAACTCGGCGAACGGTTCGGCCAGGACCTCGTCGTCCAACGCCCGCCCGTAGAAGCGGCGCAGCAACGCCTCCACGTCGGCGCGGTCGACCAGGTCGACTCCCGCCTCGGCCGTCGTCAGCTGGCTCATAGTCAGCAACCCTTCGATATATCTGCAACTCCGAGTAACACCATCTTGGCGGAGAGCCCGGCCTCACAACAGGGCCATTGGTCCCTTGACACCGCCGCGAAAAACCGGGCGTGCGGGAGGAGATTCCCGGTATACGCAGGCCCCGGCTTCGATGAACGCTGTTGCAGAGCAGTATGTTTCAGATCACACTGCCAGTGCTGCCCGAGTTACAGGTTGCCGCAACGTATCGCAAGCACGGAGTGACCCTCGTGACACAGGGCCTCGGCCCGGTAGCAGTCGGTGACCAGCAGCTGTCCGGCATCGGGGTGGACGCGCAGATACCGGTCCACCCCGCCGGTGACGATCGCCGACTCGGCCTGCACGTCGGGATACAGCCGCATCCACCGCGCCAGCCTGCGATCCAATTGCCCTTGCGCTGAGGCCTTTCCGGGCGTCCCGTACCCAGCGCCCGCGGCTTTCGATACCGACACCGCCCGCAGCGTCGCTCGGCGCAGCCTCGCTTCGTCGAATGCGTGCCGCAGCACCGTGCCGTTGTCCACTTCGGCCACCACGTGGCTGACCCGGGGCGCCGTCGGACGGCTCGCCGACTGCTGGATCACGGCGACCGGACACACCGCGGAGCGGACCAGGGAGGCCGCGACGGCGGGTCCGCCGTGACAGGCATGGTTGAGTCCGATCTGCCCGATGCAGAGCATGACCGCAGACCTCGATGCCTCGAGCAGCTTGAAAACCGTCCTGCCCCAGAGAATTTCGGTTTCGATCTTGACCGGTTCGCCCACGGCGTCGACGGCCCGATGGGCATCGGTCAACGCGGCGCGGGCGACGGCAAGCCGGGTGTCACCGTCGCGCGCGCCCGATGAGTCGTGCGGATCGATGACATATACCAATCGCAGCGGAATGTCGCGGCTGACCGCCTCATCGATCGCCCATAAGGCCGCATGAATCGCCGCCCTGGATCCGTCGACACCTACCAGAATTGCGGGAGCTGGATATACGTTGCTCATCGCGACTTCCTTCATTGCGCGGTAGAAAAGTGTTCATTACACCGTTCAGGTGAGACTTTATGACCCGTAAACACCACTCCCCCAGAGGCATTGGTCCCGAAATAGGTGCCATTGGACCCTATGGTCCGCTCATACCGCGGCGAGCTGCAGGCCTCGGAGGAACTGCGCGAAGCCGCCGAGACCCTCTCGAAGAGTCCGGCGTTGCTGCAGCGTGTGGTCGATAACTTGAACCATCGCGGGTGACCCCGAGCGCACACCCACCAGATATCAAGCACTTCAAATACTTTCGTTGTTCAAAGGTGTAAATCTCGGCCCCGTCCTTGGTTAACAGAAGATGAACGTAAGATTAATGCAAGCTGAATTCTGCCCGGTCGCTGCCGGAAGATAGGCAAAACCCCGCACGCATCAGCCGCACCTGCGACTTTTGAAGGGCCCGAAAACCGAAGGTCCTTTGTAATGCCCCGCGCACACGCTCCGCCAACCCAGTAAAACGCGCCACGCTGACCGCTAGTCGGCGGTGGCGCGATCGCGCCGGGCTGCCCTCTCACCTGACGCGGGGTGAGCTTTGCCGACCCGCAAAGCGAATCCGGGAGCGGCCTTTTCTCAGAACACGCCGATGCGGCGAGCGCCGGCGCCAGTGGCGTTTACCCGAAAACCGCACTTTGAGGGGATGTATCACAGATGGATTGGGCTTTTGTTCCACCCGAAATCAATTCGGCCCGGATGTACACCGGCCCCGGATTGGCCTCGCTGTTAGCCGCCGCCGGAAGCTGGGACGCGCTGTCGGCCGAGCTGGCCTCCACCGCCGAGTCCTACGAATCGGTGCTCGCGGGCCTGAACCTGCAGTGGCGCGGCCCCGCCGCCGAGTCGATGGCGTATTCGGCCGCCCGCTACATGGGTTGGCTGCAAGCGACCGCCGAGCAGACGAAGCAGACGGCCATGCAGGCGCGGACGGCCGCGGCGGCCTACGAGCAGGCGTATGCGATGACCGTGCCGCCGCCGGTAATCACCGCCAACCGTGCGCTGCTGGCAACGCTGGTGGCGACGAACATCGTGGGGCAGAACACCGCTGCCATCGCCGACACCGAGGCGCAGTACTCCGACTTTTGGGCGCAGGACGCCGCCGCCATGGCCGGCTACTCGGCGTCGTCGACGGCGGCGACGACGCAGTTGCCCCGGTTCGTCACCGCGAACAAATCCACCACCGAATCCGGCGTGAACGCCCAGAACGCGGCCGTGGCCACGGCCAACACCAACGCGAGTGTGAATAAGGCTGCTGCGCAGATGTTTTCACCGCTGACCACGCAGCAACCGAATTCGGGAACGGGGGACGTCTACTACCTGGACGCATCGACAACGAGCTCGGGCAACAACGCCTTCCGTGTCCTCGACGCGATTCAGGGGACAGGCCTCGGCTTCAGCGCTCCCTACAACATGGAGCAGTTCGTGTCCGGCATCATCGGGGCGGAAAACAATTTGGGCATCCTGGCCAAGCCCGGGGCGGCCGCGGCCAATCTCGCTCCCGCGATCGCGGCGCCCGCACTCCGCGGCGCGACGGCAGGCCTCGGCGGTGGCTTGGGCAACGTCACCGCGACCCTCTCGCACGCCGGCACGATCGGGCCGATGTCGGTCCCCGCAAGCTGGGCCGCGCCCACGAGCACCCATATCTCGCCGCTGGAACCCGCGGGCTTCACCACGATTCCGGGGACCGAGGAGCCGATGGCGTCCGGGTATCCCGGGTACCCCGGCATGCCGGGCGGCGGTGCCGCGCGATCGGCCGGAGCGGGAGTCCCGCCACGCTACGGCGTGCGGCTCACCGTGATGCCACGCCCGCCAGCCGCCGGGTGACGTGCCGCCACTGGGCCAACTGCTGCCGGTCATAGGACGAACCTTTCGCCGCAAGCAGTTTCGCTTCACGCAGCTTTTAGAGCTGTAAGACAATGGAATTCGGCTTTCTTCCACCAGAGATGAACTCTGGCCGGATGTACGCGGGCCCCGGGTCGGGCTCGCTGCTGGCTGCCGCGGCAACCTGGGACTCACTGTCGGCCGAGCTCGGCATCACAGCCGCGGTGTACGAATCGGTGCTGTCCGGCCTGACCGGCTTGTTCTGGCACGGGCCCGCGGCCGGCGCGATGGCGGCGAGTGCGGCGCCCTATGTGGCGTGGCTGTACTCGACCGCCGAGGGTGCACAGCAGACGGCCATGCAGGCTCGGGCGGCCGCCGCGGCCTACGAGCTGGCGCATGCCATGACCGTGCCCCCGCCCGCGGTCGCGGCCAACCGCACTCAACTGGCCACGCTGGTGGCAACGAACTTCTTCGGCCAGAACACCGCGGCCATCGCGGCCACCGAAGCCCAGTACGCCGAATACTGGGCTCAGGATGCCGCAGCGATGTACGGGTATTCCGCCAGTTCTACTGCGGCGGTCCAGTTCTCGCCGTTCTCCTCCCCGCGCCAGACCACCACCACCGATGGGGTGACGGCGCAGCAGGACGCCGTCGCGCAAGCTGCCGCGAACGCCTCGAACTCGGGTACGGACCCGGGATCGCAGGTGGTGGTGGTGAATTCCTCGGCTTCCAATTCGTCGTCGGGACTCTTCCGAATCCTTGACACCATTCAGGGCGCCCAGACCACATTCAGATCCATTTTCACTGCCGAGGGGACTACTGCCGGAATCATCCAGGCCGACAAGAACTTAGGGATTCTGCCGACCCTGGGCGCGGTCCCGGCCGCGCTGCCCAAGGCTCCCGCGCTCAGCGGCGCGACGTCGGGACTGGGCAACGTCAACGCGGTGCTGGCGCGTGCCGAACGGATCGGCCCGATGTCGGTGCCCACCGGCTGGGCCAGCGCGACCGGCAACCAAGTCGCGGCATTGCCGGGCGGCGGCTGGTCCGACCTGACGGCGAGCGACGCGGTCGCCCGGCCCGGATCCGGGACGCCCGGCATCCCCGGGATCCCGGGCGGGACGGTCAGACGGGCAGCGCTGGTGGTCCCGCGCTACGGCAGGCGGATCACGGTGATGACGCGCCCACCCGCGGCCGGTTGACACCAAACTCAGCTCGTTGGGGGCTGCGGCGACTCGGGCGGCCCAGGCGGCGGTACCGCGGGAGCGAACTTCCAGTTGTCCGGATTCTTCGGCGAATACACCACCGGGAACAGCTGGCCGATGGTCGGCCATTGATTCACGTCCACGGCCATCCGCTGATACACCGCGTGCTCGTTGACGGTGGGCCCGTTGATCACGCCGGCGATGGTCACGAACTGCTCACCGGTGGCGTCGGGTCGGGGGCTTATCCCCGTCACCAGCAGCGTGCCGCTCAGCAGCTCACCGCGGGGACCGCGCGGGACGAACCGCTGAACAAGAAATACCCCCAATATCGCCACCAGCAGGAGCAGCAGTCCGAATTCCCACACGACGCCATGGTAGGTCCGTGATAAGACTGCGTCATGAATCGCACCGGCGATCTGGCGCTGGCGCTCACGCTGGCCGACCGCGCAGACACATTGACGTCCGCCCGCTTCGGCGCGCTGGACCTGCGCATCGACACCAAACCCGACCTGACGCCGGTGACCGACGCCGATCGCGCGGTGGAAACCGAACTGCGCGAGGTGCTCGGGCGCGAACGGCCGGACGACAGCATTGTCGGCGAAGAGTTCGGCGGCGACACCACCTTCACCGGACGTCAATGGATCATCGACCCGATCGACGGCACCAAGAACTTCGTGCGCGGGGTGCCGGTGTGGGCCACCCTGATCGCACTGCTACAAGACGGTGTCCCCGCCGTCGGTGTCGTCAGTGCCCCGGCATTGCAACGCCGGTGGTGGGCTGCGCACACCCGGGGCGCCTTCGTCACGGTCAACGGTGCGCCCGCGCGTCGGCTCTCGGTTTCCTCAGTGGCACAACTCAATTCGGCCAGCCTTTCGTTCTCCAGCCTGTCCGGGTGGGCGCAACTCGGGGTGCGGGACCAGTTCATCGCGCTGACCGACGCGGTGTGGCGGGTGCGCGCCTTCGGCGACTTTCTGTCCTACTGCCTGCTCGCGGAAGGCGCGGTCGATATCGCCGCCGAACCGGAAGTTTCGGTGTGGGACCTCGCCGCACTCGACGTCCTGGTGCGCGAAGCGGGCGGGTCGCTGACCGCATTGGATGGCACCGCGGGCCCCCATCACGGCAGCGCCGTGGCCACCAACGGCCTGCTGCACCAGCAGGTGCTGGGCAGCCTCTCGGCCCCGCGGGTGTGAATTAGTTAACAAGTGTTCTCTGCGATCTTACTCCGGAGTAAGATCGGAGCTATCCGCATTGCCCATCGACCTGAGGCTGCTGAAAAATGACCGGTTCCGGTTCCAAAGAGACTTCAAAACCCGCCCGCTCCCGCGTCAAACGGCGCGACCACAAGTCCGCGGTCGGGCTGCAACCACACAAGCGCACCGGCATCGACATCGCGATCGCGCTGATCACCCCGCTCGTCGGTCAGGAGTTCCTGGACAAGTACCAGCTGCGCGACCCGCTCAACCGCGCTCTGGGGTATGGCACGAAGACGGTCTTCTCCACGGCCGCCACTTCTTCCCGCGAGTTCAAGCGGATCCAGAACCTGCGCGGCGGGCCGACCCGGCTCAAGTCCAGCGGCAAGGACTACTTCGACCTGACGCCCGACGACGAGCAGAAGATGATCGTCGAGACTCTCGACGAGTTCGCCGAGGAGGTGCTGCGGCCCGCCGCGCACGACGCCGACGAGGCGGCGACCTACCCGCACGAACTGATCAGCAAGGCCGCCGAACTCGGTATCACCGCGATCAACATCCCCGAGGATTTCGACGGCATCGCCGCGCACCGGTCCAGTGTGACCAACGTGCTGGTCGCCGAGGCGCTGGCCTACGGCGACATGGGTCTGGCGCTGCCACTGCTGGCGCCGGGGGGCGTGGCCTCCGCGCTGACCCATTGGGGCAGCGCCGATCAGCAGGCCACCTACCTGCCCGAGTTCGCCGGTGAGAACGTGCCCCAGGCGTGCGTGGCCATCGCCGAGCCCCAACCGCTCTTCGACCCCACCCGGCTGAAGACCACCGCGGTGCGGACCCCGAGCGGGTACCGCCTCGACGGGGTGAAGTCGTTGGTCCCGGCCGCCGCCGACGCGGAGCTGTTCATCGTCGGCGCGCAGCTGGACGGCAAGCCGGCCTTGTTCATCGTCGAGTCTTCGTCGAAAGGCCTTACTGTCAAAGCGGATCCGAGCATGGGGATTCGCGCGGCGGCCCTGGGCCACCTGGAACTGTCCGGGGTGACGGTGCCGCCGAGCGCCCGGCTCGGTGAGGACGAGGCGACCGATGAGGATTACTCCGAGGCGATCGCGCTGGCCCGGCTGGGCTGGGCGGCGCTGACGGTCGGCACCTCCCACGCGGTGCTCGACTACGTCGTGCCGTACGTGAAGGAGCGCCAGGCCTTCGGTGAGCCGATCGCTCACCGGCAGGCGGTGGCCTTCATGTGCGCCAACATCGCCATCGAATTGGACGGGCTGCGGCTGATCACGTGGCGCGGCGCCGCACGGGCCGAGCAAGGCCTGCCGTTCGTCCGCGAGGCGGCCCTGGCCAAGCGGCTCGGCGCCGACAAGGGCATGCAGATCGGCCTGGACGGCGTTCAGCTGCTCGGCGGCCACGGCTACACGAAGGAGCACCCGGTCGAACGCTGGTACCGCGACCTGCGGGCCATCGGCGTCGCCGAGGGTGTCGTCGTCATCTAAGTCGTTATCCACCTCGAACTGAAAGTTCAATCATGGCAATCAATCTGGAACTTCCCCGCAAGATGCAAGCGGTGACGACGAAGACGCATCAGGGCGCCGCCGAGTTGATGCGACCGATCGCCCGCAAGTACGACCTCAAGGAGCACGCGTACCCGGTCGAGCTGGACACGCTGTTCAGTCTCTTCGAAGGGGCCTCGGAGTCAATCGAATTCGCGGGAGCGAACGCGCTGGGCGGCGAGGACGAAGAACGGGACAAGAACCACAACGGCGCCAACATGGCCGCACTGCTGCAGACGCTGGAAGCCAGCTGGGGCGACCTGGCGATGATGTTGTCCGTCCCCTATCAGGGGCTGGGGAACGCGGCCATCTCCGCCGTCGCCAACCAGGAGCAGCTGCAACGCCTGGGCAAGGTGTGGGCGGCGATGGCCATCACCGAGCCCGGCTTCGGGTCGGACTCGGCGGCCGTGTCGACGACCGCCACCCTGGACGGCGACGAGTACGTGATCAACGGCGAGAAGATCTTCGTCACCGCCGGATCCCGCGCCACCCACATCGTGGTGTGGGCGACGCTCGACAAGACACAGGGCCGCGCGGCGATCAAGTCGTTCGTCGTGCCGCGCGAGCACCCCGGTGTCACGGTCGAACGGCTCGAGCACAAGCTCGGCATCAAGGGTTCCGACACCGCGGTCATCCGGTTCGACAACGCCCGCATCCCGAAGGACAACCTGCTCGGCAACCCCGAAATCGAGGTGGGCAAGGGCTTTTCCGGAGTGATGGAGACCTTCGACAACACCCGGCCCATCGTCGCGGCGATGGCGGTCGGTGTCGGCCGCGCCGCGCTGGAGGAGATTCGCAAGATCCTCACCGAGGCCGGCGTGGAGATCTCCTACGACAAGCCCTCGCACGTCCAGAGCGCGGCGGCATCGGAGTTCTTGCGGATGGAAGCCGACTGGGAGGCCGCCTATCTGCTGTCGCTGCGCGCGGCGTGGCAGGCCGACAACAAGATCCCCAACTCCAAAGAAGCGTCGATGAGTAAGGCCAAGGCCGGCCGGATGGCCACCGACGTCACGCTCAAGACCGTCGAATTGGCAGGCACCGCAGGCTATTCCGAGCAGTTGCTGCTGGAGAAATGGGCGCGCGACTCGAAGATCCTGGACATCTTCGAAGGCACGCAACAGATTCAGCAGTTGGTGGTCGCGCGCCGCCTACTGGGCCTGTCCTCCTCCGAGCTCAAGTAGCGATCGCGTTCAGCCGCTCGCGGGCTTCGTCGTCCAGTTCGATGGACGCGACGTCCATGTTCTCTTCCAGATGGCTCAGCGACGAGGTGCCGGGAATCAGCAGCACGTTGGGCGCCACGCCGAGCGTCCACGCCAGCGCGACCTGAGCCGGTGTGCACTCCAGCCGCTGCGCGATCTCCCGGACCACCGGGTGGCCGAGCACCGGGTTCGGCCACATGAAGGCCGCACCGAGCGGGAAGAACGGGACGAAGGCAATCCCCCGCGCCTCGCACTCCTCGAGCACCGGGGCCGACTCCCGGTGCACCAGATTGAATGCGTTTTGCACACAAGCGATCTCGGTGCGCCCCACGGCATGCAGCAGGTGCTCGCGGTTGACATTGCTCAGCCCGACACCGCCGATCAATCCCCGGTCGCGGGCCTCGATCATGGCCGAGAGCTGGTCATCGAACTCCCGGTCCGGGCCGTCGCTGTCGAACACGCGCAGGTTGACCACGGCCAGTCGCTCGACGCCGAGACTGCGCAGGTTCGTTTCGATGTCACGGGTCAATTCGGCCGGCGCACCGGCCGGCAGCCAGGCGCCCTTGTCGTCGCGGCGCCCGCCGACCTTGCTGACCAGCGCCAGGTTCGGCGGATAGGGATGCAGCGCGGCACGAATCAGTTCGTTGGCGACGTCGGGACCGTAAAACTGCGAGGTGTCGATGTGGTCGACGCCGAGTTCGACCGCGCGGCGCAGCACGGCCAGCGCCTCGTCGCGGTCGCGCGGCGGACCGAACGCGTTGGGCCCGGGCAACTGCATGGCCCCGAAGCCGACGCGGTTGACCGAAAACCCACCGAGTGGAAAGGGATCCATACGGTGAGGTTAGCGTCGAAGGATGGACACCTTTCACGCGCTCGTCGCGCGCCAAGATGGCGACCGGATAACCGCGTCGGTCGAGACGCTGAACCACTCCGACCTGCCGCCCGGCGATGTGACCATCCGGGTCCTGTATTCCAGCGTCAACTACAAAGACGCGCTGGCGCTGACGCCGGGTGGCGGCGTGGTGCGCAACTACCCGGTGGTCCCGGGCATCGACCTGACCGGTGAGGTCGTGGAGTCGACGTCGGCCGACTTCGCCGTCGGCGACCAGGTACTGGCCCACGGGTATGCCATCGGCACCGGCCACCACGGCGGTTACGCCGAATACGCACGCTTGCCGGCCGACCAGGTGGTGGCGCTCGGCGCGTTGAGCCCGCACGAGGGCGCCGCGATCGGGACGGCCGGCTTCACCGCCGCGATGAGCGTGCAGGCACTGATCGACTGGGGCATCACGCCCGACGCCGGTCCCATCGTCGTCACCGGAGCCACCGGCGGCGTCGGCTCGGTCAGCGTCGACCTGCTGGCGAGCGCCGGCTATCAGGTCGTCGCCTCGAGCGGCAAAGCCGAGGCCGCCGACCGGCTCAAAGCCCTTGGTGCCGCAGAGGTTATCGGCCGGCTGCCCGCGGACCCCGACGCCAAGCCGCGGCCGCTCGGTAAGGCGCGCTGGGCCGGCGGGGTGGACTGTGTCGGCGGCGCGACGCTGGCCGACGTGCTCAGCACCGTCGATTACGGCGGCGCGGTGGCGGCCAGCGGCCTCACCGGCGGCCCGGCCCTGCACACGACGGTGCTGCCCTTCATCCTGCGCGGCGTCGCGCTGCTGGGCATGGACTCGGTGCTGATGCCGATCGGACCGCGCCGCGAATTGTGGGCCCGGCTCGGCGATTCGTTGCGGCCACGTCAGTTGGACTCGCTGGTCACCGATGTCGACGTGAAAGACGTCCTCGGCGTGATCGATCAGGTACGCGCCGGCAAATTCTCCGGCCGGGCCGTGGTGCGGGTCGCAGGCGGATTCTGAACGGGCCGGGTCCGCCTATAGGCTGTCCGGCTATGCGCGCGGTACAGGTGACTCGGCTCGATGGTCCAGACGCGGTCGAGTTGACCGACATCGACGAACCGTCGGGCGACGGGGTCGTCGTCGACGTGCACGCCGCCGGGGTGGCCTTCCCGGACGCCCTACTCACCCGGGGTCTCTACCAATACCGCCCGGAGTTGCCGTTCGTGCTCGGCGCCGAGATCGCCGGCGTGGTCCGATCCGCACCCGAGGGCGCGCACGTCAGCGCCGGTGACCGGGTCGTCGGCCTCACCATGCTGTCCGGCGGCATGGCCGAAGTCGCCGTGTTGGCACCGGACCGGGTGTTCAGGCTGCCCGACAACGTGAGCTTCGAGGCGGGCGCCGGCCTGCTGTTCAACGACCTGACGGTCTACTTCGCGCTGACCGTGCGGGGCCGGCTGCAGCGCGGCGAAACGGTTTTGGTGCACGGCGCGGCCGGAGGCATCGGGACCTCGGCGCTGCGGCTGGCGCCGGTGCTGGGCGCGTCCCGCACCATCGCCGTGGTCAGCACGCAGGACAAGGCCGACATTGCCACGGCGGCTGGCGCGACGGATGTGGTGCTGGCCGACGGTTTCAAGGACGCGGTGAAGGAGTTGACCCACGGCCGTGGCGTCGACATCGTCGTCGACCCGGTCGGCGGCGACCGGTTCACCGACTCCCTGCGTTCACTTGCTCCCGGCGGGCGGCTGCTTGTCGTCGGATTCACCGGCGGCGAGATTCCCACCGTCAAGGTAAACCGGTTGCTGCTCAACAACGTTGACGTGGTCGGCGTGGGCTGGGGCGCCTGGGCGGGGACGCATCCGGGCGCGCTGGACGAGCAGTGGGCCGGACTCGAGCGATTACTCACCTCCGGGGAACTGGCCCCGCCCGAGCCGGTGACCTACCCGCTGGAGCAAGTCGCGACCGCCGTCGCCTCCCTGGAGAACCGCAGCGCCAAGGGAAAGGTCGTGCTGCGCGTTCGCGGTTAGGCGCTGCGCGACGGCGATCACCGAACACGTGGCTGGACCCCGACCTTGTGCGGTCCAAAAAGAGAAAGTAATGTCACTTTCAGTTTTGCGAACCCTGATCGCCACCCAGCTGGTCCCCATCGGAGGAGCCGTCCATGGAATCCTTTGTGCACCTGCGGAAAGGCCGAACACCGCGCCGCCTGCACGCCGACCTCGAAGGCCTCAAGGACGACGAGTTGGGCCGGGGCGGATTCACCGGCCGCACCGCCAACCTGTACCGGCGCCACGACCCCACCGCGTACCGATCGGTCGGTCCGCTGCGGCCCATCGACGTGCTCTCCAGCGAGCTCAAGCCCAGCGACGCCACCGCAGCTGACGGTGGGCCGCTGCTGATGTTCAGCAACGACGACTGCCGCATCCTGTTGAGCCGTCGTCACGAGCCGATGCCGTTCTTCGTCCGTCACGTCGACGGCGACCTGCTGTGCTTCGTCCACCAGGGCAGCGGCCTGGCCGAGACCGAATTCGGGCCGCTGCGCTACCGGGAGGGCGACTGGCTGTACATCCCGAAGGCATGCACCTGGCGCCAGCTGCCCGACAGCGTGACGACGATGCTGATGATCGAGGCCACCGACGAGTTCCGGGTGCCGCCACCCGGTGCGCTGGGCCGCCACTTCCCCTTCGACCCGTCGCAGGTGGTCATTCCCGAGCCGGTGCCGGCCGACGAGGCCGACGGCGAATTCGAGGTCCGGCTCATCCACGAGGGCGGCCCGACAACGCTGTTCTACCAACACAATCCGCTCGACGTCGAGGGCTGGCGCGGCGACAACTTCGCGTTCACGTTCAACATCGCCGACTACAACGTGGTCACCTCCGACAGCGTCCACCTGCCGCCGACGGTGCATCTGTTCATGCAGGCCACCGGCGTCTACGTGATGAACTTCCTGCCCAAGCCCGCCGAGGGGATTCCGGGCACCGAACGCACACCTTGGTATCACCGCAACGTCGACTACGACGAGATCGCCTTCTTCCACGGCGGCTCGCTGTACGGCATCCCGATGCCGCCCGGTTTGATTTCCCATGCGCCGCAAGGGGTTCACCACGGCGCACCGGAAAAGGCTCGCGAACGGGCGCGCCGCAAATTCGACGACTACTCCCGCGTCGACTGGCAAGTGATCGCCATCGACACACGCCGGCGGCTCACCCCGTCGGCAGAGGTACTGGCCCACGACCTAGGACAACATTGATGACGCAAGCGCAAGCCGTGAAACCCAAGAAGCACGAGTACGAGCGAATCCCCTATCTCGTTGCCTTCCAGAACAATTCCGGGGTCCGCGACGTCTACGGCGGCCTGGCCGAGATCACCGTGCTGGAGAGCTACCTGCTCAAGCCGAAGGACAAGCCGTCGGACACCGTGCTGGTGTTCATGCATCCCATCGGCGGCGGCGCCTACCTGCCGATGATCAACGCACTCGCGCGGGCCGGCCATCACGTCATCTATTGCAACAGCCGCTTCCGCGGCACCGACTCCGCGCTGCTGATGGAGAAGGTCGTCGAGGATCTCGGCGAGTGCATCAAGGACGCCAAGAAGCGGCTGGGCTACCAGAAGGTGGTGCTGGCCGGATGGAGTGGCGGCGGTTCGCTATCGGTGTTCTACCAGCAGCAGGCGCAGAACCCCACCATCACGGCCAGCCCGACCGGCGACGGCCCCGACCTGACCAAACTCGACCTGCCCGCGGCCGACGGCATCATGCTGCTGGCCGCGCACATCAGCCGGCACGGCACGCTGACCGAATGGCTGGACGCGTCGATCCTCGACGAATCCGACCCCACCAAGCGCGATCCCGAGCTGGACCTGTACAACCCCGAGAACCCCAATCAGCCGCCCTACAGCCAAGAATTCCTGGACCGCTACCGGCAGGCGCAGATCGATCGCAACCGTCGGATCACCGCATGGGTCAGGGGCAAGCTCGCCGAGTTGGCAGCCGCCGGCCGGCCCGACGACGAGTTCGGTTTCGTCGTACACGGCACCATGGCCGACCCGCGCTGGCTGGACCCGGCCGTCGATCCCAACGAACGCGTCCCCGGCACCTGCTACCTGGGGGATCCTCAGGTGGTGAACATGAGCCCGGTCGGGCTGGCCCGGTTCTGCACCCTGCGCGGCTGGCTTTCGCAGTGGAGCTACGACGACGCCCGCGGCGATGCGGTGGCCTGCGGACCCGACATCGCGATCCCCGCGCTGGTGATCGGTAACCTGGCGGATGACGCCTGCACGCCCAGCCACACCCGGCGGCTGTTCCAGGCGATCGGACACGAGGACAAGGAGATGCACGAAATCCCCGGCGCCACACACTATTACGCGGGCCCCGACCAACGCGACGCATTGCGGGCCGCCGTCACTATCGTCACCGACTGGCTGGTGCGGCACGATTTCGCGAGCGCCGAATGACGGTGACCGGCCCGCTGGACGGCGTTCGGGTGCTCGAACTGGGCACCCTGATCGCCGGGCCCTTCGCCGGCCGGCTGCTCGGCGACATGGGCGCCGACGTCATCAAGGTAGAACTACCCAAGGCACCGGACCCGCTGCGCACCTGGGGTCAGGCCGAGCTCGACGGCCAGCACGTCTTCTGGACGGTGCACGCGCGCAACAAGAAGGCGATCACCCTGGACCTGCGCCACCCTCGTGGGCGTGAACTGTTCTGCGAGCTCGTCGAGAAGTCCGACATCGTGGTGGAGAACTTCCGTCCGGGCACCCTGGAAAAGTGGAACCTGGGTTACGACGTGCTCAGCGAACGCAATCCGGGCATCATCCTGGTCCGGGTGTCCGGCTACGGGCAGACCGGACCGGACGCCACGAAGGCCGGCTATGCCTCGGTCGCCGAAGCGGCCAGCGGTCTGCGCCACCTCAACGGTTTTCCGGGTGGCCCGCCGCCCCGGCTGGCGCTCTCGCTCGGCGACAGCCTGGCCGGCATGTTCGGCGCCCAGGGTGCGCTGGCCGCGCTGTACCGGCGCAGCGTCACCGGGCGCGGCCAGGTGGTCGACGTCGCGCTGACCGAATCATGCTTGGCCGTACAGGAATCCACCATCCCCGACTACGACGTGGGCGGCGTGGTGCGCGGGCCGTCGGGCACCCGGCTGGAGGGCATCGCCCCGTCCAACATCTACCGCAGCGCCGACGGCTCGTGGGTGGTGATCGCCGCCAACCAGGACACCGTCTTCGCCCGGCTGTGCAAGGCGATGGGCCGCCCGGAGCTGGCCACCGACGACCGGTTCGCCACGCACGTCGCCCGGGGCCGCAATCAAGACGAACTCGACAACATCATCGGCGCGTGGGCCGCGGAACGCCAGCCCGGCGAGATCATCGAAACCCTCTCCGCCGCAGGGGTGATCGCGGGACCGATCAACACCGTAGCCGAGGTGGTCAACGACCCGCAGCTGCGGGCGCGCGGCATGCTGGTCGAGCACTACGACGAGCGTGTGCAGCGCAACGTGTTGGGCCCTGGCATCGTGCCGATGCTCTCGGAATCGCCGGGGCAGGTCCGCAACGCCGGCCCCGCACGGCCGGGCCAGCACAACGACGACGTCTTCATCGGGCTGCTGGGGAAGACGGCCGAGGAGCTCGAGGAGTTGCGCGCCGAGGAGGTGTTATGACCACCCATGTAGACATTCGAGAAGTGGCCCTGCGCGACGGTCTGCAGATCGAAACGCCAATTCCGTTGTCGGCCAAGCTTGAACTGCTGGCCGCGGTGGCGGCCACCGGGGTTCGCGAGGTGGAGGTCACCGCGTTCGTCTCCCCGACCAAGGTGCCGTCGATGGCCGATGCCGCCGAGCTGGCCGCCCATCTGCATGACTGCCCCGACATCGAATTCTCGGCTCTGGTGGCCAGCCCCAACGGCGCCAAGCGGGCCGTCGCCGCGGGGCTGCGCTCCATCGAATACGTGGTGGCCGCCGACGACGCCTTCAGCAAGGCCAACGTCGGGCGCACCAGCACCGAGGCCACCAACCAGATCGACGAGATCGTCGCCATCGCGCACGACAGCAACGTCACCGTCGAAGTCGTCATCGCCACCGCCTGGGACTCACCGTTCGAAGGCCCCACCCCACCCCAGCGGGTGCTCGAGATCGCCGCGGCCGCCCGCGACCGCGGCGCCGACCGCCTGTCGATTGCCGACACCATCGGCACCACCACCCCGGGCCGGGTGAGTTCGCTGATCGCACAACTGCGTCCGGTAATCGGCGACCTGCCGCTGGGCGGGCATTTTCACAACACCCGCGGCTCCGGCCTGGCCAGCGCCTACGCCGCGGTCAGCTCCGGGGTGACCCGGCTGGACGCGTCGGTCGGCGGCCTGGGCGGCTGCCCCTTCGCGCCGGGCGCCACTGGCAACATCGCCACCGAGGATCTCGTATACCTGCTGGGCGACAGCGGCATCGAGGTGGACGTCGACCTGCAGGCCGCCATCGCCGCGGCCGGCGTGGCGAAATCGGTGGTGGGTCACGACCTGCCGAGCGCCCTGTTGCGCGCCGGCGACCGACGGAGACATTAAGTGCGGGGGAACTGATGTCCGCCCCGGAGGCGAACCGCGAGCTGACCGCCAAAGGCCGCCAGACCAGGGAGGCCATCGAGCAGGCCGCTCGGAAGCTGTTCGCCGAACGGGGTTTTCACGGCACCACCCTGGCCGACATCACCTCGGCCGCGGGAAAATCGCCGGCGGTGTTCTACCGATACTTCACCGACAAGGAAGACCTGCTGGCCGCACTCGCGGAATCGTTCCTGCACGAGGTGGTGACGCCGTCGGGACTCAGCGTCCACCTGCCGGACTCCCCCGACGACGACGCCTTCTTCACCTCGGTGGTCACCGGCTACTGGAACATGTTCAAGCAGAACATCGGCATCATGATCGCCGTGGCCCAGCTGGCAGCCACCCAGCAGCGCTTCGCGGCCGTGCAGAACGAATTCCGGCGGTTCGGAGTGGATCTCGTGGCGGCATCGGTGCGGAGGGCCCAGGATCAGGGCTACGGCGCCGAGCTGCACCCCCAGCACACCGCGGCGGCCATCGCGTTGCTGTTCGAGAACTTCACTACCGTGTTCGTCGGACCATCCGGGCCGGCGGGCCTCGGTCTGAACATCAGCGACGAAGACGCCATCGCGACCTTGTCGACGGTCTGGAAGAAAACCCTGTACGGCTGCCTCACGAGATCTTAGGAGACGACGTGGATTTCACTCTGCCAGAGCACCTTCCGGGCCTGCTCGCCGAGATGGACGAGTTCATCGAGGCCGAGATCAAGCCGCTGGAACGCGAGAACATGCAGTACTTCGACCAGCGTCGCGAGCACGCGCGCACCGATTGGGACAACGACGGGATCCCGACGCGCGAGTGGGAGGATCTGCTCTCCGAGATGCGCCGGCGAGCCGACAAGGCCGGCTGGCTGCGTTACGGACTGCCGGCCGCACTGGGCGGTCGGGACGGCAGCAACGTCGACATGGCGGTCATCCGGGAACACTTGGCGCACAAAGGTCTTGGCTTACACAACGACCTGCAGAACGAATCGTCGATCGTCGGGAACTTCCCGCAGGTGATCATGATGGAGCGGTTCGGCACCGACGAGCAACGCAAGGAGTGGTCGGAGGCGCTGATCACCGGCGAGCGGTCCATGGCGTTCGGCCTCACCGAGCCGCAACACGGATCGGATGCCACCTGGCTCGAGACGCACGCCGAACGCGATGGCGACAGCTGGGTGATCAACGGCTCCAAGCGGTTCAACACCGGCGTGCACCGCGCCACCCACGACCTGGTCTTCGCCCGCACCTCCGGCGAACCGGGAGCTGCCCGGGGCATCACCGCGTTCCTGGTGCCCACCGATTCGCCCGGCTTCAACGTCCCCTACTACTGGTGGACCTTCAACATGCCCACCGACCACGGCGAAGTCGAGTTGACCGATGTTCGAATTCCCGCCGACGCGGTGCTCGGCGAGGTGGACCGCGGCCTCGAAGTCGCCCAAACCTTCCTGCACGAGAACCGGATTCGCCAAGCCGCGAGCAGCCTGGGCGCGGCCCAATACTGCATCGACCGCGCCGCCGAATACGCGACCGGCCGAAAGGTCTTCGGCAGGCCGCTGTCGGTGAACCAGGCCGTGCAATGGCCGCTGGCCGAGTTGGCGACCGAAGCGCAGATGGTGCGACTGCTCGTGCAGTACGCCGCCTGGCATCTGGACCGCGACCACCACATGGAGGTCTCCGACAAGGTCTCGATGGCGAACTACCGCGCCAACCGGCTGGTCTGTGACGCCGCCGACCGCGCCATGCAGGTTTACGGCGGCCTCGGCTACAGCCGGCACGAGCAGTTCGAACACATCTACCGCCATCACCGTCGCTACCGGATCACCGAGGGCGCCGAGGAAATCCAGATTCGCCGGGTGGCGCAGCGGCTGTTCAAATTCGGCAGCAAGTGATGGACAGCGACGAGTCGGCGGAACTGGGCACCAAACTGGCCTCCAAACTGGCCAGGGTGCTCACGGCGGCCATCGGCGCCGACACCGCGGTCGACAACCTGCGCGCGCTGACCGGTGGCGCCAGCAGAACCACCTGGGCGTTCGAGACCGTCATCAACGCGCAGCCTCGTGCGCTGATCTTGCGCACCGGCCCACCCGACGATGTGCATGCCGGTATGGAGCTGGAAGCCAGGACGCAGGCCGCCGCGGCGGCCGCCGGCGCGCCGGTCCCCCACGTGCTGATCGCCGACAATTCCCCTGTCGCACTGGGTAATCCGTATTTGATCTGTGACGAGATCAAGGGCGAGACCATCGTGCGGCGCATCCAGCGTCAGCTCGACGCCGTCGACGGGCACGCGGCCCGCACCCGATTGCTGCAGCAATGCGCGCAGGCGGTGGCCGCCATTCACCGCGCCGACACGAACATTCCGGACCTGACCCACGAGGACCAGCTCGCCGAATGGCGCCAGCGCCTCGACGACATGGGCGACACCACCGCGACATTCGAATGGGGGTTCCGCTGGCTGGCCGCCCACCGTCCCCCGCCGTCGCCGCCGGTGTTGGTGCACGGGGACTTTCGGATGGGCAACCTCATCGTCGACGGATCCAACCTCGCCGCGGTGCTGGACTGGGAGCTGGTGCACGTCGGGCAGGCCTACGAAGACCTGGCGTGGTTCTGCATCCGGGCCTGGCGATTCGGCGCCTCGGCCAGCCTGGGCGCGGGCGGCCTGGGCAGCATCGAAAGCTTTTTGCGCGCCTACGAGCAGGCCAGCGGGACTACCGTCGACCGGGTGGCGTTTCACTGGTGGCTGGTGCTGGCCACCCTGCGCTGGGGTGTCATCTGCCGCTTCCAGGCCGAACGGCACCTGAGCGGGCAACACCGCTCGGTCGAGTTGGCCACCATCGGGCGTCGCGTCTGCGAGACCGAGTGGGACCTGCTCAACCTGCTCGAGGCGCGGCCATGATCGGCGCATACGGCCGCCCGCTGGCCGGCGAACTCGTGGCCGCGGTTGCCGAATTCCTGGAAACCGACGTGCGCGGTGCGACCGAAGGACAGGTCAACTTCCACGCCCGGGTCGCCGCCAACGCGCTGCGCATCGTCGAGCGCGAACTGCTCGACGAGAGCGAGGCGGAATCCCGCACCACGCTGGCCGGCCTGGGCTTCGCCGACGAGGAGGAGCTGGCCGCGGCGATACGGGCCGGCGAGCTGGACGGGCAAGCCGATCAGGTCACCGCCTGCCTGCGCGCCCTGGTACGGCGCCGATTGGCCGTCGCCCACCCCGGATACGACAGCGAATAGCCCCGCGATCAGTGAGGAGCCAGACATGCCCGCTTCCAGCACCGAGACGGTCCTCGATGCGGCCAACCGCCTGTTCACGGCGATCGAGCGAAGCGACATCGCCGCCGTTGACGCGATGTGGAGCAACGACATCGCGGTGTGGCGTGTCGGCTCGCGGCGCGACGACGACAAGGCCCGCGCAATGCGGGTCATCGATTGGTTCATCGGCGCGACCACGCGGCGTCGCTACGAAATCCTGGACCGGCAGCTCTTCGATGACGGATCCGCGCGGGGCTTCGTTCAGCAGCACATCTTGCACGCCACGGGACATGCCGGGCAGTCGATCTCGCTGCGGGTCTGCATCGTGATCCGGGTGGGCACCGACGGACTGATCGAGCGGATCGATGAATATTTCGACCCCGCCGGGATCGCGCCGCTGATGAACTAGCGCTAGATTCGCCACGACACATTGGGGGTGACGATGACGACCTTGGAGACACTGCTTCACGATCCCGACATGGCCGGCGTGTGGACCCTGGCCCGGGATCGCTCGGCCATCACTTTCAAGATCAGGAACATGTGGGGCCTGCTGATCGTCAAGGGCCGCTTCACCGACTTCACCGGCGACGGCCAACTGACCGGCAAGGGAGCGGTTTTCGGCCGCGTGGACATCCGGGCCGCCTCGGTGGACACCGGCATCGGCCGCCGCGACAAACACCTGCGCTCGGCCGACTTCTTCGACGTCGACCGCTTCGCGGAGATCAGCGTCGTCGTCACGGGGGTGCAGCCGACCAAAGGCAAGGACGCCGACCTGCGGACCACATTCACCATCAAGGGCGTCACCGCGGAGGTGCAGCTGCCCGTCACGATCTCCGAGCTCGACGACGGCTCGATCCGAATCACCGGCGAAACCAAGCTCGATCGGGACCGGTTCGACCTGGGTTGGAACCGGCTCGGCATGGTGGGCTCGACGGCAACCGTCGCGGCCGACGCCATCTTCGTGCGGGTATCGCAATAAGGATTTCTGCGGGCACCCCGCTGAACCCGGTGCGACACCAGTAGCATCTGCACCGTGCCCGACTCCACCCCGCAATCCACCGTCGCCCTGCGGATCCTCGTCTACAGCAACAATGTCCAAACCCGCGAACGGGTGATGCGGGCGCTGGGCAAGCAGCTGCATCCCGATCTGCCCGAACTGAGCTACGTCGAGGTGGCGACCGGGCCCATGGTGGTGGCGACGATGGACAAGGGCGGCATCGACTTGGCCATCCTGGACGGCGAGGCCACTCCGACCGGCGGCATGGGAATCGCAAAGCAGCTCAAAGACGAACTCGAGACCTGCCCGCCTCTGGTCGTGCTGACCGGGCGGCCCGACGATGCGTGGTTGGCCTCCTGGTCGCGCGCCGAGGGCGCGGTGCCGCATCCCATCGACCCCATCCTGCTGGGCCGCACGGTGCTCAGCCTGCTGCGAGCCCCGGTTCGCTGATTCATTCCACGACGCGATCTTTGCCGCGGCTGTTGACTCCCGCCCGCCGAACGCGGCAGTCCTGACCACTTCGGCCACCGACGGCACGGCGACAGTCGCTAGTCACGACGTTGCTGACGACGGGCCATCCGTGCTGGCGACGCCCCTGATCTTTGGTGCCGCAGCGATCGGCGCGGCCGCACCTTTGCTGGTGCTCATCTAGCGGTTGGTGCGGCGGATCCCGTCCGGCGGTGAGCCTTGGTTGCACCGGCTATGGAGTTTGCGCAGCACAGCGCGACATGGCACCGCCAATACTGCAAAACGCCCACCCCGGGCAAGCGCGCCGCACGCCGCGACGCTATGTTGTAAATCACTGTGACGGGCTTCAGATCCAGTCCGTCACAGCAGCCCGGTTACCGCCTGGCCGCTGCAGGCGGCTCGTACGACGGATCATGGAGCGAGTTGAACGTCTACATACCCATCCTGGTGCTAGGCGCCATCGCCGCAGCCTTTGCCGTGGGCTCGGTGGCGATCGCGAGCCTGGCCGGCCCATCACGTTTCAACAAGTCGAAGATGGCGGCCTACGAGTGCGGAATCGAACCCACCGAGACATCGGTGAGCGGCCCGCATGCGACGGCCGGGCAGCGCTTTCCGGTGAAGTACTACCTCACCGCGATGCTGTTCATCGTCTTCGACATCGAAATCGTGTTCCTGTATCCCTGGGCGGTCAGCTATGACGCGCTGGGCACGTTCGCTCTGGTCGAAATGGTGATTTTCATGCTGACGGTTTTCGTGGCCTACGCCTATGTGTGGCGCCGCGGCGGCCTGACGTGGGATTGAGGTAAGACGTGGGTCTTGAGGAACAGCTGCCCGGCGGGATCCTGCTGTCAACAGTCGAGAAGGTCGCGGGCTACGTCCGCAAGAACTCACTGTGGCCGGCGACGTTCGGGTTGGCCTGCTGCGCCATCGAGATGATGGCAACGGCCGGGCCAAGATTCGACATCGCGCGCTTCGGCATGGAGCGATTCTCGGCCACCCCGCGGCAGGCCGATCTGATGATCGTCGCCGGGCGGGTCAGCCAGAAGATGGCTCCGGTGCTGCGACAGATCTACGACCAGATGGCCGAGCCGAAATGGGTGCTGGCCATGGGCGTGTGCGCGTCATCTGGCGGGATGTTCAACAACTACGCGGTCGTGCAGGGCGTCGATCACGTGGTTCCGGTGGACATCTACCTGCCCGGCTGCCCACCGCGGCCCGAGATGCTGTTGTACGCAATCCTGAAGCTGCACGAGAAGATTCAGGAGATGCCGCTGGGCGTCAACCGGGAAACCGCCAGGGCCGAAGCCGAGCAGGCGGCGCTGTCGGTCCGGCCCACGATCGAGATGCGCGGACTGCTGCGATGAGCTCACCGGATCAAGATCCCAAAGAAGCAATCAGCAGCGCCGACGAGGAAGTCATCGACGTGCGCCGCGGCATGTTCGGCGCCAAGGGCTCGGGTGACACGTCCGGTTACGGACGGCTGGTGCGCGAGGTCCTGCTGCCGGGCAGCAGCCCGCGGCCCTACGGCGGCTACTTCGACGAGGTGGTCGACGGACTGGCCGCGGCGTTGAAGGACAAGGACAACGTCGAATTCACCGACGCCATCGAAAAAGTCGTGGTGTATCGCGACGAGCTGACCTTGCACGTCCGTCGCGACGCGCTGGAGCGGGTCGCTCAGCTGCTGCGTGACGACCCGCAGCTGCGCTTCGAAATGTGCCTGGGCGTCAGCGGGGTGCACTACCCGCACGAGACGGGACGCGAACTGCACGCGGTGTATCCGCTGCAGTCGATCACGCACAATCGCCGCGTCCGCCTGGAAGTGGCTGCGCCCGACGGTGATCCGCACATCCCCTCGCTGTTCGGGATCTATCCGACCACCGACTGGCACGAGCGCGAGACCTACGACTTCTTCGGGATCATCTTCGACGGGCACCCGTCGCTGACCCGCATCGAGATGCCCGACGACTGGCACGGGCATCCCCAGCGCAAGGACTACCCCCTCGGCGGGATTCCGGTCGAATACAAAGGCGCACAGATACCCCCGCCCGACGAGCGGAGAGCGTACAACTGATGAGCACCACCACTGAATCGACGCACGACGGCGCCGGCGAAACCTTCGTGGTCGCCGGCGGCCAGGACTGGGACAAGGTCGTCGAGGCCGCCCGCGGGGTCGACCCCGGCGAACGCATCATCGTCAACATGGGGCCGCAGCATCCGTCCACGCACGGGGTGTTGCGGCTGATCCTGGAGATCGAGGGCGAGACGGTCACCGACGCCCGTTGCGGCATCGGGTATTTGCACACCGGCATCGAGAAGAACCTCGAATATCGCTACTGGACCCAGGGTGTCACGTTCGTGACCCGGATGGATTACCTCGCACCGTTTTTCAACGAGACGGCCTACTGCCTGGGTGTGGAGAAGCTGCTCGGCATCACCGATCAGATTCCGGAGCGGGTCAACGTCATCCGGGTAATGATGATGGAGCTCAACCGGATCTCGTCGCATCTGGTGGCGCTGGCGACCGGCGGCATGGAACTGGGCGCCATGACTCCGATGTTCGTCGGATTCCGGGGACGCGAGATCGTGCTGACCCTGTTCGAATCGATCACCGGCCTGCGAATGAACAGCGCCTACGTCCGACCCGGCGGTGTGGCGCAGGACCTGCCGCCCAACGCCGAGGCCGAGATCGTGGAGGGCCTCAAGGGACTCAGGCAGGTGCTGCGCGAAATGGGCGGCCTGCTCAACGAAAACGCCATCTGGAAGGCCCGCACCCAGGACGTCGGATACCTGGACCTGACCGGATGCATGGCGCTGGGCATCACCGGCCCCATCCTGCGCGCCACCGGGTTGCCCCACGATCTGCGCAAGAGCGAACCGTACTGCGGATACGAAAACTACGAATTCGACGTAATCACCGAAGACACGTGTGATGCTTACGGGCGCTACATGATTCGTGTCAACGAGATGTGGGAGTCGATCAAGATCGTCGAGCAGTGTCTGGACAAGCTGAAGCCGGGCCCGACCATGGTCGAGGACCGCAAGATCGCCTGGCCGGCCGACCTGAAGGTGGGTCCCGACGGCTTGGGCAACTCACAGGAACACATCGCCAAGATCATGGGCGGCTCGATGGAGGCATTGATTCACCACTTCAAACTGGTCACCGAGGGCATCAGGGTTCCCGCCGGCCAGGTCTACACGGCGGTCGAATCACCGCGCGGCGAGCTGGGCGTGCACATGGTCAGCGACGGCGGCACCCGGCCCTACCGGGTGCACTATCGAGACCCCTCGTTCACGAATCTGCAGGCGGTGGCGGCGATGTGCGAAGGCGGGATGGTCGCCGACCTGATCACCGCGGTCGCCAGTATCGATCCGGTCATGGGCGGGGTGGACCGGTGACCGGGCCGCAGGGACAGCCGGTCTTCATCCGGCTCGGCCCACCGCCCGACGAGCCCAACGCGTTCGTCGTCGAGGGCGCGCCCGAGACGTATCCACCCGAGGTGCGGGCTCGGCTGGAGGTCGACGCCAAGGAGATCATCGGCCGCTACCCCAGCAAGCGTTCGGCGCTGTTGCCGTTGCTGCACCTGGTGCAATCGCAGGATTCCTACCTGACACCGGCGGGCCTGGAGTTCTGCGGCGAGCTGCTGGGGCTCACCGGGGCCGAGGTGTCCGCGGTGGCGAGCTTCTACACCATGTATCGCCGCGGCCCCACCGGCGATTATCTGGTGGGTGTCTGCACAAACACGTTGTGCGCCATCATGGGTGGCGACGCCATCTTCGACGCCCTGAAAGAGCACCTGGACGTCGGCAACGACGAGACCACCGCCGACGGCTCGGTCACGTTGCAACACATCGAATGTAACGCCGCCTGCGATTACGCACCGGTGGTGATGGTGAACTGGGAGTTCTACGACAACCAGACGCCGGAGTCGGCGCGCGAACTCGTCGACTCGCTGCGTTCCGGCGAGCCCCAGCCGCCCACTCGCGGCGCCCCGCTGTGCGTCTTCCGCGAGACGTCGCGCATCCTGGCCGGCCTGCCCGACGAGCGTCCCGACCAGGGGCAGGGCGGCGCCGGAGCGGCCACCCTGGCCGGCCTGAAGGTAGCCAAGGAACACGGCATGCAGGCACCGGATGCGCCGGAAGGCCAGTAATGACAACAACTTCTGACACTTCACAGTTGACGCCGCTGACTCCGGTCATCAGCCGCTTCTGGGACGATCCCGAGTCCTGGACCCTCGAGACTTACCACCGCCACGGCGGCTACGAGGCGATGAAGAAGGCGCTGGCGATGGAGCCCGACGCAGTGATCGGGGTGGTGAAGGACTCCGGACTGCGCGGGCGCGGCGGCGCGGGATTCTCGACCGGCACCAAGTGGTCCTTCATCCCGCAGGGCGACACCGGCGCGGCCGCCAAACCGCACTACCTGGTGGTCAACGCCGACGAGTCGGAACCCGGTACGTGCAAAGACATTCCGCTGATGCTGGCGACACCGCACGTCCTGGTCGAGGGCGTGATCATCGCCGCGTACGCGATCCGCGCCAGCCATGCGTTCATCTATGTGCGCGGGGAGGTGCTGCCGGTCCTGCGCCGCCTGCAGAACGCGGTGGCCGAGGCCTACGCCGCCGGCTACCTGGGCCGCGACATCAACGGCTCGGGCTTCGACCTCGAGCTGGTGGTGCACGCCGGTGCCGGTGCCTACATCTGCGGTGAGGAAACCGCGCTGCTGGATTCGCTGGAAGGCCGGCGCGGCCAGCCGCGGCTGCGCCCGCCCTTCCCCGCGGTGGCCGGGCTGTACGGCTGCCCCACGGTGATCAACAACGTCGAGACCATCGCGAGCGTGCCGTCGATCATCGGCAACGGCGTCGACTGGTTCCGCTCGATGGGCAGCGAGAAATCCCCTGGCTTCACGCTCTATTCGCTGTCCGGCCACGTAGCCCGGCCCGGCCAGTACGAGGCTCCGCTGGGAATCACGTTGCGGGAATTGCTCGCCTACGCCGGCGGTGTGCGGGCCGGGCATCGGCTCAAGTTCTGGACGCCGGGCGGCTCGTCGACCCCGCTGCTGACCGACGAGCACCTCGACGTGCCGCTGGACTACGAGGGCGTCGGCGGCGTCGGCTCCATGCTGGGCACCAAGGCGCTGGAGATCTTCGACGAGACCACCTGCGTGGTGCGTGCCGTCCGGCGCTGGACCTACTTTTACAAGCACGAGTCGTGCGGAAAATGCACGCCGTGCCGCGAGGGTACCTTCTGGCTCGACCAGATCTACGAGCGGCTGGAAACCGGCAAGGGCACCAGCGAGGACATCCAGAAGCTGCTGGACATCTCCGACACCATTCTCGGAAAGTCGTTCTGCGCGTTGGGCGATGGTGCGGCCAGCCCGGTGATGTCGTCGATCAAGTTCTTCCGCGACGAATACGTCGCGCACGTCGAGGGCGGCGGATGCCCCTTCGATCCACGAGACGCGATGCTGACGGCGAACGGAAAGGCTTGACGCCCCGATGACGCGCGCCGGTGACGATGCAGAGCGAAGCGATGAGGAGGAGCGGCGCTCATGACTAGTGCGGCCAAGACCCAGACGGGTGACGAGGTAACCCCGCCGGACATGGTGGCGCTGACCATCGACGGCAACGAAATCAGCGTTCCCAAGGGAACTCTGGTGATCCGGGCCGCCGAATTGATGGGCATCCAGATCCCCCGGTTCTGCGATCACCCGCTGCTGGAGCCGGTCGGTGCGTGCCGGCAGTGCCTGGTCGAGGTCGAAGGCCAGCGCAAGCCGATGGCCTCGTGCACCACGGTCGCCACCGACGACATGGTGGTGCGCACCCAGCTCACGTCGGAGGCCGCCGACAAGGCCCAGCACGGCGTGATGGAGCTGCTGCTCATCAACCACCCGCTGGACTGCCCGATGTGCGACAAGGGCGGCGAATGCCCGCTGCAGAACCAGGCAATGTCCAACGGCCGCAGCGATTCTCGCTTTACCGACGTCAAGCGCACCTTCGCCAAGCCGATCAACATCTCCTCGCAGGTGCTGCTGGACCGGGAGCGCTGCATTCTGTGTGCGCGCTGCACCCGGTTCTCCGAGCAGATCGCCGGGGACCCCTTCATCGACATGCAGGAACGGGGTGCCCTGCAGCAGGTCGGCATCTACGCCAACGAACCGTTCGACTCCTACTTTTCGGGCAACTCGGTGCAAATCTGCCCGGTCGGCGCATTGACCGGGTCCTCGTACCGGTTCCGGGCCCGCCCGTTCGACTTGGTCTCCAGCCCCAGCGTCTGCGAGCACTGCGCTTCCGGGTGCGCGCAGCGCACCGACCACCGTCGCGGCAAGGTGCTGCGCCGGCTGGCCGGCGACGATCCCGAGGTCAACGAGGAGTGGAACTGCGACAAGGGCCGGTGGGCGTTCACCTACGCAACCCAGGCCGATGTGCTCACCACTCCCCTGATCCGCGATGCGGACGGCTCGCTGCAGCCGGCCTCGTGGTCGCACGCGATCGCGGTCGCGACCAAGGGCCTCGAGGCGGCGCGCGGCCGCACGGGGGTGCTGGTCGGCGGCCGGGCGACCCTCGAGGACGCCTACGCCTATTCGAAATTCGCGCGAATCGTGCTGGACAGCAACGACATCGACTTCCGCGCCCGGCCGAGTTCCGCCGAGGAGGCCGACTTCCTGGCCGCACGCATCGCGGGCAAGCCGATCACCGTCAGCTACGCTGATCTGGAATCGGCCCCGGTTGTCGTGCTGGTCGGATTCGAGCCCGAGGACGAGTCGCCCATCGTCTTCCTGCGGTTGCGCAAGGCGGCCCGCAAGCACGGGTTGCCGGTCTACGCCATCGCGCCTTTCGCCAACCGCGCGCTGACCAAGATGTCCGGGCGGCTGATCAAAACCATTCCCGGCGCCGAGGCTTCGGCGCTCGACGGGTTGGCCACCGGCGAGGTTGGTGACCTGCTCTCTACCGCGGGTGCGGTCATCATGGTCGGCGAACGACTGGCCACGGTGCCCGGCGGGTTGTCCGCCGCGGCCCGGCTCGCCGACACCACCGGCGCCCGCCTGGCCTGGGTGCCGCGGCGCGCCGGTGAGCGGGGCGCGCTCGAAGCCGGCGCGCTGCCGGGGCTGCTGCCCGGCGGCCGTCCGGTCGGCGACGAGACCGCCCGCGCGCAGGTCGCCCAGGCGTGGAACGTGTCCGAATTGCCTTCCGGCCGTGGACGTGACACCGACGCGATCCTGGCCGCCGCCACCGACGGCACGCTGGGCGCGCTGCTGGTGGGCGGTGTCGAGCCCGATGACTTCACCGACCCGCAAGCGGTGCTGGCGGCACTGGAGGGCGTCGGCTTCGTGGTCAGCCTGGAGTTGCGGCAGAGCGCCGTGACCGAACGCGCCGACGTCGTTTTCCCGGTCGCGTCGACGACACAGAAGGCCGGTGCATTCGTCAACTGGGAGGGCCGCTTCCGGCCGTTCGAAGCCGCACTGCGCGGCACCGCCCAGCAGGCCAGCCAATCCGACCACCAGGTGCTCGACACGCTGGCCGACGAGATGGGCGTCTACTTGGGCATGTCCACCGTCGGCGCGGCCCGCGAGGAACTGGCCGCGCTGCGGCACTGGGACGGCAAGCGTGCCGCGAACCCGGACGTCGCGGCCCCGGAGCCGGCCCAGCCCGCGTCGGGTGAGGCGGTATTGGCCGGCTGGCGGATGATGCTGGACAACGGCCGGATGCAAGACGGCGAGCCACATCTGGCGGGCACGGCCCGCAAACCCGTCGCTCGGCTGTCCGCCGAAACGGCCGCCGAGATCGGCGCCGCTGACGGCGACGCGGTCACGGTCAGCACGTCACACGGATCCATCAGCCTGCCGCTGGCGATCACCGACATGCCCGACCGGGTGGTGTGGCTTCCGGTGAACTCGCCCGGCTCTTCGGTGCATCGCCAACTCGGCGTATCGGCCGGGAGCACAGTCAAGATCGGAGTTGGCGAATGACCGGCTTGACCGCGTTCGGGCACGACACCTGGTGGCTGGTGCTCGGCAAAGCGCTGGCGATCTTTGTGTTCCTCATGCTGAACGTGCTGGTGGCGATTCTGCTCGAACGCAAGATCCTCGGCTGGATGCAGCTGCGGCCCGGGCCCAACCGGGCGGGGCCGTGGGGTGTCCTGCAGAGCCTGGCCGACGGAATCAAGTTGGCGCTCAAGGAAACCATCACCCCGGGTGGGGTCGACAAGTTCGTCTATTTCGCGGCGCCGGTCATCTCCACGATTCCGGCGTTCACCGCCTTCGCGTTCATCCCGTTCGGTCCGGTGGTTTCGGTGTTCGGCCACCGCACACCGCTGCAGCTGACCGACCTGCCGGTCGCGGTGCTGTTCATCCTCGGACTGTCGGCGATCGGGGTGTACGGAATCGTGCTCGGCGGTTGGGCTTCCGGGTCCACCTACCCGCTGCTGGGCGGGGTGCGTTCCACCGCCCAGGTCATTTCCTACGAGGTGGCGATGGGGCTGTCGTTCGCCGCGGTCTTCCTCTACGCCGGCACCATGTCGACGTCGCAGATCGTCGCTGCGCAGGACCGGGTCTGGTACGTTTTTCTGCTGCTGCCGTCGTTCGTCATCTACCTCATCTCGATGGTCGGTGAAACCAACCGGGCGCCTTTCGATTTGCCCGAGGCCGAGGGTGAGCTGGTCGCCGGGTTCCACACCGAGTACTCGTCGTTGAAGTTCGCGATGTTCATGCTGGCCGAGTACGTCAACATGATGACGGTCTCCTCGCTGGCCACCGTCCTGTTCTTCGGCGGGTGGCACGCGCCGTGGCCGCTGAACATGTGGGCCGGCGCCAACACCGGCTGGTGGCCGGTGCTCTGGTTCACCGCGAAGATGTGGACCTTCCTGTTCGTCTACTTCTGGCTGCGAGCCTCGCTGCCCCGGCTGCGCTACGACCAGTTCATGGGGCTGGGCTGGAAGCTGCTGATCCCGGCCTCGCTGGTCTGGGTGCTGATCGCCGCCGTCATTCGCACGCTGCAGAACCAGGGCTATCAGCACTGGACCCCGATCCTGGTGGTCAGCAGCGTCGTGTTCGCCACCGCGCTCGTGCTGTTGCTGCGAAAGCCGTTCAGCGCGCCCGGCATTCGCGCGCTCGAGAAACAGCTGCGCCGCGACGCGAAGAAGCTGCCGGCCGCACTCGACACCACACCCGTATTCCCGACACCGCCGCTGCCATCGACGGCCCAGAAATCGCTGGCGGCGGCGAGCAAGGAGAAAGCACGTGGCTAAATTCTTGGACGCCGTAGCCGGATTCGGCGTGACCTTCGGATCGATGTTCAAAAAGAACGTCACCGAGGAGTATCCGGAGAAGCCGGGCCCCGTCATGCCGCGCTACCACGGCCGTCACCAGCTGAACCGTTACCCGGATGGTCTGGAGAAGTGCATCGGCTGCGAATTGTGCGCCTGGGCATGCCCGGCCGACGCGATCTACGTCGAGGGCGCGGACAACACCGAGGAACTCAGGTATTCGCCCGGGGAACGCTACGGCCGCGTCTACCAGATCAACTATCTGCGCTGCATCGGTTGCGGGCTGTGCGTCGAGGCGTGCCCCACCCGGGCGCTCACGATGACCAATGACTACGAGATGGCCGACGACAACCGCGCGGACCTGATCTACGAGAAGGACCGGTTGCTGGCGCCGCTGCTGCAGGACATGCTCGCGCCGCCGCACCCCAGGACCGAAGGCGCCACCGACAAGGACTACTACCAAGGCAATGTGACCGCACACGGGTTGCGGGATACCCCGCAGGCCGGAGACTCCCGGTGACCGGATTGGCCGGCCACGCCGTCGCCGTGGCGTCGAGTTTTGCGCAGGACACCATCGTCCGGACCTCCACCGGCGAAGCGGTCGCCTTCTGGGTGCTGGGCGTCCTGGCCGTGATCGGCGCGATCGGTGTGGTCACCGCCGTCAACGCCGTCTACTCGGCGATGTTCCTGGCGATGACCATGATCATCTTGGCGGTCTTCTACATGATCCAGGACGCGCTGTTTCTCGGTGTGGTTCAGGTCGTGGTCTACACCGGCGCGGTGATGATGCTGTTCTTGTTCGTGCTGATGCTCATCGGTGTGGACTCGGCGGAATCGCTCAAGGAGACGCTGCGCGGTCAGCGCTTCGTCGGCGTGGCCGCCGGGATCGGGTTCGGCATTCTGCTGATCGCCGCCATCGGCAACGTGACCACCGGCGGCTTCGCGGGACTGACCACCGCCAACGCCAACGGCAACGTGGAAGGGCTGGCGGCGCTGATCTTTTCGCGCTACCTGTGGGCGTTCGAGCTGACCAGCGCGCTGCTGATCACCGCGGCCGTCGGCGCGATGGTGCTGGCGCACCGCGAGCGCTTCGAACGCCGCAAGACGCAGCGCGAGCTCTCGCAGGAACGGTTCCGGTCGGGCGGGCACCCCACCCCGCTGCCCAGCCCCGGTGTGTACGCACGCCACAACGCCGTCGACGTTGCCGCGTTGCTGCCGGATGGCTCGTACTCGAAGCTCTCGGTCTCGCCGATGCTGCAAAGCCGCGGCGCCGACGGCAAGAAGACGCCGTCCCCGTCCCCCGAGCCGAGCCCGACTCTCTCCCAAGGAGGTACGTCGTGAATCCGGCCAATTACCTGTACCTTTCGGCGCTGCTGTTCACCATCGGAGCCTCCGGTGTGTTGTTGCGCCGCAACGCCATCGTGATGTTCATGTGCGTCGAGCTGATGCTCAACGCGGTCAACCTCGCGTTCGTCACGTTCGCGCGGATGCACGGCCACCTGGACGGGCAGATGATCGCGTTCTTCACGATGGTGGTCGCCGCCTGCGAGGTGGTCATCGGACTGGCCATCATCATGACCATCTTCCGTACCCGCAAATCGGCGTCCGTCGACGACGCGAACCTACTCAAAGGCTGAAGACGCCAACATGACTCAATACACCTGGCTGCTGGTCGCGCTGCCATTGGCGGGCGCCGCAATCCTGCTGTTCGGCGGGCGACGCACCGACCGGTGGGGGCATTGGCTGGGCTGCGCCACCGCCCTGGCGGCATTCGGGGTGGGCTTGAGCCTGCTCTCGGAGCTGCTCGGCCGCGCGGCCGACGACCGCGTCATCCACCAGAAGGTGTTCAGCTGGATCCCGGTCGGCCAGCTCCAGGTCGACCTCGGGCTGCAAATCGACCAGCTGTCGGTGTGTTTCGTGCTGCTGATCTCGGGGGTCGGGTCACTGATCCACATCTATTCGGTCGCCTACATGGCCGAAGACTTGGACCGCCGAAGGTTTTTCGGCTACCTCAACCTGTTCCTGGCCTCGATGCTGCTGCTGGTCGTCGCCGACAACTACGTGGTGCTCTACGTCGGCTGGGAAGGCGTCGGCCTGGCGTCCTACCTGCTGATCGGGTTCTGGTACCACAAGCCGACGGCGGCCACCGCGGCCAAGAAGGCGTTCGTGATGAACCGGGTCGGCGACGCCGGGCTGGCCCTGGGAATGTTCTTGATGTTCAGCACTTTCGGCACCCTGTCGTACGCCGGGGTGTTCGCCGGCGCGCCCGCCGCCGGCCACGGCGCGCTGACCGCCATGGGATTGCTGTTGCTGCTGGGCGCCTGCGCCAAGTCCGCCCAAGTCCCGCTGCAGGCGTGGCTGGGTGACGCCATGGAGGGCCCCACCCCGGTGTCCGCGCTGATCCACGCCGCCACCATGGTGACGGCCGGCGTGTACCTGATCGTGCGATCGAATCCGTTGTACAACCTGTCCCCTGACGCCCGGCTGGCAGTCGTCATCGTGGGTGCGGTCACGCTGCTGCTCGGAGCGTTCATCGGCTGCGCCAAGGACGACATCAAGCGGGCGCTGGCCGCGTCGACGATGAGCCAGATCGGCTACATGGTGCTGGCCGCGGGCCTCGGGCCGGCCGGCTACGCCTTCGCGATCATGCATCTGCTCACCCACGGCTTCTTCAAGGCCGGGCTGTTCCTCGGCTCCGGTGCGGTGATTCACGCGATGCAGGAGGAACAGGACATGCGCCGCTACGGCGGTTTGCGTGCGGCGCTGCCCATCACGTTCGTCACCTTCGGCCTGGGTTACCTCGCGATCATCGGCGTGCCGCCCTTCGCGGGTTACTTCTCCAAGGACGCCATCATCGAGGCGGCGCTGGCCTCGGGTGGCATCCGGGGTTATCTGCTGGGTGGGGCCGCGCTGCTGGGCGCCGGCGTCACCGCGTTCTACATGACGCGCGTGATGCTGATGACGTTCTTCGGCAAGAAGCGCTGGGGTCCCGGCACCCACCCGCATGAGGCACCCGGCCTGATGACGTGGCCGATGATTCTGCTCGCCGTCGGCTCGGTGTTCTCCGGCGGTCTGCTGGCGGTCGGCGGCACCCTGCAGCGCTGGCTCGAACCCGTCGTCGGAAAGCACGAGGAAGTCACCCACGCGTTCCCGGTCTGGGTCAGCTCCGCGCTGGCGCTGAGTGTCGTGGTCATCGGCATCGCGGTGGCCTACCGGTTGTACGCGAAGATACCGATCCCCCGGGTGGCTCCGCTCTCCGTGTCGGCGCTGACGACGGCGGTACGCAAGGACTTCTACGGCGACGCCTTCAACGAAGAGGTCTTCATGCGCCCGGGCGCGCAACTGACCCAGGCGCTCGTCGACGTCGACAACGCGGGTGTCGACGGCTCGGTCAACGCGCTGGCGGCGCTGGTGAGTTCGACGTCAAATCGGCTGCGGGGGCTGCAAACCGGCTTCGCCCGCAACTACGCACTGTCGATGCTGACGGGCGCGGTGCTGGTGATCGCGCTGATCCTGGCGGTGAGACTGTGGTGATTCGGGACGGCGAGATGAAAAGGAGCGGCGCTGGTGAATAGCGTTCCATGGCTGAGCGTGCTGTGGCTGGTACCGCTGGCCGGCTCCGTGCTGATCATTTTGATGCCACCCGGGCTGCGCCAGCTCGCCAAGTGGACGGGCCTGGTCTTCGGCATCCTGACCCTGGCGGTGGCGGTCGTCGTCACCGCCGGGTTCAAGACCGGTGGCGCGCCTTACCAATTCGTCGAAAGCCACCAATGGATCCCGGCGTTCGGCGCCGGCTACACCCTGGGCGTCGACGGCATCGCGGTGGTGCTGGTGCTGCTGACCGCGGTGCTGATTCCGGTGCTGCAGGTGGCCGGCTGGAACGACGGGGGCGAGCGTAGCCGCGGGGTGCAGGCCTACATCGCCCTGACGCTGGCCATCGAGTCGATGGTGCTGATCTCGGTCATCGCCCTGGACGTGCTGCTGTTCTACGTCTTCTTCGAGGCCATGCTCATCCCGATGTACTTCCTGATCGGGGGCTTCGGCGGCGGAACCGGCAGGTCGCGCGCGGCCGTGAAGTTCTTGTTGTACAACCTGTTCGGCGGTCTGATCATGCTGGCTGCGGTGATCGGGCTGTATGTGGTGACCTCGCAACACGGTTCGGGCACCTTCGACTTCCGCGAGATCGTGGCCGGCGTCGCCTCGGGCCGGTACGGCGCGGACTCGGCTGTGTTCAAGGCGCTGTTCCTGGGCTTCATGTTCGCGTTCGCGATCAAGGCCCCGCTATGGCCGTTCCACCGCTGGCTGCCCGACGCCGCCGTCGAGGCCACCCCTGCCACCGCGGTGCTGATGATGGCCGTGATGGACAAGGTCGGCACCTTCGGAATGCTGCGCTACTGCCTGCAGCTGTTCCCCGGTGCCTCAACGTATTTCCGCCCGCTGATCGTCGTGCTGGCGGTCATCGGGGTGATCTACGGCGCGATCGTCGCCATCGGCCAGACCGACATCATGCGGCTGATCGCCTACACCTCGATCTCGCACTTCGGTTTCATCATCCTGGGCATCTTCGTGATGACCAGCCAGGGACAGAGCGGGTCGACGCTGTACATGCTCAACCACGGCCTGTCCACGGCCGCGGTCTTCCTGATCGCCGGATTCCTGATATCGCGGCACGGCAGCCGGTCCATCGCCGACTACGGCGGCGTGCAGAAGGTGGCGCCCATACTGGCCGGCACCTTCCTGGTCTCGGCCATGGCCACCCTGTCGCTACCGGGCCTGGCCCCGTTCATCAGCGAATTCCTGGTCCTGCTGGGCACTTTCAACCGGTACTGGCTGGCCGCCGCGTTCGGGGTCACCGCGTTGGTGCTCTCGGCGGTCTACATGTTGTGGCTGTACCAGCGAGTGATGACCGGGCCGGTCCTCCGCGGCAACGAAAAGATCGGCGATCTGCGTGCACGCGAATTGATCGTCGTCGCACCGTTGATCGCGCTGCTGCTGGTGCTCGGCATCTATCCCAAGCCGGTGCTCGACATCATCAATCCCGCCGTCGAGAACACCATGACCACCATCGGCCAGCATGACCCCAAGCCGACCGTCCCGGTGGGAACACCCAGACCGGCCGACCTACACCGGACCGCCGAAGGACCGCGATGACCCTCCCTACCCCGAGCATCCAGTACTTCCTGCTGTGCCCGACGCTCATCGTGTTCGGCGTCGCCGTGGTGTGCGTCCTCGCAGAAGCATTCCTGCCCAGGCGAATTCGCTACACCGCGCAGGTGACGCTCTCGCTCGGCGGATTGATCGCGGCGTTCGTCGCGGTCATCGCCGTGAGCCGTTCGATCCAAAGCTCGGGCCGCGTCGCGGTGTTGGGCGCCATGGCCATTGACCGCCCGACGCTGTATCTGCAGGGCACCGTGCTGCTGGTCGCGGTGATGGCGGTGATCTTCATCGCCGAACGCACGCAGGCCAAGGCGGACAGCACGGTTTCCGTGGGAGTCGGCACGGCCGGCTCGGGCGGCCTGGACTCCTTCACGCCGCAGGCATCGGCGGTGCCCGACAGCGACGCCGAGCGCGAGGCGCAGCGGGCCGGGGCCGCCCAGACGGAGCTGTTCCCGCTTGCGCTGCTGTCGGTCGGCGGCATGATGGTCTTCCCCGCGTCCAACGACCTGTTGACCATGTTCGTTGCGCTGGAAGTGTTATCGCTGCCGCTGTACCTGATGTGCGGCCTGGCCCGTCACCGCCGCCTGCTCTCGCAGGAAGCGGCGATGAAGTACTTTCTGCTGGGTGCGTTTTCGTCGGCGTTCTTCCTTTACGGTGTCGCACTGCTCTACGGCGCGACCGGCACCCTGCTGCTGACCGGTATCCGTGATGCGCTTGCCGCGCGCGGCGACACCTCCATGGCGCTGGTCGGCGTCGCGCTGCTGTCGGTCGGCCTGCTGTTCAAGGTCGGCGCCGTTCCATTCCACTCGTGGATCCCGGACGTGTACCAGGGCGCACCCACCCCCATCACCGGGTTCATGGCGGCGGCCACCAAGGTCGCGGCTTTCGGTGCGCTGCTTCGGGTTATCTACGTGGCGCTGCCGCCGCTGCACGATCAGTGGCGCCCGGTGCTGTGGACCATCTCCATCCTGACGATGGCGGTCGGCACCATCACCGCGGTCAACCAGAGCGACGTCAAACGCATGCTGGCCTACTCGTCGGTCGCCCACGTCGGGTTCATCCTCACCGGCGTCATCGCGGACAACCACACGGGCCTGTCCGCCACGCTGTTCTATCTGCTGGCCTACAGCTTCAGCACCGTCGGCGCGTTCGCCATCGTCGGCCTGATCCGCGACGCCGACGGGGTCGAGGACGCGACGCTCTCACACTGGGCGGGGCTGGGTCAGCGCTCACCCATTGTGGGCGTGATGTTTTCGATGTTCTTGCTGGCGTTCGCCGGCATCCCCCTGACCAGTGGCTTCGTCAGCAAGCTCGCCGTCTTCAAGGCCGCCGCCCAGGGCGGCGCCGCGCCGCTGGTGATCGTCGGTGTGGTTGCCAGCGGGGTGGCCGCCTACTTCTACGTGCGGGTGATCGTGTCGATGTTCTTCACCGAAGCGACCGAGGACACTCCGCACGTGGTGGCGCCGGGCATCTTGAGCAAGGCTGCCATCGCGGTGTGCGCCGCGGTCACCGTCGTGCTTGGTATCTTCCCGCAGCCGCTGCTCGATCTCGCCGACCAGGCCGCCCAGCTGCTGCACTGACGGCGTCCGGCCGTCACCGGTCAGCTCATGAACGGCCGGACGGCCAGCAGGTAGATCACCAATGCCCCCAGCGGGGCTACCAACGGCACCCACGGCAACTGCAAGGGAAACGACGTCGCAACCAGTCCGGCGAACGTAAACCCCACGGCGCCAACGGCGGTCGGCCAGCTGTCCAGCACCACCGGGGCGGCCGCGCCGACCGCGTGGCGGCATACCAGGTAGGCGGCGGCGCACAATCCGGACAACGCAACGAAGATCAGGGGCGGGTCGGTCAGCATCACGGTGATCGCCGCCAGCAGCACGGCAACCGTTGCGGCGCGCCGGAATACGGTGCCCACCGCGACCGCGATCAGCGCCGCCACCCAGGCGGCCACCGCCGGGCCCTGCCAACCGTCGGCCGCCAGCCCCACCATCAGCAGGCCGAAACCCGTCGCGAACGCGGGCGCCCCCACCCGCGCCAGCGCCCCCGCACCGGCGTTATCCACGGAGCCTCCCCCGCACCCGTCGGCGGCGATCCGGCACCACACCCATCGACTGTTCCAAACCGCTGTCGCCCGCCCACGACACGATGTCCACGCCGATGGTGGCCATGTCGCGGTACATCGCGGAGCGCTGCAGCGCCCACATCCGATCCACCAGGGGATCCTGCTCGTCTTCGAACGGCGAACTGTCCAGAATGTCGACGGCCAGCACGACATGGCCACGCTTGCGCAGATTGATGAGGGCCAAGGCGAATTCGGTGTCGAGCAGCGTGGAGAACGCGATGACGATGGCGCCGGCGGGTACCGCCGCGCGCGGCGCCAGCGTGCCGGTGGTGTGTTCGAATCGGTCGCCGGCGTTCAAGACGGTGTCGAGCACCCGATAGAACTGGCGCTGCCCGATGTCGGCACCCAGCCAGCGCGGGTGGTTGCCCCCGAGAGCGACGATGCCGGCCCGGTCGCCGTGGCGCAGCGCGGTTTGCACCACTTGCGCCGCCCCGCGCACGACGCGCTCGGTGGCCTCGGTCGCCGGACCCGCGGGCTGGCGATACCCATCGATCAAGACGACGACGTCGGCGGCGCGGTCGGTCAGCCGCTGTGTCACATGCAGTTGGCCGCGACGCGCGCTCACCGGCCAATTCACCGCGCGCAGTTGATCGCCGGGCACGTAGAGACGGATGTCGGCGTATTCCACACCAGGCCCGATATGACGGGTCAGGTGGGCGCCCAACCGGTCGAGCAACTCGGTCTGCGGGATCGGCGTCGGCTGCGGCGGCGTCAACGGAAACACGATGACCTCGGCGGCCCCGACGGTGGCCGTGCCGGTGAGCAGCCCACCGCGGGCGACGACGTCGACGCGAGCACCGATGGAATACCGGCCCCAGCGCCACGCGGTGGCCGTGACGGTCTTCTCCTGGCCCGCAATGGCTTCGGGGATCTCGAGCTCCATGCCCGCGATGTCCGGAATGGTGACCTGGACGGCCGATGCGCCTTCCTGCGTCACCCATACCCTGACGTGTGCCTGCTCGGTTTCGAAGCAACGCTGGGCGTCGGGCTCGCCGTGCACATGAATCGTCGGGACGGGCCGCTGCCAGCTGATCGAGCACAGGACGCCGAGTAGCGGCGCGGCGAAGGCGATCAGCTGCCACCGGGCGCCGATCACGGCGGCGGCCATCGCGAACCCCGCGCACGTCGCGATCGCCCGCGTCAATCCCGATGCACGCCAGCGGAACTCGGCCGCAACGCTGGACGTCACGCCGGGCTCATCCGGCGTCTCCGGCGCCGGATCCGGTTCGCGGCACCGGCAGGCGGTGCAACAACTCTGCGATCACATCGGCTCCCTGGATCTTTCGCACCCACATTTCGGGGCGCAAAGTGATTCGGTGCGAGACCGCCGCGATGGCGAGCGCCTTCACATCCTCGGGAATGACGTAGTCGCGGCCGAGCAGCAACGCGCGGGCGCGGGCGAGTTGCACCACGTCGAGTTCGGCGCGCGGACTGGCGCCCACCGCAACCTGCGGGTGGTGTCGCGTCGCATTGGCCAGCGACACCACGTAGTGCAGGACGTCTTCGTGCACGGTCACCTGCTCGACCGATTCGCGCATGGCCAGCAGGTCATGCGCGTCCACCACCTGGTTGACCGTCGGTTCGGCCGAGCCGCGCTCGAGGCGGCGGCGCAGCATCGAGGTCTCGTCCTGCTCGCTGAGATACCGCAATTCCAGCCGGATCGCGAATCGGTCGAGTTGCGCCTCGGGCAGCGGATACGTGCCCTCGTACTCGATTGGGTTATCGGTGGCCAGGACGATGAAAGGCTTTGGCAGCTGGTGCGTTTCGCCGTCGATGCTGACCTGGCCTTCGGCCATCGCCTCCAGCAGCGCCGCCTGGGTTTTCGGCGGCGTGCGATTGATCTCGTCGGCCAGCAGCAAGTTGGTGAAGATGGGACCGGGCCGGAACGCGAAGCGGCCGGACTGCATGTCGTAGATCGTCGAGCCGAGCAGGTCCGCCGGCAACAGATCGGGCGTGAACTGCACCCGGGTGAATTGCAGCCCCAGCGCGGCGGCGAAGGATCTCGCGATCAGCGTCTTGCCCAGGCCGGGCAGGTCTTCGATGAGGACGTGGCCGCGCGCGAGGACCGTGGTGAGGATAAGCCGCAGTGCGGAGCGCTTTCCCACCACCACGCGCTCTATTTCGTCGAGAATCGCTTCGCAGTGTGCGGTCGTGGTTGCGGCCGGCAGCGTCATGTTGGGATCGCGCCTCCTGTCATACCTGCTCCAGCTTCAGCAGAATCTCTTCCAGCGCCGCACGACCCGGACCGGGTTCGTGGTCACCGCTGCGTCTGACGTTGTTGGGATTGACCCATTCCCACAGTTCCGCGCCGAAGAGCATGCGCCCGGTCGCGTGGAAGGCCGCAGGGTCTTTGGATTGCCTTTGGCCGGTTGTCATCTCGTAGCGACGCGCGAGCATCGGGCGCAGATGGCGGTCCCAGTCGGCCCGGGTGGCCTCCGACCACCGGATCGTCGTCTCGGTGGTGGAAAGCCAGCGGCGCAACGAATCCCCGAGCTCGTCGGCGCCCGGATCCGTGCGCGCATCGAAGCCGCGCGCCAGGGCTCGACGAAGACTGAGCAACACCACGGCCAGCCCGACACCGGCGGCCGCCAACACCCATCGCCGATCGTGCTGTGTCAGTGCCAGCAGTTCTACACCGACGATGAGGCAAACGCCCAGGGAAATAACCTTTTTCATGCGGCGCTCCGGGAGCCCAGCTCATCGAGGACCAGTCGAAGCACGCCCACCGCGATGTCGCGGTGGCCCTCGTTCATCACGTGGGGGCTGAACCGCGCCTCGGCGAACAGGTTCACCAATTGGATGGCGTTGTCGGCGTGCAGCGCATGGTGTTCAACAGCGCGGGCCAACACCTCGGTCGGGGTGTCGAACTCCTGGGGCACCGCGCCCGGAACGTGTGCGAGTTCGCGTTCCATCGCGGCATAGCAGGCGATGATCGCCTCTCGCGGTTCGCGGCTCAGGTCTGTCATCTCGGCCAGTCCACGCTCGGCGGCTCGCGCCAGCGACTCCGAACGCGGCGCGGGCGCCGGGGATTCCGCCGGCTCGTCGGCGTTGACGGGAGCCGGCGGACGCCGCCGCGCCGAGGCCACCGTCCCGGCAACGAACATCACCAACATGGCGACCGTGCAGACGAGCAGGATCCCCAGCAGGTCCTGGGAGCCGCCGCGCGGACGGTGCGGATGCTGCTGCGGCGGCTGTGCGGGCGGGTGCGTCGAGGCCGCCGCGCCACCGTCGGGCGATTGCGCGGAGGGGGCGACACCGTGGCCCAAGAACCGGGCCAGCAGTACCACGATCAGCAGCCAGGCCGCGATCACCGCGACTCCGATCAACAACACGCGCCAGCTCGGTCGTCCTTTACCGGTGCCCAGCATGTCGGACAGACCACCCGCAGTCGGTGCGGGAGCCCGGGGGTCGCGCAACCGCGCGACGACGGCGACCGCGATCAGCGCGAGCGTCACCGCGAGAATCGCTACCACGAACGTCAGCGCCGCCCGGCCGCCCGACTCGCTGCGCATCGCCTCGTGGCGAGCGGGGAGGTAGCCGCGCAGGGCGGCAGCGACCACGAGCAGCAGAACGATCAGGGCAACGACTCGCCCTGTCGGCTTGTCCATACCAGGCATTGGCACACCACTCGATTGGTTGCCTGCCGCCGTCGCGGCACTGACTTTCCTCATACTTGCACGTCAGGCGGCCCTAGGGCCAGGACCGGCGTTCCTGCTTATCCACAGTCGGCAGTTCATCCACATATTTCCCTTGCTTGGTTGAACTCGAACGTATGTTCTATAGCGTGGACTGGGTGGGCACTTTCATGGACGCCGAACGGGCGCGGGAGCGAATCTGCTCCGCGCTTGACGCGATCGATGCGGCCCATGAGGTGCTGCGTCAGACCCCGTCGGAGGTGGTCGGCAACGCCTTTCGGGTTGATCTGGCCGAACGCCTGGAAGTCCAGGACCGCATCAACCGGGGTCTGATGTATCGGGTCTTCGGTGAGATCGCCGACCCGCCGGACGAGGCGGGGTGCGTGCCCGGGGTGCGCGGCATCTTGTGGGCGCGGCTCCGCATCACGCCCAGAGAAGTCGCGCGCCGCTTCAGGCTCGCGGCGCGTCTGCGGCCGCGACGTTCGCTGACCGGCACACCATTGGCACCCGAGTTGCCGGCGTTGGCCGCGGCGGTGGCCGGCGGCGCGGTCGGCGAGGACCACATCCGCGCCGTGTGCGCCGCGGTCGACACGTTGCCGTCCTGCGTCTCCCCTGTCGATGCGGCCGACGCGGAGCGCACGCTGGTGCGGCACGCGACGAAGCTCGACGCCGCGGTGGTCACCAGGCTGGGCCACCGGATTGCCGACTATCTCAATCCCGACGGTCGTTTCACCGATGTCGATCGGGCCCGCCGCCGGGGTGTGCACCTGAGCCCGCAAGGGCCCGATGGGATGTCACGGCTCACCGGTCTATTGGATCCCGAGGCCCGGGCTTACTTCGAAGCCCTGGAAGCGGCGGTGCGCCCCGGCCGCCATCAGACGCCCGACAGCGATCCCGAGGCGCGCGACGACCGCACACCGGCCCAACGCTGCCACGACGCCCTCAAGCTCGGCCTCCAAACGGCTATCGCCTCCGGCGGTCTCGGGATGCACCGCGGCCATCCCGTCACCGTGATCGCCACCACCACGCTGGCCGAACTGGACCGGGCCGCGCACGCCTCGGTCGACTCGTCGATTCCGATGCCCGCACCGGCGCACACCGGCGGCGGCTCACGACTGCCGATGCCGGATCTGATTCGCATGGCCGCCAAGGTAATCCACTATCTCGCCGTGTTCGACGAGCACACCGGCCGGCCGCTGTATCTCGGGCGCCAGAAACGCATCGCGACCGCGGATCAGCGCCTCATCTGCTTCGCCCGGGACCGCGGATGTACCCACCCCAATTGCCTCGAACCCGGCTATCACTGCGAGGTTCACCATGCACACGAATGGGCGGACGGAGGCCGGACCGATGCCGACAACCTGTTCTTCGCCTGCGGCTCCGACCACGGCGCGGTGGGCAGGGGCGAATGGCGCACTTCGGTCGTCGGCAACGGGCGACTTGGCTGGACCGACGGCAACGGACCGCCCGCTGTGAATCACGCCCACCATCCCGACGAGCTCCTTCGCGGCGATCCCGACCCGCCTAACGGCGCGTCGGTCTAATCCGCCGCGAAGGGCCGGAAGCTGCCGTCGAGCACCTGAAGGTGGCCGATGGTGCGCCCGGTGACCTTGGCGGGATCGACCAGGACCAATTCGACTGCGGCGCTGGCGAATTCGTCCTCCGATGCGGTGTCATCGAAGTTGCGGGCATAGTAGGAGAGCCCCGGCGTGAGAATCGCTTTGGACGGCGACAACGCGTTGACCGCGATGTTGTAGTCGGTGAGATCGTATGCCGCGCACTGGGTCAGGTGCTCGAGCGCGGCCTTGGATCCGCCGTAGCCGGGCAGCACCCCGCCGCTGCGGTCGGCGTACGGGCCGTCGCCGGGCAGTCGCGAGGCGACCGAGGTGATGTTGATGATCGAGCCGCCACCGGCCTCGATCATGTCGGGGCACACCATCTGCATCAGCTCGTAAGCCGCGAACACCGCGATGTCGAAATGCCGGCGATACGCGTGCAGGGGCGTGCTGACGAACCCCGGCCAGCCGGGTTTGGCAGCCCCCGCCGGCTTACGGGCACCCTTGGCGGCTTTGTCACCCGGCTCGGCACCGGGCACCGGTGGCCGCCCGGGCGCGGTGAAGGCGGCATTATTGATCAGAATCCCGATGGGGCCCAATGCCTCTCGTGCCGAATCCACCAGCCGGGCGATCTGATCGCGGTCGGTCAGATCGGCGCGGACCGCGACGGCACGCCCGCCCGCCGCCTCGATGTCGGCGACCGTCTCGCCGATGGTTCCCGGCAACCGGTCGTCCCAGACTTCTTCGGTGCGCCCGGCAACCGCCACCGCGGCACCCTCGGCCGCCAATGCCAGCGCGATCGCCCGTCCCAGGCCGCGGCTGGCGCCGGTGACGATCGCGGCGCGGCCCGCGAGCCGCCCCGTCATCGCCGCACCCCGTGCACGACGATCGCCGTTGTCTGTTCCACCCACGCGTCGTCGAGCGCTTCTTCCGGACGCAGCAGCATCCGCAGCATCGTCGCTCCCCCAATCAACTCGATCAATCGGTCCGGATCCACATCGGGATGGGCTTCGCCCCGGTCAACCGCCTCGCGCAGCCGCACCCGCACCGCGGTGAACAAGTCCACGAACCGCGCCATCACCCGGGCATTGAGCGCGGGGTCGGCCGTCATGTCGGCGACCAAACCGGGCAGCGCCGCGCGTACCACCGGGGTGGTGAACACATCGCGGGTGGCCTCGATCATCATCCGCATGTCGGCGGCGATATCCCCGGCCGGCGACTCCAGCGCGGTCGGTGCGGTCGGGAAGGCCGCCTCGTGCACCAGTTCGGCCTTGCTCGACCACCGCCGGTACAACGCGGATTTCGTGGTGCCGGCGCGCTCGGCGACCGCGGCCAAACTGATGTTGGAATAACCTGTTTGGACAAGCAGTTCGGCGGTCGCCGATAGGATCGCCGAATCGATACGCGGATCGCGCGGGCGGCCGGCGCCGGAGGCCTTGTCAAGGCCGGACGGGTCTGCTTTCATAACGCTACCTACCGTATCGTAATTGCCTCAACGAAGGAGGCACCTTATGGCAACAGAACCCGCGGTCGACAACGTCGACCGGCTCCAGCGCTCCAGCCGTGACGTCACGACGTTGCCGACGGTGTTGTCACGCTGGCTCTCCACCGTACTGCCGGATGCCGCAAAACCCGAGGTGACCGTGGAAAGCGGCGTGGACTCGACGGGCATGTCGTCGGAGACCATCATCCTGAGCACCCGCTGGCAGCAGGACGGGCAACCGACCGAGCAGAAGCTGGTGGCGCGGGTCGCCCCCACCGCCGAGGACGTGCAGGTCTTCCCGACCTACCGGCTCGACCACCAATTCGACGTCATCCGGAAAGTCGGCGAGCTGACCGATGTGCCCGTGCCCCGGGTGCGCTGGCTGGAGAACACCGGCGACGTCCTCGGCACACCGTTCTTCGTGATGGACTACGTCGCCGGTGAGGTGCCGCCCGACGTCATGCCGTACACGTTCGGCGGCAACTGGTTCGCCGACGCGCCCGCCGAGAAGCAACGCGAGCTGCAGGACGCCACCGTCGGCGTGCTGGCCACGCTGCACTCGATTCCGGACGCGCAGAACACGTTTGGCTTCCTCACCGAGGGCCAGAGCGGGGACACCGCGATGCGCAAGCATTTCAACTGGGTGCGGTCCTGGTATGACTTCGCGGTACCCGACATCGGGCGATCACCGCTACTGGAGCGGACCTTCGACTGGCTGGAAGCCAACTGGCCGGCCGAGGCGGCCGCCGCCGAGCCCGTGCTGCTGTGGGGCGATGCCCGGGTGGGCAACGTGCTGTACAACGACTTCCGTCCGGTGGCGGTGCTGGACTGGGAGATGGTCACGTTGGGGCCGCGGGAGCTCGACGTGGCGTGGATGATTTTCGCGCACATGGTCTTTCAAGAACTCGCGGGCCTGGCGACCCTGCCGGGGCTGCCCGGGGTGATGCGCGAGGAGGACGTGCGGGCCACCTACGCGCGGCTGGCCGGGGTCGAAGTCGGCGACCTGCACTGGTTTTACGTGTACTCGGGCGTGATGTGGGCGTGCGTGTTCATGCGCACCGGCGCCCGCCGGGTGCACTTCGGCGAGACCGAGAAGCCCGACGATGTCGAATCGCTGTTCTACCACGCCGGATTGATGAAGCGTCTTATCGGAGAGGACCAGTAATGCTCGGACCACTCGACGAGTTCCCGGTACATCAGATTCCCCAGCCGATCGCGTGGCCGGGCTCCTCGGACCGCAACTTCTACGACCGCTCCTACTTCAACGCCCACGACCGCACCGGGAACATCTTCGTGATCAGCGGCATCGGGTACTACCCCAACCTCGGGGTCAAGGATGCGTTCCTGCTCGTCAGGCGCGGGGACACCCAGACCGCCGTGCACGTCTCGGACGCCATCGACCAGGACCGGCTCAACCAGCACGTCAACGGTTACCGCGTCGAGGTCATCGAACCGCTGCACCGGCTGCGGATCGTCCTCGACGAAACCGAAGGCATCGCAGCCGATCTCACCTGGAAAGGGCTGTTCGAGGTCGTCCAGGAACAACCGCACATCCTGCGGGCAGGCAACCGGGTGACGCTGGACGCGCAGCGTTTTGCGCAGCTGGGCAGCTGGAGCGGACACATCGTCATCGACGGCGAGGAGATCGCCGTCGACCCCGACACCTGGCTGGGCAGCCGCGACCGGTCCTGGGGCATCCGCCCGATCGGCGAGGCCGAGCCCGCGGGACGTCCCGCCGACCCGCCCTTCGAGGGCATGTGGTGGCTGTACGTGCCCATGGCCTTCGACGATTTCGCGATCGTGCTGATCATCCAGGAGGAGCCCAACGGGTTCCGCTCGCTCAACGACTGCACCCGGATCTGGCGCGACGGCCGCGTCGAGCAGCTGGGCTGGCCGCGGGTCAAGATCCACTACCGCTCCGGCACCCGCATCCCGACCGGCGCGACGATCGACGCCACCGCCCCCGACGGCACCCCCGTGCACTTCGACGTCGAATCCAAGCTGCCGGTGCCCATTCACGTCGGCGGCGGCTACGGCGGCGACTCCGACTGGATCCACGGCATGTGGAAGGGCGAGAAGTTCTCCGAGCGCCTGACCTACGACATGGCCGACCCGGCCATCATCGGCCGGGCGGGCTTCGGCGTGATCGACCATGTCGGCCGCGCCGTCTGCCGCGACGGCGACGGCGAGCCGGTCGAGGGCTGGGGCCTCTACGAGCACGGCGCGCTGGGCCGGCACGACCCGTCCGGATTCAAGGATTGGCTGACGGTCGCGCCATAGTTCAGCGGCGGTACTTCGCGCCCGGGTGGTCGGCCGGCAGTAGCGGCCCGGCGGCGCCCAGCCGTTGGCGCAGGGTGGCGCGCGCCGACTCCACGGGCACACGTCCCCGCCGACGCAGCTCGGGGACAACGAATTTCGCGAAATCGACGAAGGTGCCCGGGGTCGTCACGTAGGCCAGATTGAATCCGTCGACGTCGGCCTCGTCGACCCACCGCTCGAGTTCGTCGGCCACCTCGGTCGGTGAACCAACCAGCACCGGGCCGCGGCCGCCGATGCCGATCTCGTCGGCCAGCTCCCGCACGGTCCAGGCCCGCTCCGGCGCGGCGGTGGTGAACGACGCCAGCGCCGAGCGGTTGGCGTCGGTCTCGACATATGTCAACGGTGCCTCGGGGTCGAGCTCGGCCAGGTCGACGCCGGTCCAGCCGCCGAACAAGGCGAGCGCGCCCGCGGGGCTGACGAACCGCCGGTAGTCCCGCAGCTTGGCGACGGCCTCGTCGTGCGTCTCGCCGACCACCGGAGTCACCATGGTGAACACCTTGATGGAACGGGGGTCCCGGCCCAGCTCGGCGGCGGCCGCGCGCAGCGCCCGCACCGGGCCGGACACGATCTGCGGCGTCGGCCCCGAGACGAAGACCGCCTCGGCGTGCGCCGCCGCGAACCGGACGCCGCGCGGTGAGGCCCCGGCCTGGAACAGCACCGGAGTGCGTTGCGGCGACGGCTCGCACAGGAAAGGGCCGGGCACCGAGAAATAGCGGCCCTTGTGCTCGATGTCGTGCACCTTGGCCGGGTCGGTGAACACGCCCCGCTCCGCGTCGCGCACCACGGCGTCGGCCTCCCACGAGCCCTCCCACAGCTTGTAGCAGACCTCGAGGTACTCGTCGGCGATCTCGTAACGCTGGTCGTGCGGGATCTGGGCGTCCAGCCCCAAATTCCTTGCGGCACTGTCCAAATAGGAGGTGACGATGTTCCACGCCACCCGGCCGCCGGTCAGGTGGTCCAGTGTCGAGAGCCTGCGCGCCAGCGCATACGGCTGCTCGTAGGTCAACGACAAAGTGATCCCGAAGCCGAGGCTCTCGGTCACCGCCGCCATCGCCGAGACCGCGGCCGTCGGGTCGTTGACCGGGAACTGGGCGGCGTCGACGACCGCCGCGTCGCGCGACGCCCCGTACACGTCGTAGACCCCGAGCACGTCGGCGAGGAACAGCGCGTCGAACCCGCCGGCCTCCAGGATGCGGGCCAACTCGGTCCAGTAGCCCAGTTCCCGGTAGCGATAGCCCTGGTCGTCGGGGTGGCGCCACAGCCCCGCCGACTGATGCCCGACGCAGGCCATGTCGAAGGCGTTGAGAAAGATCCTTCGCGGTGCACTCATCCCAGGTAATCCTCACGCGTTTCGCCCGCCGCGTACGCCGCGGCGGCCGTGATCGCCGCCAGCACCGCGAAGTAGCCCACGATCAACCACGGCCGGCCGCCGCCGACCACCAACAACGACGCGGCGATCAAGGGCGCAAATCCGCCGGAGAGCACCGCGCCGATCTGATAGCCCAACGAGGCGCCGCTGTAACGCACCCGGGTGTCGAAGAGTTCGGCGAACCAGGCCGCCTGCGGCCCGTACATGGCGTCGTGAACGACGTTGATGCCGAACACGATTGACAGCACCACCCACAGCGCCGACCCGCTGCCGGCGGCCACGAAGAACAACACCAGGGCAACCACTCCGGCCACCGCGCCGAACAGATACGGTGGCCGCCGTCCCACCCGATCGGACAGCAGCGCCCAGCCCGGTGTACTCAGGAACCCCAGGGCCGACGAGACCAGCACCGCGATCAAACCGACGGAGCTGCCCTTGCCGAACGAATCCTGCAGATAGGTAAGCGAATACGTCGTCAGCAACACGAAAAGCCCGATTTGCGACAGTCGCAAACCCGTGGTGATGGCAACGTTACGCGAATCGGTGCGCAGCACTTCGACTATCGGCAGCCGGGCCAGCTCATCACGCGCCTTGACCCGGTCGAAGATCTCGGCGTCGGTCAGCCTGAGCCGGACGAACAGGCCTATCCCGACCAGAAACACGCTGAGCAGGAACGGGATTCGCCATCCGTATGCCAGGAACGCGGTGGGCCCGGTGACCTTGCGGGCGAAAAAGAACACCGAGGTCGCCAGCAGCATGCCGGCCGGGGAACCCAGCTGCGTGAAGCTGCCGAACAATCCGCGACGATCGGGCGGTGCATGCTCCACCGAGAGCACCGCGGCGCCACCCCATTCGGCGCCCACGGCGAGCCCCTGCAGCACACGCAGCGACGCCAGCAGGGCCGGCGCCAGCAGCCCTGCCTCGGCATAGCTCGGCAGCACTCCGATCGCGGTGGTGACCAAACCCATTACCACCAACGCGCCCACCAGAACCGCTTTGCGGCCCAACCGGTCGCCGAAGTGCCCGGACAGCACCGCGCCCAGGGGCCGGGCTCCGAATCCGGCGGCATAGGTGGCGAACGAGGCCAATGTCCCCGCGGTCGGTGAGATGTTCGGGAAGAAAAGCGGTTTGAAGACCAGCGCCGACGCGGTCGCGTACAGGTAGAAGTCATACCACTCGATGGTGGTCCCGATCATGCTGCCCAGAGCCACGGTTCGCAGGTCGGGCTTGGTGCCGGCGACCGGCGCCGCGCGGGTCGGACTGGTGGCAGGAATTGCGGGAAGCACGTGGTCGCAGCGTAATCAACATGGGCAGGTCGGCATATGTTTGCCATCGCTGTGATGCGAAAAGCCCAGTGATTCGGCAGTTAGCTTGCAGAAACTGCCGTGAAAACCGCAGAAATGCGGTTCACTAGACCGCGTGTCAAAACCCCCGCGGATTGTCGACGTTGTCGTGGTCGGTGCGGGCTTTGCCGGACTCGCCGCGGCGCGCGAGCTGTATCAACAAGGCCATGACGTGGCGGTTTTCGAGGGTCGCGACCGGGTCGGTGGACGGTCGCTGACCGGCAGCGTCGCCGGATTGCCGGCCGATCTGGGCGGCACTTTCGTCGGGCCGACCCAGGACGCCGTCTTGGCGATGGCCGCCGAACTCGACGTCCCGACCACCCCGACGCACCACGACGGCAAGAACCTCATCCATTGGCGCGGGTGGACGCACGCGTACCACGGCACCATCCCCAAGCTTTCGCTGACGGGACTGCTGGACATCGGCAGGCTGCGGTGGCAGTTCGACAGGATCGCGCGCAGCATCCCGCTGGCGGCGCCGTGGGACGCCCGCCGGGCGCGCGAGCTCGACGGCCTGTCGCTCGGCGGCTGGTTGCGCTCGGTGCGGGCAACCGCTTCCTCGCACGCCTTGCTGGCAATCGTGGCGCGGGTGACCTGGGGATGTGAACCCGACGACGTGTCGATGCTGCACGCTGCCCGCTACGCGCACGCCGCCGGCGGCCTGGACCGGCTGCTCGACGTCCAGGACGGCGCCCAACAGGACCGCTTCCCCGGCGGCACCCAACAGATCGCCGAGGCCGCGGCCGCCGAACTGGGCACCCGGGTGGTGCTGAACGCCCCGGTGCGCCGAATCGAGCGCCACGGCGCGGGCGTCACCGTCACAACCGATGTCGGCGAGACCGAGGCCGGGTTCGTCATCGTCGCCATCCCGCCGGCCCATCGCGCCTCGATCGAGTTCACTCCCCCGCTGCCCGCCGAGTACGAGCAACTCGCCCGGCATTGGCCGCAGGGCCGGCTCAGCAAGGCGTACGCGGCCTATTCCACGCCGTTCTGGCGGACCAACGGTTTTTCCGGGCAGGCGCTGTCCGACGAGGGCCCGGTTTTCATCACCTTCGACGTCAGTCCGCACCCGGACGGTCCCGGCGTCCTGATGGGTTTTGTCGACGCCCGCGCGTTCGACTCGCTGCCCAGCGATCAGCGTCGTCGCGACGCCTTGCGTTGTTTCGCAACGCTTTTCGGCGATGACGCGCTCAAACCCCTGGACTATGTCGATCATCGTTGGGGGGTTGAGGAGTTCGCGCCTGGGGGTCCCACCGCCGCGGTGCCGCCCGGGTCGTGGACCCGGTTCGGGCCGTGGTTGCGCGAACCGGTCGGGCCGATTCACTGGGCCGGCACCGAAACCGCCGACGAGTGGACCGGGTTCCTCGACGGGGCGATCCGCTCCGGGCAGCGCGCGGCCGCCGAGATCACCGCCCTGCTATGAGCTGATTCGCCGGGTGGCGGCGTTGTGTACCGCTATCTCGGCGAGTGCGCGCAACTGGCGATTCACCTCGCGAGGATGTTCCAGCATCGAGCAGTGACCGCCGGGCAGCTCGACCAGCTCGATCAGGTTGGGTGCGGTGCGTGCGATCCTGCGCGACTGGCTGATGGGGGTCAGCCGGTCGCGTTCGCTGCCGATGACCAACGTCGGCACGGTCAGGCCGTCCAGGTTGAGATAGCGCGACCCCAGCGACGTCACCAGCGCCCTCGCGCAGCCGGCCCGCCCCGCCGGTGATGTCTGCTCGAAGAGCTCGTAGACGAGCCTGGCGATGCTCGGATCGGCGTCTCGACCGGTGGCCAGCATCGCCACCATGTAGCGGCTCGGGATGCGGGCGGCACCCGGGAGCGGGACGCCACCGAACGCGTTGATCAGGGCGCGCCCGGCGAGAACTCGGGCGGGGGACAACCCGTACGGCACCGGCAGCAGTTGCACCTGCCGGATCAGATCTCCGGTGGTGGTGTTGATCAGCGCGACGGCGTCGGCGCGCCGGGCAACCTTGTGGCGGTAGCGCTGCGACCACGCGGCGATGGTGATGCCGCCCATCGAGTGACCGGCGATCACGGCCCGCTCGTGCGGCGCCAGGGTCGCATCGAGCACCGAATCCAGGTCGCAGGCAAGGTGTTTGAGGCTGTAGTCGTTGGGGGGCGGCACGCTGCTTCGGCCGTGGCCGCGATGATCGAACGCGATCACCCGGTATTCGCCGGACAAGTCGGCGATCTGATATGCCCACGCCCGGATCGCGCAGGTGATCCCGTGCGTCAAGACGATCGGATAACCGTCAGGCGGCCCGAACACCTCGGCGTGCAGCCGGGTGCCGTCGGCCGCCCGGACCGACACCTTCTCGCTCGGCGGCAGTTGGTCGGGGAACGGGTCAACTGGGCGGACCGATCGTCGAGCACTCATCACCGCTCCCCCCATCGAGCGCGGCCCCATTGCCGCAGCTAAGGATGAGACGATTTTATCCCGGTTTTCGGCTCGCTTTTGGGAAATCGGGCAAACGATTCTTATGAGACGCTTAGACCCGTGTCTGGGTTGTCGCGTCGGGCATTCTTCGCGGCCGCGACCGGCGTGGCCGGCGGTGGGCTGACGGCCGCCTGCGCGCCGAACCCACCGACGCGCGCGGGCGGGCACCCGTCCGATCTACCCCCACCGCCGGACACCACGTCGATCCTGGTCATCGGCGCCGGTATGGCGGGTCTATCGGCCGCCCGCAGCATTGCCGACGCCGGACGGCCGGTGCGCGTCATCGAAGCCCGCGGCCGCATCGGCGGCAGGGTATGTACCGACCGCGACTGGGGCACGCCCCTGGAGCTGGGTGCCTCGTGGATTCACGGCACGACGGACAACCCGCTGACCGAGCTGGCCCGGCGGGCACGGGCGCAGCTGGTCAGCACCGACTACTACGGGTGGGCCAAGCTCGCGGTGGATCCCGCCGTGGCGCCGCTGGATTACCACAGCGCAACCTGGCGATCGTTTGTCGAACGGGCGCGCGGTCAGGCCGGTGCGGGGAGCCTGGGCGCCGCGGTGCAGGCCGCCGCCGACAGCGCACGGCTGTCCGCGGGCGACCGCACGCAGCTGGCGTTCTACCTCACCACCGAGATCGAGGACGAATACGCCGCCGACGCGAACCAGCTCTCGGCCGGCAGCTTTGACAAGGGTGACTACGCCGGCGGCGACCAGGACGTCATCACAAACGGCTATGACGCCCTACCGAAATCGCTCGCCGACGGACTCACCATCGAGCTGAACTCGCCGGTCACCGCGATCGTGCAGCGCGACGGCGCCGTCATCGTGCGGACCAAGTACAGATCGTTCCACGGGGCCGCTGCAATCGTGACGGTTCCCCTCGGCGTGCTGAAATCCGGTGCTATCGCCTTCGATCCGCCGCTGCCCGATGGCCATGCCCGGGCCGTGCAGGCGCTGGGCTTCGGGGCGTTGTCCAAGAGCTTCTTTCGCTTCGATCAACGAACATGGAAGGCAGACAACGCTTTCTATCAATATATCGGGCGCGAAGGCGGGCTGTGGTCGCAATGGTTCACCTTGCCGAGCATCGCCGGTCCCATCGCCGTGGCCTTCCACGGCGGCGGGCGCGGACGATTCGTGGAATCCTGTGCGCCAAAGGATCTGCTGGCCGGCGCGCTACCGGTGGCCCGCCGGCTGTTCGGCGGCAACGTGGCTCTGACGGATGTACGAACGTCGAACTGGACCCGCGACCCGTACGCGCTCGGTGCGTATTCGTTTCACCCGCCCGGGTCCGGTCTGGACGACCGGCGCCGACTCCAGCAACCGATCGGCGACCGGCTTTATCTAGCGGGCGAGGCTGTGGGCGTTGACAATCCATCCACCGTGACGGGTGCGCTGGTCAGCGGCCGCGACGCGGCGAGCCAACTGCTGCACAAACTGAATGGGTGACCCGACTTGGATCAGGATGGCGACGCCTGCTGCCTCAGCGTGGTGTGCGGGCTCTGGCCGTAGGTCTGCCGGTAGAGCACCGCGAACCGGCCGGTATGCGCGAACCCCCACCGCTGGGCGATCTCGGTGACGGTGGATGCGGCGGCGGTTGCCGCCACCAGCTCTTGATGGGCATGGCCGAGCCGGACACGACGCATGTACTCCGTCGGCGTCGTGTCGAGCCGCCGGCGGAACAGGTACTGGACTGCCCGAGGGGTCAGATGCACCGCGTCGGCCACATCGTTGATGCCGATGTCCTCGGAGATGTGGCGGTGGATGAAAGACACTGCCTCCCTGAGGGAGTCGGGCACCACGAGATCGCTGGCCGGATCCTGTTCGGTGAGGTTGGACGGGTAACACTCGAGCAGCGCACCGGCCAGCAGGTTCGCCATTCCCGCGGCGATCAGCGGCTGGTGGGCGGTGTCGGCGGAGGCCAATGCGCCAACCACATAATCGAGCGCTCGGTGCCACGCCCGCACGGCCGCACGGGAACGTGGCCGCCAGTTCACAAACTGGATCTGTTGAGCCAACGACGTGTGCCAGTCAGCGGCGACCCTGTGCAACACGTCCGCCTCCACGGTAACCACGTCGAAACGCGCACCGTTGCAGTGCAATACGCAAGACATTCCGTGTGCAACGAGAATCGGGAAGTCCGCCGTCGCCACGGGACCGCCCGCGACACTCAACGACCCGGCGCGTGGCTGGATCACCACAATGGCGTCGGCCGCCGGAATCTCGAGCGTCACACGTCCCTGGATCATCACCTCGTCGACGGTCATCGCGCCCGCGTCACTGCGCCGGTGTGACACCACGGCGTGATTGCCGAGCCCGGCGAGACGCCAGCCCGGCTGATACGCGCCGGCGAAGAATCGACGTGCCGCATGCGCATCGGCGGTACGAAACTGCGTGTATTGCACGGCGACCGGGTGAAATCCATGCTCGGCATCCGCTGCGAGCACAGGACGGGACGGGCCGAAGTCGGACCGAGTCCCCTGGGGTGTTTCTCCGTCGGGATCGATGACCAGCCCGGGGACCTTGCCGTCGATCCCGCTCGTCGCGGTGGTCATGGCCGGCCCTCGGAGAAGACTACGAGCGCCCGCATCACCGCGCCGTACCTATCGGTGCCCGGTCCGGCGACCCGATGCTGCCGTAGATATTCAGCGCATCGAGCGCTATTCGCTCCCAAGCGAAGCGTGACACGGCGCGACTGCGGCCCGCCGCGCCCATGCTCTCGCATTGAAAGCTCTGGGAGAGAAGCCTTCTCAACGCCGCGGCCAAGTCGACCGGATTCTCCGGCGACAGCATGAGCCCGGTGATGTCGTCGAGCACGACGTCGGCCAGCACGCCGACGGTGGCCACGACCACGGCCACCCCGGTGGCCATGGCTTGTAACACGGTGGTGGCGCGGGGTGGCTCGCGGGGAGTGCACACCACGACGTCGGCGGACCGGATCAGTTTCGGCAGTTCGTCATCGGTGACCGTACCGGCAAAGCTGAGGCGGTCGGCCACACCCAGGTCGTCCGCGAGACGACGCAACCGGGCCCGCGCGTCATGGTGATCAGCGTTCGTTGCCTCATTCTCGGCAATCACCAGCTCCGCACCACGCACCTTGGGCAGAGCGCGGATTGTGATATCGATACCGTTGCGCCACAGAGGATTTGGTGCGACACACAGGACGCGATGCAGGCCGTTGCGCGGGAATGCCGGACCGGCCGGCGTGTAGCGCTCGGCGTCCACTCCGCACGTCAAGGCGGACACCGCCGTCCGGCTGCGACGCAGCCGGGCCAGCTCGTCGACATCGACGCTGCTCTCGCCCGTCACCCAATTCGCGCTGCGCGCCAACAGCGGTTCGATGCGCTCGCGTTCGCTGTTGCATTCAGCGTCGGCTTGGCCACGGGACGTGGCGGCCAGACCCAGAAACGTCTGCACGACCGGGATACGCCGACGGCGGGCGGCCAACTGAGCTGCCAGGCCGCCCAGCCAGCCATAGGCGTGCACGACGTCGGGTTGCTCTCTTGACCAGGCCCGCTCGAGTTTGGCGGCCCAGTCCCCTATATAAGGCAGCGCATCGACCGGCGATGTCGCCTTGCGCGGCCCGGCGGCAACGACGGCGCGGCGGTAGTTGCTTTCGGCGGCGGCCTGTCCGGGACGTCGAGCGGCCCGTCGCAGGTACACCGTGGCGTCATGGCCCTGAGCCGCGAGCGCGGCACACAGCTGTTCGGGGTCCTCCCCGATGACGTCATCGCCACCGACAATTGCAACCCTCAACCGCAATCTCCTCCGCGCGCATACTTTGCCAATATAACGAGAAATACCACCGGCAAGCATCGGCGAAACGAACCAGATCGCCGTTTCGCTTCGCGGCTCAAAGTGCGCCTGCTGGACCATGCCAGCCTGCGAAACCCGGACACCCGGCACCCGCCGAGGCAGGGATGTGGTGCCGGCCTCGGCAGCTAGTCCAGAACGTCTATCAGCAGCAGGGCCCCGCCGACCGTTCCCTCGTTCGAGCGAAACGGCGTGCACGTGACCCGCACCCGCGCCGCGCGGCCGCGCCGGTTGACCGCATCCACCACCGCTTCACCGGAACTGTCCGGGTCGACGAATGCATTGCCGATCAATGGCCGCACGCCGTCGAGCGGCAGGCCGATGTCGAGTGCCGTCAGCCTGGATCCGATCGTCTCCTCGGCGCGTAGCCCCCAGAGATCCTCGCAAGCGCGGTTCCACAAAATGACGTTCATTTCGCGGTCCACCACCACCATGCCGCTCCCGACCGAGTCGACCAGGGAACCCAGGAAGTTCTTTGCGTAGTCCAGTTCCAGACTGCGTTCACTCAGCATGTCATTGATGGTCTGCAGTTCGTCGTTGGTGCACTGCAGTTCCTCGTTCATCGTCTCGAGTTCTTCGTTGGTGGACTGCAGTTCCTCGTTGGTGGTCTCGAGTTCCTCAACGGTGGACTGCAGTTCCTCGTTAGTGGTTTCGAGTTCTTCGTTGGTGGACTGCAGCTCTTCGTAGGCCGCCTCGAGCTGGTGGTTGGTTTGCACGACTTTGTCCAGCAGGGCGCGCGTCGCTGTGACGTCGAAGAACACGATCGACACGCCGAGCAGGCCATTCTCGGCGTCGACGAGCGGATTGATGTGGATCTCGAACCACACCGTCTCGGTACCCGGCCGCTGCCATTTCACATCCTGAATCCGCGCCGAACGCCGCTCCACCTTGGCTTGTTCCAGGTAGGCACGCAACTCAACCGGACGGTAGGAAACCTCGAGATCGCGCAGCAGCCGGCCGATGTCGCGCGCCGAGAGCCCGAAGATGGTCTCCGCCTGCTGGTTGATCATCGCGATGGTGTCCTCGCCGGTCACCACGATCTGAGCCACCGGGCTGGCACGAAACGCCATATCGCGGACCGTCGTCAGGCCCGGCAGATCTTCGTGGCGTTCGTAGAACCCCCCACCCGGTTCGTAGCGATCCGCGCCGCCGTGGGCCCCCACCGCCTTGCGGAAGATTCGGTGTTTGAGGTTCAGCGGCGTGAACCGGTCGCCATGACTAAGGAGCATTTCGGCGTGTCCGAGGAACAGCGTGCCTTGGGGCGCAAGCGCAAAATGTAGACGCCCCAAGACTTTTCGCTGCGTTTCAGCATTGAGGTACATCAGCGTGTTGCGACACACCAGCAAATCGACACGCGATATCGGCGCATCCCTGACCAGGTCGTTGGGGCCGAAGATCACCGCGCGGCGCAGGTCTTTGTGAAAGACGTAGCGAGTGTTGATCAGCTGGAAGTAGCGCCCCAACAGATCTGGCGGTACGGATTCGACCGCCCTGGCGTCGTAGGACGCGCTGCGCGCCTCGGCGAGCGCATCTTCGTCGACGTCCGTGGCGTAAATCTTGACCCGATGCCGGAATTCCTCGAGTCCCAGCGCCTCGGCCAACAACATGGCCAGGGTGTAGGCCTCCTGGCCGGACGCGCAGCCGGCGCTCCACACCCGAATCGGGTCGTTGGGCCCACGTTCGGCCAGCAATCGCGGGATGACCTCGGCGGCGACGTAGTCCCAGGCCTCCGGGTCGCGGAAGAAAGACGTGACGTTGATCAGGATGGTGTTGAACAGCGCCGTGAGTTCATCCGAGCTGGCCTGTAGCAGGTCAAGGTACTCGTCGAAGGTGGCGTAACCCGCCTGGTCCATCCGATGACGGACGCGACGCATCAGCGAGGTGCGCTTGTAGCCGGTGAAGTCGAAGCCGCGCGAATCCCGCATGTAGCGCAACAAAGCCTCGAAAGCCTCGTCAGTAGTGGATTCCAATGCCGAGTCCCGTCCGATAAGGGTTCATCGAAGGACTTGTACATTACTCGCGGCGCTAGAGCTGGTTTTCCCGACCGACCAATGCCCACACGGTTTTGCCCGACGACGTCGGGGTGGCACCCCACACCCGGCACAGTGCGGAGACGATAGCCAGTCCCGAGACGATATCGGCGCCTCGATCGGCATCTTCGTGTCGGGCCGGTAGATGCGAACTGTTGTCCTCGACCGCAACGGTGACGGTGCCTTGATAGCTCTCGACGATCAATACCGGCGCACTTTCGGTGTGGTCGAGAACGTTTTCAACGAAAACGGTCGCCACCGTGGCCGCGGCCGCGATCATGTCACGGATCTCCCAGCTGGTGAGCCAATCGGTGACCAGGCCACGAGCAAGATCGATGCTGCCGCCGGATCGCGAAAGTTCGGTGCGCGCCCGCCGCCGGATCTTCAGCGACCGGCTGTGCACCGCGTCCAGCGCGAGCTTTCGCGCGGAATGTACCGGCACATATCGGGTCACCCCGGCCCGGGCGATCGACCGCCGCACTTGGGGTTGCGCACACACCAGCAGGACCGGGACGTCCGGCCACACGCTGACGTGCCAACGAGCACTGGTGAACACCGTCCAGGCCGAGGGAGACGGTGCATGAAGCCGGTTGATGTCGACGATCACCGCGCGGGCGTCGTCGATCGCGGCCTTGATCACGGCGTCGCGGACGGTTCGATAGGTAGAGCTGTCCAGCACGCCCTCCAGCGTCAGGATCGGCACATCCTGACTGGGCTCCAACTCGACCCGGATGGGCCCGCGGTCATTCACCCGGCTTCACCGCTTGCTGGGCAGTGCCGGATAGCCGGTCGCTGAGCACGTGCAGCGCCCGCTCGGTTTCCTCGGCGATTGCCGTGTAGCGCCGGAAGAGTGGACCGGCTCCGGCCTTGCCGGCCATGTCGCGGGCCAGCCTGGTTTTTTCCTGCAGGCTGCGCACCGCGATCCACAGGGCCCCCTCGAGCTCGTTGTCTCGCGCGCTGAGCAGGGCCTCGGATGTCCAGGCGTGGCCGACCTGGCAGCGGAAATTGCCCTCGCTGATAAAAACCAGCGAACCGTTGCAATCGGGGCAGGTGTAGCCCGACGGGTCACCCAGTCTTTCGGTGTCAAAGTTGGTCGCGAACCGCGACATCATCGCGATGCGGTTCTCCAGCTCCATCGCGGTATCTCGCTCCATGTCGAAGTCCTCTATCTCTCGGTACGACAGCTCCTTGAGGACCGCTCCCATGTCGGTTGCCGTGGCCTGCCGATCCACCACACCCGCTTGCAGGGCGTTGATCGGCATCGCCGGAAACAATGCGTCTTCGGGTAACTGGGCGATGGTGGTGCCGCCCCGCGAGCGGATGGCGGCCATTCCCAGCACGCCGTCATCGAGCACGCCGGAGAGCAACACGCCGACCGCGCGGGGACCGAATGCAACAGCCGCCGAACGGAATAACGCGTTGATCGCAGGCCGGTGCCCGTTCTCGGTGGGCCCCTGTGACAGCAACACGTGATGGTCCGCGACCAGCAGATGACGATCCGGAATACCGACATAGATGTGCCCGGGCTGAAGGGGCGCGCCGTCCTCGGCGGCGACCGCGGGCAGCGGACCGCTGCGGTCGATGATGCGCGCCAGGACGCTGGGCGCGCCGGCGGGCACGTGCAGCACCATCAAGCAGGCGAACGGCATATCCGGCGATAAACCGGCGGCAACATTCGACAGCGCCTCGACGCCACCTGCCGAGGCACCGATCGCTACCACGCCCCGGAGGCCGCCGTCTTCGTCAGCCGTCTGAACCACCACTTTCGACTACCCCTATAGATGGTAGGCAATCCGGAGGCCACTGAATAGTTGGGCGCTAGTGCCGTTTGCACCGATTGGCCGGTGGTACTCCCCTTTCGTTGAAAGGAGGCGAGCCATGGCCAACGAGCAGAATCCCAAACAACGCGATCTGGAGCCGGCCCGGTTCCGTCGCGACACCGGATACCTGACCACCCAGCAGGGCGTCCGTGTCGAGGCCACCGACGATTCGCTGACCGTCGGCGAGCGGGGCCCGACGCTCCTGGAAGACTTTCACGCACGGGAGAAGATCACCCACTTCGACCACGAACGCATCCCGGAGCGCGTGGTGCACGCGCGCGGAGCCGGTGCCTACGGATATTTCGAGCCGTATGACGATTGGCTGGCGAGCTACACCGCGGCGAAATTCCTGACCAGCCCGGGCGTCCAGACCCCGGTGTTCGTCCGGTTCTCCACCGTGGCCGGATCGCGCGGATCGGCCGACACGGTCCGCGATGTGCGCGGCTTTGCCACCAAGTTCTACACCGAACAAGGCAATTACGACTTGGTGGGCAACAACTTCCCGGTGTTCTTCATCCAGGACGGCATCAAGTTCCCCGACTTCGTGCACGCGGTAAAACCGGAGCCGCACAACGAGATTCCGCAGGCGCAGTCGGCTCACGACACGCTGTGGGACTTCGTGTCGCTGCAGCCCGAGACCCTGCACACCATCATGTGGCTGATGTCCGACCGGGCGTTGCCACGCAGCTACCGCATGATGCAGGGCTTCGGCGTGCACACCTTTCGATTGGTAAACAGAGACGGCGATGGAACTTTCGTAAAGTTCCACTGGAAGCCACGGCTCGGTGTTCATTCGCTGATCTGGGACGAGTGCCAGAAGATCGCGGGCAAAGACCCCGACTACAACCGCCGCGATCTGTGGGAGGCCATCGAGTCGGGCCAATATCCGGAGTGGGAACTCGGCGTGCAGCTTGTCGCCGAGGCGGACGAGTTCAAGTTCGATTTCGATCTGCTCGACGCGACGAAGATCATTCCCGAGGAACAGGTTCCGGTCCGTCCCGTCGGCAAGATGGTGTTAAACCGCAACCCGGACAACTTCTTCGCCGAAACCGAACAGGTGGCGTTCCACACGGCGAACGTGGTTCCCGGCATCGATTTCACAAACGATCCGCTGCTGCAGTTCCGCAACTTCTCCTATCTGGACACCCAACTGATCCGCTTGGGAGGTCCCAACTTTGCTCAATTGCCGATCAACCGACCGGTGGCCGAGGTTCGGACCAATCAGCACGACGGCTTCGGACAGCACACGATACCGCAGGGCCGCTCAAGCTATTTCAAGAACAGCATCGGCGGCGGCTGTCCGGCACTGGCCGACGAGAATGTGTTCCGCCACTACACGGAGCAGCTGGATGGGCAGGCAATGCGCAAGCGTGCCAAGTCATTTGAGAATCACTACAGTCAGGCGCGAATGTTCTGGCAGAGCATGTCGCCGGTCGAAGCCGAACACATCGTCGCTGCGTTCGCCTTCGAGCTCGGCAAGGTCGAAGTGCCCGAGATCCGTTCGGCCGTAGTGGAACAACTCGCGCGGGTGGACGGCGGGCTGGCCGCCCAGGTGGCGGCCAAGCTGGGGCTGCCCGAACCACCCGAGCAGCCGGTGGACGACGGGGTCGCCGCGTCGCCCGCGCTGTCCCAGATCGGTGTCAGTGACACCATCGTCTCGCGCAAGATCGCGGTCCTGGCCGCCGACGGTGTCGACGTGGTGGGAACGCAGCGCTTCATCGAGCAGATGGGTGAGCGCGGTGCGATGGTCGAGGTGTTGGCACCGGTCGCGGGCGGCACGTTGGCGGGCGGGTCGGGTGGCGAGCTACCCGTGGACCGATCGTTCACGACGATGGCCTCGGTGCTGTACGACGCGGTCGTGGTCGCGTGCGGACCCCGGTCCGTGTCGACCCTGTCCAAGGACGGCTACGCCGTGCACTTCGTTACCGAGGCCTACAAGCACCTGAAGCCGATCGGTGCCTACGGGGCGGGCGTTGACCTGCTGCGCACGGCCGGCATCACCAACCGCCTGGCCGAGGACACCGACGTGCTCAACGATCAGTCCGTCATCACCACTACGGCCGCGGCCGACGAGTTGCCGGAGCGCTTCGTCGAGGAATTCGCCGCCGCTCTCGCCCGCCACCGTTGCTGGGAGCGGCGCACAGACCCGGTTCCCGCCTAGGTCGTGGGTTTTCTATGCGCCCGAGGCGGGCATTCGGAAATTTAGCGCCATTGAGACAGGAGGAATGAACATGCCGCGTTCGTCGATCAAGAACGAAAAGCTGTATCAGGATCTACGCAAGAAGGGCGACTCCAAGGAAAAGGCCGCGCGGATTTCGAACGCATCCGCCGGCCAGGGTAAGTCGAAGGTCTCCCGCAGGGGCGGCAAATCCGGGTCTTACCAGGACTGGACGGTGCCGGAACTCAAGAAGCGCGCCAAAGAGCTTGGCATGTCGGGCTATTCGAGCCTGACCAAAGACAAGCTGGTGGCCAAACTACGTAACCACTAGCCGCTGAGGCCGAGTCGGTCAGCCAGCACCAGGAACGCGACTGCGTAATCGTTGTCGGCGGTCAGCGCCCTGAGGGTCTCCCAGTCGAGTTGTTCGCGCACCGCGCGCACCGCGGGCAGCAACTTGGCGAAGTCGCAGTGGTGCTCGTTCAACGCCCGCAACTGTTGCATGAGCACCATGGTCGGCGGCAGCACCGGCATGCCGATGGCCAGCACGTCCTGCTGCTCCGCGCGGTCCAGCGTGCCCGCATCGACCGGTACCCCGTTGAGCCGGTGCAGTACGTCGACGAGCGTGTCGGCGGTGCGGGCCTTGAAGAGCCAATCCTCCGGCGGGCGCTCGATGACGAACCCGGCGTTCCCCAGCGTCGCGACGGCCGCCTCCACATCGGACTCCGCCACCACCAGGTCCACGTCGTGGCTGGGTTCCGGTGCCCCGTAAGCCCATAACGCGTAACTGCCGGCTAAGGCGAAGCGCGGCCCGTTTTCCTTGAGCGCCGACGCCGCCCCACGCAGCGCGTCCCGCAACCGCGTGTCGCACCCGGGTGCGTCGGGGTGGGCGTCGGTGGTTGCCATGGTGCATAGGACATACCCGGCCTGCGGTGGAAGCAACCTGCAACGGTGGCAAAGCTGTTTAACTTGTGGGTAGTTGGGAAATCTTGGGGTTATGTCAACCGCCGTGCCATGCGCCTATGACGCTGCCGCCGTAGTGATCCCCGCCCACAACGAGCGGGCAAAGCTGCCGGCCTGCCTGAGCGCGGTGCTGACCGCCGCGCTGTGTGCGCCGATTGCGGTCACGATCGTGGTGGTGCTGGACGGCTGCGACGACGGCAGTGAGGAGCTGGCCGGCGAGTATGGACCCGACGTTCACTTCATCAGCGTGGACGTGCACAACGTCGGGACCGCCCGCGCAGTCGGCTTCGGTTACGCCCGATCGCTATTGCGGGACGGCGCCAGAAGCTGGTTTGCCACCACCGACGCCGACAGCCGGGTGGATCCGGGCTGGCTGCTTGAACAGCTGCGGTCCAGCGCGGACATGGTCGTCGGCGTCACGCGGTGCTACGAAGCGGGCGCCCGCGCCCGGCAAAGCCGGCAAGAGGTAATCGACGGCGAGATGGGATTCAGCGCGAGCGCATATTGGCACGTTGGCGGCTTTCGCACCTTGGCAACTGGCGAAAAGGCCGACCTGGTCGAGCGGTTCCAAGCCGCCGGCTACCACATACATCCAGACACCGACTTGTCGGTGATCACATCGAAGCGAATCCAGGCCCGGGCCCCTTACGGATTCGCCGACTACCTCACGCAATTGGGGAGAACGGCGGCGGGTGATTGCGCGTGACAGCAGGTTTGGTTGAGCACTGGCTGGATTCCGGACGACTCGAGTTGCCCTTCCCGGCATCGGGGCGCACGATGGAACGCTGGCAGCGTTTGGCGCGGCTGGCCGAGGAGAACATCGTGGCGGCCCGGATCGCCGAAGCCCATGTCGATGCGGTCGCGATACTCAACGAACTGGGTGGTAAGCCGCCAGAACCGGGTGAGCTGTGGGGTGTATGGGCGGCCGAAGCACCCGACGCCACGTTGACGGCGACCGATAACGATGGCGCGTTCACGCTGAACGGCACCAAAGTGTGGTGTGCGGGTGCGGGGTTCTGCACCCACGCGCTGGTAACGGCGCGGCTTGACGACGGAACACGCGGCCTGTTCGCGGTCTCCGCGACCGATCCAACCGTCAAGGCATTGCCCAGTACATGGTGGAACGCCGGGATGGCGGGCAGTGATACCAGGCCGGTCCAGTTCACCAATGCTCAAGCCGTGGCGGTGGGCGACCCCGACGCCTATCTGAATCGGCCCGGGTTCTGGCACGGCGCAATCGGTGTGGCCGCCTGTTGGTTGGGTGGCGCGCGGAGGGTCGCCGACCCGTTATACCGGTGCGCCGCAAGCCGGTCGGCCGACGCATACTCCCTGGCGCATCTTGGCGCAGTGGACGCCGCGCTCGCCGCCAGTGACGCGATCCTGGCCGCGGCCGCGAGTCAGATCGATGATGATCCGTTCGACCGGGCGGGCACCGCGCAGCTTCTTGCCCGTCGAGTCCGCACCGTGGTGGAACACGCCGTCGACGAAGCCATCACCCGCACCGGGCGCGCGTTGGGCCCCGGGCCGCTGTGCCAGGATGGCCGGCACGCGCAGCGGGTCGCCGACCTGAGCATCTACATCCGGCAGAGCCACGCCGAGCGGGATCTGGCCGAACTCGGACGGCTGGCGGGTCAGCAGGGGATGCGCGCACCATGAAAACGGTGCCGGCGGGCAACTGCACGCGGTTTGCGGCCAAGCCGCTAACCCACGGCGGCACGCCAGCGCCGCTGTGGCTGGCCAGTTTCGAGGAGCGCCCGCTGCCTGCACTGGATCTGAAGGCGTGCGAGCAGTTGATCGTGCTGGCCGCACACCCCGATGACGAAACCCTCGGCGTGGGTGCGATGATCACCCAGTTGGCGGCCGCCGGAGTTCCCGTTCGAGTGGTCTGCGTCAGCGATGGTGGAGCCGCCAGGCCCGGTACGTCGGCATCCGAGCGGCTTCGCATGGAGACCATACGTCGTTACGAATTGCGCAGAGCAACAAACCTTTTGAACATCCCTCCGCCAGTGCCGCTGGGCTTGCCCGACGGCGAGCTGACCAGGCATGAGGACAGGCTCACCGAGATGCTGACCGCGATTCTCGACGACACCGGCCCAACAACCTGGTGTGCCGCGACGTGGCGGGGCGACGGTCATCCCGATCACGAAGCCGTGGGGCGCGCGGCCTCGGCCGCCTGCGCCCTTACCGGGTCGACGTTGTTGGAATATCCGGTGTGGATGTGGCACTGGGCATTTCCGGGCGATGACGCCGTCCCGTGGGAACGGGCCTACGCGGTGCCCACTTCCCGATGGGCAATGGAGCGCAAACGCCGTGCCGCGCAATGCTATCGAAGCCAGTTCGAGCGCGGTGGCGCCGGAACCGCACCCAATTTGCCGGGCTTCGTGCTACCACGGCTGCTTGCGGTGGGCGAAGTCGTATTTCGGTGATTGCACCGAGACCGGCCGAGCCCGCTGGGAGGCCTACCCGCTCGGCTTGCGTAGCCCACTGAGCCTGTGGCGGGAACACCCCGGTGACTGCACGAGGGGGAAAGTGGGTAGGCGACAACCTATGCGTGTCGCGACGTTCAACATCTTGCATGGGCGCACCGTCGGTGACGGTGTCGTCGTGCAGCGGCTGCGTGACTGCGTGCAACGCCTTGACCCGGACGTGCTCAGCTTGCAAGAGGTCGACTGTGATCAGCCCCGCTCCGAGCGCGCGGACCTGACCGCCGCGGCGGCCGAAGCCATGGGCGCGGTGGAACACCGGTTCGTGGCGGCCATTTCGGGCACGCCCGGGGCAACGTGGATGGCCGCGACCGGCCGCGAGCAACCCGGCACCGCCGCGTATGGAATCGCGCTGCTGTCCCGATATCCGGTGGACAGTTGGCAGGTGGTGCGGTTACCCCGCATCCCGATGCGCTTTCCGATGTACCTGCCTGGACCCAACCGGGTCATGGTCGTCGACGAGGAGCCGCGGGCGGCGGTCATCGCGCAATTGCGTACGCCGTTGGGCGCGCTCACGGTGGCCAATACGCATTTGTCGTTCGTCCCGGGCTGGAACCGGCGCCAGCTGCGTCGCCTGATTCACGACCTGCGCGGCTTCCCGGGACCGCGGCTGTTGACCGGGGACCTGAACATGACCCCGAAGACCGTGCGCCACTGGTCGGGGATGCGGGCGCTGGCGGCCGCGCAGACGTTTCCCGCGGACCTGCCCAACCGCCAGCTCGACCACATCCTGACCGACGATCACCGGCTGCGCGGCGGCCCCGTGGAATCCGATCTCATGACCATTTCCGACCACCGTCCGCTGCTGGTGGAGCTGCAGCGGGTCTGAGGGTTCAGCCGTCGTGGCGGGCCGCTTGCACCGCGACCAGAACACGTTCGATGTCGTCGGCGGAAGGCATCTCGTCGGTGATGCCGATGATCTCCACGCCGACGTCGGCGTTGTCGATGGCGTGCCGGCGCGGCGCGAGGAGCCGTTTGGCGATGGCGATGATTTCGTCCTCGGAAACTCGCCGCGGCAACAGCGCCAGCAGCGGTGCATAGCCCACCTCGGGTGCATGGCTGGGGTAGCCGGCTCGCAGAAAAGCGACCACGCTGAATACCCGATCTCGCAGGCCCATCTTCCACCTCGCTCATCCGCCGCGCGCCCCATGCCGAAAGGCGACCCAAGCCGTGGATTACCCGGTAGAGCGGCTTGAAACCATCGATCGGCGATCAACGCCGTCGGAAAACCCTACGCGCGAAAGGGGCCCGGCCCATACAACCGGACCGGGCCCCTTTGCGGGTGGCCTACTGGTTCTTCTTCTGGCGCTCTTCGGCCGCGTCAGCACCTGCCCGCGCCGACTCGGCTTCGGCTTCCTTCTTGCCCGCATCGCGTTGGGCGTCGGCTTTGTCCTGCTGGGCCTGGCCCTCTCGGCTCAGGTCGTCGCGGCCGAGCACGGCCCCGCCGACCTCTTTGGCCTTTCCCTTCACGCCTTCGACGGCGCCCTTGACCGCTTCTTCCGGCCCGCTCTTGTCATCCCCCATGGGTTCGACCTCCCTCTCGGTGGTTACTGAGCTTGCGCTCGATGGCACCTAGGGCGTTCCCACCGGGCGGCCCGTCAAACGCCCCGGGTCCGCGTTACGCCTGGACACCGGGGGTGGACGTGCGCGCGATCACGTCCGCGGCGGTTGCCGTCCGAGCTCACGTATCAACCAGGCGATCAATCAGTTTGAACGAGGCTTTACTGGGTAAAACTAGGCGGCGGCATGGAAGGGGGGAGAGCAATTGACCACCATCGCCGTCATTGGGGCGACCGGAACGGCCGGATCTCGCGTCGTGGCCAGGCTGAAATCGCGCGACGTCACGGTGGTAGAGATCTCGCGTGAGCACGGCGTCGACCTGTTCAACGGGCGGGACCTTTGGCAAGCGCTCAAGGGCGTCGACGTCGTCATCGATGTATCCAATCCGGTGCCGCCCGATGGGCGGTCCGACATCACCCAGACGCTCGCCACCGCTTCGCGCAACATCATGGGCGCGTGCGCCCGGCAAGAAGTGCAGCGCCTGGTGGTGTTGACGATGGCGGGCATCGAAGACCCGGTATTCGACGGCTTCCCCTATTACGAGGCCAAGCGGGAGGCCAAGGAAATCCTGCTCGACGGTCCGGTACCGGCGACGATCGTCAAGTCGACGCAGTGGTACGAATTCGCGACCAACCACGATGCGGTGACCTGCAATGTCAACGAGGTGATCGTCGAGGACTGGCTGATTCAGCCCATTGCCGCCGACACCGTCGCCGACGTGTTGGTCGAGTCAGCCCTGGGACAGACGCACTCGCCACGCACCATTACCGGCCCGGATGCCATCCGGCTACCGGACCTGACATCCAAACTGCTTGCCCAGCAAGGTGATAGCCGAGAAGTGCGAACCGTAGAACCCGCGGTCGCCGCGCTGGGCGCGGGAGCACTGCTGGCTTCGGGTCAGGCGATAGTCGTCGGCCCCGATGTCGACACGTGGTTGCAGACCCTGGCCCCGCCCAGCACCGACGGCCATCACGCCGCGGACGGGCAGGCTGGACCCGGCGAAGGCTAGGTGATGGGTTCTCACAGCAGTAACGCGCAGCTGACGACGATCATGCCGAGGGCGGCGAGCGCGGCGTAATCGTTGATGTTCCCGGTGTGGACTTGTCACAGCAACACCAACCGCCTCGCCACGGTATCTCCTCGCAATGTCAGTGCGAGCACCGCCAAGCCTGCGATGATCTCAATCGCGATGATTATCAGCGTCTCCGGAGCCAAGTAATCAAAGTTCGCATTAGCCGCCGGCAGCGTGACCGGCGCCCCGAGCGCGGCCGCCGCGTAACCCGCGGGGTGCAATAGTCCTGCGGATGCGGGTCCGCCCACATGCCGGACGAACGGGACAGCGAGGGCACCGAAGGCCACGCAGCCCACACTCAACAGACTCAGGCTCGCCTTCATGCCCAGCCGGATCGGCTCGAGGTGCTCGTATGAACGCTTCCGCCCCCGATAGAAGCCAAGGTATGCGGCACGACCCAGCGCCGCGACGGTAAGGACCTGCGCGAGCAGCGCACAGCCGAGCACGATGGGGTGGTTCGATAAACCCTTGGGTATCAATCCAAGTGACGCGTACCCGTTCAATGGCGGCATACCGGCGATGGATAGCACCCCCACAGTGAAGGCCACGGTCAGTAGGGGGCGCCGACGTGCCAGCCCGCCCATGTCGGACAGCATCGTCACGCCAGTGGAGTGCACAACCGCGCCGGCGCACAGGAATAGCAGTGCCTTGAACAGGCCATGATTGACGAGGTGATACACCGCGCCCGCGACACCGGCTGCGGTTCCACTGGCGAATCCGGTTGCCATCACCCCGGTTTGGGCGACAGTGTCCCAGGCCAGCAATCTCTTCAGGTCATCTTGCAGCAGCGCCATCGTCGCACCGAGCAACGCCGACGCCACACCAAGCCCGGTCAGCAGAGTTGGCAGCGACGGCAGAAAAGGGAAGAGCTGCAATCGGATCCGGGCCAGCGCCACCACCCCGAGGTCGACCATCAGCGCCGAGAACAGGGCCGAAACCGCACCCGGAACGGGCGTATGGGTGTCGGGCGGCCACGTGTGAAACGACACCAAACCGGCCTTGGTAGCAAAGCCTGCGACCAGAAAGGCGACCGCGAGCAGCGCGGCTCGGCCGGCACCGGCGCTGAGCGCACCGTGCAGCTGGCCGAAGTTCAGTGCACCTTGCAGGTGATCTCGGCCGCTGAGCTGGTGGAGGTTGCCACCGGCATAACGATCGCGATGTTCGCGCTGCTGGGGATGGGACTCCGTCGGGACGATCACCATGCCCGAACGCAGCGGCCGTGACGGCGACAAAATGCGCCGGGTCAGCGACAGGTTGGCCACCACGATGTGCGCCGCGCAACTGCCACCCAACATCGCCAGGGCGAAAGGCGACGCGGCCGTAACGCCGCCCAGGGCCCGACGACCTCGCCGAGCGGTGCCAAAGCGAACCCGCAGCCGACGGCGACCACAGCGCCGACGAGTACGTTCTCGATCGTCGCGGTCCAGCTCAGCACAATCCATACCGCGAATGCCCAGGCTGCCAGCGCCACCGTCGGCCTCGCACGCACCGCAATGCCCACCTTTTCGCATTCGCGTCGCGGGATCGCCGCGACCCAATCGCCACGCAATGCCGGGCTACCCACCGGCCCGACGATCAACCGAGGCGTACTCGTCCGGGCGATCTGAGCCCGCGATCGAGCGCTTAACCGCCCCAATTCGGATAACGATTGCGTCACGATCATTATTACGATTCCCTAAGAGAGGACCCCAATTCTTAAAGATTCAGGGCTCGTTTGCTCGTTCACTTAGCGAAAGACCACCGGAGCGACCCTGGCAGCCCCCGGCGTCCGTCGTCAGCGAACACCGCCACTGTTGGCTTCCGCTACTTTGGATTTCGAGGATCGGGAGCCTCTGGCGAGAGAAATCATTTTCGTTTCGAAGGACAACAAACATCATGAAAATCAGCAGTATTGTCGCGCGCCGAAAAGTTGCCGGGATCAGCGCCGGCTGCTTGCTCGGGGGAATGGCCATGGGCATGGTCGGAGCGCCATCGGCGGCCGCAGCACCTGACTGCAGCCCCGGCGGTGTGAACAACACCGTCTCCTCCGTGGAGGGCTCCGCCCAGCAATATCTGGCGGCGCACCCGGGCGCCAACCAGGTGGTGACGGCCGCCTACGGGCAGCCGCGGCCGCAGGCCGAATCGAGCCTGCGCGGCTACTTCACCGGCCACCCGCAGGAGTACAACGACCTGCGCGGCATCCTGGCACCGATCGGCGACACCGAACGGCAGTGCAATGTTTCCGCGCTGCCGCCCTACCTGGAGTCGGCTTACCAGGAGTTCATGGCCGGCTGATTCCGGTCCGAGACGACCCGCCACGACGCTGTGGCGGGTCGTTTCCGTGTGAACAACTTCTCCGGCGGGTAATTGTGCTGTCAGCTACCAGAACTGGAGGGCGAGATGCGGCTGCGCCGTAGCGTGCTGAGCAAGCCGGGTATCGCGCGCAAGCGACGCGGTAAAGGCTTCTCTTATTACCGGCCGGACGGCAAGCCGCTCTCCGATCCGGAAACCCTGCAGCGCATCAAGGATCTGGTTATTCCGCCGGCCTGGAAGAAGGTGTGGATTTCGCCGTATAGCAACGGCCACATTCAGGCCGTGGGCATCGACGCCGCCGGCCGCCGGCAGTATCTGTACCACTCCGCCTGGCAGCAGGAGCGGGCCGAGGAGAAATTCGACCGCGTGCTGGAACTGTCCACGCGGCTGCCGGCATGGCGCGCCGAGATCGCCAAGGACCTGACGCGGAAGGGCTTGACCCGCAAGCGGGTATTGGCGCTCGCACTGCGGCTGCTCGATCGCGGCTACTTTCGCGCCGGCGGTGAACAATACGCCGAGGAAAACGAGTCCTACGGCCTGTCCACCCTGTTATGTGAGCACGTGGTGGTCCGGCGTGATGCAGTCGAGTTCGATTTTCCGGCCAAGAGCGGGGTCCGGCGCACCATGGAGATCGAGGACCCCGAAGTGGTCCGGGCGGTACGTGCGCTGATGCGCCGGCCCAACCGCACCGAGCGACTGCTGGTGTGCCGCACCGCATCCGGGTGGCTCGATGTGCGCGCCGCAGATCTCAACGACCGATTCAAGGAGCTGGTCGGCGACGAATACACCGTCAAGGACCTGCGAACGTGGCACGGGACGGTGCTGGCGGCCGCGGCGTTCGCCGACGCCGACCCGCCGGTCTCGCGCCGCGTCGCCAAGCGCGTCGAATCCGCGGTGATGAAAGAGGTGGCCCAGGAGCTGGGCAACACCCCGGCCGTCGCGCGCGGTTCCTATGTCGACCCGCGCGTCGTCACCGGCTACGAGCAGGGACTGACCATCGCCGCTGCGGCGCGCCGCGCCGAACGCGCCCGTAAACCCGATGTGGCCCAAGAGATCCTGGACGGGGCGACCCGGATGCTGATCCGGCGAGTGGCCAAGGGCGACAGCACCGGCGGATCTGCGCTGCCCAAGTCGGCCTGAACAGTCGCCAGCTGAAAACTGGCTGAGAGTCCCCGACCCGCCGCGTTTCAGCGCATAACAACGGCGAATGCGGGTAATCGGCCTCGTGTGGGAAGTGCCCAAGCCGCCCTCGCGGCGGCAGCCTGCATGGGTCACGTCTGTCAGCGGCGGCCGGTACCGGTTAGTCCGCGCTTCGACGGCGCCGCCTTGCGGGTGGTTCAAACAATAGCCACACATGCCCACCCGCCAGCACTGAGAGCCGTCTGCCGAGGAGGGAAAATATGTCGAAAAAAGAGGTTTCCGACTATCTGCTAGAGCGCTTGCGGGCGTGGGGCGTTGAACATGTATTCGGGTACCCCGGCGACGGCATCAACGGGCTGCTCGCGGCGTGGGGTCGCGCGGACAACAAGCCCAAGTTCATCCAGTCGCGTCACGAGGAGATGAGCGCCTTCGAAGCGGTCGGCTACGCGAAATTCACCGGCCGGGTCGGCGTCTGCGCCGCCACGTCCGGCCCCGGCGCGATCCACTTACTCAACGGCCTCTACGACGCCAAACTCGACCACGTTCCGGTGGTGGCCATCGTGGGCCAGACCAACCGCAGCGCCATGGGCGGGAACTATCAGCAGGAGGTCGACCTGCTGAACCTGTTCAAGGACGTCGCCAGCGACTACGTCCAAATGGTCACCGTCCCCGAACAATTGCCCAACGTGCTGGACCGTGCGATCCGGATAGCGATGACGCAGCGGGCCCCGACCGCACTCATCATCCCCAGCGACGTCCAGGAACTGCCGTACTCGCCGCCCGAACACGCGTTCAAGATGGTGCCCTCCAGCCTCGGCATCGAGTACCCGGACATCGCCCCCGACGACACCGCCATCGCCCGGGCGGCCGACGTGCTCAACGCCGGCAAGAAGGTTGCCATCCTGGTGGGCACCGGCGCCCGCGGCGCCCACCAAGAGCTGACGGAAATCGCTGACCTGCTCGGCGCGGGCGCGGCGAAGGCGCTGTTGGGCAAGGACGTGCTGTCGGACGAATTGCCTTGGGTCACCGGCTCGATCGGGCTGCTGGGCACGCGGCCGAGCTACGAGATGATGCGCGACTGCGACACGCTGCTGACCGTTGGCTCCAGCTTCCCGTACACGCAGTTCCTGCCGGAATTCGGTCAGGCCCGCGCAGTGCAAATCGACGTCGACGGCCGGATGATCGGCATGCGCTACCCGTACGAGGTCAACCTGGTCGCCGACGCGAAGACCGCGCTGCGGGCGCTGATCCCGCACCTGCGCCGCAAGGAGGACCGCTCGTGGCGCGAGGGCATCGAGAAGACCGTGGCTCGCTGGTGGGAGACCATGGAGAAGGAAGCGATGGTCAGTGCCCACCCGGTCAATCCGCTGCGGCTGTTCTCCGAGCTGTCGCCGCAGCTGCCCGACAATGCCATCGTCTCAGCCGATTCCGGCTCGTCGGCCAACTGGTATGCGCGCAACCTGCGCTTCCGCGGCAACATGCGGGGCTCGCTGTCGGGCACGCTGGCCACGATGGGTCCCGGAGTTCCGTACGGCATCGGCGCCAAGTTCGGCCATCCGGACCGGCCCGTCATCGTGTTCAGCGGTGACGGCGCCATGCAGATGAACGGCATGGCCGAACTGATCACGATCAAGCGGTACTGGAACGAATGGGAAGACCCCCGCCTGATCATCGCGATCCTGCACAACAACGACCTCAACCAGGTGACCTGGGAAATGCGCGCCATGGCCGGTGCGCCGAAATTCGCGGAGTCCCAGACCCTTCCGGATATCGACTTCGCCGCGTTCGCGGCCAGCCTGGGCCTGAGCGCCGTGGCCATCAAGGATCCGGAGGAATTGTCGGACGCCTGGCGCCAGGCGCTGGCGGCGGATCGTCCCACGGTGCTCGACGTCTACACCGACCCGGACATGCCGCCCATCCCACCGCACGCGACCTGGGAGCAGTTCAAGTCGGCGACCACGGCGGTGCTCTCCGGTGACGAGGATCGCGCGGGCTTCGTCAAGGTCGGCCTGAAGACCAAGGCCCAGGAGTTCTTGCCGCACAAGAAGAGTTGACCCAAAGCGGGTCAACTCACCCGTGCCTGCCCAGCCCTGCACCCGCGCTGCGCAGGTCGTCGACGAACGCCTTGTAGACCTCGTCATGCCGGTCGCTGCGGTCGCGCAACACCGACGAGGGGTGAACCGTCGCCACGATGGTCGGCTCGGGTTTCAGGTGTACGTCGACGGTTGAGGGCAGCCGCAGTCGTTGGCCACGCTGGGTGGACACCCGAAATGTGGCTCCCAGCAACGACTGTGCGGCGGTAGCGCCGAGGCACACGATGACCTGCGGCCGCACCGCCTCGATCTCGGCGATCAGCCAGGGTCGGCAGGCGACCACTTCGGTGCGGCCGGGCTTTTGATGGATGCGTCGCTTGCCGCCCTTGCGGGTGAACTTGAAGTGCTTGACGGCGTTTGTCTCATAGACCATCGCCGGGTCGATGCCGGCGTCCTCGAGGGCGCGGGCGAGCAGTCGTCCGGCCGGGCCGACGAACGGCTCGCCGGCGCGGTCCTCCTGGTCGCCGGGCTGCTCGCCCACCAGCATGATCGGGGCCCCGGGATGCCCGTCGCCGAACACCGTTTGGGTGGCGTCCTCGAAAAGCGAACAGCCGTGGCAGGTTTCGGCCGCATCGCGCAGCGCGTCGAGGCCGCGCTCCTCTGGGAGGTAGCGGGCGGCCCCGGGTGCGTTCGATGTTGCGGCCATGATGAGACGAAGCGGCGTGGGTACCCCCGCTCCCCCACCGAGCGGGGGGACCACGCCTTCGGGTTTGTCAGCCCTTGCCGATGATGGCGTCGCGGGCCCGGTCGAGCATCGCGGCGAACGGCCCGGCGGCCAGGTTGGCCACCTGGGATTCCACCCCGGCGTGCGGGCGGGTGGGGGCAATCGCTTCGGCGAGCTTGGCGGCGCGGCCCATGCGTTCGAGCTCTTCGCCGCTCAATTCCTCACCCAGCTTGACGAATTCGTCGTGCTCCTCGTGCTCGGCGTGTTTGATGACGGCGTCGCGCAACTCCGTCAATTCGCGTGTGAACTCCTCGCTGTCGACGTCGAGCTTTTCCAGCTTCTGCAGAACGTTCTTGGCTTCGTGCTCTTCGTCCAGCCGCTTGTCCACCACGGCGGCGCCGTTGGAGATCTTGCGCTTGGCGCGGGGGTGAACGATCTCTTCCTCCGCGGTCTCGTGCACGGCGAGCATCCGCCGAAGCTCGACGAAGGCCTTCTCGCGCGCCTTTCCGGACGCCGCCAGGGTTTCGGCGAACATCGCCTTGATCTGCTCGTGCTGATTGACGAGGAAGTCGACCACGTCGGTGGGCGACTTGATGGCGGTCGGTGCCACAGTGTCCCTCCCATCTACTTTGGTTCGGCGCGCAGGGCTGTGCGTGCTCGCTGAAACGGCTACCCGACGATTCCGACCGTCAAACGGGGTGTGGCCGTGCCGGTAGGGGGTATGTCCTGGACAAACAGCGAAAGGAGCACGCGGTCGATGGGCGCCGGAACGGGTCTCCGCGCGGGCCAGCGCACGCGGGCGCTGCTGCGCTACGGAGTCGCCGGAGCGGTCGCGGCCGCCGCGCTGACCACGGGATGTTCGCACCCCGGAGCGTCGTTGGAATCCGCACCCGACGTCGAACTCTGGCGGGCCGGTGCCGCGTTGCACGAGCCGGTGTGGTCCTACCGCATGCACGCCCTGGTCGCGCTCACCGACGATCACCGGCTGGCCGAGGTCACCGCCGGCGACCGCGGCGGCGATGCCAAGACGAGGTTCTCCGCCCCCGTGGCATCCGGGCGCAATCTGCAGATCAGCCGGAAAGACGAGGGTGACGTCTTCGTGCCGCAGCCCGACCGCGGCAGGGTGGCCGTGGTCAACCTGGAAAGTCTGCGCCAGGTCAACGATTTCGACGCCGGACCCGCCCCGGCCTACCTATCCGAGGACGCGGGATTGCGGATGCTCCTGGCGCTGTCGTCGGATGGGACGGCGGTGACGCCGGTGGATCAGTATGGCTACCGCAAGCTACCCACCGCGGTCACCGGCATGAGCGCCGACACCATCGACGGCGCGAACCGCGGCCGCGAGCTCGACTACCACCTGTTCGGATCGTCGGGCATCCGCCACTTCCAGGGGACGTCGTCGCCCGCGGTGCAACGCGGCGCACTGGACTTCGACGTTGCGGTCTCGGCCGGTGACGGCACCGCGGTGACGCGCAGCTATGTCGCCGGCCGCGACGACAACACGCTACATGCGATCGACTCCCGTCGCGGCGGAGAAGGATTGGAGGAGCTGGCCAGCACGCGGTTAGCATCGCCGATCCGCGAACTCGGCACCGACGACACCAGGATCTATGCCGCCACCGACCACGAGCTGGTGACGCTCGAAACGGCTAGCTTCACCGGCTTTCCGGACGGGCGAATCCCGGTGCTCCGCAGCATCGAGTATCGGTCGGGGCTGCCGCCTGCCGCCCAGGCCGGCGAACTGTCGGGCATGGCCGTCGGGCCGCACCGGGTCTACCTGACCTTCGCGCACGCGCCATACGTGGTCAGCATCGCCAAGCCGCGGCTGTGACGGTCCCGGTTTAGGGGAGGGCCCTCGTCGGCTACATTTCGGGCAGGTTCGGCCGGTAAGGAGGCACTGGGGTGGCCAACCCGCAGGATCCGTATTGGCAAAACCCGCTGAGCTACGACCCGCTCGGCCGCGTCCCGCTGCCCGAGGCGGAACCGCCCGCCACGCAACAGCCCGCCGCGCAGCCGCCGCCGTTCACGCCGCCGCCGGCACCCGCGCCCTACCGCCCGCCGGTCAACACCATGGCGACGCTGTCGCTGGTTTTCGCGTTCCTGTTCGCGCCCGTGGGAGCGATTCTGGGACATCTCGGGCTGGCGCAGATCCGCCGCACTGGCGAACTCGGCCGGGACCGTGCCCTGGTGGGCGTGACGCTGTCGTACATCTTCATCATGTTGGCGGTCGTCGCGCTGGCCGGCTGGGCCACGCTGGCCGGTTCGACCTCGGCGCACCGGGCCTCCCCCGGCTCCAGTTCCACCGCCGGGCCGCCGCCGCCCACCGTCCCGCCGGAGACCATCGCCACCCTGCTGCCCGGGCTCGACGCGCTGCGCAACATCACCGCCGACGCGAACCTCGACGTCGGCCCGACCTGGAACAGCCCCGGCCGCTCCCCGGATGACGGCAGCATCGACCGCCCGGAGTGCTGGGAAAGCATCGCCGCCGGCAGCCCGGACGCGTACACCCCCGGGGCGCTGGCCGGATATCACGCCGGTGAATTCACCGACACGCGCAGCATGATGAAGTCCATGCAGGTCATCCAGGGCGTGGCGGCGTTCCGCGATCCGGGCGCGGCCCAGGCGCAGCTCGGCACCCTGCTGTCGGGATGGCACAAGTGCGGCGGCTCAACCGTCACCGTGAGCGCTCCCGGCGGACAGCCGATCCCGATGTCGGTGAGCGCGCCAGCCGACGCCGGCAACGGCATCACCACACTGGACCTGACGCCCAAGGGCATCCAGGTGCGCTCGGCACGGGCGATCGCGGCCAAGGCGAACGTCGTCATCGACCTGAACGTGTCCGCCAGCGGCACCACGGACAGCGCGCCGCCCCGCGCGGCGGCGGTCAGCATCGCCAACTACATCCTGGGCAAGATCCCCGGCTGAGCGGCTCCGCCGCCCTTGCGATCGCCACGTGCCTCCTGCGTGACGACCCGCTGCGACCGGCTCCGCCGCCCTTGCGATCACCACTAGGCTGAGCCCATGAAATTCGTCGACGTCGACGGGGTCGGCCGGGTCAGCCGAATCGGCCTGGGCACCTGGCAGTTCGGTTCACGCGAGTGGGGTTACGGGGACAGCTACGCCGCCGGCGCCGCGGGCGACATCGTGCGCCGCGCCCGCGCCCTGGGGGTGACGCTGTTCGACACCGCCGAGGTCTACGGCCTGGGCAAGAGCGAGCGGATCCTGGGCGAGGCTCTCGGCGATGAGCGCGCCGACGTCGCGGTGGCCAGCAAGATCATGCCGGTCGCCCCCTTCCCCGCAGTGGTCAAGCAGCGCGCCCGCGCCAGCGCGCAGCGGCTGGGCCTGGACCGCATCCCGCTGTACCAGATTCACCAGCCCAACCCGGTGTTTCCCGATTCGGTGATCATGCCGGGCATGCGCGACCTGCTCGACAGCGGCAAGATCGGCGCGGCCGGCGTCTCGAACTATTCGCTTCAGCGGTGGCAGAAGGCCGACGCCGCACTCGGCCGGCCGGTGATCAGCAACCAGGTGCACTTCTCGCTCGCCTACCCGAAGGCGCTGAAGAACCTGGTGCCGTTCGCCGAGCGGGAGAACCGCATCGTGATCGCCTACAGCCCGCTGGAACAGGGGCTGCTGGGCGGCAAGTACGGCGTTGACAACCGTCCGGGCGGCGTCCGCGCGGTGAACTCGCTGTTCGGCACGGAGAACCTGCGCCGCGTCGAGCCGCTGCTGCAACTGTTGCGCGACGTCGCGAAGGACGTCGACGCCAAGCCGGCACAGGTGGCGCTGGCCTGGCTGATCAGCTACCCGAGCGTGGTCGCCATTCCCGGCGCGTCCAGCGTCGAGCAGCTCGAGTTCAACGTCGCCGCCGCCGACATCGAACTGCCCACCGCATCGCGTGACGCGCTCACCGAGGCGGCCCTGGCCTTCCGGCCCACTTCGGCGGCGCGCTTCCTCACCGATCTGGTCAAGGAGAAGCTCGGCCGCCCTTAAGACTGGTTGGCCTCGGCGAACGCGGCGGGGCTGGCCGGCGCACCGCGCGCCACCACCAGCGGCATCGACGTCGAGGCGTTGGTGCGCAGGATGGTGTGCACGACGTCGATGAGGTCTTCGACGGGCATCAGCTTGCCGGGCATGCAGCCGCGCGACGACCACAGCGGGACCGCCTTCATCGCGAGGTCCATGTCCCAGCCCTCGTTCATGCCTGTCTGGCCGTCGCCTTCACCTCCCGCGCACTCCCCGACGATCAGGTTGGTGAAGCCGATGTCGGAGTGTTCGGCCCGCCACGCTTCCACGAGTCGTTCCAGGGCGGCCTTGCTGACGCCGTACGCGCCCAGCCCCGGCCACGGCGGCCCGAAGGTGCCGGCGTCGGAGGACAGGTACACCGCCTTGCCGGCCGACGCGGTCAGGTGCGGCACCGCCGCCGCCGTCACCAGCGACGCGCCGATGACGTTGGTGTCGAAGATGCGCCGCCACGTGTCGGCGTCGGTGTCCACCATGCGGACCAGCGGCCCGACGGCGGGCGTGTAGACGATGTTGTCGATGCCGCCCAGCCCCTCGGCGGCACGGTCGATTGCCGAGCGGCAGGAAGCCTGGTCGGTGACGTCGCATTCGATCGCGATGGCGTTCGCGCCGGCATCCTTGGCCGCGGCCTCGATGCGCTCCCGGCGCCGGGCCAACAACGCGACCTGATCACCGCGCTTCGCAAGACCGACACCTATGCAACGCCCCAACCCGCTCGAGGCACCGACCACCACTGTCCTTGACATTTTCGCCCTCTCTTGTAACGCAAGACGCTGTCGCGAGAAACCTACCGGATGGACGCGTCGCGTGGTGAGATCAGTCGGCCGCTTAATTCGGAACGACGGTATTCCGCTCGCCCGACTTGGCTCGGTACATGGCCTCGTCCGCTCGCGCCGTGACGGTGTCGACGGACTCGGCGGAGCGCGCAAGCGTGGCGCCGATGCTCAAGGTCGCGCGAATCATGTTGCCGGACAAGTGAATCGGCTCGGCGACGCGAGAGCGGATCTTTTCGGCGATCTGGGCGAGCTCGGCGCTGCTGCGGACCCCGGGTAACAGCACCAGCATTTCGTCGCCGCCCGTCCGCCCCACCGTGTCCCCGCGGCGAACGCTCGCCCGGATACGTGCGGCAAGCGTCGCGAGCACGAAGTCCCCCATGCCGTGCCCCCACGTGTCGTTGATCGCCTTGAAGTGGTCGACGTCGCAGAACAGGACACCGACGTGTGTCCCGGCGGGTTGCGGTTCGCCCAGCGCGCACTCGAGCCGGCTGAGCGCCTCGGCCCGGTTCACCAGCCCGGTCAGGGTGTCGAATCGCGCCAACCGTTCCAGCCGCTGTTCCGCTTCGACCTGATCGTCGACCACGCGTAGCGCCGCGATCAGCCCATCGGTGTTGCCCGCGGCGTCGGTGTAGGGCTTGCCGTGACCGTCGACCCAGTGGTAATCGCCGTCGACCGAACACACCCTGAACCGTTGGAGAACCTGTTCGCCGCCAACGATCCTGCGGACGGCGGCGACGAGTTTGTCGCGATCCTCGGGATGGATGCGACGGGCGAGACCCGAGCGGGTCCATTGCTCAAGCGACCCGCCCAACGCAGCTTCCGCAGATGGCGAAACCCACACAACCTCGCCCTCGCGGAGGTGAACGATGATGTCGACGGCGTTATCGGCGAGAATGCGATACCGCATCTCGGCCTCGGCGCGCTGGGCGCTGGCCAGTTCCTTCGCGATCAGCAGCTGCTGCTCTCGCTGGCTGAAATAGAACGTGACCACGCCCACGACCGCGGTCCCAAACAGTATCGAGAACGTCCACTCGGCATGCTCACCGAGGCCGAGCTGCAGGAAAATTGATCTCGCCAGGGCTACGAGCAGCGGAAAGCCGGCGAGGATACCGACCAATCGCACCAGTGACCGCCGGTCGGGTCGGGCTAACAGCCACGCGAGCGGAAACCGATCGGGGCGCGCCAGCGACGCCGCCGCAATCAGCAACAGCAGAGCCGACGCCGTCGAGAGTGCCTGGCCGGTGGAGGGCGAGACGCCCACGAGCGCCAACGCGTCGAACAGGTAAGCCCCGAGCGTGACGAACGGCATGGCCCCACTGCCCGCCAGGCACGCGGGCCAGACCACCCGGGTCCCGCGGTCCACCCGGACGAGCGCTACCACGGCGGCCAGCAACAGGACCGGCGCCGCCGTCTGCGGGCTGGGGCGACCCGGCCATGATGTCTGTTTTCCGCGCACCGCTTCCCCGAACAACACCTGGTCGACGCCGAGCGACCCGACGGGCGTGTATTCGAGCAGGATGATGACGGCCATCACGCCCACCAGGACCGCCAGGGCACGCCCGACCCAAACGCGGGTGGGCGTCGGGTGGCCCGACTGCGCCAAAATCCCGGCGCCCAACGCGGCCAGCCACAGGGCCGTCCATGGCGTCATCGGTGGCCAACTCGGGAAGATCCGCGTCAGCCCGTCGACCCCGGTCGCCCAGCCCACCCAGGTCACGGCGGCGACGACGAGCACCACCACCGCGGCGGTCCGCCCCGAGCGCTCCATCGCCGATTCCAGGCTCGCGCCGGGGCCGGGCCTGTCCATCGGTTGTCCCTTTCCTTCCCGGCGGTCGGGGCGCGGCCGCGGCGCCGGCGGCATCAACGCGGCAACAATACTGTGCGCAAAAAGTTAACCGATGTCGCCTATTCGGCGCGAGGAATCCGCTCGATCCGCAGAAACGGGGCGATGCGGCCACGGGACGCGGCTATGGGGTGTCGCGAAAGGCTAGTCCGAGGGGAGGGCCCGCAGCACCACGGCGGTGTGCGCTTCCACGTTGAGCCCGCCCCCGCCGGGCACCTCGTCGGCGGGTGTCGTCTCTTCGGGCCCGGTGTACACCATAACCTGCCAGGCGGCACCGAATTCCTTTGGCGGCAGGGTGAATTCGATCGGCTCGTAGTGGGCGTTGAAGCACAACAGGAATGAGTCGTCCAGCACCCGCTGGCCGCGTGCGTCGCGGCCGGGGATGCCGTGGCCATTGAGGAACACGGCGACGGACTTGGCAAAGCTGGCGCCCCAGTCCTCGTCGGTCATCTCGGTGCCCTCCGGGGTGAACCAGGAAATGTCCGGCAGGCCGTCCTGCCCGCGGCGGCCCACCGGCTTTCCGGAGAAGAACCGCCGCCTGCGGAACACCGGATGCTCGGCGCGCAGCGCCGAGACCGTCCGGGTGAATTCCAGCAATCCGGCGTCGGCGGTGGACCAGTCGATCCAGGTGAGCTCGTTGTCCTGGCAGTAGCCGTTGTTGTTGCCGTTCTGGGTGCGCCCGAGTTCGTCGCCGTGACAGAGCATCGGCACGCCCTGGGACAACAGCAGCGTGGTCAGGAAGTTGCGCTGCTGTCGGGCGCGCAGCGCGTTGACTTCCTCGTCGTCGGTGGGCCCCTCCACGCCGCAGTTCCAGGACCGGTTGTGGCTTTCGCCGTCGTTGTTGTCCTCGCCGTTGGCCTCGTTGTGCTTTTCGTTGTAGGACACCAAATCGCGCAAGGTGAACCCGTCGTGGGCGATGACAAAGTTGATCGACGCCACCGGCCGCCGCGCGGTGTGCTCGTAGAGATCGGCCGATCCGGAGAGCCGATAGGCGAACTCGTCGAGGGTGGCGGGCTCGCCACGCCAGAAGTCGCGGACGGTATCGCGGTATTTCCCATTCCACTCGGTCCACTGCGGCGGGAAGTTGCCCACCTGATACCCGCCCGGCCCGACGTCCCACGGTTCGGCGATGAGCTTGACCTGGCTGACCGTCGGATCCTGTTGCACGAGTTCAAAAAACGTCGCCAACCGGTCGACGTCGTAGAACTCACGGGCCAGCGTCGAGGCCAGGTCGAAACGGAAGCCGTCGACGTGCATCTCGGTCACCCAGTAGCGCAGCGAGTCCATGATCAGCTGCAGCGCGTGCGGGTGTCCGACGTTCAGGCTGTTGCCGGTGCCGGTGTAGTCCATGTAGTACTGCTTGTCGTCTTCGACCAGCCGGTAGTAGGCGGCGTTGTCGATGCCGCGCATCGACAGGGTCGGGCCCAGGTGGTTGCCCTCCGCCGTGTGGTTGTAGACCACGTCGAGGATGACCTCGATGTCCGCTTCGTGCAGCGAGCGCACCATGGCCTTGAACTCCTGCACCTGCCCGCCCGGGGTGGTGGCGCTGGAGTACTTGAAGTCGGGCGCGAAGAAGCCAATCGTGTTGTAGCCCCAGTAGTTCGACAGCCCCTTGTCGACAAGGGTGGAATCGTTGGCGAAGTGATGCACCGGCATCAGTTCGATGGCCGTGACGCCGAGGCTCTTGAGGTGCTCGATGATCACCGGGTGCGCCACCGCGGCGTAGGTGCCACGCAGCTGCTCGGGGATATCCGGATGGGTCTGGGTCAGGCCCTTGACGTGTGCCTCGTAGACCACGGTGTCGGCGTAATGACGGTCCGGCGGCCGGTCGTTGCCCCAGTCGAAGTAGGGACTGATCACCACCGATTTGGGCATGCTGGCGGCCGAGTCCTCGTCGTTGCGGCTGTCGGGGTCCCCGAAGTTGTAGCTGAACAACGACTGGTTCCACTCGAACGAGCCGTCGATGGCTTTCGAATACGGGTCGACCAGCAGCTTGTTGGGGTTGCAGCGCTGCCCCGCGCCCGGGTCGTAGGGACCGTGCACGCGGTAGCCGTAGCGCTGGCCCGGTTCGATGTTGGGGATGTACGCGTGCCAGATGAAGCCGTCGATCTCCGGCAGCGTCACGCGGCTCTCGGCACCCTCGGCGTCGAACAGGCACAATTCCACCCGCTCGGCCACCTCGCTGAACACGGCGAAATTGGTGCCCGCGCCGTCGTAGGTCGAACCCAGCGGGTAGGCCCTGCCCGGCCACACCTCTCCGGTGGGCGTGGGAGCCAGAGCGTCTGCGGTGGTCATGGCGCTTTCAATACCCTGCCTACACAGCCGTCAAACTGTGCGCCGCGCCCCGTGTTGCCGGGGCTAACCGGAAAGCTTTGGGGCATAGCCGATCACGGCTTGAGTATGACCTTGACCGCACCGTCCTGCTTCTTCTGGAAAATGTCGTAGGCGTGCGGGGCCTCATCCAGTGGCAGCACGTGGGTGGCGAAGCTGTCGACGCCGAGCGGGTCCTCATCGGTCAGCAGCGGCATGATGTCGCCCACCCAGCGCTTCACGTTGGCCTGTCCCATCCGCAGGGTCACCTGCTTGTCGAACAGGGTGAGCATCGGCAGCGGGTCGGCCATGCCGCCGTACACGCCGATCAGTGAGATCGTTCCGCCGCGCCGCACGATGTCGATGGCGGAGTACAGGGCGGACAGTCGGTCCACGCCGGCGGTTTGCATGACCCGTTTGCCGAGCGCGTCGGGCAGCAGCCCGGCAGCCTGTTGCGCCAGTTTGGCCGCCGGCGACCCGTGCGCCTCCATGCCTACCGCCTCGATGACCGAGTCGGTTCCCCGGCCGTCGGTCAGGTCGCGGATCGCATCACCGAGGGAGGAGTCCAGCCGGCCCAAATCGATGGTGTGGATACCGCGTTTCGCCGCGCGGCCCAGCCGCTCGGGCACCAGGTCGACGGCGATGACGCGGTAGCCCAGGTGATCGGCGATCCGCGCTGCCATGTCCCCGATGGGACCCAACCCGAGCACGGTGACCGAGCCACCTTCCAAGATATTCGCGTAATCGACCGCCTGCCACGCCGTGGGCAGCACATCCGACAGATAGACGAACCGCGAATCCGGAGGCCCCACAGGGACTTTGATGTGAGTGAACTGCGCCTGCGGGACGCGAAGCAGCTCGGCTTGTCCGCCGGGGACTGAGCCGTAGAGCTCCGAATAACCGAACAACGACGCTCCCATGCCCTGCTCGCGCACCTGGGTGGTCTCGCATTGGGTGTAGAGCTTCTCGCTGCACATGTGGCAACTGCCGCAGGAGATTTGGAACGGGATGACAACCCGGTCCCCCACCCTCAGGTCACCCGTCTCGCTGCCGACCTCCCGCACGATGCCCATGGGTTCGTGGCCGAGGATGTCCCCGGTCTTCATGAATGCTCCGAGAATTTCGTACAGGTGCAGGTCGGATCCGCAGATGTTGGTCGAGGTGACCTCGATGATGGCATCGGTTGGCTGCTCGATCTTGGGATCGGGCACCGATTCCACCCGTACATCGCGCTTGCCGTGCCACGTGACAGCCTTCATGTGAAGGGCGATACCCGTCACGCATCCGTCGAAACGGCGTCGCTGCGGCCCGGGTTCGGGCCACCCAGCCCGGGTATCACCCCGGGACGAGCCAATCGGGGGTCGTCATCATGGGCAGCACCGGCGGGACGCGAGTCGACCGGCTGGATCTCGCCGAGCGCGCCGAGTGGGCGAGCGCCTCATCGCCGAAGGGTGGCCCGCGCCGGTTCCGATGAACTGACTACCGCGAAAACCGCCTGCCGACGGCCCTATTCAGCGCCGGCGAGGTTTGAGCGGATGTTCACTGTCGATGAGGGCGGCCGCGACGTCCACCAGCCTGGTGTTGGACTTTTGCGAGAGGCGCCTGAGCAGCTCGAACGCCTCGACGGCATCGAGATTGAAGCGCTCCATGACCACGCCCTTGGCCTGGCCGATGACGTCGCGCGAGGCCAGGGCACTGCGGAATTGGTCCTGGCGACGCATCATCGACCAGGCCAGCGCGATATGGGTGGCGTACACCGTGCCCAGCTCCACGGATTCCGCGCTGAATGCGTGCGCGGTGTCGGCGTAAAAGTTGAGCGCGGCCATGCTGCCGCCGTCGACGAACAACTCGAACGACAGGATGGAGCGAATCGGGGTCTGCTCGAGCGCATACCGCCGGTAGCGCAGCCAGCGCTGTTCGGCGTTCAGGTCGGCGATGTGCATGACGTGGTGCTCCCAGGCCGCGGCGAGGCACGGCCCTTCGGCAAACCTGTTCTGAATCGCGTCCAGAACCATCGGGTAGCGATGGGTGGCGACCACGCTGCTGACCGACTTGCTCTTCTCGGCCAGTGTGATCCCCGCGTACTGGGCGCCGATGACGTGGTGCACCCCGTTTTCGATGAGCTCGTGCAGGCCGGCCGCGGTGTCGCTCTCGTCGCGCTCCAGATTCGTCACCAGCTCCACAAGCTGAGTGGCGATGTGGGTGGCTGTGCCGTCTCGCATAAACACCACCTCCGGAGGCCGTTGCGGCCACGTCACGGTGACATTGACAATTTGGCGATTGCCAACGCTCAACAAGAAGTCTATGAGCCATTCAGCGAAGCGCAAGGCCGGATAACGAACGCGTCCAGGCATGCGGCTGGACCCTGGCGCCGAAAAGGGAGGGTCCGAGTGGTTGTAGCGTCCCAGCTTCCTGAAACAGGTTACTGACCAATGCCTTTCGTGACAATGACGCCGCCGATCCGGGATCCGGGTCACGGGCCACCCTCGAAGGCCGCCTACACTCGGGGCAGTGACCTCCATTGTGATCGTGGGAAGCGGCTTCACCGGATTCACCTGCGCCCGTCGGCTGGCCCGAATTCTGCGCCGACGGCGTGCACCCGTGGACATCACGATGATCTCGCCGGTCGACTACATGCTGTACACGCCGCTGTTGCCGGACGTCGCAGGCGGCGTCGTCGATGCCCGCTTTGTCGCTGTCCCCCTTGCTAATTCGCTCAAGGGCGTCCGCGCGGTGCGCGGCCGGGTGGACGGCGTGGACTTCGACCAACGCACGCTGACCTATTGCGATCCCGAAGAGCGCAGTCATTCCATGTCCTGGGATCGGCTGGTGCTGACGCCGGGCTCGGTGACCCGGTTGTTCGATGTCCCGGGGCTGGCCAGACACGCGCGCGGATTGAAGACCACTGCCGAGGCCCTGTACCTGCGAGACCATTTCGTCGAACAGCTAGAGCTGGCCAACATCGAGGACGATCCCCGGGTGGCCGCGGCCCGGCGCACCGTCGTGGTGATCGGAGCGTCGTATTCGGGCACCGAGCTCGTGGCCCAGCTGCGGGCGCTGGCCGACGCGGCCGCCAAACAGATGGGCTTCAATCCCGCGGAGGTGCGGTTCCTGCTGCTGGACCTGGCCGACCAGGTGATGCCCGAGGTGGGGAAGAAGCTGGGCGACGCCGCGCTCAAGGTGTTACGCAAGCGCGGCATCGACGTCCGGCTCGGCATCACCCTCAAGGAGGCGCACGCCGATCACGTTGTGCTCAGCGATGATTCGCGCATCGAGACGCGCACCATCGCGTGGGTGACGGGCGTGACGGGCGCCCCGTTGATCCAGAACCTGGGACTACCGACCGAAAAGGGCCGGCTCACAGTGCAGGCTGACCTGCAGGTGCCCGACCACCCCGGGGTGTTCGCCGCCGGTGACGCGGCCGCCGTTCCCGATCTGACCCAGCCGGGAAAGGTCACACCGCCGACCGCCCAACACGCGACCCGGCAGGGCAAGGCGCTGGCCCGGAACGTCGCGGCCAGCCTCGGTTACGGCAGCAGCAAGGAATACAAGCACCGCAACCTGGGCCTGGTGGTCGACCTCGGACCGCGCTACGCGGTGGCAAACCCACTCAACATCCATTTGTCCGGCTTGCCCGCCAAAGCGGTCACCCGGTCATACCACTTGTACGCGATTCCACGGGGCGTCAACCGGTGGGCGGTGTCGCTGGCCTACCTGACCGACGCGCTGTTCACCCGCTCGGTCGTCTCAATCGGCTTGTCCTCCGAGGACGACGCGCAATTCACCGCCAGCGAAGGCATTCCGATGCCGAAGACGAGCTGACGCAGGCCAATTCGGTGGTCTCAGCCTTCGGCCGACTGCTGCGCCATGGCGTAGGCGAGCTGCAGGAAGTCCGCGCCGGCCAGCGCGCTGAACACGCCCGCGATCAGCCGGGTGAACCGGGGCGCGAACACCAGGCCGATGGCAAATCCGGTGGCGACCCACATGTCCAGGCAGAACGGGCAGGTCAGCAGCTCACCCAGGCTGTGCCGGAGCTGGCTCTGCTCGCGGACCTCTTCCTGGACTTCCGCGGGTCCGCCCGTGCCCTTGTAGTGCGTGAAGGGTGCCCGCAGCGGGCTGGTCACCGCGTCCTTGGTCAGGGTGCGCGACAGTTTGTGGGTGCCCAGCGTGAGCAGTAGCAGGTCTTGGACCCGCCACCGGGCCGGCAGTCTGCGCCCGCTGACCAGCGCGGCCAGCGCCGCGACGACCACGATCACGCCATAGACCGCCATGACCGCCAGGTAGCCGCCCAGCGGGCGGGCGTTGTCACCGCGGTAGGCGTCCGCTTCCTGGCGTGCGCTGCCAGCGACCTGAGTACCGGCTTCCGTCAACTCACCCATCGCTTCTCCTCAAAGGCATAGCGGGACGGGTACCCGGCGTCGGGCGGTGCAATCGGCGATGGGTTCTACAGCGCGCCCGGGTCGACGGGCTTGGCCGTTTTCGCGGCTTCTCGCAGGGTGCGATTGGTGGACCGCAGGTCGGTGTTCGCCGCCGACAGCGTGGCGTTGTGGTCCTCCAGATCGAGGATGCGCGCGACACCGGCCAGGTTGACCCCGGAATCCACCAGCTCACTGATGCGCCTGAGCCGCATCAGGTCGTCGGCGCTATACCGGCGAGTTCCGCCCCGACTGCGGGCCGGCGTGATCAGGCCGTAGCGCTCGTAGAGCCGCAGCGACTGCACCGCAATCCCGGACAATTCGGCGGCCACCGAGATGCCGTACACACCATGGTCGGACGGCGGGGCACCCGCGTCGCCGCGGTGGTCGGCCATCACGCATCTCCTTTAGCTACCTGCTCGAAAAATCTGTTTAGCACACTTGCGTCATTCTGTCGACGATGCTATACCAAATCTATGTCATTAGACATAGGAAATTGCCGGACCACCGCCTAGATTGGAGTGAGAGGTGACCACCATGCTGATGCGTTCAGATCCGTTCCGTGAGCTCGACCGCTTCGCCCACCAGGTCCTCGGTACCGCCGCCCGCCCGGCAGTAATGCCGATGGACGCCTGGCGGGAAGGCGAGAAGTTCGTCGTCGAGTTCGACCTGCCCGGCATCGACGCCGACTCGCTGGACATCGACATCGAGCGCAACGTGGTGACCGTGCGCGCCGAACGACCGGCCGTCGATCCCAACCGCGAGATGCTGGCCACCGAGCGGCCGCGCGGCGTGTTCAGCCGCCAGCTGGTGCTCGGCGAGAACCTCGATACCGACAAGATCGAGGCCTCATATGCCGAAGGCGTTCTGCGCCTGCACGTTCCGGTGGCAGAGAAGGCCAAGCCGCGCAAGATCGCGGTCGGCCGCGGTGACACACCCCGGGCCGTCCGGGACAGCGGCGCCCAGCGCGAGGTCATCAACGCCTGACCGACCGGCGGGCCGGGCGGCGGTCCAACCAGGCACGCGCCGCGTGCCGACTCCCCCAACCGCCGCCCGCCGCCGGCCCCAGGCCACCGGTGCGAACGTCTCGCCCCGGGTGCCACGGAGACCGGATACACCATGAAATGGGAACTCGACGGCCAAACGGCCAACGTCGAACAGGCGTTGGCCGGCGGTGCCGCGCAACCGGCGGGCTGGTTTCGGTTCTACTTCACCGACCAGCGCTGGGAATGGTCGGATCAGGTGCAACGCATGCACGGGTATGAGCCCGGCAGCGTCACCCCGACCACCGAACTGGTGCTGTCACACAAACATCCCGAGGACCGCGGAAACGTCGCGGCCACCATCGAGCAGATTGTGGACACGCGCCAAGCTTTCAGCACGCGCCATCGGATCGTCGATACCCGGGGGGATGTGCACCACGTCGTCGTCGTGGGCGACCGGATCTTCGACGACGACGGCGACGTGATCGGAACGCACGGGTACTACATCGACGTCTCCGGTCCCCGCGAACGCATGCGCGAGGACGAGCTGAGCGCGAAACTCGCTGAGATCAGCGAGAACCGGGCCGGCATCGAACAAGTCAAGGGCATGCTGATGCTGATCTACGGCATCGGTGAGCGCGCGGCCTTCGAGTTGCTCAGGTGGCTGTCCCAGGAAGCGAATGTCAAGCTGCGGCCGCTGGCCGAGCAGATCGCCGAAGACTTCCGCCGCGCCGGCCTGCCGCTGAACACCCAGTCCGAATTCGACCACCTGATGCTGACCGCTCACGAGCGCGTGCGCCTCACCGATCACGAGTAAACCGTCTGCAGGCCAGGGCCTTTCGCCCTCAGTGGTCGATCAGCGGGGCGACCCAGTGCACCCGGGTGCCGCCCTCGGGCGGGCTGGTGATCTCACAGGTGCCGCCGAGTTGTTCGGCGCGCCGCTTCATGTTGGCCAGGCCACTGTGCCGCGTGTTGCCGGCCGGGATGCCGCATCCGTCGTCAATCACGTTGAGGATGAACATGTCCGCCACGCTGATCTCGACGGTCAGCCGCGATGCTCCCGAATGACGAAGGGCATTGCTCACGGCCTCGGTGGTGACCGCTTCGGCGTGGTCGGCGAGCTCTGCGCCGACGGCGGTCATCGGCCCGTCCAGGCGCACGGTCGTGACGAGATCACGGTTTTCGGTCAGGTCGGCGACCACCCGCTGGATGCGCTGCCGGAAACCACCGCTGGCGGCCAGCGGGGATCTCAGCGCGAAGATCGTCGTGCGGATTTCCTCGATGATGGTCTGCAGGTCGTCGAGCGTGCGATTGAGCCGGTCGGCCACCTCCGGCGAGCGCGCCCTGGCCAGCGTGCCCTGCAGGTTCATGCCCGCCGCGAACAGCCGCTGGATGACGTGGTCGTGCAGGTCATGCGCGATGCGTTCACGCTCCGCCAGAATGGTCAGTTGCCGCGCGTCCTCCCGCGCCGAGGTCAACGCCAGCGCTATCGCGGCGTGCGTGGCGAAATCGTTGACCAGGTCCAGGTAGCTCTCGTCGAACGGCGGCTGGTCAACGCCGCGGGCGATGGCGATCACGCCGACGACCTCGTCGCGGGCGCGCAGCGGCATCAGGATCGCCGGACGCTGCCCGACATCGGTGAAGGCCTGGATCGGGTACCGCAACTCCTCGGTGATCAGCGGTTGGCCGGACGTGAACACCGCGCCGGTGGTGGAGCCGTCCACCGGAACTCGCTGACCGAGCACATCGGAGGCGTATACGCCCACGGCGGCGGAGACCACGAGCGTGTCGACCTCGTCGTCGGCTGCGTCGGAGTCGGCCGGCACCAGCACGATGGCCTGTTCGGCGCCGGTCAATACGCGCGCGCGTTCGGCGATCAGTTGCAGGGGACGCCGGTGCGGTTCGGCGCGCGACAGCAGCGCGGTGGTGATTTCCCGGCTCGCTTCGATCCACTTCACCGATGTCCGTTCGCGTTCGAAGACCTGCGCGTTGTCGATGGCGACGGCGGCCGCGAACGCCAATGCGCGCGCGGCAACCTCGTCGGACTCGGAGAACACCCCCGTCGGATCGACGTGGGTGAGGTACAGATTGCCAAACACGTTGCCGCGGATGGTGATCGGGACCGCGAGGAAAGCGCGCATCGGCGGATGGTGTTCGGGAAAACCGACCGCTGCGTGGTGCGTGGTCAGATCGTCCATCCGCAGCGCGGGCGTATCCAGCAGCGACAAACTCAACAGCCCCTTGCCGACCGGCAGATGCCCGATGCGCCGAACCGTCTCGGCGTCCATGCCCTCGTGGACGAACGACATCAGGTTGCCATCGCGATCGCGGATGGCCAGCGCGCCGTACGGGGCGGACGTCAATTCCCTTGCAGCACTGATGATCCGGTGCAGCGTGGCGTCGAGGTCGAGGCCCGCGCCGATCTCCACGATCACCCGCAGCAATTGCTCCATCTGATCGCGCGCGGCCAGCAGCTCGTCGAGCTGGGCATGCATCTTGCCGACCAGCCCACGCTGTCCGAGTCCGGCGAACGCCGAGCCCTTTTCGCCGCCGGTCACCCAGACCAGTCCGGCGGCGTCGACGGTAGGCCGGACCGCTGATTGAGTTTCGACGCGAACACCGCCGCCTGCGTGCGGCGCTCCATGCCGAGTTTGGCCAACAAGCGCGACACGTAGTTCTTCACCGTCTTCTCCGCGAGGAACATCCGCGCGGCGATCTGCCGGTTGGTCAATCCTTCGCTGAGCAGTCCGAGCAGTGTGCGTTCCTGCTCGGTCAGTCCGGACAGCGGGTCCTCGCGCGTGGTCGTGCCGCGCAGCTTCGCCATCAGCGCGGCGGCCGCCCGGTTGTCCAGCAGCGATTTACCCGCGCCCACCTCTTTGATCGCGCGCGCCAGCTCCATGCCCTTGATGTCCTTGACGACGAACCCGCTGGCACCGGCCAGGATCGCCTCGAGCATCGCCTCGTCGGAGGTGAACGACGTCAGCATGAGGCAGCGCAGGTCGGGATGATCCGACACCAGGTCGCGGCACAGTTCGATGCCGTTGCCATCGGGCAGGCGAACGTCGAGCACGGCGACGTCGGGCTGCAACGCCGGTATCCGCGCTTTCGCCTCCGCCACCGTGCCCGCCTCGCCGACGATCTGAAGATCGGGATCGGACGCGAGCAGATCGGAAAGACCGCGGCGGACGACTTCGTGGTCGTCGACCAGGAACACCTTGACCATGGCGGGCCCTTTCCTGCCGGTCTCGCAACTGGAAAGATTCGCGGCAGACCAACCCAATATCCCATATTCTCGACGGCAGCCGTCGAGAAGCAACGGCTTCAACGACTTTGGTCCCCACGGGTGAGGACCTTCGGCCGATGCTCCGGCGGGCGGCGCGTCAATAGCCTTGCGGCAGTGGCCCATTGCGGACACCGGTCGCATTCGCGGGAAGGGAATCTTGATGACCGATGACGGAGTCACCATCCTGCCGGTGCACGAGTGCTGGGAGCTCCTCGGCAGCCTGGCACTGGGCCGGCTGGTCACCTACGCCGACGGTCAGCCCGACATCTTCCCGGTCAACTACGTCGTCCAGCGCCGGACCGTGCTGTTCCGCACCGCGGCGGGAACCAAGCTGGTCAGCTCCGCGATCAACAATCGGGTGCTCTTCGAGGTCGACGACCACAACGTCGTCGAGGCGTGGAGCGTGATCGTCCGCGGCACCGCGCGGTCGCTGCGCACGCCCGAGGAACTCGAGGAGGCCGAGCGCGCGCAGGTGTTGCCCTGGACCAGGCCGGAAAAGACGCACTATGTGCGCATCGTTCCGCATAGCGTCACCGGCCGGCGGTTCCAGTTAGGGTCACCGCCGGGTGACGTTTAGCGCCCGCGATCAGTTCGCCCATTCGACGAAGTCGCCGAGGTCGCGTCGCGGCGTCGCCGGCAGCGGGTCGGCGTTGATCGGCGCCCAGCCCACCCGAAGCAGCATCTGCGGGTAGTTGTTGTCGCCAAAGATGTCGGAGCGGACCGCTTCGCGGGTCGCGGCCATCTCCAGGGGTTCGGTGACCGGGCAACTGGCCAGTCCCGTCGACGTCGCGGTGAGCAGCGCGACGCTGGTGGCTTCCCCGGCACGCAGCTGCGCCAGCCGGTCGTCGTGGCGGGTGCCGAGCGCGAGTACCACGGCGTTGTCGTCGGCCGAGGACGAATCCGGTGCCATCGGCAGGACCGCACCGGCGAACAGGCGACTCGGGATCTTGGCATCCGGATCGGATATCGGCGCATTGCGGGCCGGAACGCCCGCGACCGAGAAGTAGCGCCCGCTCCACGCCGTGAGCTCGGCGAGATAGTCCTGGGTCAGGTGATCGCGGACGGATTCGGCGACGATGCCGTGCAGCCTGTCGACGTCTTCCACCTGGCACAGAGTGACGCCGGTGCGGGCGGCGCGGGCCGCCATCAGCGCGATGTCACCCACGGGCACCGGCCAGGAGCTGTAGTGGCGCCGATCGGTGCGCCGCCGCGGGATGGCGGCCGCGAGTGCGACGTCGACGTAATCGGCGACCTGAGGGGAAAGCTCGATCGTGGCGAGGTGGGTGGGGTCGTCGGCGTTCGGCAGCCGGCTCACCCGGGAACACCATCCCACCGACGCGAACGCCGCAACGCAGTGATGCAGCGCCGTGCCGCAACTCAGGATCAGGTCGCGGCCATCGGGGTCGGTGTTGGGCAGTTGCCGGCCGGGATCGGCGTATAGCTGCAGGCTCGTCGCATCGACGCGCCACCGCCACGGCTGGGTGTTGTGCACCGACGGGGCGCGCGATGCCAAAGTCAGGGCCGTCCGGATCGTTCCGGCGTCCGGAAAGCGGGTGTCCATACCCGTCCCCTCTCGCCTAGCGCCTTGCCGGTATCCACGATCACGCGTTCTCGGCGGTCCCGCGAGGGCACGACGGCTCTAGCTCAAGGGACTTTTGGCCAATATCTCTGGCCGGTCCGCCGCGAGGCCATCCGCCGAGAGCGAGGCTGCGCATCGTCACCACCAAGGGTGAGGGATGCGCGGCGAGTGTGTGATGCGATGCCCACGCGCACAACGAGGGCAAAGCCATGGCCCCTATCGGGATCCGAGCACGTCGCGGGTGATCGGCCCATACTGGAAGGGTGTCGACGGTTCATCGGCCGTGAGTTGCCCGCACTCGCCGAGAAGTACCGACGGGTCTTGCCGAGGCGGAAGTGGAGGAAATAATGATCATCCTTTACGCACTAGCCGCAGCGTTCGGCCTTGGTGTGCTCTGGCTGGGCACCAACGTTCGGGTCGTCAAGCAATTCGAACGAGGCGTCGTCTTTCGTTTCGGACGTGTGCAAACCGGTATCCGTGGACCGGGGCTCACGCTGCTGATCCCAATCGCCGATCGCCTCGCGAAGGTGAACATGCAGATCATCACGATGCCGGTGCCCGCCCAGGATGGCATCACCCGTGACAACGTGACCGTTCGTGTGGATGCTGTCATCTATTTCAATGTTGCGGATCCGGTGCGTGTGGTCGTCGACGTACAGGACTATGTGTCCGCTATTGGCCAGGTCGCGCAGACATCGCTGCGTTCGATCATCGGCAAAAGCGACCTGGACGACCTGCTCTGCAACCGCGAGGGTCTCAATCAGGGCCTGGAGTTGATGATCGACAGCCCCGCGGTGGGCTGGGGTATTCACATCGACCGCGTGGAAATTAAGGATGTAGTACTGCCGGATTCGATGAAGCGGTCGATCGCGCGCCAAGCCGAGGCGGAGCGTGAGCGGCGGGCTCGGGTGATCACCGCCGACGGCGAATTGCAGGCGTCTGAAAAACTGGCTCAAGCGGCCGAGAAGATGACCGCGCACCCGGCTGCGCTTCAGTTGCGGCTCTTGGAAACCGTGGTCGAGGTCGCTGCGGAGAAGAACTCCACCTTGGTGCTTCCATTCCCCGTCGAATTGCTCCGGTTCTTGGAACGGGCAACACCGGAAGCATCCGAGAGCCCTGGCGACGAAGCCGCTATGCCCTCCACCTCGGCCGCGGCTTCGAAAAGCGAGGTGCCGAAGCTGGACCCGCCACAGACCCCCGACGACGCCAGCGGTCTGAAAGTCCACACACGCATCGCAGGTCGGTATTCCGGCTGAACGGGTAGCGTTCAAACGGCCGCGTGACCCTTTTCACGACGTGCGCCCCCGAGGCACCGTCGTGCGCGAAGCGCTGCCCAATACGGGCGAGCTGGCGATGTTGGCCCGCACACGCTGACTCGCGTCGAATTACTCGCTGGCCCAATAAATCTCACGGGACCGTTGTGTGTCTATGTCGCGGCGTGGCCGGCCCGCGCAGCAGCGCGTCGTGAGGCTTCTGTGTGCTCGGCAGCGGTGACGACCACCGCGTCAGACCCGGGGTACACCGTCGCCTCGTGCCCGGTCACCAGCCAACGCACTACGTATGGCGGAGAGCCGTCTTGAGAGCGCACCCCGATGATCTCAGCATGTTGATCATGCCGTTCGGTGGTTGTGCCCTTCACCACGAGGTAGTCGCCGACATTCGCCTTCATCGCTCGCTCCATTCTCGTCCTTGTGAGACCCCAACCCTCCATCCTGCGCGCGTTCGTCACTTAACGGAAGCGTGAGTAAGCACTGCAGCTTTCTGACGTTGCAGACCGACTAGAAGCCTGCGAGTGACTTTTGAGACCCTCCAAACTCGTCTATTACGAGACAAGATCGGCATGCCTCCCGACCGAGCGCCGTCACGGCATCGCCGACGGGGGAGGGCCGGCGGTCGGCTTAGTTGCCAGTCAGCGGCAGGCGAGGTCGCCAGGACCGAGCCGCGGCCGATGTCAGCAGGCCGGTGTCGCCGGTTCGACTGCACGGCAAGGTGTTTGCAGTCTTTGAGCAGAACGCGAGTACAGTAGCTCCGATGGCTTTCACCCCGTCCAATGAGCGGATGATCGCCGGGATCGCCGCCGCGTCCGTCTCGCTCGGGGTGGCCCAGCTGGTGGGAATCCCGTTCGGCGCGCGGGCCGATGCGCGTACTGCGATCGGCTCAGCGGTCGTCGACCTGACACCGGGGCCCATCAAAGAGTGGGCGATCCAGACCCTGGGCTCTCTGGACAAACTGTTCGTGGCCGTCGTCGTGCTCGTGGCGATCGCTACGATCGCTGCAGTCGCGGGGACGCTCGAGACTCGGCGCCGCCCGCTCGGCAGCGCCGCGATCGCCGCGGCAGGCGTCCTGGGATGCATCGCAGTGCTGTCGCGGCAGGGCGCGACAGCACTCGACACGATTCCCACCGTCGCCGCCGCGGCCGGCGGCGTGGCGACCCTACGCTTGCTCACCCGTCGGTTCTGGGCCGGCCTGGAAAGCCCCGAAGACAGCCCGATCCACGTCGAGCCGGATACCGGCAGGCGCAGGTTGGTCGTGTTCGGATTGCTCGGATTCGGAGTAGTGACTGGCCTGGCGGGTGCGGTCACCACGCGGCTGGTGCATTCGGTGGCCGCCGACCGCAACAGCTTCACACTTCCCCGACCGCGCACATCGGCGCCACCAATACCTGCTGATGCGCAACCGAACGGCGTTGCGCTGCCGAGCTTTATCACGCCCAGCGCCGACTTTTATCGGGTGGACACCGCACTCATTGTTCCCCAACTCAGCCACGCCGACTGGCGGCTGCGCATCCACGGCATGGTGGACCGCGAAGCCACCTACACCTTCGATGACCTCGCCCACTTCGACGTCGTCGAAATGGTGACGACGCTAACGTGCGTGTCGAATCCTATTGGAGGCAACTTGATTTCGACGGGCGTCTGGGCCGGCTACCGGGTGGCGGATCTGCTGGCCGCGGCCGGTGTGCACCCGGATGCCGATATGGTGCTTTCGACGTCGATCGATGGGTTCACCGCCGGCACGCCAGTGGAGGCGCTTACCGATGGCCGCGACGCGATCCTGGCGGTCGGCCTCAACGGTCAGCCGCTACCCATCGAGCATGGCTACCCGGCCCGGCTGGTAGTACCCGGGCTCTATGGGTACGTGTCGGCCACCAAGTGGGTCGTCGAGATGGAGCTGACCCGCTATGACAGAGCAGAGGCGTACTGGACGCGGCAGGGCTGGGCACCGCGTGCGCCCATCAAGACGGAGTCGCGGATCGACGTGCCGAAAGGTGGTCAGAAGGTGCCGATGGGGCCCGTGGTGTTCGGTGGTGTCGCGTGGGCACAGAATCGTGGCGTGCGGGCCGTGGAGGTCCTCATCGACGATGGCGTGTGGCAGCCCGCTGAACAGGGTGCGAGCTATTCCAACGAGACATGGCGATTGTGGCGCTTCCCCTGGCAGACAACAAGCCCCGGGAAACACACCATCACCGTGCGCGCCACCGACAACACCGGAGCCGTCCAAACGGCAGATCGGGTCGGTACCGTCCCCGACGGCGCCACCGGCTGGCACACCGTGAACTTCACCGTGGCTTAGACGTGAAGCACTATTTCGACGAGAGTTTCCGCCAACTGAATACCGCAATCACGAGGCCGATCAGCATCGTGATCGGACCAATGATGGACCAGGTCGTGGTGTTGCTCATCGGGCTACCACCAAGCACTCCGAATCCCTGGAGCGCCCAGATCAGACCGAACAGCGCGACGATCAACCCGACCGCGAACGTAACGACGAAAGCCCTTCTCATACAGGGATGCTAGCGCGGGGAGCGTTGCGCCTCGACCCAGCAGACTGGCCAGGGCGGCTGATCCCAAAGGCCGTGACTTCTGAGACCCGCCAAACTCGTCCGCAGTTCGCCCAGCCCGTACCACGCCGCGGGCGCGATCACGGCCATGCTCAGCGCGGCGGCCCGCCAACGTCCCCAGCGCGTACTCCCCCGACCCGGATTCCGGTTGCGCCGGCGCCAGTAGCGATTTCTTCGGCATCGCCTAAGCATGACCGCAACGGCCAACGGCCGGCGGGCCCAATCGTCTTATCGAACGGGCTTGGCGGCCTTGGCGCGCTCCCCCGGCTCGGCGGCGCCCTGGCCGCGCGCGGCGATCGCGCCCGCGATCGATGTGCAGGCGATGGTCAGCAGGGAGCCGAACATCAACGCCGACGCTTCGCCCGGGGCCAGCAGGTGCTGCTGGGTGCCGATGGTGGCGGCGGCCACCGCCACACCGAGCTGCGTGGAGGACATCACCGCATACGTGAGCGGCTGGCCGAGCAGCCTCGCCACGCAATGCGCCAGCACACCGCCCAGCCCCAGGCCGATACCGAGCAGAATGTATTTCGGCTGCGATCCCAGCTCGCGCACCTGCAGCGAGGCGCCGAGCCAGACGAAGAACACCGGGCTGAAGAAACCCTCGGTGATGCCGAACAACTGGCGCGCCAGCCGCCGGGGTTCGCCGACCATGGCGATCACCAGACCCAGCGCGAAGCCCGCCAGCATTATCGACACGTCGGTGCTGACGGCCAGCATCGCCAGCCCGAACAGCACCAGCAGGTCGATCCGCAGTTCCAGCGCCAGCCGATTCCGGTGTGAGTAGTCGTGCATGCGCTGCCGCCAGCCCCGGCGGTCGACCCGGCGCAGCACCACGAAAAGCAGCACCGCGCAGCCCGTGATCGCCAACCCGCCCAGCGCCGCCGTCGCTGCGTGACGGAAGTCAATCACCAAGGGCAGCAACACGATACACGCCGCGTTAGCGATGGCGATCTGCGCGGTTACGGACAGCACCTCCGGGCCTCGCAAACTCAGCGAGTCGATCATCGGCAACGTCATGGCCGCCGAGGACGAGGCCATCAGCACGGCGTAGAGCGCCGCGTGTCCAGTGCCGAATTGCGTGGCCAGCCCGAACCCCAGGGCGGCCGCCGCGGCGCCGGCCAGGACCGCCCGTGCCAACGCCTTCGGCACAGCCGAACGCATCGCGGGGTCGCGGACCGGGACATGGCTGCCCACCACGAACATCACCAGCGCGAAGCCGATGTTGGCGAACAATTGGAAGGTCGGATCGGTGGCATCGACGACGCCGAAACCCGTTTTGCCGATGATCAGACCCGCGATGAGTTCGCCGACGATCACCGGTATCCGCAGGCGCGGCACGGACGCCAACGCCGGACCGGCGAGCCCGACAGCGGTCAGCAGCGCCAAGGTGTGAAAGCCGAATCCCTGCACGTGGCCATTTTGCACGGTGCGGGGTCAAACGTGGCGCATCTGAGCGCTCAGGCGTCGATCACCACTCGTCCGGATTTCGCGCGGGAAACGCAGACCAGCATTTCGTCGTCACCCTCCGCGGTACGCCCGCGGCGATCGACCTGCCCGCCAAGCACTTTCACCTTGCAGGTGCCGCAGAACCCCTGCTGGCAGGAGTACGCGGTGGTCGAATCGCGGTCGAGCATGACGTCGAGCGCCGACCTGTTCTCCGGCACTTTGAGCACCCGCTGCGAGCGGGCCAGCTCCAGCTCGAAGGGAGCCCCGTCGACCACCGGCGGAGGGCCGAAACGTTCGTAATGCAGCGGCGCATCGGCGTGTTCGTTACGCGCGGTGCGCACCGATTCCAGCATGGCGGTGGGGCCACACACGTAGACGGCCGTCGTCGGCCCGGCGTCGGCAAGCAAGTCGGACGCGGTGGGCCATCGGCCGCGCTCGTCGTCGGCCCACACGGTGAGCCGATCCGGGTCCACCGCCAGCACCTCGTCGAGCAGCGGCATGTACTCCCGGCTGCGACCGGCATACACGGCGCGCCAATTGATTCCGCGCTGCTGGGCCGTCTGGATCATGGGCAGGATCGGTGTCACCCCGATGCCGCCGATCACGAACAACACCTCGCGCTCGTCGGTGACGAGATAGAACGCGTTGCGCGGCCCTTCGAACTCGAATTTATCGCCCACCTTGAAGGTCTCGTGCATTTCGATCGAGCCACCACCGCCCTCGGCGATGCGGCGCACCGCGATGCGGTAGTCGGTGCGCCGGCCGGGCGAACCGCACAGCGAGTACTGCCGGCGGCGCCCCGATGGCAGCCGAACGTCGATATGCGCGCCGGGTGTCCAGGACGGCAACAATCCCCCGGCCGGGTCGGCCAGCGTCAACGCGACCACATCGGGCGCCACCAGTTCGCGGTCGGTGACGACCGCGGTGGTGGTGCGCTGCACGGACTGCACCCGTGAGGACGTCCACCGCGACGCCGACGCCAAGCCGCCGAACAACGCACCGACCCCGTACAACGCGGTGTACATCCGGTCACGTCTGCGGCGGCCGTACAAGTCGGCCGGAATGCCGTTCCAAATAGTCTGTGCCACAATCATCCTCACATCCGGCCGAGGCCGCGACGGTCGGTGGACTGGGCGATCAGGTCGACCCACTCGCCGGTGAGCCGGGCGATGACGTCGGGGTACGCGGTGACCACCCAGTGGCCGCCCTCGATCGAGACGACCCTGCTGCCCTGCGGAATGGACCCGGTAAACCGTTGCAGGGCAGGCGATACGAAATAGTCCTGGCGTGCTACCAGTACCTGCACCGGAACGGTGGTCTGCGGCAATTGCGCGGGGGGTGACAGGATCGGTGCCGGCATGTTCGCGCGGTACAGGTTCAGCCCGTTGAGGTAGTCATCGGCGGAGCGGTACGCCGCACCGCGCCCGCCGCGAGTGCCCGATCCACCGATGCGCTCAACTGCCTCAAAGACTTTCACCGTCGCCCGAGACCGGATCGCCAGCTCCGGTACACCCGGGCAGAGGAAGAACCAGATGTAGGACGAGGCCAGGATCTGCTTGGCCACGTCGAAAAGCGCCTGCGGCGTGCGCGCTGACCGCAGGAACTTGCCCGCGTAATTCAGGTGGGGCCCGGAGACCGATGTGAACGAGGCGATCTTGCCCATTACCGCGTCGTCGGTGACCGCTGCCCAGGCCTGGATCGACCCCCAGTCGTGGGCCAGCAGGTGCACGTTGTTCACGCCCAGGCGCTCGATCACCGCGCCGACGTCGGCGACCAGCTGTGGGAGCCGATACCCCGAACGGTCTGCCGGCGTTGAGGATTGGCCGGCGCCACGCACGTCGTACGCCACGACGTTGAATCGGCGACCCAATGTCGTTGCCACCCCGTCCCACACGTGGTGGTTGTCCGGGTAGCCGTGGATGGCCAGGATGGTGGGACGCCCGGGATCGATGTCGGTGTAGGTGTGCACCGCCAGTCGCACGCCGTCGCAGGCGGCGACCGTGGTTGAAGCCACTTCGGTCGTCATCGTCAGTGCGACGCGCGGGCCGCGGGTGAGCGGGCCAGGTAGTCGACCGCGCGGCCCACCCCGCCCAGCTGGGAGGGATGGAAACTCGGGGTGTAGTAGGCGCCGATGACCCGCAGGAACTGGAATGGCCCGGGCACCAAACCCCGGCGTGCAGCGCGGAAGTAGTCCCGCCAGCGCGGCTTGGTGCCGGGCGGCAGGTAGGGGTCGACGGAGTACATGAACCGCACGCCGCGGACGAACAACCACAGCAGCGCCGGTGTGATCAGCAGCTGGGTGCGCACCTGCCGCCAGTACCCCGCGCGCAGATGCTTCATGGTGTCGAAGGCGACCGCTTTGTGCTCGACTTCCTCGGCGCCGTGCCAGCGCAACAGATCCAGCATCACCGGGTCGGTGCCCATGGCGTCGTGCTGCGGGGTGTCGAGAATCCATTCGCCCAGGATGGCGGTGTAGTGCTCGAGTGCGGCCACCATCGATACCCGCTCGAGCAACCAGCTTTGGCGCCGGCGCGGACTCCACCGCGGCCGGTCGCCGATGAGTTGGGTGAACAGCCAACGCATTTGGTCGGTGAACGGGGTCACGTCGATGTCTTTGACCGCGAAATGTCCGAGCACCCCCGCGTGCGCCTGGGAATGCATGGCCTCCTGGCTGATGAATCCCTGCACATCGCGCCGCAGTTGATCGTCTTTGATCAGCGGCAAGGTGTCCTTGAAGGCCTCGACGATGAACTCCTCACCCGCCGGCAGCAACAGGTGCAGCACGTTGCAGAAGTGGGTGGTGAAGGGCTCGTTGGGGACGTAGTAGAACGGCAGCGTCGACCAGTCGAAGTCGACGTCACGCGCCTGCAGGACAATCCGCTCGTGGTCGAGCGAAGCGTCGTGCGGGCCCGTTGCCTTGTCATCGACGGTGAACATCGTCGCCACCCCTTTCCGTCGCCAGATCCTAAGGCTAGGCGCTGCGCTGCGCCTCGTCCTCCACCTCAGTGATCAAACGCTCGCTGCGCAGGAACCGGACCAGATGATCGACCGTTTCGGTCAGGGCCGGCTCGCGCAGCCCGACATTCGTCAGCTCCCGCCGGTGGCGGTACTGCGTGTTGTCGTAGCGCTTGTCCCGCATCGCCGCGATCTTGTCCGCCGACCGGGTGAGGAAGTCGACCAGCGGGTACATCTGGTCGTTCGGCGTGCAGCGGCGGTTCAGCTGCTCGGTGAACGACGGGATGTCGTGGTACTCGAAGCGATACCCGTACCGCTCGGACAGGATCCTGGTGACGTCGGTGAGGTTGTAGTAGTCGTCCGCGGTCATGTTGAAGACGCTGCCCGACTCGTCCGGCAGGCCCATCAGCGTGACGATGTGATCCGCGATCAAGTCCGCCGGCAGCAGACTGATCTGGTTGAGCGCGTTGACGGCGACGCCGTGCTCGATCATGAACGCCGTCAGCCGCACCAGGATGTCGTCCTGGCTGCCGAAGCCCGCGCGGGTCGGCGAGATCAGCGAGGGCCGGTAGATGCGGACGTCGAGTCCCTTGCGCTGCGCGGCCAGTGCCAGCTGCTCGCCGACCCACTTGGTCTGCGAGTAGCCGAAGTCCAGGCCGGCCATCTTTTCGTTGGCGTCCCACTCCCCGACCACCGGCTCGGTACTCCAGCCGTAGATGAATGTGCTGGAGACGAGGTGGAAAGCCTTGCGGTGGTTGGTCATTGCCAGCCGCAACAGCTCGCGGGTGCCCTCCACGTTGGCGGGGCGCAGGGCATCGTAGGTGCGGACGTAGTTGACCAGCGCGCCGTTGTGCACGACGGCGTCGACGTGCTGCGCCAGCTGTTGGAAGGCCGCCTCACCGATGCCCAGCGCGGGCTCGGCGAGATCGCCGCAGATGATGCGGACCCGTGCGCGGACGTCGGCTTCCAGCGCCGGCGTCCACAGCTGGGCGCGGCGCAGCGATGCGACGATGCGGTCCAGGCCGTGCGCGGCGTCCGTGGCGCGCACCAGGGCGTGCACCGTGTAGGAGGTCCGCATCAGCAGGCTGCTCACCAGGAACGGCCCCAGGAAGCCGGTCGCCCCAGTGAGCAGGAGGTCGGTGGGCTCACCCGGCCGCGCGGGTGCCAGTTCCGGCAGCGGCAGTGCCGCGTCGGCGCGCATCTGGGCGGCCTCGTGGGCCTCGTACTCGGCGGAGATCTGATCCAGCGCCCGGCGCAGGGCTTCGAGCGGCTGCCCGGATCCCTCGCCGAATTGGCTTATCAGCCCGAAGAATTCGGACACCGTCAGCCGCTGCAACAGGCGGGTGTTCACCTCTTCGGCCAGCTCCCCCGCGCCGTTCTCCTCCAGCAGCGCCTGCAGGTCGGTGCGGAGTTCGGCCAGCGCCAGCGAGTCGATGCCCAGATCGGCGAAGGAGCAGTCCTCGTCGCCGCTGAGGTCGTAGCTCTCGATGAGATTGCGGAAGCGCTCCAGCGGACCCGCGCCGGCAGCCAGGCCATCGTGAGTCCGGTTGGCCGACTGGTTGATCCAGCTGGTGAAGGTGGGTAGCTTGTCGTCCAGCCACAGCTGGCGTGTCGACGAGCGCCGGATCTTGCCCGACGTGGTCTTGGGAATGCTGCGCGGCGGTGCGAACACGATCGCGTGCGGGTCGATGTGGCAGTGCCGCCGGATCGCGCGGGCCACGGCCTTGGCGTCCGGAAGGTTGTGCTCGTCACGCACCTCGGCGACGACGATCAGCGCTTCGGACTCATCGTGCTCGACAGAGAAGGCGGCGATGCAGCCCTTACGGACCTGCGCGGCGGTGCGCTCGACGACGGCTTCGATGTCGGAGGGGTAGCAGTTGACGCCGCGGACGATGATCAGGTCCTTGCTACGGCCGCAGACGAACAGCTCGCCTTCGTAAAGGAAGCCCAGATCGCCGGTCCGCAGGTAGGTGTGCTCGTCATCGCCGGCGACGCGTGCGCCGAAAATCTCCGCGGTGAGCTCCGGTCGGTTCCAATACCCGGCCCCCTTGGAAAGTCCGGCCAGCCAGACCTCACCGACCCGGCCGTCGGGCAACGCCTGCCGCGAATCCGGATCGACGATGCGAACCAGGGCTCCCTCGATGGGCTTGCCGCAGCTGACCAACGTGACCTGGTTGCTGTTTTCGGGCAGCGCCTTTTCGACACGAGCGATGTTCTTCTCCAGCCCACGCTTGTTCACCGCAATGGTCTGGCGCCCGCGGATCGACACGGTCAGGGTGAATTCGGCCATGCCGTAAGCGCCGGTCAGCGCCTCGGGCCGCAGACCGTACTCGGCGAACCGCTGCCGGAAGCGAGCGAAGGTGTTGGCGCGCAGCGGCTCTGCGCCCACCACGATGCATTCGAGACTGATCAGGTCGACGCCGGCCAATTCGGAGGCGGGCAGCTTGTCCTCGCGCAGGCAGTACTCGAGCGCGAAGTTGGGTCCCGGCGTGTGCGTGGCGTGCACGTCGCTGATCAGCCGAAGCCAGGACGACGGCCGGGCGAGGAAGTCCAGGGGCGACATCGCATGTGTGGTCCCGCCCAGCAGCACGACGAACATGTAGGCCGAGATCAACCCCATGTCGTGGTGTTGCGGCAGCCAGGAGGCCACGACCACTTCGCCGCCGCTGAAGGCGAAACCGTTGGCGATGATGTTGGCGTGGGTGACGATCACACCCTTGGGGTCGCTGGTAGAGCCCGATGTGTACTGCAGGAAGAGCACCTCGCCGGGAGTGTCCGCGACCGGGGCGCCGCCGAAGTCCTGCGCGCCGTCGGTCGCGTACCACGGCAGCTCCGGCAGGCCTGCGTCGGAGCCGCCCGTCCAGACCTGCTCGCCAGGGCGCTGGCCCAGCAGCTGGCGGAAGTCGTACTCGAACTGCTTCGTCGACAGCACGGCCACGGCCCGGCAGTCGCGGGCGACGAAGCTGAGCTTGGCGAGTCCGGAATCGAAGGACATCGGCAAGGGAGGGCTGACCGGAACGGCGATCACCCCGATGCGCGCGCACGCATACAGCGCCGCGATCATCTCCAGACCGGGCGGGTAGACCAGCAGCGCACGATCGCCCGACTTGAGGCCGGCCTCTTGGGACAGGTAGGCGGCCAGCTCGCGGGTGCGTTCGGCGAAGGCCTGGTAGGTGTAGTGCTCGAGTTCGCGGCCGTCGGCGTCGACAAACCGGAAAAGGGTCTGGTCCGGCTTCTGCGCTTCCCACATCTGCAGGTAATCGATCAGCGTCTCCATCGTAGGAGTGATCCCCCTTCCAGGTTGGCTTAGCCCGAGAGCGACTTCCGTCGTGAATATAAAACCAATGTAGCGCCCTGCGCCCGCCCCGAGCAAAACGTCGACCAGCATTAATGGCCATCGCACACTACATTCACAGGATAAACTTAGAAGCCGAAATTAATTGCACGGATGCTGATCTACGCGCATACGTACTTCAGTATCTCAGTGATGAGTGACCAGGCATTACGTCCGATCTTCGACATGAAATACTGAACTACGTATCTACGAATTCACACATTTACTATTCGCCATCCAACGCGCACCCGACTCAAAATAAGACTTTTACCTTCGTCACCCCTATTGACGATATTGCAAAGCGAAAAGCGCAATTTCTGACGCGGTTCGGCGACCCGGCAAGCAGTCGGAGCCGGCCGCGCCGCCGCACCAGCAGCTTGCCGGGCCGATCCGCGCGACGGGCGCCGGCCGAAGCCGGCTACGTGGGCCGGGCGATGCGGATCCGCGGGCCCGCGCGGGCCACAAGTTTCACGATGCCGAGGAAACGCTCGCCGTCGATGATGGGCGACAGCGGCTCGTCCTCGGCTTCGATGATCATCTCGTGGCCGATGACATCGCGTAGCCCTTCGCCGCGCAGCATGCCGTTGGTCAGGGCCGTCGGGAGCTGCGCCACGATCCTGGATGGCCGCAGGTTTCCGGCCTGAAAATGCAGCGCACCGGGCTCGGAAGCCTTGGGGAACAACCGAAATGGGCCACCGATACGCAGGTCGATCGCGCCGGCGTGCAGCAGGCTGTGCGTGCGCGACGGGACCTCGTCGCCGTCGATGACCACGCGCGCTCGCGTCGGAGTGAACAGGATGGAGGCGTAATTCGGCGTCTTGACGCGGCCGGGGGCGACCTTGGAGGTGATGTAGTCGCCGAAGCTGCGGCCGATCACCCGGGCGACGGCCAGCCGGCCGTGATCGGGTGAGTCGTAATACCGGTCGTAGAACCGGTTTCCGACGCCGCCGGCCGCCAGCCCGAAGCAGAGCCGGTGAAACGCCGCGCCGTCGGCGGTTTCGCCGTCGAGCACCAACGTGTCCAGGCTCACGTCGGGCGGTGGTCGATCCGCCTCGGCGGCGGCGGTCAGCGCACGGATGATCCCTTCGGGCCGCCCGCGCACCCGGGCCTTGCGTGCGACGGCGTTGACGCTGCCGCCATTGGTCGGGACGAACGCGGGCCAGCGTTGCGGATCGCTGATGCAGCGCTCGATCTCGTTGATCAACCAGTGCAGTGCGCCGTCACCGCCGTCGCCCACCAGGTGGCTGACCCGTGGCGCGAGCTGGCGGATGGCGTCGCGAAGCTCTTCGATCGAGTTGGTCTCGTGGACCTCGCCGCGGGAGCCGACGATGCGACGCAGTTCGGCGATGCGGTCGGCGGAAGCGGCGCGATTCTTCCGCGCTTTCGGATTGACGATGACGCCTAGATACATCCGGCGATCCCCGATGCGTGCCCGACAAAATTCCGCCCTTCGGGCAATCGCTCAGGTGGGATCTCGCTGGTCATCCCAGGCACGATACCCGGGCGTACCGGTGCACCAGTAACGCTCCCGCACACGGCCGCACGACGCCGCGGCCCGGAGACCCCCGTCGCAATTGCGAAGTTAGGGTGTTTGCCATGCCCGATTGGACCGCAGCGGAGCTGCCCTCGTTCGCCGGACGAACCGTCATCATCACCGGGGCCAACGCCGGGCTGGGCGAGATCACCGCCCGCGAGTTGGTTCGGGTCGGCGGCCACGTCATCCTGGCCGTCCGCAACACCGACAAGGGCCGGGCCGCCGCCGCACGCATGACCGGTTCGGCAACCGGGAGGACGGCCGGGACAGCCGAGGTGCGCCAGCTCGACCTGCAAGACCTGTCCGCTGTGCGGCGCTTTGCCGAGGACATCGAATCGGTCGACGTCTTGATCAACAACGCCGGCATCATGGCCACCAAGCACGCGGTCACCGTCGACGGCTTCGAGGGCCAGATCGGCACCAACCACCTCGGCCACTTCGCGTTGACCAACCTGCTGTTGCCCAAGCTGACCGACCGCGTGGTGACGGTGTCCTCGCTGATGCACCATTTCGGTTACATCAGCCTCAAAGACCTCAACTTTCAGTCCCGGCCGTATTCGGCCTGGCTGGCCTACAGCCAGTCGAAGCTGGCCAACCTGCTGTTCACCAAGGAGCTGCAGCGGCGCTTGGACGGCGTCCCCACGTCGCTGCGCGCGCTGGCCGCCCACCCCGGCTGGTCGCACACCAACCTGCAGGGAAACTCCGGCCGCAAGCTGGGCGACGCGGCGGTCCTGGCGGTCGACCGGATCGTGTCCACCGACGCCGACTTCGGCGCCCGCCAGACGTTGTACGCGGTCTCGCAGGATTTGCCGGGCGACACCTTCGTCGGCCCGCGATTCGGACTGTACGGCCGCACCCAGCCGACGTGGCGCAACTGGCCGGCAAAGCGCGCCGGCACCGCCACCGCCCTTTGGGAACTTTCCGAGCGGCTCACCGGGACGAAATTCCCGCTCTGAGGCGTCCCGGCCACCCCGCCCTGCCGCCCGGGCAACCCTGCGGCACGCCCCCCGCGCGGGGCGCGGCTAGATTGGATCAGTAGCGCAACCGCACCCAGCGAGGAGGTAATGCCATGTCGGACGCGAATCTGGCGGCCGTTCTCGCGCTGTGCGCCGCGCTGGCGTCCGCGATCGGCAACGTGGTCCGGCAACGTTCCGCTCAGGAGGTCACCGACAAACGGGTGGGCCACCTGACGCTGTTCGGCATGCTGCTGCGCGACAAGCGTTGGTGGCTGGGCGGTTTGGGCGACATCGGCAGCTACGTACTGCTGGCCGCCGCGCTGGACAAGGGCTCGGTATTGCTGGTGATGTCGTTGCAGGTGACGGCACTCTTGTTCGCCCTGCCGATCTACACGCGGATGACCGGTAACCCCATCACCCGGCGGGAGTGGACCTGGGCGCTGGTGCTGGCGGTGGCGCTGGCCGCGCTCATCGCGGTCGGAGACCCGACCGGCGGCCAGCAGCGGGCGCCGCTGCACACGTGGGTCGTGGTGGCCGTGGTGATCGGCCCACTGTTGCTGCTGGGTTTGCTGGGGGCGCGTATCTGGTCGGATCGCCCGGTCGCGGCGCTGCTGCTGGCGGCGGTGGCGGGCACCTTGTTAGCAGTGTTCGCGGTCCTGATGAAGGGCGTCGTCGACATCCTGGAACACCACCCCGGGCAGGTGTGGCAAAGCTTCGAGCTGTACGCCCTGGTGTCCTGCGGGGTCGCCGGAATGATCTATCACCAATCGGCCTATCGAGCCGGCGCGCTCACCGCCTCGCTGCCGACGATCATCGTGGCGAAGCCCGTGGTGGGTGGGATCCTCGGCATCATCGTGCTCGCGGAGACGTTGCAAGCCGGCGGCTGGGAGTGGTTTGTCCTCGCGGTGACGCTCGTCGTGGTGATCGTTGCGACGGTCGGCTTGGCTCGCGGCGAGGCCGCCTCCATGTCGGCCGGAGCGGGGCGTGACGTGAAGGCCAGCGCTCGGGCGGAGGCGGCCTCCCAGGCTTGAGTCGGGTCGAATTGGGCTGCCTGGTAAGCATTCTCACAACCGGCGTCGACCAGCGCACTCCCTACGGGTTGATCGTGTTGTCGCCGACCTGGCGGCCCCAGACGTATTCGATCGCATACGGCGATCCGGTGTCCAGGTGGTTGTAGGGCGCGATGCTGTTGCCGGTGTCCATGATCAGCTCGGGCGCGGGCCACAGATCGCGGGTGATCTTCTGCCAGCATCCCGGGGCGCCGCCCGGCCCGCCACGCGCGTTCACCCGCGGCAGGTTCTCGGGATAGATATAGGGGTTGGGCGCGCCGCCGACCACTCCGGCGATGCCGCCCACCAGCGACGCGATGACGGGCACCGCGGACACCGGGTTCGCGATCAGTCCCAGCCCGGAGAGCACCTCGGTGTCCATGTTCAACGAGTAGCCGTTGAATCCGCCCTCGGAGGCACCGGTGGCGGGCAGCGCATCGTGTTCGCTGCGCATCAGGCAATAGATTTCCGGGCTGTAGGTGTCCAGCAGCTGCGCCGTCGGGATCAGGTCGGCGGCGCCGCGCGCCAGGTACGGGCCACCCTTGTTGAACAGATCCGCACCGGTATTGCCGAACCCGGCCGCCGCCAACAGCGCCTGATCCAGATCCTTCTGCTGGGCATTGATCGTGCGCGAGGTGATCACCGCGTTGTTCAAAAAGTCGAACAGATCCGGCGACGCGTTCGCATACGTATCCCC